>CAVUIG010000011.1:0-185838 GCA_963741355.1 uncultured beta proteobacterium
CGCGCTGGAGGGCCGGGTGACCGCCGTCCTGCTGACGCCGTACCCGCCGGGCATCCCGCTGCTGATCCCCGGCGAGCGCTTCAACCGGACGATTGTCGAGTACCTCAAGTTCGCGCGCGCGTTCAACGCGCAGTTCCCGGGATTCGACACCGACATCCACGGACTCGTCGAGGAGACCGAGGGCACGCGGACCCGCTATTACATGGATTGCGTGCGCCAGCGCTGACGGGGTAGGGTGCGGGTGCGCGGCAAGCGGAGGTCGCCGCGATTCGCGCGGCGCACCGTCTTCCGATAGTCGGGACAACCAGGCGGGGCGCGCGGGCCGGCGGAGTGTGCCGGCGAAGCAGGACGCAGTGCAGCGTCAGGCGGCGGCGCGTGCTACGGAGTCGGGTCCGGCGGCGGGCACGCGCGCCGGAACTTCCTTGCCGGTCCCGGCGCCGGTCGTCGAATTGGCGATCAGCGACGCCAGCACGCAGGAAGCCATCCGCACTTCCATCGACTCGTTCTGCGCGGGAATCACGATCGGGACCCGCACGCCCAGCACGATGCCGGCGGCGAGCCCATGCGTGAGGCCGATCAGCGTGCGCAGGACCAGCGAAGCACCCTCCATCGAGGGTGCGAACAGGACGTCGGGCCTGCCGGCGATCTCGGACTGGACGCCGTTGACGCGCGCGGCCTCGGCCGAGAGCGCGCTGTCGGCGGTCAGGGGGCCTTCGACGCGAGCGCGGCCGAACGCTCCCTGGTCGGCCATCGATTTCAGCGCGGCGGCGTCGGTCGTGGAGGGGAAGGCGACCGATCGCTGGTCCAGCGCGGCGAGCAGCGCGACGGCCGGAACGTCGACGCCGAGCATGCGCGCGAGGTCGATCGTGCTGGCGACGATGTCCTTCTTCGCGGCGAGATTCGGCGCAATGTTGAGCACCGCGTCGGCGAGCAGCATGCCGTTCGGCCGCGCGGGGAGGTCGACGAAATAGGCGTGCGAAAGGCGCCGGTCCGTGCGCAGCCCCGACTCGGCGGCCGCCACGGGGGCGAGCAGGTCGCCGTCGCTCATGCTGCCCTTCACGAGGGCCGTGACCTTGCCGTCGCGCACCAGCAGGATGGCGCGCTCGGTCGCTGCTTTCGGCGTGTCGGCGGTGTCGACGATCGGAAGCCTCGAGATGTCGAGCCCCGATCGGCCGGCGAGGTCGCGGATCCGCGACTCGGGGCCGACCAGCACGGGCGCGAGATAGCCCGCGAACGCCCCCGAGAGGGCGAGCTGGATCGAATCGCGGTCGCACGGATAGACGAACGCTGCGGGCAGCGGGGGCAGCAATCGCACCCGCTCGACCAGGCGCTGGAAATGCGGACGTGTGGCCATTATCGTGAGACTCGCTTGGCGTCACGCCATTGTCAACTCCCGACCGCTTCCAGACGACGACAGGGGCGGGATGTCCGACAGGCGGATGCGCGGCGGTTGCAGGTTCGGCGGGGACCGCCAGGGCGCCCCCGGGGCCGACTCAGGCCTTCCCCTTCCAGGGGACCAGCACGCGCTCGGCGTAGCGCATCAGGAGATCGAAGAGGTAAGCCACGGCGCCAATGACAATGATTCCCATCATCACGATGTCGGTGCGCAGGAAGTTCGACGCGTTCAGCACCATCTGGCCGAGGCCGTGGGTCGCGGCGACCATCTCCGCGGCGACGAGCGTGGTCCAGCCGAATCCGATCGCGATCCGCATCGCGGTCAGGATGTCCGGCAGCGCCGCCGGGACGATGACGTGCAGGACCACCTGCCAGCGCGACGCACCCATCGAGTACGCGGCGTGCAGCTGCTCCTGCGACACCGAGCGCACGCCGGCGCGGGCGGAGAGCGCGAGCGGCGCGAAGCAGGCGAGATAGATCAGCAGCACCTTCGAGAATTCGTCGATGCCGAACCAGATGACGATGAGCGGCAGGTAGGCGAGCGGCGGCAGCGGCCGGTAGAACTCGATCGGCGGATCGAACACGCCGCGCGCGATCCGCGACACGCCCATCGCGATGCCGATCGGGATCGCGGTCACGCAGGCGGCGATGAACGCGCTGAACACGCGGAACATCGACCAGCCGAAGTGCGTCGCCAGCGGCGCGTCGGTGAGCTGCCCCATCGCCGACTCGTAGAGCCGCGTGAACACCGTTTCGGGGGTCGGCAGGAACAGCGGCGGCAGCCAGCGCAGGTGGCTCGCGACCCACCAGAGCGCGAAGAGCGCGGCCATCGTGACGACGCTGATCACGGTGCTGCGCCCCTCGCCCGGCGCCGCGTAGCGCGAGGTCTTTTCGAGACCAGCGCCGTTCGCGGTCGCGCCCCGCGGCCTCCGACCCGTTGATGGGGCGCGTTCGCGTCGAGACGTCGGCCGCGCTCAATCGCTCGGCGACGCGCCCTTCGGGCCTTGGCTCGCTTGCATGTTCCCCCCGCGCGTCGCTCCGCGCCGCTCCCCCCGCGGGGGCCGAGCACCTTGGGGCGGCCCTGCGGTGCTCATGCTCGCCCGCCTCGCTCATTCGGCGCGCGGCGCAGGATCACGGCGAGGACCTCCTCGCGCACGCGGATGAAATCCGGCGACGACTTCACCGCGCGCGCATCGCGCCCCTCGATGAAGCGCCGGCCGAAGTCGAGCGTGTATTCGTGCGCGACGCGGCCCGGTCCCGGCGTCATCACGACGAGGTGCGTGGCGAGGAAGAGCGCCTCTTCCACCGAGTGCGTGATGAAGAAGCACATCTTGCCCGTCGCGTTCCAGATGTCGAGGATCGTCTCCTGGATCGCCTCCCGCGTGAACGCGTCGAGCGCGCCCAGCGGCTCGTCCATCAGAAGGAGCTCCGGATCGTTGGCGAGCGCCCGCGCGATGCCGACGCGCTGCTGCATGCCGCCCGACAGCTCGTAGACCGCGCGATCCGCCAATTGGTCGAGGCCGACGAGACGAAGCTTCTCCAGCGCGATCCGGCGGCGCTCCGCCGCCGGCACGCCGCGCATCCGCAGCCCGAACTCGACGTTGCCGGCAACGTCGAGCCAGGGCATCAGCGCATGCTTCTGGAACACGACGCCGCGGTCGGCGCCGGGACCCGTCACCGGGCGCTCGTCGAGCAGGATCGTGCCCTCGGTCGGCGGCAGGAACCCCGCGATGCAGTTGAGCAGCGTCGTCTTGCCGCAGCCCGACGCGCCGATCGCGACGACGAAATCGCGCGCGCGCATCGACAGGTTGATGCCTTCGATCGCGTCGACCGTCCCGGTGCGGGTCGCGTAGCGGACGCCGAGGTCGCGGATGTCGAGCTTCGGCACGGGCGGCGATCGGGTCGGGACCGCGGCGGCGCATCGTCCGCCGCGGAATTCCGTCGGACGCTCTGGCTACTTCATCGCCTTCGTCACGAACTCGGGCGTGACCGCCGCGCCGTAGTCCTTGGCGAGCTCCTGGATGCGCCCCTGATCCTTGAGGAATTTCGCCGTCTCGGCGAGCGCTTTCGCCGCGCCGCCGCTGGCGCCGCCGCCCAGCCACGCGGGCGAGGCCTGCTCGGCGAGGCTCGGGAAGTAGTACAGCGCCATCGCCGCGTCGACGTCCTCGGTCTTGCCGCCCGACCATTTCGCGACCGCCGTGGCCTTCTCCAGCGTGCCGGTCCAGCCCTTCGGATTGGCGCGATAGTCGCCGTCGGCTTTCGCGATCGCCTTCACCAGCGCGACCATGAACTCGGGATTCTCGCGGGCGAACTTCTTCGAGACGATGAGCCCGTCGAACGTGCACTTGCCCTTCTTGCAGAGCTCGCCGGAGGTGACCAGCACCTTGCCGTTCTTCTTGACGGTGGCGAGCGCCGGATCCCAGATGAACGCCGCGTCGATGTCGCCGCGGCCCCACGCCGCCGCGATCTCGGGCGGGCGCATGTTGAGCACCTGCAGGTCCGAGGGCTTGAGCCCCGCGAGCTCGAGCGCGTACATCAGGTGAAAGTGCGAGGTCGACACGAACGGCGTCGCGACTTTCTTGCCCTTGAGGTCGGCGACCTTCTCGACGCCGCTGCCGTTGCGCGCCACCAGCGCCTCGGCCGCCGCGATGTCCTCGAGGATCCAGAAGAGCTCGACGTCGAGACCCTGGCTCACCGCGGTCGCGATCGGCGCCGACCCCGCCTCGCCGAGCTGGACGTCGCCCGATGCCATCGCGCGGATCACGTCGCCGCCGCCGCCGAACTGGCGCCAGTTGATCTTGTAGCCGGTCGTCTTCTCGATCTCCTGCGTCTGCTGCACCCACCGGAACGGATTCATCATGTCCTGATAGGCGAACGTGACGGTCTTCTGGGCGAATGCCGGCAGCGCCATGGCGAGCGCGAGAATCAGTCCTGCGACCAGTCGTTTCATCGAATTTCCCCCTTGCCGTTGCGGCGGGCGCGCGCGCCCGGCCGTGAGCATCAGATTGACGGAAAGCGTCTTGCGCAGGATATCCGCGATCACGTCGACATGCGATTTCTCCGCGATCAGCGGCGGCGCGATGATCGCGCAGTCGCCGGTCGTCTTGAGGTTGAGGCCGTTGTCGAAGAGCTTCTTCTGCAGCGCGTGACCGCGCGCGCCGGGCGTCCCGGCGGCGTCTACGTCGATCGCGGCGAGCATGCCGTAGCCGCGAATGTCGGCGACCACGGGAAGATCGCGCAGCGAGAAGATCGCGTCCTGGAAGTAGGGCGACAGCGCGCGACCGCGCTCGAAGAGGCCCTCGTTGCGGTAGATGTCGAGCGTCGCGAGCCCCGCCGCGCACGCCGCCGGATGGCCGGAGTAGGTGTAACCGTGGAAGAACTCGATCGCGCCCTCGGCGGCCGCGCCGCTGATCGTGTCGTGGATGCGCTCGCTCACCGCGACCGCGCTCATCGGCTGCGCGCCGTTGGTGAGCGCCTTCGCCATCGTGATGATGTCCGGCGTCACGCCGAAGGTCTGCGCCGCGAAGGCCTGTCCGGTGCGGCCGAAGGCCGTGATCACCTCGTCGAAGACGAGCAGGATGCCGTGCGCGTCGCAGATCTCGCGCAGCCGCCTGAGGTAGCCCTTCGGCGGCACGAGGCAGCCGGTCGACCCGGCAATGGGCTCGACGAAGCACGCCGCGATGTTCTCGGCGCCGTAGAGGTTGACGAAGCGCAGCAGGTCCTCGGCGAGCTCGACGCCGTGCGCGCCTTCGCCCTGCGTGAAGAAGTTCTCCTTGAGGTGCGTGTGCCGCATGTGGGCGATGCCCGGCAGCCCCGGCCCGTACTTGCGGCGATTGTTGACGAGGCCCGAGAGCGACACGCCGCCGAAATTGACGCCGTGATACGCCCGCTCCCGCGACACGAAGACGTTGCGGCCGCCCTGGCCGCGCGCCTGGTGATAGGCGAGGGCGACCTTCATCGCGGTGTCGACGGCCTCCGACCCGGAATTGCCGTAGAAGATCCGGTTGAGGTCGCCCGGGGTGAGCTCGGCGATCCGCGTCGCGAGCTCGAACTGCTTGGGATGGCCGCGCAGGAACGGCGCCGAGAAGTCGAGCTCGGCGAGCTGGCGCCCGACGGCCTCGGCGATCTCGCGCCGGCCGTGTCCCGCGGCGCAGCAGAAGAGGCCCGACGACGCGTCGATGATCTTCGCGCCCTTGTCGCTCCAGCAATACATCCCCTCCGCGCGGACGATCATCCGCGGGTCGGACTTGAATTCGCGGTTCGGCGTGAACGGCATCCAGTACTCGTCGAGCGAGATCTGGCGCGTCGTCGCCTGGTCCTGCAGTGTCAGTTCGGCGTGGCCCATGGCGGTCTCCCGGTGCGTGGCGGGGGCGCCGGAGGGTTTCGGCGCGCCCGCAGAGTGCATTTGCAAGCCGTCAATCCTACACCCGACGGCTTCCCGGTTGAGTATGCGCCCCGCGCAGGTCGGCCTTTAGGGCAACGGCGCGCTGCACGGTGTATATCCGGTCCGATCTGGCCGCGATATTGCGGCGCAAGCGGTCTTGTCGAATATTCGCATTCATAAGCGCGCCGTCCCGCGCTACACTCAGCGGGCGTGATGTGCCGGGCAGCGAAGGCCCGGCGACGGGGGCCGGATTCCGCGTGATCGCTGTCGCGCGGAACCCGGCGGCCATTGCAACGAGCGGGGAGAAAACAATGAATTCGAAGACGCTGGTTTTCGCGGCCGCGGCGGCCGCAGTCATTGCGATGTCGGGATGTAACACCATGCCGAGTTCGTACCCGATGGACTCGGGCGGCAAGTCATACGTCGACTGCAGGAAGACGCTGGACTGTCAGGTGACGCTTCCCCACAAGTTGTGGAAGACGGAGTATCCGGACGAAATCTGGATCAACGTTCCGTACGGGCAGAAGGTGAACATCACGTGGACGATCAAGGGAAACGACGACACGACGTTCGATCCGGACGGTGGCATCAATCTCAAGGCTCCGACCGGTCAACGGGCATTCGTCTGCAAGCAAGATCCGCAGCATAAGCATGTCTATTCTTGCTACAACACCACGGACCTGGCCCCGACCTACGAATACGGCATCAAGACCAAAGGCTTCTGGTCGGGCCCGAACATCGATCCGGTCATCAAGAACGGAGCGTAGTCGTCGCCGTCGCCGCGGACCCCTTGGTCCGCGACGGCATTGACCGATGTGTCAGGCAGGCGACGCGCACCTGCCTGGTCCATTGAGAGGAAAGACAATGCCCGCGATACGAACTCTCCTGCTCGTCGCCATGACGTCGCTGCTGCTCGCCTGCGGGGCGATGCTCGACGGGGGCGCATCAGACCCCTGCACCCCGGTGAACTGCAAGATCGAAGTGACGGTTGCCGGTCAATGCAACAGTCCCGCCGACATCACCGTGGATCACGACGAGCTGCCGGTTAAACGGGGAAACCACCAGCAGAAGATCGAGTGGAGGCTCGTCACGCCGGGATTCTCGTTCGCCGCTGCGGGCACCGGCATCACGTTCACGAAGCCGCCGCTGCCGCCGGCCGGAGAGTTCGGGAATCCCCATTCGAACGGGCAGAAGTACGACCTCACCGACGAGAATTCCGCGACGACGCCGACGAAATTCAAATACAACATCCAGCTGCTGCGCGCCGACGGCAGCCTGTGCGCCCGCCTGGATCCGGTGATCAAGAACGGGGCGTGACCGGCGGGGGCAGCCGTGGCTCAGGCGTCGCTGAGCCACGCGCGCGCGTCGGCCAGCGTGCTTGCATAGGCAAGCGCGCGCCCCGCCCCCTCCTCGGCCGCGAAGGTCGTCGCGCCGATTGCGTCGCGCGCCGCCGCCATGTGTGGTGCGAGGAACGCCTCATCGACCGGGTCGCGCCGGAATCCCGTCGCCGCGGCCTGGGCCTCCGCCGCGCCGTAGTAGCGTGCAGCCCGCGGCCAATCCCGGTGCGCCGCGGCGAGCGCCGCCGCCACCTCGAGCACGCTTTGTCCTACCGGTGCTGAGCCGCACTCCTCCGCGATGTCGGCGGCTTCCCGAAGCACCGCCGGCACGCGGTCGAGCGCACCACGCCCGATCGATACCATCGCCACGTTGAGCAAGGTGAGGCCCACGCTCTCGCGGTCGCCCGATTCGCGCAGGAGCGCCACACCCTCGGCGAACAGCGGCTCGGCGGCATCGGTCGATCCGGAAAGGCGGTGGAGCTGCCCGAGGTTGACGAGCGCGGCCGCAAGTTCGCGTTTGTCGGTCGATTCGCGCGAGCGCGCGACGGCCTCGTCGAGGTAGTGACGCGCGGCGTCGAGATCACCCAGGTTTCGTGCGGCCTCGCCCATTGGCTGCAGCGTCTGAATGGAGCGCCAGTTGTCGCCGATCTCGCGCGCTATGGCGAGGCTCTCTCCCAGCAGCTCCAGCGCCTCGGAGTACCGACCCAGCGAGTTGCAGATCTGGCCCGCATCGAAGAGCGCCCGCGCCCGCAGGCGAGTCCGCGCCTGCGCGCCATCACGTGCGAGCGCATCGATCAGCAGCCGGTGGCCGAGCACGAGCAGGCCGCGGTTGTTCAAGTACAACTTGACTGCGTCGAGCATCCGGAGTCCGGCTTCCGCACCACCTTTGGCGCTGTCGCACCAGCCATGCGCCGCAAGCAAATTCTCCCGCTCGGCGTCGAGCAGCGCGAACCAGCGCGCCTGCCGCAGGCCGACGAGTTCCGGCTTGGCTTGCTCTGTCAGCGCGACATAGAAATCGAGGTGCCGGGTGCGCGTGTCGCCCGCTTCGCCCGAGCCCTCGAGCCGGTCCTGGGCGTAATGCCTGACGGTTTCGAGCAGGCGGTAACGATCGCCGCCCGCGTCCATCGTCACCAGCGACTTCTCGACGAGGTTGGTCAGCAGCGACAGGACGTCGGTGGCCTGGATCTCGCCGCCCGCACCCACCGCTTCGGCGGCCTCCAGCGTGAATCCACCCGCGAACACCGCCAAGCGCCGGAACAGCACGCGCTCCTCCGGTGTCAGCAGGTCGTAGCTCCAGTCGATCAGCGCGCGCAGCGTCTGCTGGCGCGGCAGCGCCGCACGATTCCCGCGGGTCAGCAGGCCGAAGCGATCGGACAGGCGGGCTGCGATCTGTTCCACCGACAGCGACCGGATGCGCGCGGCGGCAAGCTCCAGCGCGAGCGGGATGCCGTCCAGGCGTTGGCAGATTCCCGCGACCGCCATCGCATTGTCATCGGAGACCCGGAATGCTGGTTGTGCCGAGGTCGCGCGCTCGATGAACAGCCGCGCCGCGGCGAATCCTTCCAGCGCCTGCCGCTTGAAGGACCCGTACGGATCGGGCACGGCGAGCGGCGGCAGCGGGTAGAGCGCCTCGCCGCCGACGTGCAGCGGCTCGCGGCTCGATGCGAGGATCTCTCACGTGCGGTCCCGCCTGCAGGAGCCGGCCGGCAAGCTCCGCGCATGCCTGGACGAGATGCTCGCAGTTGTCGAGGATCACGAGGAGACGCCGGTCGGCAACGAACTTGACCAATGCCTCGACGACCGGATGCCCGGCCTCCTCCTTGACGCCGAGCACCGATGCCACGGCCTGCGGCACGAGGCGCGCATCGTTCAGGGCGGCGAGCTCGACCAGCCAGACGCCGTCCGGAAATTCGTCCAGGTGATCGGCCGCGACCTGCAGCGACAGCCGGGTCTTGCCGATGCCGCCCGAGCCCTGCAGCGTCAGCAGCCGATGCTTCGCGAGAAGCGTCGCCACTTCGGCGAGCTCGCGCTCGCGGCCGATGAACGAGGTGACCTGCTGCGGCAGGTTGTTCGGCGTCGCCTCGAGCGAGCGCAGCGCCGGAAAGCTCTCCCGCAGAGCGGGATGCACGACCTGGAAGATCTGCTCGGGGCTCGCGAGGTCGCGAAGGCGCACGCTTCCCAGATCGCGCAGCACGACGTCCGCCGGCAGGCGGTCGCGAACGAGGACCGCCACGGCCTCGGAAACGAGGATCTGCCCGCCGTGCGCGGCGCTCATGATGCGTGCCGCCCGGTTGACGGACCGGCCGTAGAAATCGTCGTCGCGGCGTTCGTCGACGCCGAGGTGAACGCCGCAGCGCACACGGAGCCCGACGCCTGCGGTGGCCGCGGGGTCGGCGAGCGCCTGCTGCAGCGCGATCGTCGCGGCGATCGCATCGAGGGGATCGTCGAACACCGCGTGAATCCCGTCCCCCGTCGTCTTGACGACGCGGCCGCGATGGCCCGTCACCGCCGCCGCGCCGAGGGCGTCGTGGCGCGCGAGCGCGGCGCGCATCTCGTCAGGCGTCTTTTCCCAGAGGCGCGTGCTGCCCTCGATGTCGGTGAACAGGAATGTTACGGGAGCCGTCGATGCCTGCATCGCGTTCTTGTAATTCGGCCGTGGCGCGGCGAATCGTCCCGGGGCGGGCGAAGGATTACAGCGGTTTGAATGTCCCAGTATAAGGGCCGGCGCGCCACGGTGCACGACGCGCGCGCGGCGACGCGGGCGTGTGCCGTCCGTCCGCGCGGGGTAACATTCACCCCTTTCCGGGCGGCGGGCCGCGCCCGGCACCCCATTTCGAAGGAGCACGCGTCATGCGCATCGGCGTTCCGAAGGAAATCAAGGTTCTCGAAAATCGCGTCGGATTGACGCCGGGCAGCGTCCGCGAGGCGGTCGCGCACGGGCACGAGGTCGTCGTCGAGCACAACGCCGGTCAGGGCATCGGAATGGACGACGACGCGTACCGCAAGGCCGGCGCCAGCGTCGCCCAGACGGCCAAGGAGGTGTTCGCCGCCGCCGACATGATCGTCAAGGTCAAGGAGCCCCAGTCGGTCGAGCGCAAGATGCTGCGCAAGGGCCAGATCCTCTTCACCTACCTGCATCTCGCCCCCGATCCGGATCAGGCGAAGGAGCTGATCGACAGCGGCGCCGTGTGCATCGCCTACGAGACCGTGACGTCGGCGACGGGCGGATTGCCGCTGCTCGCGCCGATGTCGGAGGTCGCGGGCCGGATGTCGATCCAGGCCGGCGCGTATTACCTCGAGAAGCCGCACGGCGGGCTCGGAATGCTGCTGGGAGGGGTTCCCGGCGTCGATCCGGCCAAGGTCGTGATCCTGGGCGGCGGCGTGGTCGGCTCGCATGCGTGCCACATCGCGCTCGGCATGGGCGCCGAGGTCTGGGTGCTCGACCGCAACAACGAAGTGCTGCGCGCGCTGTGGCGGCAGTTCGGCCGTCCGCTCAACACGGTGTTCTCGACGCAGGACGCGATCGAGCATCACGTGACGAGCGCCGACCTCGTCGTCGGCGGCGTGCTGATTCCCGGCGCGTCCGCGCCGAAGCTCGTGTCCGCGGCGCTCGTGAAGCAGATGAAGAAGGGCTCGGTGATCGTCGACGTCGCGATCGACCAGGGTGGATGCTTCGAGACCTCGCACGCGACGACGCACGCCGATCCCGTCTACGTCGTCGACGGAGTCACCCATTACTGCGTCGCGAACATGCCGGGCGGCGTGCCGCGCACGTCGACGTTCGCGCTCAACAACGCGACGCTGCCGTTCGTGCTGGCGCTCGCCGACAAGGGCTGGAAGCGCGCGCTCGCCGACGACGTCCATCTGCGCAACGGCCTCAACGTCGCCTTCGGCAAGGTCACCTGCCAGCCGGTCGCGGAAGCGCTGGGCCACGCGTACGTCACGCCGGAATCGGTAATGCAATGATGCGACGTTCGTCGTATCCGGCATGAACGACGCGAATCAACCGCGGCGGATTGCCGTCGCCGGGAAGCAGAAGATGACGCCCTCGGAGGCGTTCGTCGAGACGCTGGTCGCGCACGGCGTCACCGACGTGTTCGGGATCGTCGGCTCGGCGTACATGGATGCGCTCGATCTGTTCCCGCTCGCGGGCATCCGTTTCATCTCGGTCGCGCACGAGCAGGGCGCGGGGCACATGGCGGACGGCTACGCGCGCGTCTCCGGTCGGCACGGCGTGTGCATCGCGCAGAACGGTCCCGGCATCACGAATTTCGTCACGTCGACGGCCGCCGCGTTCTGGGCGCATTCGCCGGTCGTCGTCATCACGCCGGAGACCGGCAGCGCGACCCTCGGCCTCGGCGGGTTCCAGGAGACCGAGCAGCTGCCGATCTTCTCGAAGATCACCAAGTTCCAGGCGCACGTGAACAACCGCGCGCGCATGGCGGAGCTCACGAGCCGCGCATTCGACCGGGCGCTGCTCGAGATGGGGCCCGCGCAGCTCAACATCCCGCGCGATTTCTTCTACGGCGACATCGAGTGTGAAATTCCGCGCCCGGTGACGCTGGAGCGCGGCGCCGGCGGCGAGAAGAGCCTCGATGCGGCGGCGGAGCTCCTCGCGGCGGCGCAGTTTCCCGTGATCATCGCGGGCGGCGGCGTCGTGATGGGCGACGCGCTCGCCGAGGCCATTGCGCTCGCGAATCTGCTGCAGGCGCCCGTGGCGACGAGCTATCTTCACAACGACGCGTTTCCGATGGCGCATCCGCTCGCGTGCGGCCCGCTGGGCTATCAGGGCAGCAAGGCGGCGATGAACCTCATCGCGAAGGCCGACGTCGTGCTGGCGCTCGGCACGCGGCTCGGCCCGTTCGGCACGCTGCCGCAGTACGGGATCGATTACTGGCCGCAGCACGCGAAAATCATCCAGGTCGACGCCGACGCGAGAATGCTGGGGCTGGTGAAGCCGATCGCCGTCGGCCTCTGCGGCGATGCGGGGGCCGCCGCCGCGGCGCTCCGACAACGCCTCGCCGCGCGGGAGCTCGCGTGCATCGCGAATCGGGACGCGCGCACGGCCGAGATCGAGGCGGCGAAAAAAGCATGGGCGACCGAGCTTTCCGGCTGGACGCACGAAACGGATCCGTGGTCGCGCGATGTCGCGCAGGCGTCGGAGGCGATGCACCCGCGCGAGCTCCTGCGCGAGCTCGCCCGCGCGCTGCCGGCCGGCGCGATGGTCTCGACCGACATCGGCAACATCTGCTCGGTGGCGAACTCGTACCTGGCATTCGACCGGCCGCGCTCGATGTTCGCCGCGATGAGCTTCGGCAACTGCGGCTACGCGTTTCCGACCATCATCGGCGCGAAGGTCGCGGCGCCCGACCGTCCGGCGATCGCGTACGTCGGCGACGGCGCGTGGGGCATGAGCTTCGGCGAACTGCAGACCTGCGTGCGCGAGAACATTCCCGTGACCGCCGTCGTCTTCAACAACGGCCAGTGGGGCGCCGAGAAGAAGAACCACGTCGATTTCTACGACCGGCGGTTCGTCGGCGTCAATCTCGACCGGCAGCCGTCATGGGCCGAAGTCGCAAAGGCGATGGGCGCGGACGGGCGTCGAGTCGATCGGATTGCCGACGTCGGGCCTGCGCTGCGCGCGGCGACATCGGCACAGTCCGAGGGCCGGACGACGGTGCTCGAGATGATGGTCACGCGCGAGCTCGCCGATCCCTTCCGGCGCGACGCCCTCGCGCTGCCGGTGCGCCATCTCGCGAAATACCGCGCCACCGCGGCCAAACCGCGCTAGCCGCACTACGGCCGGCCCGATCCGCAAGCCGGATCGATAGCGGTAACCACTTGAATCGAAGCAGGTTTGACGCTACGGCGACAACTGTGACGAGATCGTCACGGCACTGTCACGCCGCTGTCATGCGGCGCTGTAACAATCCATCGAGTCAAATTCGACCACGGGGACCCGCCATGCGCCATCTGACGAAAAGCATTCTTGCCGCCACAACGATCGCGCTCGGCATCTCGCCCGCGTTCGCGACCGACATCACCGGCGCGGGTGCGACGTTTCCGTTCCCGATCTACGCCAAATGGGCCGAGGCCTACAAGGCCAAGACGGGCGTCGGCATGAACTACCAGTCGATCGGCTCCGGCGGCGGCATCGCGCAGATCAAGGCGAAGACAGTCGATTTCGGCGCGTCCGACATGCCGCTCAAGGCGGAGGACCTGCAATCGGTCGGGCTCGTGCAGTTTCCGGCGATCATCGGCGGCGTGGTTCCCGTGGTGAACATCGAGGGCGTCGCGCCGGGCGCAATTCGGTTTACCGGGCCGGTGCTCGCCGACATCTACCTCGGCAAGATCAAGTCGTGGGGCGACAAGGCGATCGCGGACCTCAATCCCGGCCTCAAGCTTCCGGCGGATCCCATCACCGTCGTGCGCCGCTCGGATGGGTCCGGGCACGACGTTCCTCTGGACCGACTACCTGTCGAAGGTGAGCCCGGAATGGAAGGAGAAGGTCGGGTCGAGCACGGCCGTTGCGTGGCCCGAAGGCGTCGGCGGCAAGGGCAACGAAGGCGTTTCCGCCTACGTCCAGCGCATCAAGGGCTCGATCGGCTACGTCGAGTACGCCTACGCGAAGAAGAACAAGATGAGCTACGGGCAAGTGCAGAACCGGGACGGCCAGTTCGTGCAGCCCGACGATGCGATGTTCCAGGCCGCGGCGGCGGGCGCCGACTGGAAGAGCGTCCCCGGCTTCGGCGTGATCCTGACCAACCAGCCCGGCAAGACGAGCTGGCCGATCACGGGCGCGTCGCTTCATCCTGATGTACGCGAAGCAGGACAAGCCGCAGAACGGCGCCGAGGTGCTGAAGTTCTTCGACTGGGCGCTCAAGAACGGGCAGAAGATGGCGGAGGAGCTCGATTACGTCCCGCTGCCGCAGCCGGTGGTCGCGCAGATCGAGTCGGCATGGAAGGCGCGAGATCAAGGACCCGTCGGGCAAGGCGCTCTGGTAATCCGGCGCGCGGCACGCGTGACCGCACAAACGTCCGCGCGCCGCCGTCTTCGGCGCGCCGCGCGACACATCGGCATTGACGGGAACCGGCGCCGCGCGCCGGGGCCCGCGTAGGGGTTATCATGCCGGGCAATTCGGCCACAGCCTCGCTCTCGTACCCGGTGAACCTCGAAGCGCCCGCGCAGCTCGTCCAGCACGTCGGGCCGCCCCGTCCGAAGCACGACGCCGGGCGCCGGCAGGACTGGATCTTCGAGCACGTCACGCTGTCCTTCGCGCTGCTCGTCCTGCTGCTGCTTGCCGGCATCCTCGTTGCCCTGGCCATTTCGGCGGCGCCGGCGCTGCAGAAATTCGGCCCCGCGTTCTTCTTCACCAACGTCTGGAACCCCGTAAAGAGCGAATTCGGCGGCCTCGCGCCGATCTACGGGACGCTGGTGACGTCGGTCATCGCGCTCGCCATCGGCGTGCCGGTGAGCTTCGGCATCGCGCTCTTCCTGACCGAGATGTGCCCGCCGCTCCTCAAGCGGCCGCTCGGCACCGCGGTCGAGCTGCTCGCGGCGATTCCTTCGATCATCTACGGGATGTGGGGGCTGTTCATCTTCGCGCCGCTGTTCGGCGATTACGTCCAGCCGCTGCTCACACGGACGATCGGCCAGGTTCCCGTCGTGGGAGCGCTGTTCCAGGGCGCGCCGAACGGCATCGGCATCCTGTCGGCCGGCGTCATCCTGTCGGTGATGATCATCCCGTTCATCGCCTCGGTGATGCGCGACGTGTTCGAGATCGTGCCGCCGGTCCTGAAGGAGTCCGCCTACGGCATCGGCTGCACGACCTGGGAGGTCGTCCGCAACGTGGTGCTGCCCTATACGAAGGTCGGCGTCATCGGCGGAATCATGCTGGGCCTCGGGCGCGCGCTCGGCGAGACGATGGCCGTGACGTTCGTCATCGGCAACGCGTACCGCATCAGCCCTTCGCTGTTCGAGCCCGGCAATTCGATCGCCTCGGCGCTGGCCAACGAGTTCAACGAGGCGGCCGATCCGGTGCACCGAGCGTCGCTCATCTCGCTCGGGCTCGTGCTGTTCCTCCTGACGTTCATCGTGCTCGCGCTCTCGCGGATGCTGATCGCGCAGCTCGCCAAGGGCGAAGGCAAGGCGACCTGATGGCCACGCCGATCGCAGAGGGCGGACGGAGCGTGCTGTTGTACCGCAAGCGCCTCCTCGTCAACCGCTTCAATCTCGTCATGTCGCTGGCGGCGATGTCATTCGGCATGGCGTTCCTGCTGTGGATTCTGTTCGTGCTGTTCCAGAAGGGGTTCGAGGCGCTCTCGCCGACGCTGTTCACCCAGATGACGCCGCCGCCGGGATCCGCGGGCGGATTGCTCAACGCGATCTACGGAAGTGTGGTCATCGTCCTCGTCGCGACGCTCATCAGCACGCCGATCGGCATCCTCGCCGGAATCCATCTCGCCGAGTACGGCAAGCGCGGCTGGATCGCGCCGGCGACGCGCTTCATCAACGACATCCTGCTGTCGGCGCCGTCGATCGTGCTGGGCCTCTTCGTCTACACGGTGTACGTCGCGAAAGTCGGCCATTTTTCCGGATGGGCCGGCAGCGTGGCCCTTGCCCTGATCGCGATCCCGGTGGTGGTGCGCACGACCGAGAACATGCTCCATCTCGTTCCGGCGAGCCTGCGCGAGGCGGCGATCGCGCTCGGCGCGCCGATGTGGAAAGTGATCCTGATGGTCACGCTGCGCGCGGTGCGCTCCGGTGTGATTACCGGCGTCCTGCTCGCCGTCGCCCGCATGTCGGGGGAGACCGCTCCGCTGCTCTTCACCGCGCTCAACAACCAGTTCTGGAGCTCCGACATGGACGCGCCGATGGCGAATCTCCCGGTCGTCATCTTCCAGTACGCGATGAGCCCGTTCGAGGACTGGAAGACGCTCGCGTGGGGCGGCGCGCTCCTCATCACGCTCACCGTGCTCGTGATCAACATCCTCGCCCGCTCGGTCTTCCGGCAGGGCGCGGCGCGATGACCGGCCCATCCGGCGTTCACTGCAACCACAAAGGCCGCCCGCGGGCGCACACCAAGAAGATCCCATGGAACAGGTGAGAACGGTCACGGTCGGCGCCGCCGCGCGGGCGGAAGGCAAGACGGCAACGGGGGGTCTGGCGCCGAAGATGTCGATCCGCAAGCTCGACTTCTTCTACGGCCAGTTCCATGCGCTGAAGGACGTCAGCCTCGACGTCGCCGAAGGCCGCGTGACGGCGTTCATCGGGCCCTCCGGCTGCGGCAAGTCGACGCTGCTGCGCACGCTGAACCGGATGTACTCGCTCTACCCCGGACATCGTGCGGTCGGCGAGATCATGCTCGACGGCGAGAACATCCTGGCGCCGGGCGTCGACATCAACCTGCTGCGGGCGAAGGTCGGCATGGTGTTCCAGAAGCCGACGCCGTTCCCGATGTCGATCTACGACAACATCGCCTTCGGCGTGAGGCTCTACGAGCAGCTCACGCCGCGGCAGATGGACGAGCGCGTCGAATGGGCGCTCACCAAGGCGGCGATGTGGGGCGAGGCGAAGGACAAGCTGAAGCAGAGCGGCATGGCGCTGTCCGGCGGGCAGCAGCAGCGGCTGTGCATCGCCCGCGCCGTCTCGGTCAAGCCGGAAGTGCTGCTGCTCGACGAGCCGACTTCGGCGCTCGACCCGATCTCGACGGCGAAGATCGAGGAGCTCATCTCCGAGCTCAAGGAGGAGTACACGATCGCCATCGTCACCCACAACATGCAGCAGGCGGCGCGCGTCTCGGATTACACTGCGTACATGTACCTGGGCGAGCTGATCGAGTTCGACGCGACCGACACGATCTTCCTGAAGCCCCGGCGCAAGGAGACCGAGGATTACATCACCGGCCGCTTCGGCTGATCCCACACTCGCGAGAGCGGAAATGAACGAACACACGCACAAGCAGTTCGACGCCGAGATGGAGGCGATCCGCACCGGCGTCCTGACCATGGGCGGCCTGGTCGAGGAGCAGCTCGGCCGGGCGATCGTCGTGCTGGCGCAGGACGAGAGCGACGACGCGATCGACCAGGTCGGCGCGGCCGAGCAGGAAATCAACCAGATGCAGGTCGCGCTCGACCAGCAGTGCAGCCAGATCATCGCCAAGCGGCAGCCGACCGCGATCGACCTCAGGATGATCCTGACGATCACCAAGATCGTCAACGATCTCGAGCGGATGGCCGACGAGGTGAAGAAGGTCGCCTACAAGGCCGCGGAAACGCACGGCTCCGACCGCCTGACCGAGGTGCGCTACCACGACGTGATGCACGCCGCCGAGCACGCGCTGACGATGCTGCAGATGGCGCTCGACGCGTTCGCCCGGCTCGACGTGACCGCGGCCGCCGAGGTGATCGACCGCGACGAGGAGATCGACGCGGCATTCCACTCGATCCTGCGCCAGCTGATCAGCTACATGATGGAGGACCCGCGGACGATCTCGCCTGCGCTCGAGATCGTGTTCATCGCGAAGTCGATCGAGCGGATCGGCGACCACGCGAAGAACGTCGCCGAGGCGGTGGTCCAGGTCGTCAGGGGCAAGGACGTGCGTCACGCGTCCGCCGAGGAAATCCGCGCCGAGGTCGCCGACGAATGAGCGAGCAGGGCGAGCGTCAGCGAGCCAAGGCCCGAGGGGCGCGTCTGCGAGCGATTGAGGCCGGCCGACCTCTCGGCGCAGGGACCCTCCGAGTCAATGCGGAGGCCGGCGAATGAGCGCGCTGAAGGAGGCCCCGTGACGCCGACGATTCTGGTGGTCGAGGACGAGCCTTCGATCCTCGAGCTCATCCGGATCAATCTCGAGGACGCCGGCTACACCGTCGACGCGGCGCCGGATGCCGAAACGGCGCAGATGCGGCTCAACGCCGCGCTGCCCGACCTCGTCCTGCTCGACTGGATGCTGCCCGGGCAATCGGGCATCGCGCTCGCGCGGCAGCTGCGCGCCGAGCCGCGCACCCGCGAGCTTCCGATCATCATGGTCACCGCGCGCGCCGAGGAGGCCGACAAGATCGCGGGACTCGAGTCTTGGGTCGACGATTACGTGACCAAGCCGTTCTCGCCGCGCGAGCTCAAGGCGCGCATCAAGGCGGTGCTGCGGCGGCGCGCGCCCGAGGCCGCGCAGGAGCTCCTCGAGGCGGGTACGCTGAAGCTCGACCCGTCGACGCACCGGGTGACGGCGTCGGGGCAGACCGTTGCTGTCGGCCCGACGGAATTCCGCCTGCTGCGATTCTTCCTCGCGCGGCCCGAGCGGGTGCACACGCGCGCACAGCTGCTCGATCACGTGTGGGGCGACCACGTGTACATCGAGGAGCGCACCGTCGACGTGCACATTCGCAGGCTGCGCCTCGCGCTCGAGCCGTTCGGTCACGACCGGCTGATCGAGACGGTGCGCGGCAGCTGGCTATCGGCTGGCGGTTCCTCGCTGACGCCGGACGAAGTCGCCGATGAGCCCGATCGTTCTTCGAGGGCTCGCCGCTCCGGCGGCGGTCGCCGTGCTGACGGCGGTCGCCGGATTACTGTTCGGCGTCGGCGCGGCACTGGGCGTGCTCGCCGCCGGAAGCGCGGCGATCATCGCATTCCACGTCTGGAACCTGGACCGGCTCGCGCGCTGGGCCGCGCAGCCGTCCGATTCCGATGCCCCGGAAGGCTTCGCGAGCTGGCGCGAGCCGATGGCCGCGCTCTACCGCCGTGTCCGCGCACGCCAGCTCCAGCAGGCCGACCTCGCGGCGACGGTCGAGCGCTTCCGCCGCGCCGCCGAGGCGCTTCCCGACGGCATGCTGATCATGGATTCGGCCAATCGCGTGCAATGGGCGAACCAGCGCGCGCAGACGCACCTCGGGCTCGACCTTCCGCGCGATGTCGGCGCGGCGCTCGCCAATCTCGCGCGGCAGCCGCTGCTCGTCCGCTACATCGACTCCGAGAACTACAGCGAACCCGTCGTGTTCGACTCGCAGCGTGAGCCGGGGGCCACACTCTCGGTCCAGATCGTTCCGTTCGGCATCGAGGAAAAGCTCCTGATCAGCCGCGACATCTCGCGGCTCGAGGCGGTGGCGCGGATGCGCCGCGACTTCATCGCCAACGTGTCGCACGAGCTGAAGACGCCGCTGACCGTGGTCACCGGATTCGTCGAGACGCTGCAGGATCTCGATCTCGAGCCGCATCAGCGCCGGCGCTACCTGCAGCTGATGCAGGAGCAGTCGCGCAACATGCAGCGCCTGGTCGACGACCTCCTGACGCTGTCGGCGCTGGAGAGCGAGCAGAATCCGCTCAACGAAACGCCTTTCGCCGTCGTTCCGCTGATGCTCGCGCTGTCCGCGGACGCGAAGGCGCTCTCCGGCGGCCGGCACACGATCGCGCTCGACATCGGCAACGCGGCGACGGTCACCGGCAGCCGCGACGAGCTCGCGAGCGCGTTCGGAAACCTCGTCAGCAATGCGATCCGGTACACGCCGGACGGCGGAACGATCACGCTGCGCTGGCGCATCGCGGCCGACGGGGCCGGCGAATTCTCGGTCGAGGACACCGGCATCGGCATCGCCGCCGAGCACGTGCCGCGGCTCACCGAGCGGTTCTACCGCGTCGACCGCAGCCGCTCGCGCGCGAGCGGGGGCACCGGGCTCGGCCTCGCCATCGTCAAGCACGTGCTGCTGCGCCACCAGGCCGAGCTCGACGTGATGAGCGAGCTGGCGCGGGGCAGCACGTTCACCGCGCGGCTGCCGGCGAAGCGCGTGCAGCGCGTCGTTGCGGCCGAGTCGGCGGGCCACGCCGCCCCGACGTCTACCAGTAGCTGAGCGCGCCGCCGAACAGCGCGATGAGGTCGTCGCGCGAGACGTCCTTCGGCGCGTTTCGGATCACGCGGTATTGCGGCTCGGCGCCGGCGGCCAGCGCGTCGAGATGCGACGCGTCGAAACCGAGCGCGGCGAGTCCGTTCGGCATCGCGGTCGCGCGCATCAGCTCGATCACGCGCGTGGCGAGCACCTCGCCCGCATCATCCGCGCGCGCGCCGTCGACCTGCGCGCCAAGACAATGCGCGCCATGCAGGTGCCGCTGCGGGCAGCACGGCGCGGTGAAACGCCATACCGATGGGTTGTTCAGCACGACGGCCATGCCGTGCGGGACGAGCGACTTGCCGTCGGGGTAGCCGTCGACGTGCCAGTCCTTGGCGAGACCGGACACCGCGTACGAAAGCCCGTGCGGCAGGTGACAGCCCGCGGCGTTGAACGCGATGCCGGCGAGCATGGCGGCGTACATCATCTCGGTGCGGGCTTCGGTGTCGGCCGCGTCGTTCACGGCGCGCACGAGGAATCGGCCGACGCTCTTCAGCGCCTCGGTGGCGAGCATGTCCGAGAAGGGATTCGCGCCTTGCGAGACCGGGCGCGCGATGCCTTTCGCCGGATTCGCCCGCCGCGGGTACGCGCGCGCCGTCAGCGACTCGAGCGCGTGGCTCATGCAGTCGAATCCGGTGGCTGCGACCGCGTTCTTCGGAAGCGTTGCGGTGACGTCGGGATCGATCAGCGCGACCGAGGGAATGAGGCGCCGCGAGATGATCCCGGTCTTGGCGTTCATCGAGCGCAGGTTGAAGATCGCGATGCCGGTGGTCTCCGAGCCCGTGCCCGACGTCGTCGGACACGCGATGTGCGGCCTGACCGGGCCGGGAACCTTGCGCCCCTCGCCGATCGGCGCGTTCACGTACGCCATGAATTCCGCCGGCTGCGACGCATAGAGGTTCGCCGCCTTGCAGGTGTCCATCACCGAGCCGCCGCCGACCGACACGTAGCCGTCGAAACGCCCGTCGGCGGCGAAGCGCGTCGCCTCCTGCAGCGACAGGTCGGTGGGCTCGATGACGACGTCGCGATACACGGCGAAATCGACGCCGGCGGCGGTGAGCGACGCCTTGACGGTGTCGAGATAGGCGCTCGCCTCGACCTTCGGATCGGTGAAGAGCGCGACGCGCTTCATTCCGAGCTCGCGCGCATGCTCGCCCGCTTCGGCGAGCACGCCCGCGCCGAAAGTGAACGTCGGCATTCCGACGGTGAAGCCGCGGTCGCTGCCTTCGAGGGCGGCGAAATCGGCGTGGCAGCAGGACATGGGGCCTCCGGAGTCTGGCGTTGCGAAATCTAGCGGGCGTCGTGCAGGATCATGTCGCTCGCCTTCTCGGCGATCATGATCACCGGCGCGTTGGTGTTGCCGGACACGATCGTCGGCATCACGCTGCAGTCGACGACGCGCAATCCGGCGATGCCGTGCACGCGAAGCGCCGCGTCGACGACCGCCTGCGCATCGGCGGCCGGACCCATCTTGCACGTCCCGGCCGGATGGAAGATCGTCGCGCCCTTGGCGCGCGCGAAGGCGAGGAGGTCGTCGTCGCTCTCGGCCTGCCGGCCGGGCAGGTACTCGCCGGCAACGTAGGGCGAGAGCGCCGCGGTCGCGGCAAGGCGCCGCGCGAGCCTGATGCCGGCGACCACGGTGGCGCAATCCTGCGGCGTCGACAGGTAGCGCGGCTGCAGCGCGGGCGGGGCGAGGGGGTCCGGCGACTTCGCGCGCACGTATCCGCGCGATTCCGGCTGGAGCTGGCACACCGACATCGTGAATCCCGAGAACGTGTGGACCGGTGAGCCGGCCATGTCGGACGACAGCGTCGCGAGGTGGAACTGGATGTCCGGGCGCGAGAGCGACGGCTCGGTCCGCGCGAACATGCCGCCCTGGTTGATGCCGACCGCCATCGGGCCGGTGCGGGTCAGCGCGTAGCGCGCGCCCATCGCCATCGTCCGCCACCACGATTTCAGCGTGTCGTTGGTCGTGATCGGCTTCGTGCAGCGGAAGATCGTGCGCACCTGCAGATGGTCCTGCAGGTTCTCGCCCACGCCTTCGAGCGCGTGGACGACCGGAACGCCGAGCGTCTGGAGGAGCCTCGGTGGGCCGACTCCCGAAAGCTGCAGGAGCTGCGGCGACTGCATGGCGCCCGTCGCGACGATCACCTCGCGTCGCGCGGTGACCGTCGTATCGCGCCCGCCGCGGCGGAAGACGACGCCGCGCGCGCGCCGGCCTTCGAACACGATCCGCAGCGCCTGCGCATCGGTCTCGACGGCGAGATTCGCCCGATTGCGCGCCGGCCGCAGATAGGCAACCGCCGTCGAGCAGCGCAAGCCGTGCCGCGTCGTCAGCTGGTAATAGCCCGCGCCTTCCTGCGTCGCTCCGTTGAAATCAGCGTTGCGCGGAATGCCGAGCTCTGTCGCGGCGGCGATCCAGGCCTCGACGAGCTCGTGCTTCGCGCGGATGTCCGACGCCCACAGCGGGCCGTCGGCGCCGTGCCACTCGGATGCGCCACGCTCGTTGTGCTCGAGCTTGCGGAAATACGGCAGCACATCCGAGTAGCCCCAGCCGGCGTTCCCGAGCGAGGCCCAGTGATCGTAGTCGTCGCGATGGCCGCGGATGTAGATGAGCCCGTTGATTGCGCTGGAACCTCCCAGCGTCCGACCGGAAGGCCAGTAGATCTCGCGGCCGTTCATCCCGGGCTCGGGCTCCGTCTTGAATCGCCAGTTGTAGACCGGGTGGAACATTGTCTTCGCGTAGCCGATCGGCACGTGGATCCAGGGATACGCGTCGCGCGGCCCGGCCTCGAGCAAGAGCACCGCATGGCGGCCGTCGGCGGAAAGCCGGTTCGCGAGCACGCAGCCTGCGGTACCGCCGCCGACGACGACGTAATCCCAATCGGTATTCATGACATCGGGAGGTTGGTCGGCGGGTTCAGGTCGTCGGAGGGCACAGGCTGAGATTCCCCAGGTTCAAAAAAAGCACGGGAACCGCGGTCCGCGGCGGGGTGTCAGCCGTTGCGAGTTTAGCTAAATCGCCCGCGACAGGCGCGGATGGCAGTCGGACCCGGGCTTTTTCGGGTTTGCCGCGCGCGCCCAACCTCCGGGATTTTGGGTTAAACTTCAAAGTTTACAGTGGGTTGATCGAATCTCGACCCTGCCCGCCGCGAACTCGGCTACCGCAATGCAGCAAGGCCCTCCCGTGTTTGACGCACGGTACGAAAATTGCTAACATCGCACGTTTCGTCGGAGGGGTTCCCGAGCGGTCAAAGGGAGCAGACTGTAAATCTGCCGGCTCTGCCTTCGAAGGTTCGAATCCTTCCCCCTCCACCACTCGGGAAAATCAGTCATCTGTCGTCGGAAGCCGGTATCAGCGTTGCAGCGTAAGCCGTGACGGTTCGCGCCGTCGGAACGAGTCGAACCGAATGCCCGTGCGAGACGCGCCGGCCCGCGGGGACACCGGCACCGCTCGATCCTGTCGCCACTGCCGAGCCCTGAACCGCGGGTGTAGCTCAATGGTAGAGCAGAAGCCTTCCAAGCTTATGACGAGGGTTCGATTCCCTTCACCCGCTCCAGAGAATCGCCGAGGACAAAGATGGTAGGGATCCGGAAAGCGAGTATTCGGGTGTCAGGCGCCGCGCGAGGAGAATTCCGCAGCGCCGTGTACATGAGAGGTACACAAGCAAGGAATTCGACGAGCGACAAAGCATGGCGCCCGAAGACGAAGCTTTGCGAGCCCATGTAGCTCAGTGGTAGAGCACTCCCTTGGTAAGGGAGAGGTCGAGCGTTCAATCCGCTCCATGGGCACCATCGATTTTGCATCACCACGAATCTGAAAAACGACGTCTGAAGGAGTCTTGAAAAATGGCCAAGGGCAAATTCGAGCGGACGAAGCCGCACGTGAACGTGGGGACGATTGGACACGTGGATCACGGGAAGACGACGCTGACGGCGGCGATGACGCTGGTGCTGTCGAAGAAATATGGTGGGGAGGTGAGGGCGTACGACCAGATCGACAACGCGCCGGAGGAGAAGGCGCGGGGGATCACGATCAACACGGCGCACGTGGAGTACGTGACGGAGAAGCGGCACTACGCGCACGTGGACTGCCCGGGGCACGCGGACTACATCAAGAACATGATCACCGGGGCGGCGCAGATGGATGGGGCGATCCTGGTGGTGAGTGCGGCGGACGGGCCGATGCCGCAGACGCGGGAGCACATTCTGCTGGCGCGGCAGGTGGGGGTGCCCTACATCATCGTGTACATGAACAAGGCGGACATGGTGGACGACAAGGAGCTCCTGGAGCTCGTTGAGATGGAAGTCCGCGAATTGCTGACCAAGTACCAGTTTCCTGGGGACAAGACGCCGATCATCATCGGCAGCGCGAAGATGGCGCTGGAGGGGGACAAGAGCGAGATGGGGGAAGGGTCGATCTTCAAGCTGGCGGAGGCGCTGGACAGTTATATTCCGCAGCCGCAGCGGGCGATCGACGGGCCGTTCCTGATGCCGGTGGAGGACGTGTTCTCGATCTCGGGCCGGGGGACGGTGGTGACGGGGCGGGTGGAGCGGGGCATCGTGAAGGTGGGGGATGCGCTGGAGATCGTGGGGCTGAAGCCGACCTTGCAGACGGTGTGCACGGGGGTGGAGATGTTCCGGAAGCTGTTGGACCAGGGGCAGGCGGGGGACAACGTCGGCGTACTCCTGAGAGGCACCAAGCGGGAGGAAGTGGAGCGTGGGCAGGTGCTGGCGAAGCCGGGCTCGATCACGCCGCACACGAAGTTCACCTGCGAGGTGTACGTGCTGAGAAGGACGAGGGGGGTCGGCATACGCCGTTCTTCCCGGGGTATCGGCCGCAGTTTTATTTCCGGACGACGGACGTGACGGGGAGCTGTGAGCTGCCGGCGGGGACGGAGATGGTGATGCCGGGGGACAACGTGTCGATGACGGTGACGCTGATTGCGCCGATCGCGATGGAAGAGGGGCTGCGCTTCGCGATTCGCGAGGGCGGCCGCACCGTGGGCGCCGGCGTCGTCGCCAAGGTCGTCGAGTAGAGAGCTGCGCGCATTTCGCCCGGTTTTCGTAATGGCAGTTCTGCGGCGAATTTACGGTGACTCGTCGCGCGAAATTCGCCGGAAGATCGCCCGGACCGAAAATGTAGGGGTTTCGACTTTCGGTCCGAATAAATGATAGGCCAGTAGCTCAATTGGCAGAGCGGCGGTCTCCAAAACCGCAGGTTGGGGGTTCGATTCCCTCCTGGCCTGCCACTGCCGGAAGCGAAGGGCGAGCCGGCGGTGGCGCAAGAGGATTGCGAAGAGAAATGCCGCCGGCAGCGGTTACTGCCGAACGAATACAGTCAACCGGCACCTGAATGATCGACAAGATAAAAATCTCATTGGCGTTCGGCTGCGTCGTGCTCGGCGTCGCGGGGTATTACTACTTCGGCGACACCGCGCTCGTGCTGCGCGTGCTGATGGTGCTGGGCGGGCTCGTCCTCGGCGGCGTCGTCGCGTGGCTGTCGACGCCGGGCCGCGAGTTCCTCACGTTCGCGCAGGAGTCGTGGCAGGAGGCCGGGCGGGTGTCGTGGCCGACGCGCAAGGAGACGCTGCAGACGACCGCCATCGTGTTCGTCTTCGTCGTGATCATGGCGCTGTTCCTGTTTTCCGTCGATACCACGCTCGCGTGGATCGTGAAGCTGCTCACCGGGCGGACCGAGTCATGAGCGCCGCACGGACGGGCGAGCCTGGGGGAGGAAACGCGGTGAGCAAGAAGTGGTTTGTGGTCCACGCCTATTCGGGCTTCGAGAAGAGCGTGCAGCGGGCGCTGACCGAGCGCATCAAGCGCTCCGAGCTCGCCGAACAGTTCGGCCAGATCCTGGTGCCGGTCGAGGAAGTCGTCGAGATGAAGGGCGGGCAGAAGGCGATCAGCGAGCGCAAGTTCTTCCCGGGGTACGTGCTGGTCGAGATGGAAATGACCGACGACACGTGGCACCTCGTGAAGAGCACGCCGAAGGTCACCGGTTTCGTCGGCGGCACCGCGAACAAGCCGACGCCGATTTCGCAGAAGGACGTCGACGCGATCCTGCGCCAGGTGCAGGAAGGCGTCGAGAAGCCGCGCCCGAAGGTGCTGTTCGAGATGGGCGAGGCGGTGCGCGTCAAGGACGGTCCGTTCACCGACTTCCACGGCAACGTGGAGGACGTGAACTACGAGAAGAGCAAGCTCCGCGTGTCGGTGACCATCTTCGGTCGCTCGACGCCGGTGGAACTGGACTTCTCCCAAGTCGAGAAGGCCTAGAACGGGGAGGACGCAATGGCGTCCGTCTGCACCCAATTGGAGAACTGAAATGGCGAAGAAAGTAGTCGGTTACATCAAGCTGCAGGTGCCGGCGGGCAAGGCGAATCCGAGCCCGCCCATCGGGCCCGCGCTCGGCCAGCGCGGCCTCAACATCATGGAATTCTGCAAGGCGTTCAACGCGCAGACGCAGAAGGTCGAGCCGGGCCTGCCGATCCCGGTCGTGATCACCGCGTACGCGGACAAGAGCTTCACGTTCGTGATGAAGACGCCGCCCGCGACGGTGCTCATCAAGAAGGCCTCCAAGGTCGAGAAGGGCAGCAGCAAGCCGCATACCGACAAGGTCGGCAAGCTCACCCGGGCGCAGGCCGAGGAAATCGCGAAGACCAAGATGCCCGACCTCACCGCCGCCGACATGGACGCCGCGGTGCGCACCATCGCCGGCAGCGCGCGCAGCATGGGCATCACCGTCGAAGGGGTGAAGTGATCATGGCCACCGAACAGAAGACCCCGAAGCTTTCGAAGCGGATGCAGGCGGTCCGCGCCAAGGTCGACCACAACAAGTCCTACGCCATCGACGAAGCGCTGAAGCTCGTCAAGGAGACCGCGGTCGCCAAGTTCGACGAATCGGTCGACGTCGCGGTGAATCTCGGCATCGACGCGAAGAAATCGGACCAGACCGTGCGCGGCTCGGTCGTGCTGCCCGCCGGAACCGGCAAGAAGGTCCGCGTCGCCGTGTTCGCGCAGGGCGACAAGGCGAAGGCCGCGCTGGAAGCCGGCGCCGACATCGTCGGATTCGACGACCTGGCGGCGAAGGTCAAGGAAGGATTCATGGATTTCGATGTCGTGATCGCCTCGCCGGACGCGATGCGCGTCGTCGGCCAGCTGGGCCAGATCCTCGGTCCGCGCGGCCTGATGCCGAACCCGAAGGTCGGGACGGTCAACGCCGACGTCGCCCTCGCCGTTAGAAACGCGAAGGCGGGCCAGGTCCAGTACCGCACCGACAAGGCGGGCATCGTCCAGTGCACGATCGGCCGCGCGTCGTTCGCGCAGGAACAGCTGAAGTCGAACCTCGTCGCGCTGATCGACGCGCTCAACAAGGCGAAACCGGCGGGCACCAAAGGCATCTATCTCAAGAAGATCAGCGTCTCCAGCACCATGGGCGCGGGCGTGAGGATCGATACGGCAGGGCTGGCCTCCGGAGGACCGGCCCATTGACACAAAGATGCGGTGTGCAGATTCGTCCGCACACCGCGTCATACGAGTGCTTGAGGGAGCGCCGTGCCGGCAACGGTGGCACGGCGGGCCGTCAAAGACCGCAGGGGCGAAAGCTCAAATGAAGGGCGCGTTCGGATGGGCGATTGGCGAGTTGGCCGGTCGACCGATCGAAGGCAACCGAACCCCGCGCAGATGGTGTCCCCGGACAGGATTTCCTGGACGTAAGGTCACCGCAGGGTATGCAGGATCGGAGCGTGGCAACGAAGCGCCCGGTTTTGCGTACACGCGAGAGTCGAGGGCGAGCATGGCCCGAAGGCTCGCGCAAACGATGGAGACCCAATGAGTCTTAATTTGGAACAGAAGCAGGCGGTAGTCGCGGAAGTCGCGAAGCAGGTCGCCGGTGCTCAGGCCATCGTGATGGCCGAGAACCGCGGCATGGCGGTCGCCGACATCACCCGGCTCCGCGCGAAGGCGCGTGCTTGCGGCGTATATCTCAGGGTGGTCAAGAACACCCTGGTGCGCCGGGCGGTTGCGCAGACGCCGTTCGAGGGGCTGACCGAGAAGATGGTCGGTCCGCTCGCGTACGGCATCGGCAGCGACCCCGTCGCCGTGGCGAAGGTCCTGAACGACTTCGCCAAGGGCAACGACAAGTTCGTGATCACCGGCGGCGGAATGCCCGGCCAGGTGATGTCCCCCAGGGACATCGCCGCGCTGGCTGCGCTGCCCTCGCGCGACGAGCTGCTTTCGAAGCTGATGGGCACGATGCAGGCGCCGATCGCGAAGTTCGTGCGGACGCTGAACGAGGTACCGGGCAAGTTCGTCCGTACGCTCGCCGCGGTCCGCGACGCGAAGCCGGCGGCCTGACGCGCCACGCCTTTCCGACACCGAATCACCCAACCTTACGAATCAGGAGCCACACATGACCGCAGTCCAGACTGAAATCCTCGACAAGATCTCGTCGATGACCGTCCTCGAGCTCTCGCAGCTCATCACCGCGATGGAAGAGAAGTTCGGCGTCTCCGCCGCCGCTGCCGTCGCCGCCGCCGGCCCCGCCGCAGCAGGTCCTGCCGCCGCCGCCGTCGAAGAGCAGACCGAATTCACCGTCGTGCTGGCCGCGATCGGCGACAACAAGGTCAACGTCATCAAGGCGGTGCGCGAGCTGACGGGCCTCGGCCTCAAGGAAGCCAAGGACCTCGTCGACGGCGCGCCGAAGCCGGTCAAGGAGGGCATCTCCAAGGCCGACGCCGAAGCCGCGAAGAAGAAGCTCGAGGAAGCCGGCGCGAAGGCTGAACTGAAGTAAATAAGTCAGCGGCGAATCGGAGGCTCCGCCCCGATTCGCCGGGGAAGAATCACAAAGCGTTTAACGCCATTCGAGAAGCTGAAGTGGGGCAAATCGCCGGCGGAGCCGGACGATTTGCTGCAATTGCGGAAACACCCGGGGTGGCGGAACTTTCACCGCCCCGCTTCGATCAGTGATCGGAGCGAAGCGCGTTCAGGACGAATCCGCTTCGCTCCGCTTTCTGAAGCGACTGCAGAGAGCAGGCATGGTCGGGCGGCGCAGCGTAGCGCGCCGCCGTCCGCCAGCGGTTGGTAGTGGCCAACCACCAAGCCAGGGGGTGCAATGCCCCCGGACAGTCGCACCGATGCGAGCCGCGCCACATCCGGCGCGACCGCAGCGGCCGCCGCCCTGACGCGCGTGCGGCCAAACGTGATCCGGAGAAGGCATGGCCACCGAAGCGACGACGACGTCCCAACCGTATTCCTTTACCGAACGCAAGCGCATCCGGAAGAGCTTCGCCAAGCGCGCGAGCGTCCTGCCGGTTCCGTTCCTGCTCGAGACGCAGCTCGCCTCCTACCGCGCGTTCCTGCAGGCGGACACCGGTCCCGAGCTGCGCAAGAACGAGGGGCTGCAGGCGGCGTTCACGTCGATTTTCCCCATCTCGTCGCACTCGGGCAACGCGCGGCTCGAATTCGTGAGCTTCTCGCTGCTCGCGCCCGCGTTCGACGTCACCGAATGCCAGCAGCGCGGGCTGACCTTCTGCTCGGCGCTGCGCGCCAAGGTCCGGCTCATCCTGATGGACAAGGAAGCGCCGAAGGAGACGGTCAAGGAAGTGAAGGAGCAGGAAGTCTACATGGGCGAGATCCCGCTCATGACGCGCAACGGCTCGTTCGTCATCAACGGGACCGAGCGCGTGATCGTCTCGCAGCTTCACCGCTCGCCGGGCGTGTTCTTCGAGCACGACCGCGGCAAGACGCATTCGTCGGGCAAGCTGCTGTTCTCGGCGCGCGTGATTCCGTACCGCGGCTCCTGGCTCGATTTCGAGTTCGACCCGAAGGATTTCCTGTTCTTCCGGGTCGACCGGCGCCGCAAGATGCCGGTGACCACGCTCCTCAAGGCGATCGGCCTCACCAACGAGGACATCCTCAGGCAGTTCTTCGTCTTCGACACGTTCCACCTGTCGGCGAAGGGCGCCGAGCTGGAGTTCGTTCCCGAGCGTCTGCGCGGCGAGATGGCGCGCTTCGACGTCGTCGGCAAGGACGGCAAGGTGATCGTCCAGCGCGACAAGCGGATCACCGCCAAGCACGTTCGCGAGCTCTCCGAAGGCGGCGCCAAGCGCATCGCGGTTCCGGCGGACTACATCGTCGGCCGCGCGCTGGCGACCAACATCGTCGACACGACGACCGGCGAGGTGCTCGCCCGCGCCAACGACGAGATCACCGACGAGCTGATGGAGAAGCTCGTCGCCGCCGGTGTCGCGACGGTGCAGACCATCTACACCAACGATCTCGACCAGGGCGCGTACATCTCGCAGACGCTGCGCAGCGACGACACGCCGGACCAGACCGCGGCGCGCGTCGCGATCTACCGGATGATGCGGCCCGGCGAGCCGCCGACCGAGGACGCCGTCGAGACGCTGTTCCACGGGCTCTTCTTCTCGGAAGAGCGCTACGACCTGTCCGCCGTCGGCCGGATGAAGTTCAACCGCCGCGTCGGCCGCAACGAGCTGAAGGGCGCGTCGACGCTGACCAACGACGACATCATCGCGGTGATCAAGATCCTGGTCGAGCTGCGCAACGGCCGCGGCGAGATCGACGACATCGACCATCTCGGCAACCGGCGCGTGCGCTCGGTCGGCGAGCTCGCCGAGAACCAGTTCCGCTCGGGTCTCGTTCGCGTCGAACGCGCGGTGAAGGAGCGCCTCGGCCAGGCCGAGAGCGAGAACCTGCTGCCGCACGACCTCATCAACGCGAAGCCGATCTCGGCCGCGATCAAGGAGTTCTTCGGCAGCTCGCAGCTGTCGCAGTTCATGGACCAGACCAACCCGCTGTCCGAGATCACGCACAAGCGGCGCGTGTCGGCGCTGGGACCGGGCGGCCTCACGCGCGAACGCGCGGGCTTCGAAGTGCGCGACGTGCACCCGACGCACTACGGCCGCGTGTGCCCGATCGAGACGCCGGAAGGCCCGAACATCGGCCTCATCAACTCGCTCGCGCTCTACGCGCGAACCAACGAATACGGCTTCCTCGAGACGCCGTACCGCAAGGTGTCGAACGGCAAGGTCACCGACGAGATCGACTACCTGTCGGCGATCGAGGAGGGCGCGTTCGTGATCGCGCAGGCGAACGCGACGCTCGACAAGCAGGGCAAGCTCAAGGACGAGCTCGTCTCCTGCCGCAACAAGAACGAATTCATGCTGTCGACCGCCGACAAGGTCAACTACATGGACGTCGCGCCGGCGCAGATCGTGTCGGTGGCGGCGTCGCTGATCCCGTTCCTCGAGCACGACGACGCCAACCGCGCGCTGATGGGCTCCAACATGCAGCGCCAGGCCGTGCCCTGCCTTCGCGCCGAGAAGCCGCTCGTCGGCACCGGCGTCGAGCGCACCGCGGCGGTCGACTCCGGCACCGCGGTGCAGGCGCGTCGCGGCGGCAAGGTCGACTACGTCGACGCGAGCCGGATCGTCGTGCGGGTCAACGACACCGAGACGATGGCGGGCGATGTCGGCGTCGACATCTACAACCTGACCAAGTACACGCGCAGCAACCAGAACACCAACATCAACCAGCGTCCGCTGGTGAAGGTGGGCGAGACCATTGCGCGCGGCGACGTCATCGCCGACGGCGCGTCGACCGACATGGGCGAGCTGGCCCTCGGCCAGAACATGCTGGTCGCGTTCATGCCGTGGAACGGCTACAACTACGAGGACTCGATCCTGATCAGCGAGCGCGTCGTCGCCGACGACCGCTACACGTCGATCCACATCGAGGAGCTCTCGGTGGTCGCGCGCGACACCAAGCTCGGTCCCGAGGAAATCACGCGCGACATCTCGAGCCTCGGCGAATCGCAGCTGGGGCGCCTCGACGACGCCGGCATCGTCTACATCGGCGCCGAAGTCGAGGCGGGCGACGTGCTGGTCGGCAAGGTCACGCCCAAGGGCGAGACGCAGCTGACCCCGGAGGAGAAGCTCCTGCGCGCGATCTTCGGCGAGAAGGCCTCCGACGTGAAGGACACCAGCCTGCGCGTGCCGTCCGGCATCTCGGGTTGCGTGATCGACGTCCAGGTGTTCACGCGCGAAGGCATCGAGCGCGACAAGCGCGCCGCGCAGATCATCGACGACGAGCTCAAGGGCTACCGCAAGGACCTGAACGACCAGCTGCGCATCGTCGAGAACGACGCGTTCGCGCGGATCGAGAAGATGCTGCTCGGCAAGACGGTGAACGGCGGGCCGAAGCGCATCGCCAAGGGCACCAAGCTGACCAAGGAATATCTGGAAGGTGTGGGCCGCTACGACTGGTTCGACATCCGTCTGGCCGGCGAGGACTCGGCGCGCCAGCTCGAGGCGATGAAGGATTCGCTCGCCCAGATGCGCGTCCAGTTCGACCAGATGTTCGAACAGAAGAAGAAGAAGCTGACGCAGGGCGACGAATTGCCGCCGGGCGTGCAGAAGATGGTCAAGGTCTACGTCGCGGTGAAGCGCCGCCTGCAGCCGGGCGACAAGATGGCCGGCCGGCACGGCAACAAGGGCGTGGTGTCGAAGATCGTGCCGGTCGAGGACATGCCGTACATGGCGGACGGCACGCCGGTCGACATCGTGCTGAATCCGCTCGGCGTGCCGTCGCGGATGAACGTCGGCCAGATCCTCGAAGTCCACCTCGGCTGGGCCGCCAAGGGCCTCGGACGCAAGATCGACGACATGCTGAAGGCGGAGGCGAACGTCGCCGACGTGCGCAAGCTGCTGGACAAGATCTACAACACGACGGGCAAGCCCGAGGACATCGCGGGTCTCACCGACGAGGAGCTCCTGCGCCTCGGCCACAACCTGCGCGGCGGGGTTCCGTTCGCGACGCCGGTGTTCGACGGCGCGACGGAGGAGGAGATCAAGGGCATGCTCGAGCTCGCGGGGCTGCCGCGTTCCGGCCAGGTCACGCTGCACGACGGCCGCACGGGCGAGGCGTTCGACCGCCAGGTCACCGTCGGCTACATGCACGTGCTGAAGCTGCATCACCTCGTCGACGACAAGATGCACGCGCGCTCGACCGGCCCGTACAGCCTCGTCACGCAGCAGCCGCTGGGCGGCAAGGCGCAGTTCGGCGGCCAGCGCTTCGGCGAGATGGAAGTGTGGGCGCTCGAGGCCTACGGCGCGGCGTACACGCTGCAGGAGATGCTCACCGTCAAGTCGGACGACGTCAACGGCCGGACCAAGGTGTACGAGAACATCGTCAAGGGCGAGCACAAGATCGAGGCCGGCATGCCGGAGTCGTTCAATGTGCTGGTGAAGGAAATCCGCTCGCTGGCCATCGACATCGACCTGGAACGATTTTGAGGTTGTGCGTTTCGCCTCCGGCACTGCGAGAAGTCGCGCCGTGCCGGATGCAACGGGAAATTTCGCCCGACGCTCAACGCCCAACGCTCAGCTAAGGAGTCGCAATGAAAGCACTGCTCGATCTGTTCAAGCAGGTAACGCAGGAAGAGGAATTCGACGCGATCAAGACCGGCCTCGCTTCGCCGGAGAAGATCCGCTCGTGGTCGTACGGCGAAGTGAAGAAGCCGGAGACGATCAACTACCGGACGTTCAAGCCCGAGCGCGACGGCCTCTTCTGCGCGAAGATCTTCGGGCCGGTCAAGGACTACGAGTGCCTGTGCGGCAAGTACAAGCGCCTGAAGCACCGCGGCGTCATCTGCGAGAAGTGCGGCGTCGAAGTCACGCTCGCCAAGGTCCGCCGCGAGCGGATGGGCCACATCGAGCTCGCGAGCCCGGTCGCGCACATCTGGTTCCTGAAGAGCCTGCCGTCGCGGATGGGCATGGTGCTCGACATGACGCTGCGCGACATCGAGCGCGTGCTGTATTTCGAGGCGTACGTCGTCACCGATCCCGGCCTGACGCCGCTCAACCGCGCGCAGCTCCTCACCGAGGACGACTACCTCGCGAAGGTCGAGCAGCACGGCGATGATTTCTCGGCGTCGATGGGCGCCGAGGGCATCCGCGAGCTCCTGAAGGCGCTCGACGTGCCGCACGAGATCGAGAAGCTGCGCACCGAGCTCGAGGCGACCGGCTCCGACACCAAGATCAAGAAGATCGCCAAGCGCCTCAAGGTGCTGGAGGCCTTCCACAAGTCGGGCATCAAGCCCGAATGGATGATCCTCGAGGTGCTGCCGGTGCTGCCGCCGGAGCTGCGCCCGCTGGTCCCGCTGGACGGCGGCCGCTTCGCGACCTCCGACCTGAACGACCTCTATCGCCGCGTGATCAACCGGAACAACCGGCTGAAGCGCCTGCTCGAGCTGAAGGCCCCGGACATCATCGTCCGCAACGAGAAGCGGATGCTGCAGGAGGCCGTCGACTCGCTGCTCGACAACGGCCGCCGCGGCAAGGCGATGACCGGCGCCAACAAGCGGCCGCTGAAGTCGCTCGCCGACATGATCAAGGGCAAGGGCGGACGCTTCCGCCAGAACCTGCTCGGCAAGCGCGTCGACTACTCGGGCCGTTCGGTCATCGTCGTCGGCCCGCAGCTGAAGCTCCACCAGTGCGGCCTGCCGAAGCTGATGGCGCTCGAGCTCTTCAAGCCCTACATCTTCAACAAGCTGGAGACGATGGGCCTGGCGACCACGATCAAGGCCGCGAAGAAGATGGTCGAGGCGCAGGAACCCATCGTCTGGGACATCCTCGAGGACGTGATCCGCGAGCATCCGGTGATGCTGAACCGCGCGCCGACGCTGCACCGCCTCGGCATCCAGGCTTTCGAGCCGGTGCTGATCGAGGGCAAGGCGATCCAGCTGCACCCGCTCGTCTGCACGGCGTTCAACGCCGACTTCGACGGCGACCAGATGGCCGTCCATGTGCCGCTGTCGCTCGAAGCGCAGATGGAGGCGCGCACGCTGATGCTGGCGTCGAACAACGTGCTGCTGCCGTCGAACGGCGAGCCGTGCATCGTGCCCTCGCAGGACATCGTGCTGGGCCTCTACTATGCGACGCGCGACAAGATCAACGCGAAGGGCGAGGGGATGTTCTTCGCCGACATCGCCGAGGTCCAGCGCGCCTACGAGTCGCGCCAGGTCGAGCTCCACGCGAAGGTGCACGTCCGGCTGAAGCAGACCGAGACCAACGCAGCGGGCGAGGCCGTCGACAAGATCGTCCGCTTCGAGACGACGGTGGGTCGCGCGCTGCTCTCCGAGATCCTCCCGGCCGGCCTGCCGTTCGCGACGATCAACAAGCCGCTCAAGAAGAAGGAGATCTCGAAGATCATCAACGCGAGCTTCCGCCGCTGCGGGCTGCGCGAGACCGTGATCTTCGCCGACAAGCTGATGCAGGCGGGTTACAGCCTCGCGACGCGCGGCGGCATCTCGTTCGCGGCCGACGACATGCTGGTGCCGCAGGAAAAGCACCAGATCATCGCCGAAGCCGAATCGCAGGTGAAGGAGATCGAGGCGCAGTACACCTCGGGCCTCGTCACGCAGGGTGAGCGATACAACAAGGTGGTCGACATCTGGGGCCGCGCCGGCGACGACATCGCGAAGGCGATGATGACGCAGCTCGGCGCCGTCGACGTGGTCGACCGCGACGGCAAGACGGTCAAGCAGGAGTCGTTCAACTCGATCTACATGATGGCCGACTCGGGCGCGCGCGGCTCGGCGGCGCAGATCCGGCAGCTCGCGGGGATGCGCGGACTGATGGCGAAGCCGGACGGCTCGATCATCGAGACGCCGATCACGGCGAACTTCCGCGAGGGCCTGAACGTGCTGCAGTACTTCATCAGCACGCACGGCGCGCGCAAGGGCCTCGCCGACACGGCCCTGAAGACCGCGAACTCGGGCTACCTCACGCGCCGGCTCGTCGACGTCACGCAGGATCTCGTCGTCACCGAGGATGATTGCGGGACCACCAACGGCGTGGCGATGAAGGCGCTGATCGAGGGCGGCGAAGTGATCGAGGCGCTGCGCGAGCGCATCCTCGGCCGCACCGTCGCCGCCGACGTCGTGAACCCGGAATCGCAGGAGACGCTCTACCACGCCGGCGCGCTGCTGGGCGAGGACGAGGTCGAGCAGATCGAGCTCCTCGGCGTCGACGAAGTCAAGGTGCGCACGCCGCTCACCTGCGACACGCGCTACGGCCTGTGCGCCAAGTGCTACGGCCGCGACCTCGGCCGCGGCCACCTCGTCAACGTCGGCGAGGCGGTCGGCGTCATCGCCGCGCAGTCGATCGGCGAGCCGGGCACGCAGCTCACGATGCGGACGTTCCACATCGGCGGCGCCGCGTCGCGGACCGCCGCGGCGTCGCAGCTCGAGAGCAAGTCCGCGGGCACCATCCGGTTCTCGGCGCTGATGCGCTACGTGACCAACGCCAAGGGCGAGCTCGTCGTCATCGCGCGCTCCGGCGAGATGATGATCCAGGACGAGCACGGCCGCGAGCGCGAGCGCCACAAGGTGCCGTACGGCGCGACGCTGCAGGTCAAGGACGGCGATACGGTTAAGGCCGGCAAGATCCTGGCGCTGTGGGATGCGACCTCGCGCCCGATCGTCACCGAGTATGCGGGCCGGGTGAAGTTCGAGAACGTCGAGGAAGGCGTGACGGTGGCGAAGCAGGTCGACGAGGTCACGGGCCTGTCCACGCTCGTCGTCATCGACCCGAAGCGCCGCGCCGGCGCGGCGGCCAAGGGCGTCCGGCCGCAGGTCAAGCTGCTGACGGCCGACGGCGACGAGATCAAGCTCGCGGGTTCGGAGCTTCCGGTCAACATCACGTTCCAGCTGGGCTCGATCATCACGGTGAAGGACGGGCAGGACGTGTCGATCGGCGAAGTGCTGGCGCGCATCCCGCAGGAGACTTCGAAGACGCGCGACATCACGGGCGGCCTGCCGCGCGTGGCCGAGCTCTTCGAGGCGCGCTCGCCCAAGGACGCGGGCCTGCTCGCCGAGGTCACCGGCACGGTGTCGTTCGGCAAGGACACCAAGGGCAAGCAGCGTCTCGTGATCACCGATCTCGACGGCGTTGCCCACGAGTACCTGATCCCGAAGGACAAGCACGTGACGGCGCACGACGGGCAGGTGGTGAACAAGGGCGAGACGATCGTCGACGGCCCGGCCGATCCGCACGACATCCTGCGCCTGCTCGGCGTCGAGGCGCTCGCGCGCTACATCACCGACGAGGTGCAGGACGTCTACCGGCTGCAGGGCGTGAAGATCAACGACAAGCACATCGAGGTGATCGTGCGGCAGATGCTGCGCCGCGTGCAGGTGCTCGATGCCGGCGACACCCGCTTCATCGTGGGCGAGCAGGCCGAGCGCTCGGATCTCCTGGACGAGAACGACAAGACGACGAAGGAGGAAGGCAAGCAGGGCGCGACGTACGAGCACATGCTGCTCGGCATCACCAAGGCGTCGCTGTCGACCGACTCGTTCATCTCCGCGGCCTCGTTCCAGGAGACGACGCGGGTGCTGACCGAGGCGGCGATCATGGGCAAGAAGGACGAGCTGCGCGGCCTCAAGGAGAACGTCATCGTCGGCCGGCTCATCCCGGCCGGCACGGGCCTCGCGTATCACAACGCGCGCAAGAAGCAGAAGCTGCTCGGGCCCGAAGCCGGTTTCCTCGCCCCGGGCGAGGAAGTGCCTGCCGAGGCCGCTCCGGCGGCGCCGGAGATCTCGGCCGACGCGGCCTGATCCTTCCGTTCGCGCAACAGGGCCGGCGAAGCGATTCGCCGGCCCTTTTTTTCGCTATCCCTGCGCCTGCGGCAGCGTGGCCTGCGACCGGCGCGTCGCGCCGCGCGTGGTGATCGGCGCCCAGCAGCATGTACATGGCCGGCACGACGAACAGCGTGAACAGCGTGCCGATCGACAGGCCGGTGAAGATGACGAGCCCCATCGCGTGGCGTCCGGCGGCGCCCGCGCCCGCGGCGATCACCAGCGGGATGACGCCCAGCACCATCGCGGCGGTCGTCATCAGGATCGGGCGCAGCCGCACGGCGGCGGCTTCCTCGATCGCCTCGCGCTTGGGCTTGCCCGCGACCTGGAGCTGGTTCGCGAATTGGACGATCAGGATGCCGTGCTTGCTGATGAGGCCCATCAGCGTCACGAGGCCCACCTGCGTGTAGATGTTGAGCGTCGCGAAGCCCTGGTTGATGAACACCAGCGCCCCGAACAGCGCCATCGGCACCGAGACCAGGATCACGATCGGGTCGCGGAAGCTCTCGTACTGCGCGGAGAGGCAGAGGAAGACGATGATGATCGCGAAGATCAGCGTCGTGACGAAGCCGCCCGATTCCTGCACGAACTGGCGCGACGGTGCCCGAGTAGTCGACCGCGTAGCCCGTGGGCGCGACTTCGGCGACGCGTCTTGTTCATGAAGTCCAGCACCTGCTTCTGCGAAACCGACGGCGCAGTACACGCCGAAGATCGTCGAGGAATTGAGCTGCTGGAAGTGGTTGATGCCTTCCGGAACGACCTCGGTCCGCTCATGCGCGACCGTGGAAGCCGGCAGGAGCCCGCCGTCCGGCGTGCGGACGTAGTAGTCGAGCACCTGCGACGAATTGAGGCGGTCGACCTGCAGCACCTGCGGGATCACCTTGTAGGAGCGCCCGGCGATCGAGAAGTAGTTGACGTAGCCGCCGCCGAGCGCGGCGGAGAGCGCGGCGCCGAGGTCCTGCTGGGTGAGACCCAGCGTCGCCAGCATGTCGCGGTCGACCTCGACCGTCGTCTGCGGCTTGTCGACCTTGAGGTCGGTGTCGACGAAGAAGAACAATCCGCTCGAGCGCGCCTTCTGCAGCACCGCCTGGGTGACGTCGTTCAGGTTCTGGTAGGGCTCGGTCGTCTTGATCACGATCTGCATGGGCAGTCCGCGCGAGCCCGGCAGCGGCGGGAACTGGAACGCGGCGACCGTCGCGCCGGCGATGCCGTTCCACTTCTGCTGCAGCTCCTGCTGCAGCGCCGCCGCGTCGCGCTTGCGCTCGTTCCACGGCTTGAACAGCACGCCGCCGATCCCCTGATTGGTGGTCGGCACGCCGGTGATCTGGAACATCTCGTCGTACTCGGGCAGCGCGTGCGCGATGTCGAACACCTGCTTCGCGTAGGTGTTCATCTGCTGCGGCGTCGCATTCGCCGGGCCCAGCACCTGCGCCAGCACGATGCCCTGGTCCTCCTGCGGCGCGAGCTCGGATTTCGACGTCATGAAGAGATACACGACGCCGCCGAGCAGCAGCGCGCCCATCACCACCGGCACGAGCCAGGTGTCGAGCGTGCCGTGGAGGAGCCTCTGATACTTTCCGTGCAGCCAGTCGAACTGGCGGTCGACGAACTGGACGAAGCGGCCGCTCTCCTGCTCGGAACGTGAAGATGCGCGAGGCCATCATCGGCGACAGCGTCAGGGCGACGATGCCGGAGATCGTGACCGCCCCGGCCAGCGTGAACGCGAATTCGGTGAAGAGCGCGCCGGTGAGGCCGCCCTGGAAGCCGATCGGCACGTACACCGCGACCAGCACGATCGTCATCGCGATGATCGGGCCGCCCAGCTCGCGCGCCGCCTGCAGCGCGGCGTCCAGCGGCGACTTGCCCTCCTTCTTCATGTGCCGGTCGACGTTCTCGACGACGATGATGGCGTCGTCGACGACGAGCCCGATCGCCAGCACGAGGGCGAGCAGCGTCAGCAGGTTGATCGAATAGCCCAGCACCGACATCACGAAGAAGGCGCCGATCAGGGAGAGCGGCATCGCGATCAGCGGGACCGCCACGGCGCGCAGGCTGCCGATGAAGAGGAAGATGACCGCGCTGACGATGACGAGCGCCAGCCCCAGCGTCTTGACGACCTCCTCGATCGAGCTGCGGATGAACTTGGTGCCGTCGTAGACGATCTCGCCCCTGATCCCCTGCGGCATCTGCGCCTGGATGTCGGGAAACGCGTCGCGCACGCGCTTCGTCACCTCGAGCACGTTGGCGTCGGGTGCCACCTTGATGCCGATGAACACGGAATTGCGCCCGCCGAACGCGGTGGTGAAGTTGTAGTTCTCCGCGCCGAGCGTCACGTTGGCGACGTCCTCGAGGCGCACGATCGCGCCGTCCTTCTGCTTCACGACCAGGCGCTTGAAATCGTCGACCGAGTGGAGGCTGGTGCCGGCGGTCAGGTCGACGGTGACCATCTGGCCCTTGGTCGAGCCGAGCGCCGCGAGATAGTTGTTGTTGCCGAGCGCCGCGCGCACTTCGCTCGCGGTCACGCCGTACGCGGCGAGGCGGTCGGGGTCGAGCCAGGCGCGCAGCGCGAACTGGCGCGCGCCGAGTATCTCCGCGGTCTGCACGCCCTCGATCGAGTCGAGCTTCGGCTGGACGACGCGAGTCAGGTAGTCAGTGACGCTGTTGTTCTCGAGCACTTCGCTGAAGAATCCCATGTACATCGCGTCGATGGTCTCGCCGACCTGGATCGACAGCACCGGCTGCTGCGCTTCGGGGGGCAATTGGTTCCGCACCGAGCTCACCTGCGTCGTGATCTCGGTCAGTGCGCGGTTGGCGTCGTAGTTGAGGCGCAGCGTGGCGAGGATCGTCGAGCTGCCCGAGACGCTGGTCGACGACAGGTAGTCGATGCCCTGCGCCTGCGCGATCGCCGCCTCCAGCGGCTGCGTGATGAATCCCGCGACGGTGTCGGCGTCGGCGCCGTAGTACGCCGTCGAGACCGTCACCACCGCGTTCTGCGTCCGCGGGTACTGGCGAATCGGCAGGTTCATCAGCGCGCGCGCGCCGAGCACGAGGATCAGCAGGCTCAGCGTCATCGAGAGCACGGGCTTGCGGATGAAGATGTCGGTGAAGTTCACGGCTGCTCCTCACTGCTCCTGCGGGGTCGGTGCCGGATTGTTCGCGGGCTGCACCTTGTTGTCGATGACGACCGGCGCACCGTTCTTGAGCTTCGTCTGGCCGCTCGTCACGATCTGCGCGCCCGGCTCGATGCCCTTGAGGATCGCGACCTGGTCGCCGCGCTTCGGCCCCGTGGTCACGAAGACCTGCTTCGCGATCAGCTGCGTGCCGCCCTTCTCGTCCTTCTTGTCGTCCTTTTTGCCCTTCTCGTCCTTCTTGTCCGCGGGCACGACCTCGTAGACGGTGTCGCCGTACGGGCTGTACGTGATCGCCGTCTGCGGCAGCGTGAGGTACTTCTCCTCATCGCCGGAGTTCACCTTCACCGAGCCCCACATGCCCGGCAGCAGCAGCTTCCTGGGATTGGCGATCGTCGCCTCGACCTGGACGTTGCGCGTATTGAGGTCGATCTTCGGGTTGATCGCGTTGATCTTTCCGGGGAACGCGTCCTTGAACGCGTCGACGGAGAGCGTGACCTGCTGCCCGATGGCGATCTGCGGCACCTGCTTCTGCGGGATGTAGAAATCCACGAAGATCGGGTCGATCGTCTGCAGCGTGACCAGCTTGTCGCCCGAGTTGAGGTATTGCCCGACGTTCACCGTGCTGATGCCGATCTTGCCGGCGAACGGCGCGCGGATCGTCTTCTTGGCGATGAGCGCCGCCTGCTGCGCGACCTGCGCGCGCTTGCTCTTGAGGTCGGCCGCGTCGGCGTCGACCTGAGCCTTGCTGACCGCCTCGGCTTCGAGCTGGGCCTTGTCCCGCTCGTACACCGTTGCCGCGAGATCGGCCGCCGCCTCGAGCGCGTGGAGCTGCGCGATCTCGGAATCGGCGTTGAGCTCCGCCAGCACGCGGCCCGCCGCGACCTCGTCGCCGGACTTGAAATTCAGCGTCCGCACGAGACCGGCGATCTCGGTCGTGACGTCGACACCGCGCACGGCGCGCAGCGTGCCCACGGCGCCCAGCTGAAGCTGCCATTGCTGGTAGTCCGCCTTCATCGCGGTGACCGTCGATGCCGGGATGGGGGCGCCGGCCATGTACTTCTGCATCATGTAGCCCTTGAACACGTTGAATCCGACGATGCCGCCCAGCAGGATCCCCACCGCGATCAGCATGATCACCATGCGTTTTTTCATCGAGGCCTTCTTCGTTCGGCCGGGCGGCGTCGTTGCGTGCGGATCAACAGCAGCGGGTTCATTCATTTTTTAGCTCCGTGGAACCGGTGGCGGCGCTCGGACGATTCCACCAGCCGCCGCCGAGCGCCTGGAACAGCGCCGCGGTGTCCGCGTAACGGGTGGCCTGCGCCTGCACGAGGGCGATGCGCGCGAGCTCGTACTGGCGCTGCGCGACCAGCAGCGCGAGGTAGTTGACCGCGCCGAGCTGCAGCTGCCGGCGCGTGAGATCGAGCGTGGCGGACGCGAGGCGCTCGGCCTCCGCCTGCGCCTGCAGCGTCCGCGCGTCCGTCTCCAGCGCGCGCAGCGTATCGGCGACTTCCTGGAACGCCTTCAGCACCGTCTCGCGGTACTGCGCCCCGGCCTGGTCATAGGCGGCGATCGCCGCGCGGCGCTGCGCCGTCAGCGCGCCGCCGTGAAACAGCGGCTGCAGCAGCGCGGCGCCGATGCTCCACACGGAGGGCCCGGCGAGCAGGTTGGCAAATTGCGTCGTCTGCGACCCGAATGCGCCGGACAGCGTGATTTGCGGGTACAGGTTGGCGGTGGCGACGCCGACCTCCGCACTCGCCCTGTGCCACAGCGCTTCCGATGCGCGGATGTCCGGCCGCTGGCGCACCAGCGACGAGGGCAGGCTGACGGGCACATCCTGCGGCAGCGTCAGCGCGTCGAGCTCGAATTCCGGCAGCGCCGCGTCGCTCGGAAAGCGGCCGGCGAGCACCGCGAGCTCGTGCCGCGTGCGCGCGAGCTCGCGCTCGAGCGGCGGAAGCGTCGCGCGGAACTGCGCGACCTGCGTGCTCTGCGCGAGCACGGCCAGACCGGCCACGGCGCCCAGCTGCTGCTGGCGCCGCGTGAGCTCGAGCACCTTTTCCTCGGACGCGATGATGTCCTGCGTGCGCGCGGATCTGCCCGCGCAGCGATGCCTCGCGGACGGCCGTCGTGACGATGTTCGACGTGAGCGAAAGGTACGCGCCCTCGAGCTGGTAGCCCTGGTAATCGACCTGGGACTGGAGCCCTTCCAGCTCGCGCCGGTTCTTGCCGAAGACGTCGAGCGTGTACGAGACGTTCACCGACGCGTTGTAGAGATTGAAGATGCTCGAGCCGAGGTTCGGCTGTCCGAGCACGGCGCCGGTGATCTTCTCGCGCGTCGCGGAAACATTGGCGTCGACGGCAGGAAACAGCAGATTGCCCTGGCCTGCCGCGAACTCCTCGCGCGCCTGCCGGAGCGTCGCCTCGGCGGCGGCGAGATTGGGGCTGTCGGCGATGGCTGCGCGGATCAGGCGGTCGAGCGGATCCGACTTGAACAGCGCCCACCAGTCGCCCGGAATGTCGCGGCCGGCGTCGAATCGTTGCATCTCCCCGCCCACCGTGTTCTGAGCGGCGACGGTTGACGGCGGGAGCGGCTTTTCGGTGTATGCGTCCGTGGCGGGCGCCGCCGGCTCGCGGAAATCGGGGCCGACCGCGCATCCGGCCGCCATCGCGGCCATGACGCCGATGACACACGCGCGCGGTATCTTCTTCACGTTGTCGCGCTCCTGCGGTTGTTGTTGCACGCACACTTCACGGCGACTGCGGGGCGATGAATCAGGCCAAAAATCCGCCCTCGAGAAATCGCAGCCTGTGATCCGTGAGAATCGGTGTGGCGCCGGCAAGAACCCTAGCTATCGGAAGACCCGAGATCGCAGGATTCGTTCAAGCAGCCACTGCCGCATCGGTCCCGCGCACCATTCCGGTGCCCTGGCGCAGCAAGCGGCGCCGATCCGAGATGCGGTCTGTTGCAAGAATTGCAAGCGGCTGCGCGCCAAAAGGCGGGATTGGAGCGAAAAACCGCAAGTGCGTCAACCGCCGGTTGCGCGAGCGCGCTTGCGCGCTCGCCGCTCCTTCGTGGGCGCGGCCGCCGGCTCGCGCCAGACGTCGGTGATCAGGTCCTGCAACGCCCGCATTTCGGGCTCCTCGCGCTTCTCGCCGGAGTAGATGAATTGCAGTGTCGTCGCGAGCCGCACGTCGGACCAGACGACCAGCTCGCCCGCGGCCGCGCTCTCCTGCGCGAGATCCTCGCGGACGAGCGCGACTCCGAGTCCCGAGGCGACCAGCGAGCGGATCACCATCTCGTTGTCGGCCTCGATCAGCGTCGCCGGCGCGCTGCCGCGTTCGGCGAACAGCCGCGTCGCGAGCACGTGGTGCGTGCTGATGGCGGGCGCCATCAGCCAGGGCAGCGCGGCGATGTCGGCCCAGTTCGCCTCGGCGATGCGGTCGCGCCATGCGGCGGGCGCGGCGATTCGGTAGGCGATTTCGCGCAATGGGATCGAGGCCACCGCTGGATGCGTGAGATCGCCGTAGTAGAAGCTCGCATCCAGCGCAGCGTCGCGCACTTTCTCGAAGGCCGCACCCGACACCTCGTGATGCAGCTCGATCTCGAGCAGCGGAAAGCGCTCGGTCGCCTGGGTCAGGAAATCCGCGAGCCGGATGAATTCCGGGTCGGCGAGCGTGCCGACCCGCACGTGGCCCGCGACCTCGCCCTCCATCGCGCGGGCCTTTCCGTGCAGTGCCGCGGCGTCGGCCAGCACCTTGGCGGCCTCGGGCAGGAGCCGCTTGCCCGCCGCAGTGAGCATCATTCCGGCGGGCGCGCGCTCGAAGAGCTGCACGCCGAGCTCGTCCTCGAGCGCCATGATCTGGGCCGAGAGCGCGGGCTGGCTGATGTGCAGCTTTTCGGCGGCCCGGGTGAGATGGGCAAGCTCGGCGACCGCGATGAAGCCACGTAGCTGGTAGAGCTCCATGATTTTCCGGGAGAATCGATCCTGGCTAAGGGATATTGCACCGCAATATCGAAATTGGTTCAATCGTTTGAAATTATACCGTTGATCCAAAAGAGTGATTTGAACTTGCCTCGGCAAACCCGTATCTTGTCGTTGTGCAGCGCACCACAAATGCCTCGCACGTTCGTGACAATAGGCCCCACCGGCCTGGGAAAACGCAATGAAATCAGCAACTGACAGAATCTCGAACCCGCTTTTCGGCGGCGTATTCGGCATCATCGCCGACTCGCTCGGCAAAACCCACCGTTTTCTCCCCTCGGCGCCGGCGTCCGGCGCTGAGCATCCCGCTGCTGCGGCGACCGGGGGCGGAGTGACGTCTCGTCTGGGCGGCTGGCTGCTGCGCCGGCAGATGGACGGAATGGCGCCTGCCCTGTCCCGGTCCCAGGACGTGTTCGACCGCCTCGACCATTGGATGTGGCGCCAGCATACGCGCGAGGTTGAATCCTATCTCGCCAAGTCGGATGACATCTTCGATCTCGAGCGCCGCATAAAGGCCCTCGAACGGGGTCCGGCAGCCGGGATTCTCTAACGGGAGAAGCCGCGGGATGTGAGTACCCGCTGACTTCGGGGCCGCCAGCGCGGCCTCGTCTTCCCGACGGCGCAAAAAAGCGGGTGAAAACCACCCCTGGCGCCCCCTCCGCTTTGCGATCCAGGAATCGTCCGCGCGGGCACCCTGATTGCGCGCCGCAGCACGGGTTGACGCTCGAGTGATTATCTCGTTATAATTGCAGTCTTTTCGCCCCCCGGACGCCTTAACATCGCGACCGGCATGCCGCACGGGGCGCGCGTACCCGGCCGTCCCACGGCGAATGAGCAATCGTGGGGTCTGCCGTGGCGCAAGAAGAGTGGCCCGGGTTGGCGCTGAAATGCGCCGCGACGCGGGCCACTTTGATTTCTCGAAGGGTATGCGTGAGAAGCGCGGGAGAGCGTCCGCGCGAGTGGTTTCGCCAAGCGAACAGCCTGCAGTCGCGCGGAAGCGTGCGGCGGCACGAAACGGACAATCAGGATGCCAACCATCAATCAGCTCGTGCGGAAGGGCCGTGCCCCGGCCGTATCGAAAAGCAAGGTGCCGGCGCTCCAGCAGAGCCCGCAGAAGCGCGGCGTGTGCACGCGTGTGTACGTCACGACCCCGAAGAAGCCGAACTCGGCGCTGCGCAAGGTCGCGAAGGTCCGCCTCACCAACGGCTTCGAGGTGATCAGCTACATCGGCGGCGAGGGACACAACCTGCAGGAGCACTCGGTCGTCCTGATCCGCGGCGGCCGCGTGAAAGACCTGCCGGGCGTGCGCTACCACATGGTTCGCGGCAGCCTCGACACCGCAGGCGTCAAGGACCGCAAGCAGGCGCGGTCGAAGTACGGCGCGAAGAAGCCGAAGGCCGCGTAGAGCGCGCCTTCGACCGGAACGTAGAGACTCGAGGACAAAATGCCCCGTCGCAGAGAGATAGCCAAGCGCGAGATCCTGCCCGATCCCAAGTTCGGTTCGGGTGATGTCGCCAAATTCGTCAACGTGCTGATGACCGCCGGCAAGAAGTCGGTGGCGGAGCGCATCCTGTACGGCGCGTTCGAGTCGATCGCCAAGAAGGGCGGCAAGGATCCGCTCGAGATCTTCAACCAGGCGCTCGCGAACACGCGGCCCATGGTCGAGGTCAAGAGCCGCCGCGTCGGCGGCGCCAATTTCCAGGTTCCGGTCGAAGTCCGCCCCGTGCGGAGAATGGCGCTCGCGATGCGCTGGCTGCGCGAAGCGGCGCGCAAGCGCGGCGAGAAGTCGATGGGGCAGCGCCTCGCTGCCGAGCTGATCGAGGCCGCGGAAGGCCGCGGCGGCGCGGTGAAGAAGCGCGAGGAAGTTCACCGCATGGCCGAGGCCAACAAGGCGTTCAGCCACTTCCGGTTCTAGCCGCGGCGAAGCCCCCGGCGTCGCGCGTTCCCTGGTGAGCGCCGGCGCGCCGGCCCCGCGCCTATCTCCCGACCCAACTCAAGAACAGAACGCAAAACCTCTGACAGTGAACATCGTGGCACGAATCACTCCCATCGACCGGTATCGCAACATCGGCATCAGCGCGCACATCGACGCGGGCAAGACGACGACCACGGAACGCATCCTGTTCTACACCGGCGTCTCCCACAAGATCGGCGAGGTGCACGACGGCGCCACCGTCATGGACTGGATGGAGCAGGAGCGCGAGCGCGGCATCACGATCACGTCGGCCGCGACCACGTGCTTCTGGAAGGGGATGGACAGCACCCACCCCGAGCACCGCATCAACATCATCGACACGCCGGGGCACGTCGACTTCACGATCGAGGTCGAGCGCTCGATGCGCGTGCTCGACGGCGCGTGCATGGTCTATTGCGCGGTGGGCGGCGTGCAGCCGCAATCCGAGACCGTGTGGCGCCAGGCGAACAAGTACAAGGTCCCGCGGCTCGCGTTCGTCAACAAGATGGACCGCCAGGGCGCGAACTTCTTCAAGGTCTTCGACCAGATGAAGTCGCGGCTCAAGGCGAACCCGGTGCCGATCCAGATTCCGATCGGCGCCGAGGAGAAGTTCGAGGGCGTCGTCGATCTCGTCAGGATGAAGGCGCTCTACTGGGACGACGCGACGCAGGGCATGAAGTACGAGACCCGCGAGATCCCGGCCGAGCTCGTCGAGACTGGCGAAGGAATGGCGCGAGAAGATGGTCGAGAGCGCCGCCGAGGCCAACGAAGAGCTGATGAACAAGTACCTCGAGAGCGGCGAGCTCACGCAGGAAGAGATCAAGGCCGGTCTGCGCCTGCGCACGATCGCGAGCGAGATCGTCCCGATGATGTGCGGCTCGGCGTTCAAGAACAAGGGCGTTCAGGCGATGCTCGACGCCGTCATCGACTACATGCCTGCGCCGACGGACATCCCGCCGGTGAAGGGCGAGCTCGAGAACGGCAAGACGGGACAGCGCCGCGCGGCCGACGACGAGCCGTTCGCCGGGCTCGCGTTCAAGATCATGACCGACCCGTACGTCGGCCAGCTGATCTTCTTCCGCGTCTATTCGGGCGTCATCAACTCGGGCGACACGATCTACAACCCGATCAAGGGCCGCAAGGAGCGCATCGGCCGCATCCTGCAGATGCACGCCAACCAGCGCGAGGAGATCAAGGAAGTCCGCGCCGGAGACATCGCGGCCGCCGTCGGCCTCAAGGAAGCGACGACCGGCGACACGCTGTGCGACCCGCAGCACGTGATCATGCTGGAAAAGATGATCTTCCCGGATCCGGTGATCCACGTCGCCGTCGAGCCGAAGACCAAGGCCGACCAGGAGAAGATGGGCATCGCGCTCAATCGCCTGGCGCAGGAAGACCCGTCGTTCCGCGTGCGCACGGACGAGGAATCGGGGCAGACGATCATCTCCGGGATGGGCGAGCTCCATCTCGAGATCATCGTCGACCGCATGAAGCGCGAGTTCGGCGTCGAGGCGAACGTCGGCGCGCCGCAGGTCGCGTACCGCGAGGCGATCAGGAAGGCGGTCGAGCAGGAAGGCAAGTTCATCAAGCAGTCGGGCGGGCGCGGGCAGTACGGCCACGTCTGGCTCAAGCTGGAGCCGAACCAGTCCGGCAAGGGATTCGAGTTCGTCGACGCCATCAAGGGCGGCTCGGTGCCGCGCGAATTCATTCCGGCGGTGGAGAAGGGCCTCAAGGAAACGCTGCCGAACGGCGTGCTCGCGGGCTTCCCCGTGGTCGACGTCAAGGTCACGCTGTTCGACGGCTCGTCGCACGACGTCGACTCGAACGAGAACGCGTTCAAGATGGCCGCGTCGATGGCGTTCAAGGACGGCATGCGCAAGGCGAGCCCGGTGCTGCTCGAGCCGATGATGGCGGTCGAGGTCGAGACGCCGGAGGATTTCATGGGCAACGTCGTGGGCGACCTGTCGTCGCGGCGCGGCATGATCCAGGGCATGGAAGACCTGCCGACCGGCAAGACGATCCGCGCCGAGGTGCCGCTCGCCGAGATGTTCGGCTACTCGACGACGCTGCGCTCGCTGTCGCAGGGGCGCGCGACGTACACGATGGAATTCAAGCACTACACCGAGGCGCCGAAGAACGTCGCCGAAGCGGTGATCAACAAGAAGACGTAACGCAGTCTGACACTCCGATATCGAGGTAACTGAAATGGCCAAGGGCAAATTCGAGCGGACGAAGCCGCACGTGAACGTGGGGACGATTGGACACGTGGATCACGGGAAGACGACGCTGACGGCGGCGATGACGCTGGTGCTGTCGAAGAAATATGGTGGGGAGGTGAGGGCGTACGACCAGATCGACAACGCGCCGGAGGAGAAGGCGCGGGGGATCACGATCAACACGGCGCACGTGGAGTACGTGACGGAGAAGCGGCACTACGCGCACGTGGACTGCCCGGGGCACGCGGACTACATCAAGAACATGATCACCGGGGCGGCGCAGATGGATGGGGCGATCCTGGTGGTGAGTGCGGCGGACGGGCCGATGCCGCAGACGCGGGAGCACATTCTGCTGGCGCGGCAGGTGGGGGTGCCGTACATCATCGTGTACATGAACAAGGCGGACATGGTGGACGACAAGGAGCTCCTGGAGCTCGTTGAGATGGAAGTCCGCGAATTGCTGACCAAGTACCAGTTTCCTGGGGACAAGACGCCGATCATCATCGGCAGCGCGAAGATGGCGCTGGAGGGGGACAAGAGCGAGATGGGGGAAGGGTCGATCTTCAAGCTGGCGGAGGCGCTGGATAGCTATATTCCGCAGCCGCAGCGGGCGATCGACGGGCCGTTCCTGATGCCGGTGGAGGACGTGTTCTCGATCTCGGGCCGGGGGACGGTGGTGACGGGGCGGGTGGAGCGGGGCATCGTGAAGGTGGGGGATGCGCTGGAGATCGTGGGGCTGAAGCCGACCTTGCAGACGGTGTGCACGGGGGTGGAGATGTTCCGGAAGCTGTTGGACCAGGGGCAGGCGGGGGACAACGTCGGCGTACTCCTGAGAGGCACGAAGCGGGAGGAAGTGGAGCGTGGGCAGGTGCTGGCGAAGCCGGGCTCGATCACGCCGCACACGAAGTTCACCTGCGAGGTGTACGTGCTGAGCAAGGACGAGGGGGGTCGGCATACGCCGTTCTTCCCGGGGTATCGGCCGCAGTTTTATTTCCGGACGACGGACGTGACGGGGAGCTGTGAGCTGCCGGCGGGGACGGAGATGGTGATGCCGGGGGACAACGTGTCGATGACGGTGACGCTGATTGCGCCGATCGCGATGGAAGAGGGGCTGCGCTTCGCGATTCGCGAGGGTGGCCGCACCGTGGGCGCCGGCGTCGTCGCCAAGGTCGTCGAGTAAGACGGCTGTCCGGACCAGAGATGATTTTGCTGAAAGCCGAAAGCTGACAGCTGAGGACTGAAACGTGAACAACCAACGCATCCGCATTCGGCTGAAGGCATTCGATTACAAGCTGATCGACCAGTCGGCCATGGAGATCGTCGAGACCGCGAAGCGCTCCGGCGCGGTCGTGCGCGGTCCGGTGCCGCTGCCGACCAAGATCGAGCGCTACGACGTCCTGCGCTCGCCGCACGTCAACAAGACGTCGCGCGACCAGTTCGAGATCCGCACGCACCTGCGGCTGATGGACATCATCGACCCGACCGACAAGACCGTCGATCAGCTGATGAAGCTCGACCTGCCCGCGGGTGTGGACGTCGAGATCAAGCTGCAATAGGTGCGCGCGAAGGACCGGCAATACTGAAGCAGTTCTGGCACGAGTCCGCGATCAATCGTAATCGCGGGCGTGGAAAGGAAGACGAAAATGTCATTCGGAATGGTAGGACGCAAGATCGGCATGACGCGGATCTTCACCGACGACGGCAGCTCCGTCCCGGTGACGGTGCTCGACGTCGCCAACAACCGCGTCACGCAGATCAAGACGGCCGAGACCGACGGCTATTCGGCGGTCCAGGTCACCTTCGGCAAGCGCCGCGCGTCGCGCGTCGCGAAGCCGCAGGCCGGGCACCTCGCCAAGGCGGGTGTCGAGGCCGGTGAGCTGCTGCGCGAGTTTCCCATGGCGCCCGCCGAGATCGGCGAGCTCAAGGTCGGCGCGACGCTGGCCATCGACACCTTCAAGGTCGGCGAGATGGTCGACGTCACCGGCACGACGAAGGGCAAGGGCTTTTCCGGCGTGATCAAGCGCCACCACTTCAGCTCGAACCGCGCGTCGCACGGCAATTCGCGCTCGCACAACGTGCCGGGCTCGATCGGCATGGCGCAGGACCCGGGCCGCGTGTTCCCGGGCAAGCGGATGGCGGGGCAGCTCGGCAACGTCCGGCGCACCGCGCAGACGCTGACGGTCGTACGGGTCGACGCGGAGCGCGGCCTGCTGCTGGTGAAGGGCTGCGTGCCCGGCGCCGACGGCGGCCACATCATCGTCCGCCCGGCCGTGAAGACGCCGGCGAAGAAGGGGGCCTGACGATGGATCTCAAGCTCATCGACGACAAGGGCCAGGCGGCTTCGACCGTCGCGGGTTCCGACGCGCTGTTCGCGCGCGACTACAACGAATCGCTGATTCATCAGCTCGTCACGGCCTATCAGGCGAACGCGCGCAGCGGCAATCGCGCGCAGAAGGGCCGCGCCGACGTCAACAAGTCGCACAAGAAGCCGTGGGCGCAGAAGGGCACCGGCCGCGCGCGCGCGGGCCAGGCGAACAGCCCCCTGTGGCGCGGTGGCGGCAAGATCTTCCCGAGCTCGCCCGACGAGAACTTCTCGCAGAAGATCAACCGCAAGATGTATCGCGCGGGCATCGCGTCGATCCTGTCGCAGCTGGTCCGCGAGGGACGCCTGTCGGTGATCGAGACACTCGCGCTCGAGGCGCCGAAGACGCGGCTCTTCGCGCAGAAGATCAAGGCGCTGGGACTCACCGGCACCCTGCTGGTCGTGACCGACGCGCTGGACGACAACCTGTTCCTGTCCTCGCGCAATCTGCCCGACGTGCTGGTGCTCGAGGCACGCGAGGTCGATCCGGTCAGCCTCGTCCGTTTCCACAACGTGCTGCTCACCAAGGCCGCCGTCGCGCAATTCGAGGAGATGCTGGGATGACCGCCGCCATCAGATACAACAGCGAGCGCCTCGCGGTCGTGCTGCTCGCGCCGGTGATCTCGGAGAAGGCGACGCAGATCGGCGAGAAGCACAACCAGATCATCTTCAAGGTGATCGCCGACGCGACCAAGCCCGAAGTGAAGGCCGCCGTCGAGGCGATGTGGAAGGTCGAGGTCGACAGCGTGCAGATCGCCAACGTCGGCGGCAAGACCAAGCGCTTCGGCAAATTCACGGGTCGCCGTCGCGGCTGGAAGAAGGCCTACGTCTGCCTCAAGGCCGGCCAGGAAATCAACTTCGGGGCGGAGAAATAAGATGCCTCTGCAGAAAGTAAAACCGACATCGCCCGGCCGGCGCGCGCTGGTCAAGGTCGTCCATCCGAACCTGCACAAGGGTCCGCCGGTGGATGCGCTGACCGAGAGCCAGAAGCGCGGCTCGGGCCGGAACAACAACGGCCACATCACGATGCGGCACAAGGGCGGCGGCCACAAGCAGCAGTACCGGATCGTCGACTTCCGCCGCAACAAGGATGGCATCGCCGCGAAGGTCGAGCGCCTCGAATACGACCCGAACCGAAGCGCGCACCTTGCGCTGTTGCTCTACGCCGACGGCGAGCGCCGCTACATCATCGCGCCGCGCGGCATCACGGTCGGCACGCAGCTCGTCTCCGGCGCCGAGGCGCCGATCAAGCCGGGCAACTGCCTTCCGGTGCGCAACATCCCGGTCGGCACGACGGTGCACTGCATCGAGCTGCAGCCCGGCAAGGGCGCGCAGCTCGCGCGCTCGGCCGGCGCCGCCGTGCAGCTGCTCGCCCGCGAGGGTGCGTACGCGCAATTGCGGCTGCGCTCAGGCGAGATTCGCCGCGTTCACGTCGACTGCCGCGCGGTGATCGGCGAAGTCGGCAACGAGGAGCACAGCCTGCGCTCGATCGGCAAGGCGGGCGCCAACCGCTGGCGCGGCATCCGCCCGACGGTGCGCGGCATCTCGATGAATCCGGTCGACCACCCGCACGGCGGCCGCACCAACGGCGGCGGCCATCCGGTGTCGCCGTGGGGCACGCCGACCAAGGGCTACAAGACGCGCAAGAACAAGCGCACTGACGCGATGATCGTGCGGCGCCGCCACGCGAACAAGGGCTAATCGAGGGCAACGAGAAATGGCACGTTCGATCAAGAAGGGTCCGTTCGTCGACGACCACCTGCTGCGCAAGGTCGAGGCCGCGCGCGCCGTCAGCGACAAGAAGCCGATCAAGACCTGGTCACGGCGCTCGACGATCACGCCCGATTTCGTGGGCCTGACGATCGCCGTCCACAACGGCAAGCAGCACATTCCGGTCTACGTGTCCGAGAACATGGTCGGCCACAAGCTCGGCGAGTTCGCGCTGACGCGCACCTTCAAGGGACATTCGTCCGACAAGAAGGTCGCGGCACCGTCGTCGCCGCCGAAGAAGTAGGGGAATCATGATGGAAACTTTCGCAGTCCTGCGCGGTGTTCGCCTGTCGGCCCAGAAGGGTCGGCTCGTCGCCGACCAGATCCGCGGCCTGCCCGTGGGCCAGGCGCTCAACGTTCTCGCGTTCAGCCCGAAGAAGGGCGCCGTCATCATCAAGAAGGTGCTGGAGTCGGCGATCGCCAACGCCGAGCACAACGAGGGCGCCGACGTCGACGAGCTCAAGCGTGAAGGCGATCTGTATCGACAAGGCCGAGAGCCTGCGCCGCTTCACCGCGCGCGCGAAGGGCCGCGGCAACGTGATCATGAAGCAGACCTGCCACATCCACGTCACCGTGGCCGACGGCAAATAAGGAACGAGCGCATGGGTCAGAAAATTCATCCTACGGGATTTCGCCTCGCCGTCACGCGCAACTGGACGTCGAAGTGGTACGCGAACAGCAAGAACTTCGCGCCCACGCTGAAGGAAGACATCAAGGTCCGCGAGTACCTGAAGAAGAAGCTCGCGCACGCGTCGGTCGGCAAGATCACGATCGAGCGGCCGGCGAAGAACGCGCGGATCACGATCCACAGCGCGCGGCCGGGTGTCGTCATCGGCAAGAAGGGCGAGGACATCGAGACGCTGCGCACGGACCTGCGCCGCATGATGGGCGGCGACGTCGGCCTCAACATCGAGGAAATCCGGAAGCCCGAGATCGACGCCCAGCTCATCTCCGACTCGATCGGCCAGCAGCTCGAGAAGCGGATCATGTTCCGCCGCGCGATGAAGCGCGCGATGCAGAACGCGATGCGCCTCGGCGCGCAGGGCATCAAGATCATGTGCGCGGGCCGGTTGAACGGCATCGAGATCGCGCGCACCGAGTGGTACCGCGAGGGGCGCGTGCCGCTCCACACGCTGCGCGCCGACATCGACTACGGATTCTCCGAGGCGAAGACGACGTACGGCGTGATCGGGATCCGCGTTTGGGTATTCAAGGGCGAAGTGCTGGCGCACAACGCCGAGCCGGCGGCGGCGCCCGCGCCGGCCCCGGAAGCGCCGAAGCGGCCCCGCCGCGCAGGAGTGAAGAATGCTGCAGCCAGCTAGAAGGAAGTACCGCAAGGAGCAGAAGGGCCGCAACAAGGGCGTTGCGACCGTCGGCAACAAGGTGAGCTTCGGCGAGTACGGCCTCAAGGCCACCGGCCGCGGCCGTCTCACGTCGCGCCAGATCGAGGCGGCGCGGCGCGCGATGACGCGCCACATCAAGCGCGGCGGCCGGATCTGGATCCGCATCTTCCCGGACAAGCCGGTCTCGCAGAAGCCCGCCGAAGTGCGGATGGGCAACGGCAAGGGCAACCCGGAGTACTACGTCGCGGAGATCGTGCCGGGCAAGGTGCTCTACGAGATGGACGGCGTCGAGGAAATCATCGCGCGCGAGGCGTTCGCGCTGGCCGCGGCGAAGCTGCCCATCCGGACGACGTTCGTCCACCGCCTCATCGGCGGCTGACGGAGGAAACGATGAAGACTGCAGAAACCCGGAAGGCGCTGGCGGCGAAGTCGCCCGCGGAGCTCAAGACCGAGCTCGACGCGCTCCTGAAGGAGCAATTCGGCCTGCGCATGCAGAAGGCGACGCAGCAGCTCGGCAACACCGGCAAGCTGAAGGACGTGCGGCGGAACATCGCGCGCACGCGGACCCTGATGCGCCAGAAGGCCGACGCGGCATGAGCGCGGCGGCAACGGCCGGATCCGACGACACCAAGAGGCAAATGGCATGAGCGAGCAAGTCGAAGCGAACGAACAGGCGGGCAACGTGGCGGTGCGCAAGGCGATCTTGCAGACGTTCACGGGCCGTGTGGTCAGCGACAAGATGGACAAGACGGTCACCGTGCTGGTCGAGCGGCGGGTCAAGCACCCGCTGTACGGCAAGATCGTGACCAAGACCAGCAAGTACCACGCCCACGACGAGAACAACGAGTACAAGGAGGGCGACCTGGTCGAGATCGAGGCCTGCCGCAAGCTGGCCAAGACCAAGGCCTTCCGCGTGACCCGGCTGATCGAGAAGGCGAAGGTCATCTGACGGCGGCCGGGCGGTGCCCGGCACGGCGTCGAAGGGGTTGCCGAAAAGGGCAATTCCTGCAATAATTTACGTTTGTCCCGCCGCGGCATGGCGAAGAGCGAGCGCCGCGGAACCTCCCCGAACGGGGTCCAAAACTGGCCGCGGCACCAACGGCCACCGTCGCCGAAGCGAGAACACCGGCGGCGGCGGGCAACGCGGATAAAGTTGGAGAAGCAGCAATGATCCAGATGCAGTCGATGCTGGACGTCGCCGACAACACCGGCGCGCGCCAGGTCATGTGTATCAAGGTGCTGGGCGGCAGCAAGCGCCGCTACGCGCATATCGGCGACGTGATCAAGGTGAGCATCAAGGATGCCGCGCCGCGCGGTCGCGTCAAGAAGGGCGAGATCTACAACGCGGTCGTCGTGCGGACGCGCCACGGCGTGCGCCGTGACGACGGCGCGCGCGTGCGTTTCGACAGCAACGCGGCGGTGCTGCTCACGCCCAAGCTCGAGCCGATCGGCACCCGGATCTTCGGGCCGGTCACGCGCGAGCTTCGCACCGAGCGCTTCATGAAGATCGTCTCGCTGGCACCGGAAGTGCTGTAACGGAGAACGAGATGCGCAAGCTCAAGAAAGGCGACAACGTCGTCGTGATCACCGGCCGCGACAAGGGCAAGCGGGGCGAAGTGAAGCAGGTCTTCGCCGAGCGCGTGCTCGTCTCCGGCATCAACCAGGTGAAGAAGCACCAGCGCCCCAACCCGATGAAGAACGAGCAGGGCGGCATCGTCAACAAGGAGATGCCGATCCACGTCTCGAACGTCGCCGTGTGGAATCCCGTGACGAAGAAGGCCGACCGGGTCGGCATCCGCGTGCTCGAGGACGGCCGCAAGGTCCGCTTCTTCAAGTCGAACGGCGAGCTCCTGAGCTCGTGACGCCAACCGGACGAATGAGATCATGGCCCGCCTGAGGGAAATCTACCGCAAGGAAGTCGTGCCCGCGCTGATCAAGCAGTTCGGGTACAAGTCGACGATGGAAGTGCCGCGCATCGAGAAGATCGTCCTCAACATGGGCGTGGGCGAGGCGATCGGCGACAAGAAGCTGCTCGACAACGCCGCCGGCGACATGCAGAAGGTGTCCGGCCAGAAACCCGTCATCACCAAGGCGAAGAAGGCCATCGCCGGGTTCAAGATCCGCGAGGGCTATCCGATCGGCTGCATGGTGACGCTGCGCCAGGCCCGCATGTACGAGTTCCTCGACCGCCTGATCTCGATCGCGCTGCCGCGCGTGCGCGACTTCCGCGGCGTGTCCGGGCGCTCGTTCGACGGCCGCGGCAACTTCAACATGGGCGTCAAGGAACAGATCATCTTCCCCGAGATCGAGTACGACAAGGTCGACGCGGTGCGGGGGATGAACATCACGATCACGACGACCGCGAAGACCGACGCCGAAGCCAAGGCGCTGCTCGCCGCGTTCCGTTTCCCGTTCAAGAACTGAGGACACCATGGCGAAACTGTCCCTGATCAACCGCGATCAAAAGCGCCGCGCGCTGGTGAAGAAGTACGCCAAGAAGCGCGAGATGCTGCAGGCGATCGTCAACAGCACGAAGGCGTCCGACGAGGACCGCTTCGCGGCGCGGCTCAAGATCCAGCAGCTGCCGCGCAACGCGAATCCGACGCGCCTGCGCAACCGCTGCGCCATTACCGGCCGCCCGCGCGGCTTTTTCCGCAAGTTCGGCCTCGGCCGGAACAAGCTGCGCGAATTCGCGATGCGCGGCGAGATCCCCGGCGTGGTCAAGGCCAGCTGGTAAGAGCGCCATGCGGACCAATGCAGGTGAGGTGACACATGAGCATGACTGATCCGATCGCCGACATGCTGACCCGCATCCGCAACGCGCAGATGGTCGAGCAGACCGTCGTCGCGATGCCGATGTCGAAGGTGAAGCTGGCGATCGCCAAGGTCCTTCAGGACGAAGGCTACATCGAGGGCTTCAAGGTCTCCGGCGAGGAGAAGCCGCTCCTCGAGATCGCCCTCAAGTACTACGCGGGCCGTCCGGTCATCGAGAAGATCGAGCGGGTCTCGAAGCCGGGGCTGCGCATCTACAAGGGCAAGGACGACATCCCGCGCGTGATGAACGGGCTCGGCATCGCCATCGTCTCGACGTCGCGCGGCGTGATGACCGACCGCAAGGCGCGCGCCACCGGTGTCGGCGGCGAAGTGCTCTGCATCGTCGCCTGACAGCAAAGGACAGGGGCAAGAAATGTCGCGTATTGGCAATCAACCGGTTCAGCTGCCGCCCAAGGTCGAGGTCACGCTCGCCCCGGGCACGATCACCATCAAGGGCCCGCTGGGCAGCCTGACGCGCGCGTACGGCGGCGAGCTGTCGATCGAGAAGGACGGCGACGCGCTGGTGTGCAAGGCGGCGACCGTCGAGGCGAACGCGATGCACGGCACGCTGCGCGCGCTGGTCGCGAACATGGTCAAGGGCGTCACCGTCGGCTTCGAGAAGAAGCTGACGCTGGTGGGCGTGGGTTTCCGCGCGCAGGCGGCCGGCGACAAGATCAACCTGTCGCTCGGCTTCTCGCATCCGCTCGTGCACTCGATGCCGAGCGGCGTCAAGGTCACGACCCCGGTGCAGACCGAGATCATCGTGAAGGGCATCGACAAGCAGCAGGTCGGCCAGGTGGCCGCCGAGATTCGCGCGTACCGTCCGCCCGAGCCGTACAAGGGCAAGGGCGTGCGCTATCACGACGAGCGCGTGGTAATCAAGGAAACCAAGAAGAAGTGACACCGAACAAGCACAGAGGCAGCCGATGAACAAGAAGCAAGCTCGAGTCCGCCGCTCCCGCAAGACGCGGCTGCGCATCGCCCTGCAGGGCGCGACGCGGCTTGTCGTCAGCCGCTCGAACCTCCACATCTACGCGCAGCTGATCGCGCCGACCGGCGACAAGGTCCTCGCCAGCGCGTCGACGCTCGAGGCGGAAGTGCGCAAGGACGTGAAGAACGGCGGCAACAAGGCGGCGGCGGCGGTGGTCGGCAAGCGGATTGCGGATCGCGCCAAGGCGCTCGGCATCGACGCGGTGGCGTTCGACCGCTCGGGCTACCGTTACCACGGCCGCGTCCAGGCGCTCGCCGACGCGGCCCGTGAAAACGGCCTGAAGTTCTGACGAGCCACGGAACGGAAAACCCATCATGGCAAGAATGCAGCAGCGGCAGCAGCAGCAGGACGAACGCGGCGACGGCCTGCGCGAGAAGATGATCAGCATCAATCGCGTGACCAAGGTCGTCAAGGGCGGCCGGATCCTCGGCTTCGCGGCGCTCACCGTCGTCGGCGACGGTGACGGTCGCGTCGGCATCGGCAAGGGCAAGGCGAAGGAAGTCCCGGTCGCCGTGCAGAAGGCGATGGAAGAGGCGCGCCGCAAGATGATCAAGGTCAACCTGAACCGCGGCACCGTGCATCACCCGGTCGAAGGCCGCCACGGCGCGACCAAGGTGTTCATGCAGCCGGCGGCAGAAGGCACCGGCGTGATCGCGGGCGGCCCGATGCGCGCCGTGTTCGAGGTGGTCGGCGTCACCAACGTGCTCGCCAAATGCCACGGCTCGACCAACCCGTACAACCTCGTCCGCGCCACGCTGAACGCGCTGTCGAACCTCAACTCGCCGGCCCAGATCGCCGCCAAGCGCGGCCTCAAGGTCGAAGAGCTGACAGGAGCCTGAGCATGGCCGCGCCGAAGAAGATCAGGGTCACGCTCGCGAAGAGCACGAACGCCTGCAAGCAGAGCCATCGCGCCACGGTGCGCGGGCTCGGCCTCAAGTGGACGAACCACACGGTGGAAGTCATCGACACGCCCGCGACGCGCGGGATGATCAACAAGGTCGGCTACCTCGTCAAGGTCGCCGAGTAGGAACGACGGAGCACGCGATGCGTCTTAACACGATCAAGCCGGCCGAAGGCTCCAAGAAGGCGAAGCGCCGCGTCGGCCGCGGCATCGGCTCGGGACTCGGCAAGACCGCGGGACGCGGCCACAAGGGCCAGAAGTCGCGCTCGGGCGGCTTCCACAAGGTCGGCTTCGAGGGCGGGCAGATGCCGCTGCAGCGCCGGCTGCCGAAGCGCGGCTTCGTGTCGCTCGCGAAGAACGACAACGCCGAAGTCCGGCTGTCCGACCTCGCGCGGCTGCCGGTCGCGGAGATCGACCTCCTGGCGCTCAAGGCCGCGGGCATCGTGCCCTCGATCGCGAAGTCGGCCAAGGTCATCAAGTCGGGCGAGCTCGCGAAGGCCGTGAAGCTCACCGGGATCGGCGCCACCAAGGGCGCGAAGGCGGCGATCGAAGCCGCCGGCGGCAGCGTCGCGTGACGCTCGCCACCAACACTACGGGAATGATGCGTTGGCTCTGAACAACCCTGCCCTGAAGTCAGGACCGAAGTACGCCGATCTCAAGCGGCGGCTGTGGTTCCTGCTGGGCGCGCTCGTCGTCTACCGGATCGGAACGCACATTCCGGTGCCGGGCATCAACGCGGACGTCCTGGCCGACCTCTTCAACCGGCAGCAGGGCGGCATCCTCGGCCTGTTCAACGTCTTCTCGGGCGGCGCGCTGCAGCGCTTCTCGATCCTGGCACTCGGCATCATGCCGTACATCTCGGCGTCGATCATCATGCAGCTCTGCACGGTGGTCGTGCCGACGCTCGAGGCGCTGAAGAAGGAAGGCGAGGCGGGCCGGCGCAAGATCACGCAGTACACGCGCTATGCGACGCTGGGGCTCGCGTTCTTCCAGGGCGTGGGCATCTCGATCGCGCTCGAGGCGCAGGCCGGTCTGGTCATGGCGCCGGGGCTCACGTTCCGGGTCGTGACCGCGATCACGCTCGTCACGGGGACGATGTTCCTGATGTGGCTGGGCGAGCAGATCACCGAGCGGGGCCTGGGCAACGGCATCTCGCTCATCATCTTCGCAGGGATCGCCGCCGGATTGCCGAACGCGATAGGCCTGACACTCGAGCAGACCCGCACGGGCGCGTACTCGATCCCGCTGGTGCTCGGGATCGCGGTGCTCGTCATCGGCGTGACCGCCTTCGTCGTGTTCGTCGAGCGCGCGCTGCGCAAGATCCTCGTCAACTATGCGAAGCGGCAGGTCGGCAACAAGGTCTACCAGGGCCAGAGCTCGCACCTTCCGCTCAAGATCAACATGGCCGGCGTGATCCCGCCGATCTTCGCGTCGTCGATCATCCTGTTCCCGGCCACGCTGGCGTCGTGGTTCGGCAGCGGCGAGAGCACGATCTGGCTGCGCGACCTCGCCGCGGCGCTGGGGCCCGGTCAGCCGGTGCACGAGATCCTCTACGCCAGCGCGATCATCTTCTTCTGCTTCTTCTACACGGCGCTCCAGTACAACCCCAAGGAGACCGCGGAGAACCTCAAGAAGAGCGGCGCGTTCATCCCGGGATACCGCCCGGGCGAGCAGACGGCCAAGTACATCGAGAAGATCACGCTGCGCCTGACGCTGATCGGCTCGCTCTACCTCGTCGTCGTGTGCTTCATCCCGAATTTCCTGATCGCGTGGAAGAACGTGCCGTTCTATTTCGGCGGAACGTCGCTTCTGATCATCGTGGTCGTCACGATGGACTTCATGACCCAGGTGCAGGCGTACCTCATGTCGCAGCAGTACGAGAGCCTGCTCAAGAAGGCCAATTTCAAGGGCGGGTTGCCGACGCGATGAATTCCGTCCGCGCCTGCGGAGCATCCCCGGCAGCGGGCACGGGGAGAAACGCTTGCCACTGCGTGGCCTGGTGACGAATGTCGAAGGAAGACCTCATCCAGATGCAGGGCGAGATCCTGGAGACGCTGCCGAATGCGACGTTTCGGGTGAAGCTGGAAAACGGGCATGTGGTGCTGGGCCACATCTCCGGGAAGATGCGGATGCATTACATAAAGATATTGCCGGGAGACAAGGTGACGGTGGACTTGACGCCCTACGACCTCTCCCGGGCGCGAATCATCTTCCGGGCGAAGTAGCGCCCCGGAGGCAGGGAACGGAAACAAGAGGCGCCGGTGCTTCCGGCGGCGGCGGCAGCGACCGCGGCGAGACGTGAGTCAGGAGAGCGACATGAAGGTACTGGCATCAGTGAAGAAGATTTGCCGCAACTGCAAGATCATCCGGCGCAATCGCGTCGTGCGGGTCATTTGCACGGACCCCCGCCACAAGCAGCGGCAAGGCTGACCAACTCGAATTCGACAGGGTAGAGAGACATGGCCCGCATTTCAGGCGTCAACATTCCGAATCACCAGCACGCGGAGATCGCGCTGACCGCGATCTACGGCATCGGCCGTCCGCGCGCGCAGGCGATCTGCACGGCCGCAGGCATCAAGGGCTCGACCAAGATCAAGGATCTGTCCGACGCCCAGATGGACAAGCTGCGCGAGCAGGTCCAGAAGTTCACCGTCGAGGGCGACCTGCGCCGCGAGGTGACGATGAGCATCAAGCGGCTCATGGACCTCGGCTGCTATCGCGGCGTGCGGCATCGCCGCGGCCTGCCGGTGCGCGGGCAGCGCACCCGCACCAACGCGCGCACCCGCAAGGGTCCGAAGAAGTCGCGTCAGGCCTCGGCCCCGAAGCCGTCGGCCACCAAGTAAAGGTCAAGGAACCAAGAGATGGCACAGCAACCGTCGCAGAAAACCGCCGCAACGCGCGTTCGCAAGAAGGTCAAGAAGAACGTCGCGGAGGGCATCGCGCACATCCACGCGTCGTTCAACAACACGATCATCACGATCACCGACCGGCAGGGCAACGCGCTGTCGTGGGCGACCTCGGGCGGCGCCGGGTTCAAGGGCTCGCGCAAGTCGACGCCGTTCGCGGCACAGGTCGCGGCCGAGAAGGCCGGGCGTGCCGCCGTCGAATGCGGCGTCAAGAACCTCGAGGTCCGGATCAAGGGTCCGGGCCCCGGCCGTGAATCCGCCGTGCGCGCGCTGAACGCGCTCGGCATGAAGATCACCAGCATCTCGGACGTCACGCCGATACCGCACAACGGCTGCCGTCCGCCGAAGCGGCGCCGGATCTGATGGAGCGTTCGCGCGACACACGATTTTCCATTGGCAGTTTCCGCTGCGAAGCGACGGGCGCCGCCCGCGACTCGCAGGTAATTTGATCGAGCGAAAGCCGAATCTCGCTTTCGCGCGGAGGGATACAAAGTGGCTCGATACATCGGACCCAAGTGCAAGCTGGCGCGCCGGGAAGGCACGGACCTCTTCCTGAAGAGCGCGCGTCGTTCGCTCGACTCGAAGTGCAAGCTCGAGACCAAGCCCGGCCAGCACGGGGTGAAGTCCGGCATGCGCATGTCCGACTACGGCAAGCAGCTGCGCGAGAAGCAGAAGCTGCGCCGCACGTACGGCATCCTCGAGCGCCAGTTCCGCCTCTATTTCAAGACGGCCGCCGGCATGAAGGGATCGACCGGCACGAACCTGCTGCAGCTCGTGGAATCGCGCCTCGACAACGTCGTCTACCGGATGGGCTTGGGCTCGACGCGCGCCGAGGCGCGCCAGCTGGTCGGCCACAAGTCGATCACGGTGAACGGCAAGGTGCTCAACATTCCGTCGGCGCGGGTCAAGGGCGGCGACGTCGTCGGCGTCACCGAGAAGGCCAAGGGACAGCTGCGCATCCAGGATTCGCTGCAGCTCGCCGAGAAGGTAGGCTTCCCCTCGTGGGTCGAGGTCGACGTCAAGAAAATGTCGGGCACCTTCAAGGGGGCGCCGGACCGCTCGGAATTCGGCCAGGACATCAACGAGAGCCTGGTCGTGGAACTCTATTCGAAATAGTGGATGTTCGACGGCGGCGGCAGAGCCGCTCGCCGTCGGCTCCATCTGAAGTTTTCCTGTCTAAAGGTCACGCATGCAGACCAACGTTCTGTTGAAACCGCGCATTATCGACGTGCAGTCGACCTCGCCGTTCCACGCCAAGGTGGTCATGGAGCCGTTCGAGCGCGGCTACGGCCACACGCTCGGCAACGCGCTGCGCCGCGTGCTGCTGTCGTCGATGCCGGGCTACGCGCCCACCGAGGTCCGGATCACCGGCGTGCTGCACGAGTACTCGGCGCTCGACGGCGTGCAGGAGGACGTCGTCGACATCCTGCTGAATCTCAAGGGCGTGGTGCTGAAGCTCCACAACCGCGACCACGTGCTGCTCAAGCTCGCCAAGTCCGGCGAGGGCGCGGTGACCGCTGCCGACATCGAGCCCAACCACGATGTCGAAATCATCAATCCCGAGCATGTCATCGCGCATCTGACCGCCGGCGGCAAGATCGAGATGGAGATCAAGGTCGAGAAGGGCCGCGGCTACCAGCCCGCGACGGCGCGCGCGAAGCCCGAAGGCGGACGCACGATCGGCAGCATCCTGCTCGATGCGTCGTTCTCGCCAGTGCGCCGCGTGAGCTACGCCGTCGAGAGCGCGCGCGTCGAGCAGCGCACCGACCTCGACAAGCTGGTTCTCGACATCGAGACCAACGGCGTCGTCGAGCCCGAGCAGGCGGTGCGTTACGCCGCGTCGGTGCTGGTCGAGCAGCTGTCGGTGTTCGCCGACCTGCAGGGTACCGAAGTGACCTCCGCCGAACGCGCGTCGCCGCAGGTCGATCCGATCCTGCTGCGCCCAGTCGACGACCTCGAGCTCACCGTCCGCTCGGCCAATTGCCTCAAGGCCGAGAATATCTATTACATCGGCGATCTCATCCAGCGCACCGAGACCGAGCTCCTCAAGACACCGAACCTCGGCCGCAAGTCGCTCAACGAGATCAAGGAAGTGCTGGCCTCCCGCGGCCTTTCGCTCGGGATGAAGCTCGAGAACTGGCCGCCCGCGGGGCTCGACCGCCCGTAGGCCGACGTCACAGACCAAGAAACGAGCGCGGTGAAAAGCCGCGCCACTTGATTCAAGGACCACGATCATGCGTCACCGTCACGGACTGCGGAAACTCAACCGCACCAGCAGCCATCGCCTGGCGATGCTGCGGAACATGACCAACTCGCTCCTCACGCACGAGGTCATCAAGACCACGCTGCCGAAGGCGAAGGAGCTCCGCCGCGTCGCCGAGCCGATGATCACGCTCGGCAAGTCGCCGACGGTCGCCAACCGCCGGCTGGCGTTCAACCGCCTGCGCGACCGCACCGTCGTGACCAAGCTCTTCAACGAGCTGGGGCCGCGATACCAGAAGCGCGCGGGCGGCTACCTGCGCATCCTCAAGTTCGGATTCCGCGTCGGTGACAACGCCCCGATGGCGCTGGTGGAGCTTGTCGACCGTCCCGAGGTGGTCGAAGCCGCCGAGGCCGAGAAGAAGAACGCCGCGTAACATCCGGTGGCCGGCCGTCGCCGGCGGCAGTCAATCCCGAGGCCGGGACGTCGCCCCGGCCTCATTGTTTCCCTCGTCCCTGTTCCGGCCCGCGCGGCTGGGGTAGCATCGGCGGCCATGTCCGAAACCATTCTCGTCACCGGCGGCGCCGGATACATCGGGTCGCATATCGCCGTCGAGCTCGCGACCAGCGGCTACGACGTGGTGCTGCTCGACAATTTCGTCAACAGCACGCATGCGGTGCTGCCGCGCATCGCCGAGCTCGCCGGCCGGCCGGTTCCCTGCGTCGAAGGCGACGTCCGCGACAGCGACGTGCTGCGCCGCGCCTTTCACGATCATCCCGTCACCGGGGTAGTGCATTGCGCGGGCCTCAAGGCCGTCGGCGAGTCCGAGCTCCGGCCGCTCGCCTATTACAGCGTCAACGTCGGAGGCACCTTCGCGCTCGCCGAGGTGATGGGCGAGGCCGGCGTCGCGAAGCTCGTGTTCAGCTCATCGGCGACGGTCTACGGCCAGCCCGACAAGCTTCCCGCGACCGAGGACACTCCGGTCGCGCCGCGCAGCGTGTACGGCCGCACCAAGTGTGTCGTCGAGCAATTCCTGCGCGATCTCGCACGCGCCAATCCGAACTGGCGCATCGCGATCCTGCGCTATTTCAATCCGGCCGGTGCGCACCCGTCAGGCCGGATCGGCGAGGCGCCGACCGGGCGTCCCGAGAATCTCGTTCCGCTGCTGTCGCGGATCGCCGCAGGCGAGTTCTCGGAGCTCACGATCTGGGGGACCGACTGGCCGACTCCGGACGGGACCGGCATCCGCGATTACGTGCACATCCAGGATCTCGCTCGTGGGCACGTCGCCGCGCTCGAATACCTCGCCAGGGAGCCTGGCGCGCTGACGCTGAACCTCGGGCTCGGGCGAGGCCATTCGGTGCTCGACGTCGTCACGGCGTTCGAGCGCGCGTGCGGGCGCAGGATCACCAAGACGCTCGGGCCGCGCCGATCCGGCGACGTCGCGTGCTACTACGCCGACCCGGCGCGCGCGAACGCGATGCTCAACTGGCGCGCCACGCGCGGCCTCGATGCGATCTGCGCGGATGCATGGCGCTGGCAGCAAAACGGCGGCCGCTACTAAAACTCATCTCCAAAATGGCTGCGCGCACCGATTGCATTGTAGTTCCGGCCGCCGCTGCGCGGCTTAACGTTCGCAGTGCTCACGTTAGCCTTCACTGAAGCTTCGCTTTCGTGTCCTCGCTCGCCCCTCGCTGTACGTTTGAGTACCGTCGCGGCTCGCTGCGGGCCCTCATTGGCAAATGAGGCACTCGGTGCTGCTCGCAAGATTTTTGAGATGAGTTTGAGCGTCGTGCCATCTTCGGATTACGCATGAAGCTCTTCGCCGATGATGCGCTGCTCCCGGAAGGATGGGCGCGCGCGGTGACGATCGACGTCGACGCCGTTGGCACGATTGCGAGCATCGCGCGGGGCGCGGCGCCTGACCATGCCGAGCGTGTCCGCGGTCCGCTGATCCCGGGCATGCCGAACGTGCATTCGCACGCGTTCCAGCGCGCGATCGCCGGGCGCACCGGCGTGCGCGCCCGCGCCGGTGACAGCTTCTGGACCTGGCGGCAGGCGATGTACGACTTCCTCGACCGTGTCGACGCCGATGCGTTCGAAGCGGTGACCGCGCAGTCCTACGTCGAGATGCTGAAGGCCGGATACACCGGGGTTGCGGAATTTCACTACGTGCATCGGGATCCGAACGGCGGTCCTTACGCGGATCCAGCGGAGCTCGCCCGCCGCGTAGTCGCGGCTGCGACAGAAACCGGGATCGGCCTCACGCTGCTTCCGGTGTTCTACGCGCATTCCGGATTCGGCGGCGCGCCGCCGACGCCGGGTCAGCGCCGCTTCATCCACACGCTCGAAGGTTTCGCACGCCTGGTCGAGACATTGCGCGCGGGCGCGACCACGCACGGCTACACGCTCGGTGTCGCACCGCATAGCCTGCGCGCGGTCACGCCGGAGGAGCTCGCCGCGGTCGTCGCGATGGCAGGCGCCGAATGGCCGATTCACATTCACGCAGCCGAGCAGGCGCGCGAGGTCGCGGACAGCCTTGCCTTCAGCGGCGCCCGCCCGGTGCAGTGGCTGCTCGATCATGCGAAGGTCGATGCGCGCTGGTGCATCGTGCACGCGACGCATCTTCTCGCCGATGAGACGCGCCGGCTCGCCGCGACGGGGGCGGTCGTCGGTCTTGCGTCCACGACTGAGGCCGACCTCGGCGACGGCACGTTCGCCGCCCGTGCGTGGCTCGATGCCGGCGGCGCCTTCGGTGTCGGCACCGACTCGAACACGATCATCGATCCGTTCGCCGAGCTGCGGCAGCTCGAATGGTCGCAGCGCCTCGCGCACGGTGCCCGCAACGTGCTCTGCGACGGCGACGACCCGGTCGGACAGTCGCTCTGGTCCCGCGCCGCGAAAGGCGGCGCGCGGGCATTGGCGCGGCCCGCCGGCGCGATCGCTGCAGGCGCGCGCGCCGATTTCGTCGTGCTCGATACGGACGATCCGGCGCTCGCGGGATTGCCCGCCGAGGCGTTGGTCGACGCGGCGGTGTTCGGCCCGTGCCGGCGGCCGGTGCGCGACGTCATGGTGTCGGGCAAGTGGGTCGTTCGCGACGGCCGGCATCCGCGCGAAACGGACGTGCTCGCGCGCTACCGCAATTCGCTCGAGCGGCTCGGCGCGGCATGATCGGAACCGGGGCGAACTGAGACGGCAATGCGGACGACCATCGACCTTCTCGTCACTGGCGGCCATCTTGCGACGATGACCGCCGGCGAGCCGTACGGCACGGTGCGCGACGGCGCGATCGCGATCGCGGACGGGCGCATCGCCTGGATCGGAGCCGAGCGCGACCTGCCCCGCGACACGCGGCCCGCGCGCACGCTCGACGCGGCGGGAGGATGGATCACGCCCGGACTCGTCGATTGCCACACGCATCTCGTCTATGCGGGTAACCGGTCCGGCGAATTCGAAGCGCGCCTCAATGGCGCGAGCTACGCGGAAATCGCGCGCGCGGGCGGCGGCATCAACGCGACGGTGGCGGCGGTCCGGCGGTCGACCGCAGAAGCGCTCGTCGACGAGAGCCGGCCGCGGCTCGCGGCGCTTGCCGCGGAGGGCGTGACGACCGTCGAGATCAAGTCCGGCTACGGCCTCGACACCGCGAACGAGCGCAAGCTGCTCGCCGCCGCGCGGGCGCTCGCAGCCGAATGTGGCGTCGACGTCCGCACGACGCTGCTCGCGGCGCACGCGGTTCCACCGGAATTCGTCGATCGGCGCGCGGCCTATGTCGATCTCGTGTGCCGCGAGACGATTCCGGCGCTGGCGAAGGAGCGACTTGCCGATGCCGTCGACGCGTTCTGCGAGACCATCGGCTTCACGCCGGACGAGACGCGGCGCGTCTTCGCCGCGGCGCGGGCCGCGGGACTCGCGGTGAAGCTGCACGCAGACCAGCTGTCCGACACCGGGGGCGCCGCGCTCGCCGCGGAGTTCGGCGCGCTGTCGGCCGATCATCTCGAATACGCGAGCGAAGGCGGACTCGCCGCCATGGCGCGCGCCGGGACGGTGGCCGTGCTCCTCCCCGGCGCGTTCTACGCGCTGCGCGAAACGCGGGTGCCGCCCATCGCCGCCCTGCGCGCGCTGGGTGTGCCGGTGGCGGTCGCGACCGATTGCAATCCGGGGACCTCGCCGGTCACCTCACTGCTGCTCATGCTGAACATGGCCTGCACGCTGTTCGGATTGACGCCGGCGGAGGCGCTCGCGGGCGCCACGCGTCACGCGGCACGCGCGCTGGGGCTCGCGGACCGCGGCGTGCTCGCCGCTGGGATGCGCGCCGACCTGGTGTTGTGGGACATCGCGGAGCCCGCGGAGCTTTCGTACCGGATCGGCGGAAATCCGTGTGCCGGCCTCGTCCGCAGCGGATCCGTGGTGCGCTGGCCTGCCGGATGACGCTCTGCACGGTCACGCGCGGCGACGCGCCTCTCGTCATCGACATTCCGCATGCCGGCACCGTCGTGCCGGCGGCGCTGTCGGGGCGCTTCGCGCCCGAGGCCAGGGCGCTGCCCGACACCGACTGGCACGTCGACAAGCTGTACGCTTTCGCGCCCGCGATGGGCGTCACGCTCGTCGCGGCCACGCATTCACGTTACGTCGTCGACCTCAACCGCGATCCCGCGGGCATCGCGCTCTATCCCGGTGCCGACAACACGGAGCTGTGCCCAACCCGCACGTTCGCGGGCGATCCGATCTACTCGCCGGGCGCCGCGCCAGAGGCGGCGGAGATTCTCGCCCGGCGCGCGGAATATTTCGATCCGTATCACCGATTGCTGGCGGCGGAGGTCGAGCGCGTCCGCGCGCGGCATGGCCATGCCATCCTGCTCGACGGTCACTCGATCCGCGCGGAAGTCCCGCGCTTCTTCGCCGGGCGCCTGCCCGATCTCAACCTTGGCACCGCCAGCGGCTCCAGTTGCGCGCCGGTCCTGCGCGACACGGCTACGGAGGTTCTGCGCAGCGGCGCAGGGATTCACGAACATCGTCGACGGGCGCTTCAAAGGCGGCTACGTCACCCGCCACTACGGCTGCCCGGAGGCAAGCGCGCATGCGCTGCAACTCGAGATCGCGCAGGCCTGCTATCTCGACGAATCGGCGCCCGATCGCTACGACGCCGGACGCGCGGCCGCACTCGTCGGCGTGCTGCAGCGTCTCGTGGCGGCGTTCCTCGACTGGCGCCCGGCGAGCTGACCCTCATGCAGCGCTTCTTCGTCGCGTCGCAGCGGTTCGAGGCGTACCTGCTGCTCGACCGGCTGACGCACGCCGGCATCAAGGCGCACGTGTTCAACGAGCACATGTCGAGCATCGTCGGCGACGTACCGCCGGAAGTCGCGCTGCCGCAGGTGTGGCTCGACGACGACGCCGACCTGCCGCGCGCCGAGGCCGTGCTGCGCGAATACCGTGTCGAGCGCGCGCGCACCGGCAGCGTCTTCTGCCGCGCCTGCCACGAGGAGAACCCCGCGACGTTCGAACTGTGCTGGAAGTGCGGCGCGGACCTGTGAGCGCGATCCTCGCTCAGCCGAGGTGGTGCATCACCGCGTCCGCGCTCGCTTGCGCGGCCTTGATGCGGTCGCCGACGGAGACGCCGTCGCGGTAGCTTCCGCGCAGGAAGAGGCCCGGGGCCGACGTTTCCGCGGCCTCGATCGCGGCGATTCGCCCGAGATGCCCGAGCGTGTACTGCGGGATCGCATGCTTCCAGCGCTTGATGTCGCTCCATTGCGGCGCGGCGGTGGCGCCGACGAGCGCCGTCAGCTCCCCGTGCACGATCGCGGCGATTTCGGCGTCGGGCAGGGCGGCCAAGTCCGGCTGACGCTTGCCGCCGACGAACGTCGTGAGAAGAACGCTGCCCTCCGGCGCGCGGCCTTCGAACATGCTGCTCGAGAACAGCGAGCCGAGAATCTTCCGCCGCTCCTTCTTCGGGACGAGAAACCCGAATCCGGCGAGCGGATGCGCGATGTCCGATCGGCGGTAACACGACGCCGCGATCGCGATCGGCGCATATTCGATCGATTCGAGATTTGGCACGGCCGAGGGCGCGATCTCGCGCACGAGCCGGGCTGCCGCATAGGCCGGCGCCGCGAGGACCACCGCCTTCGCGGTCCGCACGAAGAAGGCATCGCGCTGCGCGCCCTCGATGCGGAACCCGCCCCCGGCGGCCTTCGCCATGCGCGTCACGTCGACGCCGGTCTCGACGCGGCCAACCGCCGTGGCGAGCGCATCGGTCAGCGTCTGCATGCCGGCGCGAAACGAAAAGCTGCCCGCGGAGTTCTTCGCCGTCTCGGCGTTGGCGCGCCGCTCGCGCGCGCCCTTGATCTGGCCCTTGATGAGGCTGCCGTATTTCTGCTCGAGCGCATGCAGCCGCGGAAACGCGGCGGGCACGGAGATCTCGTCCGGATCGCCGGCGTAGACACCGGACACGAAGGGATCGATCGCGTAGTCGAGGAACTCGTTGCCGAGCCGGCGGCGGACGAACGCGGCGATCGACTCCTCGGTGCCGGCGGGCGCGCGGCCGATGAACGGCTCGCGCAGGAGCGCGAGCTTCGCGCCGAGCGAGAACGCAGGCGTCGTGAAGAACGCGCCCGGCGAGGCCGGCAACGCGACCAGCCTGCCTCCGCGAACGATGAAGCGCGTCGACGCGACGGCGCTCGCGTCGCGGCGCTGGTCGCGGATGCCGAGACGGTCGAGCAGCGCGTTGATGAGCGGCGTCGTGTCGAGCGTGCTGTTCGGCCCCGCCTCGGTCAGCGCGCCGTCGCGGCGCCGCGTCGCGATCACGCCGCCCGCCGAAGGAGCCGCCTCGAGCACTTCGACCGAGACGCCGCGCTCCTTGAGATAGAACGCGGTGGCGAGGCCGGTGAGCCCGCCGCCGATCACCAGCACGTCCGCATCGGTCGGCATCAAGATCGTCCTGTTCATTTGCCTGGAACCGGCGCGCCGGAGGGCGGGTCGGTGGGAATCAATTTGTCCTCGGCGCGGGCGATCGCCGCAGCCAGCTCGCGCTTCGCATGGGGGTCGTCCGCGAGCTGCGGCAGGAGCTGCCGCCAGTACTTGCACGGCGGCCCGGTATTCTCCGGCCTCGTACGCCGCGCTGCCGGCCATTTCCAGCGCCTTCGGGTGCGCCGGGTTCTGCGCGAGCGCGCGCATGACGAGCTCGCGCGGGCGGCCGGTGAGCGAACCGCCCTGCGCCATGCCGAGCGCGTCGGCGTATTCGCACCATACCCCCGCGTCGAGAGCGACCTTGGGGGTGGCGAGCGCGCGCTCGTATGCGACGGCGGCGTCGGCGAAACGGTCGGCGGCAAAATCGATCCGCGCGACCAGCACCCACGCCCGGCCATCGTTGGGGGCTCGTTCGAGATGGCGGGCAAGCTCGGCGCGCGATGCGCCCGCGACGACGTTGTCGATCTCCGTCGCGGTGGGCGGCGCCGCGTCATTGAGAAATGCGTAGAAGCCGAACCCCATCGCCAGGAGGCCCGCTGCCGCCGCGGCGAGAATCGCGATCAGTGCGGCGGCGCGCGGCGCGGCGCCTCCGCTTTGCGCGCGCGCTTCCTCGCGGCGCGCACGCATTCGCCGCATCGTGAGTGCCAGGACGATGGTGGCGATCGCGCCGGCGATCGCGAACACGGCAAGGGAATTGGACGATGGCGCCATGAGGAAATCGTACGGAGGACATGTGCCGCGGTCGCCCGGACTCCGCTGGGCCGACGCGGCGCGATGCATTCGAATTATCGCCGTTCAGCCAACAAAAAGGCGAGGCAACGTGCCTCGCCGTTGAGGAGAATCAATCCTCGCTACTTGGCGGGCGATGGCGTCGCCGCCGGCGTGCCGGTGGCCGCGGCCACCGGAGGCGGCTGCTTCGCCTTGATCGCGTCGTCGAGGATCTTGATGCCTTCCTGCGACGCCGAGACCGACCGCGCCAGCGATTCCTTCGCGAGGTCGAGATTGTGGAACGACGCGCCGTTGACGGCCGTCCACCATTCCCAGTTCGCATGGGCGTCGCCATGCTTCGCGCGCGCCGCCTTCAGCGCGTCCTCGGGAACGCCGACGAGTCTGCGCCTGGCCGAACTTGCCGATGAGCTGGGCCAGCCAGAACTCGGCGTTGCGGACCTTGCCCTGATAGTGCGACGCCATCGACTCGATCACGTACTTCGCCTGCGTCTCGGTCCACTCGTGATGGCATTGCAGGCAGGTTTCCTTGAGATAGTTCTTCGGGTTCGTCTGCCAGTGCGACGTGAAGAGCTTGCCGGTCTTCGGGTCCTTGATCTTCGGCATGTGGCACGTCGCGCAGTCGATGCCGAGCTTCTCGTGCGTCGAGCCGTAGTAGGTCTCGGTGTCCGGGTGCTGCGCCTTCCACAGCGCCGCGCCGGTGAACTGGTTCTTGAAGTCGCGGAACTGGATGTGGTCGTACGCCTTCAGGATGTCGGCCGGCCCGACGTACGGGAAGTAGTTGGTCCGCTTGTCCGCCATCGGAATCGCTTCGCCGGTGGTCGGGTTGAATCCCGGGTTGCAGTTGTATTCGACGTGGCACTGCGCGCATTGCAGCTTGCCGTCGTAGCGCTCCAGCATCCCGATCTTGCGCGTGTAGCCGCGCACGCCCATGTCGAGCACCTCGACCTTCGTCTTGCGCGGATCCTGCGAGTAGAGCGTCGGGAAGTCGGTGCGCGTCACGACGTCGATCATCGCGTCGCGGACGATGCGCGGCTTCGCCGCGTGCGGGTCGTGGCAGAAGATGCAATTGAGCGAATGCTTCGACGCCCGGGCGAGCTCGACGACCTTCGAGGTCCGGCTCCATTTCGCTCCGGGGACCGGATCGCCCATGTACGCCCAGTCGAGGATGTGGTCCTGCGTCTTGCACGACAGGCAGACGGGGTTCGCGGCCGCGGCGGTGCCCGGCTTGAACGGCTTCTGGTCGGCGTTGTCGGGAAACTGGTCGACGACGGCGTCCATCACGCTGAAGTCGCCCGAGCCCGCGAGATAGCGCCAGCCATCCTTCGCCGCGAAACGGCCGCCGAACGCGCGGTCGACGACATACTGGTCGAGCAGCGCGAACGTGTGCGAGCGCGGCAGGTTGTGCTCCTTGGTGAAGCCGTGCGGCGTCATCAGCAGGTCGTAGGCGGGATCGGGCGCGGGGCCGGTCGCCTGCTTCTTCTCGAATCGCGCCGTGCGCTTCCAGTCCATTTCCGCGTACGTCCGGTACTGGTTCTGGTGGCAGCCACCGCACGTCGCGAGATCGGTCTTCGTCGACGGCCGCTTCGACGAATCGGCGAGGTGCGCCGCGGTGCCGTCGTGGCAGGCGTTGCAGCCGACCGACTTGTGCTTGCCGGAATCGTGCAGCGTCTTTACCGGCGCATGGCATGCGAGGCACGGCGCCGCATCGAATGCAGCCGCCTTTGTCGCTGGCGCTTTTTGTGCTGCGACGAGCGCGGGGGTGGCCGCGAGTGCGAGCGCGGCAAGCAGACGAATGCTGGTGCGAACGATGGATTGGCTCATGCAGAATTCCCCTCTCGACGATTGCGCGATCGGACGTGTCCGCGCAACGCACCATTACTGTGCGCGCCGGCATCGAATCCGGCGTTGACGCAAGTCAACGGGAACAGGGCGCGCGGGAATGCGCGCGCGGGGTGCGACCAACTGCCGCTAGGGCAGCTTGTTCGCGATGACGACGGCGACGCCGGTGGACCCCGGCTTCACCGTCGCGGAGATTCCCTCGAGATCGCCGCTCTGCGGCACGGCGAGGCCGGACTTGGAGACGCGCGCGCCGACGACGACCTGGGCGAAATTCGACAGCGCCATATTGGGCGCCATCGCGGTCGAGTCGTCGAGCATGAACGTGTACGGGAGATCCTTGACCTGCTTGCGCACGATCGCGAGCGGCATCTTCGGGCCCTGCGCCGCGCGCGCGAAAATGAACACGGTGTCGGAAGGATCCGCCTGCGCCGCCAACGCGGGCGCGAGCTGCACGGTTCCGGCGATGGTCGAGCCGCCGATCGCCGCGGGGGCGGCGGAAGCGCTTGCGGCCGCAGCCTTGCCGGGGCGGGTGCGGCGCTCGCGACGGACGCGGCCGGCTTGGTCGGGGCCGCGGCGGACGCGGCCGGCTTGGCCGGAGCCGGGCGGAAGATGCGAGCCGCCCAGCTGGCGCGCTTCCGCGATGCTGGCGTCGAGGCCCTTCGCGAATTCGGAATCCGGCGGCACGTTCGCCTTCGTGCGTTCCCAGTAGAAGACGGCCTTGGAATAATCCTTCGCGTCGAAGGCTGCGGTGCCGGCGAGCGCGTTCGCCTTCCAGGAGTTCGGATCCGCCTTGAGCGCGCGGGCGATGAGCTCCTGCGGCTTGCCGGCGAGCGTTCCGCCCTGCGCGGAGCCGAGCGCATCGGCGTAGTCGGCGAGCAGTGATCCGTTGTCGGGCACGAGGGCAACGGCGCGGTCGAAGGCGCGCGCGGCATCGGGGAATCGCTTCAGCGCGTAATAGGTGCGCGCCAGCATCACCCAGCCTTCGGCATTGTTGGGCTCCTGCTGGAGCTTCGCGGAAAGCTGTGCCGCCATCGCCTCGATCTCGGCCGGCGTGATGTCGTGCTCGCCCGCGCTGGCGGGCGCCCGCGCGACGGTCGGGACGAAAGCGTCGCGGCTGCCCAGCGTGAGATAGAGCACCACCGAGAGAATCGGGATGCCCGCGGCCAGCGCGACCGCGGTCCAGGTCGACGACATCGACGCGCCGGAGGACGCGGGCGCCTCCGCGGCGGTCGTCTCGTCCAGCACGGTGCGCTCGAGCTCGGCGAGCGCCTGTGTGTAGCGTTCCGGCGTGAGCGTGCCTCGTGCGAGATCCTGATCGAGCTCCTGGCGCTGTTCCCGCAGGAGCACGAGGTTCGAGGTGGCGCGGTCCATGCCGCGATGTCCATGGCGGCGCAGGAGCGGCACGAGCACCCACGCGAGGGCGGCGGCGACCATCGCCCCGGCAATGATGACGAATGCGATCACGTTGTCTTCTTTCCAGTATCGTCTGCGAGCAATTGCGTGGCCCGCGACTTCTCTTCGTCCGTCAGCGCGACATGGCCGGCGACATCGCCGGCACGGCGGCGCGCGAGATTGCGCAGCAGGATCGCGAGTCCGCCGAGGAGCAGGATGGCGGGCCCGAGCCACAGCAGGATCGTCGTCGCCTTGAACGGCGGCTGGTAGAGCACGAAGTCGCCGTACCGATTGGTCATGTACTCGAGAATCTGGTCGTCGCTCTTCCCCGCGGCGATCTGCTCGCGGATCTGCGTGCGAAGGTCGTTGGCGAGCTCCGCGTTGGAGTCGGCGATGGTCTGGTTCTGGCACACGAGACAGCGCAGCTTTTCCGCGAGCTTGACCGCGCGCGCCGCCTTGACCGGATCCATCTCGGTGGGCACCGCGTCGGCGGCGAGGACCGGCAGCGCGGCCTGCAACGCGAGCGCGGCGAGCAGGGCGAAGATCAGGCGCATCATGATTTCTGCAGCTCGCGCACGAGCGGAAGGATCTTCTTCTCGAGCGCCTCCGGCGTGATCGGGCCGATCTGCTTGTAGCGGATCGTTCCGGCCTTGTCGATGACGAACGTCTCGGGCACGCCGTAGACACCGTAGTCGATGCCGACGCGGCCGTCCCTGTCCTGCACCGACGTCGTGTAGGGATTGCCGTTCTGGGCGAGCCACTGGATGCCCGGCGCGGGCTGGTCCTTGTAGTTGAGGCCGATCACCGGCGCGATCTTCGCCTTCGCGAACTCGACCAGCAGCGGATGCTCCTCGCGGCACGATACGCACCACGATGCCCAGACATTGAGCAGCCACACCTGGCCCTTCATGTCGGTTGTGCCGAATGGCGTGCTCGGTCCGTTGAGCTGCGCGAGGCTGAACACCGGCGCCGGCTTGCCGACGAGCGGCGACGGCACTTCGCGCGGGTCGCGCCACAGGCCGGCGAACAGGAAGCCGGCGAGCACGACGAATATGACGAGCGGGATGAGCAGCTTGCGATTCATGATGTGTGCATTCCTAGTCAGCGCCGAGGGCTCCGGATGCGCGGACGGAAGCGGCGACGGGCCGCTCCTGCCGCCGGTAGCGGCGGTCCATCAGCGCGAGGAATCCGCCCAGCGCCATCAGCACGAATCCCGACCACACCCAGGTGATGAAGGGCTTCGAATAGACGCGGATGATCCAGGCGCCGCCGTCGACCGGCTCGCCCATCGACACATAGATGTCGCCGGTGATGCCGCTGTCGATCGCCGCGTTGGTCATCGGCATGCCGCCGGCGTTGTACGCGCGCTTTTCCGGATAGAGCGTCTCGATCACGGTGCCGCCGCGGCTCACCGCGACGGCGCCGCGCGCGGCCGTGTAGTTCGGTCCCTTGCGGTCGGTGACTCCGTCGAATCGGAACACGTAGCCGCCCACGCTCACCGTGTCGCCGATCTTCATCTGCACGTCGCGCTCGGTCTCGTAGCCCTTCACCAGCGTCACGCCGACGATGAACACGGCCACGCCCAGATGGGCGAGGATCATCCCCCAGTAGCTGCGCGGCTGCCGCCGCAGCAGGCCGACGATCCCGCCAGTCGCGCCGCGGGTGCGCTCACGAACGTTGACGACGGTCGACGCGACGATCCAGAACGCGAGCAGCAATCCGAAGCTGACGTACGGATTGAACGAGCCGCCGATGAACGGCACGACGAGCGCGGTGACCACGCTGACCGCGAGCGCCCAGCGGAGCCGGCGCCAGAGGTCGGGCACCTCGGCTTCCTTCCAGCGCGCGAGAGGCCCGATGCCCATCATGAACACGAGCGGGGTCATCAGCGGCACGAACACCGAGTCGAAGTACGGAGGGCCGACCGAGATCTTGCCGAGGTTGAGCGCGTCGAGAAACAGCGGATACAGCGTGCCGAGCAGCACCGATCCGCAGGCGGCCAGCAGCAGCACGTTGTTGGCGAGCAGCATCGACTCGCGCGACACGAGCTCGAAGCGGCCTCCCACGCCGACCTTCGGCGCGCGCACCGCATAGAGCGTCAGCGAGCCGCCGATCACGATGATGAGGAAGGCGAGGATGTAGACGCCGCGCCGCGGATCGGTTGCGAATGCGTGCACCGACGTCAGCACTCCGGAGCGCACGAGGAAGGTTCCGACGAGCGACAGCGAGAACGCGCTGATCGCGAGCAGAACGGTCCAGTTCTTGAATGTGCCGCGCTTCTCGGTGACGACCAGCGAATGCACGAGCGCCGTGCCGACGAGCCATGGCATGAACGACGCGTTCTCGACCGGGTCCCAGAACCACCAGCCGCCCCAGCCCAGCGTGTAGTACGCCCACCAGCTGCCGAGCATGATGCCGATCGTGAGAAAGCACCATGCGACGGTCGTCCACGGCCGCGACCAGCGCGCCCATGTGGCGTCGAGGCGCCCGCTCAGCAATGCCGCGACGGCGAACGCGAACGCGACGGAGAAACCGACGTAGCCGGTGTAGAGCATCGGCGGATGCACCACCATGCCCGGATCCTGCAGCAGCGGATTCAGGTCACGGCCGTTGGCGGGAATCGGGAAGACGCGCTCGAAGGGATTCGAGGTCCAGAGCACGAACAGGATGAAGCCGCAGCTGACGAGCCCCATCACGCCCAGCACGCGTGCGACCATCACGTCGGGCAGGTTCTTGCTCTTCAGCGACACGGCGAGCGTCCACGCCGCGAGCATCATCACCCAGAGCATCATCGAGCCTTCGTGCGAGCCCCAGGTCGCAGCGAACCGGTAGAAGATCGGCAGCTCCGAGTTCGAGTTCTCCGCGACGTTGGCGACCGAGAAGTCGCTGCTGATGAACGAATACGCGAGCACGCCCCAGGCGACGGCGACGAACAGGAATTGCGCCTGCGCGAGCGGCCGGGCGAGCGCGATCCACGCGGGCATGCGCCGTGCGGCGCCGATGATGGGAAGCGTTCCCTGGACCGCCGCGAGCAGCAGCGCCAGCATCAACGCAAAATGGCCGAGTTCGGGAATCATCGCGGCATTCCTTCGCTATTGCTTCAGGGTCCGGCCGGTCTTCTCGGCCATGGCGGCGCCGTGCGCCTTGTTGACGGCATCGGCGGCTTCGGGCGGCATGTAGTTCTCGTCGTGCTTCGCGAGCACCTCGGTCGCGTGGAACGTGCCGTCCGATTCGAGCTTGCCTTGCGCGACGACGCCCTTGCCTTCCTTGAAGAGGTCGGGAAGGATGCCGTTGTAGACGACGGGGATCGTGCTCCCGGTGTCGGTGACCTTGAAGCGCACCGTGAGACCTTCGCGCGAGAGGCTCTTGTCGACGACGAGCCCGCCGATCCGGAACGCGCGGCCCTTGGGCGCCTCGTTCGCCGCGACCTGCGTCGGCGTGAAGAAGAACACGAGGTTCGACTGGAATGCGTTGAGCACGAGCGCCGCGGCGACGCCCAGCAGCGCGACGCCGGTGCCGATCCAGAGAAAGCGGCGGTGGCGGGGCTTCATCGCACGCTCCCCGTCGACGCCGCCGGACGCGGAATGTCGCCGGCGACGATGCGCGCCTGCGTGAGCGCCGCCTTGCGCCGCGCACGCACGGAGAGGATTTCGGCCGCGATCACCACCGCGGCCACGCCGTAGGCGCTCCAGACGTAGAAGCCGTAGCCGCCCATTTCGAATAATCCGTTCATTGCGTCACTTCCCTTCAGGACCTTGTTTCGGCAAGCGCGCCGACCCATGCCGCGCCGCTCTCGCGCTCGAGCATGATGCTGCGGGCGCGATGCAGCGTCACGGCGATCGCGTAGAACCACGCGGCGAACGACATGATGAGCATGCCCACCAGCATGATCGTCGCCATCTTCGATTCGCCGGGGCGCACCGACGCCCCCTGGTGCAGCGTGTTCCACCACTTGACCGAGTAATAGATGATCGGCACGTTGATCGCACCGGTCAGCGACAGCACGGCGCACGCGCGGTCGGCGCGCCGGGGGTCGTCGATGGCGCTGCGCAGCGCGATGACGCCGAGATAGAGGAACAGCAGGATCAGCTCGGAGGTCATCCGCGCGTCCCAGGCCCAGTAGGTGCCCCAGGTGGGGCGTCCCCAGAACGAGCCGCTGACGAGCGCGATGAACGTCATCAGCGCGCCGGTCGGCGCGATCGACTGCGCCATCATTGCCGAGAGCCGGGTGTTGAACCCGAGCGACATCGCGCCCCAGAACGCCATCACGAGGTAGAGGAACATCGACATCCACGCGGCGGGCACGTGGATGAAGATGATCCGGTAGGCGTCGCCCTGCTGGAAATCGGTCGGCGCGCCGAAGAGACCAAGCGCGACGCCGACGCAGGCGAGCAGCGCCGCCGGCCACGCGAACCAGGGGATCAGTCTTCCCGCGACGGGATAGAACGTCGCGGGTGAGGCGAGGCGGAACCAGTTCAGTGTCATGTCTCTATGCGTCTACGCCTGTTTGCGGGGTCAGTCGAGCGCGATCCTTACCGCCGTTGCCGCCGCAAACGGCGCGCCGACCACGGCGATGATGAGTCCGGCCGCCAAGAGCGACAGGTTCGCCGTCGCACCCAGGCCGGATCGCGCCGCGTCGACGCTGCCGGCGCCGAAGATCAGCACCGGCACGTAGAGCGGCAGGATCAGGAGCGCGAGCAGGCTGCTTCCCGCGCGGAGCCCCAGTGTCAGCGCCGCGCCGATCGCGCCCAGCAGCGACAGGATCGGCGTGCCGATGAGAAGCGCGGCCGCCAGCACCGCCAGCGATTCGCCGTCCATCTGGTATTGCACGCCCAGGAGCGGCGCCAGCAGCGCGACCGGCAATCCGGTGGTCAGCCAGTGCGCCAGTATTTTACCGGAGACCAGCGCCTCGAGCGGATACGGCGACAGCGCAATCTGCTCGAGGGTCCCGTCGGCGTAGTCGGCGGCGAAGAGGCGCGGCAGCGACAGCAGCGAGGCGAGCAGTGCCGCGACCCACAGCACGCCGGGCCCCATCGTCGCGAGCAGCGTCCGCTCGGGCGTGGTGGAAAGCGGGAACAGCGCGACCACGATGACGTAGAACAGGAGCTGGACGGAGAGCTCGGAGCGCGAGCGGAGCGCGATGCGCAGGTCGCGAGCGAGCGCCCAGCGCACGCCGGGCAGCACGGCGCCGGCGGCGGCCGAAACGGGCGCGGGCTCGGCGCGCGCGTTCACGCGAGCTCCAGCGAGCGCACGCGCTCGCCGGACAGGTTGAGCGGCGCATGCGTGGCGGCCACCGCGGCGCCGCCGCGATCGAGGTGCGCGCCGACGATGTCCCCGAGCATCGCGATGCCCGCCGCGTCGAGCGCGGTGACCGGTTCGTCCAGCACCCAGAGCGGCCGGTTGAGCAGCAGCAGGCGCGCGATGCCGATCCGCCGGCGCTGCCCCTGCGAGAGCACGCGCGCCGGCAGCATCCGCTTCGCGCCGAGCGCGACCGACGCGAGCGCGTCCTCGAACGCGCCGGGCGCGACGCTTTCCCCGGCGAGCTCGAGCAGCACGGCGAGATTCTCCTCGGCGGTGAGCTCGTCCTTCAGCGCGGGCGCGTGGCCGGCGAAGGCGATCGATGCGCGGAGCTCGGCGTCGAACGGCGCGCAGGCCCGGCCCATCCAGCGGATCTCTCCCTCAGCGGGCGCGGAGAGGCCCGCCAGCATCCGCAGCAGGGTGGTCTTGCCGGTCCCGTTCGCGCCGGTGACGACCAGCGCGGTGCCGGCGTCGACGCGGAACGACAGGCCCTCGAACAGCCGCGCGCGGCCGCGCTGCGCGGCGAGTTCATGGGCTTCCAGCATCGGATAGGTTCGGAGGAGCGGGGAGGGGCCGGAGCGCGCGGCGCGCGAGGCGGCGGGCTGCGTGACGTGGGTCATTATATCGAGCGCCCCACGGCGGTCTTTGGGGTAGATCAAGCCCCGACGGCGCCCGCGCTCGGCCTATACGTCAGCATGGTTTTTTGAAATGCGACGAATGCGGACTATCATTCGCGGATCGCATCGGGGCGCGAACGGTCGGCTGGAGGCAGGTCATGCGAGGGTGGCTGGGACACGCGGGGAAATGCGCGGCGCGCGGCGTTGGCGGTCGCCGTGGCGGCGGTCGCGATGGTTGCGGCAGCGCCGGCCATGGCGCAATGCCAGCTGTGCGTGGCCAAGTCCTTCTCCCCGGCGAGCGTGCCCTCGGGCGGCGCGTCGACCCTGACGATCCGGCTCTTTGACGCCGACAAGTTGGACGCGCTCGACTCGATCGCGTTTTCCGACGCGTTTCCGCAGGGGATGACGCTCGTCAGCGCGGCCGCGAGCCAATGTGGCGGCAACGTCAAGCCGTCCGGCGGCGGGTTCACGTTCACAAACGGTTTCCTTCACCCCGGCCAGGCCTGCAACATCACCGCGGTGGTCAGCGCAACCGGCCCTCCCGGACCGCTGGTCAACACGACGTCGATTTTCGATTACAACGACGTCGACGTGTTCAAGACGGAGCCGGCGACGAGCGGAACGCTCACCATCCTCAACGGACGGCCGCCCACCATCACCAGCGGGGCGCCGCCGGACGGCATGGTCGGCGTGCCGTACAGCTTCCAGGTCACGGTCGCCGGAACGGCGCCGATCGCGGTCACGGCGAGCGGGCTGCCTCCGGGACTCATCCTCGATCCGTCGACGCTCCGGATCGTGGGCACGCCCACGGTGGTCGGCTCGTTCTCGGGCGCGATCGTCGCAACCAACGGCATCAGGCCGAACGCGTCGCAGCCGTTCACGATCTTCATCGACGTGCCGCCGCTGGTGATCACGACGCCGCCGTCGGTGTTCGCGGCGCCGGTTCCCGCCGGCACGCCGCTCGACGTCATGCTCCAGGCGCAGGGCGGCCTGCCGCCGTATGGCTGGCAGCTCGTCGGCGGGGCGCTGCCGCCCGGCGTGACGCTCGGCGGCGACGGCCATCTCGTCGGCGACGCCTACGGCGGCCGGGACATTCGTGTTCACCGCGGGCGTGACCGACTCGCGCGGAACCAAGACGACGCAGCCCTATACGATCGTCGTCGCGAAAGGCGGCGCCGTGCTGCAGGTCACGACGGCTCCGAATCCCGTGATCTCCAGGGCAGACGCTGACCGTGACCGCGACCTTGATCGGTCCCGTCGTCGCGACGGGCACCGTCGACGTCTGGGTCGCCGGAAGCGCGGCGCGCTGTCCCGCGCCGTTCAAGTTCGGCAATCCGTCGAGCCCGGTGCCTCCCGCACGCACGGCGCCGCTGGACGCCGGCGGAAAGGCGCGCGTCGCGGTCGCGGATCTCGCGATCGACGATTACGGCGTGTGCGTGCACTACTCGGGCGATGCGCTGTACAACGAGGCTTTCGCCGGACCGCTCGACGTATTCGTCATCAAGGGCGTGCTGCTCCCCGCGCCCGCGGTCGCGCTGGCGGTGCCGGCGCGGGCGAAGGCGAACAGCAGCGTCGCCGTCGACGTCGCGGTCACGCCGGTCGACACGACGCTGATACCGGGGGGATCGGTCGAAATCCGGCGCGACGGTCAGACCGTGGCAACGGTCGACCTCGTGAACGGCGCCGCGCACGCGACGGTCGCCGGTCCGGTCGACGCGAACGTCGTGATAAGCGCGGTGTACACGGGTGACGGGATGTTCCCGCCGGCGGCCTCGGCTCCGCACGTGATCGTGCTCGACGTCAACACCGACCTCACCATCCCGACGCTGTCGCAATCGCTGCTGGCGCTCCTCGCCCTCCTCCTGGGATTCCTCGCCGCCCGCCGGCTCCGCCGCTAAGCGCGCCCGCATGGGCTTCGTCCCGGAGCGGGTGCTGCATCGACTGGCCGGGGCGCCGCGCTGGCTGACCGGCCTTGCCATCGTTGCCGTGTTCCTCGTCGAGCCGCTGCTCGACGAGAACCGCCACGCGCTGTCGTTTCCGCTCGCCGGCAAGCTCGAGGCGATCGCGTACGACGCGCGGCTCAAGGCGACGATGCCGGGCACGCCGGATCCGCAGGTCGTCATCGTCGACATCGACGAGAAGAGCCTGCGCCACGAAGGGCCACTGGCCATGGCCGCGCGACAAGCTGGCGCGGCTTCGTCGACGCAGCTGCTCGACCGATACGGCGCGCGCGCGGTCGGCTTCGACGTCGTGTTCCCCGAAACCGACACGTCGAGCGGCAGCGCGGCGCTCGAGCGAGCTCGCGCACACCGAGCTCGGCGCGCGCCGCGGATTCGACGCGACATCGGCAAGCTTCGCACCGAGCTCGACTTCGACGCGCGGTTCGCGAAGCGCGATGCGCGGGCAGGCCGGTGGTGCTCGGCCTTCACGTACACGAAGGACGTGCAGCGCGCGGGCATGCTGCCCGCACCCGTGTTCACCGGCGCGGCGCTCGGCGGCCACGACATTCCGATCGCCGACGAGAACGGCTATGCGGCGAACCTCGAGGTGCTCAGCGCGCCGCCGTGACCGCAGGCCACCTCGATCCGGTATTCGATTCCGACAACGTGGTGCGCCGCGTTCCGCTCGTGAAGCGCTATCGAGGGCAGCTTCTATCCCGCGCTCGCAGTGGCGATCGCGCAGACCGTCGTCGAAGGCAAGGCGGTCGCCCCGCATTTCGACAGCAACGGCGATCTCGATTCGCTCGACGTCTCCGGGCTCGTCGTGCCGGTCGCGCGCGACGGCACGGCGCTCGTCCCCTATCGCGGACCGGAGAAGAGCTTCCGCTATTACTCGGCGACCGACATCCTCGCAGGGACGGTCCCCGCAGACGACTTCACCGGCGCGATCGTGCTGGTGGGGACGACCGCGAAAGGCCTCTCGGATCTGCGCTCGACGCCGCTCGCCCCCGACTATCCCGGCGTCGAGATCCACGCGAACCTCGTCGCCGGCATGCTGAACGAGGAGCTGAAATCGGTCCCGGCGGGGACGCCGCAGATCGAGGCGCTGATCATCCTGGTCGCGGGCCTGTTGGTCGTGTTCGCCGTGCCGTGGCGGCGTCCGCTGCTCGGGCGTGCTCGGCATCGCGGTGGTGGCGGCGCTCGTGATCGGCGTCAACCTGTGGTTCTGGCGGCAGACAACGCTGTCGTCCCGCTCGCGGCGACGCTCGTGATGCTGCTCGTGCTGCTCATGTGGAACATCATGACCGGATACCTGCGCGAAGCGCGCGCGATCCGGCATCTGTCCGACATGTTCGGCGAGTACGTGCCGCCGGAGCGCGTGAGGCAGATGCGCGAGAGCGGGCCGCAGCTTCTCGATGGAGGGCGAGAGCCACGAGCTCTCGGTGCTCTTCAGCGACGTGCGCAATTTCACATCGGTGTCGGAGCTCCTGCAGCCGCGCGAGCTGTCGGCGCTGATGAACGCCTACCTGACGCCGATGACCGAGGTCATCCACGAGCACCACGGCACGATCGACAAGTACATCGGCGACGCGATCATGGCGTTCTGGGGCGCGCCGCTCGCGAACCCGCGGCACGCGCACGATGCGGTCGCGGCGGCGCTCGCGATGCAGCGGACGATGCGCTCGCTCGCGGCGCCGTTCCGCGAGCGCGGCTGGCCCGAGCTCGAGATCGGGATCGGGATCAACACCGGCATTGATGAGCATCGGCGACATGGGGTCGCGATTTCGCAAGGCCTACACGGTGCTGGGCGACGCGGTGAATCTCGCGTCCCGCCTCGAGGGCCTCACGAAGGTCTACGGCGTCGGCATCCTCTGCGGCGACGAGACGAAGGCGGCCGCGCCGGATTTCGCGTGGCGCGAGATCGATCGCGTGCGCGTCAAGGGCCGCGAGCAGCCGATCTCGATCTGGGTGCCGCTGGGTGCGCCGGGCGAGGCCGCCGCAATGCTCGCGCAATGGAACGAGGCGCTCGCACGCTATCGCGGTTTCGACTTCGCGGGAGCGCGGGAGAAGCTCGCGGCGCTGGCGCCCTCGACGCTGCGCGATCTCTACGTGGCGCGATGCGACGAATTCATCGCTGCGCCGCCGCCCGCCGACTGGGACGGCACCACGCGTTTCACAACGAAATAGCGGGACGGGGCCTCAGCAGCCACCCGTCCCCGGGCACCTCCTGTATCCGGCCGCGCCTTCGATGACCCCGCCGCCGCGCGTGTTGAAGTAGTAATCGAGGCCGATGCCCGCGCCCCCCGGGCCGGCGAAGAAGCCGGCGAAATTCCCGGCGATGAGGCCGCGGCAGGCGCTTCCGGTGCACGCCGCATTGCCACCGGGGCCGGCGGTCGAGAACTGTCCGTTGATGATGCTCGCCGTACCGCCCAGCGTGTACGTCGCGTTGGTGAAGCCGGCGGCGAGCCCGCTCAACTGCGCCTTCGCGAGATTGAAGTCGACGTTGATGATGCCCGCCGAGATCAGCGTTCCGGTCGCGCCGGTCGCCGAGTCGGTCGGGTGCGTGCCGCCCACGGGAACATAGGTGACCTGCCCGGAGGTCGGCAGCGACACCGCGACATTGCCGTAGATGTAGTGCAGGTTGCCGCCGTCGTTGTTCGCTGTGCTGCCGTCGGGCAGCTTCTGCCGGATCGTCGATCCCTTGCCTTCCCAGCGGCCCCAGTTGAGCCCGGCGGCGCTGCCGTCGCTGCCGGTGTCGACGAGCGACGCGCTACCGAGACTGGCCGTCAGGTTGGCATTGACGAAGGAGGTCAGCTGCACCGTTGCCGTTGTCGAGAGCAGCACTGCCGGATTCTGCGTCGAGTCGAGCTCGAGCGTGTCGCGATCCGAGCCGATGACGATCTGCTGCGGCAGGACGTCGGGAACGAGGTTGCGATCCTCGGTTGCCATGTAGGTGAACGGCGGCACCGGAACGACGGGCAACGCGAGCAGCCAGTCGATTTCCGGAACCTTGGCGATCGTGAGGTCGCGCGGCGCCTTCGCCGTCGACGGCGATCCGGTGGCGAGATCATCCGAAAGGAAGAGCGGCGGCACCAGCCAGCGCTGCGGCGCCTCACCGTCGGGAACGAAGAAGTACTCCTCGGCGCCGTAGTCGGATGCGCCGAAGCCGTTGGACACCGCGACCTTGCCGTCGAACACGCCGCCATACAGGCCGGACGCGGCGTACTCGTTGCCGTTCCTGCACTGCGACGGCGCGCAGGCCTGCAATTGATAGTGCGTGCCGCGGATGCCGATGGTCGCCTGCGTCGTCTCGACGCGGTAGGCTTCCTTGTTGACTTCCCGATCTCGCCGGTCAGCGTGCGGAAACCGCCGCGCACGAGCCGGAACACGGCGACGTTGGTGTTGTCCTCGCGCCCGTTGTAGACGAACTTCTCGATGCGGAACTCGGAGTCGGGCTTCAGCGCGACGAGCGCATCGTCGGCGAAGCGCAGTTGCGCATGGCTCTGCGCGCCGGTGACGACGGTGTCGCCGGTATTGACCGCGGCGCCGGCGACGAGGCGGACCCGGTCGGTGCCGCGCACCGCGACCACGTCGCCGACCGCGAGCACGACCTTGCCGGCCGCCTGCGCGAAGGCTGCTCCCGCGAGCGCCATGAGGGCGACGAGCAGGAGCGACTGCGTTGCGGAGCGTAGCGACGTGCGCATGGGCCGGGTCCTCACCTGTACTCGTAGCGCAGCTTCACGGCGACCACCTGGCGCGAGTACGTGTAGAGGTCGATGTTCGAGTTGTTCCGGATGTACTGGTATTCGCCGCGCACCGACCAGCCGCGCGAGATGAGATAGACGGCGCCGACGCCCGCCGTGAAGTTGCGGTCCTGCCGCGTCACGTCGATCAGCGGCACCGGGCCGTCGTAATCGCTCTGCGCATACGCGAGCGCCGCATTGAACGCCCACAGCGGGTTGGGTGACACCGTCACGTCCGCGGAAAGGCCGTAGATGTTGCGGCCGAGATCGGGGCGATTCTCGCGATTATGATCGTCGCCGTACCACGCGCTGGCGTTCAGCACCGGCTGCCAGTTGGTGAGCCACGCCTGCCGATAGTGCGCGACGAGCGCGAAGAAGTTGGAGTTCCAGACGAAGTTGTTGCCTGCGTAATCGAGCCGCGCGAACTGTGGCGCCAGCGAGAATGTCGCCTCGGGCGAGAGCGTGCGCCTCCATTCGAGGCCCGCGCCGGTGCTCGTGCGGTATTTCGAGCCGTCGAGCAGGATTTCCCCGGCGGCGAGAGAAAGCGCGTACCAGTCGCGGTCGGCCTGGTAGCTCGCGCCGCCCGCGGCGGCGATATTCGCGAGATTGAATTCGCTCGCATCGCTGTAGAAGGTGCCGTTGCCGTTCACCGCGCCGAACAGCGCGACGCCGGGCGCGACCGGATAGCTTCCCTGCACGCCGCCGGCCAGCCAGCCGAACGCCGAGCCCTGCGCCACGCCGGCGGGCGGAACGGTGACGGGACCGAGCAGCGGAAGACTGATCGCCGCGCTGCCGACGCCGGCGTTGGCATTGCTGTCGTAGCCGGCGCCAAGCTCCACGTAGCCCAGTGCGCTCGGCAGATATTGCGCCTCGCGGATCGCGATCGCATCGAGATAACGGTTGATCCCCGCGATCACCTCGGCCGGCGGATCGAGGCGGGACACGCCTTCGAACTCGGCGCGGGCACGCACGTTGTCGCCCGCGTAGTAATAGGCACGGGCGAGCTCGAGGCGCGCGCGCGCCTCGCCGGGAAATCTGAGGACGTAGCGCTCGAGGGCCAGCACGCCCTCGCCGGGGCGGCCCACGTCGACCGCGGCGACGCCGCACCACAGCTCGATGGCGGGCTCGGCCTGCGCGTCGAGCGTCGCACAGCGGGCGTACGCCGCCGCCGAGCGCCCCGCCTCGACATCGGCGCGCAGCTCGTCGCCCGCGGACGCGCGCGCGGGCATCGCATGGAGGCAGACGAGCGCGGCCGCGAGCGCCAGTCCGCTGCGGCAAGCGGCGGAGGTGGCCGGCGACATCGGACGAAGCGTGTCGGGGAGCATGGCGGGGCGGACGGGGGCTCGCCGGATCATAGCAACTGCGATGCGCCGGCGAAAGAGGCGTTGCCGTGCGGCGCTGCACCACAGGTGACGATTCGCCGTCGGGCGTTTAGACTCGGCGCACGGGCTGGTGCGCACAAAGCGCCCCTCGTGCCATCGGAGGGAGCGCAGATGCGTCACCGGTCGCTGCTCGCGTACGCGAACTACCGGCACCTCAAGATCGCCGCCGTCGTCGTCGCGGCGGCGATTGCCGTGTACGCGCTCGACCGCCCTCCGACCGGACGCTACGGCGGCACGTGGGTCGGCTACACGCTGGGGACGATCGGCGCCCTGCTGATCGCGTGGCTCGCGTGGTTCGGCGTTCGCAAGCGCAGGTACCGGTCGACGGCCGGCATGCTGCAGGGATGGCTGTCCGCGCACGTCTACCTGGGCACGGCGCTGATCGTCATCGTGACGCTGCACGCCGCATTCGAGCTCGGGTGGAACGTGCACACGCTGGCCTATGCGCTGATGCTCGGCGTGATCGTCTCGGGCTTCTACGGCGTGTGGGCCTACGTCCGGTACCCGGCGAAGATCACCGACGCGCTCGGCGACGACACGCAGGAGTCGCTGCTGCTGAAGATCGCCGACATCGACCGGCAGGCGCGCTCGCTCGCGCTGTCGCTCCCGGATGCCGCCAACAAGCTCGTCATGGCCGCGGCGCAGGGAACGCGGATCGGCGGCACATGGCGCGAGCAGCTCGCCGGACGCGACCCGGGGTGCCCGACCTCCGCCGCCGTCGCGGGCCTCGCCGCGATCGGCAAGACGCTCGGCGGCGAAGCCGCGCGCGTCAATCAGCAGCTGTTCGCGCTGATGGCGCGCAAGGAGGAGCTGGTCGCGCGGGCGCGCCGCGCCGTGGCGCTGAAGGCGCGCCTCGACCTCTGGCTCTACGTGCACGTCCCGCTGTCGATCGCGCTCCTGGGCGCGCTCACCGCGCACATCGTCAGCGTCTTCTTCTACTGGTGAGCTGGCGATGCGGCTCAACCTCATCACCGTAACGCGCAGCCGCAAGGGCCTGCCGGTCCGCGCGGCGCGGACGATCGAGGGCGAATCGTTCGAGCTCGGCCGCGCGACGTCGTGCCCGATCTACCTTCCCGATCCGCGCGTCGCGCTGCTGCACGCGACGATATTCGTCGACCGGGGCGCGATACGGCTCGCGACCGTCGGCACCGCGACGATGATGGTGAACGGCCGGCCCGACGCCGAAGCGACGCTCGCACCCGGAGTGCACGTCGAGATCGGGCCCTATGCGCTCGACGTCGAGACCGCGCCCGCGGGCGCGGACCTCGCGCTGTCGGTCGAGCTCGTGCGGCCGCTGCCCGACGACCTCGCCGAGATCAGGGCGCGCTCGCGCACGTCGCTCGAGGTGACGCGACTCGCCAAGCGCGCGCCGGCCTGGGCGCTGCTGTTGATCGTGCTCGCCGCCTTTCTCGCGATTCCCGTCATCAACGCCGTGCTGCCGCCGCTGCGCGCCGCGACGGCGAAGATGCCGATCGCGCCCGACCGGTCGTGGAATCCCGGCCCGCTCGCGGCGGGACACCAGGCGTTCGCGCAGGATTGCGCGAAGTGCCACGAGCTGCCGTTCGTGCGCGTGCGCGACCGTACGTGCGTCGGCTGCCACCAGAAGGTCGCCGGACACGTGGCGAACGCCGATGCCGAGGAGCGCCTGTTCGGAAGCGTCCGGTGCGCGACGTGTCACGCCGATCACAAGGGCGCGAACGGACTCGTGCGCATCGATTCCGGCCTGTGCACCGATTGCCACGCCGATCTCAAGCGCCGCGCTCCGGACACGAAGCTCGGCAACGCGGCCGATTTCGCCGAAGGCGCATCCCGAATTCAAGGTGACGCTGTGGACGGGTCCCGGCAAGGACGACGTGGTCCGCGTCGTCGAGACCGACAAGGCGAACCTCGTCGAGCGCTCGCATCTCCGATTCCCGCACGACGAGCACCTGCGGCAGAGCATCCGCAGCCCGAAAGGGAGAGTGAGCCTCGAATGCCGCAGTTGCCATGTGCCCGATGCGAGCGGCAAGGCGTTCGAGCCGATCAACATGCAGAAGCATTGCGTGCTGTGCCACACGCTCGAGTTCGAGCCCGCGGTCACGTCGCGCCAGGTGCCGCACGGATCGGTCGACGACGCGATGGTGACCATGCAGGAGTTCTATGCAAGCATCGCCCTCAACAACGTCCCGGTCGACGTCATCGACACCGGCGAGATCCGGCGCGACATTCCGCGGCCGGCCGGCGCGACTCTTACCGAAGCAGAACGACAACGCGCGCTTGCATGGGCTCGCGCGAAGGCGCGAAAGGTCGCGCAGGATCTCTTCGAGGCGCGTGTCTGCATCGTCTGTCACGAGATCGCCAGGAAGGCCGGCCCGGGCGGCGCAGACGACATCCTGTGGAGCGTGGCGCCGGTCCACATCGCGACGACGTGGCTGCCCAAGGCGAGCTTCGACCACGAGCGGCATCGCACGTACAAGTGCTCCGACTGCCACGACAAGGTCGCGCGCTCGACGAAGAGCAGCGACGTCAACATCCCCGACATCGAGACGTGCCGCGTCTGCCACGCGGGCAACGTGCGCACGGCGAAACGCGAAGTCTCGACCTGCGAGGCGTGCCACGGCTTCCATCTGCCGGGACATGCGCCGATGCAGAAGAGCGCGGACGCCGACGCTCGGCACCTTGCGCGCGCCGCGGCAGCGGTGAGCGGACCGGCGGCGGCGCCATGAAGGCTCGACGCATCGCGGTCGCCGCCGTCATCGCGCTCGCGGCGTTCGTCGCGGGCTGCGGCGGAGGCGGCGGAGGCAGCGGCTCGGGCGGATGCGCGGGCAGCTGCACGACCGGCGACCTCCGCGCTGACGCGTCGCCGACGTGCAGCAGGTCATCGCGCAGGCGGTCACCGAAGCGCAGGCGAACAACGCGAAGGCGACGATCGCCGTCGTCGACCGCGTCGGCAACGTGCTCGGCGTATTTCAGATGAACGGCGCCGTCGCCACGGTGACGATCACGTCGAACAGCGGCGCGACCGGGGGCCTCGAAGGCATTGCGGTGCCGTCCGAGCTGGCCGCGCTGTCGAAGGCTATCACCGGCGCGTACCTGTCGTCGGAGGGGAACGCCTTCTCGACGCGCACCGCAAGCCAGATCATCCAGCAGAACTTCGATCCCGGCGAGGAGAACCAGCCGTCGGGGCCGCTGTCCGGCGTCCAGTTCAGCCAGCTCTCCTGCTCGGACGTCAACCAGCGCGCGAGCGCGGGCACGATCGGGCCGAAGCGCGCGCCGCTGGGCCTCGCGGCGGATCCGGGCGGGCTGCCGCTCTACAAGAACGGAACGGTGGTCGGCGGCATCGGCGTCGTGGCCGACGGCACGTACGGTCTCGACCGCGTGATCACGGACACGCGACACCGACGTCGACGAATTGATCGCGGTCGCCGGCGGGGCCGGCTTGGCGGCGCCTGCAGACCGCCGCGCCAACCAGATCACCGTCGACGGCCGCACGCTGCGCTACGTCGACAGCGAAGCGATCAAGAGCACTCCGGCGACGGCGCCGCCGTTCGCGTCGATCAACGGCATCGTCGGCGCGCTGATCAACGTGACCGGCTACGGCGGCTCGCCGATCGTCGCCGGCGTCGCGTTCGGCACGCCCGCGTCCGGTTACCGCCCCGATGCGAGTCTCGCGTTCGCCGGAACGGGCGCATACATCCTCGTCGATTCGGCCAACGTGCCGCGCTATCCGCCGGTGGCCGGGTCCGACGGGTTGCTGACGCAAAACGAAGTCACGCAGACGCTGAAGAGCGGGCTCGCGGTCGCCGCCCGCGCGCGCGCGCAGATCAGGCGTCCGCTGGGATCGGCGGCGCAGGTCTCCGTCGTCGTCGTCGACACCAAGGGCGTGGTGCTGGGCCTCGTGCGCTCTCAGGATGCGCCGGTGTTCGGCACCGACGTCGCCGTGCAGAAGGCGCGCTCCGCTGCGTTCTTCTCGAGCGTCACCGCGGCGGCGCAGCTGACGGCGCTCCCGCCGGCGAACTATCCGACGCCGCCCGCGTCGTCGTCGTCGATCGGCGCATACGTGACCGCGATGCGCGCGTTCCTCGTGCGATCCCACCGCACTCGCCAACGGGACCGCGTACAGCAATCGCGCGATCGGCAACCTCGCGCGGCCGTATTTTCCGGACGGGATCGCGGGAACGGCCAACGGTCCGCTGGCGAAGCCGCTGCCGCCTTGGAGCGTGTTCAACGACGGACTGCAGCTCGATCTCGTGAACAATAACCTGGTCGCGGGCGTTCTCGGCGATCCGGTGGTCGGCTGCACTGGCGACGCGACGCTGCCCAACGGCATCCAGATCTTCGCGGGAAGCGTTCCGATCTACCGCGGCAACCAGCTCGTCGGCGCGATCGGCGTCTCGGGCGATGGCATCGACCAGGACGACATGGTCGCGTTCCTCGGGCTCGCCAACGCCGGCAGCGCGCTCGGCAACGCGATCGGCAACGCGCCCGCGGGCCGGCGCGCGGACAACATCGTTCCCAAAGGCACCGGCACTCGGCTGCGTTACGTGAACTGTCCGCAGTCCCCGTTCAACGACAGCACCGAGCAGAATGTCTGCGCCGGACTCTGAAGGAACGGCGTTCGCTCGTGGCGGCAGGTGCGTAGTGGCGATTGCCTGCGCGGTCGTGATGGTGCCGGCGTTCGCGCAGCAGCCCTCCGCGCCGACCGGTGCGCCGGCAAGAGCTGCCGCGTCGGGGAACGATCCGGGAGAGCCGCCGCTCTCGAAGGACGGACGCTACGACATCCAGGTCCTCGCCGCAGCGCTCGACGTCTACGCCGCGCCCGACGCGAATTCGCGCGGTGATCGCGCAGGAGCAGCAGGGTGCGCGGCTGCACGCGGTCGAGCGCAAGGGCATCTGGTTCCGGATCGAGCTCGTCGATGGACGGCCCGGCTGGATCCGCTATGTGCAGGGCACCGAGCGGGCGAATATCTCGGTCAATGCGGCGCCCGGGCTCGTGCGCGCGCTCCCCGGCGCCGCGCCCGTCGAAGCGGCCTCCGCGCCGGCGCCCCCCGCTGAACCGAAACCCGCCGAATCGCTGCCCGACGATCGCGTCGTCCAGCTGCGGCCGATGGGACGGCCGCTCGAGCCCGTGATTCCCGAGATCGATCCGGCGCAGGTGCCGCCTCCCGCCGCGCTGCTGCCGCGCGAGACGGTGCCCGTGCCCGACCGCTGGCGGCTCGCCGACGAGCTCGGCGTCGTCCATCAGCGCTGGTTCGATCCGTACAACCCGAATGAGCTGAAGGGCGACCGGCCGGTTTTCGGTGACGACTGGTTCGTCAACGTCGGTGCGATCTCCGACACGCTGTTCGAGGCGCGGCGCATCCCGACCGCAATCGGCGCGCAGTCGACGCTGGACCCCGGGTCGAACGACCAGTTCGGCCGGGGCAGGCAATCGCAGTTCGTCGAGAACCTGATCCTGAGCTTCGCGCTGATCAAGGGCGACACGACGTTCCGCCCGCCGGACCTCGAGTTCCGCGTGGTGCCGGTCATCAACTTCAACCGCACCGAAGTGGGCGAGGTGCGCGTGACCAACGTCGATCCGCGCACGGGCACGACACGCAACGACGGCATCGTCGCGCTGCAGGAGGCGTTCGCCGACTTCCACCTGCGCAACGTCTCCGACAACTACGACTTCGACAGCCTCCGCGTCGGCATCCAGCCGTTCATCTCGGATTTCCGCGGGCTGCTCTACGTCGACGAGCCGATCGGCGTGCGCCTCTTCGGCACTCGCGACAGCAATCGATGGCAGTACAACCTCGCGTGGTTCCGGCGCATCGAGAAGGACACCAACAGCGGCCTGAATGACATCGGCAAGCCGCTGCGCGACGAGGACCTCCTCGTCGCCAACCTGTACCGGCAGGATTTTCCGGTGCCGGGATTCACGCTGCAGGGAACGGTGATCTACGACGACAACCGCGAGAACAACGCCGTTTACTACGACAACAACGGCTTCCTCACGCGCCCGGCGGCGCTGGGCGACGAGACGCTCCACTCGTACAAGGTCACTTACCTCGGTGTGAACGGCGACGGCCATTTCGGGCGCTGGAACCTGACGGCGTCGGGCTACTACGTGTTCGGCAGCGTCAACCACGACCCGCTCGCGCAGCAGAAGGTCGACGTCAGCGCGTTCTACGCGGTCGGCGAGGTGTCGCGCGATTTCGACTGGATCCGCGTGCGCGGCACGGGACTCTTCCAGAGCGGGGACAGCGATCCGTTCGACGGCAAGGCCACCGGGTTCGACGCGATCCTCGAGAACCCGCAGATCGCGGGCGCCGACACGAGCTACTGGATCCGGCAGGCGGTGCCGCTGATCGGCGGCGGCGGCGTCGCGCTGTCCGGTCGCAATGGCGTGCTCGCCGCGCTGCGCTCGTCGAAGGACGAGGGACAGGCCAACTTCACGAATCCCGGGCTCGCCCTCATCGGCCTCGGCGCGGATTTCGACATCGCGCCGGAATGGCGCGCGATCGTCAACGTCAACCAGCTCTGGTTCGCGAACACGTCCTCGCTCGCGGTGCTGCGCAACCAGGGGACGATCAGCCGCGAGATCGGGACTGACGCCTCGGTCGCCGTGCAGTACCGTCCGTTCTTCTCGCAGAACGTGCTCGTCAACGCATCGGCGGGTGTGCTGTTCCCGGGGCAGGGGCTCAAGGACCTGTATTCGCTCGATGGCAACAAGACGCAGTATTCGGTGCTCTTCAACCTGCTGCTGACCTTCTGATGACGGACGCGACGACCGCTCCGCTCGATCCTTTGCCGCCGCGCACGGCTCGCCACGGGGCTCGCGTGGGCGATGCTCGCGGCCACACTCGCCTTCGCCTCGTCGGGCGAAGCGCCGATCGCTCGCGCCGACGCGCCGCAGCCTGCCGCGCCGGAGCGCCAGACGGTCGCGACGGCGCAAGTGAAATCGGAAGGCTGTCGGACGCTGCCACACGGCGAGCGACCACCCGACGATGCACGTCAATCCGGCGGTCATTCTGGGCTGCGCCGATTGCCACGGCGGCGACGCCCGCGTGACGAAGCCGTCCGCGAGCGATCCGAAGGACGCCGGCTATCGCGCGGCCGTCGAAGCGGCGCACGTGCTGCCGCGCTATCCGATTGCGTGGAAATATCCGTCGAGCGCCAATCCGCCGGACAGCTACACGCTGCTCAACCGCGAATCGCCCGAATACGTGCGCTTCGTGAACCCCGGCGACTATCGCGTCGCTCGCCTCGCCTGCGGCGCATGCCACCTGCGCATCATCCAGGCGGCCGAGCGCAGCCTCATGTCGACTTCCGCGATGCTGTGGGGCGGCGCCGCGTACAACAACGGAATCCTGCCGTTCAAGCGCTACATCCTCGGCGAGGCGTACACCGCCGCGAGCGAGCCCGCGACCATCGTCAATCCGGTCGCGCCGACGCCGTTCATGACGGACAAGGGCATCCTGCCGCGCCTCTATCCGCTGCCCTCCTGGGAGACGGTTCCGCCCGCCGACATCTTCCGCGTGTTCGAGCGCGGCGGCCGCGTGATCTCGTCGCAGTTTCCGGAGATCGGGCTGCCGAACATCGCCAACAACCTGCAGAAGCTCGACGAGCCGGGGCGCCCCGACATCCGCCAGTCGAATCGCGGCCCGGGCACCGGCAGCCGCATCGCCGTGCCGGTGATCAACATCACCAAGACGCGGCTTGAACGACCCGCACATGTGGTTCCTCGGCACCAACGAGCAGCCCGGCGACTACCGTTCGTCCGGCTGCTCGGGCTGCCATGCGGTCTACGCGAACGACCGCGATCCGAAGCACTCGGGGCCGTATGCCGGATTCGGGCACACGGGGATGTCGCACACGGCGGATCCGACGATCCCGAAGGACGAATCGGGCCATCCGCTGGAGCACAAGTACACGCGCGCGATCCCGTCGTCGCAGTGCATGGTCTGCCACATGCACCAGCCCAACGTGTTCGTGAACACGTACTACGGCTACATCATGTGGGACTACGAGTCCGACGCGCCGTTCATGTGGCCGGAGCAGCAGAAGTATCCGAGCGCCGAGGAGACGCGCGCGATCCTCGAGCGCAACCCGGAGGAGGCCGCGATCCGCGGCAAGTGGGGCGACCCGGAGTTCCTGAACAATGTCTCGTCGCTCAACCCGAAGCTCAAGGACACGCAGTTCGCCGATTACCACGGCCACGGCTGGAACTTCCGCGCGGTGTTCAAGCGCGACCGCAAGGGCACGCTGCTGGACAAGGACGGCAAGGCGGTGGCGGACGACGATCCGGCGAAGTTCGGCAAGGCGGTGCAGCTGTCGTCGATCCACATGGACCTCGGCATGCACTGCGTCGACTGCCACTTCGGGCAGGACGCGCACGGCAACGGGCACGTCTACGGCGAGGTGGCCGCGGCGATCGAGATCACCTGCGCCGACTGCCACGGCACGGTGTCGCGCTATCCGACGCTGTTCACGACGGGCCCGGCATCGCAGCCCGGCGGCACCGACCTGTCGCTCCTGCGCACGCAGGACGGGCGCAAGCGCTTCGAATGGCGCGACGGCAGGCTCTACCAGCGCGCGGCGCTCGACCCGGGCAAGGAATGGGAGATGACGCTGGTCCGCGACACCGTCGATCCCGCCAGCCCGAAATACAACGCGAAGGCGGCGCGCGCGAAGCTGATGGTCGAGCGACGCGTCGATGCAGTGGGGCCCGGGCGTGGATGCGGCCAAGCTCGCGCACGGCGACGACAAGATGACCTGCCAGGCCTGCCACGTCTCGTGGACGACGAGCTGCGCCGGCTGCCACCTGCCGATCCAGGCGAACGTGAAGTCGGAGCGCCAGCATTACGAGGGCGGCGAGACGCGCAACTACGCGACCTACAATCCGCAGGTCGCGCGCGACGACATGTTCCAGCTCGGCATCCACGGCGCCGGTCAAGGGCGGCAAGATCGCGCCGGTGCGCTCCAGCTCGGCGCTGGTGCTGTCGTCGACCAACATCAACCGCGAGCGCATCTACATCCAGCAGCCGCCGATCGCGGCGTCGGGGTTCAGCTCGCAGGCGTTCGCGCCGCACTATCCGCACACCGAGCGCAAGACCGAGACCAAGACCTGCACCGATTGCCACGTGTCGGCGGCGAACGACAACAACGCGATCATGGCGCAGCTGCTGCTGCAGGGAACGAATTTCGTCAATTTCGTCGGCTACAACGCGTGGATCGGCGAGGAGAAGCGCGTCGCCGCCGTGCAGGTCACCGAATGGGACGAGCCGCAGGCGGTGATCGGCAGCTATCTGCACCGCTACGCGTACCCGGACTGGTACGCGCAGCATCAGGCGCGCGGACAGCGCCTGCCTACCGTCGTCGCGCACGACACCGACGGCGCCGCCCGCTGCCTGCAGCTGCGCGGCGAATACCTGTACGTCGCCGAGGGCAAGGGCGGGATGCGCGTCTACGACGTGGCGAGCATCGCCAACAAGGGCGTCTCGCAGAAGATCGTCACGGCGCCGTTCTCGGCGCTCGGGCCAGGACACGCACATCGCGTCGGCCAACGCGACCTGCGTCGCGCTGCCGACCAACCAGCCGATCGCGCCGACGCGAAACCAGGGCGACCTGATGCGCGTCACCAACCAGGAGCAGGCGTTCCATCCGATCTACAGCTACGCGGCGATCACCGATGCCGTCGAGGGCCTGATCCTGACCAACGTCAACACGCTGGCCGACGGCGATCCGCAGAACAATTTCCTGACGCGCGCGCTCACGTGGAATCAGGACGGCATCCTGAACGGCGCGCGCCACATCACGCTGGGCGGACATTACGCGTACATCGCGGCGGATGCCGGCCTCGTCGTCGTCGACCTCGACGACCCGCTGAAGCCGCGGCTGGTGGCGATCGTCGCGCTGAAGGGAGTGCGGGCGTCGGCGCTGCAGTTCCGGTATCTCTTCGTCGTCGACGACGTCGGCCTCACGACGGTCGACGTCACCAATCCGGAGTTGCCGCGCCACGTCGGCACCGCGCGCGTGCCGCTCGCCGACGCGCGGCGCGTCTATGTCGCGCGCACGTACGCCTATGTCGCCGCCGGCAAGCAGGGGCTCGCGATCGTCGACGTCGAGCGGCCGATCGAGCCGAGGCTCTACATGACGTTACGACGCCGACGGCAAGCTCGACGACGCCAACGACGTCGTGGTCGGCACGACCAACGCATCGCTGTTCGCCTACGTCGCCGACGGCGCCAACGGCCTCAAGGTGATCCAGCTGACCGCGCCGGATACGCAGCCCAAGTTCTATGGATTCTCGCCGGAGCCGAAGCCGCGACTCATCGCGTGGCGCAATACGGCCTCTCCCGCGCTCGCGCTTTCGAAGGGCCTCGACCGCGACCGCGCCGTCGACGAGACGGGCGCGCAGATCGCCGTGTTCGGACGCATCGGCTCACGGCCGTTCACGCTGGACGAGATGAAGAGGTTCTACCAGCGACCCGACGGCAGCGTGTACACCGTCACCGACGACGTTCGCATGCAGGAATTCGTGCCTGCGCGGACGAGCGCCGCGGCATCCCCGCCGGCGCCGAAGCAGCGAGGTACGCCATGAGATCCCCGATCCCACCCTCCATCGCGAACTCGACGCACTTGCGGCGAGTGGCTCGCCTTCGCGGCGCTCGCCGTCGCCCTCGGCGCGCTTCCGGTCGCGGCACAAGCGCCCTCGGCCGCCCCGAAGGCCGCGCCCGCGGCCGCCACCGCGGCCGCGTCATCAGGAACCAGGGTTGCGCTTCCCTATCAGAGTCCGGACACCAGCATGGGCGTCGTCAACTGCGCGAACAGCGTGTGCCACGGCTCCGTGCAGCCGATGAAGGATTCCGACGTCCTGCAGACCGAGTACGTGACCTGGTCGCGCGTCGACCGGCACGCGCGCGCCTATCGCGTGCTCTCGACCGAGCAGGCGCAGCGCATTGCGCGCAACCTCGGCCTCGCGAAGCCCGCCAACCAGGAGAAGATCTGCCTCGACTGCCACGCGCACAACGTGCCCGTCGCGCTGCGCGGCGAGCGATTCCGGCTCGACGACGGCGTCTCCTGCGAGGCGTGCCACGGCCCGTCCGGGCGGTGGCTGCAATCGCACGTCCAGCAGGGCGCGGTGCACGCCGACAACCTCAAGGTGGGACTCTTTCCGGCCGACGATCCGGTCGCGCGTGCGCAGCTGTGCCTTTCATGCCACTTCGGCAACGCGGACCGCTTCGTCACGCACCGGATCATGGGCGCCGGCCATCCGCGGATGAGCTTCGAGCTCGACACCTTCACTGTCGTCGAGCCCGCGCATTTCAAGCCCGATTCGGATTGGGAGAAGCGCAAGCGGATCTGGGACGGCGTCAAGGTGTGGGCGATCGGGCAGGCGCTCATCGTGTCGGAGATGATGGACGTGCTCACCGACCCGAAGCGCGGCCGCGACGGCCTCTTCCCCGAGCTCGTCCTGTTCGACTGCTACGCGTGCCATCATCCGATGAGCGACAAGCGCTGGGTGCCGCGCATCGCCGGGCTCGGGCCGGGCTCGGTCCGCCTCAACGATTCGAGCATGCTGATGGTGCAGGCAGATCGCGCACGTGGTCGATCCGCCGCTCGGTGACCGGATCGCGTCGACGATGACGCGGCTGCAGCAGGCCGTCGTCGGCGGCGGCGACCCGATGGGGCAGGCGAGGGCGCTTCGCGCCGACATGGCGCTGCTCATCGCCGATCTCGAAAAGCGCGACATCGGGCCGAATGAAATGCGGGCGATCCTCGCCGGCCTCATCAACGACGGCCTGCGCGGGCAGTACCGCGATTACGCAGGGGCGGAGCAGGCGACGATGGCGATCGGAAGCGTGGCGAACTTCATGTACCAGAAGGGCGTGCTGAAATCGGCGCGCGACGTCAACGCGAGCCTCGCCGCGCTGCAGGCGGCGGTCGGCAACGACGAGCGCTACAGCCCCGCGCAATTCGAGGCGGCGCTGAAGCGGTTCCGCGGCACGGTGGGTCTCTAGGAGCCGGACTCCTGGGGTATCGTTAGCCATGGCAGATCGGTTCGAAATCGCAATCGTCGGCTCCGGCCCGTCCGGGCTGTCCGCGGCGGCGCATGCGGCGGAGCTCGGCGTCGCGCACGTGCTGCTCGAGTCCGAGCGGCATCCGGCGGACACGATCTACAAGTACCAGAAGGGCAAGTACGTGATGGCGGAGCCCGCGGTGCTGCCGCTGCGGAGCCCGCTGTCGTTCGCCGCGGGAACGCGCGAGACGATCCTCGGCGCGTGGGAAGCCGAGATCGCGAAGTACAAGGTCAACCTGCGCCACGGCGCCGGCGTCACTGCGATCACGGGGCAGAAGGGCGCGTTCGCGCTCAAGCTCGCCGACGGCAGCGCCGTCGAGGCGGCCAACGTGATCCTCGCGATCGGACTGCAGGGCAACCTGCGCAAGCTGGGCGTTCCGGGCGAGGACCTGCCGGTGGTCCAGTACCAGCTCGACGACCCGGAAGAGTATTCGGACGAGACCATCGTCATCGTCGGCGCCGGCGACGCCGCGATCGAGAACGCGCTCGGGCTCGCTCGGCAGAACCGCGTCATCCTCATCAACCGCAACGAGGAATTCGCGCGCTGCAAGGAAGGCAACCTCGAGCTCGTGCTGGCGGCGATCAAGGATGGCCGCATCGAGTGCCGATACCAGACGAAGGCGCTCGGCGTCGAGATGGTCGAGACGGCCGGTTGTCCCGCGTGCTTCAGCGCGACGACGTCCGCCGGCACCGAGCAGATCGGATGCCACCGCGTCATCGCGCGGCTGGGGGCGATTCCGCCGCGCAAGCTGGTCGAGTCCTTCGGCATCGCGTTTCCCAACAGCGACCCGGCGTCGGTTCCGCAGCTCTCCGACACCTACGAGTCCAACGTTCCCGGCCTCTACATCGTCGGCGCGCTCGGCGGCTACCCGCTGATCAAGCAGGCGATGAACCAGGGGTTCGAGGCGGTCGAATACATCCGCGGCAACCGCGTCGCGCCGGCCGACGAGCCGCTGCTCAGGAAGAAGTTCTCGGTCTACAAGCGGGCGCGCACGGTCGGCGAGGGACTCGCGCTGCTCCAGCGCTACGTCCCGCTGCTGGCGGGCATCACCACGCTGCAGCTGCGCGAGTTCCTGATCGACAGCGACATCCGCACGCCGGCGCGCGGCGACGTCATCTTCGCCCGCAACGACTACTCGGACACGTTCTTCTGCATCGTCGAGGGCCTGGTCGAGGTCGAGATCGCCGACGAGTCGGGAAAGAAGGAGCGCGACATCGTGCTGGGCGCGGGCGAATTTTTCGGCGAGCTCTCGCTCATCTCCGGCCGCCGCCGCGCCGCGACGGTCCGCGCGGGGCAGGGCTGCGTGCTGATCGAGACGCCGCGGCGCTCGATGGTGAAGCTGATCGCGTCGGTCGACAGCGTGCGGAGGACGATCGACGCCGCGTTCCTCAAGCACACGGTGCTCGCCCATCTGTCGCAGGAGCTCCTGCCGGGCGACGTCGACACACTGATCTCGAACGCGCAGCTCAAGACCTACACGGCCGGCGAGACGCTCTTTGCCGAGGGCGACGCGCCGGACGGGCTGTATCTGCTGCGCCGCGGATCGGTCGCGGTGTCGCGCCGCATCGGCGGGCGCGACGTCGTGCTCTCCTATGTCGCGGCCGGTAATTACATCGGCGAGATGGCGCTCCTGTCGGACGGGCCGCGGATGGGCACCGTGAAGGCGGCAGTGGCGACCGAGGCGATCGTGCTCGACAGCGCGCGGTTCAAGGACGTCGTGGCCCGCCAGCCGGCGCTGCGCGAGAAGCTCGAGGGCCGGTTCCTCGAGCGCATCCGCGCGAACGTCCAGATGGAGTCGAACACCCAGTCGGGCAGCGTGATCAGCTACCTGCTGCAGCAGGGCATCGGCGAGGCGACCGACGTGCTGCTGATCGACGAGAGCCTTTGCATCCGCTGCGACAACTGCGAGAGGGCCTGCGCCGACACGCACGACGGCACGTCGCGGCTCAACCGCGAAGCCGGGCCGACCTACGCGCAGCTCCACGTGCCGACGTCGTGCCGGCACTGCGAGAATCCGCATTGCATGAAGGATTGCCCGCCGGACGCGATCCATCGCGCGCCGAACGGCGAGGTCTACATCGACGACAGCTGCATCGGCTGCGGCAATTGCGAGCGCAACTGCCCGTACGGGGTGATCCAGATGGCGTCGCGTCGATCCCGCGCGGCGCGCGGCCGGCGCTGTGGTCGTGGCTGCTGTGGGGCTCCGGCGCCGAGCCGGGGCGCGAGCCGAAGGCCCACGACAAGTCGATGCAGAAGAAGGCGGTCAAGTGCGACATGTGCAAGGGAATCGACGGCGGCGCCGCGTGCGTGCGCGCCTGCCCGACGGGCGCCGCGCTGCGCGTGTCTGCCGGAAAAATTCCTCGACTACGCCGGCGTCGCCGAGACGACCACGTCCTGACCCGGCCGGCGCTACTTCGGCGCGCCCATCACGAGGTTCGGGAACGCGGTGGCGATCCCGGGAAACACGCAGATCAGCACGATCGCGACGAACATCAGCACGACGAACGGCAGCACGCCCCACACGACGTCGCGCAGCGGAATGTCCGGCGCGATGTTCTTGATGACGAACAGGTTGAGGCCCACCGGCGGGTGGATGAGGCCCATCTCCATCACGATCGTCATCAGCACGCCGAACCAGATGAGGTCGAAGCCGGCCGCCTTGAGCGGCGGCAGGATGATCGGCGCCGTCATCAGGATGATCGAGACGGGCGGCAGGAAGAATCCGAGCACGACGACGAGGAACAGGATCGCCGCCAGCAGCAGCCATTTCGCCAGGTGCATCGCGACGATCGACTGCGCCGCCGACTGGCTGATGTGCAGGTAGCTCATCACGTAGGAGAAGAGCAGCGACATGCCGATGATGAACATCAGCATCGTCGACTCCTTCAGCGTCGCGCCGAGGATCGGCGCGAGGTCGCGCGGCCGCCAGACGCGGTAGGCGAATCCGATCAGCAGCAGCGCGAGCACCGCGCCGAGCCCCGCGGTCTCCGAGGGCGTCGCATAGCCGCCGTAGAGCGCCACCATCACGCCGATCAGCAGCACGACGAAGGGGACGACGCGCGGCAGCATCTCGACCTTCTCGTGCAGCGTGTAGACCTTCTGCTCGAGATACGCGGAATGCGTTCCGGCGCTCTCGAACGCCGCGTGCGCGGCCGCGTACTCGCGGCGGAAGCGCCACGCGGCGTACAGCGCGAACAGCGCGACCAGCAGCATCCCGGGCCCGATGCCTGCGAGGAAGAGCCGGCCGAGCGACACCTCCGCCGCGACGGCGTAGAGGATCATCGTGATCGACGGCGGCAGCAGGATGCCCAGCGTGCCGCCTGCGGCGATGATGCCTGCCGCGAAACCCGGCGAGTAGCCGCGCATCCGCATTTCCGGGATGCCGGCGCTGCCGATCGCGGAACAGGTCGCGGGGCTCGATCCCGCCATCGCGGCGAAGAGCGCGCAGGTGAAAACGTTCGCGATGCCGAGCCCGCCGGGGACGCGCTGCATCCACGCGTGCATCGCGAGGTAGAGGTCTCGCCCGGCGTTGGAGCGGCCGATCGCCGCGCCCTTGAGGATGAACAGCGGAATCGACAGCAGCGTGATGCTCGCCATTTCCTCGTAGACGTTCTGCGTGACCGTGTCGAGCGAGGAGGCGGGCATGAACACCGCCATGAACAGCATCGCGACGAAGCCCAGCGCGAACGCGATCGGCATGCCGGAGAACATGACGATCAGCGTCACGCCGCCGAACAGCAGCCCGAGGGCCAGCACGCTCATCGCTCAGTCTCGACGACGACGCGCTCAAGCCGGCGGCTCCTTCGCGACGAAGTGGCCGACCGACTGCAGCAGGAGCTGGACCACGAGGAGCGACATGCCGACCGCCATCAGCCCGTAGGGAATCGTGAGCGGCGGCGCGAACGTCGACGACGTCGTCATCTTGTCGACCCACGCCTCGTGGAACAGCGTCCACGACTTCCACGCGAAGAACGCGCAGAACGCGAGCGTCATGAGGTCGACCAGCACCACGCGGATGCGGTTGACGCTGTCCGGGAGGATGCTCGCCACCGCCTCGATGCCGATGTGCCCGCGCTGCGCCTGCACCCAGGCGCCGGCGAGGAACACCGCGCCGACGATGCAGAACACGGCGGCCTCGTCCTGCCAGTCCGTGCCGGCCTTGAAGAAGTAACGCGATACGACGCTGTAGGTCAGCACCAGCGAGGCGGCCAGCAGCGCCACCATGCCGACGAACGAGATCGCGCGATTGACGCGATTGAGCGCGATTTCGAGCAATCCCAGCGCGCCGGCGTGGACCGCGAGCTTGCCTTCCGGCGCGCCCGGCAGGTCGACGCCGTGCGTCAGCTGCTGCGCTCGCGCTCTCCTGGAGCGCCGCCCTTTCCGCCGTCCGCTCACAACAACTTCTCGGCCAGCGCGAGCAGCTTCGCGCAGTTCGCGTTCTTGTCCGAGTAATCCTTCCAGACGGGCCGCGCCAGCGCCTGCCATTTCTTGAGCGTCGCGTCGTCGAGGTCGGAGACCTTGGCGCCGGCCTTCGTGTAGACGTTCGCGACCGCCACGTCGTCGGCCATCGCGCTCTCGACGGCGAATTTCTCGAGCTCGGCGCCGACCGCCATGATCGCGTCCTGCTGCGGCTTCGAGAGCTTGTCGAACACCTCCTTCGACATCATCAGCGGCTCGAACATGAACCAGTACGACTTGCCGCGCCCGCTCGTGAGGAACTTCGACACTTCCTCGAGCCGGAACGAGATGAGGCTGGTCGACGACGTCAGCGCCGCATCCATCGCGCCGGTCTGCATCGCCGCGTAGATCTCGTTCGACGGCAGCGACAGCACCGACGCGCCGGCGTCCTTGAACATCATGTCCATCTCGCGGCTGCCGCCGCGCACCTTGACGCCCTTCGCGTCCTCCGGCCCGACCAGCGGCTTGCTCCGGCTCGCGACGCCGCCCGCCTGCCAGATCCACGTGACGACGATCACGCCCTTCTCGGCCAGGAACTGCGACAGGAACTTGCCGACCTCGGCGTTCTTCCACTTGCTGCCGACTTCATAGGACGGAACGAGCGCGGGCAGGAGCCCGATGTTGGTCTCGGGGACTTCGCCGCCGGCGTAGGAGAGCGGCACCAGCGAGAGGTCGAGGGCGCCCTTGCGCAGCGCGCTGAACTGCGAGTTGACCTTGACCAGCGACGAGTTCGGATAGATGTCGAACTTGAGCGAGCCGTTGGTGCGCTTCTCGACGTCCTGCGCGAACCTGCGCACCAGGCGGTCGCGGAAGTCGCCCGAGTCGATCGTGCCGCCCGGGAACTGGTGCGAGATCTTGAGCGTGGTGACGGACTGGCCGAGCGCGCGCGGGCTGAGCGCGGCGAGCGGGACTGCGGCAAGCGTGCCGGCGACGAACCGGCGGCGGTCGAATTTCATGGCTCCTCCGTTCGAGATGTGCTGCGCACACGCGGCCATCTCCGGTTCCAAGCGGCGTCGGGCGCCGTCTCTTCGGGAACGCAAGTGGCCTCGCGCCTAATGATAGCCGAACGGGCGGCGGGCATTCGCTCCGCCGGGAGGCCCGCCCGGCGGCGCCCGACCGCGCCGTCGCCAGGACGCCCTTGGGCTATCATGCCAATCCCGCGTCCCGGACACCGCACCCATGCCCGACAAGGAAATCCGCGAGGCTTCGCTCGAATACCATCGCTTGTCGCCTCCGGGCAAGATTTCGATCGCGCCGACCAAGCACCTCACCAACCAGCGCGATCTCGCGCTCGCGTATTCGCCCGGGGTCGCCGCCGCGTGCGACGAGATCGTCCGCGACCCGGCCGAGGCGCGCAATCTCACCGCGCGCGGCAACCTGATCGGCGTCGTCACCAACGGCACCGCGGTGCTCGGACTGGGCTCGATCGGCCCGCTCGCCGCGAAGCCGGTGATGGAAGGCAAGGCGGTGCTGTTCAAGACGTTCGCGGGGATCGACTGCTTCGACATCGAGATCAACGAGCGCGACCCGGACAAGCTGGTCGAGATCATCGCCGCGCTCGAGCCGACGTTCGGCGGCATCAACCTCGAGGACATCAAGGCGCCGGAGTGCTTCTACGTCGAGCGCAAGCTGCGCGAGCGCCTCTCGATTCCCGTCTTCCACGACGACCAGCACGGCACCGCGATCGTCGTCGGCGCCGCGATCACCAACGGCCTGCGCGTCGTCGGCAAGGATCCCGCGAAGGTCAAGGTCGTCTGCTCCGGCGCGGGCGCCGCCGCGCTCGCCTGCCTCGATCTTCTCGTCTCGATCGGCATTCCGCAGAAGAACATCTGGGTCTCCGACATCTGCCGGCGTCGTCTACGCCGGGCGCAAGGAGGAGATGGACGAGAACAAGGCGCGCTACGCGCAGAAGACCGACGCGCGCAAGCTGGTCGACCTGCTGCCCGGTGCCGACATCTTCCTCGGGCTCTCCGCGGCGAAGGTGCTGAAGCCCGAGTGGCTCGCGCAGATGGCCGATCGGCCGCTCATCATGGCGCTCGCCAATCCCGAGCCCGAGATCATGCCGGACCTCGCGAAGGCGGCCCGGCCCGACGCGATCATCGCCACCGGACGCTCCGACTACCCCAACCAGGTCAACAACGTGCTCGTGTTTCCGTTCATCTTCCGCGGCGCGCTCGACGTCGCGGCGACGCGGATCAACGAGCCGATGAAGGTGGCGGCGGTGCGCGCGCTCGCCGACCTCGCGATGGCGGAGCAGTCGGACATCGTCGCGCAGGCGTATCACATCGAGAACCTGAGCTTCGGCCCGGAATACCTGATTCCGAAGCCGTTCGACCCTCGCCTCATCGTCGAGATCGCGCCCGCGGTGGCGAAGGCGGCGATGGACTCCGGCGTCGCATTGCGGCCGATCGCGGATTTCGCCGCGTACCGCGAGAAGCTCACCCAGTTCGTCTATCACTCCGGCCTGCTGATGAAGCCGATCTTCGCGGCGGCGAAGCAGGAGCCAAGGCGGATCGTCTACGCCGAAGGCGAGGAGGAGCGCGTGCTGCGCGCCGTGCAGGTGGTCGTCGACGAGGGGCTCGCGAAGCCGATCCTGATCGCGCGTCCCGCCGTGCTGCAGCAGAACATCGAGCGCTACGGCCTGCGGATCCGGCCCGGCGTCGACGTCGAGGTCGTCAATCCGGAGAACGACTCGCGTTACCGCGCCTACTGGGCAGAGTATTACCGGCTGACGAAGCGCATGGGCGTTTCGCCGGTGTCCGCGAAAGTCGACCTGCGCCGGCGCTTCACGCTGATCGGCGCGATGATGATCCACATGGGCGACGCCGAAGGGATGCTGTGCGGCACGTTCGGCACGCACGAATCGCATCGCCGGTTCATCACGCAGGTGATCGGCCTGCGCAAGGGCGCGAAGGTCTACGCCGCGATGAACGCCGTCGTGATGCCCAGCCGGACGGTCTTCATCGCCGACACCTACGTCAACATCGATCCGTCGGCCGAGGAAGTCGCGGAGATCACGGTGCTCGCGGCGGAGGAGATCCGCCGCTTCGGCATCACGCCGAAGGTCGCGCTGCTTTCGCATTCGAGCTTCGGCAGCGGCACCGACCCGCAGGCGCGGAAGATGCAGCGGGCGCTCGCGATGGTCGCGGCGCTGGACCCGGACCTCGAGGTCGAGGGCGAGATGCACGGCGACGCGGCACTCGACGAGGCGGTGCGGCTGCGTGTGTTTCCCGACTCGCGGCTGAAAGGCGAGGCGAACCTCCTCATCATGCCGACCGTCGACGCCGCGAATATCGCGTTCAACCTGCTCAAGGTCGCGGCCGGCAGCGGGGTGACACTCGGGCCGATCCTGCTCGGTGTGGCCAAGCCCGCGCACATCCTGACGCCGTCGGCGACCGTGCGCCGCATCGTCAACATGACCGCGCTGGCCGTCGTCGACGCCAACATGCAGCGGCAGTCGCAGCTCGTCTGAGTCGAACGGGCCAGCTTCGGGTAAAATGATCGACGCCAGCTACGCGTCAAGAGGCGAAAGCAGGCGGCCGACGCCAAAGCGTGTTTGGTGGAATCAGCAGCACACGGAGAGGTGGATGAGCGGTTTAAGTCGCACGCCTGGAAAGCGTGTTTAGGTTAAAACCCTAACGCGGGTTCGAATCCCGCCCTCTCCGCCAACAACAAGAGTAACCGGCAAGGTGCGCCAGCCGGATGCGAGCGAAAGACAGCGGCGCGCCGCGCGCGCCGCGAAGGCTGCGATGCCCGACACTCCCCTAATGCGCGCGAGGCGATTCGCCGCGGCACTGGATGCCGCGGGCTACGAAGCGCTGCCAGGGCTGCTGACGGCGGATTGCGAATACATCACCCGCGATGGACATTGCATCGGCCCGGAGGCAATCGCGCGATCGTATCGAACGGCCGACGCGTGGGTGAAGAGTCATATCGAATCGATCGTGTACGAGAGCTCCGTCCGGGAAGCTGCGCACGGCACGGCCATCGTCACGTTCGTCGATCATCTCGTGCACGCGGGTGTGCATCACACCTATTCGTGCGAGCAGGAGTTGCAATTCGATGCCGGCGGCAGGATCTGCCGCATCACGCATCGTGAAATCCCCGGTGAGCGCGAAGCCGCAGACGTCTTTCTGCGGCAAATTGGCGTTACGCGCGCGCCTTCCGCCAATCAACGCGCCGGCGCATGAACGCCATGTTCGCGCGACATCGGCTGTGCGCGCACGCCGTTGCCCAATCTCGCGTCACTTCCCTGGCTCATTCCGACATCCGCCACGGCAAGTCGCGGCGAGCGAAATCGATGATGCTTTGTAACTTCTTCACTCACGCATTTGGTTGAACGCCATTGCAGAGGTTCCGGTCGAACTCACGATGTTGTCGCACGCATATGGCAGGATGGAGCCGCCCGGATCAAGGCCGGTCGTCAACCGGCTGCCGTCCTTTGGCGTTAACGCAATCATGCGAATAACGCATTGAGGAGATGCCAAATGTCCCGAAACGCCGTTCGTCAGGGGATGTTGCAACGCACACTGCGCTTCATGTGCGTGATCATGCTTTTGAGCGCGTCCGCATTGAGTTATGCGGCCACGTATGTGTCGGTCACCATCGCGCCGCCCTTGTTGCCTGTTTATGCCCAGCCCCTCATCCCGGCGCCGGGGTACATCTGGATTCCGGGTTACTGGGCCTACGGACCCGAAGGCTACTACTGGGTCCCGGGCACATGGGTGCTTCCGCCGTCGGTGGGTCTTCTCTGGACGCCCGGCTACTGGGGCTGGAGCAGCGGCGCATACCTCTGGAATGCCGGTTATTGGGGACCGCGCGTCGGCTACTACGGCGGCGTCAACTACGGTTTCGGCTATTTCGGCACCGGCTATCAGGGCGGCTATTGGCGAGGCGGGTCGTTCTACTACAACCGCGCCGTGAACAACGTGAACGTCACCAGCGTCCACACGACGTACAACACGACGGTCAACACGACGACGGTCAACCGCGTCGCCTACAGCGGCGGGCCAGGGGGCATCCAGCGGCAGCCGACGGCGGTCGAGCGCCAGGCGATGGCCGAGCGCCACGTCGAGGCGACGCCGATGCAGCTGCAGCACCAGAATGCCGCGGCACAAAATCGCGCGCTGTTCGCATCCGAGAATCAACGGCCGGCCTGCGATCGCCGCGACGCCGCAGCCGGGGGCCTTCAATCAACCGGGCGTCGTGCCGGCGCGCGAAAGCCAGACGCACACGACGAACCGGTCGGTAACGACGACAGGCACGGCCGGAGCGCCGACGACGAATCGGGCCGCACCCGTCGCAGGTAGTCCAACCGTCGCGAGCCCTCCGCCGAACCGCACCGCACCGTCGCGAGTCCTCCGACGAACCGCACCGGAACGGTCGCGGGTCCTTCGGGGACGGCATCGACGGCCGGCATCGAGTCGAAGCCCGGGCGCAACAAGTCCACCGTCGAAGGATCGCAATCGCTGTCGTCGCAGGGGCACCCCCAAGGCAGCGGCGGCCGCAATGCGACCAATGCGCAGGTCGGCACGCAGGGGGCCAATCCTCAGCGAGACAAGGTGCCTCGCCAACCGAGCGTGGCGATGAATCCGCAGCAGACCAATGCGAACGGAATGCATCCGCCTGGCCCGCAAGCGCATCCGCCGGGGCAGCCACAAGGCCAGCCGCAAGGGCGCCCGCAGGGGCAGCCGCAGGGTCATCCGCCGAAGGCGCACGAGAACGGACAGGCGAAGGGCGAAGGGCCGCCGCGTTGACCCCGGTCGCATGACTGCGCGCGCCGAGCGTTGACGGCGCCCTCGTCGATTGCGACCGCATGATGCAAGCGGCCGGCGGAGACTCCGCCGGCCGCTTCATTTATGGCGAGCGCGTCGATCAGATCGGCGAGCAGAACGCGACGCCGCGCGGCCCCGCGCCGTCGGGCACCCATGCCCGGTTCAGCATCGCGCGCTTCACCGACAGGTCGATCGTGTGGCGCTGGTTGAAATCCTGCCGGTTGTTGTCGAAGCGGTAGACGGGAACCGTGCCGCCGGGACAGTTTCCGTCGCCATCCGGGACCGGGATGTAGAACGCGGCGGCACTCTGCAGCTTCCATGACGACGACGCGTGCGCGCTCACGTAGTTGCACTGCGCCGCGCTGGCGCTGAAGAAGTACGAGTCGATGAGCGGGCTGTCCGCGCGGAACCGGCACACGCCCGTCGCCGGATACGGCGAGCTGAACGGGTCCGCGTACGCGTAGAAGACGAGGCCGGTGCGCACGTACTTGCGCGCCGGGTCGTTGTCGAGGTTCGTGATTTCGAGGGTGTCGCCGCTGATGAAATAGTGATCGCGCTCGAAGTCGTAGTACTCGACGATCGTGATCGCGTCGACCGGCCCCGCGACCGAAGGGGTGCTCGCCAGCGCGAGTCCGGCGTCGAGCAGTCCGGCGCCGCAGATATTCCCGAGCGAGCACACCGTTCCGGGCGGGAATTCGCGCGCGCTGCCCTGCAGGATGTCGAGCACGCGCCCGGGCGTCAGCGTGGGATTGCGGGCGAGCATCAGCGACACGGTGCCGCTGACGTAGGGCGTCGCCATGCTGGTGCCCATCTCGAAAGCGTAAGTGTCGTCGGCAGGCGTCGTCGCGCCGGTGTTCCACAGCGAAAGCACCGCGAGATCGCTGTCGAAGAAGCCGTCGACCGTAACGTCGCCGCCCGGCGCGGAGATATCGACGCGCTGGCCGAAGTTCGAGTAGAACGCGCGGTCGCCCCGGCGGTTGCTGGCGCCAACGGTGATGACGCCGCTGCAGCCTGACGGCGCGAAGTTCCGGGCGTCCTCGCTCTGGTTGCCGGCGGCGACGACGACGACTGCGCCCATCGCGAGCGCCTCATCGATCGCTCCCTGCACTGCCTGCGGGCAGGCGCCCGGTCCACCGAGGCTCATGTTGATGACCCTCGCCGGCGAGGTGTTCAGCGGCACGCCGCTGATGCCGCCGCCCCCCGCCCAGAACATGCCTTCGAAGACGTCCTCGTCCGTGCCGCCGCACCGGCCGAGCGTGCGCACCGGGAGGATGCTGGCGTGCCAGTCCATGCCGGACATGCCCGCGCCATTGTTGGTGTCGGCCGCGATGATTCCGGATACGTGAATGCCGTGCCAGACGCTGGCCGAGGCGGGCGCGCCGCCGCAGTCGCCCTCATCGTTCCAGCTGCCCTCGTCGCGCGGATCCGGATCGCGCGCATTGCCGTCGCGCGAGTAGGCGGGATTGGAGATGAAATCGTAGCCGGGGAGAACGCGGCCGGCGAGCTCCTCGTGAGGCAGCGTGCCCGTGTCGATGACGCCGACGACGATGCTCGCCGAACCGGTTTGCAGGTCCCACGCCGCGGGCGCGTTGACGCCGCCGACGGGATCCCAGAGCGCCCATTGAATGGCGTACAGAGGGTCATTGGGGATTGCACTGGCGTAGCGGCGCAGCACCGGATCGGCGAATCGGACGGCCGGGTCGTCCTGCACCTGCGCCGCGAGCGCCGCGAGCGCGTCACCCCGAACCGGTTGCGCGAGCTCCAGCACCCAGACGTTGCCGATCGGGCGCACGACCGAAAGGCTCGCGCCGATGCGCGCGCCGAGTTGCGGCAGCAGCGTGCCCCAGTCGGCCGCAACACCGTCCGCCAAGCGCACCAGCAGCCGCGATCCGGTCTGGTCCGCGAGCGGCGACGCCGACGCGCGTCGGCGCGTACCACCTGGAGGCGGCGGCGTGACGGCCTCGGCCCACAACACGGAACGATCCGTGCGCAATGCACGCAAGACCGGCGCGATGGCGGCGTCGTCCGTCGGCGTCCCCAACGAGAGCTCGAGTGCGCCGGTTCGCGTCGTTCCGGTCAACTCGAGCGTCATCCCGGTGAGCGCCTCGAGGCGCTGTTTCTGTGCCGCGGGCAGCGTGCCGGGATTCGCCGCATCCGGATGCAGCATGACTCGCAGCGTCGCGATCGTCGCGGCGTCGGCGGGCGCCGTGAGCGCCACGGCGACGAAGAGAACGCCGGCGCTGGCGACGGCACAGGCAAGGCGGGATCCTGCCGATGCCGGGATCGCGAATCTGCGCTTCATCGATGCTCCCGCCAACCTTTGTTCTGCGAGATTGCGAGCCCTCCGGTGCCATGCGCGGAGGGCAGGTCGCGATCGCCGTTGGTTGGCCGACGCCATGGTAGCCGATCGGCACCGCCGCGATGGCGCGCGCAGCTAAGGGTTCCCTGATGCGCGCTTGCGGGTCAGCTCGGTCTTGTACGGGGCGAGGACGTTGACCATCTGCGCGAAGATCTTGGGCGTCGCCGCGATCACCTGGCCGCCGTGCAGGAAGTCGCCTTCGCCCGAGAGGTCGCCGATGAGGCCGCCGGCTTCCTGCACGAGAAGGCTTCCTGCCGCGACGTCCCAGGGATTGAGCCCGACTTCCCAGAAGCCGTCGTAGAAGCCCGCCGCGACGTAGGCAAGATCGAGCGCGGCGGCGCCGGGCCGGCGCAGCCCCGCGGTACTCTCGATCATCGTCTTCATCATCTTGAGGTAGGTGTCGAGATAGCTGCCGTCGCGGAACGGAAAGCCGGTGCCGACGAGGCAGTCGCGCAGATGATCGCGCTTCGACACGCGCATCCGGTGGTCGTTGAGATAGGCGCCACGGCCGCGCGTCGCGGTGAAGAGATCATTGCGCACCGGATCGTAGATCACCGCCTGCGTGACCAGTCCCTTCTGCGCGAGGGCGATCGACACGCAGTATTGCGGGAATCCGTGCAGGAAGTTGGTGGTGCCGTCCAGCGGATCGATGATCCAGATGTTTTCGGCGTCGGCATTGTCGCCTTTGGCCGTGCCCTCTTCCGCGAGGATCGCATGGTCCGGGTAGGCGTCGAGCAGCGTGTCGACGATCGCGCGTTCCGCCGCGCGGTCGATCTCGCTCACGAAGTCCTTCGGCCCCTTCGCCGTGACGGTCAGCCGGTCGAGGTCGCGGGCGCCGCGGCTGATCACGTTGCCGGCACGGCGCGCGGCTTTCACCGCGATGGTGAGCGTGGGGTGCATTGAAGCCTGTAGACGCTGAATTTTGGCCGCCGCCGCTTTCTTGGCGCGGGCGTGCGGGCTGCAAAGAACGGAATGCGCTATTGTAACCGGAGCCCCTCGGGGGCCCGCCGGAGCGATCCGTCCGCTCGCCCGACATCCGTGACCCTTCCGTCGCAATCACTGGAGCGCCTGCGCATCGTCCTGATGGCCCCGAGCCATCCGGGCAACATCGGCGCGGCCGCGCGGGCGATGCTCACCATGGGACTCGGCCGCCTCGTGCTGGTCGCGCCGCGGCGCTTTCCGGATCCGGAGGCGGTCGCCCTTGCGTCGGGAGCGACGCAGGTGCTCGACGCGGCGCAGATCGTCGCGTCGCTCGACGCGGCGCTCGCCGGATGCGTGCTCGCCGTCGGCCTGACCGCGCGGCCGCGCGAGTTCGCGGGTCGCGTGCTTTCGATCCGGGACGCCGCGCGCGATGCGATCGCCCACACGTCGCGCGGCGATGTCGCGCTGGTGTTCGGATCCGAGATGTCCGGCCTTTCCAATGCCGAGCTCGCGCGCTGCGGCGTGGTCGCGACGATCGCGGCCAACGACGCCTACCGCTCGCTCAATCTCGCCGCGGCGGTGCAGGTCGCGGCGTACGAGCTTCGCGTCGCCGCGACCGGCGGCGATGTCTGGCGCGCGCCGCGGTTCGCGCCGGCGGCCGCCGAAGAGATCGAAGCGCTGTACGCGCACGGCGCGAGCACGCTGGCGGCGATGCGGTTTCTCGACCCGCGCATGCCGCGCCGGCTGATGCCGCGGCTGCGGCGGCTGTTCGCGCGCGCCGGCCTCGAGCGGGAAGAAGTCAGCATCCTGCGCGGAATCCTCGCGCGCATCGACCAGGTGCTCGGTCGCTGATGCGGCATCCGACCGGCTGCGAAACGGCTCGGTTAAGATCGCGAACGCGGCGCGAGACCGCGCACACCAGGGCGGACCCACATTGGAGCTCGAACAGAACGGCGGCACGGCAACCGTCGATACGGCCGCGCACCATTGCCGCAATTGCGGCAGCGTCGCCACGGGCGCGTATTGTCCCGCCTGCGGGCAGGAAACGCGCACGCGACTGCCGACGTTCGCGCAGTTCATGCGCGACGCCGCCGGCCGGTACGTGGCGCTCGACGGCAAGTGGTGGCGGACGCTGGGCGCGCTCATCTTCCGGCCCGGCTTCCTGACGCGCCAATACTTGCCGGGACGAAGGCGGCGCTACGTGCGGCCGTCGCGGCTCTTCCTCGTCGCCAGCCTGGTGGTGTTCGCCGTACTCCGGCTCGAGGTGGAGTTCGGCGGCGTCGAGCTCCTGAGATTCGACGAGAGCTCAAGCCGGGTCGAAGGCGGTGATCCAACCGCGGCAAGGCCGGCGGCCGCGCCAACGCGGGCAAGGGCCATTCATCGCCGGCAATTCCCGTCGGTCCAGACGACACAAGGTCGGCATCGATCTCGGCGGCGCGGAAGACGAGGTCCCCGGCCTGAGGGAGCGGCATTGCGCACTTCAACCAGCAGTCCAGCAAGGAGCGGATCGCGCAGATGACGGACGGGACGCTGCGCTACGGGCCCTACGCGATGTTCGCGATGCTTCCGGCATTCGCCGCGCTGCTGAAGCTCCTCTATCTCGGGGTCGGGGCGCCGCCGCCCCGACCGGCCCCGGCTCTACGGCGAGCACCTCGTGTTCGCCGCCCACAACAACGCCTTCCTCGCATTCATGGTGGCCGCTGCGGTCGCCGTGCCTTGGCCCTGGGTGCGGGCGGTGCTGCTGACGTGGCCGATGGTTTATCTGCTCTGGGCAATGCGCGCCGTGTACGGCGGCACGTGGAGCGGCACGATCCTGCGTGCCTTCTTCCTGTTCATCTCCTATTCCGTCCTGTTCGGGTTCGCGACGGCGGGCCTGATCATCGCGTCGGTCCTGCTCCGCTGAAACCGGGCGCGGATGTCCGATCGCCGGCGGCCGATCTCGAACAGCGCGCTGATTTGAGCTTGATCAAGACGCGGCGCGCCGCAATAGTTGAGCATGCCAGTCGGAAATGCGAAAATCCGATCATGTTCGATCGCCTTCGTGAAGACATCGCCGTGGTGTTCGACCGGGATCCGGCGGCGCGCAGCAAATGGGAAGTGCTGACGTGCTACCCCGGGCTGCATGCGCTCGTCTGGCATCGCCTCGTGCCGAACCGGCTGTGGCGCCATGGCTGGCGCTGGATTGCCCGCTGGCTGGCCCATTGCGGGCGATTCCTGACGGGGATCGAGATCCACCCCGGCGCCACGATCGGCCGCCGGGTGTTCATCGACCACGGCATGGGGATCGTCATCGGTGAAACGGCCGAAATCGGCGACGATTGCACGCTTTATCATGGGGTTACCCTTGGCGGGACCTCCTGGAACCATGGCAAGCGGCATCCGACCCTCGGAATCGGGGTCGTCATCGGTGCGGGTGCAAAGATACTGGGTCCCATTTTAGTGGGAGATGGCGCCAAGATAGGCTCAAATGCCGTCGTAGTACGCGACGTTCCGGCCGGTTCCACTGCGGTCGGAATCCCCGCCCGGATCCTTACGAGCGACGACGCGGTGCGCCGGGAGGACCATGCCGCAAAGATGGGATTCTCGGCCTATGCGATTGCCGAGGACATGAACGACCCGATGGTGCAGGCCATCCACCGGCTGATCGATCACGCCGCGGCGGCCGACGCCCGGCTGCAGCACATCATCGAGCGACTGCAGCAGGGCGGGATCGACGTCGAGGATGCCCGGGCGACCGCCGAGGGTTTCGACCCGAAGCGGCTCAACCAGATGATTGACTGAACTAGTCGGATATTTAGTTGACTAACTTAGTCGGAAATGCTATGTTTTTTCCTCGATCGTGCCAGGGCGAAAGCACCCGCCGGCCGGCACCTACCTTGAGACGGGGCATCGCTCCGACAACTCCCGAGCTCGCTCGAAAGGGGTAAAGCGTCATGCGACTTACTACCAAGGGTCGATTTGCCGTGACGGCAATGATCGACGTTGCGATGCACGGCACCGGCGGACCGGTTACGCTGGCCGCGGTTTCCGATCGTCAGAAGATTTCCCTGTCCTACCTGGAGCAACTGTTCGGCAAGCTGCGCCGGCATGCGCTGGTCGAGAGCGTGCGCGGCCCGGGCGGCGGCTACCGGCTGGCGCGCGGCCCGGAGTCGATGTCGGTCGCCGACATCATCCTCGCGGTCGACGAGCCGATCGACGCGACGCAGTGCGGCGGCAACGAGGACTGCGCCGATGACGGCGGGCGCTGCATGACGCACGAGCTCTGGACCGGCCTCAACACGCACATCTTCGCGTATCTGCGCTCGGTGTCGCTGGCGGACCTCCTCGCGCAGCAGAAGAACAGCGACGTCGCGGTGATGCACGATCACCGGACCACGCCTGCGCGATCGCGCGAGCCGGTGTCGGCTGCCTGACTTCGCGCGGGAGAACCTTCGAACTCCGGAAACGAGCATGAAGACACCGATCTACCTCGACTATTCGGCGACGACGCCGGTCGATCCGCGCGTCGCGCAGAAGATGATTCCGTTCCTGACGGAGCATTTCGGCAATCCCGCGTCGCGCTCGCACCAGTTCGGCTGGGAATCGGAGAAGGCCGTCGAGGAGGCGCGAGCGGAGATCGCGGCGCTGGTGCGCTGCGACCCGAAGGAGCTCGTCTTCACGTCGGGCGCCACCGAGTCGATCAACCTGGCGCTCAAGGGCGCGGCGCATTTCTACCGCGACAAGGGGCGCCATCTCGTCACGGTGAAGACCGAGCACAAGGCGACGCTCGACACGATGCGCGAGCTCGAGCGCGAAGGATTCGAGGTCACCTACCTCGACGTGCGGCCGGACGGGCTGCTCGACCTCGACGCGTTCACGGCGGCGCTCAAGCCGGAAACGATCGTCGTGTCCGTGATGGCGGTGAACAACGAGATCGGCGTGATCCAGGACATCACCGCGATCGGCGAGATCTGCCGCGCGCGCGGGATCATCTTCCACGTCGACGCGGCGCAGGCGACGGGGAAGATGCCGATCGACCTCGGCGCGCTCAAGGTCGACCTGATGTCGTTCTCGGCGCACAAGACCTACGGGCCCAAGGGCGTGGGTGCGCTCTTCGTGCGGCGCAAGCCGCGCGTCCGCATCGAGGCGCAGATGCACGGCGGCGGTCACGAGCGGGGCATGCGCTCGGGCACCCTTCCGACGCACCAGATCGTGGGCATGGGCGAGGCGTTCCGGCTGGCAAGGCTCGAAATGGCGAGCGAGATTCCCAGGATTCGCGAGCTGCGCGAGCGGCTGCGCGCGGGGCTCGCCTCGATCGACCAGGTCTACATCAACGGCGACCTGGAGCATCGCGTCGCGCACAACCTCAACATCAGCTTCAATTTCGTCGAGGGCGAGAGCCTGATCATGGCGATCAAGGACATCGCGGTTTCGTCGGGGTCGGCATGCACGTCGGCGTCGCTCGAGCCGTCCTATGTTCTGCGGGCGCTCGGGCGCAGCGACGAGCTCGCGCACAGCTCGATCCGCTTCACGATCGGGCGGTTCACGACGGAGCAGGAAATCGACTATGCGGTCGAGCTCCTCCGGCGAAAGGTGGAGAAGCTGCGCGAGCTCTCGCCGCTTTGGGAAATGCACCAGGAAGGCGTCGACCTGGAGTCCGTGCAATGGGCGGCACATTGATCGAACGAAATTCAGCGCAGGACCGGCGCTGAATTTCGTCCGGAAGATATTGGCGGGAAAGCTCGGGGCGGCCCGTCGCTTTCCCGGGAAAATCAGGGAGACCCGAGCGCCGCGGGCGTGAGGGAGAGCAGGGCCGGGGGATCCCCGGCAAAGGGATTGGAGAAAGACCATGGCATACAGTGACAAGGTACTGGACCATTACGAGAATCCGCGCAACGTGGGCTCGCTGCCGAAGGACGCCGACGACGTCGGCACCGGCATGGTCGGCGCGCCCGCGTGCGGCGACGTGATGAAGCTGCAGATCAAGGTCGGCAAGGACGGCCTCATCGAGGACGCCAAGTTCAAGACCTACGGCTGCGGCTCCGCGATCGCGTCGTCGTCGCTCGTCACCGAATGGGTGAAGGGCAAGTCGCTCGATCAGGCGATGTCGATCCGGAACACCCAGATCGCCGAGGAGCTGGCGCTCCCGCCGGTCAAGATCCACTGTTCGATCCTCGCCGAGGACGCGATCAAGGCGGCGGTCGCCGACTATCGGAAGAAGCACGACGGCAAGCACGCCAACGCATCGGACGCCCCCGCGGCCGCGGCCGGTGCGACGGTCGCGGCGGACTGATCTGGAGAGACGAGCGATGGGTGTCACGCTGACGGAATCGGCTGCGAGGCACGTCGCCAGGAGTCTTGCCCATCGCGGCAAGGGCGTCGGGCTGCGCCTGGGCGTGCGCACGTCCGGCTGCTCCGGCCTCGCCTATAAGCTGGAATTCGCCGACGAGCTCAAGCCCGAGGACATTTCCTTCGAGTCGCATGGCGTCACCGTCATCGTCGACCCCAAGAGCCTGCCCTATCTCGAAGGCACCGAGCTCGATTTCACCCGCGAGGGACTGAACGAGGGATTCAAGTTCAACAACCCGAACGTCAAGGATGCTTGCGGGTGCGGCGAGAGCTTCAACGTCTGAGACCGCCGATAACCTTCGCATAGCGCCGCGCTGCTTTGTTGCTGCTCGCTTTTGATCCTCGCGTACTCGCGTGTACGCTCCGGTCAATAGCTCCGCGGCGCCTCGCAGCGCGCCGCTCTGCTCGATTCTCGACGGTCCCGGGCATTCCATCGCGGCCGTCGACTCCGACCCGGCGCGCGAGCCGATTAGTGCGATGATCGACTTCTCCCGCAACTACTTCGACCTCTTCGGCCTGCCGGTGCGGTTTCGCTTCGACCCGGAGACTCTGGACGCCGCCTATCGCGCGCTGCAGCGCGAAGTGCATCCCGACCGATTCGCCTCCGCCGGCGACGCCGAGCGCCGCCTCGCGCTGCAATCGTCGGCGCGGGTCAACGAAGCGTATCGCGCCTTGAAGGATCCGGTGGCGCGCGCGCGGTACCTGCTGTCGCTGCATGGCGCCGGCGTGGACGACGAGACGGATACCGCGCTTCCCGCCGAATTCCTCGAACGCCAGCTCGAGCGGCGCGAGGCCGTCAGCGATGCGCTGGCGGCGCGCGATGCGAAGGCGCTCGCGGCACTGCGTACAAGCGTGGACGACGAGACGGCGCGCGAGCAGCAGCGCGTCGCGACGCTGCTCGACGGCGACGGCGACTGGCATGCCGCGCGCGTCGCGGTGCGCGAGCTCACGTTCCTCGCGAAGCTCGCCGCCGACATCGATGCGATGCAGGCGGGGCTCGACGACTGATGGCGCTGCTCCAGATCTCCGAACCGGATGCGCCGCCCGCGAAGGCGCCGCGCAGGCTCGCCGTCGGCATCGATCTCGGCACCACGAATTCGCTGGTCGCCACCGTGCGCAACGGGATTCCGGTCGTGCTGCCCGACGGCGACGGCCGCCCGCTGCTGCCATCGATCGTGCGCTACGGCGAGGCCGGCGCGGCCGTCGGGTACGACGCGCAGGCGGAACAGGCGCGCGACCCGCAGAATACGATCGTTTCGGTGAAGCGCCTGATGGGCCGCGGCCTCGCCGATCTCGCCGACGCGCGCCGGTTTCCGTATCGCTTCGTCGATTCGCCCGGCATGGTGCGGATCACGACGCGCGCGGGCGTGAAGAGCCCCGTCGAGATCTCGGCCGAGATCCTGCGCGCCCTGCGCGAGCGTGCCGAGGCGAGTCTCGGAGGGGTGCTCGCCGGTGCCGTCGTCACCGTGCCGGCCTATTTCGACGAGGCGCAACGGCAGGCGACCAAGGATGCTGCGCTTCTTGCCGGTCTTCCAGTCCTGAGACTTCTCAACGAGCCGACGGCGGCGGCGATTGCCTACGGGCTCGACAACGCCTCCGAAGGCACCTACGCCGTATACGATCTCGGCGGCGGGACGTTCGACATCTCGATCCTTCGGCTTTCGAAGGGCGTCTTCGAGGTGCTCGCGACCAACGGCGATTCGGCGCTGGGCGGCGACGATTTCGACCACCGCGTGTACTGCTGGGCGATCGAGGATGCGCGGCTCGCGCCGCTTTCGCCCGAGGACACGCGTCTCCTCATGGTGAAGGCGCGGGAGGCGAAGGAAAACCTGACGATCCATCGCTCGGCGCCGATCGGCGCGACGCTCACCGACGGCAGCAAGGTCGAACTCACGCTGACCGCCGAGATCTTCACGTCGATCACGCAGAATCTCGTCGCGAAGACGCTCTCGCCGGTGCGCCGCGCGCTGCGCGACGCGGGGCTTTCGACCGCGGACATCAAGGGTGTGGTCATGGTCGGCGGCGCGACGCGGATGCCGCAGATCCAGAAGGCGGTCGGAGAATTCTTCGGCGCGCCGCCGCTCACCAATCTCAATCCCGACCAGGTCGTCGCGCTCGGCGCGGCGATCCAGGCGAACGTCCTCGCCGGCAACCGCACCGAAGAGGACGACTGGCTGCTGCTCGACGTGATCCCGCTCTCGCTCGGTCTCGAGACCATGGGGGGATTGGTCGAGAAGATCGTCCCGCGCAATGCGACGATCCCGGTCACGCGCGCGCAGGAGTTCACCACGTTCAAGGACGGGCAGACTGCGATCGCGATCCATGTCGTGCAGGGCGAGCGCGACAAGGTCGCCGACTGCAGGTCGCTCGCGCGATTCGAGCTGCGCGGGATCCCGCCGATGCCGGCGGGCGCCGCGCGGGTGCGCGTCACCTTCCAGGTCGACGCCGACGGCCTGCTCTCGGTGTCGGCGCGCGAGGAGACCTCGGGCACCGAAGCCGCGATCGTCGTGAAGCCGTCCTACGGATTGTCCGACGGCGACATCGCGCGGATGCTGGAGGAATCGTTCCGGCATGCCGCCGAGGACATGGCCGCGCGCGCGCTCGCCGAGGCGCAGGTCGAGGCCGACCAGACCATCGCGGCCACACGGCGCGCGCTCGAGACCGACGGCGACCTGCTCGCGCCGGACGAGCGTGCCGCGATCGACGCGGCGCTCGCCGAAACGCTGCGCTGCCGCGAAGGCGCCGACCACCGTGCGCTGGTCGCGGCCACGGCGGCGCTGAACGCCGCGACCGGCGAGTTCGCTGCCCGCCGGATGGACCGCGGCGTCGCGCGCGCGCTCACCGGCCGGCAGATCGACGCGCTCACCTGACGCGTCGCCGGAGCCGATCCCGCCATGCCCGAAATCGTCGTGCTGCCGCACCCGGAAGTGTGTCCCGAGGGGATCACGTTCGAAGCGGAGAAGGGCGTGTCGATCTGCGATAATCTCCTCAAGCACGGCGTCGAGATCGAGCACGCCTGCGAGAAATCCTGCGCGTGCACCACCTGCCATGTCATCGTGCGCGAGGGCTTCGACACGCTCGCGCCGTCGACGGACGACGAGGACGACCTGCTCGACCGCGCGTGGGGATTGACCTCCCAGTCGAGACTCTCGTGCCAGGCGATCGTCGGCGACGCGAAGCTCAGGATCGAGATACCCCGCTACACGATAAACTACGCGAAGGAAAAGCGCTGACGGCAGCACGTCGGCGCGGAGAGCACGACATGAAATGGACCGATGTCCGCGAGATCGCGATCGCGCTCGCCGAAGCGCATCCCGACGTCGACCCGCGCAGCGTCCTCTTCACGGACCTGCGCGCGTGGGTGATCGCGCTTCCGGGGTTCGCCGATGACCCGAAGCACAGCGGCGAGAAAGTGCTGGAGGCGATCCAGCTCGCCTGGATGGACGAAGGCGATTTCGACGACGACGAGGATTAGGGCCTGTTCACACTATGTCCGCAAGTGCGAACGGGTGGCATGGGGCGCCAATCAAGGCGCTGGTGTTGACAAATGCGGAAGCAAAGACCGGGTGTCTTCGCGAGGAAAGCAACGCAGAGTGGCGCCCCAGGGCGCCCGTTCCCTTCGGGTTGCTGCCGAAAGGGGCCATGCGCTTTGTTGCAAAGCCTCGCCGGGCAGCCGGCCCGGCTTCGTTTTGCGCCTCGCGCATGGCCTTTTCGGCGGTGCAACGCACTGTGGACATAGTGTGAACAGGCCCTAAATGAACGCGTCCATTACCGGTCTTTATGCCGCGCTGCTCGCGCTGCTGCTGCTGGGGCTCGCCATCCGGGTCGTCGTGTTGCGCTGGCGCACGAAGACCGGCATCGGCGACGGCGGGGATCGCGGCCTCGCGCGCGCGATCCGGGTGCACGGCAACTTGATCGAGTACGTGCCGATCGCGCTCGTCCTGCTGCTCGTCGCGGAGCTCGGCGGAGCCAGTCCGACGCTGTTGCACACCTGCGGCATCGGGCTCGTGGCGGCGCGGATCGTGCACGCCGGCGGACTCTCCCGGAGCGCGGGCGCGTCGCCGGAGCGCGTCGCCGGAACCGTTGCGACCTTCACCGTAATCGCGGTGCTGGCGGCGGTCGACCTCGCCGCGTTCCTGCGCTGATCAGCCGCCGCTGAGGTTCCTCAGGGCGCGGCCGCCACCGCCAGTCGCGCCACTGCCGCTGCGTATTCGCTCGCGAGCGACTCGGGGCTCGTCGGCCTCGATGCCGAGATCACGCAGCAGGCCGTCTTCCAGCCCGTAGATCCAGCCGTGCACGGTCAGCGGCTGCCCGCGCTGCCACGCGTCCTGGACGATCGTCGTGCGCGCCACGTGCACCACCTGCTCGATGACGTTGAGCTCGCACAGTCGATCCTCGCGCGAGCCGTCGTCGGGCAGCCGCTCGAGCAGCGCCGTGTGCTTCGCGGAGACGTCCTGCACGTGCCGGAGCCAGTTGTCGATGAGACCGAGCGGGCGCGCCTGGTACGCGGCGTGGACGCCGCCGCAGCCGAGATGGCCGACGACCAGCACGTGCTCGACCTTCAGCGAATCGACGGCGAACTGCAGCGCCGACAGGCAGTTGAGGTCGGTGTGGACGACGACGTTGGCGACGTTGCGGTGGACGAAGAGCTCGCCCGCGGGCAGGTCGATGATCTCGTTCGCGGGGACGCGGGCTGTCCGAGCAGCCGATCCAGAAGTAGCGGGGCGTCTGCCCTCGCGCGAGCGCCGCGAAGAAGTCCGGCCGGCGCGACTTGACGTCGGCGGCCCATTGGCGATTGCGGTCCAGCAGGTGCTTGAGCGATGACATGGTCACGGAGTCCGGCGACGGCAGCGAAGCGAGATCATACCGGCACCGGAAGCGTGCGGGTTTGCGCCGGGGCGAGCGTCAGCGCTCGAACAGCGCGATCGACTCGACGTGGGCGGTGTGCGGAAACATGTTGACGACCCCGGCGGCGGCGAGCGCATAGCCGTGGTCGTGGACCAGGATCGACGCGTCGCGCGCGAGGGTCGCCGGGCTGCACGAGACGTACACGATCCGGCCGCGGCGCCCCGTCGCCCGGCAGCGCCTTGACGAGCGCGACGGCGCCCTCGCGCGGCGGGTCGAGCAGTGCCTTGTCGATGGGCCCCAGTACCTCGAGCGACTCCGGCGTGGCCTCGAACAGGTTCGCGACCGCGAACGAGGCGCGCGTGCCGAGACCGTTGCGCACCGCGTTCGATTCGGCACGCCTGACGAGCGACGCGCTGCCCTCGATGCCGATCACCGTCGCGCCGCGCCGCGCGATCGGCAGCGTGAAATTGCCGAGGCCGCAGAAGAAATCGGCGATGCGCTCGCCCGGCTGCGGCGCGAGCAGCGCCATCGCGCGCCGCACCAGCACGCGGTTGATCGGCGCGTTGACCTGCGTGAACTCGGTCGGCGAATAGGGGAACGCGAGGTCGAATTCCGGCAGCGCGTAGGCGAGCTGCGCCTCCGGCGGGTGGAACGGCACGGCGGTCTCGGGACCGGCGGTCTGCAGGTAGAACTGCACCCGATGCGTGTCGGCGAATTCGCGCAGCAGCCTCTCGTCCGCCGGCGCGAGCGGGGCGAGGATCCGGAGCACCAGCACCTCGCGGGCGCCGTCGTCGCCGATCGCGAGCTCGATCTGCGGCAGCTGATCGCGGATCGTCAACGCGCCGACGAGCGCGCGCAGTTCGGGAAGCAGCGCCGAAATCTTCGGAGGCAGGACGGCACACGACGTCATGTCGGCGACGTAGCTCGACTTGCGCTCGTGAAACCCGACCAGAACGCCGCCTTTTTTCGCGACGTGCCGGACCGACAGACGGGCGCGATGGCGATAGCCCCATGCCGGACCATGGATCGGCGGCAGCAGCAGCGCCGGACGCACGCGGCCGATGTGCCACAGCGCGTCTTCCAGCGTGCGCTGCTTCGCGGCAACCTGCGCGGCGGCGTCGAGATGCTGCATCGAGCAGCCGCCGCACACGCCGAAATGCGGGCAGCGCGGGACGACGCGCGCCGCGTTCGCACGGAGGATCGATTCGGCACGGGCGACCTCGTAGTTCGGCTTGCGCTTGAGCGTCGTGACCGTGACGATCTCGCCCGGCAGCGCGCCCTCGACGAAGACGGCCTTGCCCTCGCGGCGGCCGACGCCGCGCCCCTCCTGGTCGAGCGAGTCGATCGCCAGCGGGTCGGATACGGCGTGCGGCGGTGACGGGGAGGCCGGGGCGGGCATGGCTCGGATTGTGCGCCGGCGCGGCGCCATGATTCGCGAGGCGCGCATTGTACAAGGCGTCGCGACGCGGCTTTTCCCGCGGACGGGTAAAATCGCCGGATGAACGTGCTGGCACTGGAAACCGGGAGCGAATGGTGCAGCGTTGCCGTCGGCGACGGCACGCGGTGGGTCGCGCGGAGCCTCCACGCGGGCCAGTCGCATTCCGAGCGCATCGTGCCGATGCTGGACGAGGTGCTCGCGCGAAGCAGGCGTCGCGCTGCGCGACCTCGACGGCATCGCGTTCGGCGCCGGGCCCGGCGCATTCACCGGCGTGCGCATCGCGTGCGGCGTGGCCCAAGGGCTCTCGCTCGGCTCCGGCGTGCCGGTCGTCCCCGTGTCGACGCTGGCGGCGCAAGCCGAAGTCGCGCGGCGCGTGCACGGCTGGACGCGCGTGCTCGCGGCGCTGGACGCACGCATGGGCGAGGTCTATATCGCGGCGTTTCGTCACGATGCCGGCGGCTGGGAAGAAGTCGCGCCGCCCGCCGTGCTGTCGCCGTCCGCGGCGACGCTTCGCTTTGCGACCGATGCCGATCCGGGGGCCGAACGCCGGTTCGGCGCCGGCAGCGGATTTGCGGCGTGCCCGGAACTCGCCTCCGGTCTCACACTCGCGGGTGTCGACGCGACGTTGCGTCCCGACGCGCAGGCGGTCGGCACGCTGGCGCTTCCGGTCCTGCGCGAGGGACGCGGCGTCGCCGCGGCGTTGGCGCTGCCGATCTACGTGCGCGACCGCGTCGCGCTGACGAGCGCCGAGCGTGCCGCCGGCGCGCGCCTCTAGGGATCGGCTCCAGGATCCGTATGGCAACCCTTCCGCGCTTCACGCCGCGTCCCGAGCCGGAATGGCGACCGCTGGTTCTGACCGACATCGCCTACGTCTCGGCGCTCGAGGCGCAGATCCACGCCGTCCCGTGGACGCCCGGGAATTTCCGCGATGCGATCGGCGCCGGCTACCTCACCGAAGCCGGCGAGCGCGAGGGCCGCATCGTCGCGTACGGAGTGATGCTGCTGGCGCCCGGCGAGGCGCAGATCCTCAATCTCTCGGTCGTGCCGGATGCGCGCCGCGAAGGGCTCGGCCGAACGCTGCTGCGCCGCTTCATCACGCATGCGACACGTCTCGGCGCCGAACAGGTTTTTCTCGAAGTGCGCGTGTCGAACGTCGCGGCGGTCGCGCTGTACGAAGCGGAAGGGTTCACCTGCGTCGGACGGCGCGAGGCCTATTATCCGGCGCACCTTCCCGACGGAGCGCAGGAGGATGCACTCGTGATGCGGCGCGCGCTCGGCGCCGATTCGGCACCGGACGCGTGATCGGGCAGAAGACCTTCGTGGCCACGCGCGACGACGTTCTGCAGGAGCTCGGGCTCACACCCGTGTGGCGCCGGCGCACGGCTGACGCTGCGCCGTTGCCCGGGGCGCGCGATGACCGGCCGGCGGCGGCGCCCGTCACCCGCGACAGTGCGCCGGCGAGCGGCATCGTGAGCGAAGCGTCGCCAATGCATCCCGGCGATGAGCGCACCGCGCGAATCGCGCGACTCGAATGGGCGGATTTCGCAGCCGACGTCGATGCCTGCACCGCCTGCGGACTCGCGCGGACGCGCAATCGCAGCGTGCCGGGCGTGGGTGATCGCCACGCGGACTGGTTGTTCGTCGGCGAGGCGCCTGGCGCGGAGGAGGATGCCAAGGGCGAACCCTTCGTTGGCCAGGCAGGGCGGTTGCTCGACAGCATGCTGGCGGCGCTCGGGATCGCCCGCGGCAACCACGTTTACATCGCCAACGTGCTGAAATGCCGCCCGCCGAACAACCGAACGCCGGAACCCGCCGAAGCCGAGGCCTGCCGGCCCTACCTCGACCGCCAGATCGCGCTGATCGCGCCGAGGTTGATCGTCGCGCTCGGCAAGAGCGCGGCCACTGCGCTCCTCAACGTCGATGCGACGATCGCGAGCCTGCGCGGACGCGTGCACCGCTATCAGGGCGTCCCGCTGATCGTCACCTACCATCCGGCATACCTGCTGCGCAATTTGCCGGACAAGGCCAAGGCGTGGGAAGATCTCGTTCTCGCCCGGCGCACGATACGCGAATCCGGCACCGCCGCGGAAACGAGGGCGGGCACGGTCACCGATCCGCCCGAATGAGCCGCCTCGAGACCCTTGCACCCCACCGCAGCGGCCCCATCTTCCGACCCGCGGGGCGAAAAGCCCGCATCCGACAATAAGGGAAACTCCATGATCCGCACCTTTGCCGCGCTTCTTGCCCTTGCCGCGACGCTTTTCGTCAGCGGCTGCGGCTACAACGACCTCCAGACGCAGGACGAAGGTGTCAAGGCCGCCTGGTCCGAAGTGCTGAACCAGTACCAGCGTCGCGCCGACCTCGTTCCGAACCTCGTCAACACGGTCAAGGGTTATGCCGCGCAGGAGCAGACCGTCCTCACCGAGGTCACCAACGCGCGCGCAAGCGTGGGCGCGATCAAGGCCACGCCCGAGCTCATCAACGATCCCGAGGCGTTCCAGAAGTTCATGAAGGCGCAGGGCGAGCTCACCGGCGCCCTGTCACGCCTCCTCGTCGTCAGCGAGAACTATCCTCAGCTGAAGTCGGATGCGCTGTTCCGCGACCTGCAATCGCAGCTCGAGGGCACCGAGAACAGGATCACCGTCGCGCGCAACCGCTACATCAAGAGCGTGCAGACGTTCAACTCGACGGTTCGCTCGTTTCCGACCAACCTGACGGCGATGCTGTTCAAGATGAACGTGAAGCCCAATTTCGCCGTCGAGAACGAGGCCACGATCAGCACGCCGCCGAAGGTCGACTTCGGCAAGACGCCCGCCGCACCCGGCGCGCGCCGTCGCGCCGAAATCCGCGCCGGCGCCTGACCCCGCTGCGATCCGCTGAAGAAGGGCTATTGATATCGGCGGCAGTCGCGCGGCTATGCGGGCCGTTGCGGTCGTCGCGCCGCGGCCCGCGCACCATTGGTCGTGTTCGACGTCGCGGTGATAAGAGGTCATTCAGTGCGTTCGCGCCATCGCGCCGTACACGCATTCGCGCGAAGTTGCGCGGTCCTGCTGTCGATGCTGCTGCTCGTCGCAGCCGCTCCGCTGCGCGCGCAGGCATGGGAGGCGGGCACGGACGGGCTGCTGCCGATCCCGCCGCTGACGGCGCACGTCACCGACCTCACGCAGACGCTCGCGCCGGCGGAGAAGCAGTCGCTCGAGGCCAAGCTCGTCGACTGGGAATCGCGGACCGGCAATCAGCTCGCCGTGCTGATGGTGCCGACGACCCAGCCCGAGCCGATCGAGGCGTATTCGCTGCGCGTCGCCGAGAAATGGCAGATCGGGCGCAAGGGCAAGGACAACGGCGTGCTGTTCCTCGTCGCCAAGAACGACAAGAAGATGCGCTTCGAGGTCGGTTACGGGCTCGAAGGCACGCTGACCGACGTCACGGCGCGACGCATCATCGCCGAGAACGTCGCGCCGATGTTCCGCGAAGGCAAGTTCGCCGCCGGCATCGACGCAGGCGTCGATCGCGTGATCAGCGTCGTCGCCGAGGGAAAGCCGCTGCCGCCCGCCAAGGCGGCCACGACCCACCGCACGGGCGGCGGATTCGACTTCGGGACGCTTCTGCTCGTGCTGTTCATCGTCGTCCCGATCGTCGGCGGCATCCTGCGCTCGATCTTCGGCAAGGTCCTGGGCTCGACGGTCGGCGCGGGCATCGTCGGCGTCGGCGCATGGCTCGTCATCGGCTCGCTCGTCGTCGCGGGAATCGCCGCGGTGGTCGCGTTCTTCGTCATGATTTTCGCCGGCGCGGGAGTAGGCGCCGCGATGGGACGCCGCGGCGGTGGCGTGTTCATCCCGACCGGCGGCGGGTGGGGCGGCGGCGGCTTCGGCGGCGGAGGCGGCGGTGGATTTTCCGGCGGCGGCGGCAGCTTCGGTGGCGGCGGCGCGTCCGGCGGGTGGGATTGACGATGAATCGCTGGCAGAAATCCGGGCGCTCGCTGCGTCACCTTGCCACCGACGAGCGGCGCGTGCGGAAGGCGTTTTCTGACGAAGCGCTGACGCGCATCGGCGCCGCGATCGCCGATGGCGAAAAGCGTCATCGCGGCCAGGTGCGTTTCGTCGTCGAGCCGGCGCTGCCGCTCGCGCGCGTGGCGCACGGGATCTCGCCGCGCGAGCGGGCGCTCGAAGTCTTCGGGCTGCTCCGGATCTGGGACACCGAGGAGAACTGCGGCGTGCTCGTCTACCTGCTGCTCGCCGACAAGGCGGTGGAGATCGTCGCCGACCGCGGCATCGACCGCGCGGTGGGCGCTGCCGCGTGGGAAGCCGTTTGCCGAAGCATGGAGGCTGCGTTCGCCTCGGAGCAATTCGCCGAAGGTGCTGCGGCCGGCATCGCCGAGATCAATGCGCTCCTCGCCAGGCATTTCCCCGACGACGGCAGGCCGCGGGAAAACGAGCTTCCCGACGCGCCGGTAGTCCTATAGGAACCTCTGAACAAGTCCCACGCGGTTGCGCTGCAGCGCCAAATGCGGATGCATGCCTCGGATGAGGCGCGACGAAGGTCGTAGTCGACACTACGATGCCGAGGAGCGCGGCAAAGCAGGCGCCGCATTTGGCAGCAGCCCGAAGGGACGGGGCTTTTCGGGCGGTCTGCTCATTGTATGAGCGCGAGGCTTGCTAAGGGGGCCGGCCATTAGCTTCGCCTCGCCTCATTTGGCAATGAGGCAGCCCATCCCGAAAATTCCCCGTCGCAATCGCGCGCGACTTGTTCAGAGGTTCCCTACGCTATTTCGCCGTCGGCTGCGCGGCGGGCGCGGTGGCGTGCGCCGTCTTGTCCGTGCCGATGAGATGCAGCGCATCGCCGCGCGCCTGGTTGATCCGGAACCGGATCAGCACCAGCACCATCATGCCGGACACGAACAGGCCGAATATCACGATCGCGGCCTCGACCGAGACGCCTGTGCGCACCATCAGCGCGTAGAGGCCGACCATCACCAGGATGCCGATGTTCTCGTTGAAGTTCTGCACGGCGATCGAGTGGCCCGCGCCCATCAGGACGTGGCCGCGATGCTGGAGCAGGGCGTTCATCGGCACGACGAAGAACCCGGCGCAGCCGCCCACGAGGATCATCAGCACGACCGTGAGGGGCAGGCTCCGCACGAACAGCATGGAGATCACGACGAGGCCCATGGCGATGCCGATCGGCAGCACCCGCACCGACTTGCGCAGCGAGATCGTGCGCGCGGCGATCACCGCGCCCGCGGCGATGCCGAAGGCGACGACGCCCATCAGGTTCGTCGCCTGGGTGAGGTTGAAGCCGAGCGCGGAGGCCGCCCAGTCGATGACGATGAACTGGAGCGTCGCGCCGGCACCCCAGAACATCGTCGTCGTGGCGAGCGATATCTGTCCGAGGCGATCCTTCCAGAGCAGCTTGTTGCAGTGGACGAACTCGCGGATGAGGTAGAGCGGATTGCGGTTCACGATCCGGCGATCGACACCCGGTGTCGGGGATGAACCAGTTGAACGTCGCGGCGATCGCGTAGATGCCCATGATCACGCTGATCGCGGCGGCCGGGGCGGTGTCGATGCCGACGTCGATCGCGGGCAGGTCGAAGCCCAGGAGCATCGTCGAGACGCGCGGTCCGATGAGCTGGCCGCCGATCAACGTGCCGAGGATGATGGAGCCGACCGTCGTGCCCTCGATCCAGCTGTTGGCGATGACGAGCTGCTCGGGCGGCAGGAGCTCGGTCAGGATGCCGTATTTCGCCGGCGAATACGCGGCGGCGCCGAGGCCGACGACGGCGTACGCGAGCAGCGGGTGCGCGCTGAACAGCATCAGCGTGCAGCCCAGCACCTTGATGCCGTTGGTCAGCAGCATGACGCGTCCCTTGGGGCGCGAGTCGGCGAACGCGCCGACCAGCGGCGCCAGCAGGACGTAAGAGACGACGAAGCACTGCTTGAGCGCCGGCGTCATCCAGCGCGGCTCGTTGAGGTCGGCGAGCAGTGCGATCGCGGCGATGAGCAGCGCATTATCGGCGAGCGACGAGAAGAACTGCGCCGCCATGATCGTGTAAAACCCGGACTTCATTCTCCTCCGATTGGCCGAGCAGGCGCTGCGCGCCACCGGGCACTGCCGCAGTGTTTGGGTATAATTATTGTGCACCGCCGGCAGCCCGCGCTTTATACCACGATTGATCGAGGCAGGGGCGGTCGTCCGCCGGACGCAGCCCCGCTTCCCGGCGCACCGATCGGGAACCGATATTCGCGCGCCATGGCCCGTCCTATCTACGCCCAGGTGAACCTGACCGCGCTCCGCGCGAATCTCGCGCTGGTGCGCTCGCGCGCGCCGAAGACGCAGGTGCTCGCGGTGGTCAAGGCGAACGCCTACGGTCACGGGCTCACCCGCGTCGTGCCGGCGCTCGCCGACGCCGACGGCCTTGCGCTGCTCGAGCGCGACCACGCCATCGCGCTCCGCGCGTCGCACTACAAGCGCAGGATCCTGCTGCTCGAGGGATTCTTCGGCGCGGACGAGCTGCCGGAGATCTCCGCGAACCGGCTCGCGATCGTCGTCCACCACGCCGACCAGGTGGGGATGCTGGAGCGCGCACATCTCGAGCGTCCGCTCGAAGTCTTCGTGAAGATCAACAGCGGAATGAACCGTCTTGGCGTGCGGCCCGCCGAAGCGCGGGCGCTGGTCGAGCGGCTGGCGAGCTGCGATTCGGTCGCGGCGCTGCGCCTCATGACGCACCTCGCGCGCGCCGACGAGGACGACGGCGTCCGCGACCAGCTGGCCGTGTTCGACACGGCGTGCAAAGGCCTGCCGTATCCGCGCTCGATCGCGAACTCGGCCGGCGTGATCCGCTACGACGAGGTCGGCGGCGACATCGTGCGGCCCGGGATCATGCTCTACGGTGCGTCGCCGTTTCCGTATCAGGGCGCGGACGAGCTGCAGCTGCAGCCGGTGATGACGCTGCGCTCCGAGATCATCGCGGTGCAGGAGCTGCGCGCCAACGACAGCGTCGGGTACGGAGGCGGTTACACCGCGTCGCGCGCGCACCGGATCGGCGTCGTCGCGGGCGGATACGCCGACGGCTACCCGCGCCACGCACCCAACGGCACGCCGGTGCTCGTCTGCGGCAGGAAGGTGCGGATGGCGGGGCGCGTGTCGATGGACATGATCACGGTCGACCTCACCGACGCGCCTGAGGCGAAGATCGGCAGTCCGGTGGTGCTGTGGGGCGAGGGACTGGCCGTGGACGACGTCGCCAGCGCGGCGGCGACGGTCGGCTACGAGCTCCTGTGCGCGGTCGCGCCGCGGGTGCCGTTCGTCGTGACCAACGTCGGGCGCGTCGACGTCGAGCTCTGACGCGCCCCGGGCTAGAATCGGGAATCTCCCGCGTCCGAAGAACCCGCGAAAGAACGCCACGTGTACACCGTCGTCACCGGAGCCGCCGGATTCATCGGCGCCAATCTCGTCCGTGCGCTCAACGCGCGCGGCGATGCGGACATCATCGCCGTCGACAATCTCGCGCACGCCGACAAGTTCAGGAACCTCGTCGACTGCGAGATCGCCGACTACCTGGACAAGGAGGAATTCCTGCTGCGCCTGGCCGACGGCGACCTCGATGACGACATCGGCGCGATCCTGCATCAGGGCGCGTGCTCCGACACGATGGAGACGGACGGCCGGTACATGATGCGCAACAATTTCCGGTATTCGGTGGCGCTCGTCGACTGGTGCCAGGCCAACGACGTGCCGTTCCTGTATGCGTCGAGCGCATCGGTCTACGGCGGGGGCGGCGTGTTCCGGGAGGAGCGCGCGCACGAGGCGCCGCTCAACATCTACGGCTATTCGAAGTTCCTGTTCGACCAGTACGTGCGTCGCCTGCTGCCGGACCGCACCGCGCCCATCGCCGGCTTCCGTTATTTCAACGTCTACGGCCCGCGCGAGCGGCACAAGGGGCGCATGGCGTCCGTCGTGATGCATTTCTTCGACCAGTATCGCGCGGAGGGCGGCGTGCGGCTCTTCGAGGGCGCGCAGGGCTACGCCGCCGGCGAGCAGCGGCGCGATTTCGTGTCGGTCGACGACGTCGTCAAGGTCAACCTCGAGTTTCTCGACCACCCGGAGCGCAGCGGCATCTTCAATCTCGGCAGCGGCGCGTCGGCGACGTACAACGAGGTCGCGGTCGCGACGATCAATGCCGTCCGCGCGACCGAAGACAAGGCGCCCCGAACGCTCGCCGAGCTGGTCGGCGAAGGCGCCGTGAGGTACATCCCCTTTCCGCCGGCGCTCGTCGGCAAGTACCAGAGCTTCACCGAAGCCGATCTCACGCGGTTGCGCCGCGCCGGCTACGCGGCGCCGATGCAAAGCGTCGCCGAAGGCGTTCCGCGCTACGTCGAACGGCTGATTTCCACGCCGGCATCCGCCGCGTAACGTGGCCGCCGTGCGGTGGAGGGTCGCGCGACTTTTCGCGCGATCCCCGATCCGCCGCGCGTCCCACCATCGCGAAGGAGAACACCATGCGGCATCTGCTGTCGGCGCTGGCGCTGTGCCTGTGCTCGGGCATCGCGCTCGCCACCGTCAACCTCAACACCGCGTCGAAGGACGAGCTCGTTGCCTTGCCAGGCATCGGACCGGCCAAGGCGCAGGCGATCATCGATTACCGGAAGACCCATGGCGCGTTCAAGTCGGTCGAGGAGCTGAAGGACGTCAAGGGCATCGGCGCCAAGCGCTACGAAAAGCTGAAGGGCGAGTTCACGATCGGCGCGAGCGCCGGCGCGCGGCCGGCGAGTACGTCGAAGCCGGATTCGGCTTCGAATCGCAGCGCCAAGGGAGACGTCGCCGCTGCGGCGACGAAGGCCAAGCCGTAGCGGCATCGCCTAAGAGCCGGTCGCGCGCGGGAGCAGGAGCAGTTGCACCGGCGCGCGGACGGCCCGGTGGCGGCCGCCACTCGAAGCGCAGCGTCGAGGTCAAGTTGCCAGAAGCCTCTCATCGCCCTCCTATCTGTCCGATGTTTGATCCAAATCGCTTGTCCCTCTCCGGGTCAACCCGTAACATCGGGCGCGCGTTAATGCCCCTGCGCCGGCACACGTACTGGCGCCGGTGCGGCGCACCCGCTCACAATGACCCGGAGATTCACCATGAAACGTCTCTTGCTGCTCGTCGCGACCCTGCTCTTCTGGGGAATGGCGCTCGCGGCCGTCAACATCAACACCGCGACCAAGGAAGAGCTCGAGGCACTGCCCGAGATCGGCCCGGTCAAGGCGCAGGCCATCATCGACTACCGCAAGGAGCATGGTCCGTTCAAATCGATCGACCAGATCAAGGACGTGAAGGGCGTCGGCCCGGTCACCTTCGACACGATCAAGGGCGACATCTCGCTGACCGGCCCGACCACGCTTCCCGCCAAGGCGGCGAAGACCGAGCCCGCGAAGGCGCGGCCCGCAGCCGCCGGCACCGGCGAAGGCGGCAGCGCCCGTCACGGCGGCTCCCGCGGCGGCGCCCACTCCGGCACCGGCGAAGGCGGCAGCGCCCGTCACGGCGGCTCCCGCAGCCCCTGGTGCGCCCGCCAAGGTCGAGCCGATGAAGCCCGCACCGGCCGCGGCCCCCGCGCCTGCGGCGACACCGGCGAAGACCGATGCGATGAAGGATGCAAAGGCCACCGGCAAGGACGCCGCGAAGTCGACGGACAAGGAAGCGGCAGCTGCGCCGAAGTCCGCCAAGGAAGAAAAGGCGGCCAAGGCGAAGGCGGACAAGGAAGCGAAGGAAGCGAAGGCGAAGGCGGACAAGGAAGCCAAGGACGCCAAGGCGAAAGCGGACAAGGAAGCGAAGGACGCCAAGTCCGCGAAGTCGACGGACAAGGACGACAAGGCGGCCAAGGCCAAGGCCGACAAGGAAGCGAAGGCGAAGGCGGACAAGGAAGCGAAGGACGCCAAGGCCGCCAAGGCGAAGGCCGACAAGGAAGCGAAGGCTGCGGCCGACAAGGAAGCGAAGGATGCGAAGGCCAAGGCGAAGGCCGACAAGGACGCGAAGGCCAAGGAAGACAAGGCCGCCAAGTAATCGACGCGCCTTTCCCGCAACCACGAAACCCCGCCCGAGTGGCGGGGTTTTCGTTGGAGGCCCGCACTCCGGGTCACCGCGAATGCGCGCGCAGCGCTCGGATACAATCGGCTTTCCGGTTGTCGCGCGTCGCGCGGCTCGCGGGCTCGCCCATGTATCCCACGCTCGAATCCACCGTCGGCAACACGCCGCTCGTCCGCCTGCAGCGGATGCCGGGCGCCACATCGAATGCGATCCTCGCCAAGCTCGAGGGGAACAACCCTGCGGGCTCGGTCAAGGACCGGCCGGCGCTGTCGATGCTGGTCGAGGCCGAGAAGCGCGGGGAGATCAAGCCCGGCGACACGCTCGTCGAGGCGACCTCCGGCAACACGGGCATCGCCTTGGCGATGGTCGCGGCGATGAAGGGTTACCGGATGATCCTGGTGATGCCGGACAACCAGTCGCTGGAGCGGCGCCAGTCGATGCGCGCTTTCGGCGCCGAGCTGGTGCTGACACCCAAGGCCGGCGGCATGGAGCATGCGCGCGACGTCTCGCTGCGCGTTCGCGCCGATGTGAACGGCTTCATCCTCGACCAGTTCGCCAATCCGGACAACCCGCTCGCCCACTATCGCGGCACCGGCCCCGAGATCTGGCGCGACACGCAGGGCGCGATCACGCATTTCGTTTCCGCAATGGGCACGACCGGCACGATCATGGGCGTGTCGCGATTCCTCAAGGAGCAGAATCCGGCGGTCGTCATCATCGGCGCGCAGCCCGAGGAGGGCTCGCAGATTCCGGGCATCCGCAAGTGGCCCGAAGCGTACCTGCCGAAGATCTTCGACCGCCGCCGGGTCGACCGGGTCGAAAGCGTCTCGCAAGCCGAAGCCGAGACGATGACGCGGCGGCTCGCGAGCGAAGAGGGCATCTTCGGCGGCATTTCCGCGGGCGGCGCGTGCGCGGTGGCGCTGCGCGTCGCGCGCGAGGTGACGAACGCGACGATCGTGTTCGTCGTCTGCGATCGCGGCGACCGCTATCTGTCGACCGGCGTGTTCCCCGCGTGACACGCGCCCGCGCGGATCGCGACATCACGGCCATCGCCTCATGACGCCGATCCTCGTGTTCGACATCGAGTCCGTGCCGGACATCGCCGGGCTGCGTCGCGTCCATGCCGAGACCGCGGGACTCGACGACGACGGTGTGGTCGAATGGATCGCCCAGGCACGGCGCGAGAGGACCGGCAGCGACTTCCTGCCGCTGCATTTCCAGAAGATCGTCGCCATCGCCTGTGCGCTGCGCGACGGCGGCGGAATCAAGATCGCCTCGGTCGGCACCGCCGACGACACCGAGCCCGAGCTCATTCGCCGTTTCTTCGACTTGGTCGACCGGCATACGCCGCAGCTCGTCTCGTGGAACGGCGGCGGCTTCGACCTGCCCGTGCTCAACTACCGCGCGCTGATCCATGGCGTGACTGCCGCGCGGTTCTGGGAATGGGGTGACGACGACCGCGACTTTCGCTACAACAATTATCTGTCCCGCTATCACACCCGCCACCTCGACCTGATGGACGTCCTCGCGATGTACCAGCCGCGCGCGTCGGCCGGGCTCGACGTGATGGCGCGGCTCTGCGGGTTTCCGGGCAAGCTCGGCATGGACGGCAGCGAGGTCCACGCCGCGGTGCGCGCAGGGAAGCTCGAGGAGGTGCGTCGCTACTGCGAGACCGACGTGATGAACACGTATCTGCTGTACCAGCGGTTCCGCCTGCTGCGCGGCGAGCTCTCCGCAGGCGAGTACGCGCAGGAGATCTCGCTCGCGCGGGAGCGCATCGCGGCGCTCAATGCGCCGCACTGGCAGGAATTTCTCGCCGCCTGGGATTCGAACACGCCCTAGTCGCCGTCCCTGCTGCGGCATGGCCCGGTTGCGGGCGGAGCCGCGAGACGTGGATCGATCGCGCGAAGCCGTCCCGTTCCGCGGGACGGTGTCGTCAGGCGTTCAGCAGCGGAAGCGTCGGAAATTTCCCGCCGAGCGTCGCCGCGGACGGAAGACCCCACCAGCGCTCCAGCACCGTCGCGTAGACGCCGCGAAAATCGAGCGCGAATCCCATGTTGCCATCGCCGCCGAGGCGCGCGAGCGAAGGCTGCTCTCCGTACAGGCCGCCCTGGACCCTGCCGCCGAGCGCGAAATGCACGCTGGACGTGCCGTGGTCGGTGCCGTTCGAGAGATTCTCCTTCGGCCGCCTGCCGAATTCCGGCGTAGGTCAGCACCAGCGTGTCGTTCCAGCGCCCGAGCTCGATGAGCGCCGCCTTGAGTGCGACGATTCCCGCGGCGAGCTCGCCCAAGAGCCGCGCCTGCGTCGCGGCCTGTCCCGTATGCGTATCGAACCCGGACAGCGTGATGCGGACCACGGCGACGCCCGACGGCGCGGCGATCACCTCTGCCGCCGTGCGGATCGCGTTGCCGAACCCGCCTCGTCGGAAACTCCGTCGCGAGCGTGCGGCGCGCGCCGAGATGTGCCGCCGCCTGCACGATGTCCGCTTCGACCTTGAGGATGTGCGCCAGCGCGCGGTTGCTCGCGGCCCCCTCCGGCGTCGCGAGGCGCGCCTGGCGGAGAAACTGGTCGGGATTCGCGAGCGCGATCGCGCGCGTGCCGCCTCCGGTGAGCGGGCCGAGGTCCGCGGTGCCGATGATCACGCCATCGGCCGCGAACGTCGCGGGGGTCGGCGCGGTCGCGAACGTTCGCGTGAGCCACCCCTCCTGGAGGTACTCCTCGCTCCTCGATGCGGTGTCCCAGATCTCGATCGAGCGGAAATGCGACAGGTTGGGCGCCGGATAGCCGACGCCTTGCAGCACCGCGAGCTCCCGGGCGTTCCAGAGCGGAAGCAGCGGCGCGAGCGACGGATGCAGCCCGGCGCGGTCCGAGAGCGGCACGATCGCGTCGCGCGCGATCGCAAGCTTCGGACGCAGCGCGTAGTACGCCGGATCCGCGAACGGCACCAGCGTATTGAGCCCGTCGTTGCCGCCTTTCAGCTCGATGAGGACGAGAAGGCGCCGATAGTCCGCGCCCGCCGGCGCGGCCGCGAAGCTCACGCCGACCGCCGCGCCATTGAGCGCGCAGACCGTGGCTGCCGACAGCGATGTCCGGAGGAATTGACGGCGATTCATCGGTTCGGCTCCCTTCACTTCAGCTCGAACGCGGCGTCCTGCAGCAGGCCGCGCACGAGCGTCATCGAGTCGGCGTTGTAATCGGGCGTCGCCTGCGGCGCGGTCGCCAGCAGCAGCCGCTGCGCCGCACGCGACCGTGCCGCAGCGGTCGCGCCGGGGAATTGCGCCATCCAGCGCGCGCTGTCGAACTCGAGGCCGGCCATGCCGCGCTCCATGGCGTTCGTGTACCGGGTCCGGCGGATCTGGTCGATGTCCAGCGCCGGTTCCGGTGTCAGCGGCACCGCGCGCAGCGCGTTCACGTCCACCGCTGCCGCCATGGCGCCGTCCGGCAGCGCGGCCATCCTCGCCAGCGCAATGTCGTCGCCACGCGTGACACGCTCGCGAAACTGCTTGCGCGCAAGCAGGGTCGACGCATTGATCCAGGCGTCGCCACCCGGCCATCCCTTGACGTTCGGCGCCGACATGAGGTTCTGCCCCATCGATGCGCTGGCGATCGCGAACGGGAGACCGTTTTCTGGCGCGAGCCCGAGCTGGCGCAGCGTTCCCACGACGACCTCGACCGGCGACTTCACCAGCACGCCGCGGTTCTCCTTCGCGTAGAACGCATCGCTCGTCAGGAGCTCGCGCAGCGCGACCTTGACTTCGTACCCCGAGTCGCGGAACCGGCGGGCGACCCGCTCGATCTCGGCGGGATCAGGATCCGGCGAGACGAATTCGCGCCACAGCTTCGCGGTGACGAAGGTCGCGACCTCGGGCCGCGCCAGGATGAGGTCGAGCACCGCGTCGCCGTCGAATTCGCCGCGCTTTCCGAAGACGGTCTTGGCACCGTCGTCGTGAAGACGCGCGCGGAAGACGAAGGTGCCGGTGTCGCGGTCGAGGCTCCAGCCGGTGAACGCGCGGGCAGCTTCCTTGATGTCCGACTCGGTATAACGGCCTTCGCCCAGCGTGAAGAGCTCCATCACCTCGCGTGCGAAGTTCTCGTTGGGCGCGCCCTTGCGGTTCTGCACGCTGTCGAGATAGAGCACCATCGCCGGATCCTTGCCGACGGCGTGCAGCATGACGCCGAAGTTGCCGAGCGCGTTGGCGCGCAGCATCGCGTTCTGCGCGTACATGAGACGCCCGAACGGCACCTTGGGCTGCGCCGAGACGAAATGGTTGTGCCAGAACAGGGTCATCCGCTCGGTGAGCGGCGACGGCGTCACGAGCATCTCGTGCATCCACCAGCCGCGGAGCTCCAGGCCCTCGCGCGTGCGTTGTTGCACGAACGCCTTGCGCTCGGCCTCGGTCGTTGCCTCCGCGCGCGGTCTGCGCAGCGGGCCACGGTCGAAGACGAAGGCGGGCGGGACGGTGACGGCGGAAAGGCGCGCCTCGCGCAGAAGCTTGTCGACTGCCTCGGCGCGCGTGAGCGGCGCATAGACGCGAACCTCGGCGTCGCCTGGACCGAAGCCGGTGCGGGCAAGCAGGTGGCGGGCGTCGTCGTAGCCCAATGGCGCGGTCGCTGACGCGAGAGCAGCGGACGACGCAAGCAAGCAGGCGGCGGCCGCCAGAACGTAGGGGTGAGGCGGGCAGGAACGTCGAAAGGCGATCATCGCGTTGGCTCCGCAGACCGTGCGCGGTGGCCGCACGGAGGCGCGGTGCGCACATGTGGCTTCAACGGGCCAATCTACCCGGCTGTTGACACGCCGTCTGTCGCAAGCTGTAACGAGCCGTTTCGGCGCCGGAGCGGGCGCCTGAGGATCCCGATGCAGTCGATTACAGGGTGATGCGGCCGCGGCCGAGCTCGATCACCCGGCCGGACACCCGGATCCGCCGGTCGCTCGTCACCTCGAGACCGAGCCGGCACGGCCGGTCGATCTCGTCGCCCTGTGCGATGGCAAGCCGCTGCGGGAGTGGCGCACCGGTGGCGATCAGCCACCCGCCGAGATTTGCGCACGCGGATCCCGTCCCCGGGTCCTCGACGACAGCGCCATATTTCGGGAAGAAGAAGCGTGCCGCGACCGCCGCTGCGTCACCGGCTTTCACGTCATCACGCGAGCCCCGCGCGAATACGTAGGCCATCGCGCGCTCGCCGTTGGAACCGTGTGTCTGCATGAGATCGCCGCGCGGTGCCGCCCGCTGGACGGCGTCGACCGAGGCCAGCGGGATGATCAGCTGATCCGACCCCGTGTTGACCCACAGTGGCGGCGAGGCAGGGTCGGGCGCCACGTCGGCCTCGGCGAGTCCCAGCATCGCGGCGAGCTCGGCGCGGCTCGCGCTGACCGTGTTGACCGTCGGCGCGCCCGCGGTGAGCGTCCAGACATCGCCGTTGGCCTCGACCGGAATCACTCCTGCGATCATTTCGAGCGTCACGCGATCGCCGCCGCCCGCAAGCGCGCGCGCAACGTGCGCCGTGCCGAGCGTCGGATGGCCCGCGAACGGCATCTCGAACGTCGGCGTGAAGATGCGCACGCGGGCGGTGGCGGCCTGCGACGGCAGCACGAATGTCGTCTCCGACAGGTTGAACTGCAGCGCGAGCGCCTGCATCGCTTCGGTGTCGAGTCCGCGGCCATCCTCGAATACCGCGAGCGGATTGCCCGCGAGCGGCGACTCGGCGAATACGTTGACGATGCGAAACGCGTAGTCGGTCATGACGCTCACTCCCGGGCCGTTTCGGCAAGCCTCGGCGCGGGTTTGGCCCGGACGCGTTCGTCGAGGTCGCGCGCGAGGGCTGTCCATGACGCGGCGTCGATGCCGGCGGGCGTCACGACGATCGCATCACCCGCGCGCGGAAAATTGCGCTCGATCGAGCGCGCATACGTCGGATCGTAATGGTCGGCCAGCAGCTCTCCGACCAGCGCGTCCCAGTCGCCGGCAACGGCCATCTCGTTCCAGTGCGCGAGCTTGCTCTTGCCGTGCAGCTCGACCAGTGGCGCGAGGCGCGCGGCAAGCAGCGCGGGATCGGCGAGGAAGTGGGTGTACTCCTCCTTGAGCAGCGCCACGCGTTGCGCGGTCGTCGCGTCGATGCGCACGCAGGCGCTCGCCCGCATCGCCGTCAGCATGGTGCCGGGAATCTCGACGCCGCCGATGCGCTTGCTCTCCGATTCGACATAGACCGGCCGGGCCGGGTCGAACGATTCGAGCGCGGCCGCGAGCTCGCTTTCGAACCATTTCTGCGTGGGTTGCGGATGGCCCGGCAGGTCGCCCAGCAGCGAGCCGCGATGCCGGGCGATCCGCTCGAGATCGAGCGCCTGCGCGCCGTGCGCCGCAAGCGCCTCGATGAGCCGGCTCTTGCCGGAGCCCGTCAGTCCGCAGATCACTTCGAATCGGAACCGCGCCGGCAGTGTCTCGAGCTCCGCGCGCACGTGGCGCCGATAGGCCCGATAACCGCCCGTGAGCCGCGCGGCCCTCCAGCCGACTTCGCGCAGGATGGTCGCGAGCGAACGGCTGCGCTGACCGCCGCGCCAGCAGTAGACGAGCGGCCTCCAGTCGCGGGGCTTGTCCGCGAACGGGCCTTCGAGCATCGCGGCGATGTTGCGCGCGACGATGGCGGCACCGAGGCGCCGCGCCGCAAAGGGCGACTCCTGCGCGTACATCGTGCCGATCCGCGCGCGCTCGGCGTCGCTCAGCACCGGATGATTGGCGGCGCCGGGGATGTGGTCCTCGGCGAATTCCGCCGGGCTGCGCACGTCGATGCGGTCGGCGTGATCGCGGATCGCGTCGACGTCGACCTCGCGCTCGGTGCGCGGATCGGCGCCGGCCGTCGTCGCGGCGGCAGTCATTTGGGTCGCGCCAGCATCGGCTGCAGCGCCTTCCACACCGTGTCCAGCATCGTCGTCTGCGCGGCGGCGGCCGGATGGATCCGGTCGCCCTGGAACATCTCGTTGCGCTCGCCGAATCCTTCGAACAGCGACGCGACGAGCGCCGTCTTGTGCATGCGCGCGACGTCGCCGAAGATCGCGGCGTAGTCGCGGGTGTACGCGGGGCCGTAATTGGGCGGCAGCTGCGTGCCGACCAGCAGCACCTTCGCGCCCGCGCGCTGCGCCTCGCCGACCATCGCGTCGAGATTCGCTCGGGTCGACGCGAGGTCGCCGCCGCGCAATCCGTCATTCCCGCCGAGCTCGATCACGACGATCGCGGGTTTCTCGCGGGCAAGCGCTACGGGCAGCCGCGCCCGCCCGCCGGCCGTCGTGTCGCCGGTGATGCTCGCGTTGACGACGCGATAGGGATACCGCTCGGCTTTCAGGCGCGCGGCAAGGAGTGCGACCCAGCCGGTGCCCTGCGGCAGGCCGTATCCCGCCGAAATCGAATCGCCGATGACGAGCAACGCCGGCGCGGCATCGGCGCGGACGATGGGCGGGAACAGCGCGGCGAGCACCACCAGCATCACGCCGGCGATGCGCCGCCCGGTGCCACGGCCGCGGCGTGGCACGCGAATGGGGATCGACGAGGGAAGGGGAGACATCAATGGTGTTTCAAAATGCATGCGATGACGATTGTAGTGCATCGCGTTGCCGCGCCGCGCCGGCGCCTTGAACCCGCGTTCGGCATCCCCATGTCGTACGGTACCATCGCATCTTCGACTGTCGGGAGAGTTGCGGTTCGCATGTGCCCCGCAAGCGCTTTCCCCGGTCTCTCCGAAAAACCCGATCGTGCCCGATCCCATCCTCCGCGCCGCCGGACTCACCAAGACCGTCACGAGCGGCGACGCGCCGCTCGTCATTCTCGACGACGTGAGCTTCGATGTCGCGCCGGGCGCGTCCGTCGCCGTCGTCGGCGCATCGGGCTCCGGCAAGACGACGCTGCTGGGATTGCTCGCGGGCCTCGACAACGCGACCTCAGGAGAAGTCTGGCTCGACGGCATCGCGCTCTCGCGAGAGGACGAGGATGCGCGCGCGGCGCTTCGTCAGCGGCTGCTCGGATTCGTGTTCCAGTCGTTCCAGCTGCTGCCCGCGCTGACCGCGCTGGAGAACGTGATGCTTCCGCTCGAGTTGGCCGGCGCGCGCGGATGCGGCGGACACCGCGCGCGCGTGGCTCGATCGCGTGGGGCTCGGCCGGCGCACCACGCATTACCCGAAGCAGCTGTCCGGCGGCGAGCAGCAGCGGGTCGCCATCGCGCGCGCATTCGCGGGCGAGCCCAAGTTGCTGATGGCCGACGAGCCCACGGGAAATCTCGACAACGCGACCGGCGTCGAAGTCGCCGACCTCATGTTCCGCCTGAATCTCGAGCGCGGCACGACGCTCGTCCTCGTCACGCACGACACGGTTCTCGCGTCGCGCTGCGCGCGCCGCCTGTCGCTCGCCGCGGGACGGCTCGTCGGCGACACGACCGCGCCGGGTTGATCGCGGCATTGCGATGAACACGTTGCGGCTGGCGTTGAGAATGCTCTCCCGCGATTTTCGCGCGGGCGAGCTCACGGTGCTCTTCGCGGCGCTCGTGCTCGCGGTGGCGAGCTTCGGCACCGTCGGATTCTTCGCCGATCGCGTGAAGGGCGCGCTCACCCGTCAGTCGAATCTGCTGCTCGGGGCCGACGTTCTGATTTCAGGCGACCGGACGCTGCCGGAATCGTTCGCGGCGGAAGCCGTGAAGCGCGGACTCGTGACGACGCCGGTCGCTGCGTTTCAACAGCATGGTGCAGCGAAGCGCCGATTCGACGGCGTCATCGGCCTTGCTGGCGGATGTGAAAGCGGTGGCGCCGGGCTACCCGTTGCGCGGCGCAATTTCGCTCTCCAGCGCCGACAATGCGGCGCCCGTGATTGCCGCCGGAGTTCCTGGGCGTGGCGAAGCATGGCCCGACGCGAGGCTCGCCGCGCGCCTCGGGGTCGCCGCGGGCGATCGCATCGCGGTCGGCGAAGCCACGCTCAAGGTGACGGCGATCGTCGCGCAGGAGCCGGAGGTCTCGAGCGGATTGCTGGCGCTCGGTCCGCGCCTGCTCATCAATCTCGACGACGTGCCGGCGACGAATCTGCTGCAGCCGGGCAACCGCGCCACGTGGCGGCTCCTGGTCGCCGACGTCGCGCAGCGCGGCGCGCTCGACGGCTATCTGCGCTGGCTTGCCCCCGAGCTCAAGCCGGGCCAGCGCATGGAGAATGTCCGCGACCTGCGGCCCGAGGTGCGGCAGACGCTCGAGCGCGCCGAGCGGTTCCTCGGGCTCTCGGCGCTCGTCGCCGTGATCCTCGCCGCAGTGGCGATCGCGCTCGCCGCGGCGCGCTATCTGCGCCGCCACCTCGACGCCGCCGCGATGATGCGCTGCTTCGGCGCGTCGCGTCGGCGCACGCTCGCGTTGTTCGTCCTGCAGTTCGCCGTGCTCGGCATGGTCGCGGGGGCCGCCGGCATCGTGCTCGCGCTGCTCGGCGCGCAATTGCTCACCTACCTCCTTGGCAGCATCACCGCAGCCGATCTGCCCGGACCCGGATTCATGCCGGCGCTCGCGGCGTTCGGCACGGGAGTCCTGCTGCTCTTCGGCTTCGCGCTGCCGCCGCTGGCCGCCCTCGCGGGCGCGCCGCCGCTGCGCGTCCTGCGGCGTGACCTGCCGCGCCCGCGTCCCGGCGGCATGCTCGCGTATCTCGTCGGCGCCTGCGTCATCGCGCTTCTGGTCGGATGGCAGGCGCAGGACGCCAAGACCGGCGCGATCATGGTCGGCGGCATCGGCGGGCTGCTCGTCGCCGCGGCGCTCGCGGCCTGGGCGGGGATCGCGTTGCTGAAGCGCCTGCCGCAGCGCGGCGTCACCTGGCGCTTCGGCCTCGCGAACCTGCGCCGGCGCCCGCTCGCGTCGTCGCTGCAGGTCGGAGCGCTCGCGCTCGGCATGATGGCGCTGCTGCTCCTCACCGTCGTGCGCGGCGACCTGATGCAGAACTGGCGCACCAGCCTGCCGGCCGATGCGCCGAATCATTTCGTCATCAACATCATGCCGGACCAGACCGCAGGCGTGCGCGCCGCGCTGGCGCGGGCGGCCGGTCACGAGACGACGCTCTACCCGATGGTCCGCGGGCGCCTGTCCGCGGTCAACGGCAAGCCCGTCGACACGACGCTCTACGCCGATCTTCGCGCGCGGCGCCTCGCCGAGCGCGAGTTCAACCTGTCGTGGGCGGCGCAGATGCCGCGCTCGAATCGCATCGTCGCCGGACACTGGTTCGACGGCGCGACCGGGGCCGCCGCCGGCATCTCGATCGAGGACGGCATTGCGGAAACGCTCAAGGTGAAGATCGGCGACGAATTGACCTTCGACGTCGCCGGCACGCCGGTCGGCGCGAAGATCACCAGCCTGCGCAAAGTCGCGTGGGACAGCTTCCGGCCGAATTTCTTCGTGCTGTTCGCGCCGGGCGTTCTGGAGGACCTTCCGCAGACCTATCTCGGCGCGGTGCGCGTCGTCGATGCCGGCGGCTCCGGCGCGTGGCTTTCCGCGCTGGTGCAGCAGTACCCGAACGTGCTGGCGATCGACGTCGGCGCGATGATCGGGCAGGTCCAGTCGATCATCGAGCAGGTCGCGAAGGCGGTCGAGTTCGTCTTCGTGTTCACCCTGCTGGGCGGCCTGCTGGTGCTGCAGGCGGCCATCGCGGCGACGCAGGACGAGCGGCAATTCGACGCGGCGATCCTGCGCACGCTCGGCGCCTCGCGGGCGCAGCTCTCCGCCGCACAGATCGCCGAATTCGTCGTGCTGGGCGCGCTCGCCGGCCTGCTCGCGGCGGCGGGCGCGACCGCGACGGGCTACTTCCTCTCGGATCGCGTGTTCCAGATTCCGTTTGCGCCGAACCCGCTGGTCTGGCTGATCGGCATCGCGGGCGGCGCGATCGCCGTGACCATCGCCGGATGGCTCGGCACTCGCGGCACGCTGAAGCAGCCGCCGCTCGCCGTGATCCGGCAGCTCGGCTGAAATGGGAGAATCGCGCTTTGGACCCGTCTCGAGAACGTCGCGAGCACTGCTGCCGTTGGGGGAACGTCACATGATGCGAGAACAGTGATGGACGCCAAGAAGCTCGAGGCGCTCAGACAGAAATACGCCGGCACGAAAGGCGCGGATATTTTCAACCCGTCTTTCGCGGCGGTCGCCGCGCAGATATTTTCCAACGCCGACCAGAGAAAATGGCCGTTTGCGGGCGCGGCGACGTTTCTCGGCCTGCCCTACCGCCCCGAGTTGGCGGCAGCCCCGGACTTCGGCGGTCTGGATGTCGCGCTGGTTGGCGTGCCGATGGATCTCGGCGTCACCAACCGCGCCGGAGCGCGGCTCGGACCGCGCTCCGTGCGGGCCGTGGAGCGGATCGGCCCCTATGAGCACGCGCTGGACATCGCACCGTTGCTGCATGTAAATGCCGCGGACGTTGGCGACGTGCCGATGAAGAGCCGATTCAGTCTCGAGGCGTGCCATGCCGATATCGAGGCATTCTTCGGATTGGTTCGTGCGGCCGGTGTGATCCCGCTCGCGGTCGGCGGCGATCATTCGATCACCTATCCGATTCTCAAGGCGCTGGGCAGGGATCAGCCGGTGGGCATGGTTCATATCGACGCGCATTGCGATACCGGCGGCATCTTCGAGGGTTCCAAGTTCCATCATGGGGGTCCGTTCCGGCAGGCGGTCCTGGACGGCGTGCTCGACCCGGAGCGGTCGATCCAGATCGGCATCCATGGAGGCGCGGAATATCTCTGGGAATTCTCCGTCGACAGCGGCATGACGGTCCTGCACGTCGAGGACGTGGCCGAGATGGGCGTGCCGGCGGTCATCGCAAAGGCGCGCAAGGTCATCGGCGACGGCCCGACGTACGTGACGTTTGACATCGACGGCATCGATCCCGGCTTCGCGCCGGGCACCGGCACACCGGAAGTGGGAGGGTTGACGCCACGCGAAGTGCTGGCGATTCTGCGCGGCATCGCCGGTGCGCAGATCATCGGGGGCGACGTGGTCGAAGTCGCGCCTCAATACGATGCCACGACCAATACCGCACAGGTCGCGGCACAAATGCTGTTCACCGAGCTGTGCCTGGTCGCGCTCGCGCCCAGGTTCTCGTCACGGGTGCGCCGCAGCGAATAGTGCGGCGGGACGTTCCTCGGAAACGGTGCTATTTGCCGGCGAGGATGGATTCGCGCGACAGCAGCCGCGCGAACAGCACCAGCGCGATCCCGGCCAGCGCGACCGAAACGGCCCATGACATCGCCAGATCGGCCGGCGGCAGCGCCTCTCCGCGCAGCGCGCGCGACAGCAGCGAGTACTGGCCGGACACCGGAACCAGCGCGAGCCACGCCGGCTCCTTGCGCTGCAGGAACATCGGCAGCAACGGGACGATCGCGACGATCGTGAGGATCAGCGATACGTTGGCCTGCGCCTCCTTCTGCGTGCGCCCGCGCGCTCCGACGTAGAGCAGCGCCGCCGCCACCAGCGCGATCAGCGGCAGCAGCACGACGATGAACCGCAGCAATTCCGTGAGGCCGAACAGGAACGGGATGCCGACCGCGGGCAGCGGCGCGAAGCGCAGCGTGAGGTAGAACCCGATCAGCGTCAGCAGGACGACGAGGGTGTCGAACGCGGCGACGGCAAGCCACTTGCCGCCGGCCAGCTCCAGCGGGCGCGCGGGCGTCGCGAGCAGCGGCTCGAGCGACGCGCGCTCGCGCTCGCCGGCGGTTGCGTCGAGGGCCATCGCCATGCCGCCGATCAGCGACGCGAACAATCCGTAATACGCCACCAGGAAGAGGACGATCGACCCCGAGCTCTGCGGCGTCGCCACGTCGCGCGCGTCGAGGCTGAGCGGATTCGCGACGTCCGGCGACACGCCGCGCAGCAGCAGGCGCGCGCGTCCCCATTCGCGATTGAACGCGCGCAGCAGCGCTTCGGTCCGGTCGATCGCCGCACGGGCGCGGTCGCGCGAGCGGTCGTAGACGAGCCGCACGATGCCGGGCTTTCCGTTGGCGACGTCCGCGCCGAACTGCGGGTCGATGTCGAGAACGACGTCGAGGTCGCCCTCGCGCACGCGCTCCTCGTAATTGGCGGGCGCCGGAACGATGGAGACCTGCTGGCGTTCGAGGAATGCGATCAGCGCCGGCGCGTGCTCCCGTCCGGCGACCGGCAGCCTCAATTCGCGCGACTTGTCGGACTGCGTGGCGACGAGGTGGAGCATCAGCACGAGGAAGAGCGGGCCCGCGATCGCCGGCGTCAAGGTCAGGAGCGCGCTGCGACGGTCGCGCGCAATGTCGACGATCTCCTTGCGCGCCACGGCGAGGACCCGCGCGAGCGCCGAATCGCGGGAGCGGGAGTCGGAGATCATGGCCCCCCCACGCTTGCGGCCTCATTGGCCAATTCGGCCGCTGCGCTGCCCCCGGAGGGACGCCTGTGCGAGCAGGGCAAAGACAAGGACGTCTGCGCGAGCGGGGCGAAGCCAAGGCCCGAAGGGCGCGTCCGCGAGCGCGGGTGGCGCCCGACGCGCAGGGGCATCGAGCGTCTGGACCCTGCAATGAGGGCGCACCGAAGGGCGCGTCTGCGAGCACAGGTGGCGGCCGACTCCGCGACGTCGCGGTTCCGGCACGATCTCGCGGAGCCCGCGATTCGCGCCTTGACGGCCCGGCGGCGCTCATGTGTGCCCCCACGCTTGCGGCTTCGCCGCGCGCGCCGGGCGCAATTCGCGCCTTGGGACGGCCCGGCGGCGCTCATGCCGCCAGCCCCTCGCCGGAGCCCAGCAGCGCGACGAAGGCGTCCTCGAGCGACGCCGCGCCGGACCGCGCAACGAGCTCCGCGGCCGTGCCGGTGGCGATCACTCTGCCGTGCCCGAGGATCACGATGCGATCGCACAGCGCCGTGACCTCCTGCATCACGTGCGACGAGAAGACGAGGCAGCGCCCCTGGTCGCGCAATCCGCGCAGCAGCGCACGCAGCGCACGGGTGCTCATGATGTCGAGGCCGTTGGTCGGCTCGTCGAGCAGCAGCGTGTGCGGGTCGTGGACGAGCGCACGGGCGATCGCGACCTTCATCCGCTCGCCCTGCGAGTAGCCCTGCGCGCGGCGGTCGGCGATGTCGGCGATCCCGAGCGCGGCGACGAGCTCCTCGACGCGCGCGTCGAGCGGCCCGCCCGATCCGCCGTGCAGCGCGCCGAAGTAGCGGATGTTCTCCCGGCCGGTGAGCCGCGGATAGAGGCCGCGCGCGTCGGAGAGCACGCCGATGGTCCGTCGCACCGCGTAGCGATCGCGCACCACGTCGTGGCCGTCGATCGTCGCGCCGCCGGAATCCGGGCGCATCAGCGTGGCGAGCATGCGCAGGAGCGTGGTCTTGCCGGCGCCGTTCGGGCCGAGGAGGCCGGTGATCTCGCCGTCGGCGGCCGCGAAGGAGACGCCCGCGACGGCCTTCACTTCGGCGCGCTTGCCGAATGCCTTGGCCAGCTGGTCGACCGTGATCATCCGCGCGCCCCAAGCCGGTCGGGCCACAACGCGGGCGCGACGCTGTTCTCGAAGTGCTCCACGCAATCCTTCGGCAGCGTGGCGAACGTCGGATCGTCGATGAACGCCGCAACGAGCTGCGGGCCGCAGGCATGGGGCGTCACGATGTGGCCGTAGCCACGCGCGACGACGTGCCGGCTGTTGGAGAGCGTCTTCGCGACGAGCGCACCGTTCGCCGGCGGCGTGACCGGATCGAGCCCGCCCGAAAGAATGAGCACCGGCACGTCGCTCGTGACGGGCGTGGCGGCATCCGCCGGTGCCGTGCCTTTCGGCCAGACGTCGCACACGGCGAGCGCGCGCCGCGCGAGGCTCGCCGTGCGCACGTTCTCGAGAGCGCGCTCGGCGTCCGCGTGCGACACGCGCGGGACGTCCTCGGTGCAGGTCACCGAGTAATGCAACGCGGTATTGAGCTGCTCGGCGAGATCGCCGGTGACAAGATCGAGGGTCGCGAGCAGCGGACCGTAATCGCCCGCCGCGGCGCGTGCGATGACCTCGGGCAGCAGCGCGCGGAGCTCCGGCGCGTAGGTGAACGGCTGCAGCGCGGCCAGGACGTGATCGAACGTGATGCGAACGCGGCGCGTCTCGCCCGTGCGCGGGTCGGCATAGGTGATCTCGTGCCCGGCGGCTCCCAGGGACGCGCGGATCGACGCCAGCGTCGCCGCGAGATCGGGATGCGCGGTGCGGCAGGGGACCGCGGCCGCACAGGCGCCGATGAGCGCGGACAGCGCCGCGTCGCGCGACGGCCAGACATCGAGCGTGACGCGCATCGAAGGCGGCGCGACGCCGTCGAGCACGATGCTGCGCACGCGCTCCGGATGGCGCCGCAGGTATTCCAGCGCGACGCGCGTTCCATACGAGCCGCCCCACAGGTTGATCCTGCGGTAACCCAGCGCCGCGCGCATGGCGTCGAGATCGGCGACCCAGGCTTCCGTGGTGTACTGACGCGCATCGACGCCACGCGCGGCAAGCTCGCGCGCGCAGGCGGCAGCGTTTTGCGCGAAATCGAGGTCGAGCGCCGCGAGCGTCGAATCCTCCGGCTTCAGCGCCTCGCAGTCGAGCGGCGACGACCGTCCCGTGCCGCGGGGGTCGACGAGGACGACGTCGCGGTCCTTGCGCACGCCGGTCAGCTGCGCCGCGAACGGACCGAGCTGCGAGGCCGCCTGTCCGGGTCCGCCAGGGAGGACGAACAGCGGATCGGGCTTGGGATCGAGCGTGTTCGCGGGGAGCATCGCGACGGCGATCGCGATCCTGCGCCCGTCGGGCACCGCGCGATTTTCCGGGACCTCGAGCGTGCCGCATTGCGCGGCGATCGAAAGCCTCGGCAGCCGGCACTCCGACAGCGCGATCGTGCGGCGCGCTGCGTCGCTTCCGTCGCCGCATCCCGCGAGCACGACGAGCACGCCGGCGACGGGCGACGAGCCGGCAGGCGAGTTCGGCGATTCGTTTCATCGCCGGGGATGGTAGCAGAGGCAACGCCATGCGCCGGAAGGCGGCGCGTCGAAGCGACTTGTGCGGGGCGAGCCGTGCCGCCGCGGCTATACTTGCCGCCACCTCATCCTGCTTCCGGGCGCTTCGGCCCGGCGCCCGCCATGACCACGCGCGACCTCGAGCCCGGCATCGTCACCGACCTCACCAATCGGCTTTCGTACGGCGGCTATCTCCGGCTCGACCGGCTCCTCACCGCACAGGAGCCGCTGTCCGGCACGGCGAGCACGCCGCCGCGGCACGACGAGATGATGTTCATCATCCAGCACCAGACCTCGGAGCTCTGGATGAAGCTCGCGATCCACGAGCTGAAGGCGGCGATTGGCTTCGTGCGCGCCGACCGGCTCGCCGCGTGCTTCAAGATCCTCGCGCGGGTGAAGCTGATCCAGAAGCAGCTGTTCGAGCAGTGGGCGGTGCTGGAAACGCTGACGCCGTCCGAGTACGAGGCGTTCCGCCCGGCGCTCGGCGCCTCGTCCGGATTCCAGTCGGCGCAATACCGCGCGCTCGAGTTCCTGCTCGGCAACAAGCAGGCGGCGCTGGTCGACGTCTTCCGCTACGACCCCGCCGTTCACGCCGAACTCACCGAGCTCCTGCACGCGCCCAGCCTCTACGACGAGTTCCTGCGCCATCTCGCCCGCCGCGGCCTGCCGGTGCCGGCGTCGTGCGTCGAGCGCGACTGGTCGCAGCCGCACGTGCGCAATTCCGAGCTCGTCGCCGTGTTCAAGACCATCTACGACGATCCCGACAAATGGTGGGACGCCTACGAGATGGCGGAGAAGCTGGTCGACGTCGAGGAGTCGTTCCAGCTCTGGCGGTTCCGGCACATGAAGACGGTCGAGCGCATCATCGGCCACAAGAGCGGCACCGGCGGCAGCTCCGGCGTCGCATTCCTCAAGCGCGCGCTCGACTACGCATTCTTTCCGGAGCTGATCGACGTGCGCGGCGAGATCGGGGCGCGCTGACGGCGCCCGCCTTTCGCAGTATCATCGAAGCCATGGGTGCTTCGCGCCGCCGGATCGCCGCCGCTGACAGTTTGCATGGTTGCGACGCTCGCGATGTTCGCCGGAAGATCCGCCGACGCCACGCATACGCCGCAACACAGTCCCTGCCGAGTCGTGACACCGGCGGAAATTACCGAGCAGACGCGGGAGCAGGTGCCGGTCGTGGACGAATTGATGCCTCGCGGCGAGACGCGATGTGATGTCATCTTCCATACGCGCAGCATGAGCATGCTGCTGTTCACGGTCACCTCGGCGCGCGAGCGCGCGTACGCGGCCAACTGGATGGTCCGCACGGCCGGCAACTTCTACCGGGAGCGGAAGTATCCGGACGCGGAGTGCTACACCGAAGTGCCCGAGCGGCCGAACCGGGACTCGAAGTTCAGGACGGTGTGCACCGGGCGCGCTGCGGGCGGGCGCGAGGTCGTCGTCGTCGTCACGGTGGACGAACATCTATTCATGATGGACATGGATAACCTGCGCCCTCTCGCCGTGCTGGCGGCATCGCGCCTGTGATCCCTGGCGTAAGACGGTTGCTGGCCGGAGGCTGCGCATGAAAATACTGCTGGCAATCGTCGTCGCCGGGTTGGGGGTTGCATTGTTCGTTCGATTCCTGCCCGACCACGGACCGCGCGCAGCGCGTCAACGAACGCGAGTTCGAGGCGGCCACCGGGCAGAAGCTGCGTCCCGGCGCGCCGCTCCCGCAGACCTCGGAGGACGTCGCGGTGTTGCGCGAGGGCAAGAAACCCTTGCCGGCCGAAGAGGCCAAACGGCAGCAGGCGGTCAACGCGGAGCTCGACCGGATCGAGGCGCTGAAGGCGAGCGACCCCGCTGAAGCCGGACGGCAGCTATTGGCGCTGAACGATCGGCTGTGCCGCGAGGGGAAGGCGATGGCCTGCGAGGCCGCGCAGGGAGCGCGCGCCAGCGCAGCGATGCACACGGCCGTCGCCGCGTACGAGGCGGGCGATCGTGCAACGACGGCGCGGGAAGTCGGTGTCGCGATCGTGGCGTACAACGAACGGAGACGCCTCGAGTGCTACCGCGGTGAGGGATACGTGTGCGCGCCCTGGTGCAGGACATGCGCAATCCGGACGTGCAGCAGGCCTACGAGCCGCGCTGCAACGCCGGGGAATTGCGCGCCTGCATCCTGCTCGCGGATTTCCACCTCCGGTACCTCGGGTATGGCGGCACGTCGGAGGGGGCGCGCACCTATGTCGCGGCGGCGAGCGCACTGGTCGACGCGGACACCTCGAACGGGGACCGCCGCGATGTCGCCCGGATCGAGTCCGCATTGCGCAAGAGCGAAAGCGGAACGCCCGCGGGCAAAGCGCGGCGCCGGAACCGATGAGTGCAAGCCCTCGTCACGCTGCGAATCGAGCCAGCGGCCGAGTGCCCGCGTGAATTCGCGCGCCGGAGCCGCGTCCCTGGAGGCGCTCGACGAGGTCCCGCTGACCGAGGCCGGTATCCGCGCGCGCATCCTGCCGCTGTTCTCGCGGGTGCTCGCGGCGAATCGCGGCCGCGTCTATCTCGCGAACCACTCGCTCGGCCGTCCGCTCGACGCAACCGAGGACGACGTGCGCGAAGCGCTTCGCTTGTGGTACGAGCGGATGGGCGACGCCTGGGACGAGTGGAACGCCGAGAGCGATGCCTTCCGTGCGCGCATCGCGCGGCTGCTGGGCTCGCCGCGCGCCGACTGCGTCGTCCCCAAGACGAGCGCGGGGCAGGGGCTGCGCGCCGTGCTGAACACGTACGATGTGCCGCCTCGCGTCGTGGCGACGCGCGGCGAATTCGACTCGCTCGACGTGATCCTGCGCACGTACGCCGAGCGCGGCCGGATATCGCTCGCATTGGTCGAGGCGCGCGACGGCGACTTCTCCGCCGGCGACATCGTCGCCGCGATCACGCCGGGCACGGAGCTCGTCGTCATGTCGCAGGTGATGTTCGAGACGGGCGCGATCGTGCCCGACCTGCCGGCCATCGTCGCGCGCGCGCACGCGGTCGGCGCGCGGATGCTGCTCGACGTCTATCATTCCGTGGGCGTCTTCCCGGTGAATGTCGCCGCGCTCGACGTGGATTTCGCCGTCGGCGGCAGCTACAAATACCTGCGCGGCGGTCCCGGCGCGTGCTATCTGTACATCGCGCCGCGTCACGTCGACGCCGGGCTCGCGACGCTCGACACGGGCTGGTTCGCGAAGGAGTCGCCGTTCACCTACGCGCGGCCGCATCCGCCGCGCTTCGCGCCGGGCGGCGACGCCTGGCTCGAATCCACGCCCGCGGTGCTGCCGCTCTATCAGGCGCGCGCCGGGCAGCGCCTTGCGCTGGCGATCGGCGTCGAGCGGCTGCGCGCGCATTCGCTCGGCCTGCAGCGGCGGCTCGTCGAATTGCTTGCCGAGCGTGGCGTCGCCGCTCGCGGTGGCACGCCCGACCGCGGCGCGTTCGTGGTCATCCGCGACGCACGGGCCCGTGCGCTTGTCGACAAGCTCGAGCAGCGCGGCGTCGTCACCGATGCCCGCGGTGAATGGCTGCGGCTGTGCCCGGACGTGCTGACGGTCGATGCGGAACTCGTTGCCGCCGCGGAAGCCGTTGCGGCAGCCATGACGGCCGGCTGATCATCCCCGCAGGTGCCGGTCATTCCGGCGACTCGGCTTGCGTTCCGCGGTCGCGGGCTCAGGGCCCGCGGGTGATGAACCTGACCAGCGCCACCAGCGCCAGCACGAAGACCAGTGCGGAAAGGACCCCGACGATGATCACGTGCTGAGGCTTCAGCTTGACTGCATCGGCGCGCATGTCGCGGCCCTTCCTGACGCCGAAGAAGCTCCAGAAGACGGCACCCGCGGCCTGGGCGAACGGGGCGCGCGGCGGCTCGGCCGGCGAGGGCGGTCGCGCGGGTTCCATCGGGGGCACAGGATCGGAAGTCACGGTTGCGGTGCGAGCGTTTTGGTCAGGGGTTCGCCGATGGTAGCACCGGCAGATCCCGCGTCCGGCCGTCCGGCGCATCCGGGCCGGCGGCGCGTGCGTATAGCGGGGTGCAGCCGAATCGGCCGCGATACCCCGTGGAGGAATGCCATGCCCGCTCGCCTTGCCCGTTACGTGGTACCCGCCCGTACTCGCCGTGATGCTGGCCGCCTGCCAGACGATGGCGCCGGCCCCCCAGAAGACGTTGTACGACCGCCTCGGCGGACAGCCCGCGATCACCGCCGTCGTCGACGACTTCGTCGGCAACGTCGCGGCCGACAACCGGATCAACGGATTCTTCGCCAAGACCGACATTCCCCGCCTGAAGCGCCTGCTGGTCGAGCAGCTCTGCGCCGGCACCGGCGGGCCGTGCACCTACACCGGCCGCAGCATGCCGGAGGCGCACAAGGGAATGCACATCACCGATGCGCAGTTCGGCGCGCTGGTCGAGGACCTGCAGAAGTCGCTCAACAAGTTCAAGGTTCCCGAAAAGGAGCAATCCGACCTGCTTGCGATCCTCGGGCCGATGAAGCCATCGATCGTCGGACAGTGACGCGGTGAACGGGCGGCGGCGCCGCGCGCGCGGCCGCCCGATTAAGGCGATCCGGAACTTGGCGCGCGGCCCGTCGGCGCGCCGGAGGACACTCAGCCGTCTTTGTCGGCCTGTTTCCTGAAGCGCTCCCGGATCTTGCCCTCGTCGAGATCGCCGAACGTGTAGGAAGCCTCGAGCCACATCACGTTGATGATGCCGAACGCGAGCGCGAGGCCGAGGCCGAGGATCCACGTGAAATACCACATGCGTCGATGCTCCGGTCAGTGTTCAGTAGAGGCCATGGCTGCCTTCCTTCACGTGCCGCTCGGTCACCTTGCCGCGCGTCACGTGATACGCCCATGCCGTGTAGGCGAGGACGATCGGAAGGAAGAGGAGAGTTCCCCAGAACATCACCTGCAGCGTGCGCCGGCTCGACACCGCGTCCCACACCGTGAGGCTGCTCGCCGGATCGCTCGATGACGGCATGATGAACGGAAAGAGCGCGAACCCCGCGGTGAGGACGACCCCGGCCACGGACGCCGAGGACAGCACGAACGCGAGGCCGACGCGGCGCCGCGCTGCCGCGAGCTGCGAGAGCAGCGCGCCGGCGAAGGCCGCCAGCGGCGCCAGCATCGTCCATGGATGCAGCGAATAGTTGTCGAGCCAGGCGCCGTGCGCCCGCACCACGGTCTTGGCGAGCGGGATGAACGACGCGTTTTCCGGCGGCATCGCGGTGATCCGGAATCCCTCGATGGACGTCGCGATGAAGACGCCGCCGGCGGCGAAGGCGACGATGAAGATCAGCGCGGCGATGCGCCCGGCGCGGCGCGCGCGCTCCTGCAGCGCGCCCTCGGTGCGAAGCACCAGGAACGACGCGCCGTGCATCGCCAGCATCGCGACGCTCACGACGCCGGCAAGAAGGCCGAACGGGTTCAGCATCTCGACGAAGCTGCCGGTGTAGAACACGCGCTGCTCCGCGTCGAAATGGAACGGCACGCCCTGCAGCAGGTTGCCGAACGCGACGCCGAAGACCAGCGCGGGCACGGTGCCGCCGGCGAAGATTCCCCAATCCCAGAACCGGCGCCAGCGCGGATCCTCGACCTTGCTCCGGTAATCGAACCCGACGGGCCGGAAGAAGAGCGCGAACAGCGTGAGGATCAGCGCGACGTAGAAGCCCGAGAATGCGGTGGCGTACACCAGCGGCCACGCCGCGAACGTGGCGCCGCCCGCGGTGATGAACCAGACCTGGTTGCCTTCCCACGTCGGCCCCACCGAGTTGAGCGCGACCCGGCGCTCGGTGTCGGTGCGGGCGACGAAGGGCAGCAGGGTGCCGACGCCGAGGTCGAATCCGTCGAGGATCGCGAATCCGACGAGCAGGGCGCCGACCAGCAGCCACCAGATGAGCTTCAGCGTCGCGTAGTCGAAGAGATAGATCATGCGGTCCCCTCGACCGGCGCCGCCGGCGTTTCGGATTGATACCGGCCGGTGCCGAGGCTCCCCGGCCCGAGGCGGATGTACTTCAGCATCAGGTAGACCTCGACCGCGAGCAGCCCCGTATAGAAGAGCAGGAAGCCGCCGAGCGAGAACATCACCGTGCCCGCCGTCACCGACGACACGCCGAGATGCGTCGGCAGCACCTCGCTGATCGCCCACGGCTGCCGGCCGTATTCGGCGACGATCCAGCCGAGCTCCATCGCCACCCACGGCAGCGGAATGCTCCACAACGCGACGTGCATCAGCCAGCGGTTGTGCGCGAGATGGCGTCGCGCCAGCACGACGAACGCCGCCGCGAACAGGAACAGGAACCACAATCCGAGCCCCACCATGATCCGGAACGACCAGAACATCGTCGCGACGTTCGGGATCGTGTCCTCGGTCGCCGCGCGGATGTGCTCGGGCGTCGCGTCGACGACGTTGCGCGTGTACTTGCGCAGCAGGAGCCCGTAGCCGAGGTCGTCCTTCAGCGCGGCGAACGCCGCGCGCGCCTCGGCGCTGTCGTCGCCGCCCTTGATTCGCTGCAGCGCCGCGTAGGCCTTGATGCCCTTGCGGATCCGCGCCTCGTGCTCCTTCTTGAGGTCCTTGATCCCGACGACGGGCGTGTCGATCGACCGCGTGGCGATGATGCCCATCAGCCAGGGGATCTTGATCGCGTAGCGCGTCACCTCGGCGTCCTGGTCGGGGAAGCCGAACACCGTGAACGACGCGGGCGGCTTTTCCGTCGCCCATTCGGCCTCGATCACCGCGAGCTTGACCTTCTGCACCTCGCCGGTCGTGTAGCCGGATTCGTCGCCCAGCACGATCACCGACAGCGCCGACGCGAGCCCGAATCCGGCGGCGACGGCGAACGAGCGCACCGCGAACGACGGGTCGCGCCCCCGCAGCAGGTACCACGACGAGATGCCGAGCACGAACAGCGACGACGCCACGTAGCCGGCGGCGAGCGTGTGCACGAACTTCGGCCCCGCGATCGGATTGAAGAAGAGGTCGCTGAAGCTCGTGAGCTCCATGCGCATCGTGTCGAGGTTGAATTCGGCGCCGACCGGGTTCTGCATCCACGCGTTGGCGATCAGGATCCAGAGTGCCGAGAAATTCGAGCCGAGCGCGACGAGGAACGTGACGAGCAGGTGCGTCACCTTCCCCATCCGGTTCCAGCCGAAGAAGAAGATGCCGACGAACGTCGACTCCATGAAGAACGCCATCAGCCCCTCGAGCGCCAGCGGCGCGCCGAAGATGTCGCCGACGTAGTGCGAGTAGTACGCCCAGTTGGTGCCGAACTGGAATTCCATCGTGATGCCGGTGGCGACGCCCATCGCGAAGTTGATCCCGAAGAGCTTGCCCCAGAACTTCGTCATGTCGCGGTAGATCTCCTTCCCGGTCATCACGTACACCGATTCCATGATGACGAGGATCCACGACAGCCCGAGGGTCAGCGGGACGAACAGGAAGTGGTAGAGCGCCGTCGCGGCGAACTGCAGCCGCGACAGGTCGACGACGTCAACGGTCGGCAACGGGAACCTCCGGCGAAGGGGTGGGCGCGGCGATGTGCTCGGTGACCGACAGGACGGTGGGCGAGGGGCCGGGCGCGTCGACCGGACGGAAGAATGCGAGCCAGAGCAGCAGGATCGCGATCAGCTTGACGGCGAGCACCACGGTCACCTCGCGGGCGAGCGGGTTGCCGCGCGGCGATCGGCGCGCGGCGGGATGCGGCGCCTTCGCCTCGACCCGGGAATCGCGCGAAACCGTGGATGACGCCTGCATGGAGGGCATTATTGCCGCGTCGCGGCCGGCCGTCGAGCCTGCCGTCGGGCGGGCCCGCCGCACGGTATTCAGATGCGTCCCGTCCGGTGCAGAATTCGTGATCACGCGCGCTTGAATCCCCGGGGCGAGACCCCATTGTCACAGCAGTGTCTTTATCGCAAGGATCGACCATGCGTTTCGACAAGCTGACGACCAAGTTCCAGCAGGCGCTCGCCGATGCCCAGAGCATGGCGCTCGGCAACGACAACGGGTTCATCGAGCCGCAGCACCTCCTGGCGGCACTCCTCGACCAGGACGACGGCGGAACGTCGTCGCTGCTCGCCCGCGCCGGGGTGGCCGTGCCCAAGGTCAGGGCGGCGCTCGCGAAATCCATCGAGCGGCTGCCGAAGGTCGAAGGGACCGGCGGCGAGATCGGCATGTCGCGCGACCTCAATAACCTGCTCAATCTGACCGACAAGGAAGCCGTCAAGCGCGGCGACCAGTTCATCGCCAGCGAGCTCTTCCTGCTGGCGCTCGCCGACGACAAGGGCGAGACCGGCGCGGCTCCTGAAGGACAACGGGCTCACGCGCAAGGCGCTCGTCTCGGCGATCGAGGCGGTGCGCGGCGGCGCCGGCGTGGACAGTCAGGAGGCCGAGGGGCAGCGCGAGGCGCTCAAGAAATACACGATCGACCTCACCGAGCGCGCGCGGAACGGCAAGCTCGACCCGGTCATCGGCCGCGACGACGAGATCCGCCGGACCATCCAGATCCTGCAGCGGCGCACCAAGAACAATCCGGTGCTGATCGGCGAGCCCGGCGTCGGCAAGACCGCGATCGTCGAAGGCCTCGCCCAGCGCATCGTCAACGGCGAGGTGCCCGAATCGCTGAAGAGCAAGCGCGTGCTGTCGCTCGACATGGCGGCGCTCCTGGCGGGCACCAAATACCGCGGCGAATTCGAGGAGCGGCTCAAGTCCGTGCTGAAGGACATCGCGGCCGACGAGGGGCAGACGATCGTCTTCATCGACGAGCTGCACACGATGGTCGGCGCCGGCAAGGCCGAGGGCGCGATGGATGCGGGCAACATGCTCAAGCCCGCGCTCGCCCGCGGCGAGCTCCATTGCGTCGGCGCGACGACGCTCGACGAATACCGCAAGTACGTCGAGAAGGACGCGGCGCTGGAGCGCCGCTTCCAGAAGGTGCTGGTCGACGAGCCGTCGGTCGAGTCGACGATCGCGATCCTGCGCGGCCTGCAGGAGCGCTACGAGATCCACCACGGCGTCGAGATCACCGACCCCGCGATCGTCGCGGCGGCCGAGCTCTCGCATCGCTACATCACCGACCGCTTCCTGCCCGACAAGGCGATCGACCTCATCGACGAGGCGGCGGCGCGGATCAAGATGGAGATCGACTCCAAGCCGGAGGCGATGGACAGGCTCGACCGCCGCCTGATCCAGCTGAAGATCGAGCGCGAGGCGGTGAAGAAGGAGAAGGACGAGGCGTCGAAGAAGCGGCTCGGCCTCATCGAGCAGGAGATCGGCAAAGCTCGAGCGCGAGTACGCGGACCTGGACGAGGTGTGGCAGTCCGAGAAGGCCGTGGTCGCCGGAACGCAGCACATCAAGGAGGAGATCGACAAGATCAAGCTCCAGATGGACGAGGCGAAGCGCAAGGGCGACTGGCAGAAGATGAGCGAGCTGCAGTACGGCAAGCTGCCGCAGCTCGAGGCGCAGCTCAAGAAGGCCGACAAGAAGCTCGCCAAGGATCAGGAGAAGAAGCCGCAGCTCCTGCGCACGCAGGTCGGCGCCGAGGAGATCGCCGAGGTCGTCTCGCGCGCGACCGGCATTCCCGTGTCGAAGATGATGCAGGGCGAGCGCGACAAGCTGCTGCACATGGAGGACGCGCTGCACAAGCGCGTCGTCGGGCAGGATGAAGCCGTGCGCCTCGTCTCCGACGCGATCCGCCGCTCGCGCTCGGGGCTCGCCGATCCGAACCGCCCGTACGGGTCATTCCTGTTCCTGGGGCCCACGGGGGTGGGCAAGACCGAGCTCTGCAAGGCGCTCGCGGAATTCATGTTCGACTCGGAGCAGCATCTCATCCGGATCGACATGTCGGAATTCCAGGAGCGGCATTCGGTCGCGCGCCTCATCGGCGCGCCGCCGGGCTACGTCGGCTACGAGGAAGGCGGCTACCTGACCGAGGCCGTCCGCCGCAAGCCCTACAGCGTGATCCTGCTCGACGAAGTCGAGAAGGCGCACCCGGACGTCTTCAACGTGCTGCTGCAGGTGCTGGACGACGGCCGGATGACCGACGGCCAGGGCCGGACCGTGGATTTCAAGAACACGGTCATCGTGATGACGTCGAATCTCGGCTCGCAGCGGATCCAGCAGATGGCCGACGAGGGCTCGGACCAGGCGCTGATCAAGATCGCGGTGCTGGCCGAGGTCAAGTCGCACTTCCGGCCCGAGTTCGTGAATCGCATCGACGAGATCGTCGTGTTCCAGCCGCTCGGCGAAGCGCAGATCGCCGACATCGCGAAGATCCAGCTGAAGGCGCTGGAGGCGCGGCTCGCGAAGATGGAGATCCGGATGACGGTGTCCGACGCGGCGCTCAAGATCGTCGCCGCCGCGGGCTTCGATCCGGTCTACGGCGCGCGGCCGCTGAAGCGGGCGATCCAGCAGCAGATCGAGAATCCGCTGGCGAAGGAGATCCTCGGCGGCCATTTCGCCGCGGGCGACACGATCAGGATCGACGCGAAGGGAAGCGAGATCCGCTTCGCCAAAGGCTGAACGGGCCGGGCGGCGTCAGCCGCCCGCGCCGCCCTTTTCCGCGGCTTCGCGATCCGCGTTGACCTGAGCGACGATAGTTCATCAGCACGCTCGTGGTCCAGCCGAACGCGAAGAGTCCCGAGATCGCGATCATCGGCGCCATCAGCCGCCACTGGTGGGGCAGCGTGCCCTCGCCGTAGCCCAGCGTCGTGTACGTGCCCGCGACGTAGTAGAACGCGTCGCGCACCGATTCCATGGCGCCGAGGCCGATCAGCGCGGCCGACCACAGCGCGATCTCGGACAGGTGCGTCACCACCATGATGAAGATCGTCACCGCGAAATAGCCGCTGTTGCGCAGGCGCGACGCGAGGCCGCGGCGCCGGTGGCGGCGGAAGCTCCATTGCACGACGTTCATCCCGGCGCCATGGATGAACAGCGTCGCGAGCAGCGGCAGCGTGCCGAGCAGGATTTCCAGCAAGGGCGAGGATTGCGGCATTGCGGGGCCGTGCGATGGCGGCCGACGGCCGCGCCTGCCGCGGATTCTGCCACAGCGCATTATTCGCGCAGGGCTTGGCGGCGAGCCCATGGCGATTCGATCCGGCGATGCGGAATATCCCGTGCGCACGACGATCGGCCCGCCCGCGGGTCCGGGCGCCGCCATTCGGACGCTGGACGACTTCGCGATCGCCGCGCTGTCAGCGCTGCTCGTCGCAGCCGTCGTGTTGTTCCGCCGCGCCCGCTGACGACTTGGCGCGCCGCGATCCAGCCGCGGCGGGTCAGTAATAGGGCGCGTAGCGACGATTGGCCGCCGCCTTCGCCGCGGCACGAACCCAGCGGACGATCCGGCGTGCGGTGTCATGCGCGAACGCACGGAGGCCTGACGCCGCCTCGACCCATACCGTCGACGGGTCCTGCGCCTCGACGATCGTCCGGCCGGGGCGATCGATGGTGAAAGTCTCGCCAGTCGAGAGGATGATGTCGCGCGTGTCGCGCTCCAGCGTGATCCAGAGCGTGCCGCGCGCCACGCGCAGCGCCGTCCCTTGCGCGTCGTCCAGGAGCACCTGCTGGCGCTCGGCCAGATGCCACAGCTTCTTGCGGTTTGCCCGGGTCATCGCCAATCTCCTTGTTCATGCGTAGAATGCATCCATCGAGGCCGGCCTGGGCAGAACATTGCGCGGTCGGCGCCTCGGTGGATGTGCAGCTATGTTGGCGCCGGATCCGCGGGCGCACAAACGGTCTTTGCGAATGCTTCGCATGAGTGTGGCGCATGCATGAGGAATTGCGGCGGCTCCCGTCGCTGGATTTTCTGAGGGGCTTCGAGGCGGCCGGGCGGCGGCTGTCGTTCACGCGCGCGGCGGAGGAGCTCTTCGTCACGCAATCCGCGCTGTCGCGCCAGATCCAGGCGCTCGAGGCCGCGCTGGGCGTCGCATTGTTCGTGCGCCGGCATCGCGCGCTGGCATTGACCAGTGCGGGGCAGGCCTTCCATCGCGAGATCACCGCATTGCTGAACGGGCTCGCGACGGCGACCGGCAACGCGCGCGGCGCATCGCGTGCGCCGGGGCTCACGCTGTCGACGACCGTGTCGTTCGCGTCGCTCTGGATCATTCCGCGCCTCTCGTCGTTTCGCCTGCTGCGTCCGGATGTCGAGGTCTTCGTCTCGGCGGACGACCGGCTGGTCGATCTCGCGCGGGGCGACGTCGACGTCGCGATCCGCTATCTGGCGGACGCCGTCGCGCCTGAAGGCGCGGTCCGCCTGTTCGGCGAGCGGATGCTGCCGGTGGCGAGCCCGACACTGCTGCGGCGCGCCGAAGGCCGGCTGACGCGTCCGTCGGATCTCGCGCGGCACGTGCTGCTGCATCTCGACGATCCCGACGGCGGCATGCCGTGGCTCGACTGGCGCTCGTGGCTCGCGGCCAATGGCGAGGCCGGGTTGAAGCCCGCGGGGTCGTCGCGGTTCAAGCTCTACGACCAGGTGATCCAGGCGGCGCTCGACGGCCAGGGCGTGGCGCTGGGACGCGTGCCGCTCGTGTCGGGGCTGTTGCGCGCCGGACGGCTGGTCGCGCCGTTTCCGCGGCGCTTCGAGTCGGCGCGAGGCTATTTCGTGGTCGTCGCGCCGCACGCGAGGGAGCGGCCCGACGTGACGGCGTTCGTCGAGTGGGCGCGCGCCGAGGCGTCGCGCGAGCTGAAGCTCGCCGACACGCCGGCCAAGGCGGCGCCCGCGCAGCGCCGGAAGCGCTCCCGATGAGCGAAGGATCCGCCACGCCGTCGCATGCGACTTCGCTGCCCTCGCCGTGGGTGACGCGCTTCGCCCATCTCGTCGCCGCCGATGCAAGCTTGCTGGATCTGGCCTGCGGCCACGGCCGTCATTCACGGTTCTTCGCGGCGCGCGGCTGCCGTGTGCTGGCGGTCGATCGCGACGCGCAGGCGCTTGCCACGCTTGCCGGAACGCCGGGCGTGGAGACGCGTTGCGCCGACCTCGAAACCGGCGGCTGGCCGTTCGGCGTGGAGCGGTTCGACGCGATCGTCGTCACGAATTACCTGCACCGGCCCCTGTTCGCGCACCTGCTGGACGCGCTCGCCGATGACGGCGTGCTGATCTACGAGACCTTCGCGCGGGGAAACGAGGCCTATGGCCGCCCCTCGAATCCCGACCACCTGCTGCGCGCCGGCGAGCTCATCGAGCGCGTCGCCGGACGCCTCGCGATCGTCGCCTTCGAGGAAGGGCTCGTGATGGAGGGCGGGCGCAGCGCCGTCGTCCAGCGGATCGCGGCGGTCGGACTGCGCCGAGATGGCGTCGCAAAGCTCGCCGCCGGCGCCGCCGCTTCCTGAAGCGCTCCACGCCTCTGCCGCGCGAATGCGGTAAAATTCGCCTTTTCCCCGGTATTCCCAATGTTGACCGGTAGCATCGTCGCGATCGCGACGCCGATGCAGGAAGGCGGAGCGCTCGACCTTCCCGCGCTCGGCAGGCTGATCGACTTCCACGTCGCCAACGGGACGTCCGGCATCGTCATCGTCGGCACCACCGGCGAATCGCCGACCGTCGACGTTGCCGAGCATTGTCAGCTCATCACCGCGGCGGTCGAGTTCGCCCGCGGACGGCTGCCCGTCATCGCCGGAACCGGCGCCAATTCGACGGCGGAGGCGATCGCGCTCACCGCGTTCGCGAAGAAGGCCGGCGTCGCGAGCTGCCTTTCGGTCGTCCCGTACTACAACAAGCCGACGCAGGAAGGGCTCTACCGCCATTTCCGCACGATCGCCGAAGCGGTCGACGTACCGCTGATCCTCTACAATGTGCCCGGGCGGACCGTCGCCGATCTCGGCAACGAGACCGCGCTGCGGCTCGCGCAGGTCCCGGGCATCGTCGGCATCAAGGACGCGACCGCCGATCTCGGCCGCGGCAGCGAGTTGCTCCGCGCCCTCGGCGCCGCCGGACGCCAGGATTTCGCGGTGTACAGCGGCGAGGACATCACCGCGTTGCCGCTGATGCTGATGGGCGGCCACGGCGTGATTTCCGTGACCGCGAATGTCGCGCCCAAACTGATGGCGCAGATGTGCGCGGCGGCGCTGCGCGGCGACATCGCGACCGCGCGCGCATGCAACGACCGCCTGCTGCCGCTGCACCGGAAGCTCTTCATCGAACCCAACCCCGTTCCCGTGAAATGGGCGCTGGCGGAAATGGGCCTGATCGCCAACGCGCTGCGACTTCCGCTCGTGCCGCTGTCGCCGCAAAATTTCGAGACGCTGCGCGCCGCCCTGCGCGACGCGGATTGTCTCGCTTCAACCTGAAGGTGCAACGAATGAAATCATCCGGACCGTTCACGATCCTGGCGCGTGTCCTGTGCGCCGCCGCGCTGGCGGGGCTCTCGCTCGCCGGCTGCGAATCGATGCCTTCGCTCGGCAAGAAGATCGACTACCACTCCGTCGGCTCCGCCCCGGCGCTCGAGCTCCCGCCCGATCTCGTCGCACCGCAGTACGACGACCGCTACAACGTCGCGACGGCCTCGGGCCTCGCCGCCCGCGACGCGACCAAGCCGAAGGCGGACCAGGTCGCCGTCAATGCGACACCCGATGCGAGGATCGCAAAGAGCGGCAACGAGCGCTGGCTCGTCGTCAGGACGACGCCCGAGGAAGCGTGGAAGGTCTCCCGGCAGTTCTGGCTCGACAACGGCTTCACGCTGACGGTCGAGAAGCCCGACACCGGTGTGATGGAAACCGACTGGGCCGAGAATCGCGCCGAGATTCCGACCGATTTCATCCGCAGCACGATCGGCAAGTATTTCGACGCGTTCTACAACACGTACAAGCGCGAGAAATGGACCACTCGCATCGAGCGTGGCGCCGAATCCGGCACGGTCGAGATGTACGTTTCGGCGCGGATCATGGAGCAGGTGCCGACGGAGACGGACAAGTCCGGCGGCAAGTCCGGCTTCGCATGGGGCCTGATGCCACCCAATCCGGGGCTCGAAGCGCAATTCCTCGGTCGGCTCATGATGCGCTTCGGCGTGCCGGAATCGCAGGCGACGCAGATGGCGACCGCGCCGGCGCCCACGCCGGATCGCGCGCGGCTCGAGAAAACTGCGACGGGTACGAGCCAGCTCGTGCTGGACGACAGCTTCGACCGCGCTTGGCGGCGCGTCGGGCTGGCACTCGACCGCAGCGGCTTCACCGTGGTCGACCGCGACCGCTCGAAGGGCCTCTATTTCGTCCGCTATCAGAACCCCGACATCGATCCGAAAAAGGAAGAGGGCTTCCTCTCGAAGCTCATGTTCTGGAAGGACACGACCGAGAAGCCCGAGCAATACCGGATCATCGTCGCGGACGCGACATCGAAGAGCTTGATCAGCGTCCAGGATCCCAACGGCGCGCCGGACAAGTCGCAGAATGGCGAGAAGATCCTGACGCTGCTGCAAGGGCAGCTCAAGTAATGCCGGACGCGCGCGGCGCGGGCAGCGTGCGGCGGGCGAAGCGCCGGAGCGGACCCGCGGCAAGGCCGGGCGAGCGGCGGTGATGCGATTCGCATCGCTCGGCAGCGGCAGCGAGGGCAACGCCCTCGTCGTCGAATGCGGCGACACGCGCATCCTGATCGACTGCGGATTTTCCGTCCGCGAAACCGGCGCGAGGCTCGCCCGCCTGGGCCTCGTTCCCACGGACCTCGACGCGATCCTCGTCACCCACGAGCACTCCGACCACGTCGGCGGCGTCCCGGCCTTCGCGGCGCGCCACGGGATTGCCGTGTGGGCGACGTTCGGCACGCTCGCCGCCGTCTCGGAGCGTTTCGAGGGCATGGAGCGCATCTATGGCTTCGACGGCCACGACACGTTCGCGATCGGAGCGCTCGCGATCACGCCGATCCCGGTGCCGCACGACGCGCGCGAGCCGGTGCAGTACGTGATCAGCGACGGCGCCCGCCGCGTCGGCGTGCTGACGGACCTCGGCGTCTCCACGGCGCACGTGGAGTCGTGCCTTTCGGGGTGCGACGCGCTGGTGCTCGAATGCAACCACGACCTCAACTTGCTCGAGAACGGCAGCTATCCCTGGCCGCTCAAGCAGCGGATCGCGGGCCGCCTCGGCCATCTCGACAACGCGGCCGCCGCGGGGCTGCTGCGCAACATCGACACGTCGCGCCTCGTGCACATCATCGCTGCGCACCTGTCGCGGGAGAACAACACGCCGGAGCTCGCGCGCACCGCTCTTTGCGATGCGCTCGCCTGCTCGCGCGAATGGATCGGCATCGCGGATCAGGCACTGGGGTTCGGCTGGCGCGAACTGTAAACGGAGGCAGCACATGGAAAAACGGCAGGAGCTCTACAAGGGCAAGGCGAAGACGGTCTACTCGACCGATGACCCGCACCGGCTCGTCATGCACTACCGCGACGACGTGTCGGCGTTCGACGGCGTGAAGCTCGCCCAGCTCGACAAGAAGGGCGAGACCAACAACAAGATCAACGCATTCGTGATGGGCAAGCTTGCCGCCGCCGGCATTCCCACGCATTTCATCGGGCTCCTGAACGAGCGCGAGTCGCTCGTGAAGGCGCTGAAGATGCTGCCGATCGAATGCGTGGTCCGGAACATCTGCGCCGGGTCGATGGCAAAACGCTACGGGATCGCCGAAGGCACGCGCCTGCCGCAGCCGATCTTCGAATTCTTCCTGAAGAGCGATGCGTTGCACGATCCGCTGATCAACGACGATCACATCCGCGTGCTGGGCTGGGCGACCGAGGCCGAGATCGCCGAGATGAAGGCGCTGACGCACAAGGTCAACGCGGTGCTGAAGCCGCTCTTCGCCGCCGGCGGCATGGATCTCGTCGACTACAAGCTCGAGTTCGGCCACCCGACTGACGCGATCGAAGGGCCGCTCGTGCTCGGCGACGAGTTCACGCCGGACGGCTGCCGGCTCTGGGATGCGAAGACCGGCGAGAAGCTCGACAAGGATCGCTTCCGCCGCGACCTCGGCGGCGTGATCGAGCACTATCGCGAAGTGGCGACGCGCATCGGTGCGCCGCTCTAGCGATCGAACGCCCTAGATTCCGAGCACGGTTCCCGAGAGCCCCGGTTCGCCGGTGGCCCAGATCTCGTTGAACCGGTCGATCAGCGGCCGCGCGAGATGCGGCTCCTCGATTGCGAGGGCGGCGCGCGGCTGCTCGACGTGGAACCGGTGCAGGAAATGCCGGTTGTCGACGATGATGAGCGGGTCCATCGCGGCCTTCGCCTCGGCGCCCGTCCGGTAGACGGTGATGGCGCCGCTGAACGTCCGCAGCAGGTTCATCAGGCGCGCGCCCGAGGATTCCAGCCATGCCGTGTCGTGGACGATGATCTCGAGCCTCGCGGCGCGTGACCGGCGCAGGAACGCGCCGACCTTCTCGGCCCGCGCCGGGCTGATTCCAGCCCATCTGTGACAGGTCGTCGTCGAACACGCGGATCGTGTGCTCGGCGATGTCGACGAGCTCGTCGATCGCGGCGACCTGCTCGGCGATCGTCGCCAGCACCTGCTGGCGCGGCTCCCGTGCGGGCGCGGGCGTGCCCTCAGCGGGCGTCGGCGTGGACGAAGCCATGGCGGTACCAGTCGTAGAGGATCGACGCGGCGATGCCGGCAGCGCGGACGTCGCGGGGCACAAGAGCCCGGGCATTGGCAAGACGCTCCAGCATGTTTCGTCCGTTGCGTGGCCAGGCGATCGAATCGCCGTTGAGGTAGAGGCGACGCTCATCGTAGAGCAGTTGCGAGCGCGTGTCCAAGCGCACGCCGTTGCGCAAGGCGGCGGCGGCGAACGCCGCGCGTGACTGCGGACGGGCCGGCGGATCGAACGAGACCGCTCCCTTGGGCTCGGTGAGCCAGCAGCCGAGGAACTCGTCGATGGTATCCACGTTCCAGCGGATCTCCCGCAGCATCGCCGCGCATTTGCGGCGCATGGCGGGAGCGATCCGCGCGGGCGCGCCCGTGGGCTTCAGGTCCGGGTCGGCGTAGCGTCCTGGAACGTCGAGCCGGTCGCGCAGGAAGTCGAGGAACGCCGTCGCGAGCTCGGTCGCCGACGCCGCGCGAAATCCGATCGAATACGTCGTGCACCGTTCCAGCGCGATGCCGTCGTGCGCGTATTGCGGCGGCAGGTACAGCATGTCGCCGGGCTCGAGAACCGCGTCGTGCGTCGGCGCGAATCGCCGCAGGATCTTGAGCGGCAGTCCCGGCTTCAGGCGCAAGTCGTCCTGCCGCCCGTAGCGCCAGCGGCGCCGCCCCGGACCCTGCAGCAGGAACACGTCGTACGAGTCGAAATGCGGGCCGACCCCGCCGCCCGGCGCGGCGAGGCTCACCATGAGATCGTCGAGCCGCGCGTAGGGAAGGAACGCGAAGCGACGAAGCAACGCGTCGGCCGAAGCGGAGTGCAGGTTCACGCCCTGGATGAGCAGCGTCCAGCCCTTCGCCGGCAGGCGGGCAAGCTCCGCGCGGCGAAACGGACCGTGCGCGAACGTCCAATCGCGCCCCGTGCGCAGGATGAGCCGCGATTCGACGTCGTCACGCTGCGCGAGCGCCACGAGATCACGCTCCGCGAACAGGCCCGCGAACGCGGGCAGCGCGCCGCGCACCAGGAGCGCGTCCTTCTGCCAATGGCGCGCCAGGAACGAGCCGGCGCGCTGCCCGCCGAGGAGCGCAAGCGCGCCGCGCGGCACCGTCGAATCGGCAGTCGGCGCGACGATGCCGCGCGAGGTTCGCATGGACCGATTATAGCGAGCCGGCGCGCGCCGCGAAGCGCGCCCGAGATCCGCGATGCGTGGGCTACAATGGCGCGGCACCGCGGCGGCGCGGCGCGTGATGAATGCACCTTCCCCGGAGACCGGATGAAAATCCTAGCCAATACCGTCGTGACCATGACCTTCGAGCTCTTCGACTCGGAAGGCGCGCTGCTGGAGTCGACGCCGGAGCCGATCACGTACCTGCACGGCGGTCATTCCGGAATGCTGCCGAAGCTCGAGGAGGTGCTGAACGGCAAGAAGGCGGGGGATTCGGTCTCGGTCGACGTCGAGCCCGCCGACGCGTTCGGCGACTACGATCCGGCGTTGGTCAAGATCGAACCGGTCGACCGGCTCCCGCAGGAAGCCGAAGTCGGCATGCAGTTCGAGACGTATACGGCCACCGAGACCGATCCGGATGCCGGAATCGTCTACACGATCACCGACATCGCGGACGGGAAAGCGGTGCTCGACGGCAACCATCCGTGGGCCGGCAAGCGGTTGCGCTTCGACTGCAGGATCATCGACGTGCGTGCCGCGACGGCGGAGGAAGTCGAGCACGGGCATGTGCACGGCCACGGCGGCCACCACCACTGAGAGCCGTCTCCAAAACTGCTGCGCGCCCCGACTGCTTCGTCGTGTCCTCGCGCGGCGCTCGCTGTACGTTCGCGTACTCTTCGGGCCTCGCTGCGGGCCTCCTCGCGCTCGGGGCTGCTCGCGACGTTTTGGAGACGGCTTCCCGTCTGTGGGTCTCCAAGACTGCTGCGCGGGCCGGCTGCTTCGTTGTGTCCTCGCTCGGCGCTCACCGTACGTTCGCGTACACTCGCGCCTCGCTGCGGGCCGCCTCGCTTCGCGGGCTGCTCGCGACGCTTTTCGCTCTCGATCAGCTACCGTCTGCGCGCTCGCCGGCCTGCTCGCGACGTCTTTGCGTCGATCGCCTCTCCGCTCTCGTCCTCGCGACACTATGCTCGTTCCGCGGTCTGCCCAGGTGATCCAATGAAAAGCGGCCACCCAGAGGTAGCCGCTAGTGTCATCTTCGCTGGGAGCCGAGCTCCCGATCCTCGTTCTTAAGCGTCTTTGGCCTTCGCCTTTCGGCGTACGGCGCCGCGTCTCCGGATTGCTCCTTCGTCGCGCAAGACCTTGCAAACGAGGCTACGCTTGGATGACGGATCCATTCTTTGCGAAGTCGCGCACACCTGCAACGGGCGCGTCACTCATTGCATTGTAAGAAGAGTCCTACAGCAGGGCGACTTCTTGACGGCTCGCCAGCAAGCCCCTGCCGCTCGCGACCTCCCGATGGTCCGTCGCGGCCCTTTGCTCTGGGTTGATCAGCGTCCCACGAGCTTCCTGAGCTCGTAGAGCGCGGCCAGCGCGTCGCGCGGCGTCATCGAATCGGGATCGAGATCGGCGAGGCGCACGGCGAGCGCGTCGGAATCATCGCGCGCCTCGTCGGCGGCCGGCGTGTTGGCGCCTGCCGGGGCGAACAGATCGGATTGCGCGGCGCCGGCCACGTTGAACCGGTCGAGCCGCGCGAGATAGGATTTCGCGCGGCGCACGGCTTCCGCCGGGACCCCCGCGAGCTTCGCCACCTGCAACCCGTAGCTCCGGTTGGCCGGCCCGTCGGCCGCGGCGTGGAGGAAGACGATGCCGTCGGCGTGCTCGACCGCGTCGAAATGCAGGTTGGCGCATCCGTCGATTTCCGACGGCAGTGCCGTCAACTCGAAATAGTGTGTCGCGAACAGGGCGAGGCTGCGGTTCTTTTCGGCGAGCTGATGCGCGATGGCCCACGCGAGCGCCAGGCCGTCGAAGGTCGACGTGCCGCGCCCGATCTCGTCGATCAGCACGAGGCTCTGCGGCGTCGCTCGGTTGAGGATCGCCGCGGCCTCCGTCATCTCGACCATGAACGTCGAGCGCCCGCCGGCGAGGTCGTCGGACGAGCCGATGCGCGTGTGAATGGCGTCGAGCGGACCGAGCGAGGCTTCCGCGGCCGGAACGAACGAGCCGCAGCAGGCCAGCAGCGCGATGACCGCGGCCTGCCGCATGTAGGTCGATTTGCCGCCCATGTTGGGTCCCGTCACGACGAGCAGCCGCCGCCCGGGCGAGAGCACGAGGTCGTTCGGAATGAATTCGTCGACCATCTGCTCGACGACCGGATGGCGTCCGCGCCGGATCGTGATGCCGATGTCGGCCACGAAGGCGGGCCGTGTGAAATCGAGCGTCGCAGCGCGCTCGGCGAAATCGGCGAGGACGTCGAGCGTCGCGAGCGCGAGGGCGGCACGTTGGAGAGCGGGGATGGCCGGCGCGAGCTCTGCGACGATCGCTTCGTAGAGGACTTTCTCGCGCGCGAGGGCACGATCCTGCGCCGACAGTGCACGATCCTCGAATGCCTTCAACTCGGGCGTGATGTAGCGCTCGGCGTTCTTCAGCGTCTGCCGGCGCCGGTAGTCGTCCGGGACGCGTGCGGCGTTCGCGTTGGTGACCTCGATATAGAAGCCGTGGACCTTGTTGTACTCGACCTTGAGATTGGCGATGCCGCTGCGCTCGCGCTCGCGCGCTTCCAGCGCCACCAGGAACTCGCCGCAGTTCGCGTCGATGGCGCGGAGCTCGTCGAGATCGGCGTCGTAGCCTGCGGCGATCACGCCGCCGTCGCGGATCTGCGCCGCCGGCTCGGCGGCGATGGCCCGCTGCAGGAGATCGAGCCAGCGCCCGTCGACGCCGAGGTCGACGGCGAGCTGCTGCGCGAGCGGCGCCGCGACCGCGGCGGCGGCCTGCCGTATCGCGGGAAGCCGCGCCAGCGTGTCGCGCAGTCCCGCGAGATCGCGCGGCCGTGCCGAGGCGAGCGCGATGCGCGCCGCGATCCGCTCCACGTCCGCGGTCCCGCCGAGCGGCGACACGATCGTGCGCCGCGCCGCCGCATCAGTGCACCAGGCCGCGACGACGTCGTGCCGCGCGGCGGCCGCTTCCTGGCTGCGCAGCGGATGCAGCAGCCAGTCACGCAGCAGCCTGCTTCCCGCGGCGGTCGCGCAGTGGTCGAGCAGCGAAAGCAGTGTGGGCGCCGGATCGCCGCGCAGCGTCGCGCAGATCTCGAGGTTGCGCCGCGTTGCGGCGTCGAGCTGCAGATAGTCGCTCGTCGTGCGCACCGAGAGCGTTCGCACGTGCGAGAGCTCGGATTGCTGCGTGGACGCCGCATATCCCAGCACCGCGCCCGCGGCGCCGAGCGCGAGATCGCGATCGTCGATGCCGAAGGCCGCGAGGTCTTGCGTGCCGAAGTGCCGGCAGAGTGCGCGGTTGGCCGCCGCCGCGTCGAATTGCCATGCCGGCAGGTTCCTGACCGGCACCGTCACCGCAGGATGCGCGTGAGCGTTGCCCTCGGGGACCAGCACTTCGGCGGCGTCGAGCTCGTCCAGCGCCTGCGCTGAATCGGCTGCGCTCACTTCGGCGACTTCGAACGCGCCCGACGCGAGATCGAGCCAGGCGAGCCCGGTCCGATGCCGGCCCGGATTGACGGCCACGAGCAGCGACGCGCGCTTGGCGTCGAGCAGGTTCGCGTCGGTGACCGTGCCGGGCGTGACGACACGCATCACCTTGCGCTCGACCGGGCCCTTGCTCGTCGCCGGATCGCCGATCTGCTCGCAGATCGCCACCGATTCGCCGAGTCGCATCAGCCTCGCGAGATACTGCTCGACTGCGTGAAACGGCACGCCGGCCATCGGGATGGGCGTTCCGGCCGATTGGCCGCGCGCGGTCAGCGTGATGTCGAGCAGCGTCGAGGCACGGCGCGCGTCGTCGTAGAAGAGCTCGTAGAAATCGCCCATCCGGTAGAACACCAGCTTGTCCGGATGCTCCGCCTTGGCACGGAGGTACTGCTGCATCATCGGCGTGTGCGCGGACAGCGGGGCGGCGGAAGGTGCGGGAGCAGCGGACATGTCGGCGCGATTATAGATCGGCGCCGGGGTGTCCCGGCTGCCATCGCGCGATCGCGTTGTGCGGCGCGCGCGCCGTGGTCTATAGTTCGACCGGCATCGCGCCCCGGCAGGGTCCGCGACCGACGGGAGGCCGGGAAATGTTTCGACAGGTTGCAATCGCCTTTTGCGTCACGGGGCTGGTGCTCGGCGCGGGCGCGGCCTCAGGCGCCGACAAGGTCACGTTCGCGACGAACTGGAAAGCCGAAGCCGAGCACGGCGGCTTCTATCAGGCGGTCGCCGACGGCACCTATGCGAAATACGGCCTCGACGTCACGATTCGCGCAGGTGGCCCGCAGAGCAACGAGCGGGCGCTGCTCGTTGCGGGCAAGGTCGACTTCATCATCGGCGGCAACATGATGCCGGCGCTCTCCGCGGTGAAGGAGGGCATCCCGACCCGCGTCGTCGCCGCGATCATGCAGAAGGACCCGCAGTGTTTCATGACGCATCCGGGACAGGGCCTCGACACCTGGGAGTCGCTGCGCAAGGCGACGCTTCTGGTCGGCAAGGATGGCTTCGTCAGCTTCTATCAGTGGATGATCGCCGATTGGGGCTTCACGGAGGCGCAGGTCAGGCCATACCTCTTCAACCCGGCGCCGTTCCTCGCCGACAAGCGCGTCGCGCAGCAGGGCTACGTGACGGCCGAGCCGTACGCAATCGAGCGGCAGGGCGGATTCAGGCCGAACATCTTCCTGCTCGCCGATTACGGATACGACACGTATGCGACGACCCTCGAGACCCGCGTCGAACTGATCGAGCGGAATCCGGACCTCGTCCAGCGGTTCGTCGACGCGTCGATCATCGGCTGGTACCGCTATCTCTACGGCGACAATCGCGCTGCGAACGCGCTCATCAAGCGCGACAACCCGGAGATGGACGACGCGCAGCTCGCCTTCTCGGTCGCCAAGATGAAGGAGTACGGCATCGTCGACTCGGGCGATTCGCTGAAGCTCGGCATCGGCGCGATGACCGACGCGCGGCAGAAGAGCTTCTTCGACAAGATGGTCAAGGCGAAGCTCGCCGATCCGGCGATGGATTATCGCGGAGCCTACACGTTGCGCTTCGTCGACAAGGGCGTGGGCCTCGACACGAAGAAGCCGTGATCACCGCCACTCCTGTCGCCGTCCCACGCGCACGCCAATGAACGAGCCGGGTGGCGCGCCGCCGGAGCCGCTGCTGCGGCTGCGGCGCGTGACAAAGCGTTTCGGCACCGGTACCGTCGCGCTGGCCGATTTCGATCTCGACGTCGACGCGGGAGAATTCGTCACGCTGCTGGGTCCGTCCGGCTGCGGCAAGAGCACCGTGCTGCGCCTCGTCGCGGGGCTCGCCGTCCCGACGGCCGGCACGATCGAGTGGAGAGGCGACCACGCCGCAACGGGCGGGCGGCAACTCGACTTCGTGTTCCAGGAACCGACGCTGATGCCGTGGGCGACGGTGGAAGCGAATGTCGCTCTGCCGTTGCGCCTCGCCGGTGCCGACCGGAGTGAGATCGGATCGCGCGTGCACGACGCGCTTGAGCGCGTCGGTCTCGTGTCCTTCGCAGCGGCATACCCCCGCGAGCTCTCCGGCGGGATGAAGATGCGCGTGTCGATCGCGCGGGCGCTGGTCACGCGGCCGCGCGTGCTGCTGCTCGACGAGCCCTTCGCCGCGCTGGACGAGATCACGCGTTTCCGCCTCAACGACGACCTCCTGGAACTGCGGCGCAGCGAAGGGTGGACCGTCGTGTTCGTCACGCACAGCGTGTACGAGGCGGTCTACCTTTCGAGCCGGATTGTCGTGATGCGACAGGGCAGCGTCGCGAGCGTGCATCTCCTCACGCCGCCGCCCGCGCGCGACGAGGCGTTTCGCGCCTCGGCGGACTATCTCGCGGCCTGCCGCGAGATCTCGGCGGCGCTGGGCGCGGCGATGGGGCAGCGGGTCGCATGAGCTCGGGCGCCACCTACGGCGCACCGCAGCGGCGGCGCACGTCGCGCGCCAAGGTCCTGCTGCCCATCGCAACCGCCTGCGCCGGATTGCTCGCGTGGCAGCTGGTGGTGACAGTGTTCGCGATTCCGCATTACATCCTGCCCGGGCCTTGGCTCGTCGCGGCGACGCTGTGGTCGGATTGGGGAACGCTCTGGCCGGCGCTCCTGGTGACGCTCGAGGTGACCTTCCTCGCGCTCGCGGCGGCGGCAGCGGGCGGCGTCGCGCTCGCGCTCCTGTTCGCGCAGTCGAAGTGGATCGAGCACTCGCTCTTTCCTTACGCGGTCGTGCTGCAGGTGACGCCGATCATCGCGATTGCGCCGCTGATCCTCATCTACGTCGACAATACGCATGTCGCGCTCGTGCTGTGCGCGTGGATCGTCGCGTTCTTCCCGATCCTCGCCAACACGACGCTAGGGCTCAACAGCGCCGACCACAATCTCGTCGACCTGTTCCGGCTGCACGGCGCGACGCGCTGGCAGACGCTGCGGTATCTGCGAATTCCGACGGCGCTGCCTTATTTCCTCGGCGGGTTGCGCATCGCCGGCGGGCTCGCGCTGATCGGCGCCGTGGTCGCCGAATTCACTGCCGGCACCGCGGGGCGCGGGGCCGGCCTCGCGTTCCGGATTCTCGAGGCCGGCTACCGGCTCAACATTCCGCGGATGTTCGCGGCGCTCGCGCTCATCACCGCGTCGGGGATCGCGATCTTCGCGGCGTTGACGGCGCTCTCGCACTTCGCCTTGCGGCGCTGGCACGAGAGCGCAGTGACCCGCGATGCCTGAGCGCTAAGGAACCTCTGAACAAGTCCCGCGCGGTTGCGCTGCAACGCCAAATGCGGATGACTGCGCGACGCGCGACGAAGGTCGTAGTCCACACTACGATGCCGAGGAGCGCGGCAAAGCAGGCGCCGCATTTGGCAGCAGCCCGGAGGGACGGGGTTTTTCGGGCGGTCTGCTCATTTTGGTAAATGAGCGCGAGGCTTGCTAAGGGGGCCGGCCATTAGCTTCGCCTCGCCTCATTTGGCAACTGAGGCATCCCATCCCGAAAATTCCCCGTCGCAATCGTGTGCGACTTGTTCAGAGGTTCCTAACGGTCGATCACGAAGATCGCCGTCAACGCGCTGTTCGGTCCGAGGACGTAGACCGTGTAGATGCTGTTGGTCAGCACCTCGACGGTAAGGGTCGGGCTGACCGTTCCGGTCACCGGATCGACGAATTTGTAGGTGTAGGAGTTGACCGCCAGCGGGAAATACGCCGATGCCGTTCCGGAGGCAAGGCCGCTGACCGCCTTCACATCATTGATCAGCACGTCGAGCGGAGGGGCATCCGGCGAGGCGTTAATGAAGCGCACTTTCTCGAAGTTCGAAGGCAAAGGCAGATTGTCGTCGGGGAAAACCTTGACCGTCTGCGCGCCCGGGAATCCCAGCAGCAGCACGGTGTTGTCCGTCGCAGCCGTGATCTGGGTCGTCGTCTGCGCGATGATCGCGCCCGGCGTCGCGCTCGCCTGGAAGGCAAATATCTGCGATGCCGACGGAACAAGGTTGTAATTCGACGCTACCCCGTACGCGAGACCCGGAATGTAGAGCGGCAGCGTGCCGACCAGCAGGTCGACGTTCCCCATGCCGGGCGACGTGTTCATCGCCCTCACCGTCGACAGCGTGTTGTTGGCGATCACGGTGCCGCCGGCGGTGTCGAGCAGCATCACGTTGACGAGCAGGTCGCTGCCCCGCGTGTAGATGATCGCGTTGGAAACGCTGTGCGCCGCCAGCGTGAAGACGCCGGAGTCGTAGATGATGGACTTCGTTCCCGCGACGGTGATGCGCGTGCGATACGATCCCTCGGGGAACGACGTGTAGCCACCGGAATTGCCGTAGCCCAGAAAGCTTATCGTGGGATTGATGTTGTCGATCAGGACGGCAGGCGCGGTGACGTAGATGTCGACGGCGGACTGGCCGGCGGCGACGAGCACGAAGCGCACCGACGCCGTTCCGTTGCCCGTATCCTGCACGACATCAGGGAGCATGAGCTGCGCCGGGAACGAGATCGTGCCGAACGGGACGAGCGTGTAGTTCTGCTGGCCGGCGATGTTGAACGGCGTGATGATGAGGTCGGATGGGGTGCCGTCGATGCGTACGCCGAAGTCGTGCACGTCCGCCGTAAACGGCTGGTAGGCGGTCACGGCCTCGAATTTGACGCCGTTCCATGCCTGCGTGCCGTCGACGCTGACGGCAAGGGCCGGCGCATCGGGCACGAAGTTGGCCACCCGGATCTGCGCCGGTGACGCGTTGAAGCTGTTGATCGTGTTGATCTTGCAGCCGGCGAGCGCAAGCGGCAGCGCGATGACCGCACCCAGGAGCAGACGACGAAAACGCATTGAAACCCCCGCGAACAAACGTGTATGATGCCACGCCTTGAGCTTTCCCGCGCGCGTCCCGCACGAATCGGGCCGTGCCCGGCGCTTCCCGGGGCCGGCGCGCGCGCCGTGAAACCTTTGGTAATGAAAATCCCTCGCCGTTCCCGCATCCTGTGCGGGACCGCACACGATCCCGGGGCTGCGGATTGCGCGACGCGCCTCGCGCCGCCGCCGATGACTCGAGCTCGAACGCCTCTTCCGCCCCGATGCCCACGCTGAGCCTCGTTCCCGGTCGGCTTGCGCTTTCGGAGCTGCGCGAGATCTGGTCGGCCCCCGTGAGGATTGGGGTTGACTCGGGCGCGCGGCCCGGCGTCGACGCGGCCGCGGCGGTCGTGCAGACGATGCTTTCCTCCGGGCGCACCGTCTACGGCGTCAACACCGGCTTCGGCCTTCTCGCGCGCACGCGAATCGATGCGGCGCGGCTCGCCGAGCTGCAGCGCGCGCTCGTGTTGTCACACTCCGCGGGCACCGGCGCGTTGCTCGACGACTCCGTCGTGCGGCTCGTCGTCGCGACCAAGGCCGCGTCGCTCGCGCGCGGCCATTCGGGAGTCCGCTGGGAGGTGATCGAGCTGTTGCAGGCGATCGCCAATGCGGGGATCGTGCCCTGCATTCCCTCGCAGGGCTCCGTCGGCGCGTCCGGCGATCTCGCGCCGCTCGCCCACCTCGCCGCGGTGATGATCGGCGAAGGCGAGGCGCGAATATCGGACGGCAGAACGATGCCGGGAGGCGACGCGCTGCGCGCGGCGGGGCTCACGCCGATCGTGCTCGGCCCGAAGGAAGGCCTCGCGCTCATCAACGGCACGCAGGTTTCGACCGCGCTCGCGCTCTCCGGGCTCTTCGCGGCCGAGCGGGCGATTTGTGCGGCGTTCGTCGCGGGGGCGCTCTCCGTCGACGCGTGCCTCGGCAGCGACACGCCGTTCGATGCGCGAATTCAGGCGCTGCGCGGCTATCGCGGCCAGATGGACGCCGCCTCGATCTATCGTGATCTCCTCCAGGGAAGCCGCATCCGCGAATCGCACAAGGATTGCCCGCGCGTGCAGGATCCGTACAGCCTGCGCTGCCAGCCGCAGGTGATGGGCGCCTGTCTCGACCAGATGCGCCACGCGGCGCAGGTGCTCGTCACGGAAGCGAACGCGGTATCGGACAATCCGCTGGTATTCGCCGATGCCGGCGAGATCATCTCGGGCGGCAACTTCCACGCCGAGCCCGTCGCCTTCGCGGCGGACAACCTGGCGCTGGCCATCGCGGAGATCGGCGCGCTGTCGGAACGGCGCACGGCGCTGATGATGGACACGGGACTCTCCGGCCTGCCCCCGTTCCTCGTCGAGGACGGAGGCGTCAACTCGGGCTTCATGATCGCGCACGTGACCGCCGCGGCGCTCGCCTCGGAGAACAAGTCGCTCGCGCATCCCGCGTCGGTCGATTCGCTGCCGACCTCGGCCAACCAGGAAGATCACGTCAGCATGGCGACCTTCGCGGCGCGGCGGCTCGCGCCGATGGCCGCGAACACCGCGCGGATCGTCGCCATCGAGCTCCTCGCCGCGGCGCAGGGCGTCGAATTGCGCCGTCCGCTGACGACGTCGCCCAAGCTCGCGGCGGCCATGGCGATCATTCGCGGCAGCGTCGCGTTCTGGGAGCGCGATCGCGCGTTCGCACCCGATCTCGAGGCGATCCGGCACATCGTCGAGCGCGGTGATTTCAGCGCCTGCGTAGACCGCGCGGCACTGGCATTCTGACGGTGACCCGGAGCCAGACGATGAGCCGTGACGACGAAATGCATGCCCTCGCAAAGGCCGGCCGGCGTTCGGATCGCGTGATACGCGCGCCGCGCGGCAGCGTGCGCACCGCGAAATCGTGGCTCACCGAGGCGCCGTTGCGGATGATCATGAACAATCTCGACCCCGAGGTCGCCGAGAATCCGCACGAGCTCGTCGTGTACGGCGGCATCGGGCGCGCGGCGCGCAACTGGGAATGCTTCGACGCGATCGTCGCGACGCTCACGCGGCTCGGCGACGACGAGACGCTGCTGATCCAGTCGGGCAAGCCGGTCGGCGTATTCAGGACGCACGCGGATGCCCCGCGCGTGCTGCTCGCCAATTCGAACCTCGTGCCGAAATGGGCGACGTGGGAGCATTTCAACGAGCTCGACCGCAAGGGCCTCATGATGTTCGGCCAGATGACCGCCGGCTCGTGGATCTACATCGGCAGCCAGGGCATCGTGCAGGGCACCTACGAGACGTTTGCCGAGGCCGGACGGCAGCATTGCGGAGGCGAGCTCGGCGACAAGTGGATACTCACCGCGGGACTCGGCGGGATGGGCGGCGCGCAGCCGCTTGCCGCGACGATGGCGGGCGCGTCGATGCTCGCGATCGAATGCCAGGAGTCGCGGATCGACATGCGCCTTGCGACACGCTATCTCGACCGGCGCGCGGCGGATCTCGACGAGGCGCTCGCGCTCGTGCGCGACGCATGTGCGGCGCGGCGTCCGGTGTCGGTCGGCCTTCTCGGCAACGCCGCGGACGTCCTTCCCGAGCTCGTTCGCCGCAAAGTTCGCCCCGATATGGTCACCGATCAGACCTCGGCGCACGATCTCATCCACGGATATCTGCCGTCAGGCTGGACCGTCGCGCAATGGCAGGCGGCGCAGGCCGATCCCGCACAGCATCCGAAGCTCGTCGCCGACGCGAAGCGATCGATCGTCGCCCACGTCGAGGCGATGCTCGCGTTCAAGCGGAAGGGCATCCCGACCTTCGATTACGGAAACAACATCCGCCAGGTCGCGCTCGACGAAGGCGTCGCCGATGCGTTCGCGTTTCCCGGATTCGTGCCGGCGTACATCCGGCCGCTGTTCTGCGAAGGCAAGGGGCCGTTCCGCTGGGTCGCGCTGTCGGGCGATCCCGAAGACATCTACCGGACCGATCAGAAGGTGAAGGAGCTCTTCCCCGAAAATGCGCACGTGCACCGCTGGCTCGACATGGCGCGGGAGCGCATCGCGTTCCAGGGACTGCCGGCGCGAATCTGCTGGCTGGGGCTGGGCGAGCGACACCGCGCAGGGCTCGCGTTCAACGAGATGGTGAAGTCGGGCGAGCTCTCGGCACCGATCGTGATCGGCCGCGACCATCTCGACACCGGCAGTGTCGCGTCGCCGAATCGCGAGACCGAGGCGATGGCGGATGGCTCCGACGCCGTCTCCGACTGGCCGCTCCTCAACGCGCTGCTGAACACGGCGAGCGGCGCGACGTGGGTGTCGTTCCATCACGGCGGCGGGGTCGGCATGGGGTATTCGCAGCACGCGGGCGTGGTGATCGTCTGCGACGGCACCGACGCCGCAGCGAGGCGAATCGAGCGCGTGCTGTGGAACGATCCGGCCTCAGGCGTGATGCGCCACGCCGACGCGGGCTACGCGAAGGCCGTCGAAGTGGCGAAAGGGAAAGGGCTCGACCTGCCGATGCTGGGCCGGTAGAACGCGCCGAGCGGTCAGAAGACCCAGAGATCCTCGCGCGGGACTTCGAGCCAGTGCATCCCCGCCGCGAGCGGCGCGGTGCCGTAGGCGCGCAGCCGCGACTCGCCGACGTGGAAGAGGTGCTCCCACTTGTCGCCGAGGTACATCGACGTCGTGAGGCTCGCCTCGAGGCGATTGTCGCCCGGCCCCCCGGCGAGGCGGATGCGCTCGAGACGGATCATCGCCGTGCCGTCCTTTCCCGATGCCGCGCCTTGTCTCGCGCGGCCCCACAGCGCGTAGCCCGGGCCTTCGAGCCGTGCCGCGCCGTCGCGAATTTCCGTGACGCGCCCCGGCAGCCGGTTGTTGCTGCCCATGAAATCGGCGACGAACAGCGTCGCCGGGTTGCCGTACATCTCCTGCGGCGTCCCCTGCTGCTCGATGCGGCCCTCGTTCAGGAGCAGGATGCGATCCGACATCGCGAGCGACTCGCCCTGGTCGTGCGTGACGCAGAGGGCCGAGAGCTGCAGCTCGACGATGAGCTCGCGCAGCCATGCGCGCGCCTCCTCGCGCAGCTTCGCGTCGAGGTTCGACAGCGGCTCGTCCAGCAGGATCACCGGCGGGTTGTAGACCAGCGCGCGCGCGAGCGCCACCCGCTGCTGCTGGCCGCCGGAGAGCTGGTGCGGAAACCGTTCGCGCAGATGCGCCAGCGAGAGCTGATCGAGCGCGGCGAATACTCGTGTCTTGATGTCCGTTCCCGCGACCTTGCGCAACTTGAGTCCGTAGGCCACGTTGTCGAACACCGTCTTGTGCGGCCACAGTGCGTAGGACTGGAACACCAACCCGAGGTTTCGGCCCTCGGCCGGGACGTCGATCCTGGCCGCGCCGTCGAAGACCGCCTTGTCGCCGATCTTGATCGTTCCCTCGTGCGGAGTTTCCAGGCCCGCGACGGCGCGCAGCAGCGTGGTCTTGCCGCTTCCGGAAGGACCGAGCAGCGACACGACCTCGCCGCGATTCAGCGTCAGCGAAATGCCCTTCAGGATCGGGTTGTCGCCGTAGGTGAGATGCAGGTTGTCGACGGTGAGTTCAGCCATGGAATGTTCCTTCATGCCCTCAGTTGACACCTTAGTCGCGCAGCTTGACGCCGAAGCGCAGTGCGAGTGCCAATCCGACACCGACCAGCACGACATTGATGAGCGATAGTGCCGCCACCACGTCGATCGCGCCTCCCTGCCACAGCGAAACCAGTTGGGCGCCGATCACCTCGGTGCCGGGCGCCAGCAGATAGACGCCGGTCGAGTACTCGCGCTCGAAGATCATGAACACGAGCAACCACGATGCGATCAATCCGGGGCGGATGAGCGGCAGCGTGATCTGGCGCGAAATCTGGCCGCGGGTCGCGCCCACCGTGCGCGCGGCTTCTTCGAGTTCGGTCGAGACCTGCATCAGCGACGACGAGATGAGCCGCATGCCGTAGGCCAGCCACACCACGGTATAGGCGAGCCACATGCTGAAGATCGTCGTGCGCAGCGGTTGCAGCGGCGGGAAGAACAGGAACACCCACAGGAACGCGAGGCCGGCCAGCAGACCCGGTATGGCGCGGGGTACCAGCACCAGGTAGTCGACGAAGCGCGACCAGCCGTCGTTGCGGCGATGCGTGGCGAAGCCGATCGCGGTGTAGCACATGACGGCGATCGCACCGCCGACGGTGCCGATCAGGATCGTATTCCAGATCGCGCGCACGAGGATCGGCTCGTCCCACACCGACTGGAAGTGTTCGAACGTCAGCACTTCGGCCAATTTGGCGCCGTAGCCCCAATTGGTCACGAACGCCCGCAGCGCAATGCCCGAGAGCGGCACGATCACGCCGACAAACAGCCAGACGCCGATCAGCGCGGCCGCGACCCATTTCCACTTGCCGCAGCGGCAGCTCGCGCATGCGTCCCGCCTTGCCCTTGATCGTCGCGTACTTGCGCGCGTTCTGCAGCAGGTAGCGCTGCAGCAGCACGAGCGGAAACGTCACGGCGACGATGCAGATCGCGACCGCGGCCATCAGGTGGTACGACGGCGTGCCCAGCTTGTTGGTCAGCTTGTAGAGATACGTCGACAGCACGAGGTGGCCTTCGGGGTCGCCCAGCACCAGCGGCAGGCCGAAGAGCTCGAATCCCAGGAAGAACACGAGGACCGCCGCGAACAGCATCGCCGGCATGATCAACGGCAAACTCACCGTCGCCGCAACGCGAAACGGCGACGCGCCCGCGACGCGCGCAGCCTCTTCGACGTCCGAGCCCAGGCTCTTCAACGCCGCGGACGCGTACACGTAGACGTTGGGCACGTGCAGGAGGCCGGCGATGATGCCGATGGCCGTGAGGGAATAGATTCCCCACGGTGCGCCGCCGAACCATTCGGTTGCCCAGACGGTATAGAAGCCGACCGGTCCTGCGGCGACGACAAAGCCGAAGGCCAGCACCATCGGCGACACGAAGCTGGGGACGAGGATCAGCGGCTCGATCCAGCGCTTCGCCGGCAGGTCCGTGCGTTCCATGACGAAGGCGAGCAGGCCGCCCAGCGGCACGGCGATGATCACCATCGCGGCGGCGATGAGCACCGAATTGAGCGAGGCCTGCCAGAAATCGGGATCGGCGAAGATGAACTCGTACGCGCCGAGCCCGACCGTCTTCCGCGCGTCGAAGAACGGCGCGGTCAGAAGGCTCTGGTAGAGGATCAGCGAACAGCGGCGCCAGCACCGCGGCGGCGGTCACCAGGATCGTGAGGCTGCGCGGGAACGGCCGCAAGCGTCGGCGTGCGCATGCGCGTCACCGGTCGGAGCGCCGCGCACAGCGCCCTGTCGGGACGCGCGCGTTTACTTGCCCGCGGCGCCGGCTGCAGCGTCGACTTCCAATCGCTCAGGAAGTCGAGCCGCTTCTTCTGGTCGAGGTAGGTGACGATTCGGCACTGACCGGGATCGGCTTCACGGTTCGCGCCGAGCTGCTTGGCGAGCGATGCCGCCGTGTATTCGGCGTCGACGTCGGTGCGGATCGAGAAGAACTCGACGTCGCCGCCGATGAGCTTCTGTCCGCGCTGCGACAGGATGTAGTCGACCCACAGCTTCGCGGCGTTCGGATTCTTCGCCTGCTTGCCGATGAACAGCACGCGCGAGAGCACCAGCGTGTAGTCCTTCGGCAGCACGACGCCGAGCGCCGGATCCTTCTTCGCGCGGACGAGCGCGTAGGAGCCCAGCACGTTGTAGCCCAGCAGGTGCTCGCCCGAGGAGACTTTCTCCAGCATGTTGCCGGTGCTCGCGTACACGCGGTAGCTCGACGCGCCGAATCCCTTCTCGAGATCCTTCATGCCGGGGAAGTACTTCGTGTCCTGCACGACGAACATGAAGCCGACGCCGCTCTTCTCGATGTCGTACGTCGTGACCTTGCCCTTGAACTTGTCGGCCTTCGTGGTGATCAGCTTCGCGAAGGCCGCGTGGTCCTGCGGTACTTCGTCCGCGGCGACCAGGCGCTTGTTGTAGATGAACACGGCGGGCTCGTAGGTCGTTCCGTACGCCTGGTTCTTGTACACGGCCCAGCGGGAAGCTTCGACGGCCTCGGGCGACGCGTAGGTCAGCGCCTGCCCGTCGTCGACGAGCTTGACCTGCAGGTCCATCGCCGAGCTCCACATCACGTCCGCCGAGCCCTGGCCCGAGGCGACCTCGGCGATGAAGCGGTTGTACATCTCGGTCGAGTTCATGTCGTTGTACTCGACCTTGACGTTCGGATAGAGCGCCTGGAAATCCGGACCAGCGGCTGGGCCGCCTTGGTGTCGAGCGCGCTGTAGATGACGACCTTGCCTTCCTTGTTGGCGGCGGAAATGGTCTGCGCGTAGTCGGCGGGGTAGCCGGCGGGCGGGGTCTGCGCGAAAGCGGCGAACGAAATTGCGGACAGCGTCAGCGCCAACAGGCGAGCACGCATGGAAGCCTCCTCCGTTCGGGCAGCCTCGGTCGGGCGCCGCCGAT
>CAVUIG010000012.1:0-87348 GCA_963741355.1 uncultured beta proteobacterium
TCGATCTCGACGCGGTCGATCTCGCGGTGGGCGAGCGACGCGTACGCGTCGGAAGGCTTCATTGCCGGCTGCATGTCCGACAGATACATCTCGGTGGTCACGCGCGCGACGTCGTTGGCCTTGTACATGTCGTGGATCTGCTGGCAGAGGTCGCGCAGCCCCACGCGCTCGTACTGCGGCTGCTTGGCGACGAACTCCGGCAGGATCTTCCACAGCGGCTGGTTCTTGTCGTAGTCGTCCTTGAACTGCTGCAGCGCGGTGACCAGCGTGTTCCAGCGGCCCTTGGTGATGCCGATGGTGAACATGATGAAGAACGAGTAGAGCCCCGTCTTCTCGACGATGACCCCGTGCTCGGCGAGGAAGCGCGTCACGATCGACGCCGGAATGCCGGTCTTCGCGAATTTGCCCGAGACGTCGAGCCCCGGCGTGATCACGGTCGCCTTGATCGGGTCGAGGATCGTGAAACCCGGGGCGAGGTCGCCGAAGCCGTGCCACTTGTCGTTGGCGCGCAGCAGCCAGTCGTCGCGGTTGCCCATGCCCTCGGGCGCAAGCTTGTCGGGGCCCCAGACCTTGAACCACCAGTCCTTGCCCCATTCGTCGTCGACTTTGCGCATCGCACGGCGGAAGTCGAGCGCTTCGATGATCGACTCCTCGACCAGCGCCGTCCCGCCCGGGGGCTCCATCATCGCCGCCGACACGTCGCACGACGCGATGATCGCGTACTGCGGCGAGGTCGACGTGTGCATCAGGTAGGCCTCGTTGAAGAGGTGCCGGTCGAGCTTCGTGCGTCTCGGACTCCTGGACGATGATCTGCGAGGCCTGCGAGATGCCGGCGAGCAGCTTGTGCGTCGAGTGCGTCGCGAAGATCATCGAGTTCTTGCTGCGCGGACGGTCGCGGCCGATCGCGTGCATGTCGCGGTAGAAATCGTGGAACGCCGCGTGCGGCAGCCACGCCTCGTCGAAGTGCAGCGTCTCGATGGTGCCGTTGAGCGTCTGCTTCAGCATCTCGACGTTGTAGGCGATGCCGTCGTACGTGCTCTGCGTCAGCGTCAGGATCCGCGGCTTCTTGTTCTTCGCCTCGCGCGCGAACGGGTTCGCCTCGATGCGCTTCTGGATGCTCTCCGGCCGGAACTCGGAGAGCGGGATCGGACCGATGATGCCCAGATGATTTCGCGTCGGCGGCAGGAACACCGGAATCGCGCCCGTCATCGTGATCGCGTGCAGGATCGACACGTGGCAGTTGCGGTCGACGACGACGATGTCGTTCGGCGCGACGTTGGCGTGCCAGACCATCTTGTTCGAGGTCGAAGTGCCGTTGGTGACGAAGAAGCAGTGGTCGGCGTTGAAGATCCGCGCCGCGTTGCGCTCGGCAGCGGCGACCGGGCCCGAGTGATCGAGCAGCTGGCCCAGCTCGTCGACGGAATTGCACACGTCGGCGCGCAGCATGTTCTCGCCGAAGAACTGGTGGAACATCTGGCCTACCGGGCTCTTCAGGAACGCGACGCCGCCCGAGTGTCCCGGGCAGTGCCACGAATACGAGCCGTCCTGCGCATAGTCGACCAGCGCGCGGAAGAACGGCGGCGCCAGCGAGTCCATGTAGGCCTTGGTCTCGCGGATGATGTGCCGCGCGACGAACTCCGGCGTGTCCTCGAACATGTGGATGAAGCCGTGCAGCTCGCGCAGCACGTCGTTCGGGATGTGCCGCGACGTGCGCGTCTCGCCGTAGAGGTAGATCGGGATCTCCGCGTTCTTGAAGCGGATCTCCTGGATGAACTTGCGCAGGTTCAGCACGGCCGGGTCGAGCTCGGGTCCCGGCGTGAACTCCTCGTCGTCGATCGACAGGATGAATGCCGACGCGCGGCTCTGCTGCTGGGCGAACTGCGAGAGGTCGCCGTAGCTCGTGACGCCGAGGATCTCCATGCCCTCCTTCTCGATCGCCGCGGCGAGCGCGCGGATGCCGAGCCCGGAGGCGTTCTCGGAGCGGAAATCCTCGTCGATGATGACGATCGGAAAGCGAAACTTCATGGAATGCGCGACCTCGCCGCGGGTGTGGCTGCCGCGCCGGCGATTCGTTCGCCCGGACGCGCGCCATGGAAGCGGCCGGTTGCTTCCCCGGCCGACAGGTTGGAAAGGCGCGCATTATGGGACGATTCGCCCGCGCTGGCTATGCATCGCGGGGAATCGGCGGGAAAGCGTTGCAGCAGCGCCACAACGGCACGCTGCGGCCGGCGCGCCGCCGCGACCGGGAGGCCCAGGGGCGCGGCTATGCGCCGATTGCGAGCCAGCGCTTCATCGACTCGTATGCGGCGGCCCGGTCGAGCAGGTCGAAGTGGCCGGTCCCGTACAGAATCCGGCAGTTCGCGTCGGGAAGGCCGAGGCCGGCGGCGCGATCCCGCCGCCGCCCCAGGGCGCTGTCGACCGGCACGAGCCCGTCGCCGCGAATTCTGGACGCCGGAGCGCCGGGCTTTTCCTGCCGGCTCCCGGCCATCGCGAAACAGCGGACGCCCGCGGGAAGCGGGAGGGGAGCGTCAGTGGCGCGCGCGCTGCGTGACGCCGGATTCTGCCAGTCCTCGTCGCGCACGTCGCCGTAGCGAAGATCCCGGATCCCCGCGCTTCGCGCCTTGCCGAGGCGTGCGAAGGGCGCCGTGTAGGGGCTGATCCCGACGAGGTAGTCGACCCACGCGCCGGCACGCTCGAGCGGAGCGCCGAAATGCGGCGTGCCGAGAAAGACGAGGTCGTCGAGGCGCTTCAGCCACGCATGTCCGGCGAGCGCCGCGTAATGGCAGGCGCTCCGCGCGACGAGTCCGCCCATGCTGTGGCCGACGATCGCGAGGCGCTCGACCGGATGCGGCCAGGCGCGCACGAGCGCCTCCATCGTGTCGGCGAATTCGCGCCCATTGGACGAAATGTGCCGGCCCGAATTGTAGTGAAGGTAGAGCGGCGTGAATCCCGGGTCGCGCGCCAGCGCGGCGCCGTGGTCGTGGCCGTTGCGCTTCCACTGCAGGTCGTTCAGGCACAACCCGTGGACCAGCACGAGCACGCGGCGCGACGACGCCGGAAACGCCGCGGCCAGCGCATCCGCAGAAAGCGCGAGCGGCGTGCCCCCTGAGCGGAACGTCATCGGAATGGCCAGCGGATTCGCGGATTCGTCGAGATAGTCGCCGAACACCCCGTTGAGCGCCGCGAGGACGGCTTCGCGCTGTGGCGAGGAGGGCCGCTCCGACACGAGCGGGGCGACGACGCCGAGCAGCGTGTCGACACCGCCGCCGACGAGCCGGGTCACGCCTCGTACGGACCTGTAGACGAAACCGGTGATTCCCCGCGTTCGTGCGGCGGATGGCGTGCCAGGAATGCCCGGTATGCGCAGAACCGCCCGATGGACGGCTTCGACGAGGTCGGTCACGCCCACGGTCGCGTCGTTCGCCAGGCGGTGCAGCCCGCGCGCGTCCGACAGGCGCAAGTGGTGGGTCTTCGACATGATTGCAGGGAATGCGCGGCGAGCGCGTTCATTATCGCCGCGATTCCCTGCACCGAGCTGCGGATCAGCTCGACAACTCGAAAATTACTGTGCGAGGCGCGGCGCCCGATGGGGGCATCCGCCGCTGCGCTCATACGATCAAGGCGTCGAGACTCAGTGATCGCGCCAGCCACCACCGCGGTAATAATCGTTCCGGTAGCTATGTCCGTAATATACGTCGCCGCGGTACCGGTAGTAGCCGTCATCGTAGTCACGGTATCCATATCCCACCGGGGTCACGACGCAACCGCCCAGCAGCGCAGCAACAAGCGAAAGAATCAATACACGTCTCATCACAGGCTCCTCACGGGTGGACCTGTGGGTTGGACTCCGCCGCGTTCGTGGAGGTCCGGCCGGCCGCACGCCAAGCGCGTCCGCTCTTGCCTCCAATCCATGTAGTCCGCTGCCTGACGTGCGGACCGCGCACTCACCCGGAAGACCGCACCGCCGGAAAGGCCGCGCGGCTCAGGCGTTGCTGAGCGCGATCGCGCCGGCCCACCCGAGCAGCGCAAGCCCGAGCGGGGTTCGCAGGCGCCGGCCCCACGGCAGGTTCTTCTCGGCCGCCATGACCGCCGCAAGCGCCAGCATCCATCCCAGGCTGCCCATTCCAACGACGAACATGACGAGCATCAGCGCCCAGCAGCAGCCGACGCAGAACGCGCCGTGGTCGAGGCCGATTCGAAACGCGTCGCGCGCAGGATGCTGTCCGTGCCAGCGCGCGCCGACGAACGTGAACGGTGTCCTGCATTGGTCGAGGCACCGGTACTTGAGCGCGCTCCACTGGAACAATCCGGCGCCGGCAAGCACCGCGACGCCGACCATCCAGCCATGGACGATGAACCAGGCGTTGCCTGCCGCCGCCCACCGCAGCGCCTCGTCGGCCACGTGCGCAATCACGCCGAACGCGAACCACGCGACGAAGAATCCCGCGACGACGAGCGCCGCGAGCCGCCCTGAATCCGGACGAGCGCCGGTGATCCGCCGGAACATCGCGAGCAGCGGGAACGCAGTCGGCAGCATCATCGCGGCGATCATCAGCACCCACGCGCTCGCGTGCAGCACCATTGGAACGAGCACGCCGCCCGCGGGAAGGGCCCGGCACAGTTCCGCCAGCGCGCCGTCCACGCCCCAGCCGCCGTGCTCGAGGTACCGCGCATACGGGCTCGCGCTCCAGAGCCACAGCGCCGTCCACGACATGCGCGACGAGCAGCGCGAGCAAGCTCCACAGCAAAGGGTGGCGCCCGCCCGCGGGGGCGATCGCTGCGGAAGAGGTCGCTGCCATGCCGGCCGGTCCGACCCGCCCGCCGCATCTGCTGCGGCGGGCGGGGCGAACTCGAGGCGAATCGGCTACGCGTGGAACACGAACGTGCTCTGCAGCGCGTTGTGTCCCTTGATGTCGAGGTCGATGCCGAGCTTCGCGTTCTTTGACTTGTAGCGCGGCGACTTGCCGACGAAGACCGGCGCGCCCGGCACCGTCGAGAACACGGTGTCCGCGAGCGTCGTCGTCGCGCCCGACGCGCTCACATACGGCTCGAGCTCCGCGTAGCCGGCGTCGCCCAGCTGGATCGTTCCCCGGCCGCCCTCGACGGTGAACGTGATCGGCACCTTCTCGACCGACACGACTTCACCGATGAGCTTCACGAGATCGGCCACCGGTCCGCCCGCCTTGCCGGTGTACACCTTGAGGATCGCGGCCTCCTGCGCCGGCGTGACCCGCTCGTCGAGATAGACGGCGGCCCGCCAGTTGCCCTGCAGGATGTTCCCCGGCACGTGCGCGATCAGCGCGATCGTGCGGTCGGATACGTCGACGCCGTCGATCGTTCCCTTGTCGAAGCGCCACGCGACGATGGTGTCGCAGGTGCCGAAATCGGGATCCTCGCCGATCCAGCACGGGCACAGCACGCGGCAGTTGCAGACCTCCAGCAAACGCCCTTCGAGGTGATACGCCATGGCCGTCTCCTCCTTTGATGCATGGAAAGGCCGCGCTGGCGCCCCCTGTCGCGAGAGCGGCGAGCGGCGATCTTACGCCCGCCGCCCGGGCGATGCCATACGCAGGAGTGCGACCGGGCTCGGGGCCGGCTTCAGCGGCGCCCGCCGGCCAGCTGGACCGCGCGCGGGTGCGCCCGCAGCCGCGCCATCGCGATCACCCCGATCGCCGGCCCGATCGCCAGGGGCACGAACGCGTGGCGCCAGCCCAGCGTCGCGACGAGCCAGGGCATCAGGTGGATCGTGAGGAGCGTCAGCGTGAATCCCATCGCGGTCTGCAGCGTGAGCATCGTCCCGACCCAGGCCCGCTCCGAAAGCTCCGCGATCGACGCCGAAAACTGCGCCGAGTCGGCCACGATGGTGATGCCCCACACGATGCAAAGCGCGGTGAGCCAGCGCGGGTCGCCGTCGAACAGGAGACCGACCGTCGCCGCGCAGCTGCCGCTGATGGCCATCGCGGCGATCGTCAGCGTCGTGCGTCCGAGGCGGTCCGCGAGATAGCCGGCGGCGACGCAACCGATCGCGCCCGCGCCGATGGTCGCGAACGCCGCCAGCTTGGCGGTCGTCGCGGCAATGGCGGGCGGGAGCGTCGCCGCGAAGCTCGCATCGAGGAACACGCCGATCCACGCCCACATCGCGTAGAGCTCCCACATGTGGCCAAGGTAGCCGAGGTTGGCGAGGCGCAGCGGGACGTCGCGCCAGGCCGTCAGGATCACGTGCCGATCGAAAGGCGGCGTGGCCACCCGGTTGGGCCCGATACCGGCGAGGCCGATCAGCGCCGCCGCGCCGAGCGCGCTGGCCGACGCCGCGGCCACCGGGATTCGCCAGTCGACGCCGCCGAACGCGTTGAACAGGTGCGGTGACGCCGATCCCAGCGTAAGGGCACCCACGAGGATTCCGACCATCAGCCCCATGTCGCCCTTGGCCCAGGTCGACGCGAGCTTCATTCCGACCGGATACACGCCCGCCATGCAGGCGCCGGTCACGACACGCAGCAACGGAGTGAGGGGCCCGCGCAGGATCGACGACCAGCAGCAGCGCATTCGCGGCGGCGCCGACGAAGGCGGACAGCGCGATGAAGCGCCTCGGATCGACCCGGTCGGCGAGTCCCAGCAATGCGCTCGCGACGCAGCCGATCACGAAGCCCGGCCTGCACGCCGCTCGTCAGGGCCGCCTGCGCGAATCCGGTCAGCCCGTATTGCGCGACGAGTGCGGGAACGACCGCGGATGCGGAGAACCACAGCGCCATCGCCGCGACCTGGCAGAGCGCGATGATCGCGATCGACGCGACCTTCGACTGCGCGAGTCGGTTCATGGCTTTCGCAAAGGAAGCAGGGGAACCTGTCTCAAAATCCCGGCGAGCGGCCCGAGAGCCTCAGTTGCCAAATGAGGGCCCGCAGCGAGCCCCGAGATAGTACATGGACGTACAGCGAGGGGCGAGCGAGGACACGAAAGCGAAGCTTCAGTGAAGGCTAACGTGAGCGCAGCGAACGTTAAGCCGAGAAGCGGCGGCCGGAACTACAAAGCTATCGGGCCGCGCAGCCCATTTTGCGACAGGTTCTAGATCTTGGGCAGCGTGACGCCCTGCTGGCCCTGGTACTTGCCGCCGCGGTCCTTGTACGACGTCTCGCACACTTCGTCCGACTCGAAGAAGATCACCTGCGCGACACCTTCGTTCGCGTAGATCTTCGCCGGCAGCGGCGTCGTGTTCGAGAACTCGAGCGTGACGTGCCCTTCCCATTCCGGCTCGAGCGGCGTGACGTTGACGATGATGCCGCAGCGCGCGTACGTCGATTTTCCGAGGCACACGACCAGCACGTTGCGCGGTATGCGGAAGAATTCGACCGTGCGCGCGAGCGCGAACGAATTGGGCGGAATGATGCAGACGTCGCCGGTGAAGTCGACGAACGATCCGGCGTCGAACGCCTTGGGGTCGACGATCGTCGAGTTGATGTTGGTGAAGATCTTGAATTCGCGCGAGCAGCGGATGTCGTAGCCGTAGCTCGACGTCCCGTACGACACGATCCTGTGCCCGTCCGCCTCGCGGACCTGGCCGGGCTCGAACGGCTCGATCATGCGATGCGCAGCCGCCATGCGGCGGATCCATTTGTCCGACTTGATCACGACGGCTGTCCCGTGTCCGGGCTTTCCCGAGGCGCCCCGCACGACGCCCGGAAATCGTTTCACCAGCCTGGCGAGGTCTCGGCGCGTTGACCGGCGCCCGCGGCGCCGGTCCAACGCGGCGGGGCCGCCGCAGCAGCTCTCGAATGCCGTCACGTGTTCTGGATGACGATCGACGGAAACTTCGCGGAGAAGTCTTCGGCCTTCTGCGCGACGAACACGGCCGTGCGGCGGGCGATCTCGCGGTAGATCTGCGCGATCTTGCCGTCGGGATCGGCGACGACCGTCGGGCGGCCGGCGTCGGTCTGCTCGCGGATCCGGATGTCGAGCGGCAGCCCGCCCAGGAAGGGCACGTTGTAGTCGGCGCACATCTTCGCGCCGCCACCCTCGCCGAAGATCGCCTCGGCGTGACCGCAGTTCGAGCAGATGTGCATGCTCATGTTCTCGACGACGCCGACGATCGGCACGCCGACCTTCTCGAACATCTTGAGCCCCTTGCGCGCGTCGATCAGCGCGATGTCCTGCGGAGTGGTGACGATCACCGCGCCCGTGACCGGGACCTTCTGCGCCAGCGTCAGCTGGATGTCGCCGGTGCCGGGCGGCATGTCGACGACGAGATAGTCGAGGTCGCGCCAGTTGGTGTCCTTGAGGAGCTGCTCCAGGGCCTGCGTGACCATCGGCCCGCGCCAAACCATCGGCGTGTCCGGATCGATGAGGAATCCGATCGACATCGCCTGCAGCCCGTAGGCCTCGAGCGGCTCGAGCGTCTTGCCGTCCTGCGATTCGGGACGGCCGGCGATGCCGAGCATCATCGGCTGCGACGGCCCGTAGATGTCGGCGTCGAGCACGCCGACCTGCGCGCCCTCCGCGGCGAGCGCCAGTGCGAGGTTCACCGCCGTGGTCGACTTGCCGACGCCGCCCTTGCCGCTCGCGACCGCGATGATGTTCTTGACCCCGGGGACGAGCTTGACGCCGCGCTGCACCGAGTGCGACGTGATCTTCTGCGTCATGTTGACGCTGACCCGGCCCGCGCCCGGCAGCGCCGCAATGGCGTCGACGATCAGCTTCTTCAGGATTTCGTGCTGCGTCTTCGCCGGATATCCCAGCTGCACGTCGATCGCGACGTCGGCGCCGTCGACGCGGATTACCTTGACGGACTTGCCGGCGACGAAATCCCGGCCCGTGTTGGGATCGGTGAGCGTGCGCAGCCGGGTCTGGACGTCGGCCTCGGTGATGGCCATCAGGGGCTCCGTGAATGCTTCGCGGTGAAATGCGGGAAAAGACTTCGATTCTAGCGAAATTCCGACGCGATCGCATGGCTCCGGCGCCCGCGCGCCCGCGGCGCGACGCCATTGCGGCGCGGTCTGGCGCCGATTCAGGGGCCCGCAGATGAGCGCTTTGCTAGAATCGGTCCTTTCCCCTCTCACATTCAAGGTCTTGCGCGATGCCCGCCGCTGGGAATCCGCCGTCGCCCGCCGTGTCGCCGCGAACGCTGTTCGTGACGACCGCGCTTCCGTACGCCAACGGCCCGTTCCACATCGGCCACATCATGGAATACATCCAGGCCGACATCTGGGTGCGCTTCCAGCGGATGCAAGGCCATCGCGTGCATTTCGTATGCGCCGACGACGCGCACGGCGCGCCGATCATGCTCCGGGCGGAGTCGGAGGGCGTGACGCCGCAGGCGCTCGTCGCGAAGATCGCGGCCACGCGCCCGAAGACATTGCGCGGATTTCACCTGAGCTTCGATCACTGGCATTCGACGGATTCGCCGGAGAACGTCGAGCTCTCGCAGGACATTTACCGTCGATTGAAGGCCGCCGGCTTCGTCTACGACAAGGAAGTCGAGCAGTTCTACGATCCCGTGAAGGCGATGTTCCTGCCCGACCGCTACATCAAGGGCACGTGCCCGAAATGCGGAACGAAGGACCAGTACGGCGACGCCTGCGAGAACTGCAGCTCGACCTACGCGCCGACCGATCTCATCGACCCGTATTCGACGCTGAGCGGCGCGCGCCCCGAGTTGCGCTCGTCGCGGCATCTGTTCTTCCGTCTTTCCGATCCGAAGATCGTCGCATTCCTGCGCCGCTGGACGCGCGAGCCCGCGCCGGGCCAGTCGCTGCAGCCGGAGGTGCTGAACAAGATTCACGAATGGCTGGGCGAGGCAGGCGGCCCCGACAAGCTCACCGACTGGGACATTTCGCGCGACCCGCCCTACTTCGGGATTCCCATTCCCGACGAGCCGGGCAAGTATTTCTACGTCTGGCTCGACGCGCCGGTCGGCTATCTCGCGTCGCTGAAGAGCTACTTCGACAGCGGCGAGGCGAAGGCCAACGGCGACGCCCGGACGTTCGCCGACTGCCTGTCGGCAGCCGACACCGAGCAGTATCACTTCATCGGCAAGGACATCATCTACCACCACACGCTGTTCTGGCCGGCGATGCTCGAGTTCGCCGGCAAGCCCTACCGGACGCCGACCAACGTGTTCGTGCACGGATTCCTGACGGCGCTCGGCGAGAAGATGTCGAAATCGCGCGGCACCGGCGTCAGCCCCGATTACTACCTCGATCTCGGGATGGACGCCGAGTGGCTGCGCTACTACATCGCCGCGAAGCTCAACGACAAGGTCGAGGACATCGACTTCAATCCGGACGACTTCGTCGCGCGGGTCAACAGCGACCTCATCGGGAAGTACGTCAACATCGCGAGCCGCGCGGCGCCGTTTCTCACGCGGCATTTCGAAGGCCGTCTCGCTCCGCCGTCGTCATCGGGCCGAACGAGCCCCGCGATCGTCGGCGCGGTCGACATCGAGGAAGACGTCGCGGATGCCTATCGCAATCGCGAATTCGGCAAGGCCTTGCGCCTGATCATGGCTTACGCCGACAAGATCAACGAATATTTCGATGCGGCGAAACCGTGGGAACTGGCGAAGGATCCGGCGCGCAAGCAAGAGTTGCACGAAGTCTGCAGCGACTGTGTCTCGGCCTTTTTCAAGATGACGGTGATGCTGAAGCCGGTTCTTCCGTCGTTTGGCAGCTCGCGTCGAGCGCTGGCTGGAAACGCCGGACCTTACGTGGGACGACGTCGCCAAGAAAACCACAGAAGGCTCCGCGGATTCCCGAGCACGCGGGGAAATTCGAGCATCTCATGGCCCGCATCGAGCCCAAGCAGGTCGACGTGCTGATCGAAGGACCGAAGATGACCACGGCAGCACCCCCGCCCCTCACCCCCGCGCCCGCCGGCGCGGCCGCGACGCCGGTCGCGGCCCCCGCGCACATCAGCATCGACGATTTCGGCAGGATCGACCTGCGCATCGCGAAGATCGTCAACGCCGAGCACGTCGACGGCGCCGACAAGCTGCTCAAGCTCACGCTCGACATCGGCGAGGAGCGGCATCGCACGGTGTTCGCGGGCATCAAGTCGGCGTACAAGCCGGAGGATCTCGTCGGCCGGCTGACGCCGATGGTCGCGAATCTCGCGCCGCGCAAGATGAAATTCGGCCTGTCGGAGGGCATGGTGCTCGCCGCCTCGGGCGACGGGCCCGGCATCTACCTGCTCGCGCCCGACAGCGGCGCGCAGCCGGGAATGCGCGTGAAATGATCTTCCGCGCAACCGTCGCAAACCCGTCGCGCATGCGCTGATCGCGGCCCGGCGGTGGACCTTCGCCCGTTCGACTTCGTGGAGGCCGCCATCGCGGCCTGGCTCGCGATCGGGGTGATGGGACTCCTGCGTCCGCGCGATCTCCGCTACATCAGCCGCCTGCTGTTCCCCGCGGGTGCGCTCATCGGTCTCTCGCTCGCGGCGGCCGCATTCGCCGCGATCGGTTCTCTGCCGGAATTCACGATCCTTCCGCTCGGCCTGCCGGGGCTGCCGTTCCACCTGCGCATCGATCCGCTGTCCGCGTTCTTCCTCGTGCTGCTGGGGGCCGCGGCCGCGCCGATCTCGATCTTCTCGGCGGGGTATTTCCGCTCCGGCGGCGGCGCCGCGCCGGGGCTCCTGTGCTTCCAGTACCACGTGTTTCTCGCGGCGATGGCGCTGGTGATGATCGCCGACGACGCCTACGCGTTCATGGTCGCGTGGGAGACGATGGCGCTGGCGTCGTATTTCCTCGTCACGACCGATCACCGCATCCCGGAAATCCGCCGCGCCGGGTTTCTCTACCTGCTGATCGCGCACGTCGGCGCGATCGCGATCCTGCTGTGCTTCGGCGTGCTGCAGGCAGGCACCGGCGACTACACGTTCGGCTCGATGCGATCGATGGTGCTGACCGGCGCCTGGCCGACGGCGGCGTTCCTCCTCGCGCTCGCGGGGTTCGGCGCGAAGGCGGGGCTCCTGCCGCTGCACGTCTGGCTGCCGGAAGCCCATCCCGCCGCACCTTCGCCGGTGTCGGCGCTGATGAGCGGCGTGATGCTGAAGACGGCGATCTACGGACTCTTGCGGATCACGTTCGACCTCCTGCACGTCCAGCTCTGGTGGTGGGGCGTGCTGGCGCTCTCGCTCGGACTCGCGACGGCGCTGTTCGGCGTCGTGTTCGCGGCGGCGCAGACCGACATGAAGCGCCTGCTCGCGTACTCGTCGATCGAGAACATCGGCGTCATCGTCGCGGGCATCGGCCTCGCGATCGTGTTCAAGTCCTACGGCAAGAACATGCTCGCCGCGATCGCGCTCACCGCGGCGCTGTACCACTCGCTCAACCACGCGTTCTTCAAGAGCCTGCTGTTCCTCGCCACGGGCTCGGTGCTGCACGCGACGAAGGAGCGCAGCCTCGGCAAGCTCGGCGGGCTCATCCACCGGATGCCCTGGGTGGCATGGCTCGCGCTGATCGGCACGCTGGCGATCGCCGGCCTGCCACCGCTCAACGGCTTCGTTTCGGAATGGCTGCTGCTGCAGGCGTTCCTGTTCACGCCGGGGCTGCCGCAGTCGTTCGTCAACATGCTGGTGCCGGTGCTCGCGGCGGCGCTGGTGCTCGCCGTCGCGCTGGCCGCGTACGTGATGGTCAAGTTCTACGGGATCATCTTCCTCGGGCGTCCGCGCGAGCCCAACCTCGCCTATGCGAGGGACGCGGGGCGCCTCGAGCGCGTCGGACTCGTCTGGCTCGCGGCCGGCTGCGTGCTGCTGGGCCTCTTCCCGGTCAACGTGATCCGCTTTCTCGATCCGGTGAACGCGATGCTGATCGGGACGGGCATCGGCGCGAACGCCGGCAACTGGCTGCTGCTCGCGCCGATCAGCGCGAGCCGCTCGAGCTACAGCCCGCTCATCCTTCTCGTCGTGATCGTCGGCGTCGTGCTCCTCACCGTCCAGATCGTGCACCGGTTCTACCACGGCCGCGTGCGCCGCGCGGCGCCCTGGGACTGCGGATTTCCGGCGCAGACGCCGCGCATGCAGGACACCGCCGAAGGCTTCGGGCAGCCGATACGGCAGGTGTTCGAGCCGTTCTTCCGCATCGAGCGCCACCTGCCGTCCCCGTTCGATGCGGCGCCCCGCTATTCGCTGAAGGCGGGCGACCACCTGTGGCACTGGATCTACCTTCCGGTCGCGCGCGGCGCCGACGCGCTCGCCCGATTCGCCGGGCTGATCCAGCAGGGCCGCATCGCCGTCTACCTGACGTTCAGCTTCGTCACGCTGCTGGTGCTGCTCTTCTTCGTCTGATGAGCGCTTCCGCCCTCCTGTCGCAGTTCCTGCAGCTCGCGATCGCGCTGCTGCTGGCGCCGCTCGTCCTGGGGTGGGTCAACCAGTGCCGCGCGCTCCTCTCCAACCGCAGCGCGCCGCCGATCACCCTTCCCTACCGGACGATCCGCAAGCTCTTCATCAAGGACGCGATCGTCGCGAACGGCGCGTCGGCGATCTTCCGGATCACGCCCTACGTCGTGTTCGGCGCGATGTGCGCCGCCGCGGCGATCGTGCCCTCGCTCGCGACGGACCTGCCGTTCGCCCGGGCCGCCGACGCGATCGCGCTGGTCGGGCTGTTCGCGCTCGCCCGCGTGTTCATCGCGCTCGCGGCCATGGACATCGGCACCGCGTTCGGCACGCTCGGCGCGCGGCGCGAGATGTTCATCGGCTTCCTCGCCGAGCCCGCGCTGCTGATGGTGCTGTTCACGGCGTCGCTGATCTCCGGCTCGACGTCGTTGCCGTCGATCGTCGACACGCTCGCGCACCGCGAGCTCGCGATCTATCCCAGCCTGGCCCTCGCGGGCGTCGCCTTCACGATGGTGTCGCTCGCCGAGAACGCGCGCATCCCGATCGACAACCCCGCGACGCACCTCGAGCTCACGATGATCCACGAGGCGATGACGCTGGAGTACTCGGCGCGCCATCTGGCGCTGATCGAGTGGGCGTCGGCGCTCAAGCTCTTCAACTACTCGTGCATCGGCATCGCGATCTTCTTCCCGTTCGGCATCGCCGAGGGCGGCAACTGGGAAGCGATCATCGCCGCGGTGCCGGTGCTCGTCTTCAAGCTCGCGATCGGCGGCTTCCTGCTCGCGCTGATCGAGACGTTGTCGGCGAAGATGCGAATCTTTCGCGCGCCGGAGTTCCTCGGCACCGCGTTCCTGCTGGCCGTCCTGGCCATGCTGGTCAATCTGCTGCTGGGAAGCTGAGATGGCGGCCATTCCGTTCTACGCCCAGCTGATCAACCTGTTCGCGGCGATCCTGCTGCTGCTCGCGTTCGCGATGCTGGCGCAGCGGCGCGTGCTCTCGCTCATCAACCTCTTCGCGGCGCAGGGGCTCGTGCTCGCGATGTCGACGGCGACCGTCGCCTACGGCACGCACCAGTCGCACCTCTACTGGTCCGCGGGCCTGACGTTCGCGCTCAAGGTCGCGCTGCTGCCGTGGATCCTGCACCGGCTGATCCGGCGGCTCGACGTCCGCTGGGAATTCGAGCGGCTCATCAACATCCCGACGACGATGCTGATCGGCATCGTCCTCGTGGTCTTCGCGTTCAATCTCGCCGTGCCGATCTCGCAGCTCGCGAACACGGTCACGCGCTCGACGCTGGGCATCGCGCTGGCGAGCGTGATGCTGTCGTTCCTGATGATGATCACGCGACGCAAGGCGATACCGCAGGTGATCGGGTTCCTGTCGATGGAGAACGGCCTCTTCTTCGCGGCGACCAGCGCGACCTACGGGATGCCGATGGTCGTCGAGCTCGGCATCGCGCTCGACGTGCTGGTCGGCATGCTGATCCTCGGCGTGTTCTTCTTCCAGATCCGCGAGCAGTTCGACAGCCTCGACCTCAAGCACATGGAAAAGCTCGAGAGGCGAAGAATCGGGAGACGAAAGCGAGGAGGCGCGAGTGACGGAGATCTTCGCCGTCCTCGCGCTGCCGTTCTTCGGCGCCGCGCTGCTGGCGCTCTACGGTCATCGCGCGCAGGCCTCGCTGATCAACGTGGCGGTGAGCCTGCGCACGCTGATCGCCGCCGCGGCGCTGACCTGGCAGGTGATCACCGGCGGTCCGCTGCTCGTCGCCGACAAGCAGTTCTTCGTCGACTCGTTCAACGTGTTCCTGGTCGCGCTGACCGCCTTCGTCGGATTCACGACGTCGCTCTTCTCGCGTCCCTACATGCGCATCGAGCAGGAGCACGGCCGGCTGACGCCCGCGCGGCTGCGCCTGTATCACAGCATGTACCAGTTCTTCAATTTCACGATGCTGCTGGCGCTGCTCACGAACAACATGGGCATCCTGTGGGTCGCGCTGGAGGCGGCCACGCTTGCGACCGTCCTGCTGGTGTCGCTGTACCGGACGCCGGCAAGCCTCGAGGCCGCATGGAAGTACTTCATCCTGTGCGGCGTCGGAATCGCGCAGGCGCTCTTCGGCACGATCCTGCTCTACTTCGCGGCGGAGCGGCTCCTCGGCGCCGAAGGCGGCGCCCTGCTCTGGACCGAGTTGAACGCGATCAAGGGCCAGCTCGAGCCGACGGTGCTGTCGCTGTCGTTCGTGTTCCTGCTGGTCGGCTACGGCACCAAGGTCGGGCTCGTCCCGCTGCACAACTGGCTGCCCGACGCCCACGCCGAGGGCCCGACGCCGGTGTCGGCGGTGCTCTCGGGCCTGCTTCTCAACGTCGCGCTTTACGCGGTCGTCCGCTGCAAGGTGCTGGTCGAGGGCTCGCTGCACACGTCGTACGCGAAGGAGCTGATGATGGGATTCGGCATCCTCTCCGTCGTCGTCGCCGCATTCCTGCTGTCGCGGCAAAAGGACGTGAAGCGCCTCTTCGCCTATTCGTCGATCGAGCACATGGGCATCATGACCTTCGCCTTCGGCATGGGCGGCGCGATCGCCAATTTCGCGGCGCTCTTGCACATGACGGTGCATTCGCTCACCAAGTCCGCGATCTTCTTCGCGGTCGGCCACGCCGCGCAGAAGACCGGGACGCAGATGATCGACGACATCCGCGGACTCGTCACGATCAGCCCGGCGATCGGCTGGGGCCTGATCCTCGGCGCGCTCGCGATCCTCGGCATGCCGCCGTTCGGCGTGTTCGCGAGCGAGTTCCTCGTGCTGACGACGGCGATGCGCCAGCAGCCCTGGGCGACGCCGCTCCTGCTGCTCGCGCTGGGCGTCGCGTTCGCGGCCGTGTTCTCCAAGGTCCAGCCGATGGTGTTCGGCGAGACCAACGCGAAGCGGCTGCCCGTGCGCCCCGCGATGATCCCGGTGTTCGTGCACCTTGCGCTGGTGCTGATGCTGGGTCTCTGGATCCCGCCCGCGCTGGCCGAGTGGTACCGGCAGGCCGCGCAGCTGATCGGATAGCCCGGGGCCATCGATGAACGTCTCGCCTCTCGGACTCGCCGCCGCCGCGCTTCCCGCCGGCGTTCCCGCGCAGCGCGTGCCGGTGAGCTCCGGTCAGCTCCTCACCGCGTGCCGTCTCGCGTGGGAGCAGGATGGCCGGCTGGTCGCGCTGTGGGCAAGCGACGAGCGCGACCGCAATCGCGGCTTCTGCATTCGCGTCGCGCTCGAGGATCGAGACGGACTCACGCTGCTCGAGCACCAGCTGCCTCACCCGGATTCGCATTATCCGGATCTCTCGCTGATCTTCCCCGCCGCGAACCGCATGCAGCGCGCGGCGTTCGACCTCGTCGGCATCGCCTCCGACGCCGATGACCAGCGCCCCTGGGCGTGGATGGCGTCGTGGCCGATCGACCAGTATCCGCTGCGCCGCGATTTCGTCGCATTGTCCAAATGGGAGCCGGGACAGGAGGACTACGCGTTCGTTCGCGTCGAAGGCGACGGCGTGCACGAGATCCCGGTCGGGCCGGTGCACGCGGGCATCATCGAGCCCGGCCATTTCCGCTTCCAGGTCGTCGGCGAGAAGGTGCTCCGGCTGGAGGAACGGCTGGGCTTCGTGCACAAGGGCATCGAGAAGCGCTTCGAGTCGATGTCGCTCGAGGACGGCCATCGCCTGGCGGGACGCGTGTCCGGCGATTCGACGGTGGCCTATGCGCTCGCCTACGCGCACGCGCTGGAGTCGATCGCGGGCATCGCAGCACCGGCGCGCGCCGCGTGGCTGCGCGCACTGGCGCTCGAGCGCGAGCGCATCGCCAATCACCTGGGCGATCTCGGCTACCTCGGCAACGATGGCGGATTCGCGTTCGGGCTCGCGCAATTCTCGCGTTTGCGGGAGGACGTGCTGCGCCTCAATCGAACCGCCTTCGGACATCGGTTGCTGATGGATTACGTCGTTCCCGGCGGCGTCGCGCGCGATCTCGGACCGGATCAGGTGGCGCCGCTGCGCGATCAGTGCGTGGAGCTCGAGCGCGAGATCGGCGTCCTGCGCGACATCTACGACGAGCACGCCGGGCTGCAGGACCGGTTTCGCAGCTGTGGTGTGGTCAGTGCCGCGCTCGCCGCCAAGCTCGGGCTCACCGGCCTGCCCGGACGCGCGAGCGGGCAAGCGCGCGACCTGCGCTGCGATCTTCCGTTTGCGCCCTACGACACGCTGGGCGTGCGCATCGCGAGCGCCGCCGATGGCGACGTCGCCGCGCGCGTCGCCGTGCGCTTCGACGAGCTCGCGGAATCGCTGCGCCTCGTCCGCACGATCGTCGATGCACTGCCGGACGCGGCCGACGGCGAACTCCGCGCACCGCTGGCCGACGTCGCCGCGTTCAAGCTGGGCCTCGGGTACGTCGAAGGCTGGCGCGGGCCCGTCCTGGTGGCGCTCGAAAGCGGACCCGAAGGGTCGATCCGCCGCTGCCATCCGCACGATCCGTCGTGGATCAACTGGCCGGTGCTCGAGCACGCCGTCATCGGCAACATCGTTCCCGACTTTCCGCTGATCAACAAGTCGTTCAACCTCACCTACAGCGGGCAGGATCTCTGACCGCGCAAACGCCATGCTCTACATCCTCCGCCAGATCGCCAGGACAGGAATCCGCATCCGAGCCCGCGCCCGCGCCGGCCGACGAGATGGTCATCGTCGCGCGCCTTCAGCAAAAGGTGCTGCGCACGCTGGGGCGCGCACTGACGATCCGGCAGGTCGACGCCGGGTCGTGCAACGGCTGCGAGCTCGAGATCCACGCGCTCGGCAATCCGTACTACAACATCGAGGGGCTCGGCATCAAGTTCGTCGCCAGTCCGCGCCACGCCGACATGCTGCTCGTGACCGGTCCGGTGACCAAGCACATGGCGATTGCTCTGAAGCAGACCTACGCGGCGACGCCCGATCCCAAGCTGGTCGTCGCGGTCGGCGATTGCGGCTGCACCGGCGGAATCTTCGGCGAGAGCTACGCCTCGCTCGGGCGCGTCGCGAACGTGATCCCGGTCGACGTCGAGATCCCGGGATGCCCGCCGACGCCGGTCGCGCTGCTGCAGGGCATCCTCGCCGCGATCACGCGCACCGCGGCGAAGCCCGCTCGCGACGGCGTCCCCGCAGAACCCCTGATTCCCGAACGTCGGACCACGTGCGGCAGCTCATCGTCCTCGGCGGCGGCGGCTTCTCGCAGGAGAAGAACCGCGCGCTCGACCGTCACTTCCTGGCGCAGACCGGCAAGAAGCGGCCGCGCGTCCTGTTCGTCGGCACCGCGAGCGGCGACGCCGAAGCGTACCGCGCAGAAGTTCTACAAGGCGATGGCGGAGTTGCCGTGCCGGGCCACGCACCTGTCGCTGTTCGCACCGCCGGTGGCGGACCTCGAAACGTTCGTCGCAGGGCATGACGCGATCTTCGTCGGCGGCGGCAACACGCGGTCGCTGCTGGCGCTCTGGCGGGAATGGAGGCTCGATGCGGTCCTGCACCGCGCGTGGCGCCGCGGCGTCGTCATCGGCGGCGTGAGCGCCGGGATGATCGCGTGGTTCGACTGGGGCGTCACCGACTCCGTTCCCGGCGCACTGACGCCGCTGCGCTGCCTTCGCTGGCTGCCGGGCTCGGCGTGCCCGCACTACGACAGCGAGCCGGAGCGGCGGCCGACCTATCGGCGCCTCGTGGCCACGGGCGCCATCCCCGGCGGACTTGCCGCCGACGACGGCGTCGCGCTGCATTTCGTCGACGGCGCCCTGCACGACGTCGTCAGTGCCCGCCGGAAGGCCCGCGCGTACCGCGTCGAGCGCATCGACGGACGCGCGCGCGAGATGCCGATCGTGCCGCGGCGGGTCGACTGAACGCTCCGCTTCCTCAGCCGGCGGCCCCGCGCGTGTAGAGCACGTCGGCCTCGCCCTCCTCGTTGCCGCTGCCGTCTCCGAATTCGACTGCGACGAAGCCGTTGCGCTCGTAGAAGCGGCGCGCGCCGGCGTTGCGCGCGAATGTCCAGAGCTTCAGCGAGGGCGCTTCGGCGAGCATCCGTTCGAGAAGCTCCTGACCGATGCCGCGGCCGCTGTACGCGGGCAGCAGATAGAGCTGCGTGACCCACTCGCCGTCGCGCGATGCAATGCCGACGACGTTCTCGCCGTCCAGCGCGAGCCAGACCGATTGCCGCGCGAACACGCCGCGGATCCAGGCGCGATCTTCCGCGGGGGTATGCGGATGCGCAATGCCGGGCAGCGCCGCGGCCATCGACGCGTTGTGGACCGCCATCGCCGCGTCGGCCTGCGCATCGAGGCGCGCCGGGTCCGGGCGGCAAATCGTGATGGCGCGCTTCACCGCCGCGAGCTCAGTCGAGCAGGTCGCCCGACGCCTTGCGCGCGCCCGCGGCCCGCCTTGCCCGCGCCGCGGTCTCGCCGCGCGGCACCTCGCGATTGCGGCGCGACGCGTGCGCGTCGAGCACCGGCTTGAGATAGCGGCCCGTGTAGCTCGACGCGATCTTCGCGATCTCCTCGGGCGGACCTTCGGCGATGACGCGGCCGCCGCCCGGCGCCGCCTTCGGGCCCGAGGTCGATCATCCAGTCGGCGGTCTTGATGACGTCGAGGTTGTGCTCGATGACGACGACCGTGTTGCCGTGATCGCGCAGCCGGTGCAGCACCGTGAGCAGCATCTCGATGTCGTGGAAGTGCAGTCCGGTCGTCGGCTCGTCGAGGATGTAGAGCGTGCGGCCGGTGTCGCGCTTGGAGAGCTCGAGCGCGAGCTTCACCCGCTGCGCCTCGCCGCCCGACAGCGTCGTCGCCGACTGGCCGAGCGTGATGTAGCCGAGCCCGACGTCGAGCAGCGTCTGCAGCTTGCGGGCGACGGCCGGCACCGGCTCGAAGAAGGCGAACGCCTGCTCGACCGTCATCGCGAGCACTTCGTGGATGTTGCGCTCCTTGTAGCGGATCTCGAGCGTCTCGCGGTTGTAGCGCTGGCCGTGGCAGACATCGCACGGCACGTAGACGTCCGGCAGGAAGTGCATCTCGACCTTGATGAGCCCGTCGCCCTGGCAGGCCTCGCAGCGCCCGCCCTTGACGTTGAACGAGAAGCGCCCGGGGCCGTAGCCGCGCTCGCGCGCCTCCTTCACCTGCGCGAACAGCTCGCGGATCGGCGTGAAGAGCCCGGTGTAGGTCGCCGGGTTCGAGCGCGGCGTCCGCCCGATCGGGCTCTGGTCGACGCTGATCACCTTGTCGAAGAACTCGATCCCGTGCATCTCGCGGAACGGCGCCGGCTCGACCGCGCTTCCGTACAGATGGCGCGCGACCGCGTGATAGAGCGTGTCGTTGATCAGCGTCGACTTGCCCGAGCCGGAAACCCCGGTCACGCAGACGAAGAGGCCGACCGGCAGGTTCAGCGTGACCTGCTGCAGATTGTTGCCGCTGGCGCCGTCGATGCGCAGCATTCGGTCCGGATCGGCGCGGTGCCGGCGCGACGGCATCGGGATGTGGCGGCGTCCGGCGAGATACTGTCCCGTCAATGAATGCGGCGCGAGGCGGATTTCCTCCGGCGTTCCCTGAGCGACAACCTGCCCGCCGTGCTCACCGGCCCCGGGTCCCATGTCGACGATGTAATCCGCGGCGCAGATCGCGTCGTGGTCGTGCTCGACGACGATGACGCTGTTGCCGAGGTCGCGCAGGTGCTTCAGCGTGGCCAGCAGCCGGTCGTTGTCGCGCTGGTGCAGCCCGATCGACGGCTCGTCCAGCACGTACATGACGCCGGTCAGGCCCGAGCCGATCTGCGAGGCGAGGCGGATGCGCTGCGCCTCGCCGCCCGACAGCGTTTCCGCCGAGCGGTCCAGAGACAGATAGTCGAGGCCGACGTTGTTGAGGAACTGCAGCCGGCTCTGGATCTCCTTGACGATCTTTTCGGCGATCGCGTGCTTCTGTCCTTCGAGCGTGAGCGTGCCGAAATACGCCGAGGCGTCCTTCAGCGCGAGTCCCGACACCTCGTAGATCGCGCGCGCGCTCGCGCCGTTCCCGACCTTGACGAAGCGGGCCTCGCGCCGCAGCCGCGTGCCGAGGCACTCGGGGCAGGGCTTGGAGTTCAGGTATTTGGCGAGCTCCTCGCGGACCATCATCGAATCGGTCTCGCGATAGCGCCGCTCGAGATTCGGAATGATCCCCTCGAACACGTGCTCGCGCACCGTCGGCTTGCCGCGGTCCGAGAGGTACGTGAACGGAATCGCCTCGTCGCCGCTGCCGTACAGGATGATCTGCTGCGCGCGCTCGGAAAGCCGTTCGAACGGCTTCTCGAGATCGAAGTTCGCGTGCTTGGCGAGGCTTCCCAGCATCTGGAAGTAGAACTGGTTGCGCCGATCCCAGCCCTTGATCGCGCCGCTGGCGAGCGAGAGCTGCGGAAACGCGACGACGCGCTTCGGGTCGAAGAAGCTGATCGAGCCCAAGCCGTCGCAGCGCGGGCACGCGCCCATCGGGCTGTTGAACGAAAAGAGCCGCGGCTCGAGCTCGGAGAGCGAGTAGTTGCACACCGGGCAGGCGAACTTGGCGGAGAAGAGATGCTCGTTGCCGGTGTCCATTTCGACGGTGATCGCGCGCCCGTCGCCGGCGCGCAGCGCCGTCTCGTACGATTCGGCGAGCCGCTGCTTGAGGTCGGGCTTCACGCGCAGCCGGTCGACCACGACCTCGATCGTGTGCTTGGTGGTCTTGGCGAGCCTGGGCACCGCGTCGATCTCGTGCACCTTGCCGTCGACGCGCACGCGGACGAAGCCCTTGGCGCGCAGCTCGACGAAGAGCTCCAGCTGCTCGCCCTTCCGGTTGACGACGACCGGCGCGAGGATCATGAGCTTCGTGTCCTCGGGGAACGCCAGCGTCGCGTCGACCATCTGCGAGATCGTCATCGCGGCGAGCTTCTGCTCGGGGTGGTCGGGGCAATACGGGTCGCCAACGCGCGCGTAGAGAAGCCGCAGGTAGTCGTGGATCTCGGTGACCGTGCCCACGGTCGAGCGCGGGTTGTGCGAGGTGGCCTTCTGCTCGATCGAGATCGCCGGCGACAGCCCTTCGATCAGGTCGACGTCGGGCTTCTCCATCAGCTGGAGGAACTGGCGCGCGTACGCCGAGAGGGATTCGACGTAACGCCGCTGCCCTTCGGCATAGAGCGTGTCGAATGCGAGCGAGCTCTTGCCGGAGCCGGACAATCCGGTGACGACGATCAGCCGGTGCCGCGGCAGCTCGAGGTTGACGTTCTTCAGATTGTGCGTGCGCGCGCCGCGGATGCGGATGTATTCCATACGTCTGGTCGTGGCCTTCGAATTTGCGCGAAGTTGCGCTTGGTTTCGCTTAGCTTGTTTCTCGCGGCGTCTCGCTTGCGTTGCCGGTTCGTCCCGCGCCCGGAATCGTTCGATCTAGGCCGTCCGGCGCATGCCGGAAATGCGGGGCAACCTGATACTATACCGCCATTCCGCATCTGCATTGAAGCCGCGTAATTCCCCGGACCGGACCCGCCGTGCAACGCCGTCGTACCGCGCGCAATTTCTCGTGCGGCGCCAACGATTTGCGGCGGCGACCACGGCCGGCGGCCGCGCTGGAGCGGCACGGCGACGCGGGCGCGGCGGACGTACAATCGGACAAATACTGCCAACGGAGCGACGTGACATGGCCTCGGTGAACAAGGTGATCCTGATCGGCAATCTGGGCCGCGACCCGGAGACGCGCTACACGACCGGCGGCGACGCGGTGACGAACCTGCGCATCGCCACGACGGAGACGTGGAAGGACAAGAGCGGCGAGAAGCAGGAGAAGACCGAGTGGCATACGGTCGTCCTGTTCGGGCGCCAGGCCGAAGTCGCCGGCGAGTACCTGAAGAAGGGCCGCCCCGTGTACATCGAGGGCCGGCTGCAGACGCGCAAGTACACCGACAAGGAAGGCGTCGAGAAGTACTCGACCGAGATCGTCGCCGATCGCATGCAGCTCCTCGGCAGCCGTGACGGCGGCGGCGGCAGCAGCGGCGGCGACACCGATTTCGGGTCCGCTCCCGCGGCGGGCGGCGCCCCGGCGAAATCGGGCGGCGGTGCCGGCAAGGGCGGCGGCGGCAAGCCCAAGACCGACGACTTCGACGACGACATTCCGTTCTGACGATCGCGACGTTGCCGTCCGCTGCTGATTCGCCGGCCGGCGCGCCATGACCGACTTGCCGAGAGTTGCCGCGCGCTCGCGCCGTGCGCTGCTGGCCGTCGCGCTTCTGCTGCTGTTCGCCCTCCTCGGCGCCGCCGCGTATCTCGCGCTGCGCCAGACGGCGCCTGCGCCCTCCTCCGCCGCGACCGCGCCACCCCCCGTCGCCGCGCAATTCGTCGGCCGCGCGCTGTGCGCCGGCTGTCATGCGAGTCAGGACGCCGCCTGGAAGGGCTCGGACCACGACCTCGCGATGCAGGCCGCCGACGAGGCCTCGGTGCTGGGCGATTTCGCCAACGCGAAATTCAGCTACGCCGGCACGTCGTCATCGTTCTTCCGCCGCGACGGAAAGTACTTCGTCAACACCGACGGCCCCGACGGCAAGCTGCACGACTACGAGATCAAGTACACCTTCGGCGTGCACCCGCTGCAGCAGTACCTGATCGAATTTCCCGGCGGCCGCATGCAGCCGCTCGGCATCGCCTGGGATTCGCGGCCGAAGGACAAGGGCGGCCAGCGCTGGTTCCATCTCTATCCCGGCCAGAACGTCAAGGCAGGCGATTATCTGCATTGGACCTCGTCCGGGCAGAACTGGAATTTCATGTGCTCGGAGTGCCATTCGACGAACCTGCGCAAGAATTTCGACGCCAACACGGACACGTTCCACACGACGTGGTCCGAGATCGACGTGTCGTGCGAGGCCTGCCACGGTCCCGGCTCGAGCCACGTCGCTTGGGCGAAGAAGGAAGGCGACTGGAAGGCGCAAGACGCGACCAGGGGCCTCGCGGTCGCGCTCGATGAGCGCCGGGGTGCGACGTGGACGCCCGCGGGCGACACCGGGAACGCGAAGCGCAGCGTGGCCAGGAAGACTTCGCGCGAGATCGACACATGCGCGCGCTGCCACGCCCGCGCGAGCCGCCTCTCCGACGACTACGCGTACGGCCAGTCGCCGTTCGACTCGCACAGGCTTGCCCGGCTCGACGACGGCCTCTACTGGAACGACGGCCAGATGCGCGACGAGGTCTACAACTGGGGCTCGTTCGTGCAGAGCCGGATGCACGCGGCCGGCGTCACCTGCTCCGACTGTCACGACCCGCATTCGCTCAAGCTCAGAGCGGCCGGCAACGCGGTATGCGCACAGTGCCACGCACCGGCCCGGTTCGACGCGCCGGCGCACACGCATCACAAGGAAGGCTCGGCGGGTGCCAGTTGCGCCGCGTGCCACATGCCGACGACGACGTACATGGTCGTCGACCCGCGCCACGACCATTCGATGCGGATTCCGCGCCCCGACGTCTCGGCGAGGCTCGGCATGCCGAACGCGTGCAACAACTGCCATTCGAAGCAGTCGGCGCAATGGGCCGCCGACGCGATCCGGCAATGGACGGGCAAGGCGCCCGCGAGCTTCCAGAATTTCGCCGATGCGCTGCGCGCCGGCACGGAGGGCGCGCCGAACGCGCGCGGCGCGCTGATGGCGCTCGCCGACGACAAGGCGCAGCCCGCCATCGTCCGCGCGAGCGCGATCGACCGTCTCGGGCGCTGGCTCACTCCGGCGACGCTCGACGCGGTCACGCGATCGCTCAACGATCCCGATCCGATCGTCCGGCTCGCGGCCGTGGAAGCGCTGGCCAGCGCCGACCCGGTGCTGCGGCAACGCTACCTGCCGCGCATGCTGGGCGACCCGATCCTCCCGGTGCGGATCGAGGCCGCACGGGGACTCGCCGGCCAGGCCGAGGGCGCGCTTTCGGCGGACGACCGTGCGCGCTTCGACCGGGCGATCGCCGAGTACGTCGCCGTGCAGACTTACAACGCGGATCGCCCCGAGGCGAGGATGAGCCTCGGCAACCTGTACATCGCGCGTGGCGATCCGGGTGCCGCGATCGCGGAATACCGGAAGGCCATCGCCATCGACCCGACGTTCGTGCAGGCGTACGCGAACCTCGCGGACCTCTACCGCACGCGCGGCACCGAAGGCGAGGCCGACGCCACGCTCCGGCAGGGGCTCGCGCGCAATCCGCGCACCGCCGTCCTCCATCACGCGCTCGGCCTGTCGCTCGTGCGGCAGAAGCGGCTGCCGGAAGCACTTCCCGAATTCCGCGAAGCAGTGGTTCTCGCGCCGGGCGACGCGCGCTTCGCCTACGTCTACGCGGTCGCGCTCATCAATTCCGGCAAGCCGCAGGATGCGCGTGCGGTGGTCGACGCCGCGATCAAGCGCAACCCCTACGATCGCAGCCTGAACGTCCTGCTCGTCCGCTTCGACGCCGCCGGCGGCAACCTCGACGGCGCGCGCGCGCGGATCCAGAAGCTGCGCGAGCTCGACCCCGAAAGCACCGACTACGACCAGCTCGAGGGCGAAATCACGCGCGCGCCGCGCTCGTGACGCCGTTACCGCGCGGCACGGTCCGCGTGCGCTACGCCGCGGCGGTTGCGGCGACGGCAACCGCCTGCGCCGAAGCGTCTCCGCAGATCACGCCGCCTCCAAGGCATACGGCGCCATCGTAGAGCACGAGGTACTGGCCCGGCGTCGGCGCCCATTGCGGTGCCGCGAAGGTCGCACGGCAGCGATCGCCCTCTTCCAGCTCGACCCGGCAGATCGCGTCGGGCATCCGATAGCGCGTCTTGGCGCCGAGGCTGCTCGAGCGTCGCCGGCGCGGGCGACGATCCGGCGATCCAGTGCATCGCCTGCGCGTCGACGACGCGCCGCGAGAGCGCCGGATGGTCGTGGCCCTGGACGACAACGAGCGCGTTTCGCGCGAAGTCCTTGCGCGCGACGAACCAAGGAAGCTCGGCCGCGCCCTTCGCCCCGCCGATGCGCAATCCCTGGCGCTGGCCCAGCGTGTGATAGGCGAGGCCATGATGGCGGCCGAGCAGCGTTCCATCGAGCGCCTCGATCGGGCCTGGCGTGCGCGGCAGATAGCGCGCGAGGAAATCGCGGAACGGCCGCTCGCCGATGAAGCAGATGCCGGTCGAGTCCTTCTTCGCCCACGTCGGGATGCCTTCGCGCTTCGCGATGGCACGCACGTCACGCTTCGCGATCTCTCCCAGCGGGAACAGCGCCGGCGCGAGCTGCTCCTGCGTCAGGCGGTGCAGGAAGTAGCTCTGGTCCTTGGTCGAGTCGAGCGCCTTCGACAGCACCATCCGGCCGTCCTCGCGCGCGAGCCTCGCATAGTGTCCCGTGGCGATGTGGTCGGCGCCGAGCGTCCGCGCGTGATCGAGGAACGCGCGGAACTTGATCTCGCTGTTGCACAGCACGTCCGGATTGGGCGTCCGGCCGGCCTCGTACTCGCGCAGGAAATGCGCGAACACGCGCTCGCGATACTCCGCGGCGAAGTTCACGGCTTCGAGCTCGATGCCGATCACGTCGGCGACGGCGGCCGCGTCGACGAGATCGGCGCGCGACGTGCAGTATTCGTCGGTGTCGTCGTCCTCCCAGTTCTTCATGAACAGGCCGACGACGTCGAAGCCCTGCTGTTTCAGGAGCCACGCCGCGACGGACGAGTCGACGCCGCCCGACATGCCCACGATGACGCGCGGCTTGCGGGCCATGGCTCTAGAGCTCCGTCACGAGATCGAGCGGCCGCCGCACGCCGGCGCGGAAGTCGTCGACGCAGCGCAAGACCAGCGGGCTGCGATGCCGGGCGCGGCATGCGGCCAGCTCGGCGTAAGGCATCCAGAACGCTCGCAGGATGCCGTCATCGAGCGTGCGATCGGATTCGTGCGAGACGATGTCGGCGGCGAACGCGAACCGGATGAACGTTTCGCCGCTCCCGGGCGAGCGCCACCGGTAGATGCCGACGAGCGCCGTCGGCGCCACGTGATACCCCGTTTCCTCGAGCGTCTCGCGTGCCGCGCCGGCGGCGAGCGTTTCGCCCGACTCCAGATGGCCGGCAGGCTGGTTGATGCGCAGGCCCGTCTCGGTCGACTCCTCGACGACGAGGAACGCGTCGTCGCGGACGACGATCGTCGCGACGGTGGCACGTGGCCGAGGCAGTTCCATCTCGCGCATCGAATCAACCCGGTCGTGAGAGATACGTTCTGGCGGTCGCGTCTGAAATTGCGATCATCACCGACCTGTCGCATCGCGCGATCGAAGCGACAAATGAAAAAGGCAGGGGACTTGCGGCCCCTGCCTTTCCGACGTCTATCTCGAGGAGCCGTGCATCGGCGCCCCTCTTCGAGGTCGAGACGAGCGATTACTGCTTCGGCTTGTCGGCTGCAGCCTTGTCGGCCGCCGCCTTCGCCTTGTCCTTGTCGGCCTGCGTGCCGGCCTTCATGGCGTTGATGTCCGCGCCTTCGGCGCCAGCCTTGGTCGTCGCCGAGACGGCCTGCTGTTTTTCCTGCTTCGTCGTCAGCGCCTTCGGGTCACCCTTTTGCGACTTGTCCTTGGCGGCGGCGTTGCCCTCCTGCAACGTCTTAGCCGTGCTCGTCGAGCCCGGAATGGTCGTCGCCTGAACGGCGGCCTGCTTTTCCTTGTTCGTCGTCAGCGCCTTGGGCGTGCCCTTTTCCGTCTTTGCCTTGTCGGCGGCAGCGCCGGCTTTTTGCGAGCTGACGTCGGCGCCTTCAGCCGCAGCCTTGGTGGTGGCCGACACTTCGTTCTGCTTCGCCTTGTCGGCCGGGGTCTGCATCGCGGCCTGGGCGAATGCCGTGGAGGCAAACGCGCCCGCGATCAATGCAACGATAAACTTGTTCATCTCGTCCTCAATTTGAGTCGCCTGAATGGCCGGCGGCATTGCGATATCAGTTGCTGCCGTCCTTCTTGACCGCGCCTTCAGTCGTCCCGCTGACGGCCTTCTGCTTGTCCGACTTGGTCGGCAGCGCCTTGGGCGTGTTCTTCTCGCCCTTGTCCTTGATGGCGGTCGAGCCGGCTGTTTGCGCGTTGATGTCGGCGCCCTGCGCGCCCGCCTTAGTCGTCGCCGAGACCGCTGCCTGCTTTTCCTGCTTGGTCGTCAGCGCCTTGGGCGTGCCCTTTTGCGTCTTGTTCACATTGGCGGCGGCGCCGGCCTTTTGCGAGGTGACATCGGCGCCTTCGGCCGTAGCCTTGGTGGTGGCCGACACTTCGGACTGCTTCGCCTTGTCTTTCGGGGTTTCTCCTACCGCCTGGGCGAATGCCGTGGAGGCAAACGCGGTCGCGATCACTGCAATGATAAGTTTGTTCATCTCGTCCTCAATTGTGAGTGTGCGGAAAATTTGAAATGTCCGCCGGTCTCGTGCCGGCTCGAACAAGTCGAAAACCTTGAAATGATACTGATTTCCGGTCAGGGAGGCAACCCGCAGCCACCGGGTTGCCTCGCCCGATCAACGGATTACTTCGCGGGCTTCGCGTCCGCCGGAGCCGCTGCCTTCGAGGCTGCCATCGCGTCGGTCTTGGGCGCCGCGGTCGTGGTGGCCTTCTTCTTCGACTTGGTCGACTTGGTCTTCTTCGACTTCGGCGGCGTCGACGCGTCGGTCTTCGCGGGCGTCGCCGGAGTCGCGGCAGTCGCCGGAGTCGCGGGCGTCGCCTTGGCGGCGGGTGTCGCCAGGGGAGCCGGAGCCGCCGGTGCGGTGGTTTGGGCGACGGCCGTCAGCGCGAACGTGCTGACGATCAGGGCCGAAAGGAGCTTGCTCATACTTTTTTCCTCTAATGGTTGCGGTGACGGGTCGACACCCTTTTTGCGTGTCGCCGCCCTAAACGTGCGATGCGGCAGTGCGGTTGACACAACTGCTGACAGGGACTTTGTCGATGCGACACGTCAATACATTGATTTTACAGTGTTTTACTCGCTAAACTGCGGCGAAGGCGCTGTCTTATATTCGCGGTTCGCGGTTTCGGCCAAGTCCTCAACGTCATCGAAGCTCGCGTTGCAGCCAATCGCGCACGAGCGGGACCGTGATCGGACGCTTGGTCGCGAGCGAATGCCGGTCGAGCGACGCAAGCGTCCGCAGCAGGGTCGGCATGTCGCGCCGGGCATGCGCCAGCAGATAGCCGATCACGTCGTCGGGAAGGCCGAAACCGCGCTGGCGCGCGTAGGCGAGCAGGGCCGCAGGCTTGTCGGCATCGGCCAACGGCGCGATCTCGTAGACGAGGCCCCATCCAAGGCGGGTGCGCAGATCCTCCCGAAGCGCCATGGTCGCGGGCGGAACGCGGCTCGCCGCGACGAGCTGGCCGCCACGCGCACGCAGCGCATTGAACAGCGTGAAGAGACGCGCCTGCGCGCCGGCGTCCGCACGGTCCAGGGCGTCGACCGCCACCAGCGCGTTCTGCGCAAGCATCTCGGGATCGGCGGCGACGAGCTCCCCGGGTTCGGCGATGCTCACCGTCGCTGCTCCGCGCTCCGCTGCGGCGGCGAGCGTCGCCTTCAGCAGATGGCTCTTGCCGGTGCCTTCCGCGCCCCATAGGAGTACGCCGGTCTCGGTCGCGCCGCCGGAGGCAAGGCGCGCGAGCGCCGCGATCACTTCCGCGTTGCGGCCCGGCAGAAAGTTGGCGAACGACGCGGGCTCGACTTCCGCGAGATCGAAGATCAGCTGTTCCATGGAAACGGCGGGCGCAGGGGGCGAAAGGGTGCGGCCGCGGTGGTGCAGGCCGGCCGGCAGCGGTCGTTTCCGGTAAAATTCGCGACCACCGGCACTTCACTGCGCCACTTTACCGTGGCCTGCGGGTTTCGACCAATCCCGAGGTGGCCGGCAATGCGCGCCGTGCCCGCCGCCGCAACCGGCATCCCCGATCGCTACCGTGAAACGCCCCGCCTCCGATTCGACCGCCCCGCTCTCCTACCGCGACGCCGGCGTCGACATCGACGCGGGCGACGAGCTCGTCGAGCGCATCAAGCCGTTCGCGAAGCGCACGATGCGCCCCGAGGTGCTGGCCGGCATCGGAGGATTCGGCGCGCTCGTCGAATTGCCGAAGCGCTATCGCGAGCCGGTGCTCGTCGCCGGCACCGACGGTGTCGGCACCAAGCTCAAGCTCGCGTTCGCGCTGCGCAAGCACGACACCATCGGCATCGACCTCGTGGCGATGAGCGTCAACGACATCCTGGTGCAGGGCGCGGAGCCGCTGTTCTTCCTCGATTACTACGTCTGCGAGCGGCTCGACGTCGCCGTCGCGGCCGACGTGGTCAAGGGCATTGCCGCGGGCTGCGAGCAGGCGGGCTGCGCGCTGATCGGCGGCGAGACCGCCGAGCACCCGAAGGCGTTCATCCCGGGGGAATACGACCTCGCCGGATTCGCGGTCGGCGTCGTCGAGAAGTCGAAGGCGATCGACGGATCGCGCATCGCGGCCGGCGACGTGCTCCTCGGCCTCGCGTCGAGCGGGCCGCATTCGAACGGCTTCTCGCTCATCCGGCGCATCCTCGAAGTCTCCGGCGCCGATCTCGCGCGGCCGATCGAAGGCGTCACCGGAGCGCACTCGCTCGGCGAGACGCTGCTCGTGCCGACGCGGATCTACGTGAAGCCGATGCTCGCGCTGATGCGCGAGGTCGACGTCAAGGGCATGGCGCACATCACCGGCGGCGGTCTCCTCGAGAACACGCACCGGATGTTTCCGGAAGGCCTCGCCGCGCACCTCGACGGCACCGCGTGGACGCGTCCTGCGATCTTCTCGTGGCTGCAGGCGCAGGGCCGCGTCGCCGAGGCCGAGATGCATCGCGTGTTCAATTGCGGCATCGGCATGGTCGTGGTCGTCACCGCCGCCGACGCGCCTCGCGCGAAAGCGCTGCTCGCGGCCGCAGGCGAGACCGTCAGCACGATCGGCAGCGTCGTGCCGCGCGGCGCCGGTGCGCCGGCGACGGTCGTCGCGTGACCGCGCGCGCGGATCCGCGCGCATCGCAACGCGATTCCTCCATGGCCGCGCCGCGCATCACGGTATTGATTTCGGGTCGCGGCTCGAACCTCGGCGCGCTGATCGCCGCGCAGCGCCAGGGCGAGCTCGGCGGCACCATCGCAATGGTGATCAGCAATCGCGCGGACGCCGCGGGATTGCGGCTCGCCGCCAACGACGGCATCGCGACCGGAGTGATCGAATCCGCGGCCCACGCGACGCGCGCCGGATTCGACGCGGCGCTCGACCACGCCGTCGCCGCGAGCGCGCCCGACCTCGTCGTCCTGGCGGGATTCATGCGCATCCTCGGATCGGCGTTCGTCGCCCGCTACGCCGGGCGCATGCTCAACATCCATCCGTCGCTGCTGCCGCTCTACCCGGGGCTGCACACGCACCGCCGGGCGCTGGCCGACGGCGTGCGCATTCACGGCTGCACCGTGCATTTCGTCACCGACGACCTCGACCACGGACCGATCGTCGCGCAGGCCGCCGTCGCCGTGCGCGACGACGATGACGAGGCGGCGCTGGCGGCGCGAGTCCTCGCGGTCGAGCACCGCCTGTTGCCGGCCGCCGTGCGCGCGTTCTGCGAAGGGCGTATTGTCATCGCGGGACGGCGGGTGCGCGTTGAGGGAGCTGCGTTCCCCGTCGGCGCGCTGGAAGTGCCCACCGCGCCGGCCTGATGCCGCTCTGAACGCGCGATGCGGCCGAACCTCGCGGCCGTTCGGGTATCGAAGCTTCCATGACCATGCCGACCTTCACGACAGCCTTCACGCGCGCTCGTCCGGATTCCGCGGACGGGTTCCGGCGTGCGCGGCGCATGGTGGGCCGCGGGCTCGCCATCGCGCTCGCGTTGTCGCTGCTCGTGCATCTCGGCTTCACCCTCTGGCCCGTGCAGAGGACCCCCGATGCCGAATCGGCCCCGCTGACCGCGACGATCACCGAGCTGCCGCCACCGCCCGTGGCCGTCGCGACGGCGACACCGAAGCCCCGCGCGAAGGCGAAGCGCGCGCCGGTCGCGTCGCCTGCCGAGCCCGTCGCCGATGTAGCGCCGGAGCAGCCCATCGCAGCGCCCCTCATCGAGCCGACACCCGATGCGCTCGCGATGGGGCCGGAATTGCCGGCCGTGCCCGTCGAGACGGCTGCCGCCGAACCGCCCGCCGTCACTTCACCGCCGTCGCCCGACGTCCTGCCGCCGCGCGTCGACCTCGTCTACAAGGGCTATCTCGGCACCAACGGCTTCGAGATCGGCGTTGCGACCTACCGCTTCGAGCACGACGCCAACGAATACCGGATCACGACGATCGGCGAGCTTCGCGGGCTGCTCGCGCTCTTCTTCCCCGGCCAGGCCAAGCTCGAAAGCAGCGGGACCATCTCGGCGGCCGGATTGCAGCCGCACGAATTCTCGCTGGAGCGCGGCAGCAGGGACCGCCGCGAGGTCGCGCAATTCGACTGGGAGACGGGCATCGTCTCGCTGTTCGAGCAGAAGACCGCCGTGCTGGAGATTCCGACGTTCGACGCGCTGTCGATCATGTGGCAATACTATTTCTCGCCCCCGGTCGCCGACGAGGTGACGTTCAGCCTCGCGACGACCCGCAAGGTCAATCGCTACACGGTGACGCGCGAGGGGCATGAGACGATCCGCTGGGGCCACGGCGAGATCGACACAGTCCGCTGGCACCACCGCAGCGACGACGGCAGGATCGAGGGCTACGCGTGGCTCGCGCCGTCGATGCACTTCATTCCGATCAAGATGCGCTACATCGGCCCCCGCGCGACCGTCGAGGGCCTGCTCGATTCGATCCGCGTCGACGAACCGCTCGCGCGGCGATGACGCTTCGCGCGAACCAGCTCGCGGGCCTCGCGGCGGCGATCGCGGAGGTGCGTCCGCTCACCGCGCCGGCCGATGTGATGCTGCACCGGTTCTTCCGCGCGCGCCACGCCATCGGAAAGATGGACCGCGCGCTCATCGCCGACGGTGTCTACGCGTACCTGCGCCGCAAGCGCTCGCTCGAGGCGCAGGCCGCCGCAACCGACCCCCATCATCTGGCGCTTGCAGTCGCCGTGCGCGAGCTCGGCCACAGCATCCGCGAGCTCGGCGCGGTCGTCAGCGCCGCCGATGCGCAATGGCTCGCCGAGTTCAAGTCGCGCGGCGCCGTGGAGATGGATCCTGCCGTCGCCGCCGATCTGCCGGACTGGCTCTGGACGCGGCTGGGCGACGCGCTCGGCGAATCGGAGCGCGCGGCGCTCGCGCGCGCCTGGCAGGCGCCGGCGCCGCTCGACCTTCGCGCGAACACGATGAAGACCACGCGCGACGCGGCGCGTGCCGCGCTCGCCGCGTCCGGCATCGACGCCACGCCCACGCCGTATTCGCCGCTCGGTCTGCGCATCGCCGCGCGCACGGCGCTCGCGCAGCATCCGCTGTTCGCCGACGGCTCGCTCGAAATCCAGGACGAAGGGAGCCAGCTCGTCGGATTTCTCGTCGCACCGAAGCGCACCGACATGGTCGCGGATTTCTGCGCCGGCGCCGGCGGCAAGACGCTGCTGCTGGGCGCGCTGATGCGCTCGCACGGCCGCCTCTACGCCTTCGACATCGTCGACAAGCGCCTCGCCAATCTGAAGCCGCGCCTCGCGCGCTCCGGGCTGTCGAACGTCCATCCGCAGCTCCTTTCCTCCGGCCGCGACACCAAGGTCAAGCGGCTCGCCGGCAAGCTCGACCGCGTGCTGGTCGACGCCCCCTGCACCGGATTCGGCACGCTGCGGCGCAACCCCGATCTCAAATGGCGGCACGCCGAATCCGCAGTGGCCGAGCTCGCGAAGAAGCAGCTGGCGATCCTCGCGAACGCGGCAACGCTCGTGAAGCCCGGCGGCCGGCTCGTCTACGCGACGTGCAGCGTGCTGCCCGAGGAGAACGACGACGTCGTTGCCGCGTTTCTCGCCGCGCATCCGGATTTTGCCGAGGGCGATGCCGCCGCCGAGCTCGCCCGCGCGGGCATCGCGCTCGACACCGGAGCACGGCTGCGGCTCTTCCCGCACCGGCACGCGTGCGACGGATTCTTCGCGGCGATCCTCGAGCGGCGCGCATGACCGGCCGCGCAGCCGCCACATTCGCGCTTGCGGCGTGCGTGCTTGCGGCGGGGGCCGGCGGTGCGGCACTCGCGAAGGAATTTCCCGGCACGGGCACCGTCGAGCTCGCGTTCACCCCGGGCGACCCGATCGATGCCAAGCTCGTCGCCGAGATTTCCTCTGCCGAGCGCGAAATTCTGGTACTGGCATTCGCGTTCACGCAACCGAAGCTCGCCCGCGCGCTGATGGCGGCGCGCGAGCGCGGCGTCGCCGTCGAGCTCGTCGCCGACCGGGAGCAGGCGCTCGAGGTCGCGCAGAGCGCCGTCCCCTCGCTGGCGCGCAACGGCGTCGCAGTGTGGCTCGACGCCAACTTCGCGAACGCCCACAACAAGGTGATCGTCATCGACGCCGACCTCCCGCGTGCGACGACGATCACGGGCAGCTACAACTTCACGATCGCGGCGCAATCGCGCAACGCGGAGAACGTCGTGATCTTCCGCGAAAATCCGGGTGTCGCGCTCGACTATCGCAGGTATTTCCGCCGGCTGCAGTCGCGGGCGCAGCGCTGGACCGGCGACCTGCCACCGGCGCTGCAGCGCTCGCCGCGCAAGCGGTGAAGCGCGCCGCGCGACGGCGCTCGGCGTGCTCGATCGGGCAGCCGAACGTCGATTTCCGGTAGACTGCCGCCGTGCTCGAACCCATCGACTACAGCCGGATCGAGACCGCGCTCTCGGGCCGGGCGGGCTGGATCGAGCTCGCCGTCGTCGCGCTGTGTTTCGCCGCGGGCTGGCTCGCCGATCGCCGGATGCGCTGGAGTCCGACGACGCCGACCGAAGCGATTCGCGTCGGCGCGGGCGGCGTCAATCGCCTCATCTTCCCGCTCGTCACGCTTGCCCTGCTGCTGACAGCACGCTTCGCGCTCAAGCATTTCCAGGCGCCGTTCTTCCTCTCGCTCGCGATTCCGCTCGTCGTCGCGCTCGCGCTGATCCGCCTCTTCGTCTACGCCGTGCGCGGCGTGTTCGGGTCGCCGCCCTGGCTCAAGACGTCGGAGCGCGCCATCTCGTTCACGATCTGGGGTGTCCTGATACTGCGCTACGTGGGACTTCTGCCGCAGATCCTCGACGAGCTGGAGGCAATCGAGATTCCGCTCGGCAAGCACGGCATCTCGCTGCTGGCGATCGGCACAGGTGTGCTGGTAATCATGCTCACGGTGACGGTGTCGCTGTGGCTGTCCAGCCTGATCGAGCGCCGCCTGCTGCGGGGAGGCGGCGGCCTCGACAGCAACCTGCGCGTCGTGATGGCGAAGGCCGTCCGCGCGCTTCTGCTCGTCTTCGCGGTGCTGATCGCGCTGCAGGCCGTCGGCATCGACCTCACGCTGCTGTCGGTGTTCGGCGGCGCGCTCGGCGTCGGGATCGGGCTCGGCCTGCAGAAGCTCGCCAGCAATTACATCGCCGGATTCACGATACTGATCGACCGCTCGATCCGGCTGGGCGACATGATCACCGTGGACGCGCGGCAAGGCGTCGTCACGCGGGTGACGTCGCGCTACGTCGTCGTGCGCAGCCTCGACGGCGTCGAGGCGATCGTGCCGAACGAGACGCTCGTCACGACGACCGTTCTCAACCACTCGTACACGAGCCGCGACGTGCGCCTCGGCCTGCCCGTCCAGGTCGCCTACGAGAGCGATCTCGACCTCGCGCTGCAGCTGCTCGAGCAAGCCGCCCTCGCGCATCCGCGCGTGATGAAGTCGCCGAATCCGCCAATGGCATTCGTCGTGCGCTTCGCGGACAGCGGGATCGAGCTCGAGCTCGGCGTCTGGATCCTCGACCCCGAGAACGGTCAGCTCAACCTGCGCAGCGACCTCAACCGGGCGATTTTCCGTGCCTTCGCCGAGCACGGCATACGAATTCCGTATCCGCAGCGCGAGCTGCGGATACAGGACGCGAGCGGCCTCGCGGCATCCGTCGGCGCCGTCGGCGTGGGGCCCGGCGGACGCGAAGCCGGGCTGAACGGCCCGTCTGGCGGAGGCCGCAGCCCAAGTTATTGCTTTATAACGACTTAATAATAGATCTACGGACGAGACGGCGCCGCGCCTGTTGCTGTATAATCGCGCGATTCTCACAGCCGACCCGGCTCACCCCCCGGTCCCCAATTCTCAATGTCGTTCGATTTCCTTTCCTTTGTCGCGCATGGCCTGCTGCCGCTGCCGTGGTGGGGCTACATCATCGTCATGCTCGCGCTCACGCACGTGACGATCGCCGGCGTCACGATCTACCTGCACCGCCACTCGGCGCATCGTGCGCTCGACCTCCATCCGGCGGTCAGCCACTTCTTCCGGTTCTGGCTCTGGCTCACCACCGGCATGGTGACGAAGGAGTGGACGGCAATCCATCGCAAGCACCACGCCAAGGTCGAGACGGTGGACGACCCGCACAGCCCGCAGACGCGCGGCATCAAGACGGTGCTGCTGGAAGGCTCCGAGCTCTATCGCGCCGAGGCGAAGAACGCCGACACGATGGAGCGCTATGGCAAGGGCACACCCGACGACTGGATCGAGCGCAATGTCTACACGCGCCATTCCTGGGAAGGCGTCGGCCTGATGATGATCATCAACTTCATGCTGTTCGGCGCGGCGGGTATCGCGATCTGGGCCGCGCAGATGATCTGGATTCCGATCTTCGCCGCCGGCGTCATCAATGGCATCGGCCATTGGTGGGGCTATCGCAACTTCGCCACCAGCGACGCCTCGGCCAACATCATTCCGTTCGGCATCCTGATCGGCGGCGAGGAGCTGCACAACAATCATCACGCGTTCGGCTCGTCGGCGAAGCTCTCGGCGCGCTGGTACGAATTCGACCTGGGCTGGGCGTACATCCGCGGGCTCGAGTTCCTCGGCCTCGCGACCGTCCGGAAGCTCGCGCCGAAGCTCAAGGTCGAGGCGACGATCAAGCCGGTGCCCGATCGTGAGACGCTCGAGGCGGTCATCACGCACCGATACATCGTGATGAAGACCTACGCGCGGACCCTGAAGCAGACCTGCGCCACTGAGCTCGCGGCGCTGCGCGAGCGCGTGGGCCGGGCCGAGCTCGCCAACGTTCCGAGCATGCGGCGCCTGAAGAAATGGCTGTCCGGCGACACGGTGAGCCCGCTGCCCGAGCGCGAGCAGGTCACGCTGTCGAAGGCCATGGAGAACAGCAAGGCGCTGGCGACGATCTATGCGATGCGCCAGGAATTGAATGCATTGTGGGAGCGCTCCACCGATTCGAGCGAGCAGCTGCTTGCCCGCCTGCAGGACTGGTGCCGGCGCGCCGAATCGTCGGGCATCGCGCCGCTGGCGCAATTCTCGCTGCAGCTCAAGCGCTACGCGTAATTCCGGATTCGACCGAACGAATGCAAAAGGCCCGCATCCGCGGGCCTTTTTGCTGGCGGCGATCGGTCCCGATCGCGCGTCGACGGCCTCGAGGCCGCCGCAAGCCGGATTACTTGAGCTTCGTTTCCTTGTACATCACGTGCTTGCGGGCGACGGGATCGAACTTCTTGATCTCCATCTTCTCCGGCATCAGCTTCTTGTTCTTCGACGTCGTGTAGAAGTGGCCGGTGCCGGCCGACGACTCGAGCTTGATCTTTTCGCGCATGGGGGAGTTCCTTCGCTGGGGTTCGTGCGGCTGCGGCGGTCGATTCGGCGCGAGCCGGTCAGACGTGCTGGCCGTTGGCGCGCAGTTCGGCGAGGACGACTTCGATGCCCTTCTTGTCGATCGTGCGCAGGCCAGCGTTGGTCAGCCGCAGGCTGATCCAGCGGTTCTCGCCTTCGACCCAGAACCGGCGACGCTGCAGGTTGGGCAGGAAGCGGCGCTTGGTCTTGTTGTTCGCGTGCGAAACGTTGTTGCCCACCATCGGGGCCTTACCGGTCACTTGACAGACTCGAGCCATCGCTCGCTCCTTGTGTATAGCGGGTGGTACTTGTGCAAAGCCGCGTATTTTAACGCGACTTCCTTCCGGAATCAAGCTCTTGCGTGGGCCGCCGCTCAAGTGCCCGGCAGGGTGGCAAGACGGCGCGGACCGGCGTCTCCGACAGCGTCACAGGAGCCCGCGCTCCGCGAACGAGGTGAGCTGCCCTCCCGCGACGACGAAGTGATCGAGCGTGCGGATGTCCACCAGCGCCAGCGCCTGCTTGAGCGCCTGCGTCAGGAGCTCGTCCGCGCGGCTCGGCTCGGCGACGCCGGACGGATGGTTGTGCGCGAAGATCATCGCCGCGGCGTTGTGCGCCAGCGCGGCCTTGACGACTTCGCGCGGATACACGCTCGTCTGCGCGAGCGTGCCGCGGAAGAGCTCCTCGGATGCCAGCACCCGGTTCTGGCTGTCGAGAAACAGCCCGACGAAGACTTCGCAGGGGCGCGAGGCGAGCGTGAGTCGAAGGTAGTCACGGACCGCCTGCGGCGAGGCCAGAGCATCGCGTTCGCGCGCCTGCTCGGTCAGCGAGCGGCGCACGAGCTCCGCCGCCGCCGCGAATGTCGCCGAGCGCGCCGGGCCGAAGCCCGGCACCGCCGCGACGGCCGCCACCGGAGCCGCGCACAGCGCGGCGACGCCGCCGAAGCGCATCAGCAGGTCGCGCGCGAGGTCGACGGCGTCGCGCCCCGGCGCGCCGGTGCGCACGAGCAGCGCGACGAGCTCGGCGTCCGACAGCGCCGCCGCGCCCTTTGCCAGCAGGCGCTCCCGCGGCCGATCCTGACATGGCCAATCGCGCAATCGCATTGCGTTCCCCTCGCCGGCACGCTTCCCGGCACGATCCATGCATGCGGGGCAGTGTAAACTTCGCCCAACTCGCAACACATCGGCAGGAAGGATGACCGTCACGACTGCAAAGCCGCTTTCCCGCGTGGTCGTCGGGCTGACCGGCGGCATCGCCGCGTACAAGACCGCCGAGCTCGTGCGCCTGTTCGTGAAGGAAGGCATCGCCGTGAACGTCGTGATGACGTCCGGCGCCTGCCAGTTCATCACGCCGATGACGCTGCAGGCGCTGTCCGGGCATCCGGTGCTGACCGACCTCTGGGCATCGGGCGCCGCCAACGGGATGGGCCACATCGATCTGTCGCGCGGCGCCGATGCGATCGTCGTCGCGCCCGCGTCGGCGAATTTCATCGCCAAGGTCGCGCACGGCCTTGCCGACGATCTCCTGTCCACGCTGACGCTCGCGCGCGAATGCCCGCTGTTCGTGGCGCCGGCGATGAACCGCCAGATGTGGGCCAATCCGGCGACCAGGCGCAACGTCGCGCGGCTCGCCGCCGACGGCGTGACGATCCTCGGTCCCGGCGTCGGCGATCAGGCGTGCGGCGAGACCGGCGAAGGCCGGATGCAGGAGCCCGAGGAAATCTTCGCGGCGATCGTCGCGTGGGCGCAGCCGAAGCTCCTCGTCGGCAAGCGCGTGGTCGTCACCGCCGGCCCGACCTTCGAGGCGATCGACCCCGTGCGCGGCATCACGAACACGAGCTCCGGCAAGATGGGCTACGCGTTCGCGCAGGCCGCGGCCGAGGCAGGCGCCAGCGTAACGCTCGTCAGCGGGCCGACGGCCCTGACGGCGCCGGCCGGCGTCACGCGCATCGCCGTCACCAGTGCCGCCGAAATGGCGGCCGCCGTCGACAAGCGGATCGGCGACGCCGACGTGTTCGTCGCGGTCGCCGCCGTCGCCGATTACGCGCCCCGCATGAGCGCCTCGAAAAAATTGAAGAAGAAGGATTCCCCGCTGTCGATCTCGCTCGTCCCTACGGTCGACATCCTCGCCACCGTGGCGGCGCGCCGCAATGCGCCCTACTGCGTCGGATTCGCCGCCGAGAGCCACGACGTCGAGCGCAACGCCGAGGAAAAGCGCCTGCGCAAGAAGGTGCCGCTGATCGTCGCCAACCGGGCGCAGGACGCGTTCGGCCGCGACGACAACGAAGTCGTCCTCCGTGACGCGCAGGGGCGGCACCCGCTGCCGCGCATGGACAAGCTCATGCTCGCGCGTCGACTGGTCGCCGAAATCGCGCGCCGTCTGCCGGGCGGGGCCGCAGCCGGCCGGCGAGCCCGGCGGGTGCCGAAATGACCGCCGCCCCGGCGCGGATCGCGCTCAAGGTGCTGGACGAGCGCATCCGCGAGAGCCTTCCGGCGTACGCAACGCAGGGATCCGCGGGAATGGACCTCCGCGCATGCATCGACGCGCCGCTGACGCTCGCGCCGGGACAGGTCGAGCTCGTGCCGACCGGCGTCTCGCTGCACATCGCCGACGCGTCGCTCGCTGCGATCATCCTTCCGCGATCGGGTCTCGGCCACAAGCACGGGATCGTGCTCGGCAACCTCGTCGGCCTCATCGATTCCGATTATCAGGGACCGCTGATGGTGAGCTGCTGGAACCGCGGCAGCTATCACTACGCTTTGCAGCCGATGGAGCGACTCGCGCAGCTCGTCATCGTTCCCGTCGTCAGGGCGGCAGTTCGACGTCGTCGACGACTTCGCCGAATCGGAGCGCGGCAGCGGCGGATTCGGCAGCAGCGGCAGTCGATAGGCCGTTTGCGCCGCAGACCATGGTCCAATTCCAAATTTGCGCTCAGGCGATGGGCCGAGACTCCACCTAAACCATGCACGCCTCTACAACGCCAAGCAAAGCCGCGCCGACCAGCGGGCGCGGTGAGCGCATCATCTTCGTCGGCGGGCCCCCGCGTTCGGGAACCACGCTCGTGCAGAACATGTTGGATAGTCACCCCGATATCTGCGGCGGGCCCGAGTTCGACAACATTCCCAACATCATCGGCGTGCGCAACATGATGCTCGATTCCCTCAATAGAGGGCGCACGGACGTCTTCATGAACAAGGAATATCTCGACAGCCGCGTCGTCGAGTTTATCGAGAGCTTTCTGCTGCCATATGCCGACCGCAGGCAGCGAAGGCTGGTCAGCGAGAAAACGCCGTTCAACGTGCTGGTTTTCCCCGAACTCCTAGAATTGTTCCCCGCCGGAAGAATGATCCTGTGCGTCAGGGACCCGCGCGCCATCGTCGCTTCGATGCTCAAGGTGGGCGAGCGCGCGGCGTCGAAGAATCAGAGAATGCACACGTTCACGTTTGACCTCGATGCGGCGATTGGCGCCGTGCGCGATTTTCTCGACAAGGGATTTGGCGTCGTTCCGAACGCACGGGTGTTCGTCGCCCAATACGAGGAGCTGGTAAGTAGACCGGAGCAATCCGCGCGCGCGTTGTCCGCGTTTCTGGGCGTACCCTTCGACGAGGCCATGTTGCATCCCGAGGCGGTCAACCACGAGGGCGACAGGACCGTGGATGACGTGTGGTATGGCAAGAACGATTACTACAAGGCGATCACGGCGGGCGACGCCGAGAAATGGCAAGATCAGCTTCGCGCCGAAGACATCTGGAAAATCAACGCCGCGTTTGCGCAGCACGCGCGACTTGCGCAACTGGGGTACCGTTTCGCCAATCCCGACGCAGCGCCGCGCCCGGAGGCTCCGACAGAGCGACGCGCACAGCCCGGTCGAGACAAGCGAGGCGGACCGTCGACCTGGCCGGTAATCCGATACCTATGGAACTTCCGGCGCTAGTCACGCCGCAGTTGACGGGGAAAAGCCGACGCCTCGTGCTCAGCCCTCCTCACCTTGCCTCCGGCGGCTCGATTCACGTCGGCGCCGGCGAGGGAATGCGGGGCGAACCGTTCCACCCTGCGAGACCGCGGGCATGATTTCTGCGGTTCCGTATACGCCGGAACGCAAGACCGACTGGGACGCATTCGTGCGACGAGCCAAGAACGGCCTGTTTCTTTTCTTCCGCGATTACATGGACTATCACGCGGATCGATTCATGGATGGTTCGCTGATGTTCTACGAAGGGGATCAGCTTCTCGCCCTCTTGCCGGCGAGTCTTCATGATGGCGTTCTATCCAGCCACGGGGGACTCACGTTCGGCGGCGTGGTCTGCGACGATGCCATGACGGTTTCGGGGCATGCTCGAGGTGTTTGCGCAGATCGCAGGTCACGCGCGCCAGCACGGCGTAAGTTCCATGATCTACAAGGCGATCCCCTATCCCTTCTGCCGCCTGCCGGCGCAGGAGGATCTGTACGCCCTGTTTCGAATGGGCGCGAGGCTGGTGCGCCGGGACGCGTCCTCCGTCATCACCATGGGAGCCCGCCTCGACTTCGCGAACAGAAGAAGGCGTGGTGCGAACAAGGCCGCCAAAGCGGGACTGAGCGTATCGGAACGCGGCGGACTCGAATCCTTCATGCCCATCCTGGCGCATGCTTTGGCGCGCCACGGGGTCAAGCCTGTGCACACGCTGGACGAAATGGAATTGCTTCAGCGTCGCTTTCCGGAGAATATACGTTTGTTCTCCGCGATGGATGGCAACGCCGATACGCTGGGTGGCGTTATCGTATATGAATACGGCAGGGTGGCGCACGCGCAGTACCTCGCGAACAGCGATGCCGGAAGAAAGGTCGGCGCGCTCGATCTGATCGTCGACTATCTGGTGAATCAGTACTACCCCTCCAAGGTCGATTACTTCAGTCTCGGGATCTCGACGGAGCAGAGTGGCAGGCATCTCAATACCGGCCTGTGCACACAGAAGGAGGAGTTCGGGGGAAGGGGAGTCGCCCACGACTTCTACGCACTGGATCTCACAAATTGAACGCTCGGCATGCGTGACCTGGACAAATATCAATCGGATTACCTAAACCTTCCGTTCGAACCCGAACAGGTTCGATACAGAAAGCGAACGACGGTGGAAAGCCTGCGCCGGCATCATGCAAAGCGCATCCTCGAGGTCGGATGCGGACTGGATCCGATATTCATGCATTTCACCGAATTCGAAACGCTGGACATCATCGAGCCGTCCAAGGCTTTCTTCGTCGCCGCGGATCGGTTAGCCAAGGGGCTTGGCAACGTGCGGCTGCACGCGGGAACGCTGGAGGCCGAAGCCCCGCGTCTGATCGATCGCGATTTCGATTTCATCCTGGTGAGCAGCCTGCTGCACGAGGTCGAGAATCCGCGCGAGTTGCTCGCGCTGGCACGCTCCCTTTGCGCGGAGCGCACGGTAGTCCATATCATTGTTCCCAATGCCCGGTCGCTGCATCGCCTGCTGGCTGTCGAAATGGGGTTGATCGACAGCGTCTTCGCGCGGTCGACCACCCAGCAGACCATGCAACAGCACGGCACCTACGATCTGGAAAGCTTGACTGGCCTTGTCAAGGGCTGCGGCTTCTCGGTGATCGAATCGGGAACGTTCTTCGTCAAACCGTTCACGCATGCGCAGATGGCTGAGCTGTCCGAGCGCGGTTTCCTGACCCGGCAAATGCTGGATGGGTTGTACGGGCTCACGAGGCATCTGCCGGAATTCGGATCGGAAATCTTCGTAAACGCGGCGGCCGATCGCCGCGATCGTTGACTCCGCCCCAATCAGACCCTGGCCGATCATCATGCCCAGAACTAGTATCAACGATTGCAACGTCATCCTGCTTCCGAAGATCAACGATCCGCGAGGCAACCTGACCTTCATCGAGGGAAATCGGCATGTTCCATTTTCCATCCAGCGCGTCTATTACCTCTACGACGTCCCTGGCGGCGCTGAACGCGGCGGCCATGCGCACAAGAATTTGCACCAGCTGATCATTGCGATGTCGGGCAGCTTTGACGTCGTGCTGGATGACGGCGCCGAAAAGAAGCGCTTTCACCTCAACCGTTCCTACTCGGGACTCTATGTGTGCCCCATGATCTGGCGCGAAATCGACAATTTCTCGTCGGGGTCCGTTTGCATGGTCCTGGCCTCGAATCGCTACGAGGAGGATGACTACTATCGCGATTACGAGCAGTACCTGATCACTCGTTCGAACAGCTGACCGAATAGCGCATGTCGGAGCCGGACTCGATCGTCGGAACTCGCACGACTTCACTTCGGCACATGCACGTACCTTTCATCGATCTCGCGCGGATCAACGCCCGGTTCCAGGCGGAGCTCGCCGACGCCTTCGCGCGCGTGTCGCAGTCGGGACGCTATCTCTTTGGCCGTGAGACCGAGGCCTTCGAGCGCGAATTCGCCGCCTGGAATGGCTCCTCCCACTGCGTGGCGGTTGCGAACGGCCTCGATGCGCTGCGACTCACGCTTCGCGCGTGGATCTCCCTTGGGCGAATCGCGCCCGGTGACGAGGTCGTCGTGCCCGCAAACTCGTTCATCGCTTCCGCACTCGCGGTTACCGAGTCGGGACTGCGCCTTCGCCTTGCGGATGTGAGTCCAGACACATTCAATTTGACCGTCGAATCCCTAACCCCTGCACTGACGGAACGCACGCGCGCCGTGATGCCCGTGCACCTGTACGGGCAATTGGCCGACATCGAGAGAATCCGGGCCGTTTGCCACGCCAGGGGCCTTCTTCTCCTCGAGGACGCGGCGCAGGCGCACGGGGCGCGCGCTGTCTCCGTGAATGCCGGAGGCTTCGGCCACGCGGGCGGCTTCAGTTTCTATCCGGTCAAGAATCTTGGCGCGCTCAGCGACGCAGGCTGCATCGTCACCGAGGATCCAGAGTTGGCGGAGCGAGTACGAGTGCTGGGCAACTATGGCGCATCGAGAAAGTACGAACATGATTTCTGCGGCTCGAACAGCCGCATCGACGAATTGCAGGCGGCGATCCTGAGCATAAAGCTGAAGGTCCTGCACCATGACAATGCGAGACGGCAGAAGATTGCGCGACGTTATCACGAAGGATTGAGACATCCTCTTGTGCGTGTTCCCGCCGAGCCATCCAATCCGGAGTCTCACGTCTGGCATTTGTTCGTGGCCACCACACCCCACCGTGCGAGCCTGGCGCGGCATCTCGAGGCAGCACACGTCGAGACCATGATCCACTATCCCCGTGTGATTCATCAGCAGGTCGCCTATCTGGGGCAGATGGATTCCGTCGATGCGCCCGTCGCCGAGCGATTGCAGCACGAGGTCCTCTCGCTGCCGATCAGCCAGGTGATGGACGATTCTCAGGTCGACTATGTGATCGAGGCCGTCAACAGATGGCCAGGTCCGCAGCGTGGAGATGCCCAGAATGTCCGATGAGCTCGTGACGGACCAGGTCGTTCTCGTGCTTTCTGGTGTCGGCAGGAACGACGCCGTCCGTGGCCAGATGGCGGAATATGGGAATGCACTTGCATTGCTCGGCCTGTCCGTCGTCCACATAACTCAGGATCCGGCCGAACTGCAGTATGCCGGCGAGTTGGTTTGCTCGGGGCGAGTCCGGTTCGCGATCACCTGGCTCGGCATGGGGCAGGACTCTTCGGTCAATGTGGGTCCCCACCAGCAAACGACGAATGTCTGGGAGGCGTTCGGCGTGCCGTTGATCAAGTTCCACGGCGACTCCCCGGCCTATTTCGTGGACTTCCATCTCGACGTGCCGCGCAACGCCGTCAATCTCTACGGCGCCCCCGAGTTCATGCATTTTAGGCAGCGGTGGCTTCCTGAGGCACGGACGCTTGCGGCATTGAATCCCGGCATGCCGATATCGCCGCTCGACCGCAAGGAGGTCGACGCTTCGGTGCGCCGCCGCGGCAAATTGGTCTTCCTCAAGAACGGCAACTCGCCGGCTGAACTGCAACAATTCTGGCGGCAACGATTGCCGGAATTGATCGCGCGATTGGTCGCCGACATGGCCGCCGAGATCACGCCGATCGGCCTCAAGCCGGGACTGCTTCACATCGGAGACTTCGTCGCCGACTACCTGGACGCGAGTGGCATCGACTCCCATTCGGCGCGAAGCCTCGTGCCCTTCTTCTCGGCGCAGATGGATGATTACCTACGGCGTATCAAGAGCCGGATGATCGCGGAATCCGTTCTCGATCTTCCGGTTATCGTGCAAGGAACCTTCTGGCACCACCTCGACTTCACCGGCCGGCGGGCGCAGTTGATCGAGGGACAGGACTACGAGACGTCTCGACGGTGTATTCCGACCAGCTCGGTATCATCGACATGGCACCCAACGTGGATACGGCCCCGCACGAACGCGTTCAGCGCGCCGCCGGCTCATTCGCCACGGTCTTCACCAACCGGCAAGGCTGGGTCGATACCAAGTTCCCGGGCTTCGAGGATCTCACGTTCGAATTCAATCCGGACTCCATCAAGTCGCGATTAAGCGACGCGATTGCTCGACCGGACAGGTACCTCGAATTAGGAGTCGCATTCGGTGAACGATTTCGCGAGGTATACACGCAGGAAGCGCTCGCACGGCGGGTGGTCGAGATGGCGGACCTGGCGGCTCTCCAATGGAGTCCGCAGAAGCCCTTTATCCAGCCATTCTTCGTGTGGAGCAAAGCGCTGACGGGCTCGACGATCACGCCCGCTCGGCCGATGCCCGATTCACCATAGCGGATCGGATAAATTCCAAGTCGGTCGGAATGCGCTGCGCTCGAGCAATGGTGATGCCGGCGATGGCTTGACGCGTGCATTCGCACGGCTTCGCTGGACATCCACGTCGTTTCTCGCCGCGATGCCTGTGCTAACATCTTCGGCAACGACAACTGGCACACCGCAATCGATGTTGCTTCAGAAGCCAGTTGTCAAAACAGTCCGATTTCCGGTGAGGAACGCCGATGAAGCTGAACATGGGTTGCGGGCACAACAAGAGGGAGGGCTATGTCAACGTCGACATGTCTCCGGTCTGCAACCCGGATGTCGTGTGGGATCTCGAGACTCTGCCCTGGCCATGGCAAGACAATTCGGTCGATGGAGTTCTGTTTAATCACTCGCTCGAGCACCTGGGGCAAATTGCAAGGGTGTTCCTCGGGATGATGAAGGAGTTGTACCGCATTTGCCGAGATGGAGCGGAAATCGAGATCAACGTGCCGCATCCGCGCCATGACAACTTCATCTCGGATCCAACGCACGTGCGAATCATCACGCCGGGTACGCTGAGCCTGTTCGACCGCGCGGAAAACGACGCATGGAAGAAGATGGGAGCGGCGAACACTCCGCTGGCGCACTATCTCGATGTCGACTTCAGGATTGTCCGGTGGACGGCCGTCCTGGCCGAACCGTATGCGACCCAGTTCGCGAACGGAGAGTTGAGCGACGCGACGATTCAGAGCATCGGTCGCGAGCTGAACAACATCTTCGTGGAGTACCGAATCGTCATCGTTCCCCGCAAGGCGGTATAGAATCGTCCGATGCTCTGGCCGCCACTCGGCTTGCGCGGAACAGGCGCCCCCCTTTGGTAGGCGCAACTCGCACGGTGCTGCCGACGAAGCGCCTTACAACTTCTTGGCGGCCAATCGCGTGATGAGCTCCTTCGTCGCGCGCTCGACGAATTCCGGGCTGTAGCCAAGCTCGGCCAGCTTCCATCGGAAGACGTTGCCGAGCTTCGCCTTCCGGTAGACCCCCAGCTTGTGCTCCGCATGGAAGCGGACAGCTTCGCGCTGAGGCCTTCCAGGATGACCTTTAGCTGGTGCTTGGCCCCCGCGTCGGTTCGCGCCTCCGACGCCGGCGGGTATCGGCGATTCATGTCCAGCGCCAGCTGTGTCGCGAATTCGCTGAGCTCGCGGGTATCGAATATTTTCAACAGCCCCATGATCGTGCCTGTCGACTTTCGAGGATTGTTATTGGACCGTTCAAGTATATTCACTTTCCGGCGCGTTCACCATCACGCATCGCGCAAGCCGGACGGCATCGCGCTGGCATCCATTTCCTCGGGGACGGCGGCGAGGGCGAGCGCGGATTGTCCGGCGTAGAGATCATCATCGCGTCGATTGAAGTTCGCCGGATCGTACAGCGGCGTGTCGATCCGCCAGCAGCGATAGCCATAACCCTTCACCTGTTCCGCCAGCGCCATCAGTTCCGCCTCCGCCGTCACCCCCAGCAGCAGCACCGGCCGCAGCCGCCACAGCGTCTCTTCCCCTCCCGCCACAATCGCCTGCGCCTCCACCGGCGCATTCACCTTCAGCCAATCGAGCCGCGTCAACTGCAGCTCGTCCAGCGTCTCCGTCCCTTCCCTACCATCCGGCCCCCCCAGCATCCGCCGCATCAGCGTCACGTTCCCGATCCGGTTCGCCCAAGATTCTGCGACAGCACCCGCTTCACCACCGGCCGCTCCTCGTACAGGAACAAGTGCCCTTCCGGCCCCAGCGCCTCCCCCAGCGCTACGCGTGCGCCCCCACCCCGGCCCCCACCTCCATCCCCACCCCACCGGCACGCACCCAGCGCAGCATCAGCTCGAGTTGCCCCTGCAGCCACTCCCCGTACCACTCCAGCGACGAACCCATCGGCTCGTCATCCGGAAAATACTGCACGATCCCCACCCGCGCTTCCGTCACCGCCGACAGCCCCGCAATCCGCCGCGGCGCGAGTCCCACCCGCGGTGGTTGAGCACCGCCTCCTCTCGCTGCGGCAACTCCGGCGCCTTCCCTCCTCCGGCCACCCACTCCCGCAGCGCCTCCTTCACCCGCCCGATCACCTCGTCCCAGTCCCCGCGCCGCTTCTGCCGGAACAGCCGTGCCGTCGGATACCACGGCGAATCCTCCCGACCCGTCAGCCAGCGGAAATCGCTCACCATCGGCAACAACACCCACATCGGCTTTCCGAGAGCTCCCGCCAGATGCGCGACTGAAGTGTCGACCGAAATCACGAGGTCGAGCTGCGAGACTACCGCCGCGGTGTCGCCGAGGTCGCGCAGTTCTGCCGCGAGATTCGTGAGCGGCTTGCCCGCAGCCATCGTTTCCGCTTCCGTCTCCCGCGCGCCCTTCTGCAATGCGAAGAACTGCACGCCCTCCACGTCGAGCAGCGGCAGCAGCTGCACCAGCGACATCGAGCGACGGCGCTCGTTCGAATGCTCGGGATTGCCCGCCCACACCAGCCCGACGCGAAGCCCGCCGGACCCTTTCAATCGCGGCCGCCATTCATCCTCGCGGACCGGGTCGACGCCGAGATACGGGATTCGACCCGGAATGGTCTGCAGGCCGGACCCGAAGACCTGCGGAAGCGACAATGAGATTGATCCAGTAGTCGAACTTCGGGATCGGCTCGTATTCGCTCACAATCGCGTCGACCCCCTCAAAGCGGTGATCGATGCCGCGCAACGCACTCCATGATTGCAGGATCACCGTCGCGCCTAGCGACTTCAAAACGGGCGCGTAACGAATGAACTGGAATGTGTCCCCGTAGCCCCCTTCCAGTCGGACGAGAATCACACGGCCGCACGGATCCTGGCCACGCCATTCGGGAACGCGAAGCCTTGCTCTTGTCGAGGCCAGCGGGTCCACCAGCCACCGGAAAGCGAATTGCTGCCAACCTTCCGAAAGGTCGCCGCTGCGCAATGTAATGAGGCCCAGCAGGAGGTGGCCCATGGGATCGGGCTTGCGGGGAAGTTCGCGTTCGAGCGTGGCCTTTGCCTCCGACGCGCGACCTGCCTCGGTCAAGTAGAGGGCATATTGCGCAAGGGCCTCGACCCCGCCTGCGCCGGCCGCGGAGGAATCCGAGCGCGACTGTGCGCCGAGGGCCTCCGCATCCCTGCCCTGCGTCCACAGCGCAACGCCGAGATTGAGCCAGCATCTCGCGTTGTCCGGCTCGCGCTCCAGGCATTGACGAAATATTGCTTCCGCCCGGGCCGGATCACCCTGCGCGAGACGGCAGATTCCGCTGTTCATGAGGCAATAGATGTCGTCGGCTCCAAGATTCAGCGCAGCCATGTAGCATGCCTCGGCTTCCTCGAGTTGCTTCGCAGACTGCAGCACTCTGCCGAGCTCGAACAACGCCCGCCAGGCCATTGGTGTCCGCGCGACGATCTCTCTCAGGATCGTCGCGGCCTCGGCATTGCGACCGGCGGCGAAGCATGCAAGGGCGGCGTCCAGTTCGGCCACATCCCCAGCGCCGGAGCGCGATCGAATTTGCAGCAGCGTGTCGCTCGCTTCGCGGAACCGGCCCCAATCCATGAGCGCCCTGCCGCGGCGCGGAGCGCCACCGGATCGGTCGGGTTGGCGTGTAACGCAATATTCGCGTCGCGAAGCCGCACTGAAATATCCGATGTCATGACACCGGGACAGCGTCCAAGGCAGTGAGCCCGAAGTGGGTTGACCTCGCATCGCAGCAGGATCGCGACATGGTCGGGGTCAGTGTTTCGACACTGCCATCACCACGTCGCGTCGTGGACGCTGCCTGCCAGGTCGCGCGATCGGGATTCTGGAGCGGGGACCGCCAGTTCGGCTCGGATCGGTCACACCTCGACACGGCCCACGACCACGGTGTCTGCATCGGTTTCCTCGGGGACGGCGGCGAGGGCGAGCGCGGATTGTCCGGCGTAGAGATCATCATCGCGGCGATTGAAGTTCGCCGGATCGTACAGCGGCGTGTCGATCCGCCAGCAGCGATAGCCATAGCCCTTCACCTGTTCCGCCAGCGCCATCAGTTCCGCCTCCGCCGTCACCCCCAGCAGCAGCACCGGCCGCAGCCGCCACAGCGTCTCTTCCCCTCCCGCCACAATCGCCTGCGCCTCCACCGGCGCATTCACCTTCAGCCAATCGAGCCGGGTCAACTGCAGCTCGTCCAGCGTCTCCGTCCCTTCCCTACCATCCGGCCCCCCCAGCATCCGCCGCATCAGCGTCACGTTCCCGATCCGGTTCGCCCCAAGATTCTGCGACAGCACCCGCTTCACCACCGGCCGCTCCTCGTACAGGAACAAGTGCCCTTCCGGCCCCAGCGCCTCCCCCAGCGCTATCGCGTGCGCCCCCACCCCCGCCCCCACCTCCATCCCCACCCCACCGGCACGCACCCAGCGCAGCATCAGCTCGAGTTGCCCCTGCAGCCACTCCCCGTACCACTCCAGCGACGAACCCATCGGCTCGTCATCCGGAAAATACTGCACGATCCCCACCCGCGCTTCCGTCACCGCCGACAGCCCCGCAATCCGCCGCGGCGCGAGCCCCACCCGCGGTTCAGCACCGGCTCCTCTCGCTGCGGCAACTCCGGCGCCTTCCCACCCGCCGCCACCCATTCCCGCAGCGCTTCCTTCACCCGCCCGATCACCTCGTCCCAATCCCCTCTCCGCTTCTGCCGGAACAGCCGCGCCGTCGGATACCACGGCGAATCCTCCCGATCCGTCAGCCAGCGCCAGTCCGCCGGCTCCGACAAGAGCACCCACACCGGCTTGCCCAACGCGCCGGCAACATGCGCAACCGCCGTGTCCACGGTCACAACGAGATCCAGCTGCGATATCACGGCGGCCGTATCGCCGAAATCGCGCAACTGCGGACCAAAATTAATCATCGTCCCGGAGTCGGTCTTCAACTCGGTCGCGGCGACACCCTTCTGCAGTGCATACAACTCGCCCCTTCAAATCCCAGAGCGGCGCGAACGTCGCAAACGGCATCGAGCGCAGTCGATCGTTGACATGCCCGGGCCTCCCGCCCACGACCAATCCGATCCTCGCTGCGCTCGCGTGACCAAGCTGGCTCTGACCGCATTCGGCGGATCGCGGGCACCGGCAGATACGGCACGGAGATGGAATTGGTCCCAAGGTCGTCCCGAAGACCTGCGCGATGCGACATCAGGTTGATCCAGTAGTCGAATTCGGCTGGAAGCTTGCGTCCACGACGCGATTCACTCCGGGAACGGCTTCGGCCAAGGCCGCGAGCAGCGGCTGCGCCTGAAGCAAGACCGTCGGCCCAAGCGCCTTGACAAGTGCGGCGCATAGCGAAGGAAATGCAACGTGTCGCCCAGGCCGTGCTCGGGGCGAAGCAGGATCGTCTTCCCCGCAGATGCCTGACCGCTCCACCCGGGCAGCGCATCCTCGGCGCGGGTGCTGGAAAGCGGCATCTTGAGCGACCGGAACTCGAACTGCCGCCACCCGTCGGCGAATCGGCCGGTCCGAAACAACGGGAATGAAGGCGAAATGGAGGTTCGGGTCCGGCGCGCCGGGAAGGACGCGCTCGTAGAGCGAGATCGCCGCATCGGGGTCGCCCGCGCTGGCGAGATACATACCGACGTTGCACAAGGCCTCACCGTCGCCCCCACCGTCGCGGCCAATGTCTGCGCCCTTGCGACCGCCGTCGCGGCAGCGTCGATCCGATCCTGCCGAAACAATGCCACGCCGAGGTTGATCCACGCCCGCGCATCGTTCGGCGCGAAGTCGATCACCCGCCGGAACGCGCGTTCGGCGGCCTCGAATTCGCCGAGCGCCAGCCGGCAGACGCCGATGTTGCCGAGAGTCGCGATGTTCATCGGCTCGATCGCAAGGGGTTCTCGTAGTCAGCGATGGCATCGCGCATACGGCCATGCATCTGCAGCGCGCCGCCGAGCTCGAGATGCGATTGCCAGCGTCCCGGGTCGGCCTCCGCGGCATCGGCAAGCCAATGCACGTCCGCGGCGGCCGACCCAGCGAAAGCGTCGACGCGCGAGGCGGAGATAAGTGTCGGGTTCGCGCGATCCGGAGCGCTCGGCCGCCGCGAAATCGGCAAATGCCTCCCGGACCCGACCCCATCGATGCAGCGCGTCGCCGCGCGCGAAGAGCAACGCGCATCGGCCGGTGACCCTGCCATCGCCGAATCAACAATCCGCAACGCCACCGAAAAATTCCAGCCATCGCAGAGGCGGCCGGCCTCGGCCACGAACTCCGCCTCCCGCCGATCAACGTCGGCCCCCTTCCCGGCATCAAGTTAGCGTCGGTCGATGCGCTGCCATTCAAATTTCAACAGTCGCCATTCCAACAGTGCCGAGTCCGATTCATGGCGAGGCGAGGATTCCCTCGCGCAAGGGTCGCGATTGGCCGAGCGGGGCAATGCGATCGCCGTCACTACTTTGCGGAATCGTCGAATGACGGTCTGACGAAGGGGCACGTCGGATTCCTCGGGGACGGCGGCGAGGGCGAGCGCGGTCGGCCGGCGTAAAGATCGTCGTCGCGGCGATTGAAGTTCGCCGGATTGAACAGCGGCGTGTCGATGCGCCAGCAGCGATAGCCATAGCCCTTCACCCGCTCCGCGCAGCGCCATGAGCTCCGCCTCCGCCGTCACCCCCAGCAGCAGCACCGGCCGCAGTCGCCACAGCGTCTCTTCCCCTCCCGTCACAATCGCCTGCGCCTCCACCGGCGCATTCACCTTCAGCCAATCGAGCCGGCGTCAACTGCAGCTCGTCCAGCGTCTCCGTCCCTTCCCCACCCTGCGGCCCCCCCAGCCTCCGCCGCATCAGCGTCACGTTCCCGATCCGGTTCGCCCCAAGATTCTGCGACAGCACCCGCTTCACCACCGGCCGCTCCTCGTACAGGAACAGTGCCCTTCCGGCCCCAGCGCCTCCCCCAGCGCTATCGCGTGCGCCCCCACCCCGGCCCCCACCTCCATCCCCACCCCGCCTGCACGCACCCAGCGCAGCATCAGCTCGAGTTGCCCCTGCAGCCACTCCCCGTACCACTCCAGCGACGAACCCATCGGCTCGTCATCCGGAAAATACTGCACGATCCCCACCCGCGCTTCCGTCACCGCCGACAACCCCGCAATCCGCCGCGGCGCAAGCCCCACCCGCGGTTTGAGCACCGCCTCCTCTCGCTGCGGCAACTCCGGCGCCTTCCCTCCTCCGGCCACCCACTCCCGCAGCGCCTCCTTCACCCGCCCGATCACCTCGTCCCAATCCCCGCGCCGCTTCTGCCGGAACAGCCGTGCCGTCGGATACCACGGCGAATCCTCCCGACCCGTAAGCCAGCGCCAGTCCGCCGGCTCCGACAAGAGCACCCACACCGGCTTGCCAGAGCTCCCGCCAGATGCGCCATTGACGTGCACACCGAGATCACCAGATCCATTTCCGATATCACCGCTGCCGTATCGCCGAGGTCGCGCAGTTCGGCCGCGAGATTGGTGAGCGGCTTGCCCAGCGCCATCGCTTCCGCTTCCGTCTCCCGCGCGCCCTTCTGCAGCGCGAAGAACTGCACGCCCTCCACGTCGAGCAACGGCAGCAGCTGCGACAGCGACATCGAGCGCCGCCGATCGTTCGGCTGATCCGGATTGCCCGCCCAGACCAGTCCCACTTTCAAGCCATCGTGCGCGCGAAGCCGCGGCTGCCATTGCCTCGCGCGTTCCGGGTCGGCGTCGAGATACGGCACATGCGGGGACCGAATCGACCGTGGTCCCGAAATCGCAGGGATGCTCATCAGCTGGATCCAATAGTCGAATGCCGGCAGCGGCTCTCCCTGCGGATAACGACGTCGACGCCCGGAATGCCGGCGTCGATTCCGCCCAGGCCGCGCCACGACTGCAGCAGCACCTTCGCGCCGAGCGCCTTGATGAGCGGCGCATAACGCACGAACAACAGCGTGTCGCCGAGACCTTGCTCCGGGCGAATGAGGATCGATTTTCCCTCGAGGTCCTGGCCGCGCCAGACGGGCGCCTCAGCCGTCCCTTCAGCGACAGCAGCGGCTCGACCATCCAGCGGAACTCGTTCTGCGGCCATCCTTCCCCCAGCGGCCCTGATGCAGGAGGACATGCGCGTAAAGGTAGTGCGCATTCAGATTCGGCGCCTCGGGAAGATACGCCTCGGGCAAGTCCACCGCTTCCCGCATACGTCCGAGATCGGCGAGAAACAGCGCCTTAAGGAAGAAGAGGTCGGGTTCGCCGTCGCTGGCGGTGCCCGCGACTGCGCGCGCTCGATCGCCTCCAGCGCCTCCTCCTTGCGTCCCTGCGTCTGCAGAGCGACCGCGAGGTTCGCCCAAGCCTTCGGATTCCGATCGTCGATTCCGATGCAGCGGCGAAACCTGGCCTCGTCCTCGGCACTCTCGCCTGTCGAGAGCAGACAGATGCCGGATGGTTCAGGCTGTGGAAGTGCCGAAGGATTGAGCTCGAGCGCCCGCCCGAACGCCGCGATCGCAGCGACAAATCGCCTGCGCGCCTGCAACACCCGGCCGTTCTCGAACCAAAGGCGCCATGAATCCGGATTGACGGCGAGCGCCGCGGTCAGCTCGGCTTCCGCATCATCCAGCCGTCCGGCCGATATGCCTGACAGCACGACCGCGAGATCGGCCTCGGGCCTGCAGGCGACCGACCGTGCCTTCGTATGCTCGTCGAAGGCTTCGCGAAATCGTCCGCGATCGTAAAGCGTCGTGGCAATCGCGAGGGCGGCGTCGGCGATCAAACGATCCCTGGATCAGCTCGACGGCGCACCCTGCCCGCCCTCGGCGCGCGATTCGCGTCGTCCGGATGCCCCGGGCATTGCCGGCGTCGCGGCCGCGACCGATTCGGCCGCCCTGGCGATCCGGGCGTCCTGATCGCCGATGTCGCACTCGCGCGCGCCGTTCACGGTTCCAGCCGGATCCCGGAGTCGCGCGATTCGGGAGAAAGATTCGTCATGGCGTAGGACTTCCGTCACCATGATGGCAGTGGCGTCCACGCTACGCTCGCCTCGATTTCCTCCGGAATGGCGAGCACTCCGACGACGCCATCCCCCGCGAAGATATCGTCGGAGCGGCAGTTGAAGCTGCCGATATGGAAGTAAGGCATGTCGACATGCCAGGCGCGGTATCCATAGCTGCCGCAGAACTCCAGCATGTTCGGCAGCGCCGCTTTGTCGGGGGCACAGACCAGGAGGCACGGACGGAGGCGCCAGAGCGAATCGTTCGCCCCGGCGAGAATGGCGCGCGATCCGCACCCGCGTTCACCTTCAGCCAGTCGAGGCGTTCGAGAGCAGGTCGTCTACCGAATCCGCGTCAGGCGAGGCTGCGTCGGCAATTGTCGGGTCGACGCCGAGCTGCAGTGGTTCGAGCGTCCCCCGACCGAGACGGCGGAGCATCACGGTGACATTCTGTATCCGGTTAGTCGCAAGGTTGTGCCACAGCATACGCCGCGTCACCGGATCGTCCTCGTAAGCCAGCAAGTGCCCGTCGGGCCCAGCACGCGCCCCAGCACGATCGCATGCGCGCCATAGCCGCTTCCCGCTTCGAGGATGGTCTCTCCGGGGCGCAGGAATCCAGCGAGCGTCTCGAGCACGGGCTGAAGATAGTCCCCGTACCAGTCCAGGGACCGGCCCTCGACGCCATGGCCTGGATCGAATTGCATCAGGCCGGCGCGCGTTTCCGCAGCCACGGCAATGCCTAGCGGCATTCGCGCGACGTCGGAATCGATCGCCGGCGGAGAGAGACGGGGCCGCGTGCGCACGGCGCTTCGGAATTCGTTCCGTCGGCATCCGATTCAGCGAGCGGCTCGAGATCGCCGGCTACACGCGCGATGACCTCTCCCAGTCCTTCGCACGTCGCTGCCGGAACAACCGGATCGTCGGATACCACGGCGAGTCTTCACGCTCCTTCAGCCATCGGTAATCTGCGGGCTCCGGAAGCAGCAACCAAACCGGCTTGCCGAGCGCGCCACCGATGTGCACGACGGCCGTGTCGACCCGATCAGCAGATCCAGTTGCTCGATGATGGCAGCAGTGTCGCCAAAGTCGCGCAGTTCCGGGCCTAGATTGTCGAAATCGACCCTGCGGCCAACTCTCGCTGGAGTTGTCCCGGCAGCGCCTCTCGCTGCAGTCCGAAGAAACGGACCCGCGGGAGATGCAGCAAGGGCCGGAAGGTCGCGAGCGGGATCGAACGATTGACATCGTTCGCGTGCTTCGCGCTGCCGGCCCATGCGACGCCTACCGTCAGCATCTCGCTCATCGCTCAAGCGGGCTCGCCAGCGCGCCGAGAACCCAGGGTTGACGCGAAATAGGGAATGTCCGTCGGCATCGTCGCCAGAGTCGTCGCGAAGATTCGCGGCAGGCTCATAAGGTGAACCCAGTAGTCGAACGGCGGCAACGCAAGATCCGCCTCGAGGACCACATCCACGCCCGCAAGCTCGGCGTACATCGATTCGATTTCGCGATCGGCTGCAGCAGAATCCGCGCGCCACGCTCTTTCAGCAGCGGCAGATAGCGCAGCATCTGGAAGACATCGCCGAAGCCCTGCTCCGCCCGAACCAGCATCGTCTTTCCGCGAAGGGCCTGCCCGCCCCAGACCGGCTTGCCGTAATTCGGGCGAATTTCCGAGAGCGGCCCCGTGAACCAGCGGAATTCGAATTGACGCCAGCCGTCGAGAATCGACCTTCCGCAAGGAGCGCGGTCGCGTAACCCAGATGCGCGTTGAGATTCGGCCGGCGTGGCAGCTGTTGCTCGAGCATCTCGACGCACTCACGGTGCGGCCGAGTTCGTCAACGCGACCGCGACTCTGGTCGAAAACCTCGAGATCGGATCCGGTCCCGCAATCGCTTCGGCGCGGGGCAAACATTCCAGCGCTTCCGCCGGACGGTTCTGCAGTAATGCTGCGATTCCCAACAGCGCATGCGCCTGCGCACAATCCGGATACTGCTCGAGCATGCGCTGCGCTTCGACGACGCATCGTGCAGGATCGCCGATGGAGGCGAGGCTGCGGCACAGTTCGATCCGCGAATCCAGACGGGTCGGGTCTTCGGCAATGACCGATTCGAAGGTTCGAATGGCACTCAAGGGATTGCCTGTCGCTTCCTGCAGCGTGCCCATCAGGTGGCGCCAACCGAACTCCGAAGGCTCGGCGAGAATCGCTCGCTCGGCTGCCGATATCGCGCTGTCATACTCCCCGAGCGCCGCGTGCGCGGCCCCAAGTTCCGCGTAAAGTCGCGCGGTCCGCATCCCCAGCGCTTCGGCGCGCAAATAGGCATCGCGCGCCTCGCGGCCTCGACCCCAGGCGGACAGGGTCTCCGCCCTGGCGACGGCGAGCTCGCCGTCATCGGGAGCATGCGCGAGCGCGGCATCCAGTGCCGCGAGGGATTGCGCAAGGAGAGACGACCCGCGGTCGAGCGCCGCGCGGGCAATGACCTTCTCGCGGCTCGCGATGGCAATGCCTGGCGGCATCGCGCGCGGACGCAGATTCAAGCCGCGTCCCTGGCGAGCCGGCGCCGCGGCCTGCGCAACAGACGAGCGCCGAGGAACATCGTGGGAGAGCGGTACAGCATGGCGACAATCGAAGTTATTTGATGATAGCGCACCGCGTCGGGGCCGCGTCGCGCGCCTCGCGCTCCATCAGTCGTGGGTGCTGGAATCGCCACTCGGACATCGAGCGGGCCAATCGGATTCCCGATCGAATCCGATCTACCGCGCGGACCAGCTTGCGGGCTCGCTGACCGCCAGTGGTAGAGTGGACCACGGAGTGGTGCAAAGGCGAGTGCCTGCGCTAGCTGCAGGTGATCGGCGCACAGGTCGACGTGCTCGTGCAAGTCCATTGGATCGGGTCGTCGGGCGAAGGCACGGAGGGGGTGAGCGTGACGACCTTCCCGCCGGCGCATGGAGACACTTCCAATGTCTTCATCTGCACGATGATGGACCCGCCCACCACGGAGATCGTGTCGGCCCATCTCCCCGCATTCCCGGAGGTTATGTCGGCGGGAATCCCCGAGCTGCCACCATTGATCGCGGCCATCGCCGTTTGGCTTTGCAGTGCTTCCGCAATCGCGGGCTTGAGTTTCGCGGCGACCTGAATGGCCTCGGTGAGCTGTGCGCGCCCGGTGTAGATTTGATACTGAGGAATGGCGATGGCCGCGAGAATTCCGATGATCGCGACCACGATCATCAGCTCGATCAGCGTGAATCCGCGATGAAGGCGCTCGAACCCACTGTCCTGTCCCTCGTCCCAACGGCCAAGGCTACCTGTGCAGTGAAGCAATTTCTGCACTAGGCAGATGACCGGCTGGCTGGTCCCGCGCATGGCTTCGGCACGGTCGCAAAAAAAAGGGGCCGGAATCCGGCCCCTACTGAAACAGAAATGATCGATCAGCCCGAGCAAGACGTCGGGTAGCAACCCACGCTGGCGGTCGTCGAGCACGTCCACTGGATCGGCGCATCGTGCGCCGGAGACGCTTGGCGTAAGAACGACGGTCTTGCCTTGCACGCAGCTCGCAACGCCCGACGCCTTCATCACCGCAGTGATCACGCCTGACGCGACCGAAACGGTGTCGGCATACTTGCCGGCGCCGGTGGCAATCGACGGCGGAATTCCCTTACCCGCACTGTCCGCGCCCGCGTAGGACCCGAAGTTCTGGTAATACTCGCCCACCGCGACCTTCAGACCACCTGCGATCTCGATCGCGTCCGCCAACTGCGCGCGGGCGGTGTAGCTCTGGTACTGCGGAATTGCAATCGCCGCAAGGATACCGATGATCGCAACCACGATCATCAGTTCGATCAGCGTAAAGCCTTGTTGTATTCGCTTCATTCGATGTCTCCGATAGTTGTTGACCACATTCGCTACCCGCGCAACCCAGCGATGCTGACACCAACAAAGCACGTGTTATGCCATTGTTCTGAGATCTGCCAACGCGAACCGCGATTAAGCTAAGTAAATGTTTTTCAATAATATTATTAAGAAAATCCGCAGGATTTCCCTCGGCGCCCGGTTGTGATCGCACATCGGAGCGTTCGCCCTTGCGCCCTCGATTGGACGTACAGCGCGACCCAGGTGACGCTGCGCGTCACTTCGGGCACCGCGGCGAAATCAGGGCGAACCGGGATTTGCGCCCGGCACCCGTCGCGCCTGCCGTGAACCGCGGAAATCGTGCTCGACGGGGCAAAGGATCCTGACCCGACCGATGCAAACGCCGTGCAAGAACCTTGGGCGCGTTCCTAGGAGCGGGTTCGCGCGGCGACGAACTCGAGCTTGACTCCGGCAATCTCGACGACGTCGCCGTTGCGGAGCTCGGTGCCCTCGGCCGGAACTTCCGAATCGTTGACGATGGGCGCCCGGTCGCCTTCGAGCGGGACCAGTCGTGCCCCATGCGGGGAGCGGCGGACCACCGCGACCTGCACGCCGGCGCGGCCAAGCGACATCGCGTCCTTGTCGAGCGCGATGGTGCGGCCCGAGTTGACGCCGGAGAGCACGCGTACGGACGGCACCTGAGCCAGTTCTTCTCCCGCGACAAATTCCGCCACGATGTCGCCGCGCACCGGCGTGGAGTCCACGGCCACGGCGCGCGCGTCCGCGGCGACTTCCGCCGAGACGAACCGGTCGATCTCGCCCATCGCGTCGGTCTCGTGCCCCGCCATTGCGTCGGAGTTCAGGGAGGCTTTGGCGTCGGTCAGCGCGCGAGCGTCGGGGGAACGCACTGGAACCTGCTCGACGCGCTCGCCGAACAGGCTCTTGTGCGCGATGGCCTGGCTCACGTACGCGGGCTCCAGCTGATGCGCGTCGTCGGCGACGAAGACGAGCTTCTGCCGGCCGATGTCGATCTGGTCACGGTCGCGCAGGAAATGCTTGGCGACCGGCCGGCCGTTCACGAGCGTTCCGTTGGTGCTGCCGAGGTCCTCGAGGAAGGAGTCGGCGAGGATGGTCACGACCGATGCGTGCTCGGCGCTCACCGCGGGATACGGAAGGCAGACGTCGTTGTCGGCGCGGCGGCCGATCGTCACCCGCTCGCGATTGAGCAGGATGTCGAGCGTGCTTCCGTCCGCGAGATAGAGGACGAGCTTGCCCACGCGAGACGCCTACCCTTTCTTCTTGGCGAGCCAGCGCTGCGCCCAGCCCGATGACGGCAGGAATTCGGCGGGGACGCGCACCAGCACCACGGATATGTTGTCGCGTCCGCCGTTCTGGTTGGCGACGTCGATCAGCTCCGCCGCGGCCTCGGCGAGATCGGCCCGCTTGGCGTCGATGATCGAATGCAGGACGTCGGGCTCCACCATGTCGGTCAGGCCATCCGAATTGAGCAGGTAGACGTCGTTCGCCTCGACCCGGTACTCGACGATTTCCGCGGGAACGATCGCCTCGATGCCGAGCGCGCGCGTGACGAGGTTCTTGTTCAGAGAAAACTTCGCCTGCTCGGGAGTGAGCTGGCCGCTGTCGATCTGCTCCTGCAGCAGCGAATGGTCGTGGGTCAGCTGCTCGAATTTCTCGCCGCGCAGCCGGTAGCAGCGCGAATCGCCGATATGGCCGATGCTGACGCGGTTGCCGCAGAACACCGCGCTGACGATCGTCGTGCCCATGCCGGCGCATTCGGGCCGCGCCTGCGCCGCCTCGTAGATGCCCTTGTTCGCAGCCGCGATCTGCTGCTGCAGCAGCATCGCCGCGTGGGTGAGGCCGCTCCCGACGTCGATCTTGGTGAGCTCGCGGCCCGAGCGAAGCTCGGGCAGCATGCCGTTGCTGACGACGTTGACCGCGATGCCGCTCGCGACTTCGCCCGCGTTGTAGCCGCCCATGCCGTCGGCGAGCACCGCGATGCCGGCGTCGCCGTCGACGAAGACCGAGTCCTCGTTGTGCGAGCGGACCATTCCCGGGTGGGAAAGGGTGGCGCATTCGAGCGCGGTGCGTTGCGTCATTGGAGTGTTCGGGCCGGGTCGGGGGTGGGTCCTGCGTCCGCGAGTTTAACGGCAGCGCGGCTTTGGCGCGAGCGCGGCCGCACCTCGCCCGCTATTTCTCGTGTGGACGGGTGCGCCGTCGGCGCCGCGTGACCCAGGCCCCTCCGGCGACGACGACGATGGCGCCGACCAGCGGCGCGATCGTATGGAGGTCGGGCGCCGCCGAGTCGATCCACGGCTTGACCACGACGTCGGTCGTCGCGATGTCGCCGGCGATGTATCCCAGCAGCCCGCCGCCGGCCGGGACCAGCAACGGGAAGCGGCCGATCAGCTTCATGATGATCTGGCTGCCGGCCACCACGAGCGGGATGCTGACGGCCAATCCGAAGACCAGCAGCAGCAGACTTCCATGGGCGGCGGCAGCAACGCCGATCACGTTGTCGAGGCTCATCACGAGGTCGGCGACGATGACGGTGCGCACCGCGGCAAGGAGACGATCGCTCGCGACGATGTCCTTCGATTCGCCGTCCTCCTCACCGATCAGCTTGATGCCGATCCATATCAGCAATGCGGCGCCCACGAGCTGCAGCCACGGCAACTGCAGCAGTTGCGTGGCGAAGAACGTGAGGATGATGCGCAGCACGACCGCGCCGAGGACGCCCCAGAAGATCCCCAGGACCCGCTGCCTCGCGGGCAGGTTCCGGCAGGCGAGCGCGATCACGACCGCGTTGTCGCCGGACAGGAGGATGTTGATGACGACGATCTCGAGCGCCGCGGCCCAGAACTGTGGCGTTGCGAATTCCATCATGGCCTGCCGATCCCCCTCGTCGCTCGCCCCGATGCGGCCCGTGCGGCGCGGCCGGCCCGAGTTGTCTTGCGGGTCACGCCGTTCACAGCACCGACTTCAGCAGCTTGCCCATCTCCGCCGGATTGCGCGTGACCTTGATCCCGCACTCCTCCATGACGGCGAGCTTCTCCTGCGCGGTTCCCTTGCCGCCCGAGATGATCGCTCCGGCATGGCCCATCCGCTTGCCCGCGGGCGCGGTCACGCCCGCGATGAATCCGACGACGGGCTTCTTCATGTTGTCCTTCGCCCAGCGCGCGGCGGTCTCCTCGTCGCTGCCGCCGATCTCGCCGATCATCACGACGGCGTCGGTGTCCGGGTCGTCGTTGAAAAGGCGCAGGAAGTCGATGTGCTTGAGGCCGTTGACCGGGTCGCCGCCAATGCCGACGGCGGTCGACTGGCCGAGCCCGATCTCGGTGAGCTGGCCGACCGCCTCGTAGGTGAGCGTGCCGGAGCGCGACATCACGCCGATGCGGCCTTTCTTGTGGATGTGCCCGGGCATGATGCCGATCTTGAGCTCCTCGGGCGTGATCACGCCGGGGCAGTTCGGACCGAGCAGCAGCGTCTTCTTTCCCTGCATGCGAAAGCGCGTGCGGATCATGTCGCGCACGGGAATGCCTTCGGTGATGCATACGACGAGGTCGAGCCCCGCGTCGACCGCCTCGTCGATCGCCGCGGCCGCGAACGGCGGCGGAACGTAGATGACGCTGACGGTCGCGCCGGTCGCCGCCTTCGCGTCCTTCACCGTCGCGTAGATCGGAATGCCCTCGAAATCCTCGCCGGCCTTCTTCGGGTTGACGCCGGCGACGAAGCACGCCTTGCCGTTCGCGTAGTCGCGGCAGGCGCGCGTGTGGAACTGGCCGGTCTTGCCGGTGATCCCCTGCGTGATGACCTTGGTGTTGCGGTTGATCAGGATGGACATCTCATCGCCCCTTCGCGGCGGCGACGACTTTTTCCGCCGCTTCGGCCATGTTGTTCGCGGTGATGATCGGCAGCCCCGACTCGGCGAGGATCTTCCTGCCGATCTCCTCGTTGGTGCCTTTCATCCGCACCACCAGCGGCACGCCGAGCGACACCGCCTTCGACGCGGCGACGATGCCCTCCGCAATGGTGTCGCACTTCATGATGCCGCCGAAGATGTTGACGAGGATCGCCTTCAATCCCGGATTGCGCAGCATGATCTTGAACGCCTCGGTCACTTTCTCCGCGGTCGCGCCGCCGCCGACGTCGAGGAAGTTCGCCGGCTCGCCGCCGTAGAGCTTGATCGTGTCCATCGTCGCCATCGCGAGTCCCGCGCCGTTGACGAGGCAGCCGATGTTGCCGTCGAGCGAGATGTACGAGAGGTCGGACTTCGACGCCTCGATCTCCGCCGGATCCTCCTCGTCCAGATCGCGCATCTCGACGATCTCGGGATGACGGTAGAGCCCGTTCGAATCGAAATTGAGCTTGGCGTCGAGCGCGACGACGCTGCCGTCGCCGGTGACGATCAGCGGATTGATCTCGGCGAGCGACGCGTCGGTCGCGTCGAACGCGCGATAGAGCCCCTGCAGCACGGCGCGCCCCTGCGCGAGGCTGCCTTCCGGTATGCCGATCTTGCGCGCGACGTCGTCGGCCTCGGCGTCGGTGAGGCCGTGCATCGGGTCGATGAAGACCTTGTGGATGCGCTCGGGAGTCTTCGCCGCGACTTCCTCGATGTCCATCCCGCCTTCCGAGCTCGCCATCAGGCACACGCGCTGCGTTACGCGGTCGACGACCATGCCGACGTAGAGCTCCTTGCGGATGTCGGCGCCCTGCTCGATCAGCAGGCGGCGGACCTTCTGGCCGACCGGGCCGGTCTGGTGTGTGACGAGCTGCATCCCGAGTATCCTGCCGGCGAGATCGCGCACCTCGTCGACCGATTTCGCGACCTTCACCCCTCCCCCCTTGCCGCGTCCACCGGCGTGGATCTGCGCCTTGACGACCCAGACCGAGCCGCCCAGCGACTGCGCGGCGGCGACCGCCTCGTCGACGCTGAACACCGGTACGCCGCGGGGCGTCGGCACGCCGTGACGGCGAAAGATTTCCTTCCCCTGGTACTCGTGGATCTTCACGTGCGCTCCTTGATGGAATCAGAGACGATCTTTTCCGCAACGCTGCAGCGCGACTCGAACCCGCCGATAATCTTGATTCCGTACCCTCGATCGAGAAAATCGTCGCCGGCTTCCCTCACGCCGCGCCCCGGAACCACTTGGGGTAGTAGCGACGCACCGTTTCGGTCGTGTGCACGAGCGCGTGGCAGCGGTCGAGCTGATACGGCTTCGTGCCGCTGCCCTTGTTTTCGGGATTGAGCGTGGCGAACGTCTGCACGGCCGCGGTCGGCAGAAAGGCCAGGAGCTCGGTGACGTGGCTGCACCCTTTTGCGCTGCCCATGAGGTTGTACAGCGTCGCGCGAAATCCGTGCATCAGGTTCGTGCCGACGAGCTGCGAATACGCCGGTGCGATGTGCTCGCAGCCGTCCGGGTACGGGACGGCGTCGAGGCGCGCGTCGATCGCCCGGACGACGAAGTCGCTCCCGATCGTGACCCGCACGCTCATCTCGTGGATCGGCGCGCCCTTCGGCCGCACGCCGGACGCGAGCGCATAGTCTTCGTCCTTCACGTCCACGAGCCGGGCCTCGATGTCGAACAGCCCGTCGTCGCGCAGCCATCCGTCGTAGCTCACCCGGCGCGAATGCAGGCGCGTGCGCGGGACTTCACTGGGAGGGAGCGGCATCGGGGAACGTGGCGGCAGGTGCGAACGATGTGCCGGCCGGGACGCCGGAGTTGGCTACAATGACGCCTCGATTCCGCGCCGCTGCAAGCCCTGCATTGTAATCTTTGGACGCAGGGCGCCGCAACCGACGGCGCGGCATGGCTGCGAACGGCACACCCGCACCCCGACCCGCATTCGATGCGCTACATACTCGCCCTGGACCAGGGCACGACCAGCTCGCGGGCGATCGTGTTCGATCGAGCCGGGGCGCCGCGCGGCGCCGCCCAGCAGGAATTTCGTCAGATCTACCCGCAGCCGGGCTGGGTCGAGCACGACGCCACGGAAATCTGGGCGACGCAGTCGCGCGTGCTGCACGATGCGGTCGCGGCCGCCGGCCTTGGCGTCGCCGACATCGCCGCGCTCGGCATCACGAACCAGCGCGAGACGACCATGCTGTGGGATCGCGCCACCGGCAGGCCGATCGCCAATGCGATCGTCTGGCAGGATCGGCGCACCGCCGATCGCTGCGACGCCCTGCGCGCGGCCGGGCATTCGGTCGAGGTCGGCAAGCGCACGGGCCTCGTGCTGGACCCGTATTTCTCCGGAACCAAGCTCGCCTGGCTGCTCGACAACGTGCCGGGCGCCCGCGATCGCGCGCGCCGCGGCGAGCTCGCCTTCGGCACGATCGACAGCTGGCTCGTCTGGAACCTGACCGCGGGCAAGCGTCCACGTCACCGACGCGTCGAACGCGAGCCGCACGCTGCTGTTCAACATCCACACGGGCGAATGGGACGACGAGCTGCTCGCGCTGTTCGACATTCCGCGGACGGTGCTTCCACGCGTCGTATCGTCGTCGGGCGTGTGCGCGCACGCCACCCTGGATGGAGTGCAGGTGCCGATCGCCGGCATCGCCGGCGACCAGCAGGCGGCGCTGTTCGGGCAGGCCTGCCTTACGCCCGGCCTCGCGAAGAACACCTACGGAACCGGCTGCTTCATGCTGCTCAATACCGGCGAGACCGCGGTCGCGTCCGCCAACAATCTGCTTTCGACGATCGCATGGCGACGCGGCGAAGATCGCCTCCAGTACGCGCTCGAAGGCAGCGTCTTCATCGCCGGGGCCGTCGTGCAGTGGCTGCGCGACGAGCTTCGCATGGTCGACTCGGCGCCCGCGATCGAGGCGCTCGCCGCGTCCGTCGCCGACAACGGGGGCGTGTATTTCGTGCCGGCCTTCGCGGGGCTGGGCGCGCCGCACTGGGATGCGTACGCGCGCGGCGCGATATTCGGTCTGACGCGCGGGGTCACCGCGGGGCACATCGCGCGCGCGGCGCTCGAGGCGATTGCATTCCAGAGCGCCGACGTGCTGCAGGCGATGCAGCGCGACGCGGGCGTCACGCTCACCGAGCTCCGCGTCGACGGCGGCGCGGCGGCGAACAATCTGCTGATGCAGTTCCAGGCCGACGTCCTCGGCGTCCCGGTCGTGCGGCCCAAGGTGCTCGAGACGACGGCGCTGGGCGCCGCGTACCTCGCCGGACTCGCCGTCGGCTACTGGGAGGACGACGGCGCGATCCGCGACAACTGGCGCATCGACCGCGCGTTCGAGCCCGCGATGCCGCGCGACCGCGCGCTGGAAATGCGCGCCCGCTGGGACAAGGCCATCGCGCGGGCGAGGGACTGGGCCTCCGAGTAAGCCAGCCCGGGGCCGGCCCCGGCCACGCTGCCGCGACGACGGGCATCGTCAGCCCGGTGCCGGCGAGCAGGCGCGCAAAGGCGTTGACGAGAGGAACCCGCGCCGCTATCCTCCGCAATACGTGCATATGCTCGTAATACCCGCGTGACAGATATGGATGCCCCTCCTCCCGCCAGCATCGCGTGCGCCTGCGGCCGCCTGCGGCGCGCGACGCGCGCGCTGACGCAGCTCTACGACGACGCGATGGCGCCGTCGGGGCTGCGTCTCACGCAGTTCTCGCTGCTGCGCACGCTGGCCCGCGAGGGCCGTTCGCGCATCACCGATCTCGCCGCCGCGACGCTGATCGACCGCACGGCGCTTTCGCGCAATCTCGATCCGCTGGTCGAGCGGAAGCTGGTCGCGATCGTCCCCGGACGGGACGCCCGCACGCGCGAGGTCGAGCTGACTCGCGCCGGCACCGCGGCAATCCGTGCCGCGGAGCCGCACTGGCAGCGCGCGCAGGCGGAGGTGGCGAAGGCCCTCGGCGCCGAGCGGCTCGACGCGCTCATCGCGACGCTTGCGACGATCGAATCGCTGCATCCGGCGTCGGCGGCTCGGCACGCGCGAGGCAACGACCAGAGGCCATCACGATGACCCGCATTGCGAAACCGCGCCGACTGGCGCACGCCGACCGTCGTTCTCGTCACGAGCGGCCTGATCCTCACGCTGTCGATGGGGATCCGCCACGGCTTCGGCCTCTTCCTGCAGCCGATGAGCGCCGACCTCCATTGGGGCCGCGAGACGTTCGCGCTGGCGATCGCCGTGCAGAACCTGGTGTGGGGCGTCACGGCGCCGTTCGCCGGGATGTTCGCCGACCGCTTCGGCACGCATCGCGTCGCGCTCGTCTGCGCGCTGCTCTACAGCGCGGGGCTCGCGACGATGGCGCTCGCGACGACGCCGCTCACGCTGATCCTGGCGGCAGGCGTGCTGATCGGCACCGGGCTGTCGGGGCTCACCGTTCTCGGTCGTCGCCGGCGTGCTCGGCCGCGCGTATCCGCCGGAAAAGCGCAGCATGGCGCTCGGCATCTCGGCGGCCGCGGGATCGTTCGGCCAGTTCGCGCTGCTGCCGGTGACGCAGTCGCTGATTTCGCACATCGGCTGGTACGGCGCCCTGTTCGCGCTCGCGGCCGTCGCGCTGCTGATGATCCCGCTGTCGGCGTCGCTGTACGAGCGGCACCTCGGGACCGGACACGCGTTCCAGCAGTCGGCGGGGCAGGCGATGCGCGAGGCGCTCGGCCACCGCGGTTACATGCTGCTTACGATCGGCTTCTTCGTCTGCGGCTTCCAGGTCGTGTTCGTCGGCGTGCACCTGCCCGCGTATCTCGCCGACAAGGGGCATGGCGCCGCACGTCGCGGTCACCGCGCTCGCGCTGATCGGCCTCTTCAACATCGTCGGCACCTACGTGGCCGGGCTGGCTCGGCGGCAGGATGCCGAAGCGCTACCTGCTGTCGGCGATCTACTTCGCCCGCGCCGTCGTGTTCGCGCTGTTCTTCCTGACGCCGGTGTCGGCGGCGTCCGTCTACGCCTTCGCGATTGCGCTGGGCCTGCTGTGGCTGTCGACGGTGCCGCCGACCAACGGCATCGTCGCGCAGGTGTTCGGCGTGCGCTATCTCGCGATGCTTTCCGGCTTGACGTTCTTCAGCCACCAGATCGGCAGCTTCCTCGGCGCGTGGCTCGGCGGCCGGCTCTACGACACGACCGGCAGCTACGACGTGGTCTGGTGGATATCGATCGGCGCTCGGCGTCGCGGCAGGGCTCATCAACCTGCCGATCGACGAGCGCGCGATCCGACGCCCGGCGGCCGCGGCCGCCGCGTAGCCACGGCCCGCGGGCAAATCTCAGGTCAGCGGCAGCGCCGGCGGCAGCGCGTCGGCGGGAACGTGGTCGACCGCGTCGGTGATGATGCTGTCGACACCCCAGGCGCCGAGCTCGGCGATCCGCTCGGGCTCGTTCGGCGTGTAGGTCAGCACGCGATAGCCGGCGGAGCGCGCCGCTCGCACGAAATCGGCGGTGAGCGCCTTGTGGTTGACGTCGACCGCCACGCAGGACAATCGCGCGAGACGGTCCTACCAATCCGGCGGCAGCGCGTCGAACAGCAGCGCGCGCGGCAGCGCGGGCGCCGCGTCGCGCGCGGCCGCGAGCGCGTCCTCGGAGAACGACGACAGCAGCGGCGGAACGTCGGCGTCGCGCCACAGCGTCACGGCGTCGAGCGCGACCGCCGCGCCGGTCTCGCGCTCGCGGCCGGACGTCGGCTTGATCTCGATGTTGCACATGACGCCGTGCGCGCGCGCCCAGCGGGCGATCGCCGCGAGCGTCGGCAGCGGCTCGCCCGAGTACTTCGCCGAATGCCAGCCGCCGGCGTCGAGCCGCGACAGCTCGCGCCAGGGCAGCGCGTCGGCGCGGCCGCGCCCGCTCGTCGTCCGCTCCAGCGTGTCGTCGTGCAGCAGGAACGCCAGATTGTCGGCGGAGAGCTTGACGTCGAACTCGAACATCCGATAGCCGTGCGCGTGTCCGACGCGCATCGCGGTCAGCGTGTTCTCGGGCGCCTGCTTGCCGGCGCCGCGGTGCGCGACGAGGCGCGGGTACGGCCAGTCTTTGGCGATGTTGGCGGTCATGTCAGCGGATCCTGGCGCCCGTCTCGGCGTCGAACAGGTAGATGTGGTGCGGCGCGGCCGCGACGTGCAGCGTCGAGCCGACGGCGGGCCGGCTGCCGTGCGGCAGGCGCGCGACGACGAAGTCCTTGCCGTGCGACAGGTGGACCAGCGTATCGGCGCCGAGGTGCTCGACCATCTCGACCGTCGCCGAGAACAGGCCGTCGGCCTCGCTGCCCGGGATGACGTGCTCCGGACGGATGCCGACCGTGACTGCGCGGCCCGGCGTCGGCGGTGCCGCTCGCGTGGCGGACCGCGCCGCCGTGCTCGAGCGTGATCCGCCCGCCGCCCTCGGAGCGGCCGGCGAGAAAATTCATCGACGGCGAGCCGATGAAGCCGGCGACGAACTGCGTGGCCGGATCCTCGTAGACGTCCATCGGCGTGCCGATCTGCTCGGCGCGCCCGGCGTTCATCACCACCATCCGCTGCGCGAGCGTCATCGCCTCGACCTGGTCGTGGGTGACGTAGAGCGTCGTCGTGCCGAGGCGCCGATGCAGCTTCTGGATCTCGAAGCGCATCTGCACGCGAAGCTTCGCGTCGAGGTTCGACAGCGGCTCGTCGAACAGGAACACCGCGGGCTCGCGGACGATCGCGCGGCCCATCGCGACGCGCTGCCGCTGTCCGCCCGAGAGCTCGCGCGGCTTGCGCAGGAGGAGCGCGTCGAGCTCCAGGATGTCGGCCGCGCGCTTGACCCGCTGCTCGATTTCGGGCTTCGGCATCCCGCGGATCTTGAGGCCGTAGGCCATGTTGTCGAACACGCTCATGTGAGGATAGAGCGCGTAGTTCTGGAACACCATCGCGATGTCGCGGTCCTTGGGCTCGAGGTCGTTGACGACCCGGTCGCCGATCACGATCTCGCCGCCCGACATCGCCTCGAGCCCCGCGACCATCCGCAGCACCGTCGACTTGCCGCAGCCCGACGGCCCGACGATGACGATGAACTCGCCGTCGGCGACGCTCATGTCGATGCCGTGCACGACGGCGACCGGGCCGAAGCTCTTCGTGACGTTCCTGAATTCGACTTTCGCCATGGGTCACTTCTCGGTTTCGACGAGGCCCTTCACGAACCACTTCTGCATCAGCAGCACGACCGCGACCGGCGGCAGCATCGCGAGCAGCGCCGTCGCCATCACGAGGTTCCATTCGGTCAGCGCGTCGCCGCCGGTGATCATCCGCTTGATGCCGATCACCGTGGTGTACATGCTCTCCTGCGTCGTCACCAGCAGCGGCCACAGGTACTGGTTCCAGCCGTAGATGAACATGATGACGAAGAGCGCGGCGATGTTGGTCTTGGAGAGCGGCAGCACGACGTCGACGAAGAAGCGCATCGGCCCGGCGCCGTCGATCCGCGCCGCCTCGGCGAGCTCGCGCGGCACGGTCATGAAGAACTGCCGGAACAGGAACGTCGCCGTCGCCGACGCGATCAACGGCAGCGTCAGCCCGGCGTAGGTGTTGATGAGGCCGAGGTCCGCCGCGACCTTGTAGGTCGGGAAGATGCGGACCTCGACCGGGCAGCATCAGCGTGACGAAGATCATCCAGAAGAACGTCCTGCGCAGCGGGAACCGGAAATAGACGAACGCGAATGCCGAGATGATCGAGATCGCGATCTTGCCGATGGAGATCGTCAGCGCCATCACGAGGCTGTTCCACATCATCGGCCCGACCGCCGCGCCCGAGCCGCGCTCGGTGCCGTGCGCGAGCACGGCCTGGTAGTTCTCGACGAAATGCGTGCCCGGAACGAGCTGCATCGGCACCGCGGATCACCTCGTCCAGCGACAGCGTCGACGCCACGAACGCGACCCAGATCGGAAACGCGACGATGCGCGACGCCCCGCGATCAGCACGAGGTGGCGCCGAAGCGACCGTCAGCAGCGGGCGGCGCTCGACCATCGGCATGGCGTCATCAGTAATGCACCTTGCGCTCGACGTAGCGGAACTGGATGACGGTGAGCACGATCACGATCAGCATCAGCACCACCGACTGCGCCGCCGAGCCGGAGAGATCGAGCGCCTGCATGCCGGCCTGGTAGACCTTGTAGACGAGGATCTGCGTCGCCTGCCCGGGACCGCCCTGCGTCGTCGCGTCGACGATCGCGAAGGTGTCGAAGAACGCGTAGACGATGTTGACGACGAGCAGGAAGAACGTCGTCGGCGACAGCAGCGGGAAGACGATCGTCCAGAAGCGGCGCAACGGCCCCGCGCCGTCGATCGCCGCGGCCTCGATCATCGACTTCGGAATCGACTGCAGCCCGGCGAGGAAGAACAGGAAGTTGTAGCTGATCTGCTTCCACACGGCGGCGATCACGATCAGGGTCAGCGCCTGCCCGCCGTTGAGGTAGTAGTTCCAGTTGATGCCGAGCTGGCGCAGCGCGAACGTGACGATGCCGATCGACGGCGACAGCAGGAACAGCCACAGCACGCCGGCGACGGCCGCGGCGACCGCGTAGGGCCAGATCAGCAGCGTCTTGTAGACCGCGGCGCCGCGTGACGACGCGGTCGGCGAAGACCGCGAGCAGCAGCGCGATCGCGAGCCCGATGACGGCCACCAGCAGCGAGAACACCGCGGTGACGCGGAACGAGCGCAGGTAGAGCGGGTCGTTGAACAGCGCCTTGAAATTGTCGAACCAGACGAACTGCGGTCCGGGTACCGAAGACGTCCTGGACCAGCACCGACTGGTAGAGCGCCTGCGCCGCCGGCCAGAAGAAGAAGACCAGCGTGATCGCGATCTGCGGCGCGATCAGCGCATACGGAAGCCAGCGCGATCGGAAGACGGCGCGATCGTCCATGCCGAGTCGCCGCCGCGCCGCCGGATCCGGAAGGCGCGACGGCGTGCCTGCTGTTACTGGTTGGCCTTCTGGAACCGCTCGAGCTGCTCGTTGCCGCGGCGCACCGCTTCATCGAGCGCCTGCTTGGCGGTCTTCTGCCCGTTCCAGACCTGCTCCAGCTCCTCGTCGTTGATGTTGCGGATCTCGACGAAGTTGCCGAAGCGCACGCCCTTCGAGTTCGCCGTCGGCGGCTTGTTGTTGAGCTCGCCGATCGCGATGTCGAAGCCCGGGTTCTTTTCGTAGAAACCCTGGCTCTTGGTCAGCTCGTACGCGGCGATGGTGATCGGGACGTAGCCCGTCGCCTGGTGCCAGTCGGCCTGCACTTCCGGCGACGACAGGAACGTGAAGAACTTCGCGATGCCCTTGTAGACCGCGGGATCCTTCTGCGTCAGCACCCAGAGCGTCGCGCCGCCGATGATCGTGTTCTGCGGCGCGCCCGTGACGTCGGCCCAGTATGGCAGCCGCGCGACGCGCCAGTTGAACTTGGCGTTCGCCTTGATGTTCGCGTAGGACCCGCTCGACGTCGTGATCATCGCGCAGTCGCCGCTCGTGAACTTCGCGAGCGGCTCGTCCTTGCGGCCGGCGTAGGTGAAGAGGCCCTTCTTCGACCAGTCGCCCAGCGTCTGGATGTGCTTGACCTTCACCGGCTCGTTCCATTCGAGCCGCGTGTCGAGGCCGCCGAAGCCGTTTTCCTTCGTCGCGACCGGCACGTTGTGCCAGGCGCTGAAGCTCTCGAGCTGGACCCACGACTGCCAGCCGGTCGTGAACGCGCACGTGGCGCCCGACGCCTTCAGCTTCTCCGCGGCCTGGCCGACCTCGGGCCACGTCTTCGGCGGCTTGGTCGGGATCGAGGCCCGGCCTTCTTGAACGCGTCGTCGTTGATGTAGAGCACCTGCGACGAGCTGTTGAACGGCATCGACAGCAGCCGGCCCTGCGTGTCCGAGTAGTAGCCGTAGACGGCGCCGAGGATACGCCTTCGGATCGAACTTCTCGCCCGATTCGGCCATCAGCTGGTAGACCGGCTTGATCGCGCCCTTGGCCGCCATCATCGTCGCCGTGCCCACTTCGAACACCTGGACGATCTGCGGCGGGTTGCCGGCGCGATAGGCGGCGATCGCCGCGGCCATCGACTCGTCGTACTGGCCCTTGTAGACCGGCGTCACCTTGTAGTCGCCCTGCGACGCGTTGAACTTGGTCGCGATCTCGTTGACCTTGTCGCCGAGCTTGCCGGTCATCGAGTGCCACCACTGGATCTCGACGACCGCCTCGGCCGACATCGCGACGCTGAACAGCACGGCCGCGGACGCGGCGCGCAGGAACACTGCAAATGGGCGTGACATGGTCCCTCCTCTGGGAAATGCGGAAACGATCATTATGCCGTTTTCAGATGTCCATTCTATTGCATTCCGGCGAGCGCGGGGCGGCCCTCAGGATGGCCGGACCGCGCTGCGGCAGGCGTCCCGCCTCCGCGCGGCGGCGATTCAGTCGGCGGCGCCCGGCCGGGGCAGCGACTCCAGCGGCTGCTCCAGCTTCGGCAGCCTGCACGGGGCGTCCCGCCAGCAGCGTGTACGCGGTCGGCACGACGAACAGCGTCAGCAGCGTGCCGAAGGCCATTCCGCCGACGATCACCCAGCCGATCTGCGTGCGCGACTCCGCGCCCGCGCCGTGCGCCAGCGCGAGCGGCATGGCCCCCAGCACCATCGCGCCGGTCGTCATCATGATCGGCCGCAGCCGCAGCGTGGCGGCGTCGACGACGGCATCGGTCAGCGCCTCGCCCTTGGCGCGCAGCTGATTCGAGAATTCGACGATCAGGATCCCGTGCTTGGTGATGAGGCCGACCAGCGTCACCAGCCCGACCTGGCTGTAGATATTGAGCGTTCCGCCGGTCAGCCAGAGCAGGAACAGCGCGCCCGTCATCGACAGCGGCACGGACAGCATGATGACGAAGGGATGGACGAAGCTCTCGAACTGCGCGGACAGCACGAGGTAGATGAAGATCAGCGCCAGTACGAACGTGAAATAGATCTCCCCGCCCGACTTCCTGAACTCGCGCGACTGGCCGTCGAGATCGGTCTGCGCGGTGGGCGGGAGCGCCCGCTTCGCCGCGTCGTCCATCGCCTTCAGCGCGTCTCCGACCGCGTAGCCCGGCGCAAGCGTCGCGGTCACCTTGACCGCGCGCAGCCGGTTGAAGTGGTTGAGCGACTGCGGCGCGACGTGCTCGTGCACGTCGACGAGGTTGGACAGCTGGACCATCCCGCCGTCGCGGCTTCGCACGTACGCGTCGCTGATGTCGGTCGGCGTCGACCGGTCGATCGGCGCGACCTGCACGATCACGTCGTACTGCTCGCCGTCCTTCTTGAACCGCGTGACCTGGCGCCCGCCCAGCATCGTCTCCAGCGTGCGGCCGACGGTGTCGACCGGCGTGCCGACGTCGGACAGCTTGTCGCGGTTGATCGTGACGCGGAGCTCCGGCGTGTTGAGGCGCAGGTCGGTCTGCATGTTCTGCACGCCCGGATACTTGCGCGCCTCGTCGACGAAGCGGTCGACGACGCGCTGCAGCTCCGCGTAGGGGATCTGCGACATGATGACGTACTCGACCGGCGTCGACCGGAACGGCTGTCCGAGCGACGGCGGGTTGATCGGGAAGGCGAATGCGCCGGGGATCGACATCAGCTTCGGCCGCAGCTCGTCGCGATCTGCTGCTGGGTGCGGGTCCGCTCCTCCCACGGCTTCAAGCCGCAGGAACGCGATCGCGTCGACGACGGTCGGGAATCCCGCGATCGCGCCGTACGCGAAGGCCTCCGGGAATCTGTCCGTAGAATTCCTCGATCGGCCGCAGCTGGTCGGCGGTGTACTGCGGCGTCGATCCCTGCGGCGCCGACACGACCGACAGCACGATGCCGCGATCCTCGAGCGGGGCGAGCTCGCTTTTCAGCAGCGAGAAGAAAAGCACGCCCAGCGCGAGGACGACGCACCATGCGGCGACGACCCAGCCGCGATGCCGCAGCGCAATGCCCAGCAAGCGGCGGTACGTGCGCGTCTGCGCCTCGATGAACGCCTCGATCCGGTTGTAGATCCAGCTGAATGCCGCGCCTGGTGCCGCAGCAGCAGCGAGCACATCATCGGCGAGAGCGTCAGCGCGACGAATCCCGAGACCAGCACGGCGCCGGCCAGCGCCAGCGCGAACTCGATGAACAGGCGCCCGATGCGCCCCTGCGCGAACGCGAGCGGCGCGTACACCGACGCCAGCGTCAGCGTCATCGCGATGATCGCGAAGCCGATCTCGCGCGCGCCGGCGATCGCCGCCTCCTTCGGCGGCATGCCCTGCTCGACGTGGCGGAAGATGTTCTCCAGCATGACGATCGCGTCGTCGACGACGAGCCCGATCGCCAGCACGAGCGCAAGGAGCGTCAGCGTGTTGATCGTGAATCCGAAGAGGTACATCAGCGCGAAGGCGCCGATCAGCGACACCGGGATCGTCACCAGCGGGATCAGCGTCGCGCGGAGACTGCGCAGGAAGAAGAAGATCACCAGGACCACGAGCGCGATCGCCTCGAGGATCGTCTCGAACACCGACGCGATCGAGCGGTCGATGAAGACCGACGTGTCGTAGCCGATGACGAGCTTCATTCCGGACGGAAGCGTCGGGTTGATCTGCGCGACCTCCGCCGCCACCGCCGGGAAAGGTCGAGCGGGTTCGCGACCGCCTGCTTGACCACGCCGATGTTGAGCGACGGCTTGCCGTTGAAGCGCGACACCGTGCGCTCGTCGACGGCGCCGATGGCGACGCTGCCGACGTCGCGGATGCGCACGGGATACCCGCCGACATTGGCGACGATGATGCTGCCGAACTGCTCGGGGGTCTGCAGGTCGGTCTCGGCGACGACCGTGAATTCGCGCGCCTGCGACTCGATGCGTCCGGCGGGAATCTCCGCGTTCTGGCGCCGGATGGCGTCCTCGACGTCCTGCACCGTCAGCTTGTAGCCGCCGAGGCGCGTGCGGTCGAGGTCGATCCGCATCGAGACCTGCCGCTCGCCGAAGATGCGCACGTCGGAGGCGCCCGGCAGCACGGAGAGCCGCGGCTGGATGTAGCGCTTCACGTAGTCGGACGCCTCGAGCGGCGAGAGCGACCCCGCCTGCACCGCGATGTAGATCACCGGATTCGAGTCCGCCTCGACCTTGCCGATGATGGGCTCGTCGATCGTGTCGGGCAGCCGGCCGCGCACCCGCGCGACCTTGTCGCGCACGTCGGCGGCGGCCGAGTCGGGGTCGCGCTTCAGCGTGAAGCGGACGTTGATCTGGCTGATTTCCGACCGGCTCTGCGACGTCATCACCTCGACGCCCTCGATGCCGGACAGCGAATCCTCGAGGGGCTTCGTCACCTGCGACTCGACCACTTCGGCCGACGCGCCGCGATAGGTCGTCGTCACGCTGACGACGGGCTCGTCGATGCGCGGATACTCGCGCACCGGCAGGCGCGTGTACGCGATCACCCCGACCAGCAGGACGATGAGCGAGAGCACGGTCGCGAAGACCGGCCGCCGGATGCAGATCTCGGGGAGCAGCATCGTCGTCGCGCGCCGCGCGTCAGGAACGCGGCCGCGTGCCGTCGGCCTGGGCGGGCCGCGCCGCGCCGGCATCGGTGCCCGAAGCGACGGGCGCTGCCGCCGGGGCGATCGTCACGGCCATGCCGTCGCGGAGCTTCAACTGTCCCGCGGTGACGACGACTTCGCCCGTGTGCGAGCCCTTGGTGATCTCGACGCGGGCGTCGCGCCGCTGCCCGATCTCGACCTTCGTGCGCGTCACCTTGCCGTCGGCGATCTTGAACACGTACTGGTCCTCGCCCAGCGGCACCAGCGCCTGCTCCGGCACGACCAGCGTGTCGCGCTCGCCGTTGGTGATGAGCCGCACGCGCGCGAACATGCCGGGCCGGAGCGCGGTGTCGGCATTGCGCACCTGCGCGCGGATCACGATCGCCCGGCCGCCGGCGTCGACCAGCGGGTTGATCGCGAACACCTTGCCTTCGTACGTGCGCCCGGGAAGCGCATCGAGTCCGATCTCCAGCGTCTGCCCGACGCCGACCTGCTTCAGGTAGACCTCGGGCACGCGGAAATCGACCTTGAGAAGATCGATCGACTCGAGATTGACGAGGTCCTGGCCCTCCTTCACGTAATCGCCGAGCGACACCGAGCGCAGGCCGGCGACCCCCGAGAAGGGCGCCTTGATCACGGTCTTCGCGAGCCGCGCTTCGGCGAGCGCGATCGCCGCCTCGGCGAGCCGCAGGTTGTTCTCCGCCTCGTCCTTCGCCTGGCTCGAGATGAACCCCTGCTTCTGCAGGTCGATGGCACGCTCGTACTTCGTCTTCGCGAGCCAGAGATTCGCCTTCGCCTGCTCGTACTCGGCCTCGTTGATCGCCGGATCGAGGCGCACCATCGTCGTGCCCTTCGCGATCGGCTGGCCTTCCTTGAACTGGATCGCGCTGACCCGGCCGGCCACTTCGGGCCGCAGGGTCACCGATTCGTCGGAGCGCAGGCTGCCGACGGCGGTGATCACCTGGGGCATCGGCGCCGCAGCCACCCTGGCGGCTTCGACGGCAACCCCCGGCACGGCGCCGGTGGGCGCCGGCGCGGCGCCCGGCGTGCCGGGCGTGGCGACACTCGCGCCGGGCCTGGACTGGCCAAGCCAATAGCCGCCGCCGGCGGCAACCGCAACGCCGAGCAGCACGAGCACGGCGACGACACTGCGTTTCATCGGGAATTATCCATCGACACGGGACGGGGGTGACCGCTCAAAACGGGCAATTATGCGCTGTGGCGGAGTGCCCCGGCAATCGACGCCCTTCCATCGACGCGAAACCGGGCGCGCGGCTGTCGTGATGAACGCCGCGTTGCATTCCAGGCCATTCGCCGGAAGAATTGCAGCGCACCGCGGGCGTTCGCGCCATTTGGGTCGTGCGGCGACGCCGCGGGAAGCCGTCGCGGAGGAACCATGTTTCGAAAAGCACTGCGTGTGCTGTGGGGCGTCGCGATCGTCGCGGTGCTGGGGGTGGCGGGCGGCGCGTTGGCCCAGGCGCCGGCGTATCCGTCGAAACCGATCCGGCTGGTCGTGCCCTTCCCGCCGGGCGGCGCCACCGACATTCTCGCCCGCGAAGTCGCGCAGAAGCTCACCGAGGCCTGGGGCCAGTCGGTCGTCGTCGACAATCGCCCGGGCGCGGGCGGCAACATCGGCGCCGAGCTCGTCGCCCGTGCCGCGCCTGACGGCTACACGCTCCTCATGGGAACCGTCGGCACGCACGCGATCAATGCGAGCCTCTACGCGAAGCTTCCGTACGACCACGTCAAGGACTTCGCGCCGGTGATCCTCGTCGCCGGCGTGCCCAACGTGCTGGTCGTCAATCCCGCGTTGCCGGTGAACACCGTCGCCGAGCTCATCGCCTACGCGAAGGCCAATCCGGGCAAGCTCAATTTCGCGTCGTCGGGCAACGGAACGTCGATCCACTTGTCCGGAGAGCTCTTCAAGGTGATGGCCGGCGTGCAGATGACGCACGTCCCGTACAAGGGCAGCGCGCCCGCGGTGGCCGACCTGATCAGCGGGCAGGTCCAGCTGATGTTCGACAACCTCCCGCCGTCACTTCCGCAGATCAAGGCCGGCAAGCTCCGCGCGCTCGCGGTTACCTCGGCGACACGCGCTCCGGCGTTGCCGGACGTGCCGACGATCGCGGAAGCCGGGCTGCCCGGCTTCGAGGCGTCGTCCTGGTTCGGCGTGCTCGCCCCTGCCGGCACGCCACCTGCGATCGTCGCCAGGCTGAACGCCGAAATCGCGAAGTGGCTCGCGTCGCCCGAAGCGAGGGAGAAGCTCTCGAAGCAAGGTGCAAATGCCGCCGGCGGATCGCCCGAGGATTTCGCGAAGCACATCGCGGCGGAGACCACGAAATGGGCGAAGGTCGTGAAGGATTCCGGGGCGAAGGTCGACTGAGCGAGGCGGGCGAGCGCCAGCGAGCCAAGGCCCGAAGGGCGCGTCGCCGAGCGATGGAGCGCGGCCGAAGAAGCGAAACTCGCGTCTGCGACGCGCGGGTGGCGGCCGACGCGCTGAGGTGGAATCGACCTGACGCTACGTGGAGGCCGCGCGTCCCCGAGGACACCGCGCGAGCAGGGCGACAGCCCGGAGCGAACGACTCGCATCTGCGACGCGGGTGGAGGCCGACGCGCAGATGTGGAGTCGACCTGACGCTACGTGGAGGCCGCGCGTCGCCGAGCGATGGAGCGCGGCCGACGACTCGGTACTTCGCATTGCACCGCGCGTGCGGAGGCCGCGGATTGATGCCGGCCGCACCGTCGACCCGAATCACCACCGCAACGCCGCGGCGGCGAGCGTCGCCCACGCGGCGAGGAATGCGACGCCGCCCACGGGTGTCAGCACGCCCGGCGCGTGATTGCCGGTCAGCGTGATGAAGTAGAGCGAGCCGCAGAAAAGCACGAGTCCGGCGACCAGCAGCCATCCCGACACCGCGAGGAGGCGGCTGCGCGGCTTGTGCAGCAGCAGGATTCCGACGCCGAGAAGACCCAGCGCGTGGAAGAAATGATATTGCACGGCGTTGGCGAACGCGGGTTGCAGGTCCGGGGCGATCACCGTGCGAAACGCGTGGGAACCGAGCGCGCCCGCGCCGACCGCGACGAAGAGGAATGCGGCCGCGAGCGTCACGGCGATCCGCGGGCTCATCGCGGCGCCTCGTGCCGGCGGATGCGGATCGGCGTGGATGGCGCGGCTCGTCCGCTGCGACAGCGCCGGTTTCGTCTAGAATGATGCACGCGCACCTCTTCTCGAGCGCAAAGGATAGCATCGTGACGATCGAACGCCGCCACGTCGGCAAGCGCCTTTCCGAAGCCGTGATCAACCGCGCCTCCGGAACGGTCTATCTCGCCGGGCAGGTCGCCGACGAGCCGTCCGCGGACATCACCGGACAGGCGCAGCAGGTCCTGGCGCAGATCGACGATCTGCTCTTCGAGGCCGGAACCGACAAGTCGAAGATCCTGTCCGCGACGATCTACCTGCCTGACATGGGCGACTTCGCCGCGATGAATGCCGTGTGGGAGAAATGGGTCGTGCCCGGGCAGACGCCCGCCCGCGCGACGGTCCAGGCGACGCTCGCGGCGCCGCAGTACCGGATCGAGATCCAGGTCGTCGCCGCGACCGCGATTCCGGCGTGACGAAGAACCCGATGTCCACTTCGCTTTCAGCTTCCGCGCGCGCCGTCGTCGCCGCGACGCCGCCGCGCGAGGCGGTTGCAACAAGCGGCACCGCGACGCTGCCGGTCACGCGCGCGACCTTCGACGAAGTCATGGTGCCGTGCTACGCGCCGGCGCCGTTCATTCCGGTGCGCGGCGAAGGCTCGCGCGTATGGGATCAGGACGGCCGGATGTACATCGACTTCGCGAGCGGGGTCGCGGTCACGGCGCTCGGCCATTGCCATCCGGCGATAGCTGCGCGCGCTGGAGGAGCAGGCGAAGAAGCTCTGGCACGCGTCGAACTGGCTGACCAACGAACCGGCGCTGCGCCTCGCGAAACGCCTCACCGACGCGACGTTCGCCGAGCGCGTGTTCTTCTGCAACTCGGGCGCCGAGGCGAACGAGGCGGCGCTGAAGCTCGCCCGGCGCCTCGCGCACGACCGCTACGGCGCGCAGAAGGCGCGCGTGATCTCGACGCTCAACGCGTTTCACGGGCGCACGCTCTTCACCGTGACCGCGGGCGGCCAGGCGAAATACGCGACGGGCTTCGGGCCCAATCCCGCAGGATTCACGCACATTCCCTACAACGACGTCGCCGCGCTGGAGGCTGCATTCCGCGAGGAAGGCGGCGATGACATTTGCGCGGTGATCCTGGAGCCGCTGCAGGGCGAAGGCGGGATGATCCCGGGCACGCCGGAATTCCTGCAGGCCGCGCGCCGGCTCTGCAGTGAGCACCACGCACTCCTCATCCTCGACGAGGTCCAGAGCGGCATGGGCCGGACCGGAACGCTCTTCTCGTACATGCAGAAGGGCATCGTCCCGGACATCATGACGAGCGCCAAGGGTCTGGGCGGCGGCTTCCCCGTCGGTGCGATGCTGACCACCGCCGACATCGCGAGCGTCTTCACCGTCGGCCTGCACGGCAGCACCTACGGCGGCAACCCGCTCGCGTGTGCGGTCGCCGGCGCCGTCTTCGACGTCATCAACACGACCGAAGTGCTCGACGGCGTGAGGGCGCGGCACGCGCTCTTCATGGAAGGCCTGAAGGCGATCAACGCGCGCCGGCGCGTCTTCGCCGACCTGCGCGGCGAAGGCGTGTGGCTGGGCTGCGAGCTCGACGCCGCGTGGAAGGGCAAGGCAATGGACGTCGTGAAGGCCGCCGGAGACGCGGGCCTCCTCGTGCTCGTCGCCGGACCGGACGTCGTGCGCCTCGCGCCGTCGCTCGTCATCAGTCTCGACGAGATCCTCGAGGGCCTCTCGCGCCTCGAAACCGCGCTCAATCGCGCGCTGGCCTGATCGCAGGCCGAATCGCCTTGCGTTCGCCATCGTCCTGACCGGCGCGCCGCTGCCGCAGGCACGTCATAAAACCTTAAATTTCTAGGGTTCCCTAGTGTTCTTCGTCCGCCCGATCGCGCCCGATGACCTGCCGGCGGTGTTCGCGCTCTCCGAGCGCACCGGCCACGGGCTGACGACGCTGCCGGCGAACCGGGATCGGCTCGCGTCGCGCATCGCGCGCTCGGTCGCGTCGTTCGCGGGGACCGCCTCGCGCGGTGAGGCCTGCTACGTGTTCGTGCTGATCGACGCGGCTACCGCGCGGGTCGTCGGCATCGCCGCCATCGAAGCCGCCGTCGGCCTGACCGAGCCCTGGTACAACTATCACGTCGGCACGCTGGTGCACGCGTCGCGCGCGCTCGACGTCTACACCGTCGCGCCGACGCTCTTCCTGTCGAACGATCACACGGGACATACCGAGCTTTGCTCGCTGTTCCTCGACCAGGCGTACCGGCGCGGGCGCAACGGCCCGCTGCTCGCCAAGAGCCGCTTCCTCTTCATCGCCGAGTTCGCCGAGCGCTTCGCACCGAAGGTGATTGCCGAGCTGCGCGGCAAGGTCGACGCCGACGGCAAGAGCCCGTTCTGGGAGGGATTGGGCCGGCATTTCTTCGCGATGGAATACACGACGGCCGACTATCTCACCGGCATCGGCCAGAAATCGTTCGTCGCCGAGCTGATGCCGCGCCATCCCGTGTATGTCAACCTGCTGCCCGAATCGGCGCGCGCGGCGATCGGCGAGGTCCACGACGACACCCGCGCGGCGCGCACGATGCTGGAGCAGGAAGGCTTTCGTTACGAGGGTTACATCGACATCTTCGACGCGGGCCCGACGGTCGAATGCTTCCGCGACAACGTCCACGCGGTGCGGCAGAGCCAGGTCCTGGAAATCGCGCAGGGTGAGCGGGACCCCGTTCCCGACACGCTGGCGGAAGAGATCCCTTGGCTCGTCTCGAACCGGCGCTTCGAGGATTTTCGCGCGATCATCGCGCCGGCGCCGCCGCGCGTCGACCGCTTTCCGCTGCTGCCCTACGCCGCGAAAGTGCTCGCGCTCGCCGACGGCGACACCGTGCGTGCAGTGCCGCTCGCGCCCCGGGACCGGTAGATGGAGATCAATTTCGACGGCATCCCGGGCCCGTCGCACAATTATTCGGGGCTCGCGGAAGGCAATCTCGCCTCGGAGAAGCACGCGCATCGCATCGCCAATCCGCAGGCGGCGGCGCTGCAGGGACTCGCAAAGATGCGCGCGCTCGCGGCACGCGGCTATCCGCAGGCGGTGCTGCCGCCGCACGAGCGGCCCGCGGTCGACGCGCTCCGCGCGCTGGGCTTCGCCGGGACCGACGCCGCGATAATCGCCACGGCCGCGCGCGACGCCCCGCGCCTGCTCGCCGCATGTTCGTCCGCGGCGGCGATGTGGGTCGCCAACGCCGCAACGGTGAGCCCTTCCGCCGACACCGCCGACGGCCGGGTCCATTTCACGCCGGCGAACATGGCGAGCCACTTCCACCGCGCGCTCGAGGCGCCGGTCACCACACGCGTGCTGCGTGCGATCTTCGCCGATCCGGCGCGCTTCGTCGTCCACGATCCACTGCCGGCAGCGCCGCAGCTCGGCGACGAAGGCGCCGCGAATCACACGCGGTTCGAAACGGCGGACAAGCGTGGCGTCGAGTTCTTCGTCTATGGCCGCTCCGGATTCGACGACACCGGCACCGCGCCGCGGCGATTCCCGGCGCGACAGACGCTTGACGCTTCGACGGCGATCGCGCGCCGGCATGGCCTCGATCCCGCACGCATCGTCGTTCGCTCAGCAGAATCCGGAAGCGATCGACGCCGGCGTCTTCCACAACGACGTGATCGCCGTGGGTCACGAAAAGGTCCTCTTTTGCCACGAGCGTGCGTACCTCGACCAGCCACGGGTGCTCGCAGACCTCGCGGCCAGAGTCGGCAACGGCTTCGTTCCGCTGATCGTGACGGACGAGGACGTGAGCCTCGACGACGCGGTGTCGACGTACCTCTTCAACAGTCAGCTGCTGACGCGGCCGGACGGCCGGCTGCTGCTCGTCGCGCCGGCGGAGTGCCGTGAGCATCGCGGCGTCGACGCGTATCTCGGACGACTCATCGCGAGCGGCGGGCCGATCGCCGAAGTGCTCATGTTCGACCTGAAGCAGAGCATGGAGAACGGCGGCGGGCCCGGCGTGCCTGCGCTTGCGCGTCGCGCTGACCGATGCCGAACGGGCGTCGATCGGCGCCCGCGTGCTGCTCGACGACGCGCTCGCGGGGGAGCTCGACGGCTGGATCCGCCGCAACTATCGCGACCGGCTCGCCCCCGCCGATCTCGCGGACCCGGCGCTGCTCGACGAATCGCGGCGCGCGCTGGACGAGCTCACGAACATGCTGCGCCTGCCGCCGGTATATCCGTTCCAGCTCGCGGGCGCCTGAACGCACGCCCGGCAACGTCAGGCAGCGTAGCGTTCCCTGATCGAGCGCGAATTCAGCAGCAATCCCGCCGCGAGCGTGAACAGGGCAACCGCTCCCAGGATAACGGCCGCGAGCGCCCATGGCCGGCCGGCCTGCTGGCGAAATCCGATCAGGCGAATCGCCGCGTCAATCCATATTGCCGATGCGCCATAGGCCATCAACTGCAACAGGATGAGGACCCATCGTTTCCTGCGGAAGAAAATCAACGGTGCGGCCAGGCACGCTGCCGCAAGCAACATGTTGCCGTCTCGATAAAAATGCGCGCCAAGAAGTAGTGCAGCGATTGCAAAAAGGACTATGCGGAGGATCATTGGCGGATCTTCATTGAGTCGATGTACGCGTGCCCGCAGCAAGCAAGAGCAGGACGGCAGCCATGACAATCTATCACGCGGACTTTGCGGCCGGACGACGTCACGCCGCGGACGCGTGTGCCCTCGGATGAGCCGCAGGCTATCCGCGCAATGAGGACGAAAATGAGATCGTCGCGAGTACCGCCTTCCCAGGGCGCGGTCGACGTGAAGTCCGCCGAGCCCACGCTCGCGGCGGTCGTTCGCCAGCAGACGGGCGCCGCATGGTCGCTGGCGCGGCGGCTGTGCACCGAAGGACGCGTCACCGTGGACGGCCAGCGCTGCCTCGACCCCGCTACGCGCGTCGCGGCGGACATGGCGGTCGAAGTCGATCAGAAGGCGCCCAAGCTCCGCACCGGTGCGCTGGCCCGGAGCGCGATCGTGTTCTTGCGATCGCGACGTCGTCGTCGTCGACAAGCCCGCCGGAATGCTCAGCGTCGCCGACGAGCCGGGGAACAGGGAAACGCTCGTCGACTCCCTTCGAACCTTGCTGCGGCGGACGGGCGGGCGCGGCGTCGACGCTCCGCTCGGCGTGGTTCACCGCCTCGACAGGGACACGAGCGGGTTGATGGTGTTCGCGCGGACCGCTCAGGCGAAGCGTGCGCTGGCAGCGCAGTTCCGCGACCACACCATCGATCGCATCTATCACGCCATCGCGCACGGCGCCGTCGCCGCGACGCGTGTCGAGACGAACCTCATCTCAGATCGTGGCGACGGCATGCGCGGCTCGCACGGACATTTCCGGCGCTCGAAGGAAGACGCTCCGGTCGATTCGAAACGGTCGGTGACGCACATCAGACCGATCGCCGCGCTTGCCGGTGCCACGCTCGTCGAATGCCGCCTCGAAACCGGGCGCCAGCATCAGATTCGAATCCACCTGTCCGAGCTCGGCCATCCGCTGGTCGGCGAACGCGTGTACATCCGCGACTACGCCGGCCCGAAAATCGACGCGACGCGCCCGATGCTGCATGCCCGGACGCTCGGGTTCGTGCATCCACGAACGGGAGAGCGACTCCTGTTCGAGCGCGAGCCGCCCGATGACTTCCGGGCGATGCTGGAATCGCTGCGGCCGAATCGCCGCTAATAGTTGTTTTGCCAGTTCTCGGAGGGACAGGCCGTGTTCGGCCGCAACCGGTCGTTGCTCATTGCACCCCAAAGCGGGCGCGCGCCAGCGAAGGCCGATCGTGGGGAGCCGGCCGGCGCCGTCATACGACGATCGGGCCACGATCCAGACCATCTTCAAGGAATTCTCGACGCGAAAGCCCGTTTGACCGGGCCGCTGAAAGGCGAGATACTTGGCGAGCCGCCGTTGCACTCCAGTCACTCGGTCCGCCACCTGGGCATCGACCGCCCATCGCACACCGAGGGATTTGACCTGTGCTTATCTCAGTTCTCAAAGATTTCGCCAAAGCGGCAACTCATTGGTCAATTGGTAAGGCGGAGCGTTCTCCTTGCCCCGTCTGCGGTGGCCAGGCGAGAATCCTCGGCGACGTGGATTTCAACAAGTCTTGCGAAGACCGCAACTCAATGCGGTTGCCGAAAACCGATACGCTCGTCCGCTACTTCTTGTGTGCCGGATGCGGATTCTGTTTTGCGCCGGAGTTCCTGCAGTGGTCCGATGACCGCTTCAAGAAGGTCATATACAACGGGGACTACGTTCTGGTCGATCCGGACTATCTCGGCGTAAGGCCGCAGTGGAACGCAGATTTCATCGAGCAGCACTTCGGGTCGGTGCGCGCTCGAGTTACACACCTCGACTACGGCGGCGGGAACGGATTGCTGAGCCGGTTGCTATGCGCGCGCGGCTGGCGGTCGATCTCATTCGATGATTTCGTCGAAGGCAGGCCCCAGCTGAAACAACTGTCGACCTATGACCTCGTCACGACATTCGAGGTGTTCGAGCACGTCGCCGACCCCCAGCGGTTGATGGGGGCGCTGTCGAAGGTTACACACCCGGAGTCGCTGATCGTCTTCACGACGGTGTTGTCGGATGGTTTTATCGCGCCGGGGACGGGTCTCAACTGGTGGTATCTGGCGCCGCGAAACGGTCATGTCAGTTTGTATTCGAAGAAAAGCCTTGCCCTGCTCCTGCGACAGCATGGCTATGAGTACTACCCGCTGGACGACGTGACGCATGTCGCATGCCGCAGGATGCCGCCGTGGAGCAGGGAGTTGTCGATCTTCCGCGACATCTGAACCTTCGCGCCGGCCCTTTGTCGCGGCCAGTTCCAATCCAACGAATGACTGACCGGATTGGATCCAAGCAGCCACTCTCGGAAATCGGTTCACTGCATTGTGGCAACCATGCGGCGCTCGAGCCAATGTCGGACCCAGGACGCGTCGAAAATCCTCGGGAACCGTGCTCGCCGACCTTGTCGTTTGCGTCAGTCGATCTTCATGCCGCCACAGGCTGCGGCGACGCGCGCGTATTCCTCGGGCGAATCGACGGTGCGCTGCCGCTCCTTGATCCGCCGCATGCTGTCGTGGATCAGGGGCTCGATATGCACCGCCAGCCGGTCGCGGATCGCGGCATCGGCCTGCGCGCGATCGGACGCGTAGAAG
>CAVUIG010000013.1:0-292778 GCA_963741355.1 uncultured beta proteobacterium
ACGCCATGCAGATGCAAGTGGTCGATCAAACGACTTGAGTGATCCGACCCTTAGTGAGCTGCACCTTTGCCGCAGGTTCGGTTCGCAACACGACCCTGAACGACCGCTTATGGCCGAAAGTGGAGTCTCGTTGACTCTTAACACGCGCGCGGGATCGCAAACCGGCGATCACGCTCCCTGAGTTGGAGCGGTTTCGAGCGTCTACTCCTCGCGAAACTGGCGCGAGTGCAGCCGCGCGTAGACGCCGCCAAGCGCGAGCAGCTCCGCGTGCGTGCCCTGCTCCACGGCGCGGCCCGCGTCGAGCACGATGATCCGGTCGCATTCCTCGATCGTCGACAGCCGGTGGGCGATGACGATCGTGGTCCGGTCGCGCATCAGCGAGTCGAGCGCCGCCTGGATCTGGCGCTCCGATTCGTTGTCGAGTGCGGAGGTCGCCTCGTCGAGGATCAGGATCGGCGCGTCCTTGAGGATCGCGCGCGCGATCGCGATGCGCTGGCGCTGGCCCCCCGAGAGCCTTATGCCGCGCTCGCCAACGACGGTGGCGAATCCGTTCTGCTGCGCGCGGATGAAGTCGACGGCATTGGCCGCCTCCGCCGCGCGCTCGATCTCCTGCTGCGACGCGCCGGCCATCGCGCCATACGCGATGTTGGCGGCAATCGTGTCGTTGAACAGCACGATGTCCTGGCTCACCAGCGCGATCTGCCGGCGCAGGTCGGCGAGACGGATCTCCGCGAGGTCGACGCCGTCGAGCAGGATCCTGCCGGTCGTCGGCGTGTAGAAGCGCGGAATGAGATTGACGAGCGTCGTCTTGCCGCCTCCCGAGGGTCCGACCAGCGCCACCGACTCGCCCGGTGCGATCGTGAGATCGACGCCGTCGAGCGCCAGCGGCGCGTCGGGGTGATAGCGCTTGGTGACGTGCTCGATGCGGATGCCGCCGCGCGCGCGGCCGAGCGTGACGGTCCCGGTGTCGGCCTCCGCCGGCTCGTCGATCAGCGCGAACACGCTCTCCGCGGCGGTGAGCCCGCGCTGGATCGTCCCGGTGACGTTGGTGAGCGCCTTCAGCGTGTTGAGCAGGTGCAGGAGCGCGACGACGTAGACGATGAAGTCGCCGGCGCCGTACGTGCCGGCGGCGTTCTGCCGCACGGCGAACCAGACGATCGCGCCGACCGCGACCGACAGGATGATCTGGTTGATCGGCGTTCCGAGCGCCGCGGCGGCCGCCTGCTTGGCGGTCGCGAGCCGCAGCCTGTTGGCGGCCTCGCGCAGACGCTCGCCCTCGTAGCGCTCGCCGCCGAAGACCTTCACGACGCGATGCGCGCCGATCGCCTCCTCGAGCACGTGGGTCAGATTTCCGGTGCGCTCCTGCACCATCACGCTGACCCGCTTGATCCGCCGGTTGATCTTGCGGATCGTGAAGCCGACGAGCGGCAGCGCGGCAAATGCGATGACGGTGAGCTGCCAGTTGAGATACAGCAGGTAGCCCAGCATGATCGCGATCGTCAGCGTGTTGCGGATGCTGATCGTGATCGCTTCCGAGGCCGTCGTCGCGATCTGCTGCGCGTCGTACGTGATCTTCGACAGCAGCCGGCCGGCCGAGCTGCCGTCATAGAACGGCGTGGGAAGGCGCAGCAGGTGCTCCGAGGCCTCGTTGCGCAGGTCGAACACCACGCGCGACCCGATCCAGGCGAGTCCGTATTCGCTGGCGTACGAGCCGATCCCGCGCAACGCGAACACGCCGACGATCATCGCGGGAAGCCATGCGGTCTGCGCCGGCGTGATCGCGCCGATGTCGTTGAGCGCCGGCCGCACGATCTGGAACAGGATCACGTCGGTCGACGCCGCCAGCAGCATGCCCGCGACCGCCGCGACGAAGACGAGGCGGTGCGGGCGCACGTAGCGCAGGAGCCGGCGATAGAGCTTCACAGGAGCGGTGTCGAGGAGGGGGAAAAGCGCCGCAGCGCCGGCCGGAGTCCGCAGCGATTATATCGGAGCCTCCGCGATCCGCGCCCGCGGCGGACGGCCGGGTCACTCGCGTCCGCTATAATCGACCGCTTGCCGTCGCGCCCCCGACGGGCCCCTCGCACCGCGGCGAATCCTCCCAGAGCATGAGCTACTACCAGCATCACGTCTTCTTCTGCTGCAACCAGCGCGACGCTCCTGAGGCCTGCTGCGCGAACCATGGCGCCGCCGCGCTCGCCGCGTACGCGAAGGACCGGATCAAGGCGCTCGGCCAGAGCGGCAAGGGTCGCGTCCGGATCAATCGCGCCGGTTGCCTCGATCGTTGCGAAGAGGGTCCGATCATCGTGGTCTACCCCGAAGGCGTGTGGTACACCTACGTCGACCGCTCGGACATCGACGAGATCATCGACCGCCACATTCTCAAGGGCGAGATCGTCGAAAGGCTGCGCATTTGACGCCGCGTCTCACCCAGCGGCTCGTCATCGACGGCCCCGCGGGCGACCTGGAGGTGGTCGTCAACACGCCCGAGGTCGCAGCGCCGCGCGGCATCGCGCTCATCGCGCATCCGCACCCGCAGCAGGGCGGCACGCTCGACAACAAGGTCGCACAGACGCTTGCGAAGACCTTCTTCGGACTGGGTTACGTGAGCACGCGCTTCAATTTCCGCGGCGTCGGCCGTTCGCAGGGAGCTTTCGACGACGGCGATGGCGAGACCGACGACGCGCGCGCCGCGCTTCACTACGCGCAGCAGCGCTTCGGCCGGCCCGATCCGCTGCCCGTCGTGCTGGCGGGATTCTCGTTCGGGACGTTCGTGCAGACACGTCTTTCCGGCGAGATCGCCGCCGAGCGGCTCGTGCTGGTCGCGCCGGCCGTGCAGCGTTTCAGCGCAACCGCCGTCGCGCCCGACACGATCGTCGTTCACGGCGAGGAGGACGACGTCGTGCCGCTCGCCGACGTGCTCGCGTGGGCACGGCCGCAGGCGCTGCCGGTCACCGTGTTTCCCGGCTGCGGCCACTTCTTCCACGGTCGGCTGCCGCAGCTGCAATCGGTGATCGGCGGAATGTGGCACGGTCCCGCGCAACGGATTCCCGGCGAATGAATGCTCCGCTGCCGGACGCTCGGCCCCGCGCGACGCCCGCCGGCGCGTCGACAGCTGAGGCCGGCGCGCGCGACGTCGTGCTGCGGGTCGCGGAGCTCCGCAAGTTCTACGGCGCGAACGAGGTCGTGCGCGGGCTCTCCTTCGAGATCCGGCGCGGCGAATGCTTCGCGCTGCTCGGCCCCAACGGGGCGGGCAAGACCACGACGCTTCGCTGCTGCCTCGGGCTCATCGATCCCGATGGCGGCACGATCGAGATGGTCGGCGAGCGCGTGCCCGAGGCCGCCCGGGTCGCCCGCATCCGCGTGGGCGTCGTGCCGCAGGTCGACAACCTCGATCCGGATTTCACCGTCGCCGAGAACCTCCGCATCTACGGCCGCTATTTCGACGTCGATCGCGCGACGCTCGCCGCGCGCATCCCGAAGCTGCTCGAATTCGCCGGGCTGGGCGGCAAGGAGAAAATGGGAATCCGGATGCTGTCGGGCGGGATGAAGCGGCGCCTCACGCTCGCGCGAGCGCTCGTCAACGACCCCGAGCTCCTGATCCTCGACGAGCCGACGACCGGGCTCGATCCGCAGGCGCGCCATCTCATCTGGGACGGGCTTCGCCAGCTGCTCTCGCAGGGAAAGACGATCCTGCTCACCACGCATTTCATGGACGAGGCGGAGCGCCTCGCGACGCGCCTCGCCGTGATCGACCACGGGACGATGATCGCCTGCGACACGCCGCGCGCGCTCATCGACGCCGAAGTCGAGCCCGAAGTGATCGAGGTGTTCGGCGACGACGCGCGCGCGTGGGCCGGTGCGCAGGGACGCGCGCTGTCGACCCGCCTCGAGCTCGCCGGCGAGACGGCGTTCTGCTACGCGACCGACCCGCGCCCCCTGCTTGCGGCGCTCGCCAACGCGCCCGGCGTGCGCTACCTGCACCGGCCGGCGAACCTCGAGGACCTCTTCATCAAGCTCACCGGGCGCGAGCTGCGCGACTGAAGGATCCGGTCATGGATGCCGCCCGACTCTTCAGGCCCCCCGAGCTTTCGCTGCGCTGGATCGCGGTGTGGCAGCGCAACCTGCTCGTCTGGAAGAAGCTCGCGATCGCGAGCGTGCTCGGCAACATCGCCGATCCCCTGCTCTACATGGTCGCGCTGGGCTACGGCATCGGCGCGTTCGTCCCCGAGGTCGGCGGCATGAAGTACATCGCGTTCATCGGCACCGGCATGGTGTGCCAGAGCGCGATGTTCACGTCGAGCTTCGAGGCGATGTACTCGGCGTTCTCGCGGATGCACGTGCAGCGGACCTGGGAGGCGATCATCAACGCGCCGCTGTCGCTCGACGACGTGATGCTCGCCGAATGGATCTGGACCGCGTCGAAGGCGGTCGTCTCGACGGCGGCGATCCTCGCGGTGATCGTGGCGCTGGGCTTCGGCCATTCATGGCTCGCGCTGTGGATCGTGCCGCTGGGATTCGCCGTGGGGCTCACGTTCGGCGCGCTCGGCCTCGTGATGAACGCGCTCGCGCCGAGCTACGATTTCTTCACCTACTTCTTCACGCTGGTCCTGACCCCCATGCTGCTCCTGTGCGGCGTGTTCTTTCCGGTCGACCAGATGCCGGCGTGGCTGCAGGGCATCGCCGCGTTCCTGCCGCTGAAGCATGCGGTTGACCTCGCGCGGCCGCTCGTCGCGGGCGTCGTGCCGGGCAACATCGTGCTGCACGTCGCGGTGCTGCTCGCCTACGGCGTCGCCGCGTACTACGTCGCGCTGGTGCTCACCCGGCGCCGCCTGCTCAAATGACCGAGCGCTTCTTCGCGCCCTGCCCGCGCGGTCTCGAGGCACCGCTCGCGGCCGAGCTCGCGGCGCAGGGCGCGCAGTTCGTCGCGCCGGCCGAAGGCGGCGCGAGCTTTTCGGGCGAGCTCGATCTCGCGTACCGCGCCAACCTCGAGTCCCGTCTTGCGAGCCGAATCCTGTGGCAGGTCGCCCACGGCCGCTGCCGCAACGAGAACGAGCTCTACGCGCTCGCCAAGGGCGTGCAGTGGGGCGCGCACTTCAACGTCGACCGGACGCTGCGCGTCGACGTCGCGGCGACCCACTCGCCGCTGCCGAGCCTCGAATTCGCGACGCTCAAGATCAAGGATGCGGTGTGCGACCGCTTCCGCGACGACGCCGGGCGGCGCCCGTCGGTCGCGAAGCTCAAGCCCGACGTCAGGGTGCACGCGTTCCTCACCGAGCGCGAGGCGACGCTCTATCTCGACACGTCGGGCGAGGCGCTGTTCAAGCGCGGCTACCGGCGCGACGCGGAGGGCGCGCCGCTGCGCGAGAATCTCGCGGCGGGATTGATCGCGCTGTCCGGGTGGACGCCGGATGCGCCGCTGCTCGACCCGATGTGCGGCAGCGGAACGATCGCGATCGAGGCTGCGCTCATCGCCGCCGACCGTGCGCCCGGCCTCGCGCGGACGTTCGGCTTCCAGAAGCTCTCGCTGGTTCGACGGGCCGACGTGGCAGCGGCTGCGCCAGCGTGCGCACGATCGCGTGCGCCCCGCACCGGCGTCGAGTGAAATATTTGCAAGCGATACCGCCGCGGCCGCGCTCACGCATTGCCGCGGCAATGCGGCGATGGCCGGAGTCGCCGGCTGGATCGAAATCGCGCAGGCCGACGTGCTGACGCGCGCGGCGCCGGCCGCGCACGGCATACTGATCGCGAATCCGCCGTACGGCCTTCGCCTGGGCGACGATGCGGCGCTCGCGGCGTTCTACCCGAAACTCGGCGATGCGCTGAAGCAGCGCTTTCCCGGCTGGACCGCCTGCCTTCTCACGGGCGACCTGCGGCTCGCCAAGCTGATCGGATTGAAGCCGTCGAAGAAGACCCCACTATTCAACGGGAATATCGATTGCCGGCTGTTCCGCTTCGAGATCGTCGCGGGACCCCATGCCCGAAGCGCGCGTTCAGCCCAGGTCGGCGCGAAGTGATAGAATCGTCGCGTCGCGCAGCAAGCGGCACGACACACCGCAGGCCCACGATGTTCCTTCCCTCCCGTCACTACGAATCCGAGCAGGCGATCTTTCTGCGCAAGCTGCAGGAGGACCGGCCGCAACTCGCGGAGGACAAGCGCGCAGGACGCGCGATCTGGTGGGACAAGCGTCCGCAGGAGCTCGCGCAAGCGCGAGCAGATGGACGAGGCGCGGCTGCCTATGCCGGCCTACGTGTACCAGCCGGACTGACGGCCTTTTCACGCACGCTGCCGGCGAGCCCGCCCGAGCATGAACCTCGACACCGCCCTCGGCACGAACGGCGACTCCGCCACGCACGGCGACCAGTGGCGCGTGCGCTTCGCGCCGCTCGCGCAGGATGACCTTCCGCTGCTGCACCGCTGGCTGAACGCGCCGCATGTGGTGGCCGGTTATTCGCGCGTGCCGACGACCGCCGAGGAAATCGCCGCGAAGTACGGCCCCCGCATCGCGGGATCGGAGCCGGTGCGCGGCTACGTGGCGTCCGTCGATGGCAAGCCGATCGGGTACGTGCAGGTCTACCGCGTCGCCGACTTTCCCGCCTACCTCGCCGCCGTCGGCGATGCCGGCGACGATGCGGCGATCGACGTGCTGATCGGCGAAATCGAATATACCGGGCGCGGGCTCGGCCGGCGCGTCATCGCCGCGGCCGTCGACGAGATCGTGTGGCCGGTGTTCGGCGCGCGGCGCTGCTACGCCTGTCCCCGGCACGACAACGTCTCGTCGGTCCGCGCATTCATGAAGGCGGGTTTCCGCGCATTGCGGCCGATCGACGTCGCCGACGGCGAGCGCGAGCTTTTGATGCAGCGCGAGCGCCCCGGCTAATCAGCCGGCATCCGGCATGTCCCGCGCGGCGGGCCGTCAGAAATCGTCGCGAGGAGGCCGGGATGCGAGGCGCGGGGGCGAGAAACCGGAGCGTACACGGCAGTACGTGAGGATTTCGCGCCGACGCGCAACGAAGAACCGGCCCGCAGCAGATTTATGACGGTCCGCTATCTTTCGTCGGTCTTGATCTCGACGTACGCGCGATCGCGCGTCTGCCGCAGCCAGTCCTGGAACATCTCGTCGGACTTGCGCTGGCGCAGCGCCTGGCGCGCCTGGTCGCGCTTGCGCTCGGCGGTGATGTCCTGCGTCCGGCGTCCGGTCACCTGGATCACGTGCCAGCCGAACGTGCGTGCGCACCGGCGGCGAGAGCTCGTCGATCTTGAGCGCGTTCATCGCCTGCTCGAAGGCCGGCACCGTGTCCCCGGGCGACACCCACCCGAGGTCGCCTCCCTTGGCGGCGCTGCCGTCGTCGGAGCTGAGCTTCGCCTGATCCTCGAACTTGCTGCCGCCGCTGACGATGCGATCGCGGATCCGCTCGATGCGCAGCTTCGCCTCGGAATCCGACACGATCTCGTTGACCTTGATCAGGATGTGGCGCGTATGCGTCTGCTCGACGATCGTCGGCGTGTCGCGGTTGCGCGTCTCCTGCACCTTGACGATGTGAAAGCCGTTCGCCGAGCGCAGCACGTCGGACACGTCGCCCGGCTTCATCGTGCGCACCTGCTCGGCGAACACCGTCGGCATCCGCGCCGCCGTTCGCCAGCCCAGCGAGCCGCCCTGCAGCGCGTCCTGCGCGTCGGAGAATCCCGCCGCGACCTGGGCGAAGTCGGCGCCGCCGCGGATCTGCTTCAGCGCATCCTCGGCACGCGCCCGCTTCACCTCGATCTGCTCGGGCGACGCCTGCTCCGGCACCAGGACGAGGATGTGCGAAAGCCGGTACTCGACGTCGCCGCCCGCCTGCACGTTCTGCGTCGCGAGGAAGTTGTCGACCTCGGATTCGCTGACGGTGACGCGGCCGTCGACGTCGCGCTCGCGCAGGCGCTGGACGATGATCTCGTTGCGGATGTCCTCGCGGAACTTCGCGTACGACGTCCCCTCCTTCTCGAGCGCCTTGCGGAACTCCTCGGGCGTCAGCTTGTTGTCCTGGGCGATCCGCGCGATCGTGCGCTCGACCTGCGTGTCGTCGACGCGCACGCCGGTCTCCTTCGCGAACTGCAGCAGCGCCCGCTCGGTGATGATCCGCTCCAGCACCTGCTTCTCGAGCGTGTCGGCGTTCGGCGGAGTCACGTTCTGCGTCTTCATCTGCGCGAGCGCAACCTGCTTCTGCTCGTCGATCTCGTACTGCGTGACCGCCTCGTCGTTGACGATCGCTACGACGCGGTCGAGCGTGATGGTGCCGCCCGCGCGCACGGGTGCTGGACGGCTGCACGATGCGCGGAGAGGGCGTACGGACGGGCGCCGGAGCGCTTTGCGCCGCCGCGGTGGCGGCGGCCATTGCTGTGGCGAGCGCCATTGCGGCGACGGCGGCGCGCGCGAATCGACATTCGGACATGCGAGGCCTCTAGAACTCGGTGAAATCGCTGTAACGTTCGCGAAGACCGATCGTCGGATCGTTGGTCTTCTGATAGCCGGGGATGCTGCGGCGCAGGAGATCGAGCGGATTGGTGCCGAATCGGGCGAGCCCATTGAGCTCGATCTGCGCGTAAACGGAGTTGGTCGTCGTCTGCGTCGTCGTCGTGAGCCGCTGGCCGACCAGCCGCAACGTCCAGCACCCGGCATTGTACTCGATGCCGGCCACGGCCTCCAGCGTCTTGTTGTCGATCAGCGAATAGTTCCAGCGTCCCAGAAGGGTCAAGGCGCCGTCGATCGGCCATTGCGCCGACACGTCGAACTGCTTCAGCGGCGCGGGCAGGCCGCTCTCGTCCACCAGCAGCCGGGAATACCGGTAGACGACGTTGACGACTTTTCCTATGGCGGGCGTGTAGCGCACCGCGGCGTCGAGCTTCTCGGTCTGCGACGTGTCGAAGTTGTATTGCCAAAGCCCGGAAAGCGCCCAGACGTCGGACAGCCGCCCCTCGGCGCCGACCAGAAGGTCCGACGACGACGCCGAGCGCGGGACCTCGTTCAGCACCACCTGCTGCGCCTGGAAGTAGAACCGCTCGCCAAGCACGAGGCGCAGCCGCTCCGCCCCGGTGGCGGGATCGAGCAGCCGCGACGACAGCGCGAGCGTCAGCTGGTTCGCGTCGCCGATGCGGTCGTTGCCGAGATAGCGGTTGGGGCTGAAAAGCTGCGAGAAATTGTAGTCGTCGAGCGCGGTGTCGAAGATCGGCGCGGCGCTCTGGTTCTTGTACGGCACGTACACGTAGTACGCGCGCGGCTCGAGCGTCTGGATGAACTTGTCGCCGAGGAGATCCAGGTCGCGCTCGAACGTGAGGCCCGCGTCGACCGACGTGATCGGGATCACGTAGTCCTGGTGCGTGCGGTCGGGCGTCGCGTTGTCGAGCTCGTAGACGCGCGCGTGCACACCCGCCTGCGCGTTGAAGAACCACGCCGCGCCCTGGCGCTGGAACCCGACGGTGGGCCACGCGTAGGCGCGCTGCCCCTCGACCAGCACCGGATTGCGAAAGTCCGCGTATTCGGCGTGCCCCGAAAACGTGAGCCCGGCCCAGTCGGTCTCCTGCAGCGACGCGTAGATCTGCGGCACGCGATTGTACGGGGGCGGCCCCGGCGGAACGTTGGGGTCGGCGAGAGTCTGGAACGCCTGTGCCTGCGCGATGACCTGCCAGGGACCGCTCGTGTAGGAGACGCCGCCCTGCCGCGGCAGCGTCGTCTGCGAGGTGAGCCCGACGTTGGTCCGACAGGTCGGAAAAATAAGTGTTGTCGGACACCTTGTTGAGATTCCAGAACGCGGCGAGTCCCGGCGCTTCGGCGAACGATTGGTTGTGCTTCCACGACAGCGCGTAGCGGTTCGTGCCGGTCTGGCGGTCGTGGTCGAGGTACGCGCCTTCGGCTTCGCCCTGCGCATTCTCGAACAGGTAGCGCCCCTGCGCGCCGATCTGCAGCCCGCGCTTGGTCATTTCGTGCGCGATCAGCGTCGCGTCGTAGTTCGGCGCGAGATTGAAGTAATACGGCTGCGCATATTCGAAGCCGCGGATGCCGGTCGACCCGATCACCGGCGTGAGGAACCCCGACTTGCGGTCGTTGGAAAGCGGAAAGTCGAGCCACGGCGTGTAGGCGACCGGCGTGCCGAGGAAATTGAGCGTGGCATCGTGCCCCGTGCCTTCCATTTTTGCCTTGTCGACGTCGAGCTCACCCATCCGGATGTACCAATCCTCGCTCGGGGCGACGCACGTCGTGTAGCGCGCGGTGGTGATCTTGTATTGGTCCGGACCGACGAACACGAGTTCCGCGGCGCTGCCGCGTCCGCCCGTCTCGCCGACGAAGAACTGCGGCGTCGAGAAGAACCCCGTCTCGGTGTCGCGCTTGTAGCGAAGCTCCGGGCCGCTTATCCAGTCGATGCCGTGCCGGATGACGACATCCCCCTTCGCCCATACTTCCTGCTGCGTGAAATCGTAGCGGAGCCAGTCGGCGAGCACCGTGTCGCGCCGCGTGCGAAGCTCGACCTTGCCGGTCGCCTCGACGTACTCATCACCCACGCCTTCGAGGCGATCGGCGCGCAGGAAGATCGCCGTGTCGCCGAACTCGATCGGCGCGAGCTTCAGCGGCACCGCCTGCGAGGGCGCGGTCCCCGGCGTCCGCGTGCCGGCCGGGCCCGGCGCGGACCCGCGCAGCGGCACCGGCACGAGCGCCGGCGCGAGCTTCAATTCCGGTTGCGGCAATGCGGTGTCCGCTTCGGCCGTCTGTCCGAGTGCGCGCGCCGGCGCGAGCGCGGACAGGATTGCCACCATCAGTAGGGACGGCCGGAGATTCATCTGGGAATGAAACGACGCTGCGGATCGCGATGGTAAGATGCCGCATTCTAACTTGATGCGCCGCGATTCCGGCCGCGAGGTCGCGAACGCGCGAAGCGGCGTCGCCGCCAGCCCCGCTCCGCTTCCACCGTCAACGATGCCCGCGCCTCCGACGAGCGGCCGCGACCTGCGCCTCGACACGCTGACCGCGTGGACTGCCGGGATCCTCGGCACGCGCGAATTCAGCATCGCCCCGGCGTCGGCCGACGCGAGCTTCCGCCGCTATTTCCGGGTCGCCCCGGTCGCGCCGTGGCAGGGACGCGCGACGCTGATCGTGATGGACGCGCCGCCGCCCATGGAGGACTGCCGGCCGTTCGTGCATGTTGCGCGCCTGCTGCGCGAGGCCGGCGTCAACGCGCCGGAAATCCTCGCCGAAGACCTGCCGCGCGGATTCCTGCTGCAGAGCGATCTCGGTCCTCGCACCTATCTGTCCGCGCTCGACGACGCGAGCGCGCCGCCGCTTTATTCCGCCGCCATCGACGCGCTGATCCTGTGGCAGCGGGCGACGCGCTCGCACGAGCTCCCGCCGTACGACGAGGCGCTGCTCGCGCGCGAGCTCGACCTCTTTCCGGACTGGTACGTCGCACGTCATCTCGGCATCGGCCTGACGGAATCGCAGCGGGAAACGCTCGCCGCCGCCTTCCGGGCGATCCTCGACAACAATCTGGCGCAGCCGCGCGTCTACGTGCATCGCGATTACCACTCGCGCAACCTGATGGTCTCGGATCCCAACCCGGGCGTGCTCGACTTCCAGGACGCGGTCATCGGCCCGATCACCTATGACCTGGTCTCGCTGCTGCGCGACGCGTACATCGCGTGGGACGAGGCGCGGGAGCAGGACTGGGCGGCGCGCTACTGGGAGCGCGCGCGAAGCGCCGGGCTGCCGGTCGGCGCCGATTTCGCGGCGTTCTGGCAGGATTTCGAATGGATGGGCGTGCAGCGCCAGCTCAAGGTGCTCGGCATCTTCGCGCGTCTCGCGTATCGCGACGGCAAGACCGTCTACCTCGCCGACATGCCGCGCGTGTTCGCCTACCTGCGCGCCGCGTGCGGCCGGTATCCGACGCTCGCGCCGCTGGCGGCGCTCCTCGACGCGCTGCACCAGCGGCGGCCGGTCGCGGGGTACACGGCCTGACATGGCGATCAGCGCGATGATCCTGGCCGCCGGACGCGGCGAGCGCATGCGGCCGCTGTCGGACGCGTGCCCCAAGCCGCTGCTCGAAGTCGGCGGCAAGCCGCTCATCGTGTGGCAGATCGAGGCGCTGGCGCGCGCCGGCTTCCGCGACATCGTCATCAATGTGGCGCATCGCGCGGAGCGGCTCGTCGAAGCGCTGGGCGACGGCGCGGCGCACGGCGTGTCGTTGCGCTGGTCGCTCGAGCCCGAGGCCTACGAGACGGCCGGCGGCATCGTCACCGCGCTGCCGCTGCTCGCACCGGGCCCGTTCCTCGTCGTCAGCGCCGACATCCACACCGATTTCGACTACGCGTCGCTCTTGCCTCGCGCGCAAGCGATGGCGAGCGACCCGGAACGGCCGCGCGCGCATCTCGTGATGGTGCCCACCTCGGCGCGTCATCCCTCGGGCGATTTCTTCCTCGAAGGCGGCATGCTTCGCGAGGGCGGCGGCGAAAAGCTCGTCTACGGCAACATCGCGCTTCACGACACGGCGCTCTTCGCTGAACTTCAGCCGCGCACGCGCATCAAACTCCTTCCGCTGTGGCAGCAATGGATCGCGCGCGGCCAGGTGAGCGGAGAGCGCTACGACGGCCCCTGGATCAACGTCGGCACGCCGGAGGACCTGTCGATGCTCGACGCCGTCCTGCGCCGCCGCGACGGTCCGACCACTGAACAGGACCTTGCGTGACCGGACCGACAATCCGCTTCTCGATTTTTCCGGCTTGCCGCGCTTCGACGCGATCCGCGCCGAGCACGTGGCGCCGGCGATCGACCGCCTGATCGCACAGGCGCGGGCGGCGGCGCAGATCGTCGCCGCCGATACGCGACCGGCGACGTGGGACCTTGTGGTCGTGCCGCTCGACGACGCGCTCGACCGGCTCGACCGGGCGTGGGGCGCAGTCAATCATCTCAATGCCGTCGTGAATTCGCCGGCGCTGCGCGAGGCCTACAACGCCAATCTGCCGAAGCTCACCGATTTTCACACCGATCTCGCGCAGGATCTTCGTCTCTACGGCCGCTACCGCGCGCTGGCCGCGGCGCCTGCCTTCGCGACGAGCGAGCCGGCGCAGCGCCGCGCGATCGAGAACGAGCTGCGCGATTTCCGCCTCGGAGGCGCGGAGCTGCCGGAAGCGGACAAGGCGCGCTTCAAGGCGCTGCAGGAAGAGCTCTCCGCGCTGTCGTCGACCTTCGAGGACAATGTGCTCGACGCGACCAACGATTGGGCGCTCTTCGTCGAGGACGAATCCGAGCTCGCGGGCGTGCCCGACGACGTGCTCCGCGCGCTGCGCGCCGAGGCGGCCGCCGAAGGCAGGAGCGGCTGCAAGCTCACGCTGCGGATGCCGTCGTATCTTCCGGTGATGCAATATGCGCGCAATCGTGAGCTGCGCTCGACGCTGCACCGGGCGTATTCGACCCGCGCCTCGGAGCTCGGGGCGCGCCCGGAATGGGACAACACGCCGGTCATCCGGCGCATTCTCGCGCTGCGACAGGAGGAAGCAAGGCTCCTCGGCTACGCGAACTACGCCGAGGTGTCGCTCGTCCCCAAGATGGCGGGCAGCGCCGCCGAGGTGATCGACTTCCTGCGCGAGCTCAACCGGAAGGCGCGGCCGTTCGCGCTCTCCGACATCGGCGAGCTCGCCGGATTCGCGCGCACCACGCTCGGCATCGAGACGCTCGCACCGCACGATCTCGCCTTCGCGTCGGAGCGCCTGAAGGAGCATCGCTACGCGTTCTCCGATCAGCAGGTGCGCCAGTATTTTCCCGAGCACCGGGTGCTCGGCGGATTGTTCCGCGTCGCCGAAACGCTCTACGGCATCACGATCCGCAAGGCGTCCGCGGCGACGTGGCATCCGGACGTCCGCTTCTTCGAGATCCGCGATGCCGCCGGGCTTCGCATCGGCGAGTTCTATCTCGACCTTTACGCGCGGCCCGGCAAGCAGGGCGGCGCGTGGATGGACGCGGCGATCGATCGCCGCAGCGTCGGCGGCGCGGTCCAGCACCCCGTCGCCTACCTCACCTGCAACCTGTCGGCGCCGGAGCCGGGGCGCCCCGCGACGTTCACGCACGACGAGGTCACGACGATCTTCCACGAGTTCGGGCACGGCCTTCACCAGCTCCTGACGCGCGTCGACGTCGCCGGCGTGTCCGGCATCCACGGCGTCGAGTGGGACGCAGTGGAGCTGCCCAGCCAGTTCATGGAGAATTTCTGCTGGGAATGGGACGTGCTCTCGCAGATGACCGAGCACGTCGACACCGGCCTCCCGCTGCCGCGCGCGCTGTTCGACCGGATGGTCGCCGCGAAGAATTTCCAGAGCGGCCTCGTGACGCTGCGTCACCTCGAGTTCGGGCTGTTCGACATGCTCCTGCACTCGACGTATGACCCCGCCGGCGCCGCGTCGCCGCGAGACGTCGAGGAAAGCGTCCGGCGCGAGATTGCGGTCGTGCCGCGCGCCGCTTACGACCGGTTCACGCATTCGTTCCGCCACATTTTCGCGGGCGGATATGCCGCCGGTTACTACAGCTACAAGTGGGCGGAGGTGCTCTCCGCCGACGCCTTCAGCCTGTTCGAGGAGGTCGGCGTGCTCTCGCCCGTCGCCGGAGCGCGCTTTCGCGACGAGGTGCTGGCGCGGGGGGGCAGCCGGCCGGCGCTGGAGTCGTTCGTCGCCTTCCGCGGCCGCACGCCCCAAATCGACGCCCTTCTGCGGCATAATGGAATGATCGGCACCGCCTGAGGAGCTTTGATGGCACACGCTTCAACCCGAATATCAATGGCTTGCGGCATCGCCGCCGCCATTTTCGCCGCTGGCGCCCTGGCCCAGCAGGCACAGGTCTACCGCTACGTCGACAAGGACGGGCACGTCGTCTACACCGATCGCCTTCCGCCCGATGCGGCAAAGGACGTCCAGGCGAAACGGATGGGCGGCAATTACGTCCAGAGCGACGAAATGTCGCTCGCGACGCGGGAGGCCCAGGAGCGATTTCCGGTGAAGCTCTACACGTTTCCGTGCGGCGAGGTCTGCCGCGCGGGCGAGGCCTTGCTGAATCGCCGCGGCGTGCCCTACACGACGATCGCCGTCGACACGCCCGAGGGCTCGGAACAGCTCATGAAGGCCACGGGGGAATTGCAGGCGCCGGTGCTGCAGATCGGCGACAAGCAGTTCGCCAAGGGCTACAGCGAAGCACGCTGGACGCGCAATGCTCGACGAGGCGGGCTACCCGAAAGCGCCGGCCAACCGCCGCGCCGCGCCCACCGCTCGTGCTCCGGGGGACACTGGAGCCCCGGTGGCGCCCGGCCCCCGACGCCTCGCAGGCCGTCAGCGCGCCTGGCACGTACCCGAAGCAGTAGCGAACGTTCGACGCGGGCCCGCGCCCAAGGAGCCTGTCGGGCCTGATTTCACGTATGCGTTGCCGGGCCAAAAAGCGATGGATGCGCGGCGCGAGGCGCAGCGAATATCGTGAATCTTCGCAAGCCGAGCAACAAAGCAGACGCGCTTTTTGGCAGCAACCCGAAGGGACGGGGCGCTTTGGGCGCATTTCTGCGTTACTCGCCCTCGGCATATTCCCGATATGCTCTCGGTCTCGCGCCTTGAACTGCGCCCAAACCGCCTCCGTCGCATACGCGAAATCAGGCCCGACAGGCTCCTAGAGTCGCGCCAGCACGGACCCCGGCAGCAGCGCGAATATCCCGATCGAAACGAGGCAGAGCAGGCTCGCCGCGAGCGCGATGCGCACGGTGCCCGGCGCTCTCGCCGGCTCGTCCGCGCTCATGAACATGAGCTGGATCACGCGAAGGTAGAAGTAGATCCCGAGGTAGCTTCCGACGAGGCCCAGCACGGCGTAGACCGTGAAGCCCGCCGCCATCACGTTCCGGAAGATCAGGAACTTGGCGATGAATCCGGGGAACGGCGGGATGCCCGGCGAGCGAGAGCATCGCGATGCCGATCATCAGCGCCGCGTAGGGACGGCGCCGGAAGAGCCCCTTCAGATGGTCGAGCCGATCCGATTCGGCGTCGTCGCCGCGCGGCAGCGCCGAGAACGCGAGAAGGTTGGCGAGGCCGTACGCGACGAGATAGAAGACGACACCCTGGAAGCGCGTCGCGCCGATGCCGAGGAATGCATAGAAAAGATAGCCTGCGTGCGCGATCGACGAGTACGCGATCATGCGCCGGAAGCTCGTCTGCCGCATCGCGGTGAGGTTGCCCCACACGATCGACACCAGCGGCAGGATCGCGAGCAGGTCGACCATCGGCGGCGACAGCGGTTCCGTCCCGATGAGGCGCACGACGGCAAGCAGCACGCCCGCCTTGATGATCGTCGCCATGTAGGCCGTGACCGGCACGCTCGCGCCTTCGTACGCGTCCGGCGCCCACGCATGGAACGGCACGATCGCCGCCTTGACGAAGAACGCCGCCACCACGAGCACGACGGCGGCGCGCGCCATCACGTCGTTGGAATGCAGCGCCGTCGCGAACGCCGCGAGCGACAGCGACGCGGCGCCGCCGTAGAGCAGCGCGACGCCCATGAGGAAGAGCGCGGTCGCCGTGCCGCCCACCACGAGGTACTTGAGCGCCGCCTCCGCGCTGTCCGGCCGGCGAATTCCGAGGAGGACCAGCACGTACACCGGCAACGCCATCAGTTCGAGCCCGAGGAAGAGCGTGAGAAAGCTCTCCGACGACACGATCAGGCAGAAGCCGTACAGCGACGACAGCAGCAGCGGATAGAAGCGCAGGTTGGTCCGCTCCTCGCGCGCGAACAGCAGCACCGGCAGCGCGAACGCGAGCACCAGCGCCTTCGCGAGCGAGGTGCCGGGAAGGATCGAGTATTGACCCGGGAACGGATCGGCGCGGACGTCGCCGAGATTGAGCGCGAGCGCCGCCAGCGCCGCGGCGCACACCGTGACGATCGACAGCGCCAGCGAGCCCCGCGGACGGTCGATCACGATCTCGAGCACGATCAGCGCGACAAGCCCGGAGAGCAGGATGTGCTCGGGCAGCATTGCTGCGAAGATCGATTGCCAGCTCATCGCGCGACTCCGGGTACCCGCTCGGTCATCACGAGCTCGCGATACTGCTTCGCGGCCTGCTCGGTCTTCTGCATCGGCCCTTCGGGGAAGAGTCCCAGCCAGAACACCGCGGCGACGATGATCGCGAGGATCGTCCTTTCGCGGAAATCGAGGTCCGCGAGCGGCTGGTGCGGCGCCTTCGCCGCGCCGAACATGAAGCCCTGCGCGAAGCGGAACATGTAGAGCGCTCCCAGCACGACGCCCAGCACGGCGAGCGAGCTCATCACGAGCGGCAGGCTCGCGCCCGCAAGGTGCGCCTGCCACGACGCGCGGAAGGCGCCCAGCAGCACGAGGAATTCACCGGTGAATCCGCTGGTCGTCGGCAATCCCACCGACGCCAGCGTGAGGACCATGAAGAACACGGAGTAGACCGGCAGCAGCTTCGCGAGCCCGCCGTACGCCGACAGCTCGCGGGTGTGGCACCGCTCGTAGATCATCCCGACCATGAGGAAGAGCCCCGCCGCCGTCAGCCCGTGGCTCACCATCTGGATCACCGCGCCCTGGATGCCGACGAGATCGAGGCTCGCGAGCCCCAGCATCACGTAGCCGAGGTGGCTGATCGACGAATACGCGATGATCTTCTTGATGTCGGTCTGCACCAGCGCGAGGCAGGCGCCGTAGACGATCGAGATGACCGACAGCACCATGATCGCGGGGACGAGCATCCGCGTCGCGTCCGGGAACAGCGGGAAGCCCAGCTTCATGAAGCCGTACGTCCCCATCTTGAGGAGCACGCCCGCGAGGATCACCGAGCCGGCCGTCGGCGCCTCGACGTGCGCGTCGGGCAGCCACGTGTGCAGCGGGACCATCGGCACCTTGATCGCGAACGAGAGCCCGAAGGCCGCGAGCAGGATCAGCTGGGTGTCGAGCGGCAGCGGGGCCTTGTAGAGGTCGGCGAAGGCGAACGACGTGATGCCGGACGTCTGCTGCAGCGAGTAGACGAGGTAGATCACGGCCGCCAGCATCAGGATGCTGCCGAACGCCGTGTAGAGGAAGAACTTGATCGTCGCGTAGATCCGCCGCTCGCCTCCCCAGATGCCGATGATGAGGAACATCGGGATCAGCATCGTTTCCCAGAAGAGGTAGAAGACGAAGAGATCCTGCGCGACGAACGCGCCCAGCATCGCGAACTGGATCAGGAGCACCATCGCGTAGAAGAGCTTGACGTCCTTCGTGATCGCCGTGAACGCGCCGGCGACGACCAGCGGTCCCAGGAACGCGGTCAGCGCGACCAGCAGGATGCTCATCCCGTCGATGCCGATGTGGTAGTAGACGCCCCAATCGGGAATCCACGGGATCCGGGTCTCGAACTGCAGACCCGTCGCGGCCGGCGTCGAAATGCGCGTAGAGCACCGCGGTGAGCACGAACTGCAGCGTCATCACGGCGAGCGACACGCGGCGCACGAGCGCGTCGTTGTCGCGCGCCACGAAGACCAGGACCGCGATGCCGGCGAGCGGCAGGTAAAGGACGATCGACAGGAGTGTCGCGTCAGCCACGGCGGAATCCCCAGGCGAGACAGACGATCGCCCCGATCGCCACGAAGAACACGTAGCGCTGCAGGTTGCCGCTCTGGACGCGCGACAGCACCCCGGCGCCGCGCTGCGCGAGGCGCGCGAGACCGTTGAGCGATCCGTCGAGCAGCATCCGGTCGCCGAGGCCGAGGAAGACGCGCTCCGAGATCCACCAGAGTGGACGCGAGACCAGGAAGTCGTAGGCCTCGTCGATGAAATACTTGCCGGCGAGCAGCCGGTGCAGCCCCGCGAAGCGGACGCGCACCGCTTCCGCGCGGGCCGTGCCACGGCCGAACACCCACGCGGCGCCGGCGAGGCCGGCCAGCGCGATCACGACGGACGCGACGAGGAGCGTCTTCTCGTAGTGCTCGAACTCCGGCACGACGGAAGGCAGCGGCAGCATCGGCTCCAGGAAATGCGGGATTTCGATGAACCCGCCGAACGCGGAGAACACCGCCAGCACCACGAGCACGCCGGTCATCGATATCGGTGATTCGTGGACGTGATGCTCCGCTTCGGGCTCCATCCGCGACTTGCCCATGAACACGAGCCAGAACAGACGGAACATGTAGAAGGCCGTCATGAACGCAGTCGCGGCGCCGACCGCCCAGAGCAGCGGCGAGCCGCCGCGCTCGCTGGCGAAGGCGAACCAGAGGATCTCGTCCTTGGAGAAGAATCCGGCGAGCGGCGGAATGCCGGCGATCGCCGCGGTGGCGATCGCGAACGTCACGAAGGTGACGGGAATGCGCCGCGCGAGCCCGCCCATCTTGCGGATGTCCTGCTCGCCCGAGAGCGCGTGGATCACGCTGCCGGCGCCGAGGAACAGGCAGGCCTTGAAGAAGGCGTGCGTGAAGACGTGGAACACGGCCACGCCGTAGGCGCCGACTCCCAGCGCCACGAACATGAACCCGAGCTGCGACACCGTCGAGTACGCGAGCATCTTCTTGATGTCGGTCTGCGCGACCGCCACCGTCGCCGCGAAGAACGCGGTCGCCATGCCGATGACGGTGATCACCGCCGACGCTTCCGGCGCCTGCAGGTAGAGCCCCGACATCCGCGCGACGAGGTACACGCCCGCGGTCACCATCGTTGCCGCGTGGATCAGCGCCGACACCGGGGTCGGGCCGGCCATCGCGTCCGGAAGCCAGATGTGCAGCGGGATCTGCGCCGACTTGCCGGTCGCGCCGATGAACAGCAGCAGGCCGGCGAGGCTCGCCGACACGGCGGGATTCGAGCCGTTGGCGAACGCGGCGTTGATCGTCGGCATGTCGAGCGTCCCGAGGCCCTGGAACAGCACGAACATGCCGAGCAGGAATCCGGCGTCGCCGATGCGGTTGACGATGAACGCCTTCTTGCCCGCCCGCGCGTTGACCGGATCCTCGAACCAGAATCCGATCAGCAGGTACGAGGCGAGCCCGACGCCTTCCCAGCCGACGAACAGCACCAGCAGCGACTTGCCGAGGACGAGCAGCAGCATGAAGAACAGGAACAGGTTGAGGTACGCGAAGAAGCGCGCGTAGCTCGCGTCGTCCTTCATGTAGCCGATCGAGTAGATGTGGATCAGCGTGCCGACGCCGGTGACGATCAGCACCATGACGGCGGAGAGGCGGTCGAAGTAGAGCGCGATCTCGAAGGGATTGCCGGCGATGATCGTCCACGTGTACGCGACCTCGGCAAGCGGCGCGCCCGCCGCCATGAGGTCGGCGAAGCACTTCACCGCCAGCAGGAACGAGAGCGCCGGCAGCGCGCAGCCGACGACGGTGACGAAGCGCTTGCCGACGCGCTCGCCGCCGAACCGCGTCCCGACGAGGCCGTTGACGGCGAATCCCGCCAGCGGCGCCAGGACGATCAAAGTGAGGAGCTGCACCTTCTTATCCTTTGAGATCGGTGTAGGCGTCGAGGTCCAGCGTGCGCTTGCGCCGCACGAGCAGGAGGACGATCGGGATCGCGATGGCGATCTCGGCGGCCGCCACGACGAAGATCAGGAAGACGAGCACCGCGCCGATCGTCGTGCCGGTCTGCTGCGCGACCGTGACGAGGGAGAGGTTGACGGCGTTCAGCATGAGCTCCATGCACATCAGCATCACGAGCACGTTGCGCCGGACGATGACGCCGAGCAGGCCGAGCGAGAACATCGCCATGCTGACGAAGAGCAGCATCTCAGCCTTGCTCATGGTCGACCCCGCTCTCCTTGATCACCGCCAGCGCCGCGACGACGGCGGCGACGAGCAGCACCGAGGTGAGCTCGAAATAGAGCCAGTATTCGGTCAGGAACGCGACCGAGAACTGCTGCAGCGTGAACGACACGCTCGACCGGGCCGGCGCGAGGTCGCCGCGCAGGACCGCGAACGCGAGCACGGCGAGGAGCGCCACCGCCGCGGCGATTCCCGGCACCAGCATCCGCGAGAAGCGGCCGCGCAGCGAAGGATCGCGCACGTCGAGCAGCATGATCACGTAGACCATGAACACCATCACCGCGCCGACGTAGATCAGCACCTGGAACGCGGCGATGAAGTGCACGCCGAGGAGCCCGTAGACCCCGCCCAGGAACACCATCGTCGAGATCAGCGCCATCGCCACCTGCATCGGGTGCCGCAGCACGAGCATCAGGGCGCCGCCGGCGAGCGCGGACAGCGCGAAGAGCCAGATCAGCGCGGTGTCGAGGTTGCCGAGCACGGAGTCGATCATGACGATCCTCGCTTGGCGCCGGCGTCGGCCTTGCCCGGATACGGCTTGGCGACGTCGCTGCGCGGGCTCCACGACAGGAGCTCCTCCTTGCCGAGCCACATGTGGACCCGGTCGCCGGAGGGAAGACCCGGAACTTCCTTGACCATCCGGATCGCATCCTCGGGGCAGGCTTCGACGCACAGTCCGCAGAAGATGCAGCGCGAATAGTCGATCTCGAAGCGCGCCGGATACTTGGGATGCGCCGCGTCGTCCGCGTCGAATGCCGCCTCGATCTCGATCACCTTCGCGGGGCAGACTGTCGCGCACAGGTTGCAGGCGATGCATTGCGGGCGGCCGTCGGGCCGGCGCGTCAGCACGTGCTTGCCGCGATTGTTCTGCGCGTAGTCCCAGCGCGTTTCCTCGGGGTAATACGTCGTGAGCGCGCCCTTGCGGCCGGTCATCCACTTCGTCATGTTGGCGACGAACACGCGGCTCGTGATGAAGAGCCCGCGCAGAATCTCGGGCAGGTACGCCCTCTCCCACAGCGTCATCGTGGGCTCGTTCCAGTACTGCTTGCGCACGTGCGGACGTTTCGTCATGCGCGCAGCGCCCAGACCGCGACCGCAGTCACCACCAGGTTGGCGAGCGCCAGCGGGAACATGAATTTCCAGGCGAACTTCAGCACCTGGTCGTAACGGAAGCGCGGCAGCGTCCAGCGAACCAGGATCTGGAAGCTCGACATCAGCAGCACCTTGGCCAGGAACACGATCAGCTGCGTGACGACGACCGCGCCGTGGCTCATCGGAATCGCGAGGCCGCCGGGCAGATTGAACCCCGAGTCGTCCATCCACGGCAGGTTGTAGCCGCCGAGGAACAGCGTCGTGAACAGCGCGCCGATGATCGCGATCTCGATGAATTCGGCGAACATGAAGAGGCCCATCTTCATCGCGCTGTATTCGGTGTAGAAGCCGGCGATGAGCTCGGACTCGGCCTCGGGCAGGTCGAACGGGATCCGCTTGTTCTCGGCGATCGCCGCGGCCATGAACAGCGTCGCCGCGAAAGGCTGCAGGACCACGCCCCACGCCGGCAGGAAGCCCAGCACGATGCCGGATTGCTTCTGCACGATCGTCGTCAGGTCGACCGTCCCGTAGATCAGGATCAGGCCCAGCACCGTGAGGCCCATGATGAGCTCGTAGGAGATCATCTGCGACCCGGCGCGCAGCGCGCCCAGCATCGAGTACTTGTTCGCCGAGGCCCAGCCGGCCAGCATCGCGCCGATGATCGTCATCCCGCCGAACGCGAACACGATCAGGATGCCGGCGTCGAGGCGCGCGATCTGCAGCGTGTACGTGCGGTCGCCGAACCAGTCGGCGACCGTGGGGAACGCCGAGAAGAGCGCCGCGGGGTGGAGCGCGCCGCCAAACGGTATGACCGCGAATACGAGCAGCACCGGCGTGAACACGACCCACGGCGCCACGGCGTATGCGTACCAGTCGTACGAGTCGGCTTTGAAGTCCTCCTTGACCAGCATCTTGAGGCCGTCGGCGAGACCGTGGAACAGACCCCACCAGACGAGCTTGATCTGCGTGAACGGGATGCGCACGTAGGCCCGGTTGGCGCCGATGCGATCCGCCATCACGGCCGCCTGCTTGCGCTCGACCCAGGTCAGGATCGTGCCGAACGTCATCAGCACGCCGACGCCGTAGCCGATGAAGACCGCGTAGACGACGAGGTCCTGGATCATGCCGCGGACCTTCGGCTGCGCGGCAAGCGCGTCGAACAGCGTCTCCGCATCGGACACGGTCGCGGCCTTCGCGAAGCAGGGCAGGAATTCGCTGACGACCCCGTCGGCGTTGGTGTAGTGGCCGCGCCGCTCGGTCTGGATGCTGATCGGGATGAAGACGTCGGCGTGGCCGTTCTCGGGTGCGAGATAGCTCTTGAGGAAGATGACTTTCGCGCCGCGCGGCAGCGTGCCGAAATCGAAGCCCTCGCCCCATACGAGGACGAGGTCCGTGCCTTCGCCGAACCGGATCGGCGCGGCGCCGAAGAGCGCCTGCGCGCCCGTCGTGTTGGGATTCTTGTCGGCGCGGATCAGGAGATCGTCCGCGACCGTCTCGCCCTCGACCGGGACGTGATCGGCCTTCACGAAGCTCTCGCAGCGGGCGCCGAGCGTCTCCTTGAACTGCGCGAGCTCCTCGTTGCTGCCCCAGCTCGAGACGAGCGCGACCGGTCGCTTCGCCGCATCGAGATAGCCTGCGCGCCGCGGCGATCGCCACGCCGAGATCGGCGGGCGCGCCCTTGAGCATCGGCTGCACGGCACGGCGGCGCTCGAAGATCGCGGCGAGGTCGCGCCCCTTGTTGCAGATCCACGGGCCGTTGACGTTGGGATTCTCGTGCGGCGTCACGCGGGCGATGGCGGTGTTCTGCGCGGGATCGAGCGCGCGCAACGCCCATTCGCGCTTGCGATGCCAGATGTCGACGCTGCAGCCGCGCGCGCAGCCGGGGCACACCGACCGCGTCGGCTCGAGATACCAGACGCGCGCCTTGTGCAGGAACGGCCGCGACAGGAGCGCGCCGACCGGACAGAGATCGACCACGTTGTCGGAGTATGCGTCGCGGTCGAACGCGCCGTCCTCGGACGCGCGCACGAGCGAGGTGTCGCCGCGCTCCTTGATGCCGAGCCCGTTCGACTTCGATATCTCGCGAGTGAAGCGCACGCAGCGCGAGCACAGGATGCAGCGCTCGTTGTCGAGCACGATCCGGCTCGAGAGGTTGACGAATTTGGTCGACCTGACCTTGGCGTCGATCGAGATCGAGCGCTCGCCGTTGTACTGGACGTGGTAGTCCTGCAGCGTGCACTCGCCGGACTTGTCGCAGATGCCGCAGTCGACCGGATGGTTGAGCGTGATGAACTGCAGCGTCGCCTTGCGGCTCGCCCGGACGAGCTCGGAGTCGGTGAGGACGCGCAGCCCCTCGGCGACCGGCATGTTGCATGCGATCTCGACCCAGTTCTTGCCTTCCTGCTGGACCACGCAGATCCGGCAGTTGCCGGCGATCGACAGCGACTTGTGCCAGCAGAAGTACGGGATGTAGAAGCCGTTGGCGAGCGCCGCCTGCAGCACCGTCTGGTCCGCCTCGGCCTGCACGCTCTTGCCGTTGATGAAGATTTCAGGCATGGGCGATCGCTTCCAGATTGCCGTCGAGGCGCGAGCGCTTGTGCTCGATGAAGTATTCGAACTCGTCGCGGTACTTGGCGAGGATGCCGACGGTCGCGTAGCCCGCGGCGTCGCCCATCCCGCAGATCGTCGTGCCGTCGTTGAGCTTCGAGATCTCGATCAGGCGCTCGAGGTCGCCCGGCTTGCCCTCGCCCGCGACGATGCGGTCGATGATCCGGTGCATCCAGCCCATGCCTTCACGGCATGGCGTGCACTGGCCGCACGACTCGTGATGGTAGAAGCGCAGCATCACCTGCAGGAGCCGCACCATGCACGTGCCCTCGGCGATGACGATCATGCCGCCCGAGCCCAGCGACGATCCCGCCGCCTCGAGCGATTCCTTGTCGTAGGTGACGGGCTCGCACTCGGCTGCCGTCAGGACCTTGGTCGAGATGCCGCCCGGCACGATGCACTTGAGCTTCTTCCCGCCGGTGACGCCGCCGCAATCGTCGTACAGGAATTTCTTCAGCGGATAGCCGTACTCGACCTCGTAGACGCCCGGCCGCTCGATGTGGCCGGAGATCGACACGAGCTGCGTGCCCGGGCATTTCGGCAGTCCGAGCGCCTTGAATGCGGCTGCGCCGTTGGCGATGATCCCGGCGACGTTGGAGAGCGTCTCGACGTTGTTGACGACGGTCGGGCGCTGGAAGAGGCCCTTCACCGTGAGCCGCGGCGGGCGGTTGCGCGGATAGCCGCGCTTGCCTTCGACGGAAGCGAGCAGTCCGGAGGCCTCGCCGCAGACGTACGAGCCTGCGCCGCGAATCACATTGATGTCGCAGGCGAAACTGCCGCCTTGTATTCCCTCGCCGAGCAGCCCGTTCGCGTACGACTCCTCGATCGCCGCCGCGAGACGCCGGTACGGCAGGTCGAATTCGCCGCGGATGTAGACGAACGCGTGACGCACCTGCAGCGCGTGCGCCGTGATCAGCATCGACTCCAGCAGCAGGTGCGGCGAGTGCTCGAGAATCCAGCGGTCCTTGAAGGTTCCCGGCTCGCCTTCGTCGGCGTTGGCACAAAGATAATGCGGCTGGCCGTCGTCGAGCTTCACGACTCCCCATTTCCGACCCACCGGAAACGCTGCGCCTCCATGGCCCAGCAGACCCGACGCGACGATCTCCTTGGTGACGTCCTGCGGCGTCATGGCGAGGGCCTTCGCGAGCGTCTGGTAGCCGCCGCGGGCGCGGTAATCCGCGAGCGTGTGCGACGTCGCGGTGACCGGGAAATTCATGATGAGCTGGCGGCCGGGCATGGCTATTTCAACTCGTTCAGCAGCGCGTCGAGCTTCTCGACGCTCATGTTCTCGTGGTACGTGTCATTCACCATCACGACCGGTGCGGTGCCGCACGAGCCCAGGCACTCGACGGTGGAAAGCGTGAAGCGACCGTCCGGCGTCGTCCCGCCCGGCGCGACGCCGAGTTTTCTCGAAAGATGATCGATCAGCCTCTCGGCGCTGCGCATCGAGCAGGTGACGTTGCGGCAGCACTGCACGTGCCAGCGTCCGATCGGATGGCGCCGGAACTGCGTGTAGAACGACAGGACTTCCTCGATCTGGATGCGCGGAACGCCGAGGTATTGCGCCAGATCGGCGACGTCGCTGTCGGCGATGAATCCGCGGTCCTGCTGGATCCGCCGCACGCAGGGCATGACCAGCGAGGACTCGAATCCCGGCGGGAAGCGCTTCTTCCACTGCTCGAATTCGGGGATCAGATGCTTCATCGCGGTCAGGTCATCGTCAGCGGTCGCACTCGCCGCCGATCATGTTCACCGAGCCGAAGGTCGGCACGATGTCGGCGAGCTGGTAGCCGTCGAGCATCTTGTGCACGCCGCCCAGGTGGACGTAGCTCGGCGAGCGGACGTGGGCCTTCCACGGCACGCCCTCGCCGGTGCTGACGAGATAGAAGCCGAGCTCGCCGTTCGCCGCCTCGTGCGCGACGTAGACCTCGCCGGCGGGAATGCGCGGCCCGTCGATCACGAACTTGAAGTGGCTGATCAGCGACTCGATCTCGGTGTAGACGAGCGCCTTTTCCGGAAGCACGTAGCGATGGTCGACGATGCTGACCGGGCCTCCCGGCAGCGTCGCGACGAGCTGGCGGATCATGTGCACCGACTCGTCCATCTCGCGCATCCGCACGTAATAGCGGTCGTAGTTGTCGCCCTTGATGCCCACCGGCACCTCGAAATCGAGATCGGCGTAGGCGAGATAGGGCGTGTCCTTGCGCAGGTCGCGCGGCGCGCCGGTCGAGCGCAGGATCGGGCCGGTGTAGCCCCAGTTGATCGCGTCGGCCGTCGTCAGCACGCCGACGTCGCGCATCCGGTCGATGAAGATCCGGTTGCGGTCGACCAGGCCGTGGACCCGGTCGACGAAGGTCTCGTACTGGTCGAGGATCTCGGCCAGGCGCGTGAGCCAGCCGTCCGGCAGGTCGCGCGCGAGGCCGCCGATGCGGCCGTAGGTGTACGTGACGCGGGCGCCGGTGAGATTCGCGAGGTGCTCGTAGATGTAGTCGCGGATCATCACGAGGTACAGGAACGCGGTCATCGCGCCCAGCTCCATCAGCGCCGCGGCGACGCAGGTGAGGTGGTCGGCGATCCGCGAATACTCGGAGAGCAGCGTGCGCAGGTGACGGCAGCGCGGCGTGATCTCGATGCCGGCGAGCTCCTCGACCGCCGCGCAATACGCGAAATTGTTGATCAGCGCCGAGCAGTAGTTCAGCCGGTCGACGTAGGGGATCAGCGTGTGCCAGGTGTGCGCCTCGCACTCCTTCTCGAAGCCGCGGTGCAGGAAGCCGCAGTGCACGTCGGTGCGGACGACCTTCTCGCCGTCGAGCTCCGCGATGATCTGGACGGTGCCGTGCGTCGCCGGGTGCGACGGCCCGATGTTGACGATGACGTGCTCTTCATGGCCGGCGGCGGTGAACGCCGGGCGAATCGGATTGGGGAGCTTCATGTCCATGGCCGGCCCGTCACTTCCGGTAGGGCACGAGCGGCTGCTCGTGGTCCTTCACGTAGTCCTTGCGCAGCGGGTAGCCGACGAAGCCCTCGTACAGGAGCATCGGCCGCAGGTCGGCGTTGTCACGGAAGCCGATGCCGTACATTTCGTGGCACTCGCGCTCCATGACGGCGGCGGACCCGTACAGCGGCGTCAGCGATTCCACGACTGGATCGGCCTCGGTCACGCGCGTCTTGACTCGCACGCGGCCGAAATGGCGCGTCGAGTAGAAATGCCAGACGACCTCGAAGCGAGGATCCTGGCCCGGCCAGTCCACGGCGGTCACGTCGAGGAAGAGGTCGAAGGAGAATTCCAGTCTGCAGGCGCCGCACGACCGCGCCGACGTCGGCGGGCGCAACGGCGATCACGAGCATGCCGTGCGAGAGCGCGATGTCGCGTCCTTCGGAGGCGAGCCCCTTGGCGACGAGATCGAGCGTGTCGGCGGCCATGGTCAGAACGTGCTCGTGATGATCGGGTGCTTCGACCGCGCGATCTTGTCCTGCAGCTGCATGATGGCGTCGATCACCGTCTCCGGCCGCGGCGGGCAGCCGGGGATGTAGACGTCCACCGGGATGATCTTGTCGATGCCCTGAACCGCCGCGTAATTCTGGTAGAAGCCGCCGGACGTCGCGCAGACGCCGAACGCCATCACCCATTTGGGCTCGCACATCTGTTCGTAGACCTTGAGCAGGATCGGCGCCTGCTTGTGCGTGATCGTTCCCACCACCATCAGCAGGTCGGCCTGCCGCGGCGAGAAGCGCGGCAGCGCGGCGCCGAAGCGGTCGGTGTCGTAGGGCGACGCGCTGACGGCCATGAACTCCATCGCGCAGCACGCGGTCACGAACGGGTAGGGGAACAGCGAGAACTTGCGCGCCCAGCCGATCAGCTCGTCCTTCTTGGTCGTGATGTACTCGAAGGCCGAGCTGGGCACACGTTCGGAATGGATCGGAATCGTCCGGCTCATGTCTTCTACTCCGCGACGGCTTCGACCAGCCGCGCCTTGTACACGTAGAGCAGGATGAGGACCAGCAGCGAGATGAAGATGCCGAACGTCGCCAGCATGAAACCGGTCAGCGGCTGCGCGCCCAGCGCCCAGATGAAGAGGAAGACCGTCTCGAGGTCGAACAGGATGAAGACGATCGCGACCGCGTAGTACTTGATCGGGACGGGCTTCACGTTGCGCGGGTCGATCGGCTCGGCGCCGCACTCGAACGCCTCGAGCTTCATCGCATTGGCGACGGGCTTCGGCCCCAGCACGCGATTGAGCAGCAATGTGACGGCGACGAATCCCATGATCGCCACCAGATAGAGCAGCAGGATGACGTACGGATTCATGTCGGGTGGACCGGAAGGAGGCGAGGCGCGCTGCGGCGTCGCGAATGCGCGATGCGGACCTGCCGCGATGTCGCCGCTTCGATTCCCCCGCCCCGCATTGCCCGGTTGCTGATCACGCCCGTGCCTTGTAGTTGCCTGCGTCCGGATCGCCTGAATTCGCCGCCACCCGTACTGTATTGTCCGCCGCGCGCGACCGTTTGACGCAGATCATCCGCGTGCGTTGGCACAGGCTTGATTCAGATCAAACAGCAGGCTGCCGGCGCGATGCGCAACGATTCGCCCGTCCCGCGAGGAAGGCAATTCCCTTGCGATGCCATGGACTCCCTCCGCCCGTGCCGCTATGGCATCATCGGCACCGGTCTGGCTTCGTCATCGAAGGTCGACGCGAGGCGGGCCATCGCCGCGGGGAAAATCGGTTGAAGATCGCGACCTGGAACGTCAATTCGCTCAATGTCCGGCTGCCGCGGCTGCTGCAATGGCTGCCGGAGGCGCGGCCGGACCTCCTGTGCCTGCAGGAGACGAAGCTCGAGGACGCTCGTTTTCCGCGCCAGGAAATTGCCGACGCCGGCTACGCGGTGCATTTCTCCGGCCAGCGCACGTACAACGGCGTCGCGCTGCTCGTGCGTGACGGAATCGGCGCCGCGACGGACATCGTCACCGCGCTGCCCGGAATCGCCGACGAGCAGAAGCGCGTGATCGCCGCGACCGTGGCGGGCGTTCGCATCATCGGCCTCTATGTGCCCAACGGACAATCGGTCGATTCGGACAAGTACCGTTACAAGCTCGACTGGTGCGGCGCGGCGACACGCTTCCTCGCCGACGAGTGCGCGCGGCATGACGCGATCGCACTTGCCGGCGACTTCAACATCGCGCCGGAGGATCGCGATGTCCACGATCCCGTCTTGTGGCAGGGGCAAGTGCTGTGCTCGGAACCCGAGCGTGCGGTGTTCCGTGGCTGGGTCGCGCTGGGCCTCGCCGACAGCTTCCGGCTGTTCCCGCAACCGGAGCGCACGTTCAGCTGGTGGGATTACCGGCAGCTCGCCTTTCCGAAGAATCACGGGCTGCGGATCGACCACATCCTGCTCTCCGCGGCGCTGGCCGCGAAATGCACGTCCTGCCGCATCGACCGCAATGCGCGCAAGGGCGAGAAGCCATCGGATCACGCGCCGGTGATCGTCGAGCTGGCGGACTGAAGGACGACTTCCTACGCGCTCTTGGGCCGGTCGGGGTCGATACCGAGCTCCTGGATCCTGCGCGTCAGCGTGTTGCGGCCCCAGCCCAGCCGCTGCGCCGCTTCCATCCGGTGCCCGCCCGTGTGCGCCAGCGCGCGCAGGATCAGCGTGCGCTCGAATTCGCGCTCGAGCCGGTCCCCGACGCTTTTCTCGCCGTGCGAGAGCGCCCGCGCGAGCTCCCGGTCGAGCGCGTCGTGCCACTCGGTCGCGTCGCCGCGCTCCCCTGCGCGCGGCGTTTCGCGCACCTCGGGCGGAAGATCGGCGACGCCGACACGCTGCCCCGGCGCCATCACGGTGAGCCAGTGGCAGATGTTCTCCAGCTGGCGCACGTTGCCGGGGAACGGGAACGCCGCCAGTGCCTTCATGGCATCTTCGGAGAGCTGCTTCGGCTCGACTGAGAGCTCGCGCGCGCTCTTCTGCAGCAGGTGCCGCGCGAGCAGCGCGATGTCCTGCTGCCGCTCGCGCAGCGGCGGCAGGCGCAGGCGGACCACGTTGAGCCGGTGCATGAGGTCCTCGCGGAACAATCCCCTGCGGACGCGCTCCTCGAGATCCTGGTGGGTGGCCGCGATCACGCGCACGCTGGATTTGAGCGGCGCGTGCCCGCCGACGCGGTAATACTCGCCGTCGGACAGCACGCGCAGCAGGCGCACCTGAAGATCCGGCGGCATGTCGCCGATCTCGTCGAGGAACAGCGTGCCGCCCTCGGCCTGCTCGAAACGCCCGCGACGCGAGCTCTGCGCGCCGGTGAACGCGCCGCGCTCGTGGCCGAAGAGCTCGGACTCGAGGAGGTCCTTGGGGATCGCGGCGGTGTTGATCGCGACGAAGGGCCCGGCGGCGCGCGGGCTGTGCCGGTGGAGCGCGCGCGCGACGAGCTCCTTGCCCGTCCCCGATTCGCCGGTGATGAGCACCGTGGTGCTCGATTGCGACAGCCGGCCGATCGCGCGGAACACTTCCTGCATCGCCGGGGCCTGGCCCAGCATTTCCGGGGCGTCGGCGGGCGCGGCGCCCGTCGGCGCAACCGTGGGAGACTCGGTGGTCGCACGCCGGATCAGCGCCAGCGCGTGGTCGACGTCGAACGGCTTCGGAAGATATTCGTAGGCGCCGCCCTGGAACGCGGCGACCGCGCTGTCGAGATCCGAATAGGCCGTCATGATGATGACGGGTACGTGCGGGCAGCGCGCCTTGACCTTGCTCAACAGCGCCAGGCCCGATTCGCCCGGCATGCGGATGTCGGAGACCAGCACCTGCGGCTCGTCGCCCTCGAGCGCCTGCAGCACCTCGTACGCCGACGAGAACGACTTCCACGGGATGTCCTCGCGCGAGAGCGCCTTCTCCAGCACCCAGCGAATCGAGCGGTCGTCGTCGACGATCCAGACGGGCTTCATGGCGGACACGGGCGGCGCTGGCTGATCGTGGGCATTCATCTTAAGGACCTGTTGGCGCTGACCAATCTACGCGCCGTTGCGCTCGAACTCCAGCGGAAGCAGGATCGTGAACACGGTGCGGCCGGGGATGCTCTCGAATTCGATGGTGCCGTTGTGCTGGGCGACGAAGGTCTGCGCCAGCGTGAGCCCGAGCCCGGTCCCGCCCTCGCGCCCGGAAACCAGCGGATAGAAGACCTTGTCGCGAATCGCCTCGGGGATGCCCGGGCCGTTGTCCTCGATCGTCAGCGCGATCGCGAGGCGGTGCCGCTTCTTCGCGAGCGTCACGTAGCGCGCGACCCGCGTCCGGAGCCAGATCTCGGCCTCCGGCGTCGCGGAGAGCGCCTGCGCCGCGTTGCGCGCAATGTTGAGCACGACCTGCGTCAGCTGTTCGGGATCGGCGTCGAATTCGGGGAGGCTCGCATCGAAGTCGGTGAGTATCGCGACGTGCGGGAACTCCGCCTGCACCAGGCCCTTCACGTGAACGAGGATCTGGTGGATGTTCGTGCGCCGGTACGTCGGCAGGCGGTGCGGCGTCAGGAGCCGGTTGACGAGGGATTGCAGGCGATCGGCCTCGCCGATGATCACCTGCGTGTACTCGGTGTGCGCCGCCCGGTCGAGCTCGCGCTCGAGGAGCTGCGCCGCGCCGCGAATCCCCCCCAGCGGATTCTTGATCTCGTGCGCGAGGCTCCTGATCAGCTCGCGATTCGCCTGCTGCTGCTCCTGCAGTCGCTCCTCACGCGCGATCTTGAGCTGCTGGTCGATGTGACGGCATTCCAGCAGCAGCACGGCGCCGTCCGCCTCGACCGGCGACACGGTGCAGGTGAGGTGGAGCTTCGGCTTGCCGCTCGGCGTGAGCTCGAGCTCCTGCTCGGTGTACGAGGCGCCCGTCTCGGTGGATTTCCCGATCGCCGCGGTGAGATTCGCCGCGTCGGTGAAGATCTCGTCGATCGCGTGCCCGACCAGCTGCCGCCTCGACAGCTCGAACAGGTTCTCGGCCGCCGGATTCGCGTAGGTCACCCGGCGTGCGCGATCGAGCAGGATCACGGCGGTGGCGAGGAGCTCGAGTCCCGCCAGCGCGCTCGTTTGCTCGTCACTGACAGTCATCGAAGGGAATTCGGTTCTCACGGGGCAGCACAAGGCGCGATGCGCGGCACACACTGCGCGCACGTCGACGAGCGAGGAATTAGCAATATTCGCGCCCAACGCGGTCGCACCGCGAATTCCGGTGGCAGATCCACCGCGGGGCACGGCCGGCGCATGCGCCGTGCGAGTGGACGCGGCGGGAGCGCGCGCCGCGCGCGGCGCCGGTCACTTGATGGACGCCAGCTCCTTCTTCAGCGCCTCGACGTTCTTCTCGTGCATGCCCACTCCCTGGCGCAACCTCGCAATGCGTTCGCGATATTTCTCGACGTCGGCTTTCTCCTCGGGCAGCGCCGCAGGCGCGCCGTCGGCGTAGGCGGTGCGCGCTTCCGTCAGCAGCTTTTCCTCCGTGGCGAGCTCCTCGGAAAGCACCTTCCGGCGAACGTCGTCGCGCCCCTTCTGCGTCCCCGCGTCGACCTTCGGGAATCCAGCGGGCGACGGCGCGGATGCGGCGCGCGGCGTCGAGCGCGGCGCCGGCGCGGGCTCCGCCTCCGGCGCGCCCGGAACGTTGAAATAGGACGGATCGCCGGACGCCGTCATGCACTTGTACAGCGTCGCGGTGACGGCGACCGGCTTGTTGACGCAGCCGGACTCCTTCGCCTTTTCCGACAGCGTGGCCGCGCGCGCCGCACCGCTCGCGAAAAGCACGCAGGCGAGCGCGCAAACGACCGGCGCGGCGACGGCAGAGCGGCATCGTGCGTTCGTGGGATCGCCGGTCATGGTGCTGCAGTGTATTGAATTCGCGCGCGGCAGGCAAAAAGGGGCGGACCGCGAGGGCCCGCCCCTTTTCGGGCGTCACTGCAGCGGTCGAATTACAGGCTGTAGTACATCTCGTACTCGACCGGATGCGTCGTCATGCGGAAGCGCGTGACCTCCTCCATCTTGAGCGCGACGTACGCGTCCAGCATGTCGTCGGTGAACACGCCGCCCTTGGTCAGGAACGCGCGGTCGCGGTTGAGGTGATCGAGCGCCTCGTCCAGCGATGCACACGGGTGCGGGACCTTGGCGGCTTCCTCGGGCTCGAGGTCGTACAGGTTCTTGTCCATCGGGTCGCCAGGGTGGATCTTGTTCTGTACGCCGTCGAGCCCGGCCATCAGCATCGCCGAGAACGCGAGATACGGATTCGCCGTCGGATCGGGGAAGCGCACCTCGATGCGGCGGCCCTTCGGGTTCGACACGTACGGAATGCGGATCGCCGCCGAGCGATTGCGCGCCGAATACGCGAGGTTGATCGGCGCCTCGAATCCCGGGACGAGGCGCTTGTACGAGTTCGTGCCCGGGTTGGTGATGGCGTTGAGCGCCTTCGCGTGCTTGATGATGCCGCCGATGTAATAGAGCGCGATCTCGGAGAGCCCTGCGTAGCCGTCGCCGGCGAACAGGTTCTTGCCGTCCTTGAAGATCGACTGGTGGCAGTGCATGCCGGATCCGTTGTCGCCGACGATCGGCTTCGGCATGAACGTCGCCGTCTTGCCATACGCGTGCGCCGTGTTGTGCACCGCGTACTTCAGGATCTGCAGCCAGTCGGCGCGCTGGACGAGCGGCGCGAACTTCGTGCCGATCTCGCACTGCCCCGCGGTCGCGACTTCATGATGGTGGACCTCGACCTCCACGCCCATCTGCTCCAGCGCGAGGCAGATCGCCGACCGGATGTCCTGCAGCGAGTCGACCGGCGGGACGGGAAAATAGCCGCCCTTCACGGTCGGCCGATGGCCCATGTTGCCGCCCTCGAATTTTTCGCCGGACGACCACGCGGCTTCGGACGAGAAGATCTTGCAGTAGCTGCCCGACATGTCGACCGACCACTCGACGGCGTCGAAGATGAAGAATTCGGGCTCGGGGCCGAAATAGGCGGTGTCGCCAAGCCCCGTTGACTTGAGGTACGCCTCCGCGCGACGGGCGAGCGAGCGCGGGTCGCGCTCGTAGCCCTTGCCGTCGGACGGCTCGACGACGTCGCAGCTGATGTTGAGCGTCGTCTCGTCCATGAACGGATCGATGTAGGCCGTGCTGGCGTCGGGCATCAGCAGCATGTCGGAGGCCTGGATGCCTTTCCATCCCGCGATCGACGAGCCGTCGAAGGCGTGGCCGGACTCGAACTTGTCCATCGTGAATACCTTGTGCGGCACCGAGACGTGCTGCTCCTTGCCGCGGGTATCCGTGAAGCGGAAGTCGACGAACTTGACCTCCTTGTCCTTGATCATTTTCAGCACGTCTGCGGGGGTGGTCATCTGACTCTCCTGGTTGCTACTCTCGAATTCGTTCGATGCAATGCAATAGAAGCCGGAAACGCATCAGCGAGAACTATGCCATAACCGGAATGCCCGGAAACCCATGATTTGCCGGCCGCGAGGCGTCGCCGACGCCTCAACTGCAGAAAAAATCGCACCGAAATGGTGCCGCCGGGCTGGTTATTGCCCCATCCTAGTGCGATCAACGATGTGGGGACCCAAGGCATTGATGCGGTGCATCATTATTCGCTCCATTTTGGGCAATCCGCATCTGGGCGCAACAATGGAGCATCGCTGAATTTTCGCAAGTCACTGTTATTAAAATGAAAACTTGGCTTAGTCGAGCCACACGCCGCGCACCGAGATGGTGCGAGGGCGTGCCGTTGCTCGATCAGGGGTAGAACATGTAGAGGCGGTAGCCCGCCTGCATCGTCGCGCTCGCGTCGACGAAGACTTTGACGGCGACTTCGCCGTTGGCCGGAATGCCGCGCGCGAGATCCGCCGTCGCGTCGACGTAATCCGACGGCGTGAGCGCGCGCCGCACGACCACCTTGTCGGCGGCATCGGTGAGCGAAAACTCGAGGTACGGATATTCGAGCGGCCACGCCGCGTGGCTGCGCATGGCCGCGGACAGGATCAGCAGGCCCTTGTGCGACGGATCCGCCTCGAGGCCCGAGGACTCGAACGTCAGGTATTTCATCGCGACGTCGCGCAGCGGCGCAATCTTGCAGCCGACGGTTGCGCATGCGCGCACGAGCAGGGGTTTCGCCGACGGCACCTGCGCGGCGATCGCGTCGCGATAATGGAAGACCAGCTGGCCGGCGAGCGACAGCATGAGCAGCGGGACCAGGAGCGCATAGAAGACCGCGGCGCCGCGGCGGCGCGGCTTGCGCTTGTCCCAGGCGAAGCGCTCGTCGTAGTCGATGCGCGGCGTGTCCTCCCACGCGCGCGAAAACGTCTCCGGCGGCTCGGGCGGTTCGAGCGCCTGCGCGCTGCGCAGCGTCACCGTCGGAGGCCCCCGCATGGCCTCGTCGTAGGCCTCGTCGTCGGGCGGCGGCTCGCGCCGCGGCGCGAGCGAAATCAGCTCGGCATTGCCGTCGAACACGGTCTTGCAATGGCCGCAGCGCACCTGCCCGCCGCGCAGCGCGAGCTGCTGCGGCGTGACGCGAAAGATCGTCGTGCAGCCCGGGCAGCGCGTATATCGTTCGTCGGCCATGCGGCAAGCCGCGCGTGGATTCGCGGCGTCCTTTGAGTTCGCGGTTCGGCGGAGTGAGTTTGCGAAGAACTATCGGGTGAGGCGCTCGCCCGCGAGGGCGATCCAACCGTCCTCGCCAGCGTTCCAGACCGCAATATTAAACCACTCGGCGTACGCGGACACGACGGTCTCGGCCTGCGTCGCGAGGATGCCGGACAGCACGACGCGCCCGCCTTCGCGGACCCGCGCCGCGATGAGCGGCGAGAGCATGACGAGCGGATTGGCGAGGATGTTGGCGACGACGACGTCGTAGGTGGCGCCGTCGCGCGCGCCGACGCGGTTCGCCAGCATGAAAGTCGCGTCGACATGATTGGCGGCCGCATTCGCGCGCGCGGCCGCGACAGCCTGCGCATCGATGTCGACGCCGTCCGCGCGGCCCGCGCCGAGCATGGCGGCGGCGATCGCAAGGATCCCCGAGCCGCAGCCGTAGTCGAGGACGGATTCTCCTTCCGGAGGTTGCGCGACAGCCATTCGAGGCAAAGCCGCGTCGTCGGGTGCGATCCCGTTCCGAACGCAAGCCCCGGGTCGAGCGCGATGTTGATGGCGCGGGCGTCGACGGGCTCGCACCAGGTCGGCACGATCCACAGCCGCTCGGAAATGCGGATCGGCGCGAACTGCGCCTGCGTCGCGCGCACCCAGTCGGCGTCGGCGACCGGATGAATCTCGTGGGGCGGCGCCGCTGCGCCGAGCGATGCCGCGGCGCCGGCGAGCGCGCCGCGCCAGTCGGTCTCGTGTGCGAACAGCGCCGTGATCCGGCTCACTGGCCAGTGCATGCCGGCGGGCTCTCCGGGTTCGGCGTAGAGCGGAGTCTCGGCGGGGGTTCCCGCGTACGGATCGGCGATGTCGACGGACAGCGCCCCGGTCGCGAGCAGCGCGTCGCCCCAGCCATCGGCGGCGCCGGCGTCCACGTCGAAGCAAAGCGCGAGATACGCCATCGTGATCACGCCGACCTCGCGAAGGCTGGCTCAGCCCGCGAGCTTGCGTTTGGCGAGCTTCTCTTCGAGATAGTGGATCGACGCGCCGCCGCGCAGGAACTTGTCGTCGATGAGAAGCTCCTGGTGCAGCGGGATGTTCGTCTTGATGCCTTCGACGACCGTCTCCGACAGCGCGATGCGCATTCGCGCGATCGCCTGCTCGCGCGTGTCGCCGTAGGCGATGATCTTGCCGATCATCGAGTCATAGTAGGGCGGCACGAAATAGTTGTGATAGACGTGCGAATCGACGCGGATGCCCGGCCCCCCCGGCGCGTGCCACGACGTGATTCGCCCCGGCGAGGGCACGAACGTGTAGGGGTCCTCGGCATTGATCCGGCACTCGATCGCATGGCCGCGGCGGACGATGTCGCGCTGGCGGAAGCGGAGCTTCTGGCCGGCGGCGACGCGGATCTGCTCCTGCACGATGTCGATCCCGGTGATGAGCTCGGTCACCGGGTGCTCGACCTGAATCCGCGTGTTCATCTCGATGAAATAGAACTCGTTGTCCTGGAACAGGAACTCGAAGGTGCCGGCGCCGCGATAGCTGATCTTGCGGCAGGCCTCGGCGCAGCGCTCGCCGATGCGGACGAGCGCGCGCAGCGACATCCCGGGCGCCGGCGCCTCCTCGATGATCTTCTGGTGGCGCCGCTGCATCGAGCAGTCGCGCTCGAACAGATAGACGGCGTTCTTGTGCTCGTCGGCGAGCACCTGGATCTCGATGTGGCGCGGCTCGGACAGGAACTTCTCGATGTAGACGGCCGGGTTTCCGAATGCCGCCTGCGCCTCCGTCTTGGTCAGCATCACCGCCGACAGGAGCGCGGCCTCGGTGTGGACGACGCGCATGCCGCGCCCGCCGCCGCCGCCCGACGCCTTGATGATGACGGGGTATCCGACCTCGCGCGCGATCTTGACGATCTCCTTCGGGTCGTCCGGAAGCGCGTCGGGCGACCCGGGAACGCACGGGACGCCCGCCTTGTTCATCGCCGCCTTCGCGCTGACCTTGTCGCCCATCAGCCGGATCGTGTCCGCGCGCGGCCCGATGAAGACGAAGCCCGAGCGCTCGACCTTCTCGGCGAAGTCGGCGTTCTCGGCAAGGAAGCCGTATCCCGGATGGATTGCCTGGGCGTCGGTGACCTCCGCCGCGGCGATGATCGCCGGCACGTTGAGGTAGCTCAGCGCCGACGCAGCCGGCCCGATGCAGACCGACTCGTCGGCGAGCCGGACGTATTTCGCCTCGCGGTCGGCCTCGGAGTGAACGACGACGGTGCGGATGCCGAGCTCGCGGCAGGCGCGCTGGATGCGCAGCGCGATCTCGCCGCGATTGGCGATGAGAACCTTGCCGAACAGCTGGTTCGGGTTCTTCGCGACGACGGGGGACGAGGCGGGACGCAGCGCCAAATGTCGCTCAGCCGATCACGACGAGCGGCTGGCCGAACTCGACCGGCTGGCCGTTCTCGACGAGGATTTCCTTCACGACGCCGGACTTGTCCGAGTCGATCTCGTTCATGAGCTTCATCGCCTCGATGATGCAGAGCGTGTCGCCTTCCTGGACGGTGTCGCCGATCTCGACGAAGACCTTCGCGCCCGGCGAGGCGGCGCGGTAGAACGTGCCGACCATGGGACTCTTCACGAGGTGGCCGAGAGGCTCCTCGGCGACGGGTGCCGGCTCCGCCACGGGCGGCGCGGCGGAGGCCGGGATCGCCACCGTATGCGTCGGCCGCGGGCGCCGATCCGGCGGCACCGTGAGTGCCGGCGCCGACGGCGCGGGTGATCCGCACGCGTTCCTCGTTGTCCTGGATCTCGAGCTCGGCGATGCCAGAGCTTTCGACGAGGTCGATCAGGGTCTTCAGCTTGCGCAGGTCCATGGGTCACCGTGCCCCGAAAGGGCGGGGAGGCGAGCGCGCGGGGGTCCCCTCGAATGCGTTGCGGGGGCCGGGAAGCGCCGGGAGGGTGTCCCCTGTGTGCGCCAATCCCGGCCAACAGCGGGCCGCCGCTGTGCGTTTGGCTTTGGCCATCGCGCGCGGTCCTTTCGTGTCTGACGGATCGGCGGAGTTTGCCGCAGATCGCGTCACTTTGTCCAGTAATGGACAAAGATCAATGCAATCAGCGCTTGAGCCGCGGCGCGTCGCTCGAATCGCGCGGCTGCGCGACGGCCACCGCGTGTCAGCGCCAGGATTGCATGAACCTGACTCCGATCGAGTTGGACCGCCATTTGATGCAATAGTTGAAGATATCCGCTTTTGTAAGATATTCAAAGAAGTTGCCGGAGGATGCCGTTCAACTTCGCCTCATCGAATGGCCCGAGCTGGGTATGGACGATGCGTCCGGCGCGATCGATGATGACCGTGAAGGGCAGCGCGCCGACCCGGTTGCCGAGGGTTCGCGACAGCTCGATGGCGCCGAAGCCGCCGATGACGGTCGGATAGTCCGGGCGGGTCTCCGAAACGAACTCGCGCACCTTGTCGGTCTGGTCCGCCGCGATGCCGACGAACTGCAGGCCCTTCGGACCGAGCTGCTGCTGCGCGGTCTTGAAGAGCGGCATCTCTTCGCGGCAAGGGGCGCACCAGGTCGCCCAGAAATTGACCACGAGCACCTTGCCACGCCACTGCGCGAACGCCTGCTCCTTCCCGTCCTGATCGGGAAGGGTCAGCCCGAACACCGCATTCGCATCGCCCTTGCCGGGCGCGAGATCCGGCGAATGAAACGACCGGTCGCCGAAATAGAGACCCGCGCCCAAGGCAGCGATCGCGACGACGCTGGCGAGCGTCCAGAGATTCCAGCGTCTCGTCATGGCCTCAGCCGATTGTGCCGATGTGGGCGCTTACTCTCGTCGATCGGTCAGGCATGGCAGGGTTTCTGCAGTGCCATGCTCAGTCGAGCCAGGACTTCTTGCGCGGGGCGGCTTCGACCAGGCTGCCCGGCCGGCTGCCGGCCATCGGCAGCGGCAGCGACACCGATTGCCGCTGCGGCGGGTAGCAGACGCCGAGATCGGCACAGCCCTGCGATTCCGCGGTCACCTTGACCCGCTGGCCGGGCACTGCGTGCTGGAGCGGCAGCCGGGCGACGAGCTCGCCCCGGTAGATCTCCACGGTGCCGAAGAATTGATCGGTCTTCATCTTGCCGGGCGGGAGCTGCGGCGCGCCGGCAAGCGGCTCGGGTTCCACGGTGAACAGCAGCTTCTCCCGGTAGAGGTAGTACCCGTCCGCGATGGCGAACCGGGCCTCGACGGTCCTTTCGTCGAGCCCCCGGGCGCTGAAGGCGAACGCGCGCTCGTTCGGCAGGAGGTCGCCCTGGGCTCGTGCCGCCGGCGACATCGCCGCCGCGACAAGCAGCGCGAATCCTGCGGCTCGCACGGCGCGCGCGGGCCCCGCGAGCCGGTCATTCGGGCGCGGTTTCGGCGGCGATCCAGTCGAGATAGCGGGCGAGGCCATGGACGAGGGGGACAGCGACGATTTCCGGAAGTTCGTAGGGATGCACCGCGAGCACGGCGGATTCGACCTCGGAATACCGTGCCCGGCGCGTCTTGATCGCCACCGGAACTTCCTGTCCGGTTTCGATCTTTCCGCGCCAGTGATAAAGTGATTCCACCGGCGCGCCGATGCTGACACACGCGGCCAGCCTGCGCTCGAGGAGCGCAAGCGCGAGCGCATGTGCCGCCGCATGATCGGGCATCTGCGTCAGCACGAGGATGGCGTCGTCGGCCAAGGAGTCTCGATGCGTTTTCTGCTGCTCGCGATTGTACTGGCTTTCCCGGTGCTCGACCTGTACGCGACCGTGCGCTTCGCGCACTGGACCGGGGTGCCCGCGTGGATCTGGCTCGGCATGTCCGTCTTCACCGGGTTCTTCCTGCTGCAAAGCGAACGCCACGCCTTCCGCGCCAGGATGATCGCGGCGATGCACGGCGAGCAATCGATGCTGCGCGGCCTTCTCGACAGCGGGCGCAAGCTGCTGGCGGCGCTCCTGTTCCTTCTGCCCGGCATCATCAGCGACGTGATCGCGCTGATGCTGCTCGCGCTGCCGTTGAACGTCGGCCGCGAGACCGGGCCGCTGCCCGCCGGGGCCGGACGCACCCGCGCGACGCCCGCCGCGCTCGACGGCGAGTACCGGCGCGACTGAGCGAGGCGGGCGAGCGATAGCGAGCCAAGGCCCGAAGGGCGCGTCGCCGAGCGATGGAGGTCGCGCCGACGCTTCGCGCCGTTGCAGACGACGTGCGACGGTGCGAATAGGCACGCCGCCTCTGCGCCGCGTCCTCGACGTGCGCGGCAGCCCCTGCTCCTGCGCTCCAGCGTCCTACTTCATCCGGTCGAGGATCGTCGGCTGCGCCTTGCCGGCGCGACGGTAAGCTCGCACCATCATCACGAGGCCGATCACGATCATCGGCAGCGACAGCCACTGGCCCATGGTGAGCCCGAACTGCAGGTAGCCCAGGAAGCTGTCGGGCTCGCGGAAATATTCGACGACGAAGCGGCAGGTGCCGTAGCCGATCAGGAACAGGCCGGACGGCGCGCCCATCGGGCGACGCCTTCGCGTATAGGTCCACAGCAGCACGAAGAGCAGCACGCCCTCGAGCGCGAACTCGTAGAGCTGTGACGGATGCCGCGGCAGCGGCCCCGCGCCCTGGAACACCATTCCCCATGGCACGGTCGTGACACGGCCCCATAGCTCGCCGTTGATGAAATTGCCGATCCGGCCGGCGGCGAGTCCGAGCGGGACCAGCGGCGCCACGAAATCCGTGACCTCGAGCCAGCGCTTGTGCCGCCGCCGCGCGAAGAACACGAGCGCCACGAGCACGCCGAGGAATCCGCCATGGAAGCTCATCCCGCCCTGCCACACGGCAAAGATCTCGAGGGGATGCGCGAGGAAATAGAGCGGCTTGTAGAACAGCACGTAGCCGAGGCGCCCGCCGATGATCACGCCGAACACGCCGTAGAAGAGCATGTCGTCGACGTCGCGCGGATGCCATCCGGTGAGCATGTTCTGCTTCGCGCGGATTCGCCCCAGCACCGCGAACAGCACGAATCCGACGAGATACATGAGCCCGTACCAGCGAATGGCGACGGGCCCGATCTGGATCGCGATCGGATCTATCTGCGGATGGACGAGCATGCGAAAGTCGGGGCGCGCGGTTCTGCGGCTGCGCTAAAATTGTGCGGTCCGATTATACGCAGTGCCCCCGCGGCGCCCCGCCGCATCCGTTCACCCAGCGAACCCAGGCCTTCCGGAGTCTTTATGCCATCCAATCGCCGCTCAAGGCTCATCACCCAGGGCGTCGCCCGTTCGCCCAACCGCGCGATGCTGCGCGCCGTGGGCTTCGGCGACGCGGATTTCGAGAAGCCCATCGTCGGGGTCGCCAACGGGCACAGCACGATGAACCCGTGCAACGCGGGCATTCAGCCGCTGGTCGACCGCGCCATGGCCGCACTGCTCGGCGAAGGCGCGATGCCGCAGGTGTTCGGCTTTCCCACCGTCACCGACGGCATCGGGATGGGCACCGAGGGCATGAAGTATTCGCTGGTGTCGCGCGAGGTGATCGCCGATTCGATCGAGGTCGCGGTGCAGGGCCAACTGATGGACGGCGTGCTGTGCGTCGGCGGCTGCGACAAGAACATGCCGGGCAGCGTGATGGCGATGGCGCGCATCAACGTGCCGGGCATCTTCGTCTACGCGGGAACCATCAAGCCCGGCCACTGGAAGGGCCAGACGCTCACCATCGTCTCGCCGTTCGAGGCGGTCGGCGCATTCGCCGCCGGCAGGATGTCGAAGGAGGACTACGACGGCATCGAGCGCAACGCGTGCCCGAGTGTGGGCGCCTGCGGCGGCCAGTACACGGCGAACACGATGTCGTCGTCGTTCGAGGCGCTCGGCATGAGCCTTCTCGGCAGCTCGCAAATGGCCTCGCCCGATCCGGAAAAGGCGGACTCCGCGGCGGCATCCGCGCGCGTGCTGGTGCGGGCGGTCGAGCGCGATCTCAAGCCGCGCGACATCATCACGAGGAAGTCGATCGAGAACGCCATCGCGCTGGTGATGGCGACCGGCGGGTCGACCAATGCGGTGCTCCACTATCTCGCGATCGCGGCGGCCGCGGAAGTGCAATGGACGATCGACGATTTCGAGCGCGTCAGGAAGCGCGTTCCGGTGCTGTGCGACCTGAAGCCGTCGGGCCGCTTCGTCGCCGTCGATTTCCACGCGGCCGGCGGCGTGCCCCAGGTTCTGAAGATGCTCCTCGCGCACGATCTCCTTCATGGCGACTGCATGACCATCACCGGACGCACGATCGGCGAGGAGCTCTCGACGCTCTCCGACGCGCCGCGCGCCGATCAGGAAGTGATCCGGCCGTGGTCGAATCCCATGTACAAGGAAGGCCACCTCGCCATCCTCAAGGGCAACCTCGCGCCCGAAGGCTGCGTCGCGAAGATCACCGGGCTCAAGAATCCGACGATCACCGGTCCCGCGCGCGTGTTCGACTCGGAGCCCGCGGTGATGGACGCCATCATGGCGAAAGCGATCCGCCCCGGCGACGTCATCGTGATCCGCTACGAGGGGCCGAAGGGCGGCCCCGGCATGCAGGAGATGCTGGCGCCGACCTCCGCGCTGATCGGGCAGGGTCTCGGCGAGTCGGTCGGCCTTATCACCGACGGCCGGTTTTCCGGCGGGACGTGGGGAATGGTCGTCGGGCACATCGCGCCGGAAGCCTACGTCGGCGGCACGATCGCGCTCATCGAGGAGGGCGATTCGATCACGATCGACGCGCACCGGCTGCTGATCCAACTCAATGTCGACGACGCCGAGCTCGCCCGCCGGCGTGCGCGCTGGGTCGCGCCGAAGCCGCGCTACACCCGCGGCGTGATGGCGAAGTACGTGCGCCTGGTCTCGACGGCGAGCCAGGGCGCCGTCACCGACCGCGGCGGCGACTGACTGACGCACGACGCGCGCGCGACCGATGAACGGCGATTCGGCGAGACCCCTCCTGTCCGCGGCCGCGGCGCGCGTCCAGCAGGCGCTCGCGGCGGCCGGGCTCGACTGCGTGATCACCGAGCACGCGACGGCCGCGCGCACATCCGCCGAGGCCGCCGCGACGCTCGGCTGCGGCATCGCCGAGATCGCCAAGTCGCTCGTGTTTCGGGCGACCGAGACCGACGGGCGCGACGACGTCGTCCTCGTGATCGCGAGCGGCGCCAATCGGGTCGACGAGGCGAAGCTCGCGGCGCTGTGCGGCGCGACGATCGGCAAGGCCGATGCCGGCGTCGTGCGCGAGGCCACCGGTTACGCGATCGGCGGCATCCCGCCCTTCGCTCACGCGCGGCGCCTGCGCGCCTTCGTCGACCGGGACCTTTTGGCCTTCGAGCGGGTCTATGCGGCCGGGGGCACGCCGAACGCGATGTTCCCCATCCGGCCCGCCGACCTCGTGCGCGTCTCCGGCGGAATCATTGCCGACGTCGCGCTGTTATCCCCTTGATCTCTTGTGGGAGGAACCATGAAGCTCTTTCCACCGTCATGCAACCGTGCCCTCGCCGGCGCGACAGCGCTTGCCATCGCGACATTCCTTCTCGGCGCCTGCGGCACCGTGGGCGTCGGCGGCAATGCCGGTCCGCCGGTTCCCGCGCCGAGCTATCGGGTCGGCGATCGCTGGACCTATCACGGCGAGCAGGGTTTTCGCCAGAAGATCGTCTGGGACGAGACGCACGAGATCACCGCCATCGGCTCGGACGGCATCACGGTTCGGGTGACGACAACGGGGTCAGGGACCGAATGCGGTCCGTACCGAAAAATGGCAGGCGCCGGGCGTGGTGCTCGTCGGTGCCGTTCTGGAAGACGAAACGAAACGCTTCGATCCAGCGCTCGTGCGGTACCGGTATCCTCTGACGACGGGCGATACCTGGCAGCAGAGAATCCGCGACCTCGACCAGCCGCCGAACCCGTACGGGCCGATCCAGCGCCATGTCACCGTGGGCGGATACGAGAGCGTCACTACGTCCGCGGGAACGTTCGACGCGATCGCAATGCGCGTGGTCCTGACGCTCGACGATGAAACGGCGTTTCGCTGGGCCACGCAATGCACCGGCGTCGTTCGCTACGCGCCGCCCGTCGCGAACGCCGTCCAGATCGAGTACAAGTGCTGGTGGCGCGAGAAGGGCGACGACCAGGCCATGAATCTCCCTGGGCCGAACCCCGTGCTCCAGCTCACGAGCTACACGCGCGGCCCCTGACGGGCCGCATTCGCGAACGCTTCAGCGACGGCGGTTGCCGGGCGTCTTCGCCTTCGCGCCCGCGGGCCGCCGCTTCGGCCGGGCCGCCGCCGCGCGCAGCGACGCGCCCATCGCCGAGCGCAGCCAGTGCGCCATCGCGTCGGGATTCTCCAGCGCCTCTTCCGGAGCGCGGCGATAGCTCATCGCCGTCCTCTCGCCATCCCTTGACGTGTAGACGAACGGCTCGAGGCCCAGCGCCGCGAACTCGGCGCGGTTGCCGTCGTCGGTCTTGAGGTAGAGCGTGTCGTCGATGACGATGCGCGAAGATGATCCCGTCGGCGTAGAGGCCATGCCCGCCGAACATCGCGCGCGCGGATACGCGCGCGGTCGGCTGCGCGAGCTCGATCACCCAGGCGATGAAGTCGGCGGTGTTGGGCATCGGCGCCGCGGCGCGCGCGTCATCCCGCCTTGCTGTCGAGGCCGAGCCGGCGCCAGATCGTCGACGTCAGCGCGGAATGGTTGAGCGTGTAGAAGTGCAATCCGGGCGCGCCGCGCGCGAGCAAACCGGCGCAGAGCTCCGTCACGACGTCCAGACCGAAGGCGCGAACCGACGCCGCGTCGTCGCCGAATCCCTCGAGCTTGCGCCGGATCCAGCGCGGAATCTCCGCGCCGCAGGCGTCGGAAAAGCGCGCGAGCTTGGAGAAGCTGCCGATCGGCATGATGCCGGGGACGATCGCGAGCCGCAGGCCCGCATGCTCGCAGGCATCGACGAAATGCCAGTAGGCGTCCGCGTTGAAGAAGTACTGCGTGATCGCCGAGTTGGCGCCGGCGTCGACCTTGCGCTTGAATGCCGCGAGATCGTCCCCCGCGCTCCGCGACTGCGGGTGGTATTCCGGATAGGCGGCGACGTCGATGTGGAACCAGTCGCCCGTCTCTTCGCGGATGAACCCGATGAGATCGCTCGCGTAGCGAAAGACGCCGGCCTCGCCCGCGCCGGACGGAAGGTCGCCGCGCAGCGCGACGAGATGCCGGACGCCGTGAGCTTTGTACTGCGCCAGGACCTCGCGCACCGAGTCGCGCGTGCCCCCGATGCCCGAGATGTGCGGCACGGCCTCGAAGCCCTCCGCGCGGAAGTCGAGCACCGTCGCGAGGGTCCCGTCGCGCGTCGAGCCGCCCGCGCCGAACGTGACCGAGCAGAAGGACGGCTTCAGCGGCGCGAACTCGCGGCGCGTGGCGCGCAGCGTCTGCGCGCCCTCCGGGGTGCGCGGCGGAAAGAACTCGAGGCTGAACTGCCGCGGCGGAAGGTCGGTCATGGCAGGCGCCGCGGGGCGGGCGCGATCACTTCTTCGACGGCAGCAGCAGGCTCGACAGCAGCCACGAGATCACGCTGTAGACGATCGCCCCGAATATTCCGGCCCAGAGGCCGTCGACGCGAAATCCCTCGAGCCAGGAGCCCACGGCCCAGAACAGGAGGCCGTTGATCACGAAGATGAAGAGCCCGAGCGTCAACAGCGTGACGGGCAGCGTGAGGATCACGAGCAGCGGCCGGATCAGCGTGTTGATGAGCCCCAGCACCAGCGCGGCCACGAGCGCGGCGGTGAAGCTGCTCACATGGATCGACGGAAAGATGTATGGCAGCGCGAACAGCGCGACCGCGTTGATCAGCCAGACCAGCAGGATACGCATCGTTTCGTCCTCCGTTGTTGTCGTTCAGCGTGCGCGACCTGACGTCCATCCGAACGGCTTGTGCGCTCCGCACTCAATGAGCGCGCGCTTCGGGCATTCACTTTGCCTTGGCGCCCGGTTACACCAATCTACCGGCCGCACCCTCCAGCGGGGCGATCCTGCTTTCCGTTCCGCACAGCGCCTCGCACATCATTCGATCGCCGCGCCGCACGGCGCTCGGTTCTCTTCGAGCAAGCCGGCGAACCCTCCAGGTTGGCCGGCGATTCTGCGGCGATCCCGGCGCCCGCCAGACGTGTCGCCTCGACGTAGGCTTCGATCGCGCTTGCATACGCGCCACGGCCGGAAAGCATCGACGCGGCCTCGGCCAGCGCACAGATCCGTGCCTCGATGGGCAGCGCATCCAGCTCGGCCGTGTCGCCCTTCGCATAGCGCAATGTGGCGATCCGCTGAGCGACCGCCTGCGCTGCGCCATCGTCGGCACATGCTGACGCGCCGCGCAGTGACCTGCAGCAATGCGATGCCGCGGTCGAACTCGCCGAGATGCTCCCCGAGAACATGCGCGAGAAGGCGGGCAAAGGGTGCGGCCTGCTCGGGGGCTTCGACCACGTTCAGCGAAGTCGCGAGCCTGTCGGCGACCTCCTGCGGCCGATCGCCGTGATCAGCCCAGGCTGTCTCCAGGAATGCGTCGAAATTCATAGTGATCGGCCGCAATTGAGCCAATCGATCACGCTTCGCATGACGCCTCGTACATCATTCGATCGCCGCGTCGCATGACGCGCGGTGTTAGACCAATCAGCCAGCCGCACCCTCCAGCGAGGTGACCGGCGTGCAGCGCATTTCCGCACGCCGGTTCAGCGAGGTGGAGGGGGCGGCGTGACTCGATCAATAGCGATAGCTGTCCGGCTTGTACGGGCCCGGTGGTCTCGACGCCGATGTAATGCGCCTGCCTGTCCGACAGCGGCGTCAGCATCGCGCCCAGCTTGGAGAGCTGCAGCCGCGCGACCTTCTCGTCGAGGTGCTTCGGCAGAACGTACACGCCGACCGGATAGCGGCCCCCGCGCGAGGCCGCGTCGCCCCACAGCTCGATTTGCGCCATCACCTGGTTCGCGAACGACGAGCTCATCACGTACGACGGATGCCCGGTGCCGCAGCCGAGGTTCACGAGCCGGCCTTCGGCCAGCAGGATGATCCGCTTGCCGTCCGGGAAGATCACGTGGTCGACCTGCGGCTTGATGTTCTCCCACGGATACGCTTTCAGCGCCGCGACGTCGATCTCGTTGTCGAAGTGGCCGATGTTGCACACGATCGCGTTGTGCTTCATCCGTTTCATGTGCTCGTGCGTGATCACGTCGATGTTGCCCGTCGCGGTGACGAAGATGTCGGCCTTGTCGGCGGCGTAGTCCATCGTCACGACGCGGTAGCCTTCCATCGCCGCCTGCAGCGCGCAGATCGGGTCGATCTCGGTAACCCAGACCTGCGCCGACAGCGCCCGCAGCGCCTGCGCCGAGCCCTTGCCGACGTCGCCGTAGCCGTTCACCAGCGCGACCTTGCCCGCGATCATCACGTCGGTCGCGCGCTTGATCCCGTCCACCAGCGACTCGCGGCATCCGTACAGGTTGTCGAACTTCGACTTGGTCACCGAGTCGTTGACGTTGATCGCGGGAAAGCCGAGCCGGCCTTCCTTGTGCATCTGGTAGAGCCGCTTGACGCCGGTCGTGGTCTCCTCGGTGACGCCGCGGATGTTGGTCTTGACGCGCGTGTAGAACTGCGGATCCTCGGCGAGCTTCTTCGCGATCGACGCGAACAGCCAGAACTCCTCCTCGTTGCCGGGCTTCGCGATCAGCGTGCGGTCGGATTGCGCGCGCTCGCCGAGATGCACGAGCAATGTCGCGTCGCCGCCGTCGTCGAGGATCATGTTCGGCGTCGCCGCCGCCGGACCCTTGCCCCATTCGAAAATGCGGTGCGTATATTCCCAGTAGTCCTCGAGCGATTCGCCCTTGCGCGCATACACCGGCGTGCCGCGCGCGGCGATCGCCGCGGCCGCATGGTCCTGCGTCGAGTAGATGTTGCACGAGGCCCAGCGCACCTCGGCGCCGAGCGCCTGCAGCGTCTCGATCAGCACGGCGGTCTGGATCGTCATGTGGAGGCTGCCCGCGATGCGGGCGCCGCGCAGCGGCTGGGTCGGCGCGAATTCGTCGCGGATGGCCATGAGGCCCGGCATCTCGGTCTCGGCGATCGCGATTTCCTTGCGTCCCCAGTCGGCTAAGGCCAGGTCGGCGACGGCGAAGTCGGCGAAGGTGCTGGTATCGGTGGTGGCGTTCATCGGTCTCTCCATCGTTGGGGTGACCGCCACAGGGGGGAACGCTAGGCTCGTCACCCCGTGTGCGGACACGGATCAACGAGCGCGGTTCGAAATTTCCGAATCCCGAGCCTGGCAGCCGACCCGTAGCGGGTGGCCGTTGCAACGCTCCTCGGGAGGGCGGATTCTACCCGAAAGTCCGCGCCGTGGGGATAGCCCCGCCCTTGCTCACGGCGTGGCGCCCTGCGACACCGGAACGAGCTGCAGCGTTCCGATCGCGCCTTGCAGGATGTCGCTTCGACGGGTCGTCATCGGCACGTACTCGCCGTGCGACCAGCGCAGCGTGAACGCGTCGTACCACGGAGAAAGCCGGTTGCCGGACTGGCCCGTCGAATGGATGAACACCGACCGGTCGGGATCGGCGAGGTCGTAGATGGCGCGCAGGCTCGCGCCGTGAATGCTCGCAAAGGGATTGGCCTCGTCGGCGATCCGGTAGCGCCCGACGTTGACCGTGTACGAGTCGCCGTCGCTTGGCTGCCGGAGGTCGAAAATGGGGGCCAGCAGCGCGTTCTTCGTGAACGGCTGGTGCCGCGAGAACGAGAAGTGCGGCGTGCCCCAGCGCCATTGCTTGGGGTCGCCGCCGTAATGCGCACGCAGAAACGCGCTGGCATCCTCGAGCGCCGCGGCGATCTGGTCGGCGCAGCTCTCGCGCTGCGGCGTGTCTATGTCGTCGCACCAGCGCGACACGCCCTCGCCGTCGTCCGGATGCGACAGCACGTTCGTCATGAACACGGCGCGCTGGTCCCAGTAGTCCTTGAAGAGCTCGGGGCCGAGCTCATCGGCATAGACGCGCCGCGTGAGCTCGCGATACCAGGCGCCGAAGATGAGCGGCTCCGGACGGCCGGCGTCCATGCTGCCGTCCCAGTTCGCGAGCATCGCCGCAAGCTCGCCGGCCGCGCCGTTGCGCGGCGCCGCCCGCAGCATGATCGGCAGGACGTCGCGCGCGAGCTCCGAGCGATCGTCGGCCTGCACTCGGGCGAACGACTCGCGCGAATGGCGCGGCTTGGCGTCGATCAGCTCGGCAATGCGTTTCGCGCGATACGGCGCGAACCAGTCGCTGGTGATGAAATACGGGTAGCCCGGCGGCGTGATCTTGTCGTTGGCGGTCACGAATCTGCCCTGTGGCGGATTGAACGCGCGCGGCAATTCGTCAAACGGAATGAAGCCCTGCCAGTCGTAGCGCGCGTCCCAGCCGGGCGCCGGCGCCATGCCGAAGAGATCGTTGTCAGCGCGCCGTATCGGGACGCGCCCCGCGGCGACGAACCCGATGTTGCCGTCGACGTCGGCGTACACCATGTTCTGCTGCGGCGAGTGGAAGTGCCGCGCGCCGTCGAGGAATTCATTCCAGTTCGCCGCGCGCGGCATCATGACGCCCGCCTCGACCGTCAGGTCGTCGTCGCGCAACGCCGTCCACTGCATCGCGATCGCGTAGCCCTTCGGGGTCGCCGCGCCGGCGGTGCGCGACACGTCTGAAATCACGGGGCCGTGCCGGCTCATGCGCACGACGAGCGTCTGGTCGGGCTGCCCCTTGATGCGGATCGTTTCGTTTCGAACGGCAAACGCCTGCGTGCCCTCGGGCGTCGCATAGCGCGTCGGGTCGACGCCGTCGATCTTCTCGATGTACAGGTCCTGGACGTCAGGCCCGGTGTTGGTGAAGCCCCATGCGATCCGGTCGTTGCGGCCGAGCACCAGCATCGGCGATCCGGGGAGCGTCGCGCCGATCGCATCGAGGCCCGGCGCCGAGAGATGCGCGAAGTACCAGATCGCGGGAACGTTGAGCCCGAGATGCGGATCGTTGGCGAGCATCGGCTTGCCTGAGGCGCTGCGCGAGCCCGCGACCACCCAGTTGTTCGAGCCCGCGCCTTCCGGCAGCGACGGCGGCGCCGCCGCCACGATCGTCGCGGCGGCGGGGGCGAGGCCGCGGTAGAGCTGGGCGAGATCGCGCACCGGGAGCGGGGCGTCTCCGGGATAGGGCGGCAGGAATTCCGCGATCTGCCGAGAATCGAGCCGCTGCGCGAGGCGCAGCCGCAGGATTTCCGTCGACCAGTTTCCGCCGAGGTCCCAGGCCATCATCTTGAGCCAGGCGACGGAATCGGCGGGTTTCCATGGCTCGGGCACCACGCCGAAGACGACGAACTCGGGCGGCAGCGGTCCGGAACGCGTGGCGAGAAACGCGTTCACGCCGGCGGCATAGGCGTCGAGCGCCGCGCGCGTCGCTTCATTGAATTTCGGAAGCGTGGCTTCGGCGGCGCGATACACGCCGAGCGTGCGCAGGAAGCGGTCGGTCTCGAGCGACCCGGCGCCGAAGACTTCCGACAGCCGGGCCGACGCGACGCGGCGATTCATTTCCATCTGCCACAGCCGGTCCTGCGCGTGCACGTATCCCAGCGCAAAGTGGGCGTCAGCAATGCTCTTCGCGTAGATGTGAGGGACGTCGTTGGCGTCGCGGATCACTTCGACCGGCGCGGCCAATCCCGGCACGGCCAGCGTTCCGCTCATCTGCGGGAGCGACTGGCGCATCCACACGTAGCCAGCGCCGGCGAGGACGACGAGCGATGCAAGCAGCGCGAGGCCGATGCGGGCGGCGATCTTCATGCGTCGATGGGCGGCTTCCGGGAGCGGCGCGCGAGTGTGGTCCGATTCGCAATCACTGACAAGCCTGCGTGCCGGCACGGATCCACGGGCGCGCCATGGCTTTCGCCCGGCAACCCGCGCGGTCGACAAACGGTCAGGAACGATCGATCATGCACCGCTCTCCAAAGAGGCGCGCCCCGGCGGACGCGAAGGCCCGATCCGCCTTACACAATGTTACAACTGGCGCGAAACCCGCCTCCCGGGGGCAGTGACAAATCAGGAGACAATGCCGGGCATACCGCTCGGCCCTTCCGGCACAAGACCAATCTGAAGCTCCGGACTCCGCAATGACCCCGATGCAAGAGACCCCCGAGGATCCCGCGCCGTTCCCTTCGCCGCCCACGCGCCGCCGCCGTTGGCCGTGGGCCGTCGCGGCGGTCGTCATCGTCGCCGCGGCGGCGGGCTACTGGTACTGGACGGGACGGGCCGCGGAGGCGCCGGTCAGCCGGCGGACCTCGGGGCGACCCTTCGGCGCGGGCGCTGCCCGTCGTCGCCGCTCCCGTGCGCAAGGGAAGCATCGACGTCTATCTCAACGCGCTCGGCACCGTCACGCCGCGCAACGTCGTGGTCGTCCAGCACGCGCGTCGACGGCCAGCTGATGCGCGTCGCGTTCAAGGAGGGCCAGATCGTCAAGGCGGGTGAGCTCCTGGCCGAGGTCGACCCGCGGCCCTTCCAGGTACAGCTGACGCAGGCCGTCGGGCAGATGGCCAAGGACCAGGCGTTGCTCAAGAACGCGCAGCTCGACCTCGAGCGCTATCAGACGCTGCTCGCCCAGGACTCGATCTCGAAGCAGCAGGTCGACACGCAGGCGGCGCTCGTCCGTCAGTACGAAGGCACCGTCGAGTCCGACCAGGGCGCGATCGACAGCGCGAAGCTGCAGCTCACCTACAGCCGCGTGACCGCGCCCATCGCCGGCCGGGTCGGCCTGCGGCAGGTCGATCCCGGCAACGTGGTGCACGCCTCCGATGCGAACGGCATCGTGGTGATCGCCGAATTGCAGCCGATCAGCGTCGTCTATCCGATTCCGGAGGACAGCGTGCAGCGCGTCATGGCGCGGATGCAGACCGGCGAATCGATCGTCGTCGAGGCATGGGACCGCGACCAGAAGGCGAAGCTCGCGACCGGCAGGCTCGTCTCGGTCGACAACCAGATCGACACGACGACGGGCACGGTCAAGCTCAAGGCCGAGTTCGCGAACGCAAACCTCGCGCTCTTCCCGAACCAGTTCGTCAACATCCGCATGCTGGTCGAGACGCTCTCCGACGCGACGCTCGTTCCGTCGGCCGCCATCCAGCGCGGCGCGCCCGGCACGTTCGTCTTCGTCGTCAAGGACGATCGTTCCGTCAGCGTGGCGCCGGTGAAGCTCGGGCCCGTGCAGGGCGAGACGACGGCGATCGCGAGCGGCGTCGCGCCGGGCGCGATGGTCGTCGTCGACGGCACCGACAAGCTGCGCGAGGGCGCGAAGGTCGAGCTCGTCACGCGCGACGCGCAGGCCGCGCCAGCCGCCGGCGCGAAGGGTGGACCGCGCGGCAATCGTCCGCCGGGCAGCGGACCTCCGGCCGATGGCGAGCGGCGCAAGGGCGGTAGCTGATGGACGACCCCCACGCTCACTTCGTTCGCTGCCCCCCGAGGGGGAGCAATTCGCGGCCGCGAATGAAAGCGCGCTGAGCCGGCGCAATATGCGATGAACCCGTCCCGCCTCTTCATCCTGCGACCGGTGGCGACGACGCTGCTGATGGTGGCGGTGTTGCTTGCCGGCATCGTCGCGTACCGGGTCCTGCCGCTCTCCGCGCTGCCGGAGGTCGACTATCCGACGATCCAGGTCGTGACGCTCTATCCGGGTGCCAGTCCCGACGTGATGGCGTCGTCGGTCACCGCGCCGCTCGAGCGCCAGTTCGGGCAGATGCCGGGGCTGAACCAGATGTCGTCGACGAGCTCCGGCGGCGCCTCGGTGATCACGCTGCAGTTCACCCTCGAGCTGTCGCTCGACGTCGCCGAGCAGGAAGTGCAGGCCGCGATCAACGCGTCCGGCAATTTCCTGCCGACCGACCTGCCCAACCCGCCGATCTACAACAAGGTGAATCCGGCGGACACGCCGATCCTCACATTGGCGCTGACGTCGCAGACACTGCCGCTGCCGAGGCTCGAGGATCTCGCCGACACGCGGATCGCGCAGAAGATCTCGCAGCTTCCCGGCGTGGGCCTCGTCAGCATCAGCGGCGGCCAGCGGCCGGCCGTGCGCATCCAGGTGAATCCGACGGCGCTGGCGGCGTACGGACTCTCGCTCGACGACGTGCGCGTCGCCATCGGCAACGCCAACACCAACCAGGCCAAGGGCAGCTTCGACGGGCCGACGCGCGCGTCGACGATCGACGCCAACGACCAGCTGAAGTCCGCCGACGAATACCAGCGGCTCATCATCGCCTACAAGAACGGAGCGCCGGTGCGCCTGCAGGACGTCGCCGAAGCGGTCGAGGCGGCGGAGAACAGCCGCCTCGCCGCGTGGGCCAACGCGACGCCCGCGATCATCCTCAACGTCCAGCGGCAGCCGGGCACGAACGTGATCGAGGTGGTCGACCGCGTGAAGAAGCTGCTGCCGTCGCTGCAGGCGTCGCTGCCTTCGGCGATCGACGTGACGCTGCTCACCGATCGCACCGTGACGATCCGCGGGTCGGTCGCCGACGTGCAGTTCGAGCTTCTGCTCGCCGTCGCGCTGGTCGTGATGGTGATCTTCCTGTTCCTGCGCAACCTTCCGGCGACGTTCATCCCGAGCGTCGCGGTGCCGCTGTCGCTGGTCGGGACGTTCGGCGTGATGTACCTCGCCGGCTTCTCGATCAACAACCTGACGCTGATGGCGCTGACCATCGCCACCGGCTTCGTCGTCGACGATGCGATCGTCGTGATCGAGAACATCGCCCGCTACATCGAGGCCGGCGACTCGCCGCTGGAGGCGGCGCTCAAGGGAACGCAGCAGATCGCGTTCACGATCATCTCGCTGACGTTCTCGCTCATCGCCGTGCTGATCCCGCTGCTGTTCATGGGCGACGTCGTCGGCCGGCTGTTCCGCGAGTTCGCGATCACGCTCGCGGTGTCGATCCTGATCTCGGCGGTTGTGTCGCTGACGCTGACGCCGATGATGTGCGCAAAGCTGCTGCGCCATACGCCGCCCGAGGAACAGGGGCGCTTCTATCGCTGGAGCGGAAGCGTGTTCGAGCGCACGATTGCCCGCTATGGCCGGATGCTGAACTGGGTGCTGGACCGCCAGCCCGCCACGCTCGTCGTCGCGATCCTGACGCTGGCGCTGACGGTGCTGCTCTACGTCGTGATCCCCAAGGGCTTCTTTCCGATCCAGGACACCGGCGCGATCCAGGGCATCTCGGAAGCTCCGCAGACGATCTCCTTTGCCGCGATGGCGGAGCGCCAGCAGGCGCTCGCGAAGGTCGTGCTCGAGGATCCCGCCGTCGCCAGCCTGACGTCGTTCATCGGCGTCGACGGCGCCAACGCGACGCTCAACGCCGGGCGGATGCTGATCAACCTCAAGCCGCGCTCGGAGCGCGCCAGTGCGACCGACGTGATCCGGCGCCTGCAGGGCAAGCTCGCCGCCGTCGAAGGCATCTCGCTCTACATGCAGCCGGTGCAGGACCTCTCGATCGAGGCGCGCGTCAGCCGCACGCAGTACCAGTTCACCGTCGAGGACGTCGATGCGACGGAGCTCGCCGTGTGGGTGCACCGGCTCGTCGACCGCCTGAAGGAGCTGCCGCAGCTCTCCGACGTCGCGAGCGACCTCTCCGACGGCGGCCTGCAGGCCTACGTCGAGTTCGACCGCGCGACGGCGAGCCGCCTCGGGATCACGCCCGCGGCGATCGACAACGCGCTGTACAACGCGTTCGGCCAGAGGCTCGTGTCGACGATCTTCACCCAGTCGAACCAGTATCGCGTCGTGCTCGAGGTGAAGCCGGACTTCCAGCGCGGCCTGGCGGCGCTCAACGATCTCTACGTGACGTCGACGGTCGCCGGACAGCCGCCGCAGCAGGTGCCGCTCTCCTCGATCGCGCGCGTCGTCGAGCGGCCGGCGTCGCTCGCCGTCAACCACATCGGGCAGTTTCCCGCCGCGACGATCTCGTTCAACCTGGCGCCGGGCGCCTCGCTCGGCGGCGCGGTGCAGGCGATCGAGTCGGCGAAGGCCGAGCTCGGCCTGCCGCCCAGCGTGCAGATCAATTTCCAGGGCGCGGCGCTCGCGTTCCGCGCGTCGCTCGCCAACGAGCTGTGGCTGATCCTGGCCGCCATCGTCACCATGTACATCGTGCTGGGCGTCCTCTACGAGAGCTTCATCCACCCGGTCACGATCCTGTCGACGCTGCCGTCGGCGGGTGTCGGCGCGCTGCTCGCGCTGATGCTCTCCGGCAACGACCTTTCGATCATCGCGATCATCGGCATCATCCTGCTGATCGGCATCGTGAAGAAGAACGCCATCATGATGATCGACTTCGCGCTCGACGCGGAGCGCAACGAAGGCATGGCGCCGCGGGACGCGATCTTCCAGGCGTGCCTGCTGCGCTTTCGCCCGATCATGATGACGACGATGTCGGCGATCCTGGGCGCGCTGCCGCTGATGATCGGCTGGGGCGAGGGCTCCGAGCTGCGCCACCCGCTCGGCATCACGATGGTCGGCGGGCTCATCTTCTCGCAGGCGCTGACGCTGTTCACCACGCCCGTCATCTATCTGTACTTCGACCGCTTCGCGCGCCGTGTCGCGACCCGCCGCGGCCCATCGTCCACGTCCGCGCCCGAACCCGCGCCGCCGCGATGAATCTCTCCGCCCCGTTCATCGACCGGCCGGTCGCGACGACGCTGCTCACCCTCGGCATCGCGCTCTCGGGCGTCATCGCGTTCCGCCTGCTGCCCGTCTCGCCGCTGCCGCAGGTCGACTACCCGACGATCTCGGTGCAGGCGTCGCTGCCCGGCGCCAGTCCCGAGACGATGGCGGCGACGGTCGCGACCCCGCTCGAGCGCTCGCTCGGGCGCATCGCCGGCGTGACCGAGATGACCTCGTCGAGCGCGCTGGGGTCGACGCGGATCACGCTGCAGTTCGAGCTTTCGCGCGACATCGACGGCGCCGCGCGCGACGTGCAGGCGGCGATCAACGCGGCGCGCAGCCTCCTGCCCACCGGATTGCCGAGCAACCCGACGTATCGCAAGGTGAATCCGGCCGACGCGCCGATCATGATCCTGACGCTGACCTCCGACACGATGACGCAGGGCCAGATGTACGACGCGGCATCGACGATCGTCGCGCAGAAGCTCTCGCAGATCCCGGGGGTGGGCCAGGTGAGCGTCGGCGGCAGCTCGCTGCCGGCGGTGCGCGTCGAGCTGAAGCCGCCGGCGTTGAACAAATACGGCGTCGCCCTCGAGGACGTGCGCGCCGCGCTCGCCGCGGCGAACGCCAACCGGCCGAAAGGCTCGGTCGAGGACGGCGACCGCCATTGGCAGATCTACGCGAACGACCAGGCGAAAACCGCGGCCGAATACCTGCCGCTGATCGTCGCCTACCGCAACGGCAGCCCGGTGCAGCTCACCGACGTCGCCGACGTCGTCGACTCGGTGCAGGACCTGCGCAACGCCGGGATGGCGAACGGCCGGCCGTCGGTGCTCGTGATCATCAACCGCCAGCCCAACGCGAACATCATCGAGACCGTCGACCGCGTCAGCGCGATGCTGCCCTCGCTGCGCGCGTCGATCCCGAGCGCGATCGACCTCGTGCCCGCGATGGAGCGGACGGCGACGATCCGCGCGTCGCTGCGCGACGTCGGGCGCGCGCTGACGATCGCGGTCGTGCTGGTGATCCTCGTCGTCTTCGTGTTCCTGCGCGACGTCCGCGCCACGCTGATCCCGAGCGTGGCGGTGCCGGTGTCGCTGATCGGCACCATCGGCGCGATGTACCTCGCCGGCTTCTCGATCAACAACTTCACTCTGATGGCCCTGACGATCGCGACGGGCTTCGTCGTCGACGACGCGATCGTCGTCCTCGAGAACACGTCGCGCCACATCGAGCAGGGCATGGCGCCGTTCCGCGCGGCGCTGCAGGGCGCGGGCGAGGTCGGGTTCACCGTGATGTCGATGAGCCTGTCGCTGATCGCCGTGTTCATTCCGATCCTGCTGATGGGCGGCTACGTGGGCCGCCTGTTCCGCGAGTTCGCGGTGACGCTGTCGGTCACGATCCTGATCTCGCTCGTGGTGTCGCTGACGACGACGCCGATGATGTGCGCGCGACTGCTGCGCCCCGCCGCGGAGCGGAGCTCCGGCCGCGTCAGCGTGTGGTTCGAGCGCGCCTATGGCGCGATGCACGACGCCTACCGCAGGAGCCTCGCGTGGGGTCTCGCGCACGGCGTGATCGTGATGCTGGTGCTGCTCGTGACCGTGTGCGTCAACGTGTGGCTCTACGTGATCATCCCGAAGGGCTTCTTCCCGCAGCAGGACACCGGGCGCCTGGTCGGCAACATCCAGGCCGATCAGAGCATCTCGTTCCAGGCGATGCGGCAGAAGCTCGCCGATTTCATGGCGATCGTCGGCGGCGATCCCGCGGTCGAGAACGTGGTCGGCTTCACCGGCGGCGCCCAGCGCAATTCCGGCTTCATGTTCGTCGCGCTGAAACCCGTAGCCGCGCGCAAGGAGACGGCGGACCAGGTGATCGCGCGGCTGCGCGGCAAGCTCGCGAAGGAGCCCGGCGCCAACCTGTTCCTGCAGCCGGTTCAGGACATCCGGATCGGCGGCCGGCAGAGCCAACGCGCAATACCAGTTCACGCTGCAGGCCGACGATCTTTCCGAGCTTCGCGCGTGGGAGCCGAGGATCCGGCAGGCGATGAGCGCGCTGCCCGAGCTCGCCGACGTCAACACCGACCAGCAGGACAAGGGGCTGCAGACCTCGCTCGTGATCGACCGCGACGCCGCGACGCGCCTCGGCGTCACGCCGCGGATGATCGACACGACGCTGAACGACCTGTTCGGCCAGCGCCAGGTGTCGACGATCTACGCGCAGCTGAACCAGTACCACGTGGTGATGGAGGCCTCGCCCGAGTACTGGCAGTCGCCGGAAGCGCTGCGCTCGGTTTACGTCAGCACGTCCACCGGCGCGCAGGTGCCGCTGTCGACGTTCGCGACATTCGGCCCGACCAACACGCCGCTCGGCGTCAACCACCAGGGGCAGTTCGTCGCGTCGACGATTTCGTTCAATCTCGCCCCGGACGTCTCGCTGTCGCAGGCGACGCGCGCCGTCGACGACGCGCTCGCGCGCCTCGGCGTGCCGACGTCGGTGCGCGGCTCGTTCCAGGGCACGGCGCGCGTATTCCAGGCCTCGCTCGCAAGCCAGCCGTGGCTGATCCTCGCGGCGCTGCTGACGCTCTACATCGTGCTCGGCGTGCTCTACGAGAGCTACGTGCACCCGATCACGATCCTGTCGACGCTGCCCTCCGCCGGCGTCGGCGCGCTGCTCGCGCTGATGCTGTTCCGCACCGATTTCACGATCATCGCGTTCATCGGCGTGATCCTGCTGATCGGCATCGTGAAGAAGAACGCGATCATGATGATCGACTTCGCGCTCGAGGGCGAGCGCTCGCGCGGGCTGTCCACCGAGGATGCGATCTTCGAGGCGTGCCTCTTGCGCTTCCGCCCGATCCTGATGACGACGATGGCGGCGATGCTGGGCGCCCTCCCGCTCGCGCTGGGCGCGGGCGACGGCGCCGAGATGCGGCGCCCGCTCGGCATCGCGATCGTCGGCGGCCTGTTTTTCAGCCAATTGCTGACGCTGTACACGACGCCGGTCGTCTATCTTTACCTCGACCGGTTCCGCCTGCAGGTGAGTCGCGCGCGGGCGCGGCGCCGGCATGAGGCGGTTCCGCTGGCCGATGCACGATGAACGACCGAAAGGCGCAATGACCCAGTCCGCCAATCCCGGGAGCGCGCTGCGGCGAACGCTCGTCGCGGCGATCGCCGCCGCGCTCGGCGGCTGCATGGCAGGGCCCGACTATGTGCGCCCCGCGGCGCCCGCGCCCGCCGCCTACAAGGAAGCGCAGGGCTGGAAGGTTGCGCAGCCCGGCGACGACGCGCCGAAGGGCCGATGGTGGGAAGCCTTCGCCGACCCCGATCTCAATCGGCTGACCGCCGAGGTCGAAGTCTCCAACCAGACGGTGCAGGCCGCGGCGGCACGGGTGCGCGAAGCGCAGGCGTCCACCGAGGCGGCGCGCTCGGGACTGTTCCCCGCGATCAATCTCAATGCCACGGCGCTGCGCAGCTCGCGCGCCGGCAGCTCGACGGCGCAAGGAGGCCCCACGACCGCGGGCATCTCCAACAGCTACAACATCGCGCTCGACCTCTCGTGGGAGATCGACCTCTGGGGCCGGATCCGCCGCGGCGTCGAGGCGAGCGAGGCCTCGGGGCAGGCGAGCGCCGCCGACCTCGCGGCGGCGCAGCTTTCGATGCAGGCGCTGCTCGCGCAGGATTACCTCACGCTGCGCGTGGTGGACGCCGAGATCGAACTGCTGCACGACACCGTCGGCGGCTACGAGCGTTCACTGACGCTGACGCGCAACCAGTACGCCGCCGGCATCGTCGGTCGCGGCGACGTCGCGCAGGCCGAAGCGCAGCTCGCCTCGACACGCGCGCAGGAGCAGGACGCGATGATCCAGCGCGCGCAGCTCGAGCACGCGATCGCGGTGCTGGTCGGCAAGCCGCCCGCCGAGCTCTCGATCGCGCCGAAGCCGCTCGTCGCCGTATTTCCGCAAACGCCGGTCGCGGTTCCGTCCGAGCTCCTCGAGCGGCGGCCCGACATCGCGGCGGCGGAGCGGCGCACCGCGAGCGCCAACGCCGAGATCGGCGTCGCGCAGGCGGCGTTCTTCCCGGCGCTGTCGCTCGGCGCGATCGGCGGCGTGCAGAGCTCCGCGATCGGAAGCCTGCTGAGCCTGCCGGCCCGCTACTGGTCGATCGGGCCTTCGATCGCGCAGGCGATCTTCGACGCCGGATTGCGCCAGGCGCAGAAGGCGCAGGCGATCGCCACCTACGACGAGACCGTCGCGAACTACCGCGCGACCGTGCTCGCCGGCTTCCAGGAAGTCGAGGACAACCTCGCGGCGCTGGCGATCCTCGAGCGCGAAGCCGCGCTGCAGGATGCCGCGGTCAAGGCCGCGCGCGAATCGGTGACGATCGCGCAAAATCAGTACAAGGCGGGAACGACGACCTATCTCACCGTCGTCGTGCTGCAGGCGGCGGCGCTCAACGGCGAGCGCACGGCGCTTAGCATCCTCGCCCGCCGCCTCACCGCGAGCGTCGGCCTCATCAAGGCGCTGGGCGGCGGCTGGAACGCGACCGCGCTCGCGCAGGCGGCGCCGTAACGGCGGCGCCAGGCCGGATCAGAACAGCCTGCCCTGCGGCTCGATCAGCGCGGCCTCCTGCGCGAGCAGCGCCGCCGACAGCGTCGACTCGCGCTTGTAGAAACCTTCGGTATGGAAGGTCTCCTCGAGGTTGAACAGGTCGTAGTCGAGGTGATGGCAGACCTCGTGCACCAGCGTGCGCAGGAACGTCTTGAACGCGACGACCTGCTTCTTCGCCGCGGTGCGCATCCAGACCGAGATCGTCGCGGGCGTCGCACCGTCCTCAGGCTCGTAGAGGCCGTGCAGCTCTCCGTAGTCGCCCGACGGCCGCTTCGCCAACACCTTGATGCGGATCTTCGGCACGCGGTAGCCCGCGGTCAGGACATCGGCCAGTTCCTGGCACGCGCGCTGCACGGCACTGCGATCGTCGCGGACGAGCCCGTCCCTCACGCGCGCGACGATCGGCCCCGCGCCCACACCCTGCGGCAAGGCGAGCGAGACGATCGAATCGCTCTTGCGATAGATGCGCTGGCGAGCGGGCGAGAGCTTGGCGTAGTACGCGAACGGCATGACGTGTAATTGGAGGCGCCGCGAGTACAAGTAAAGCACTGGCCGCGCGAACTTCATCACCGCAATTGCTAATGCTGAATGCTACAACCCAACTGCGTGGGCTACAACTGATCTGTCTGTGATGCCGAAGAATCACCGACATCGAGGTCGGTTGGTTATGATTCACGAGTGATTGTAGGCTCGCTCGCTCGAGATCTGCCTCGGGAAACGGTCCGCAACTGCGTGCGACTCGCGCCAGCCCGTGTGCCGACGACACGCGCCAACGCCGAGGAATCGCGGACGTCCGCGCCAATTTGAACCGATGCCTCTCGTCAGTTTTTCACCGACCAAAGCCCGGCTCGTCATCGAGAACGGCAAGGACAGCGTTCTCGTGATGATGGTGACCGTGACCCGCGGCGAGACCGTCGAATTGTCATCAGGTGACCGGCTGGAGGCACTATCGGGCGTTCTGAGAATTCGCGAGCGCAAGACGAACAACACCAAGGCCAACGGCGCCATCGGGTCGCTCAAGTTCCTGGCGGAGACCGGCGACGGGCCGAATTTCGCTCCGGCAAAGTTCCAGATCAATCTCGGCATGGCGGCCGAGAAGTTCGAACCGCTGCTCCGCGTCGCTTTGTCGGGTCGGCTGCCCAGTAAATTCTTCGTCGATGCCGGCGATCGCGTGTCGCCGACCGAGACGCGTGGACTCTCGTACCGTTTGCGGAAGGATGGCCGCATCAAGATGTGGGACACGACGTCGTACCCGACATTGCCGGTGACGAATTTCACGATGATCCTGCCGATCGAGGTCCCGGAGTCGCGCGATACTGCCACGCCCATGGCGGCGGAGGCATTTCCAACCGAGTCGATGGCAACCAACGCGCAGGTGGCGGAGCTCGTCGACGACCTCCTCGCATTTCAGGGCGAAACGAGATACACGCTCTACGCGCTGATCGCGATCGTCGGGGCGGTCGCCCTTCTCGCACTCGTCTTCGGCCTGCTTCTGTTGTTTCGATAGCGGAACGCCATCGCCCGATCGTCGCGATCGGACCGTGGCTGCGAGTGTTGCCGAACTCGCGCGAGTGGTCGCGTAAGTCGCGCTCTCGCCCTGCGGCGGGACCAATACGGGCTCCCGGGCGCCGTCGACCGGCTGTGTGCTCCAGCGCACGGACCGCTCTCGAGAAAATCGTGAATATCCACCCTCTCCTCCTGAGAGGGGCGGTGCTTGTCCGATTCTGAACGTCGCAAATTCCTGTGACGTCGATCCGACCAGCGCAGCCCCTTCCGCGATACATTTGCGCTTGCTACGGAATTCGGCCATGCCCATTGCAGGAAATATTCCCGCCGTTGCCGACGCTGCCAGCAGGGCGGATGGCATCACCGAGGTGCGGCGCCAGGAAGCGCTGCTCAAGACGGGGGCCTTGCAGAACGCCATTCTCACCAGCGCCAATTTCTCGATCATCGCCACCGACGAAAAAGGCATCATTCAGCTGTTCAATGTCGGCGCCGAGCGCATGCTGGGCTACCTGGCCGCCGAAGTCGTCAACAAGATCAGCCCCAGCGACATCCATGACCCGCAGGAAGTGATGGCGCGGGCGCAGGCGCTGAGCCAGGAACTTGCCACGACCATCGAGCCCGGCTTCCAGGCGCTGGCTTTCAAGGCGTCGCGCGGGATCGAGGACAGCTATGAATTGACCTACATCCGCAAGGATGGCAGCCGCTTTCCGGCCATCGTGTCGATCACCGCGCTGCGTGATGATTACGGCGACGTCATCGGATACCTGCTGATCGGCGCCGACAATTCCGTGCGCAAGCAGGTCGAGCTGGAGCTGCACAACGCGATGGCCGTCGCGGAAAAGGCCAATCTCGCGAAGTCCGATTTTCTTTCCAGCATGAGCCACGAGCTGCGCACGCCGCTGAGCGCCATTCTCGGCTTTGCCCAGCTCATGGAATCCGGCGCTCCGCCGCCGACGGTCACGCAGAAGCGAAGCATCGATCAGATTCTCAAGGCAGGATGGTACCTGCTGGACCTGATCAACGAAATCCTCGATCTCGCGTTGATCGAGTCGGGGAAACTGTCGCTGTCGCTGGAGCCGATATCGCTGGCCGAGGTCGTGCGCGAATGCCAGACGATGATAGAGCCGCAGGCGCAACAGCGCGGCATCGGCGTTGCCTTTCCCCAGTTCGAGGTCCCGTACTTCGTCAATGCCGACCGGACGCGGCTGAAGCAGATTCTCATCAACCTTCTGTCCAACGCCATCAAGTACAACACGGTCGGCGGATCCGTCGTCGTGGACTGCCTCGTCAGCACGGCAGGGCGGATTCGCATTCGTGTCAAGGACACCGGCGAGGGACTGTCTTCGACGAACCTGGCTCAACTGTTTCAGCCTTTCAATCGTCTCGGACAGGAGGCGAACGTCGAGGAAGGCACCGGCATCGGATTGGTCGTTGCCAAGCGGCTTGTCGAATGGATGGGAGGCTCCATCGGCGTGGAAAGCGCCGTCGGGAAGGGCAGCGTGTTCTGGTTCGAGCTGAACCTGACGGCCGCGCCGCAAGTTGCCGCCGATGCATCCGAATCCACCACTCCTGCCCACGCCCAGGTTCAAGCCGACGCGCAGCTGCGCACGCTGCTCTATGTCGAGGACAACCCGGCCAACCTGATGCTGGTCGAGGATCTCATGGCGCGCCGGCCCGACATCCGCCTGCTGAGCGCGAGGGACGGCAACCGCGGCATCGAGATTGCGCGCGCCTCCCGGCCCGACGTCATCCTGATGGACATCAATCTGCCCGGCATCAGCGGCATCTCGGCGCTGAAGATTCTTGCGCAAGATCCGGCGACGGCGCACATCCCGGTCATCGCGCTCAGCGCCAACGCCATACCCCGCGACATCGCGAAGGGCCTGGAGGCGGGATTTTTCCGTTATCTCACCAAACCGATCAAGGTCACCGAGTTCATGGATACGCTGGACGTGGCGCTCGAGTTTGCGGGAACCATGCCGGCCGCCGCGATTTCGGGGGAACGACCATGATGGTCAGCGCGGCCGAAATTCTCAACGCCAGCATCCTGATCGTCGACGATCAGGAAGCCAATGTCCGCCTGCTCGAGCAATTGCTGAGCGAGGCCGGCTACACACGCGTTGCCTCAACGATGAATCCACAGGAGGTCTGCGCGCTGCATCGCAAGAACGCCTACGACCTCATCCTGCTCGACCTGCAGATGCCCGGCATGGACGGATTCCAGGTGATGGACGGCCTCAGGACCAACAAGGCCGACAGCTACCTTCCGGTCATCGTGCTCACCGCCCAACCGGGTCACAAGCTGCGCGCGCTGCAGGCCGGCGCAAAGGATTTCATCAGCAAGCCATTCGATCTGGTGGAAGTCAGGACGCGCATCCACAACATGCTGGAAGTGCGGCTGCTGTACCGGCAGCTCGAGAATTACAACAAGCTCCTGGAGAAGACGGTCGAGGAACGGACCGCCGAGCTGCGCGAAAGCGAGGCGCGCTATCGCAGCCTGACCGAACTGGCCTCCGACTGGTATTGGGAGCAGGACGAAACCGGGTCATTCACCAAGGTATCCGGCCCCGTGCTCGAAATGCTCGGAGTCCGGGTGGACACGCTTGCCGGCGCGAAAAGCGATGAAGGGTCGGCCGGATGGAACAAGGCGGAGCGGGAAGCGCTGCGGACCAAGATTGCGGATCGGCAGCCGTTCCTGGAATTCGTTCTGAGCCGCGTCAATCCCGATGGCTCGCAGCAACGATTTCAGGTGAGCGGGGAGCCGATGTTCGACCGGTCCTGCCATTTCATCGGCTATCGCGGAATCGGCGTCGAGCTCCAGGCGACGAACTAGAACCCGGGATTTCGAACATTCAGCATGCCAACCCATAACCCCAATCAAAACCATATTCTCGCCGCCCTGCCGGCGGCGGAATTCGAGCGCCTGGCGCCGCATCTGGAACTGGTCCCGATGCTGCTCGGCCAGACGCTCTACGAGCCCGGCGGCCAGCTGCAGCACGTCTATTTTCCCACCACCGCCATCGTGTCGTTGCTCTATGTCATGGAATCCGGCTCATCGGCCGAAATGGCGGGCGTCGGCAACGAAGGCGTGCTCGGCATTTCGCTTTTCATGGGAGGCAACACCACGCCAAGCTCGGCTGTCGTGCAGACCGCGGGGCACGGCTTCCGGCTGAGGGCAGCATTGCTCGTGAAGGAATTCCAGCGCTTCGGTCCGACCATGTACCTGCTGCTGCGCTACACGCAGGGACTGATCACGCAGATGGCGCAGACCGCGGCCTGCAATCGGCACCATTCGATCGAGCAGCAACTGTGCCGATGGCTGTTGCTGACGCTCGATCGATTGCCGACGAACGATCTGGTCATGACGCAGGAATTGGTCGCCAGCGCACTCGGCGTGCGCCGCGAAAGCATTACCGATGTCGCCGGCAAACTGCAGCGCGCCGGCCTCATTCGTTACCGCCGCGGCCACATTTCGGTGGTCGAGCGGTCCGGATTGGAGGCGGGCGCTTGCGAGTGCTATGCGGTCGTCAAGAAGGAACTGAGTCGCCTGATGCCCGATGTACGGTGCCCTCGCGCCACCGCGGCCATCGCCGCGTAGCCCCGCGCGCCTGCCCTGCCGATCCGGCGATCCGGAAGCGCCTGGCAAGAACGGGGGTGGAAAGTTCGCCCACATCGCCGATACTGCGCGTCGAAGCTAACTAACGGCCTCCTGGTGCCTGTGACCTGATGAGAATGCGCGGTACGTGCTGCTCGCATGGCTCGCGGCAACGCTCACCGCGCTGACCCGGTCCTGCGTACGCCCACGTCCACGTGGGCGCCCACGGCGAGATCGTCGAGCACTGCGCCGCCGACGAGCCCGCAGACGCCTGCCGCACCGCACGATCATTCGAACTCGAACAAGGGTGCGGCACCGCACTGCCCCTATTGCCCGGGGTTCAGCGCCGGCGTGGCGCTGGCCCAGAGTGTCTGCCGTTCGCGCAGTCGGTCACAATTGCCGCTGCGCCGTTTTGCGCGCCGCCTGCGGCGGACGTTGGGCGCGCCTCGCTCCGCATCGCGCAACCGCGCGCCCCTCCTCCTTCTCCTGATCGCGGGTGAACGTGCGCGTCGACGGGATTCCCGTCGGCGCCGCGTTCGCTTTGTCGCCCGCAAGTCGCGTTGGCCTGGAAAACAAGAATTGCCGCGCGTGGCTGCCATTGCGATTGGCTCAAGGAGATCGGAGGACCGCATGGTCACACCGTCATTCGGCACTGCCCCGTCGCGCCGCGCGTTCGCGCGCGGACGAATCGCGCACTCTTGGCTCCCGAAGAATGGCCGGCATCTGACGCGCAACACGACCTGTCCTGCCATCGACGCTTGCGCTCGCCGTCCTGTCGTGCCTGCTTGCCGTTGATGAGGCAGCCGCTCACGGCTTCGTCGGAAAGCGTTTCTTTCCCGCGACGCTCGCGACCGACGATCCCTTCGTTGCCGACGAGCTGTCGCTGCCGACCATCTCGTATTTCAAGACCCCGGCGAGTGGCGACGAGCCGGCGACACGCGAGACCGACTTCGCGCTGGACATTTCGAAGCGCATCACGGACAACCTCGGGATCGCCTTCGGTGCGAGCTATCTGCAGCTTCGGCCGGAGGAGGGGGACGCCAGCGCGGCTTCGACAACGTCTCGCTCGGCGTGAAATACAAGGTCTGGCAGGACGACGCGCACGAATCGATCGTGTCGGTGGGCATCGATTGGGACATCGGAGGTAGCGGGTCGAAGCGCGTCGGCGCCGAGACCTTCAGCACGTTCACGCCGGGCCTGCTGTTCGGCAAGGGATTCGGCGACCTCTCCGACGACATGAAGTACCTGCGCCCGCTCGCGATCACCGGCACCGTCGGCATCGGCATCCCTTCGCGTGCGAGCACGAGCACGGTGGGCGAGGACGGCGAGGTGATCGTCCGAGCAGAATCCCAATACGCTGCAGTGGGGTTTCGCCATCGAATACAGCATTCCCTACTGAATTCGAACGTCGAGGGCACCGGGTGGAACGCGGGACTCAATCAGCTCATTCCCGTCATCGAGTTCCGATGACGACCGCGCTCAATCGGGGCGCCAGCGGCACGACGGGCACGATGAACCCCGGGCTCATCTGGGCCGGGCGTTACTTCCAGGTGGCCGCGGAGGCGCAGATTCCGGTCAATCGCGCCTCCGGGAGCCAGGTCGGGTGGATCGTGCAGCTGCACTTCTATCTCGACGATCTCTTCCCGACGACCCTCGGCCGGCCCACTTTTCGGGAACTGAGATGAGGCCGATCTTGATGGCCGGCTGCGTTGCTCGCGTGGGTGGCGGGCGCGGCGGTGCCCGCGAGCGCGCACGCGTTCCTGGATCACGCGGCGCCCGCGGTCGGGAGCACCGTTCACGCGTCTCCTCCGCGCGTGGAGTTGTGGTTCACGCAGGAGCTCGAGCCGGCGTTTTGCACCGTCCGGGTACTCGATCAGGAAGGCCATCGCCAGGACGGTGGCGACGCGAAGGTCGACCCGCGCGACGCCACGCGATTGCAGGTGCCGCTGCCGCCGCTTGCGCCCGGTCGCTACCGCGTCGAATGGCGCGTGCTGTCGGGGGACACGCACGTCACCGAGGGTGACTTCACCTTCGTGGTCGCACCGTAGACTCCGGCTCGGCGAAATTCCGCAGCGCCGCTGAGTCACTGACGATATGAACGCGCTCCTCGGTCGTCACACGTGCGCTTCACTTCGCCGCCGTGCTGCTGATGTTCGGCGGGCTGGCGCTCGCGCTGCGTCGTGGTCGACGCGCAGACGCGAACCGAGGAGCCGGCTGCGGCCGAGGTGAACGAACGCGTGCGTGGATTCCTGCGGGCGGCGGGCTGGTGGGGATTGGGGGTGAGTCTTCTCTCCAGTGTCGCCTGGCTGTTCCTGGAAGCGGCGCTCATGAGCGGACAGCCGATCGCGGAAGCGGCGAGCGGCGGCGCGCTGTGGCTGGTGCTGACCGGCACGGCGTTCGGGCGGGTGTGGATATGGCGGTTCGGAATCGCCGCTGCGCTCGGCGCACTGATGCTCGCGCAGGCAACGGTCGCGCGCGACTGGCGGTCATTGAAGGGCGCCTGGCTCGCGCTTGGTGCTCGCCGGCTGGCTACCTGGCGTCGCTGGCGCTGGTCGGACACGCAGCCGACGGGCACGGCGCCGAGCGCTTCTCCGGATCACTACGGATGCCGTGCACCTGCTCGCTGCGGGCGCGTGGCTGGGTGCGCTGCCGGGGCTCGCCGTTCTTTTCGCATCCGCATTGCGCGGAGGCGACGCCGCGATCGAGCGCTGCCGGGCGCGCGGCGAAGCGCTTCTCGACACTCGGAATGGCGAGCGTTGGCGCGCTGCTGTTTTCCGGTCTGGGCAACGCCTGGTACCTGGTCGGCGACGTGCCGGCGCTGTTCGGCACGCCTTACGGTCGGTTGCTGGTTGCGAAGATACTGCTGTTCGCGGCGATGGTGGCGCTGGGCAGCGATCAATCGTCGGCGCCTCACGCCGCAGGTGCGGGAGCGGCGATGCGTCCGCGCTGCGCCTGCTCACACGAAATGCGGTGGTCGAAATCATCGCCGGCCTCTCGATCGTGGCCATTGTCGGCGCGCTGGGCGTCTCGGTTCCGGCGGCTCATCAATCTCCCGTCTGGCCCTTCGGTCTTACGCTGAGTCTCGAGCCGCTGGAGGAATCGGTGCGCGCTCGCTGGGTTTTTGGCGCATGCGTTGCCACCCTTTGCACAATCGTGCTCGCCCTCGCGTTCGCGCGACTGCGGGGGAAGCGCGTGGGACGGCAAATCTCCGTCGTGATGTGGTGCGGGATGGCGTCGGCACTCGTCGTCGCCCATGGGTGCTCCTGACGACGCCGGCGTATCCGACGACGTACGCGATGTCGCCGGTCAAGTACACGACTGCGGCAATCGCCGGCGGGGGTGCCGCCTATGACGCCTACTGCGTGCAATGCCATGGGTTGCACGGACGCGGTGACGGTCCGCGGCAGCGGCCCTGCCGATCAAGCCAGCCGATCTCGTCGAGCACGGGGCGCACCATCGGCCGGGGGACCTTTTCTGGTGGATCGCGCACGGCGTCCCGGATTCCCGGATGCCGGCTTTTTCTCCACCGCTCGACGACAGCGCCGTCTGGTCGCTGATTCAATACCTGCGCGCACTGACGGAATCCCTGACCGCACAGCACCTGAGGACCGGCGCGGAGCCGTTTCTGCCGGTCACGGCCCCCGACTTTGCGTTCGAGGAATGGCCGCGCGGACAGGAGACACTGGTCCAACTCCGTGGCCACGAGGTGCTGCTGGTCGTGGGCGCCTTGCCGGAGTCGTGCCACGCCTGCGTCAATTGGAAGCGCAGCGCGCCGACCTCGCACGGTCGGGCTTCGGTTGATCCTGATGGCGGCGAGCCGCGGCGCTTCCCCGGAGGATGCCCCGGCGGGCCCCGGCATGCCGCAACTCGCGGTCGTGGATTCCGACACGACGAGAACGTATGCGATGTTCTCCTGCGAGGTCGGGATTCCGTGCGCGTCGCATCCGCGCACGCACCTCGAATTGCTCGTCGATCGCGGAGGCTATCTGCGCGCCCGCTGGCTGGGCGCCCCGGGAAGCGGCGACGACCGCACGGCGAAATCATCGCGGAGGCTCGCAGGCTTCAACGCGAGCAACCACGGCCGCCCGCACCGCTGGAGCACGGCCACTAGGGCCCTCGCAGATCCGCGCGAAACGCGAGGCGCGCGTGGCGGCGCGGGCCACAAAGCAAAGGGCCGCACATGGCGGCCCTTTGGCATGGAGTCGGCGCGAATCGCGCCGTGCGGAAGGCGCTTTACGCCTTCTTGATTTTCTCGAGCATCTTGAAAATGCCCTTCTGCGAGCCTGCAAACAGACGCTTGTAGGCCTTGCCGAGGCAGCGGCGCTCGAGGGTATTGCGGCGGGTGCGGGAACGTTCGGCCATGGGAGCCTCCCTTCGTTCTGATGGTTGGACGGTGATCGCGCCGGGCGCGAAGAACTGTTAAGTATACAGGAAATCCGCTTCAGAAAGAAATAGTTATCTGCGCCGCGATTCAGCGCTGACCGGTGCGAAGCTCGCCGAAGATGCCCGCGTTTTCCTTGGTCAGCGCGCGCCAGTACTGCGGCACGCCGCGCACCGTTGCGTCGAGCTCCGCCGCCGCACGCCACGGCCAGCGCGGGTCGCGCAGGAACGCCCGCGCCAGCGCGACCATGTCGGCGTCGCCGTTCGCGACGATCGCGTTGGCGTGCTTCGGGTCGGTGATGAGGCCGACCGCCATCGTCGTGATCCCGGTCGCGCGCCGGATCGCCCGCGCGAAGGGCACGTGCACGCCGGGTCCGGTCGCCGTGATCTTCTGCAACGGCGAGATGCCCGCGCTCGACACGTCGATCCAGTCGCAGCCGCGAGACTTGAGCTCGCGCGCGAATGCGATCGAGTCGTCGATCGTCCAGCCGCCATCCATCCAGTCGGTCGCGGAGATCCGCGCCCCCAGCGGGCGCGCTTCGGGCCACGCGGCGCGCACCGCGTCGAACACCTCCAGCGGAAACCGGATGCGCCGCTCGAAACGGCCGCCGTAGCCATCGTCGCGGCGATTCGAAAGCGGCGACAGGAATTCGTGCAGCAGATATCCATGCGCGCAATGCAATTCGAGCGCGTCGATGCCGGCCGCCTCCGCGCGCTTCGCGGCGGCGACGAAGGCGTCGCGGATGCGCACGAGCCCGGCGGCATCGAGTGCCGCCGGCGGCGCCTCGCCCTGCGCGTGCGGAATCGCCGACGGCGCGACCGGCGTCCAGCCGTCGTCGGAGAGCGGAATCAGCGTGCCGCCTTCCCATGGCCGCTGCGACGAGCCCTTGCGGCCCGCGTGCGCGAGCTGCAGCGCCACGGGCGTCGGCGGCGCCTGCCGGCGCGCCCGCGTAAGGCGGTCGCCGAGCGCCTGCAGATTCGCGTCGTCGTAGAGCCCGAGGCAGCCCGGCGAGATGCGGCCCTCCGGCGTCACCGCCGTCGCCTCGATCGTCATCATCCCCGCGCCGGAGAGCAGCAGCTGACCCCAGTGGATGAGGTGCCAGTCGGTCGCGCAGCCTTCGCTCGCCGAGTATTGGCACATCGGCGAGACGACGATGCGGTTCGGCAGCACGAGGCCGCGCAGCGTGATGGGGTCGAAGAGGTGCATGGCGTGCTTTCGATCGGTGGCGGTGCGAGCAGCGCTCAGCGCTCGAGCAGGCGATCGCGAAAGCGCAGGAACGCGGGGTCGCGATCCGTATACCGCGAGACGATCGCCGCATCGACGCGGGCGCGCTCGGCGGCGATGAAGGCGTCGAGCGCGTCGCGCTGGTAGCGCTCCAGGTTGCGGTCCGCGGCGAGCAGGATGCGCGCGGCGAGCGCCGCGTCGACGTCGTCGATCCCGGCGAGAAAAACACGCGCGTCGGCCGGCAGATGGACGAACAGCTCGGCCAGCGCGTTGTCCGCCGACGGCGATCCGATGACGACGACTTCGGGCCAGCGCGGCGGCTCGGCCACCGCGGGCGGCCACGCCGCGCCGAGGTAATGGTCGGGCGTGCGCACGCGCACACCTTTGTCGTCGCGCTCCTGCGCCGGGATCACGCGGACGACGAGCCCCGTCCAGCAATCCTGCTGCCATCGCGGCGCGAGACGCCGCGCGAATCCGGCAACCTCGGTGCGGGGCATCGCCGCGACGCGTGGGGTCAGAGGCCGGCGGCGGCGCGCAGCGCGTCGACCCGGTCGATCGCTTCCCAGGTGAATTCGGGCTCGTCGCGGCCGAAATGCCCGTAGGCGGCGGTCTTGCAGTAGATCGGCCGCAGCAGGTTCAGCATCTGGATGATGCCCTTGGGGCGCAGGTCGAAGTGGGCCTTCACGAGCGCCGCGATCTTCTCGTCCGCGATCTTGCCGGTGCCTTCGGTGTAGACGGTCACGTTGATCGGGTGCGCGACGCCGATCGCATAGGAGAGCTGCACCTGGCATTGCGTCGCGATCCCGGCCGCGACGATGTTCTTCGCGACGTAGCGCGCCGCGTAGGCGGCCGAGCGGTCGACCTTCGACGGGTCCTTGCCCGAGAACGCGCCGCCGCCGTGCGGCGCGGCCCCGCCGTAGGTGTCGACGATGATCTTGCGGCCGGTGAGGCCGGCATCGCCGTGCGGGCCGCCGATCTCGAAGCGTCCGGTCGGATTGACGAGGTACTTGATTCCGGAAAGCATATCGGCGGGCAGCACCGGCTTCACGATCAACTCGATCACCGCCTCGGTGAGCTCCTTCTGCTTCTCGTTCATGCTCGGGTGATGCTGCGTCGAGAGCACGACCGTGTCGATCGCGACCGGCTTGCCGTCGACGTAGCGGACGGTGACCTGCGACTTCGCGTCCGGGCGCAGCCACGGCAGCCGCCCGTCCTTGCGCACTTCGCTCTGCCGCTGCACCAGCCGGTGCGCGTAATAGATCGGGAACGGCATCAGCGACGCCGTTTCGTCGCACGCGTAGCCGAACATCAGGCCCTGGTCGCCGGCACCCTGGTTGAGATACTCGTCCGACGCGTGATCGACGCCGCGCGCGATGTCGGGCGACTGGCGGCCATAGCAGACCATCACCGCGCAGCCGTCGGCATCGAAGCGAGAGCTCCGGGTCGTTGTAGCCGATCCGGCGGATCGTCTCGCGGGCGATGCGGGCGAAGTCGTGCTTGACGGCGGTCGTGATCTCGCCGCTCATCACGACGAGGCCGGTCGAGACGAGCGTCTCGGCGGCCACGCGGCCGGTCGGATCTTGCTCTAGAATCGCGTCGAGCACCGCGTCGGAGATCTGATCCGCGACCTTGTCCGGATGGCCCTCCGACACCGATTCCGACGTGAACAGAAAATCACTCATTGCCGCTCCCTGTCGCCACGACGGCGCGCCTGCGTCCGCAGGTGGCCGTGACGATGCGCGCTTCGTGCGCAAAAGCTGTAATTTTAACAGAAGCGACGCCGCGCCCCGCGCTGCGGGAGACCCTTCCGCCGCCGGGGCCGCGGCGGCGGCGCAGGCGGCCATGTCCGGGGCGCGCGCCGCATGACGTCGGCAATCGTTGCGCCCACGCGCGAGGCGATCGAGCGCGCGTCGACGCTGCTTCGCGCCGGTGAACTGGTCGCATTTCCGACCGAAACGGTCTATGGGCTCGGCGCCGATGCCGCCAACGCGCAGGCGGTGCGCAAGATCTTCGCGGCGAAGGGCCGGCCCGCCGACCATCCGGTGATCGTGCATCTGCCCGACGCCTCGCACCTCGAGCGCTGGGCCTCCGCATTCCCCGATGCCGCGCGCCGGCTCGCCGACGCGTTCTGGCCGGGCCCGCTGACGCTCATCCTGCCGCGCGCGGCGGGCGTGCACGATGCCGTGACCGGCGGACAGGACAGCGTGGGCGTGCGCGTTCCGTCGCATCCGGTTGCGCGCGAGCTCCTCGCCGCGTTCGGCGGCGGCATCGCCGCACCATCGGCCAATCGCTTCGGACGAATCTCGCCGACGCAGGCCGCGCACGTGGCCGGCGATCTCGGCGCGGCCGTTTCGCTGATCCTCGACGGTGGCGCGTCCGACGTCGGCATCGAATCGACGATCGTGGCGCTGACCGGGTCGACGCCGACGCTGCTGCGCCCCGGCGCGATCGGCGAGCGCGAGCTCGCCCGCGTCCTGGGGATGTCCCCGCGCGCGCCCGACCGATCGGCGCCGCGCGCGCCGGGCACGCTGCCCGCGCATTACGCGCCGAAGACGGCGGCGATGCTGGCCGCCGCCGGCGCGCTGCACGCCGAGATCGATCAGCTCATCGATCGCGACGAGGACGTCGCGGTGCTCGCGCGCACGGCACGGCGTCCGGAGGATTTCGCCGGCGCGTGGATCGCGGCGCCCGCGGGCGCCGCTGCCTATGCGCACGATCTCTACGCGAATCTGCGCACGCTCGACGCCGCCAATGCCGACGTGATCCTGATCGAGGCGCCGCCGGAGGACGAGGCGTGGCTCGCCGTGCGCGACCGGCTCGTCCGCGCGACGCGCGGCGAGGACGATGATCGTGATTGACTTCTTATCCGGCCGGCCGAACGCCATGCCCTCACCGGTAATCGTCGTCGCGCCCGACAAGTTCAAGGGCTCGCTCACCGCGCCCGCGGTCGCCGCGGCGATCGAGCGGGGGCTTCGCCGCGTCTGGCCCGACGCGGAAATTCGCGTGTGCCCGATGGCGGACGGCGGCGACGGCACGCTCGACGCAATCCTTGCGCGCGGCGGAACGCGCGGCAAGTGTCGAAGTCTCCGGCGCGGGCGGCGCCCCCGCGAATCGGCCTACGGGATCGTCGAGACGCCGGAAGGACGCACCGCGATCATCGAGATCGCGCAGATCGTCGCGCTGGTCGATGCCGAAGGCACGTCAACCGCCGTCCTGGAACGCACGACGCGTGGCGTCGGTGAGATGGTTCGTGCGCTGCTCGATCAGGGAATCCGGCGATTTCTGATCGGCCTGGGCGGCAGCAGCACCAACGACGGCGGCGCCGGCATGCTCGCGGCGCTGGGCGTGCGCCTCCTCGATGCGGACGGCGCCGACATCGCGCCCACGCCCGCGGGCATGGCCACGCTTGCGCGGATCGATGCGGCGGGCATCGATCCGCGGCTCGCGCAGTCGGACATCACGATCATGTCCGACGTCGACAACCCGCTGTGCGGGAAACGCGGCGCCACCGCGATCTTCGGCCCGCAAAAAGGCGTGCGCGAAGCCGACATCGCGCGGATCGATGCGACGCTCGCGCGTTACGCCGCGATGATCGAGCGCGCGCTCGGGCGCGACGCGTCCGCGAAGCCCGGCGCGGGCGCGGCGGGCGGACTCGGATTCGCGCTGCAGCTCGCAGGCGGAAGATTGCGCTCGGGCGCCGAAGTGGTCGCGGAAATCGTCGGCCTCGACCGCGCGCTCGCGGGCGCCGATTGGGCGATCACCGGCGAAGGCCGCACCGACGCGCAGACGCTGCTGCGCAAGGCGCCGTTCGTCGTCGCCGAAAAAGCAAAGGCGGCCGCCGTGCCGGTCACGCTGCTGTCGGGCGCGATCGATTCCGCCGCGCTTCGCGATCTCGGCCGCCACTTCTCGGGGTGCTTCGCGCTTCCGGCGGGACCGGCGACGCGGGACGACTGCATGGCCGACGCGGCGGCGCTGCTCGCGGATCGCGCCGAAGCGCTGGCTCGCTTGTGGACCGCGGCGGCTGCGCGCGGAAAGGCCGGGCGGCAAACGCCGCCCGCCTGATCAACGGGCTGCGAGTGCGAGCAGCCGCCCGCGCGCGAGATCGGGAAGCACCGCGTCGAAGCCGCCCCACGCGGCGAAATGCCGGACGGGCGCGCCGAGCAGCGGATCGCTCTCGATCAAATCGGCGAGCCGCGACGCGTCAAGGCCGGTCACGCGCGCGATCGCCGCGGGCTCCATCGCGATCACGCGCGCCGACGCGAGCGCGTAGACCTTCGTGCCCTGCAACGCACTCGCGAAGAAGGCGGCGCCCCGTCCCGCGCCGGTGAGAAGGCCGATCACGCGAATGCCCTGCAAGCGCAGCAGCGCCAGGACCGCGGCGTGATGCGCGAGGAACTGCGCGACGCACAGCGCCTCCGCGCTGCGCGTCGCCTCATGACCGGACGAGTCGCCGATCACGAAGAGCGTCGACCGCTCGCGATCGGAGCTGTCGGCAAGATGCGCGAGCAACGCCGCGTCGAGCGTGTGCGTCTCCATCGGCCCGACGTGTCCCAGGCCGGCCGCACGGGTGAACCAGACCGGGTGCCCCGGCATTCGCCATAGCCAGCCGGCGGCCGTCGACGGGCACGAGATCGGCGTAGAACGGCGTCATGCCGCGCGGGATCGGCATGGCCGGCGCGGGCGCGATGACGGTGCCCAATCGGTGCGCACGACCGCGCGTTGCGGCGTGGCCGCGAGGCGCGCCGCCAGATTCTGCTGCGCCGCGCGGACGCGCAGAACGAATGGGGCGTGGCTCGACCCGCCGAGCGCGATCCAGCGGCGGGCGGCGGCGGCATCGTCGTCGATGAGCTCGACCTGACCCGCATCGGCACGCGCCCTCGCGCCGAAAATCGCGTCCACGGCGGCGCGATCGCCGGCGTCGAGCTCGCCCTTTCCGTGCGCGAGCTCGACAAGACCGGGTCCGGAAACGCCAAGCCGCGCTTGCGGAATCAGCGCGATGCGCTCGGCGGCGCAGGCCAGCACCGCGCCGCCGCCGAAGACATCGCCGACGCCGATCGAGAGCACGCGCACGCCCATCGCGCGAAGGTCGAGCAGCGCGCGCAGCGCGCGGGCGAGGGCGAGCTCCGCCGGATTCGCCTCGTGGAGGCGCACGCCTCCGGTCGCGCACAGCAGCACGACCACCGCGGGCCGCTCGACGAGAGCGATCTCGAACAGCCGGCGCAGCACGTCCGCATGATTGGCGCCGGCGCTGCCGCCGAGGAAGCGCTCGTCCTGCGCGGCGATGAGCGCGGATGCACCCGCGATCGTCGCGCGCGCGACGACGATCCCGTCGTCGTCCTGGGCCGCGATGCCCCATCGCGCGAGATGCGGCGAAGGCCGCGGCGCGGAAAGCGTCGCGTCGACCGCGGCGACGCTGCCCGGATCGGCGATCGCCGCGATGCGCAGCGCGGGCGTGAGGGGCGCCAGGGCCGTCGATCGCGTGGCGGTGCTGCACATGTCAACGATTTCCCGAATGCATGGTGCGCCACGCCGCGTTTCGTCACGGTCCCGTGGCCATTCATGATACCCGCTGCGCCACCGCCGATCCCGGCAGCGCGCACGAGTGCGCGGGTTCGACCGAATGCGCGCGCGGCGTTCCCGCGCGTGTTTCCCGGCCAACGCAGCGCGCCGATTCCAGCGGGCGCGTGGCATCGCGACAGGTCAGCTGCACCCCGACGAAAGACGCGGGGAACCCGGCCGGCAGACCCCGTGCCCCTTGCTGCAAGGATCCGCAATTGGCTGTAACATGCCGAAGCCTCGCTGGAACGGGGTGCACGCCGCGCGATTGGCACGCGGTGTCGCACGAAATCAACGCTGGTCTCGGCTTGGAGGAGTGACATGGCAAATCCGATCGCCGCTGCGCGCGGCACCCCGTATTCGCTCGTTTCCACCGGCCGCCCCCTGCGAGCGGCGCGTCATGCGCGGCGCATCGTCCGGCGCGCCTGGCGCTTGCCGCGGTCGCGGCGTTCGCATTGAACGGCGCGGCGCAGGCCGCGGGATGGGAGCCGACCAAGCCGGTCGAGTTCATCGTTCCCGCCGGCACCGGCGGCGGCGCCGACCAGATGGCGCGGATGGTCCAGGGGATCATCACCAAGAACAACCTGATGAAGCAGCCGATGATCGTCGTCAACAAGTCGGGCGGCGCCGGCGCCGAGGGCTTCCTGGCGGTGAAGGACGCAAAGGGCGATCCCAACAAGATCATCATCACGCTGTCGAACCTGTTCACGACGCCGCTCGCGACCGGTGTGCCTTTCAACTGGAAGGATCTGACGCCCGTCGCGATGCTGGCGCTCGACCAGTTCGTGCTCTGGGTCAACGCGGAGACGCCGTACAAGACGGCGAAGGACTATCTCGCCGCGGTGAAGGCAGGCGGCCCGAACAAGTTCAAGATGGGCGGGACGGGGTCGAAGCAGGAAGACCAGATCATCACGGTTGCACTCGAGAAGGCCGGCGGCGTCAAGTTCACCTATGTCCCGTTCAAGGGTGGCGGCGACGTCGCCGTTCAGCTCGTCGGCAAGCACATCGACTCGTCGGTCAACAACCCGATCGAGGCGATCGCGCAGTGGCGCGCGGGCGCGCTGCGGCCGCTCTGCGTGTTCGACGACCAGCGGATGCCGTACAAGGCGAAGGTCACCGACACGATGTCCTGGAACGACATCCCGAGCTGCAAGGAAGCCGGCGTCGCCGTCGACTACGTGATGCTGCGCGGGATCTTCATGCCGCCCGGCGTCACGCAGGACCAGGTCGATTTCTACGTCGACCTCTTCAAGAAGGTGCGCGAGACCGCGGACTGGAAGAAATTCATGGAGGACGGTGCATTCAACACGACCTTTATGACAGGCGCCGATTACGCGAAGTGGGTCGGCGCCGCCGAGAAGACGCACATCGAGCTGATGCGCGAAGCCGGCTTCCTGGCCAAGCCGTGACACTGCAGCGATGCAGCTGGCCGCGCCGCGCGGCGACCGCGCCGGCGCGGTCCCGTGCCGTCCGGGCGACGACGAACCGGCGAGCTCCCGATGAGCGACGACGACCGGTCCGGCGCCGAACGCGGGATCTCGACCCGCACGATGGACATCGCGGTCGCGGTGGTTCTGTTCGGGTTCGGCGCACTGGTCGTGTTCGACAGCCTGAGGCTGGGCGCGGGCTGGAGCGACGACGGTCCGCAGTCGGGATATTTTCCGTTCTACATCGGGTCTCTGCTCTGCCTGTCGAGCGTCGCGACGCTCGCCCGGATCGCGCTCGTGCGGTGGAAGCGGCACGGGCAGTTCGCGGGTGCCATCGCCGAGATGCGCAGCCTGTTCGTCGCGTGGGGGCAGCTGCGGCAGGTGTTTGCGGTGCTGCTTCCGGCGGCAGTCTACGTGCTGTTCGTGCAGCTGATCGGAATCTACGTCGCATCGACGCTCTACATCGCGGTGTTCATGGTCTGGCTCGGCAAGTACACATGGCTGCGCAGCTTCACCGTCGGATTCGTTGTCAGCGTGTCGCTGTACCTGATGTTCGAGGTCTGGTTCAAGGTGCCGCTCTTCAAGGGTGACTGGAACCCGCTGTCGTGGCTCCCGTACTGACCCGACGGCCGCCGTCTCGAATCGTTTCCGCCCCGGGAGAGGAATTCTTGGCTGAATTCGGCGCGCTGTTCCACGGCTTCGCGGTCGTCCTGACCCCGTTCAACCTGCTGCTGATGACGATCGGGATCGTGCTCGGCGTCATCATCGGGGTGCTGCCCGGGCTGGGCGGCGCCAACGGCGTCGCGATTCTGCTGCCGCTGACGTTCTCGATGCCGCCGACCTCGGCGATCATCATGCTCTCGTGTATCTACTGGGGCGCGCTGTTCGGCGGCGCCATCACCTCGGTGCTGTTCAACATCCCCGGCGAGCCCTGGTCGGTGGCGACGACGTTCGATGGATACCCGATGGCGCAGCAGGGCCGCGCCGGCGAGGCGCTGACGACGTCGTTCACCTCGTCGTTCGTCGGCGCGCTGTTCGCAGTCATAATGATCACCTTTCTCGCGCCGCTGGTCGCGAAGTTCGCGCTGCAGTTCGGCCCGCCCGAATTCTTCTCGGTCTTTCTGCTCACGTTCTGCAGCTTCATCGGCATGGGCAAGGGCTCGCCGTGGAAGACGCTGGCGTCGATGCTGCTCGGGTTCGCGCTCGCCGCGATCGGCATGGACAACATCACCGGGCGCCTGCGCCTCACCTTCGGGTTTTCGGAAATGATGCGCGGCGTCGACTTCCTGATCGCCGTGATCGGGCTCTTCGGGATCGGCGAGATCCTGCTGTCGATGGAGGAAGGGCTGGCCTTTTCCGGCAAGTCGGCGAAGCTCAACCCCAAGGTAGTGCTCGAGACCTGGAAGAAGCTCCCCGCCTACTGGATGTTGTCGCTGCGGAGCTGCCTGATCGGCTGCTGGATGGGCATCACGCCGGGCGGGGCGACGCCCGCTTCATTCATGAGCTACGGCGTCGCGAAGAAGATGTCGAAGAACGGCGACAAGTTCGGCACCGGGCAGATCGAGGGTGTCATCGCGCCGGAGACCGCCGCACACGCGGCCGGCACCAGCGCACTGCTTCCGATGCTGGCGCTCGGAATCCCGGGCTCGCCAACCGCAGCGGTGCTGCTGGGCGGCCTGCTGATCTGGGGATTGCAGCCGGGGCCGCTCCTGTTCGTCGAGCAGAAGGATTTCGTCTGGGGCCTGATCGCCTCCATGTATCTCGGCAACCTGGCGGGCCTCATCATCGTGCTGACCTGCGTCCCGCTCTTCGCCGCGATCCTGCGCGTGCCGTTCTCGATCATCGCGCCGATCATCATCGTGATCTGCGCGATCGGCGCCTACACGGTGCACAACGCGATGCTCGACGTGTGGTTCATGCTGCTGTTCGGCGTCGTCGGCTACATCTTCAAGAAGCTCAACTATCCGCTCGCGCCGCTGGTGCTGGCGCTCGTGCTGGGCGACCGCGCCGAGGATTCTTTCCGCCAGTCGATGTTGATCTCGCAGGGCGACCTGTCGGTATTCTTCTCCAGCGGCCTCGTCGGCGGCATCACCGCGCTTGCGCTGCTGATGCTGTTCTGGCCGTTGCTGTCGCGGGTCATCGCCTGGCTGCGCGGCCACTGAAGCTCCGCGCCCCCGCACGCGATCCTCGGCGGAGCATCCGCGGGCCGCGCATTCACGCGGGCAGGCGCGCGCGCTCTTGCGGGTAGCCCGTCTCTGCGCGAATCTCGCCTCCCGCGCTCACCCGCACCGCGCAATACTTGAACTCCGGAATCTTGCCGACCGGATCGAGCACGGGATTGGTGAGCAGGTTCGCCGCCGCCTCGTAGAAGCAGAACGGGATGAACACCGCGCCGCGCGGCGTGCCGTCGTCGGCGCGCGCGTGTAGCGCGATCGTGCCGCGCCGCGACTCGACCGTGACGGCTCCGCCGGCGGCCACACCCAGCGCCGCGAGGTCCTGCGGATGCAGCGACACCACCGGACCCGGCTCGATCGCGTCGAGCACCTCGGTGCGGCGGGTCATGCTGCCGGTGTGCCAGTGCTCGAGCTGCCGCCCGGTGATCAGCACGAACGGATACTCGGCGTCGGGCCGCTCGGCCGCGTAGGTCACCTGCGCCGGGACGAGGCGCGCGCGTCCGCTCGGCGTCGGGAAGTCGTGCGTGAACACGACGCGCTCGCCGGGGTCGCCTTCGTGCTCGCACGGATAGGTGACCGCATGCTCGCGCTCGAGCCGCTCCCACGTGATGCCGGCGATCGACGGCATCGCCTGGCGCATCTCGGCGAACACGTCGCGCGGATGCGCGTAATTCCAGTCGAGACCGAGCCGCTTCGCCATCGCGACGACGATGTCGAGATCCTGCCGCGCGTCGCCCGGGGGTGAGAGCGCCTGGCGTCCGAGCTGCACGGTGCGGTCGGTGTTCGTGAACGTCCCGGACTTTTCCGGAAAGGCGGTGGCGGGAAGGATCACGTCGGCGAGATAGCAGGTCTCGGTCAGGAAGATGTCCTGCACGACCAGCATCTCGAGCTTCGAGAGCGCCTCGCGCGCGTGGTGGACGTCCGGATCCGACATCGCCGGGTTCTCGCCCATCACGTACATGCCGCGGATCGTGCCCGCGCTGGCCGCGCTCATGATCTCGACGACGGTGAGGCCCGCCTTCGGGTCGAGCGAGGCGCCCCACAGCGCCTCGAACCGCTGCTGCGCGTCGGCGTTGTCGACGCGCCGGTAATCCGGATACATCATCGGGATGAGGCCGACGTCGGAGGCCCCCTGCACGTTGTTCTGGCCGCGCAGCGGATGGAGGCCGGTGCCCGGCCGCCCAACCTGCCCGGTCAGCATCGACAGCGCGATGAGGCAGCGCGCGTTGTCGGTGCCGTGCGTGTGCTGCGAGATCCCCATCCCCCACAGGATCATCGATGCGCGCGACGAAGCGAAGAGGCGCGCGACCGCGCGGATCGTGTCGGCCGGGATGCCGCAGACGGGCGCCATCGCCTCGGGGCTGTGGCCCGCGACGTTCTTCTTGAGCTCCTCGAAGCCGCTGGTGCGATCGTCGATGAACGACTGCGCGACCAAGCCTTCGTCGATGATCGTGAACATCATTGCGTTCAGGAACGCCACGTCGGTGTCGGGCTTGAACTGCAGATAATGCTTCGCGTGGCGCGCAAGCTCGGAGCGGCGCGGGTCGGCGAGAATGAGGTGCGTGCCGCGCTTCACCGCGTTCTTGATCCACGTCGCGGCGACCGGATGGTTGACGACCGGGTTGGCGCCGATCAGCAGCACGACCTCGGCCTGCATGACGTCCATCACCGGATTCGACACCGCGCCCGAGCCGATGCCCTCGAGCAGCGCCGCCACGCTCGACGCATGGCAGAGCCGCGTGCAATGGTCGACATTGTTCGAGCCGAAGCCCGTGCGCACGAGCTTCTGGAAGAGATACGCCTCCTCGTTCGAGCATTTCGCGGAGCCGAAACCCGCCAGGGCGTGCGGCCCGTGCTGGTCGCGAATCCGCGCGAGCGTGCCGCCCGCGAGATCCAGCGCTTCGTCCCAGCTCGCCTCGCGGAACACCGACAGCGGATTCGCGGGGTCGACGATGAAGTCGCCCGTCTTGGGAAAGCCGGGCTTCCTGATCAGCGGCTTCGTGAGCCGCTGCGGGTGCGACACGTAGTCGAAGCCGAAGCGGCCCTTGACGCACAGCCGGTCGTGATTCGCCGGCCCGTCGCTTGCCGGCGACGCGGACGATCGCGTTGTCCTTCACGTGGTAGGTGAGCTGGCAGCCGACGCCGCAGTACGGGCACACGGAGTCGACCGTCTTGTCCGTCGCGACGACGTACGCATCGTGCGCCGGCGCCAGCGCGCCGGTGGGGCAGGCCTGCACGCACTCGCCGCACGCGACGCACGTCGACGTTCCCATCGGATCGTCGAGGTCGAACACGATCTTCGAGTGCGCGCCGCGAAACGCGTAGCCGATCACGTCGTTGACCTGCACCTCGCGGCAGGCGCGCACGCAGCGCGTGCACTGGATGCAGGCGTCGAGGTTGACCGCCATCGCGGGATGCGAGACGTCGGGCGCGGGCTGCGCGCGCGGCGCGAAGCGCGGCTTGCCGATGCCGAGCCAGCGCCGCCACTGCTCCAGCTCCGAGTCGGGCTTGTAGACGCGCTCCGGCACGTCGGACACCAGCATCTCGACGACGACCTTCTGCGCGTGACGCGCGCGGGCGCTGCCGCTCTGCACGTCCATGCCGGCCGCCGGCGCGCGGCAGCACGACGGCGCGAGGACGCGCTCGCCCTTGATCTCGACGACGCAGGCGCGGCAGTTGCCGTCGGCGCGCATCCCCGGCGTGTAGCACAGGTGCGGGATCTCGATGCCGTGGCGCGACGCGGCCTCGAGAATCGTCTCGCCCGTCGCCGCCGACACTTCGCGGCCGTCCAGCGTGAAGCGGACGGTGCCGACGTCCTGCGGGGCTTCCAATGGGACGCTCATTGCGGCGGCCTCCTTGTGGTGCTCTCGCAGGAAACGACCGTGTCGTCGGCCATGGCTATTTCAATTCGTCCGGAAAATACTTGATCACCGAGGCGACCGGATTGGCCGCCGCCTGGCCGAGGCCGCAGATCGACGCGTCGGTCATGGCCTGTGAGAGCTCGTCCAGCAGCGGAACGTTCCACGAAGGCTTCGACAGGAGCCCGACCGCCTTCTCGGTGCCGACACGGCAGGGCGTGCACTGGCCGCAGGATTCGTCGGCGAAGAAGCGCATGAGGTTCAGCGCGGCGTCGCGCGCGCGGTCGTGCTGCGACAGCACGATGATGGCCGCCGATCCGATGAAGCAGCCGTAGGGCTGCAGCGTGTCGAAATCGAGCGGGAATATCGCCAAGCGATGCCGGCAGGATGCCGCCCGACGCGCCTCCCGGAAGGTACCCGTAGAACTCGTGTCCCGGCAGCATGCCGCCGCAATGCTCGGCGATGAGCTCGCGCACGGTGATGCCCGCCGGCGCGAGGTGCACGCCGGGCTTCGCGACGCGGCCCGACACCGAGAACGAGCGCAGGCCCTTGCGGCCGTGGCGGCCGTGCCCCGCGAACGCCTCGGCGCCCTTCTCCAGGATCACCCGCACCCAGTAGAGCGTCTCCATGTTGTGCTCGAGCGTCGGCCGGCCGAAGAGGCCCACCTGCGCGACGTAGGGCGGCCGCAGCCGCGGCATGCCCGCGCTTGCCCTCGATCGACTCGATCATCGCCGACTCTTCGCCGCAGATGTACGCGCCGGCGCCGCGCCGCAGATGCAGGCGCGGCAGCGCGCACGGCGGATCCGCTTCGAGCTCCGCGATCGCCTTCTCGAGGATCGCGCGGCACGCCGCATACTCGTCGCGCAGGTAGATGTAGACGTCGTCGATGCCGACCGCCCACGCCGCGATCAGCGTCCCTTCGAGGAACCGGTGCGGGTCGCGCTCGAGGTAGTGGCGGTCCTTGAACGTCCCGGGCTCGCCCTCGTCGATGTTGACGGCCATGCAGGCGCGGCGCGGGCTCGGCACGGACGATCCGCCACTTGCGCCCCGCCGGAAAACCGGCGCCGCCCAGGCCGCGCAGCCCCGAGTTCTCGAGCGCCGCCATCACGGTCTCGACGTCGCGCTCCCCGGCGACGCACGACGCGAGCACGCGGTAGCCGTCGTGCTTGCGATACGCGGCGTAGTCGATGTGCGCGGGAATCGCGGGCTCGAATTGCCCGCTCGCCACGGCCGCCGCGATCGCTTCCGGCCGTCGCGCGGTCGACCGGATTGCGTCCCGACCACGGCCGCCGGCGCGTGCTCGCAGCGGCCGATGCAGGGCGCCGCGATGACGCGCACGTCCGGGCCGCACGCCTTCGCGGCGGCGACGCGCAGCGCGTCGGCGCCGGCCAGCTGGCACGACAGCGTCTCGCACACGCGCACGGTGATCGCGGGCGGCGGCGCCTCGCCTTCCTTCACGACGTCGAAATGATGGTAGAACGTCGCGACCTCGTAGACCTCGGTCGTCGCGAGGCGCATCTCCTGCGCGAGCGCGACGATGTGCGCGGCGGAGATGTGGCCGTGGCGATCCTGGATCCGGTGCAGGAACTCGATCAGCAGATCGCGCCGCCGCGGCGCGTCGCCCAGCAGCGCCTGCACGTCGGCTAGCGCCTGCGCGTCCACCGCGCGCCCTTTCGGCTGCGTGCGCACCGTCCGGCTGCGGCGAAGCTTCGAGACGTCGACTACCGATTGCTGCGCCATGCGGAGTCCTGTTCTTGTCGGGGTCGCCTGCGGCCGCAATCGCGCCTTGCGCGGACGCGTGCGCCACCGCGCTCGCTCAATCGAGAAAATCGCAATACTTGTCCACGTGCGCCGCGAGGCCGAGCGAGTGCTCGCGCACCAGCCGCTCGGCGAGCTCGGTGTCACGCCGCTCGAGCGCCTCGATGATGTTCATGTGCTCGACGATCGAGCGGGCGGCGCGGTCCTTCTGCGAGATTGTGCGCTTGCGGATCGCCCGGACATGGATGAACAGCGTCTCGATCGCCTTGTTCATCAGCTGCGAGCCCGACAGCCGGATGATCGCCTGGTGGAACGCGATGTTCGCATCCGAGTACTCGTCGATGTGCTTCGCCGGATTCTCGCTCTGGAAGGTGTCGAACATGTGGCGCAGCGCCGCGATGTCGGCGTCCGACGCGTTCAGCGTGGCGAGCCGCGCCGCCATGCTCTCCAGCGCCGCCCACATCTCGATCATCTCGATGATCTCGCGCTTGGTCTTGCGCACGATGAAGATGCCGCGCCGGGGGACCGTGCGGAGCAGTCCCTTCTGCTCGAGGCGCGTCATCGCCTCGCGGATGGGCGTGCGGGAGACGCCGAGCGCCTCCGAGAGCTGGCGCTCGTCGAGCCGGATCTCTTCGGCGCTGCCGTAGATGTCGGCGTCCATGATCGCCTGCTTCAGTGCCGCGTAGGCCTGATCGCGGAAGCTCACGTTGCTGGCGAGCTTGGGCAGCGCGAAGGGCGGTGCCGCTTCGGCCGTCACATCGGATTCAACGTTCATCGCCAATCCTTTCCGGAAGGCCCCGCCGCGCTTGGGCGCAGACGAGCAATGCTCGCGGCGCCGGACCCGGCTCGCCGCCGCCGCCAGCCCGGCTTCTCATGTTGCAGCGCAACAATCCAGGCGCTGAATCGAGAGGTCCCACACGCTTGACTTGTGCTGGTATACCAAATACGTTATGCAATATATTTGCAAAACCGGCTTCTGTCGACCCCTGCGTTCCGCCGCCGGGCCGGTCCCGAAAGCCCGCTCGACTCGTCCCGCCACGCCATCCCTAGTGTCGAATCCGGAGGAAATCATGGAAGACGTCGCCGCCAAATCCATTCCCAAGCCCTCAGCGTCGACCGCCGAGGGGACGCCGAAAATCGCCAGCGGCGGCGAGATCAACGCGCAATCGCAGGAGACCGACGGCTTTCAGCTGGTGATCGATGCTCTCAAGCTGAACGACATCGATACGATCTTCGGGCTGCCGGGGATCCCGATCACCGACCTCACGCGGCGCATGCAAAAGGCGGGACTGCGCGTGATCTCGTTCCGGCACGAGCAGAACGCGGGGTATGCGGCATCCATCGCCGGCTTCCTCACCCGGAAGCCCGGCATCTGCCTGACCGTGTCCGCGCCCGGCTTCCTCAACGGCGTGACTGCGCTCACGCACGCGACGGTCAACTGCTTTCCGATGATCCTCATCAGCGGCTCCTCGGAGCGCGAGATCGTCGATTTGCAACAGGGCGACTACGAGGAAATGGACCAGCTCGCGATCGCCAAACCGCTGTGCAAGGCGGCGTTCCGCGTCCTGCATGCCGAGGATATCGGCGTGGGCGTCGCGCGGGCCATCCGTGCCGCCGTGTCCGGCCGTCCCGGCGGCGTCTACCTCGACCTGCCGGCGAAGCTCTTTCCGCAGGCCATGGACGCGATCGCCGGCAAGAACTCGCTCATCAAGGTCGTGGATGCGGCCCCGCGCCAGATTCCCGCGCCGGAGGCCGTGCAGCGCGCGGTGGATCTGCTGAAGAGTGCCAAGAAGCCGCTCATCATCCTCGGCAAGGGCGCGGCCTACGCGCAGGCCGATGCCGACATCCGTGCGCTGGTCGAAAAAACGGGCATTCCCTACCTGCCGATGTCGATGGCCAAGGGCCTCCTGCCGGACACGCACGAGCAGTCCGCATCGGCGGCGCGCTCGTACGTGCTGCCCGAGGCCGACGTCGTGATGCTGATCGGCGCGCGCCTCAACTGGCTGCTGTCGCAGGGCAAGGGCAAGACGTGGGGCGGCGCCACCTCCAAGTCGTGGGGCGGCCAGAAGTTCGTGCAGATCGACATCTCGCCGCAGGAAGCGGACAGCAACGTGCGCATCGATGCGCCCGTGGTCGGCGACATCGGCTCCTGCGTGTCGGCGCTGCTCGCGGGCGATCGGGTCGAACTGGCCGAAGCCGCCGGCGGAATGGATCGACGCCATCAACGAGCGCAAGACGAAGAACGTCGCGAAGATGGCCGAGACGCTCGCGAAGAATCCGTCGCCGATGAGCTTCCAGAGCGCGCTCAACGTGGTGCGCGACATCGTCAAGGCGAATCCCGACGCCATGCTCGTGAACGAGGGCGCGAACGCGCTCGACTTCACGCGCAGCATCGTGGACATGTACAAGCCGCGCAAGCGGATCGACGTGGGCACATGGGGAATCATGGGCGTCGGCATGGGCTACAGCGTGGCCGCCGCCGTGGTGACCGGCCAGCAGGTGATCGCGGTGGAGGGCGACAGCGCCTTCGGTTTCTCCGGCATGGAGACCGAGACGATCTGCCGCTACAACCTGCCCGTGTGCATCGTCATCATGAACAACAACGGCGTATACCGCGGCGACGAGAAGAATCCCACGGGCGGCCCGGATCCCTCGCCGCTGGTGTTCGTCAAGGATGCCCGCTACGACAAGATGATGGAGGCGTGGGGCGGCGTCGGCGCCCATGTCAAGACGCCGGACGAGCTGCGCAGCGCGATGGAAGAGGCGATCCGCTCGCGCCGGCCCACGCTCATCAACGCGGTCATCGACGAGGGCGGCGGCACGGAGAGCGGCCGCATCACGAGCCTGAACCCATCTGCAAAGAAAAAGTCCTGACCGAGACATCTCGAGTCGAAGCAACGCTTTCGGAATCACAGCAAAGGATAGGGGAACGTAATGGGCAAGGCTTTGGACGGCGTCCGCATCCTGGACTTCACGCACGTGCAGTCGGGCCCGACCTGCACGCAGCTGCTCGCCTGGATGGGCGCCGACGTGGTCAAGGTCGAGCGCGCCGGCGAGGGCGACATCACGCGCGGGCAGCTGCGCGACATACCGGGCGTGGACAGCCTGTATTTCACGATGCTGAACCACAACAAGCGCTCGATCACCGTCGACGCCAAGAATCCGAAGGGCAAGGCGATCCTCGAGGCGCTGGTCAAGAAGTGCGACGTGCTGGTCGAGAACTTCGCGCCCGGCGCGCTCGACCGGATGGGATTCACGTGGGAGCGCATCCAGGAGCTCAATCCGCGGATGATCGTCGCGTCGGTCAAGGGCTTCGGGCCGGGTCCGTACGAGGACTGCAAGGTGTACGAGAACGTCGCGCAGTGCGCCGGCGGCTCGGCGTCCACGACCGGCTTCGACGACGGCCCGCCGCTCGTCACCGCCGCGCAGATCGGCGATTCGGGCACGGGATTGCATCTCGCGCTCGGCATCGTCGCCGCGCTCTACCAGCGCAAGACGACCGGGCGCGGCCAGAAGGTGCTGGCCGCGATGCAGGACGGCGTGTTGAATCTCTGCCGCGTCAAGCTGCGCGACCAGCAGCGCCTCGCGCGCACGAAGATCATGGAAGAGTACCCGCAGTTTCCCAACGGCAAGTTCGGCGACGCGGTGCCGCGCGCCGGCAACGCGTCGGGCGGCGGCCAGCCGGGCTGGATCCTGAAGTGCAAGGGCTGGGAAACCGACCCCAACGCGTACATCTACTTCATCACGCAGGCGCCGGTGTGGAAGGACATCTGCGAGGTGATCGGCCGCGAGGAGTGGCTCACCGATCCGCGCTACGCGACGCCCAAGGCGCGGCTGCCGCACCTGATGGAGATCTTCGGCGAGATCGAGAAGTGGACGATGACCAAGACCAAGTTCGAGGCGATGGACATCCTCAACAAGCACGACATCCCGTGCGGCCCGATCCTGTCGATGAAGGAGCTTGCCGAGGAGCCGTCGCTGCGAAAGACCGGAACGGTGGTCGAGGTCGACCACCCGACGCGCGGCAAGTACCTGAGCGTCGGCAACCCGATCAAGATGTCGGACAGCCCGTCGGACGTGACGCGCTCGCCGCTCCTCGGCGAGCACACCGACGAGGTGCTGGCCGAGCTCGGCTACGACAAGGATGCCATCGCGGCGCTGCGCGCCGAAAAGGTCATCTGAAGCACGCCGGATGAATCTCGTCGCATGCCGCATCCGCAGCACGAAATCGGCATCCCGTCCGCCTCGTGTCGGCACACGGCCCGCCCGCGGGCCGCGTCGCGCACCCGCTCGTCACATCAATTGAGGAACATGCCATGGCACAGAACAAGAACGCGGTAAGGCAGGTGCTCGACAAGGTGAAGGCCGAGGGCCGCACGTCGCTGACCGCGCCCGAGGGCAAGCAGGTCTGCGACGCGTACGGCATCGCGGTGCCGAAGGAGGGCGTTGCGACCTCGGCGGCGGAAGCGGCGAAGCTCGCGTCCGGGATGGGCTTTCCCGTCGTGCTGAAGATCGTCTCGCCGGAAATCCTGCACAAGACGGAAGCGGGCGGCGTGATCGTCGGCGTGAAGAGCGCGGAGGAAGCGGAAAAGGGCTTCGCCACGATCATGGCCAACGCGAAGAAGTACAACGCGAAGGCGAACTCTCCTCGGCGTTCAGGTCCAGCAGATGCTGGGCGGCGGGCAGGAAGTCATCGTCGGCGCCGTCACCGATCCCGCGTTCGGCAAGCTCGTCGCGTTCGGGCTGGGCGGCATCCTGGTCGAAGTATTGAAGGACATCACGTTCCGGCTGGCGCCGGCGTCGCGCGAGGACGCGCTGTCGATGCTGGACGGCATCGCCGCCGCCGAGATCCTGAAGGGCGTGCGCGGCGCGGATCCGGTCGACCGCGAGGCGCTCGCGGGGCTGATCTCGAAGGTGTCGCAGCTCGTCGCGGATTTTCCCGAGATCGCCGAGATGGATCTCAACCCGGTGTTCGCGACCAAGAACGGCGCCACGGCGGCCGACGTGCGCATCGTCGTCGACTGGAACCCGGCGCCGGCGCGCTACCGCCCGGCGGAGGCGGACGTCGTCCGCTCGATGAACCGGATCATGAAGCCCGACGCGGTCGCCGTGATCGGCGCGTCGTCCGAGGAAGGCAAGATCGGCAATTCGGTGATGAAGAACCTGATCAACGGCGGCTACAAGGGCAAGATCTATCCGATCAACCCGTCGGCCGACGAGATCATGGGGATGAAGGCGTACAAGAGCGTCAAGGACGTTCCCGGCGACATCGACGTCGCCGTGTTCGCGATTCCCGCGAAGTTCGTCGCCGCCGCGATCGTCGAATGCGGCGAGAAGAAGATTCCCGGCGCGGTGCTGATCCCGTCGGGATTCGCCGAGACCGGCAACGTCGAGGGCCAGAAGGAAATCCAGGAGATCGGCCGCAAGTACAACGTGCGCCTGATGGGCCCCAACATCTACGGCTTCTACTACACGTGGAAGAACCTCTGCGCGACGTTCTGCACCGCCTACGACGTCAAGGGCCACGCCGCGCTGTCGTCGCAGTCGGGCGGCATCGGGATGGCGATCATCGGCTTCTCCGCGCTCGGCGAAGATGGGCGTGTCGGCGATCGTCGGCCTCGGCAACAAATCCGACATCGACGAGGACGACCTCCTCCTCTTCTTCGAGCAGGACGAGAACACGCACATCATCGCGCAGCACTGCGAGGATCTGAAGGACGGCCGCGCGTTCGCCGAGGTCGCGAAGCGCGTGTCGAAGAAGAAGCCCGTGGTGATGCTGAAGGCCGGCCGCACGAGCCTGGGCGCCCGCGCCGCGAGCTCGCACACCGGCGCGCTCGCCGGCAACGACAAGATCTACGAGGACGTGCTGAAGCAGTCGGGCGTGATCCGCGCGCGCAGCCTGCGCGACCTGCTCGAGTTCGCGCGCGGGATTCCCGTGCTGCCGACGCCCAAGGGCGAGAACATCGTCATCATCACCGGCGCCGGCGGCTCCGGCGTGCTGCTGTCGGATGCCTGCGTCGACAACAAGCTGTCGCTGATGGCGATGCCGCCCGACCTCGACGCCGCGTTCCGCAAGTTCATCCCGCCGTTCGGCGCCGCGGGCAACCCGGTCGACATCACCGGCGGCGAGCCGCCGAAGACCTACCAGAACACGATCCGGCTGGGACTCGAGGATCCGCGGATCCATTCGCTGATCCTCGGCTACTGGCACACGATCGTGACGCCGCCGATGGTCTTCGCGAAGCTCGTGGTCGAGGTCGTCGACGAGATGAAGGCGAAGGGCATCCACAAGCCGGTCGTCGCCTCGCTCGCGGGCGACGTGCAGGTCGAGGAGGCCGCCGAATATCTTTTCCAGCACGGGATTCCGGCCTACCTTACTCGACCGAGATGCCGGTCGCGGTGCTCGGCGCGAAGTACCAGTGGGCGCGCGGCGCGGGACTGATCTAGCACGGTTAGAGGCGGGCCGCGTCACGCGGCTCCGCCTGCGCTAGACTTCCGCCACGTCAAACCGTCTGGTTGGCTCGCCGGCAAGGACACGCCGGCGACGAGTTGCCTTGCGCCTGGCACGCTGCACGTCATGAACGCGAATCTCTACAGCCTCCTCGCCGACCATTTCGCGGAGAACGCCGAGCAGCCGTGCCTGCTGATTCCCGACGGCGCGGTCATCCATTACGACGACCTCGAGCGCGATGTCCGCGCGGATCGCCCGCGTGCTGTGCGATGCGGGCTGCGTTCCCGGCGACCGCGTCGCCGCGCAGGTCGACAAGAGCTGGGAGGCGCTCGCGCTCTATCTCGGCTGCCTCCGTGCGGGGCTCGTGTTCCTGCCGCTCAACACCGGCTACCAGAAGGGCGAGCTTGCCTACTTCTTCGGCGACGCCGAGCCGCGCGTGATCGTCTGCCGGCCCGAATCCGCGGAGAACATGGCGGCGCTGCGTCCGGCAAGCACCGTGCTGACGCTCTCGCCCGGCGCCGGCACGCTGCTCGATCGGGCCGCCCTCGCGCCCGCCGAGTTCGCGACGGTGACGTCGCGGCCGGACGACCTTGCCGCGATCCTCTACACGTCGGGCACGACAGGACGCTCCAAGGGCGCGATGCTGACGCACCGCAATCTGACGAGCAATGCGCTGGCGCTGGTCGAGCACTGGGGCTTCACCAAGGGTGACGTGCTGCTGCACGCGCTGCCGATCTATCACGTGCACGGGCTCTTCGTCGCCTGCCACTGCGCGCTGATGGCGCAGGCGCGGATGCTGTGGCTGCCGAAATTCGACCCGAAGGAAGTCCGCGCGCTGCTGCCGCACGCGACCGTGATGATGGGCGTGCCGACGTTCTACACGAGGCTCCTCGCCGAGCCTTCGTTCTGCGCCGCCGATTGCCGCTCGATGCGAGTGTTCATCTCCGGCTCCGCGCCGCTGCTGCCCGAGACGTTCGCCGCGTTCCGCGAGCGCACCGGCCACACGATCCTCGAGCGCTATGGCATGTCCGAGACCGGGATGAACACGTCGAATCCGCTCGACGGCGAGCGCATCGGCGGCACGGTGGGGCCGGCGCTGCCGGGCGTGTCCGTGCGCGTCGTCGACGACACCGGGGCCGCGTGCGGACCGGAGGCGGTCGGCGCGATCGAGGTCAAGGGGCCGAATGTTTTCGCTGGGTACTGGCGGATGCCGGAGAAGACGCGCGAGGAATTCACCGCCGACGGCTACTTTCGCACCGGCGACATGGGCACGCTGCTGTCGAACCGTTATCTTCGCATCGTCGGACGGGCCAAGGACCTCATCATCACCGGCGGCCTCAACGTCTACCCCAAGGAAATCGAGGAGAAGATCGACGCGCTGCCGGGCGTCGTCGAATCGGCGGTGATCGGCGTCGCCGACGCGGATTTCGGCGAGGCCGTCACGGCGGTCGTCGTGCCCGGCGCGGACCATGCGCTGACCGAGGCCGCCATCATCGCCGCGCTCAAGACGGAAATCGCGAGCTTCAAGGTGCCGAAGCGCGTGCACTTCGTCGATGATCTTCCGCGCAACTCGATGGGCAAGGTCCAGAAGAACGTGCTGCGGGATCGCTACGATCCGGCGAAGCAATAGCGCCGCAAGACAGCGCCGTGCGATCCGGCTGCCGGCGACGCGCCGCCCTCGCTGAAGCGGCGAGCGAAACACCGGCTCGCCGCTCACCTCGCGCAGCCCGTCGCCGCACATCGATTCATCGTGCGACGCGCATGCGGGCGTCAGCTCCATCCTTTACTCGGGATCTCCGCTCCTAGCGCAGCCCGTCGCCGCGTCCTCTGTCATCGTGCGCCGCGCAAGACCGGTCCGTTGCAAGTGCGCATTGCCGCGTGCGGTTCATCGTGCGCCGCGCAAGGCAATTCCCAGCCATTGCTTCGACGACTCTGTGGTGTACGACAAGGCTTCGCTCAGTGCCTGTCAGTCCGGTGCGGCCGCCCCTGCGCGGGCAGCCGTCACCTGTAATGACAATCAGGCACGCTCGTTGCTTAGGGGGCGGTAAGGACCCGTCGAAGTTGCCGCGGCGCGCGGCGACCCGACCTGCCCGTGCAATCCCTGGAGGGAGTTGTCCGGCCATGACGGAACGACCGCAATCGCGGGGCGAGGAGATCGCGAACAGCCTGAGCCACGGGCTCGGGTTCGTTGCGGCGATCGCCTCGGCGCCGATTCTCGTCGTGACCACGCTGCAAACCGGCCGGGCGGTGAACGTCATCGGCGCCGCCATCTTCGCCGTAACGGTGGTGCTGCTCTACTGCGCGTCCACGATGTACCACGCGGTCCCGCACCGGCGCGCGAAGGCGCTGCTGCGCAAGCTCGACCATGGGGCGATCTTCCTGCTGATCGCCGGCACCTACACGCCGTTCATGCTCGGCACGCTGAGCGGTCCGCGGGGCTGGACCCTGCTCGGCGTCGTCTGGAGTCTCGCCGTCGTCGGCGTGACGCTCAAGGCGTTCGATCGCATCGAGCATCCGTTCGTCTCGCTCGGCTTCTACTTGCTGATGGGATGGCTCTGCGTGTTCGCGCTCGGGCCGCTCCTCGAGCGGGTCCCGGAGAAGGGCCTGCTGTTGCTCGGCGCCGGAGGCTTTGCGTACATGGCGGGCGTCGCGTTCTTCGCCACCGACTCGCGGGTACGCTACGGACACTTCATCTGGCACCTGTTCGTGATGGCCGGCACCGGCTGCCACTTCTTCGCGGTGCTGGAGTACGCGACCTAAGTCACGCCGGGACTTTTTTCAGCAGGTCGGCCCGCCGGACGAAAGACCGCGGCATCGGCCTGCGCAACGTCCCCCTTCGCTGATGCGAGAGTCATGCGCGCCTTCGCAACGCCGCTCCGTGCCGGCTAGACGCTCTGCCACGCCTTCCACAGCATGTACGACGCCAGCACGTAGAGGATCACCGCGAACGCCTTGCGCAGGCGCGCCACCGGCCAGCGGTGCGCCGCGCGCGCGCCGAATGGCGCGGCGACGACGCTCGCGGCGGCGATCGCCAGCAGCGCCGGCAGATAGACGAAGCCAACCGAGTACGGCGGTAACCCGCTCTGCCGAATTCCGGCGAGCACGTACCCGATCGTGCCGGCGACGGCGACGGGGAGCCCGAGCGCGGCCGACGTCGCGACGCACTTGCGCAGGTTGATGTTGCAGGCGGCCATGAACGGCACCGAGAGGAAGGCGCCGCCCGCGCCGACCATGCTGGATGCGAGCCCGATGCCGCCGCCGACCGCGAACAACCCGACGGCGCCGGGCAACTGGCGCGTCGGCTTGGGCTTGCGGTCGATCAGCACCTGCGTCGCCGTTATCGCGACGAAGAGGCCGAAGAACGCCGCGAGGAACGCGGTCGACATGATGCCGACCGCCTGCGTGCCCGCCAGCGCGCCGACCACCATGCCGGGCGCCATTCCGGCGACAACACGCCAGACGACGGCGCCGTGGCGATGATGCTCGCGTGTCGACGAGATGCCGGTGAACACGATCGTCGCGGTCGCCGTTCCCAGCGCAAGATGAACGACGTGCGCCGGCGCGAATCCCTGATGCGTGAATGCGAGAGTGAGCAGCGGCACTATCGTCATCCCGCCGCCGATGCCGAGGAGCCCGGCCAGGAAGCCGATCGCCGCGCCCAACAGCAGGTACAGGGCGATCAGCGACGCATCCACTGCGCGCTCACGCCTTCTTCTTCATGAGCCGCAGCACGAACGCCCATTCCGCCGGATCGACCGGCATGACCGAAAGCCTGTTCCCCCGCTGCAATACGCGCATGCGCTCGAGCTCCGGATGCAGGCGAAGCTCGGCGAGCGACACCAGCCGCGATTTCTCGACGAACTTCACGTCGACGTTGATCCAGCGCGGCGCATCGCGGACCGATTTCGCATCGAAATACGGGCTCTTGCGGTCGAACTGCGTCGCGTCGGGATACGCCTGCGCCGAGACCTCGACGATACCCGCGATGCCCGGCTCCGGGCAGCTCGAGTGATAGAAGAACGCGCGATCGCCGAGGCGCATCTGGTCGCGCATGAAATTGCGCGCCTGGTAGTTGCGCACGCCGAACCAGGGCGTCGTCTTGTTCCTGGCCGCGGCGAGATCGTCGATCGAGAACTCGTCGGGCTCGGATTTCATCAGCCAGTACCGCATCGCGCCGCTCCTGTCGGCCACGCGGCATGGCCGTGATTGTTGTCCCAAGAGGCGCGCCGCCGCGACCTCCGCGGAAGCATACACGCAAGCGCATCCCGCGCCGCACGCACGAGGCGGCGGACGGGGAGCCGCTATCGCCTCGCCATCTCCAGGCCGGACGTCACGTCACCGGAAACCGCCGGCGGAAGCTTCGCGGCGACGCTCCATCGGGTCTCCCGCACCGGACCCGCCACGACCGGTCGCGACGCCTGGCGTGCCTACCAGACGAAGACGATGTGCTCGTGCTTGCGCCCGGCGACGACGATATCCCGCTCCTTGGATGCGCGGTTTTCCGGCGGCGGCGATCACCTTGTACTTGCCGTCCGGCAGCTTGGCGAGGAGCAGCGGACCCTCCGAGGCCGCGGCCAGCACGACGTTGCCCTGCGCATCCTTGATGGTCACGCTGACGCCAGCGAGAAACTCCGCTCCGGATTCGCCATTCCGGATGAATTCGAGCGCGAGCGGGTAGTTGGATTCATTCTGCCGCAGTGCAGCTGCCTCCTCCTGACCGATCCCCCCGCTCAAGTAGATGACGTTGCCGTTCACGCGCTCGGGCGGAAGCGGGCCCGGCGTCACGGGCTCCGTCGCCGCCATTGCCGGTGCGGCAAGAAATGCGCACGCGGCGACGAACACGCTCAATGTCATTGACTTCACTGTGCTGCTTTCATGTCTCTTCATTCCTCGCTCCTGCATCAGGACCATTGGATCGGTGTCGAGCGCCGGTTTCGCATGAACATCGCCGCATTGCGAAGCGCAGGGCGATACCTTGGGTGACCGAGTCCGGCGCGCCGACACCATCGGGCGCAATCCGAAAGCACTTTCGAGAGTTTGTCTGTAGGACAGACTCCAGACAAACGCTTCCATCCGCGCCTCCGGTCGCATCGACTGATCCGCCGCGACCGGTTGATTTTCGATGGCCCGCGGCGTCCGAAGTTCCGGTCGATTCGGGCGAGGCGCGCGGAGATTACGAGCGCGCGACCGCCGCTACTCCGGCGGCTGTCGAAGGGTGATGCGAGTCAATCGTTTGCCAGGCGAGCAGATCGCGCTGGCAGGCGCAACGGAGCTTTCGACCGGAGTCTATCAGGCTCCGAACTGCAAATCAGGGCAGATCGCCTTGCCCACGCCAATCGCTTCGGCAATGCAGCCGCAAGGAAGAATCGCGCGCTGGCAAGGCGCAGCGGAGATTTCGAGCGCAGCGACCCGGCCAATAATCTTGGCACTACGTCAGGTCGCTGTTCTACCGCTGGATTGAGGCAGGACAATCGTTTGCCAGGCGAGGAGATCGCGCGCTGGCAAGGCGCCGCGGAGATTTCGAGCGCAGCGGACTTAGTGGTCCGTGAGCATCGAAATCGAGCAGCAACGCCGCCAGCGTGCGATATCCGAAGCCTGGCGAACGATTGAAAGGTGTTCCCCGCCTGTGCCGTGCCACCCTCATCTTGAACCTGAGGTTCAAGAGGGTCGCCTGCCAGGGCCTTCAGGCGCTTCCGCGTGGGAGCGCACACCAGCCCATAAACGGCGAGGCAACCTCGCTAGGTAGCATTGGTTCAAAGAGTGTATGGGTGACTCGGACACCGCAGGGAACATTGAGCCTGCCGCGACGAGGGCGCGTGTCAGAACAGCTTTTCCTGTCCCGCCAGCACCTGGTCGATCGCGGACTGCATGTCGGCGATTCTACGCCGCACGCCTTGTTCGTCAACGCCGGCGCCTTGCGTCGGCGCGGCGGCTGTGGCGCGCGCCGGCGCGGCCGCCGCGCCGCGGCGTTCGCGCAGAAGATCGTGGGCGATGTTGAGCGCCGCCATCACGGCGACGCGCTCCACGCCCGCGGCGCTCTTGCCTGCATCGCGGATTTCGCGCATCCGGCGATCGACGAACGCGACCGCATCGAGGAGCTCGGCGCGCTCCGACTCCTTGCACGCGACCTTGTACTCGCGGCCGAGCAGCGTCACGTCGAGTGTCGCCGTGCGCTCGGCCGATGCGGCGGGCCGCGTCGTCATCCGGCGGGCTCGGCGATGCGGGCGAGCAGGGCGTCGAGACGCCGCGTGGCTTCGGCGACGCGCTGCCCGAGCTGGTGGTTGCGCGCCGTCGTGGCCGCGAGATCGCGGCGCAGCGCCTCGTTGGCGGCACGCAGCGCACGCGTGTGCGCGAGCAGCGACGCGAGCCTGCGCTCCAGCGTCATCAAGTCGGCTTCGAGGGCCGCGTCGGGGGCTCTTGCCGCGCCCGGAATCGATGAAGTCATGAGATCACTCTAGCCGCAGCGCGGGCGCCGCGTCAACTCGCGCTCGTGGCGCCGCCCGCAGTCGCGAGGGGCAGATAACGCACGGCGACGACATCGAGCTCTTCCGATCCGCTGGGCGTACGCAGGACGACCGAGTCGCCTTCGCGCGCCTTGATGAGCGCACGCGCGATCGGCGATATCCAGCTCACGTAGCCGCGCGCCGTGTCGATCTCGTCGACGCCCACGATGCTGATCGTGCGCTCGCCGCCGCGGATATCGCGGACGGTGACCGTCGCACCGAAGAACACCTGGTCGGCGCTGTCGTCCTCGCGCCGCGCGCACGGATCCACGACTTCGGCCGCGTCGAGCCTGCGGATCAGGAAGCGGATGCGGCGGTCGATTTCGCGCAGCCTCTTCTTGCCGTAGATGTAGTCGCCGTTCTCGGAGCGATCGCCGTTGCCGGCGGCCCAGGCGACGGTGGCGACGAGCTGCGGGCGCTCCTTCTGCACGAGATGCTCGAGCTCGGCCTTCATGCGCGCAAATCCGCCCGGCGTCATGTAGTTGCGGGCGCCCGTCGGCAGCGGCGACGCCGTTTCGAGGTCGTCGTCGTCCTGGTCGGTCTCTTTGGTGAAAGCCTTGCTCATCGTCGCGACCGGTGGTCCGCGCGTGCGGCCGGAGGGATGGTCATTATAGGACGGTTGCAAACAGCGATTCGACCTTCGGTCGGACGCCGCGCGCCGCCCCTATAATCGCCTTGCGCCGCGCCTCGCCCGCCCGCATCCGACCTTGACCGACCTGCCGCACTCATTGCCCGCCGCCGTTGCGCGCTCCCCGTCGGGAATCGGCCGTGCCCTGCTGATCGTCGCCGCGTTCGCGCTGGCGGCGCTCGCCGCGCTCGCCGTCGCGCTCGCGTCGGGGAGCGTGCCCATCGCCATTCCAACCGTCATCCGCGCGCTGATGGGCGAAGGCGCGGACACGACCGTCGCGATCGTGCGCGAGCTGCGCCTGCCGCGCGCGCTGGCGGCGTTCGCCGTCGGCGGGTTGCTCGCATTCGCCGGCGCCCTGCTGCAGGTCCTCCTGCGCAATCCGCTGGCCGATCCTTACGTGCTCGGAATCTCCGGAGGCGCCGCCGTCGCCGCGTTGTCCGCGATGCTGGCGGGCATGGCCGCGGCCATCATGCCGGCCGCATTCGTGGGCGCGCTGGCGTCGACGCTGATCGTGTTCGGGCTGTCCCGCGCCGGCGGCGCGCAATCGCCGTGGACCGCGACGCGATTGTTGTTGACCGGCATCGTCGTCGCCGCCGGATGGGGCGCGCTGATCGCGCTGCTGCTCGCCGTCGCGCCCGACGCGCAGGTGAAGGGGATGCTGTTCTGGCTGATCGGCGACCTTTCCACGGCATCGACATCGCCGCTCGCCGTGGTGGGTGCTCGCGCTCGCGCTTGGCATCGGGCTCGTGCTCGCGCGCGACCTCAACGTGCTCTCGCGGGGCGAGGATCTCGCCGCGACTCTCGGCGTCGCCGTGCCGCGCGTCACGCTTCTGCTGCACGCGCTCGCGGCGCTCGCCACCGCCGCCGCGGTGACGGTCGCCGGGAGCATCGGCTTCGTCGGCCTGATCGTGCCGCACGCCGTGCGAATGGTCATCGGCAACGATCACCGCGTGCTGGTTCCCGCAGCGGTGCTGGCCGGCGGCACGCTGCTCGTGCTTGCCGACACGCTCGCGCGCACGCTGGTCGCGCCGCTGCAGCTGCCGGTGGGCGTCATCACGGCGCTCGTCGGCGTGCCGGCCTTCCTGTTCCTGCTGACGCGAAGCGGGGCGCGGGGATGAGCGGGAGCGCTCCTCGCCTGTCGTGCCGCGGCCTCGCGCTTCGCATTGGGCGCGCGCACGCTCTGTTCGTCACTCGATCTCGACGTGCATGCGGGCCAATGCGTGGCCGTCATCGGGCCGAACGGCGCCGGCAAGACGACGCTGATCGCGACACTGGCCGGCCTGCGTGCGCCGGCGGCGGGAACGATCGCTTACGACGGCACGCCGCTCGGCGAACTGTCCCCGCGCGAGCGAGCGCGAATCCGCGGATGGCTTCCGCAGGACAGCGTCGACCCGTTTCCCGCGAGCGTGCTCGAGATCGCGCTCGCCGGACGCCACCCGCATCTCTCCCGCTATGCGTGGGAGTCAGCCGCCGACGTCGAGTGCGCCCGCGCGGCGCTGGCGCGGTTCGGCGTCGCGGAGCTCTCGGCGCGCGACGTGCGCACGCTCTCGGGCGGGGAGCGCCGGCGCGTCGCCCTGGCGGCGCTGGTGGCGCAGGCGCCCCGCCTGATGCTGCTCGACGAGCCGACCTCGCATCTCGATCCCGGCCACCAGGTCGCGGCGCTCGACGCGCTGACCGCGCTGGCGCGCGCCGAGGGCAAGGCGATCGTCATGGCGCTGCACGAGCTCCATCTCACGGTGCGCTACGCGGATCACGTCGTCGCGCTTGCCGGCGGCCGCGCGAGCGTCGGGCCGCGCCGACGAAATGCTGACGGCGGCGCGGCTCACGGAGCTCTTCGGGACGCCGCTGGTCGCCGCCGGCGATGGACGCGCGCGCACGTTCGTCCCGGCGTGAGGCTTCGCCACGCGCGCCTCAGCGCGCGGAATCGAGCGCCTCGCACAGCGCGGCAACGCCCTCCGCGAACCGCGGGCCGTCGCGATGCAGCAGGTTCGCGTCGACCACGTAGAGGTGGCCCTGCCGCGCGGCGGGAAGCTCCGGCCAGCGCCGCCAGCGATCGAGCCACGGCGGGCGGACGGCGCCGTCCGCGCCGGCGACGATCACGTCGGGCCGCGCGGCGAGCACGGCCTCCACGCTCACTTCCGGCGCCGGCAGCGACAGTGTCGCGAACACGTTCTCGCCGCCGCAGAGCGCGATGGCTTCCGAGATGAGATGGCGGCCGCCGATGGTGTAGAGCGGCGGATCCCAGATTTCGTAGAACACGCGCAGCCTGCGCCGCTCGGCGTACTGACGACCGAGCGAAGCGATGCGGCTGCGGAAGGCCGCGGCGGACGCATTCGCCTCGGACGAAGTCCCGGCGAGTGCGCCCAGCCGTTCGAGGTCGGTCGCGATTCCGCCGATCGACGTCGGATCGACGGTGAACACCGCGATACCGCGGGCGCGGAGCAGCGTCACCTGCGCCGGCGTCGTGTAGGGCCAGGTCACGATGAGATCCGGCGCGAGCGCCACGATGCGCTCGAGGTCGATCGCGTGGACGTCGCCTACCCGCGGCAGCGTTCGTGCCGCGGGCGGGAAATTCGACGTGTCGACGGTGCCGACGACGCGATGGCCGGCGCCGGCCGCGAACACGAGCTCGGTCGCGTTCGGCGCCAGCGTCACGATGCGCCGCGCGGGTGCTTCGAGCCGCACGGTTTCGCCGGCGTCGTCGGTAATGCGCGAGTCCCGCCGCGACGGCGGCATTGGCCAGCGCAAACGCGCCTCCCAACACGGCGAGTGCTAGCGACCGGCGCACGCTCATCGCAACACCGCGCGGAGGCCGGCGTACACCGTGGCGCCGCCCGTCGCGAAGCCAGCGGCGAGCTCGTAGTTCTTGTCGAAGACGTTGTCGGCGCGGACGAACAGCGTGATGGCCGGCGACGCCGGCCACTCCGCGGTCAGGTTGACGATGCCGTATCCGCCCATCTTCACGAGATTCGCCGGGTCGTCATAGCGCAGTGAGGACGCCACGAATTCGAGCCCGAGCCTGACCGGTCCGGCCGGATACCCGAGCGTGACCGCGCCGTGCTGGCGCGCGCGCCGCGGCAGCAGGTTGCCGGTGACATCGCTCGTCGGCGATTGCAGGTCGACCGATGCGACCAGCGTCGCGCCGTCCTCGCGCTTCAGATCCGCGCCCAGCGTCACGCCCTTCAGCGTCGCCCGGTCGACGTTGTTCGGCACGCAATTGGAATCGGCGTCGCAGCCGAACACGATCAGGTCGCTGACGCGATTGTAGTAACCGATGGCACGCGCCTCGAATCGCACGCCGGAGGCGCTGCCGCTCCAGTACGCGCCGGCTTCGACGTTGCGCGAGGTTTCGGGAACGAGGTTCGGATTGCTGAAGCCCGGATAGTAGAGATCGTTGAACGACGGCGCATTGAAGCCGGTGCTGTAGCCCGCGGTGAGCCGCAGCGAGGCATTCACCCGATAGCCGTAGGCGATCGCGCCGGTGGTCCTGCCGCCGAACTGGCTCGAATCGTCGTAGCGCAGATGAACCTGCAGCGCGTGCGCGTCGCTCGCGCAGCTGATAGATGCCCGAAGACCGAATCGGTCGTGCGCGAATTCGTCGCGAAAGCCGGCATCGGTCGTCACGTGCTCGTCGCGCCGCTCGATGCCGGCCGACAGCGCGCCGACGGGCAGCGTGAAGTCATTTTGCCAGGTGTACTGAAGCTGCGTGGTCTTGAACGGAAAATTGCCGAATCCCGTCTGCGACTGGCTGTTGTCGATGCCGTCGGCCGCCGACAGCCGCGAGACCCAGAACGGCGTCAGCCGGTTCACGCTCGTGACCTGCCAGACTTCGTCGGTCGTGATGGTGCGGTCGTCGAAATTCGGGGCTTCCGTCGAACTGGTTGTTGAGGCGGCTCTTGAGATACTGCGCCGTAACCTCCTGCTCGGGCGCCCAGGTCACGCCGACATTCGCCGACACGCTCTGGTTCGCGTAGCCGTCGGTGTCGCCGTTGTAGAGCGGATTGGCGGGGTTCGCGATCGTGTTGAATCCGCTGCTCTGCCGCGACGCTGCCTGCACCGCGTATCGCACGGGCCCGCTGGTGCCGGCGACCCCGGCGTTCAGCCCCCAGCGTGCCGTAGGTGCCGCCGCCGGCGGTGAGGTTGCCGGTCACTCCGGCCGTGCCTTTCCGCGTGAAGACCTGGATGACGCCGCCGATCGCATCGGCGCCGTACAGGCTCGACGCCGGGCCGCGCAGGATCTCGATCCGCTCGATCTGGTCGAGCGGAATGGCTTCGAGCGAGGTCGCGCCGGCGCTCGCCGACGCGAGCCTTACACCGTCGACCAGCACGAGCGTCTGGCTGCGGTTCGCGCCGCGCAGGAACACGCCGGACACGGATCCGGGCCCGCCGTTCTGCACGATCTCGACGCCGGGCTGCCGCTGCAGGAACTCGGTCAGGCTCTGCGCGCCGGCGCGCGCGATTTCATCGGGGCCGATGACGGTGATGTCGGCCAGCACGTCGGCGATCGACTGCGATTGCCGCGATGCGGTCACCGCGACCGGCGGAAGCGTCGCCGTCGGCGGCCCCGCGTTTTGCGCGTGGGCGGCGCGCGCGAGCGCGAGCGCCGCGGATATCGTGCACGTTGTGAGCGACCGACGGGACAGACCGCGCGACGAGGGATCCGTCGCGATGGAGCGGGAAGCGGTGGAGGGCATGGCAAATCTCCGCGTGCACCGCGAGGACCCCGCGCGGCGATGGCGACGAAGCCTTGCGGCCTTAAGTACGGGCCGCGCAATGCAAGGCTCCTGATGTCGCCGGGCCGGGCGCGCCGCTTGAGGGCGTGCCGCGAACCGGGCGCAGGCCGGTCTCCGGGCTCGCCGGTCTTGTCCGCCCGCCTTCCCGTCCCGATCGGGACAGTGGCGACAGGGGCGGACCGCACCGGCTTACCGTTGCGGGGGCAGCCGCGGGCTGGCGCGCTTCGATCGCGCGCGGTCACCGCGTTCCCGTTTCACCCGCCGCGAGGGATTCGCGGCAGGCACCTGCGTGCGCGCATTCTAGCTCGCCCCTGGGAGGGCGCGGCGCCGGTCGCGCCTGCTATAATTCGCGCCCCTTTGACGACGGTCGCCCCCGCCGGATAATCACCGGTCCCGGAGCGCTCCCCGTGCCGCAAAAGCTCTACATCCGCACGTTCGGCTGCCAGATGAACGAGTACGACTCGGACCGGATGGCCGACGTGCTCGCCGCCTCCGACGGGCTCGCGCTGACCGACCGCCCGGACGACGCCGACGTCATCCTGTTCAACACCTGCTCGGTGCGCGAGAAGGCGCAGGAGCGCGTGTTCCACGATCTCGGCCGCGTGCGCGCGCTCAAGTCCGCGCGCCCGGACCTCATCATCGGCGTCGGCGGCTGCGTGGCGAGCCAGGAGGGCGCCGCGATCGTCGCGCGCGCGCCCTACGTCGACGTCGTGTTCGGGCCGCAGACGCTGCACCGGCTGCCCGAGCTCATCCGCGCGCGCCGCGACACCGGCCGTCCGCAGGTCGACATCCGGTTTCCCGAGATCGAGAAGTTCGACCATCTGCCGCCGCCGTCGGTCGACGGCGCCTCGGCGTTCGTCTCGATCATGGAAGGCTGCAGCAAGTATTGCTCGTTCTGCGTCGTGCCCTACACGCGCGGCGAGGAGTTCTCGCGGCCGTTCGACGACGTGCTGACCGACGTCGCGGATCTCGCGCTGCAGGGCGTCCGGGAAATCACGCTGCTCGGCCAGAACGTCAACGCGTATCGCGCGCGGCACCGGCGATTCCGCCGTCGATCTGGCGACGCTGCTGGAGCACATCCACGAGATGCCGGGCATCGAGCGCATCCGCTACACCACGTCGCACCCGAAGGAAATGACGCCGCGGCTCATCGAGGCGCACGCAACGCTCGACAAGCTCGCCTCGCACCTGCACCTGCCGGTGCAATCGGGCTCCGACCGCGTGCTGGCCGCGATGAAGCGCGGCTACACGGCGCTCGAATACAAGTCGATCGTGCGCAGGCTGCGCAAGGCGCGCCCGGATCTTTCGCTCACGTCGGATTTCATCGTCGGCTTTCCCGGCGAGACGGAAGCGCGATTTCGAGCAGACGATGAAGCTCGTCGCCGAGGTCGGCTTCGACGGCGCGTTCAGCTTCTCGTACAGCCCGCGCCCGGGCACGCCCGCGGCCGAGCTCGACGATCAGGTGCCGGCACGAGGTGAAGCAGGCGAGGCTCGCGCGGCTGCAGGCGCTGCTCGACGCGCAATACCGGGCCTACAGCGACGCGATGGTCGGCACGCGCCAGCGCGTGCTCGTGACGGGACCCGCCGCCCGCGATGCGCGCGAGCTCTGCGCGCGCACGGACAACAACCGCGTCGTGAACTTCGCCGGCGCCCGCGAGTTGATCGGCACCTACGCCGACGTCACCGTGACGGCGGCGCTGGCGCACTCGTTGCGCGGGGAGACGTCCGTGACCCCGCGCAGCGCAAGACGCTTCGCCCGGCGCGGCGCCTGCCGCCAACGCAATTGCGACTCTTCGACGATACAGGCCGACGATGAACGTCGACCAAGCTACTCCCGATCATCCACGCGCGCGGCTTCGCGCTCGCCGTCATTGGCGCTTGCTCGTGTCGGGCTGCGCGAGCCTGCCGGCCGAGCCAGACCGAGCCCGTCGCAGCATCGACGCCGCCTGCCACCGACAGCGCGAAGATCGCCGCGGCCGTCGCCGCCGGCGCGACCGCCGGGAACGCGCCGCGGCGCGAAGCCCGGCGCCGCTCCGGCACAGCGCCGCCGCAGGCGGCCGGCGCGGCCGCGGCCGCCGCAGCGCCGGCGCCGAAGCCGTTCGCCGACGTCATCAAGGACGCCAAGGAAACGAAGGGCCTGTTCGCGCTCTGGCAGAAGGACGAGAAGGTCTGGATCGAGATCGCGCCGACCAGTTCGGCAAGCCCTATCTTCTTCAAGTCGCGAATCTAACCAGGGCATCGGCGAGAAGCGCATCTTCGGCGGCGCGATGACGCTGCCCGTCGGCGTCAGCGCAGATCGTCGAGTTCCAGCAAGCATCGGCAAGCAACGTCCAGCTGATCGCGAAGAACACCGAAGTACACCGGCGCAGCGCCGGAACGCCGCGAAGCGCGCGCGCGTCGCCGCAGGATTTTCCGACAGCCTGCTCGCGACGGCGCCCGTCGCGTCGCAGCCGCATCCGGAGCGCAAGTCGGTGCTGATCGAGGCGAACGCGCTGCTCCTCGCCGACATCCCGGCGGCGGCCACGCGTTCTCGAGCGCACGTACCGCGCAGTCGTACGCGTTCGACGCGCGCAATTCGATCGATCGACACGGTCGCACGCCGGCCTCGACAACGTCACGCTGGAGGTGCACGGCGCACTATGCGCTGGCGCGCGCTCGTCGCTGCCGCCGCCGCCCGCCGGCGCCGAACGCTGCCGTCGCCGCCGTCGACGCTGCCCGACGTGCGCAGCCTGTTCCTCGGCTATCCACTACACGATCGCCACGCTGCCGGACGGAGCCGATGCACCCGCGCCCCGCCGACGACCGCGATCGGCTATTTCACGACGGACCGACTCGACTTCACGTCCGACGTGCCGCGCATTCCCGTCCAGCGCACTACGTGAACCGCTGGCGGCTGGAGAAGAAGGACCCGTCGGCGGCGCTGTCGGAGCCGAAGCAGCCGATCGTGTTCTGGCTCGACCGCAACGATTCCCGCTCAAGTATCGCGAGCCGATCCGCGCCGGCATTCTCGAGTGGAACAAGGCGTTCGAGCGGATCGGATTCAAGGATGCGATCCGGGTCGAGGTCCAGCCGGACGACGCGGATTTCGACACGTACGGACATCCGGCACGCGTCGGTGCGCTGGCAGACCGTGGCGCGCAGACGGCGTACGGCGCCATCGGCCCGACGATCGTCGATCCGCGCACCGGCGAGATTCTCGACGCCGACATCGGCATCGACGCGAACAACGTCGCGCGTCCGTGCGCAACCTGCGTCGCCGAGTACGCGCCCGAGCGCGCCCGCGCGACGTGTTTCCGGCGACGCGATCGGCCTCGACGGACGCGTACTGCGAATACGGCGACCGACGCGCGCGCCGAGGCGGCGTTCGGCCTGTCCTGCTCGAGGCGCGCGGCGAGATCGATGCCGGACAGCCCCGACGTCGACGCGCTTCGTCGCGACGCTACTCAAGGACGTCGTGATGCACGAGGTCGGCCACACGCTCGGCCTGCGCCACAATTTCCGCGCGTCGACCGTGTACACGCGACGCGCAGCTCGCGGACCGCGACGTTCACGCGCGCAGAACGGCATCTCCGGCTCGGTGATGGAGTACAACCCGCTGAACATCGCCGTCAAGGGCGAGCGCGCAGGGCGAGTACCAGATGTCGACGCTCGGGCCCTACGACTACTGGGCGATCGAATACGGCTACCGCGAGTCGCGCCCGAGCGACGGAGAACGGCGGAGCTCGCGCACATCGCCGCGCGCTCCGACGAGCCGCTGCTCGCCTTCGCGACCGACGAGGAGGTGCTCGTCGTCGCGCTCGATCCGGACGTGAACACGTTCGACCTCGGCGCCGACCCGCTCGCTTACGCCGCGAAGCGCCTCGCGCTCGTGCGCGAGCTGTGGCAGCGCACGGAGACGTCGCAAGCTGAAGCCGGGCGAGACCTACTCCGTCCTGCGCCGCAATTTCATCGCGCGGCCTCGTCGAGGCCGCGCCAGGGCGCCGTCTACGCGACCAAGTACGTCGGCGGCCTCTACGACGTGCGCGATCGCGCCGGCACGCGGCCGCGCGCCGCTGGCGCCGATGCCGCCGTCGACAGGCAGCGCGCCGCGCTGAAGATGCTCGCGACGGAAGTGTTCTCCGCCGACAGCTTCCGGTTCTCGCCGGCGTTCCTGCGCAGCATGGCGCATCGTCGACCGTCCGACATCGACGACGCCGAGGAGCTGGGCCGGCCAGTCCCGTCGGTCGACGTCCCGATCGACCAGCAGGTGCTCGGCGCTGCAGCGGCCGTGCTGAGCCAGCTGATGGGCGACACGGTGATCGCGCAGCGGCTGCTCAACAATGAGGCCAAGGTCGACGATCCGAGCAGGCGCTGACGCTGGCCGAGCTGTTCGCGACGCTGCACGCCGCCATCTGGAGCGAGCTTCGCGACCGGCCGCGACATCCCGGCTGTCGCGCCGCAACCTGCAGCGCGAGTACACTGCGCAGGTCGCCAACGCGCTGATGCGGCCCGCCGCGACGATGCCGGCCGACGCGCGCGCGCTGCTGCGCGCCGACGCGAAGCAGCTGTCGCGCGCCGATCAAGGTCGCGCCGGCCAAGCGGATCGTAATCGCGACCGGAGACGCGCGCGCATCTCGCCGAGACGCTCTCGCACGCTCGACGAAGCGCTGAAGGCGCCGCTCATGCGGCAGGGCGTCTAGCGGTGGCGACGGCCGATGGCGAGAGCGGCGGCGGCGGGAAGGCGGAGGCAGCAGCTTTCGCTCACGCCGCTCGACAACCGGGCGCTCGCGAACCTCTGCGGGCCGCTCGACGCGAACCTGCACCAGATCGAGGCCGCGCTCGACGTCGCGATCGCGCATCGTGCCGGCAGCTTCACGCTGACCGGCACGCCGGCGCAGACGACGCGCGCGGCGAGGGCGCTCGAGCGCTTCTACGCGACAGGCCGAGAAGCCCCTGTCGGTCGACGACATCCAGCTCGGCCTGATCGAGATCGCCACGCAGACGCGCGCGGATGCGGCGAGCGCCGACGACTCGATCTCGCTGCTCCGCACGCGCCGTGGCGCCGACCTTCACGGCCGCACGCCGAATCAGACGCTCTATCTCAGGAACATCCAGGAGCACGACATCACGTTCGGCATCGGCCCGGCCGGCACCGGCAAGACCTACCTCGCCGTCGCCTGCGCCGTCGACGCGCTCGAGCGCGACGCGGTGAAGCGGCTCGTCCTGGTGCGTCCCGCCGTGGAAGCGGGCGAGCGCCTCGGCTTCCTGCCGGGCGACCTCGCGCAGAAGGTCGACCCGTATCTGCGCCCGCTCTACGACGCGCTGTACGACCTGCTGGGCTTCGAGAAGACCGGCAAGCTCTTCGAGCGCAGCACCATCGAGATCGCGCCGCTCGCGTACATGCGCGGGCGCACGCTGAATCATTCCTTCATCATCCTCGACGAGGCGCAGAACACGACGCCGGAGCAGATGAAGATGTTCCTGACGCGCATCGGCTTCGGCACCAAGGCCGTGATCACCGGCGACGTCACGCAGATCGACCTCGCGCGCGGGCAGAAGAGCGGCCTCATCGAGGCCGACCGGATCCTCGACGGCGTCCGCGGCATCGCGTTCTCGCGCTTCACCAGCGCCGACGTCGTCCGCCATCCGCTGGTGCAGAAGATCATCAACGCCTACGAGAAGGACACCGCGGCGAAGAAGCGCGCGGGCGAGCCCGACCGCTGATGCCGGCCCGCGCGCCCCGGCTCGTCCTCAGCGTCCAGTACGGCGTCGCGGCGGCGACGCTGCCGGACGCCGCGGCGCTGCGCCGGTGGGGACGCGCGGCGCTCGCGCGCGACGGCCGCGTGACGATCCGCTTCGTCGGCGCGCTCGAAGGGCGCTCGCTCAACACGCACTATCGCGGCAAGCCGGGCGCGACCAACGTCCTCGCCTTCGTGTACGATGACGGCGAGCCGCTTTCCGGCGACATCGTCCTCTGCGCGCCGGTGCTGCGGCAGGAAGCGCGCGCGCAGGGCAAGCGCCTCGCCGACCACTGCGCGCATCTCGTCGTCCACGGCATGCTGCACCTGCAAGGCTATCGCCACGACACCGACCGCGCCGCGCGCGCGATGGAGACGCGCGAAACCGCGATCCTCCGGGGTCTGGGCATCGATGATCCCTACGCGCCGCGCGGAGCGGCGTGACGATGACCGAGCCCGACGAACGCCCCGACCGCCCGTCGCTGCTGGAGCGGCTGTCGGCATTCCTCACCCGGGAGCCCGAGGATCGCGAGGAGCTGCTCGCGCTGCTGCATGGCGCCTACGAGCGAAAGCTCCTCGACGCCGACGCGCTGTCGATGATCGAGGGCGTGCTGTCGGTCTCCGAGATGACCGCGCGCGACATCATGATCCCGCGCTCGCAGATGGACGTCATCTCGGTCGAGGACGAGCCCGCGCAGTTCATTCCGCTGGTGCTGGAGACGCGGCACTCGCGCTTCCCCGTCGTCGGCGAGAACAAGGACGACGTCGTCGGCATCCTGCTCGCCAAGGAGCTGCTCAACTACTACCGCAGCCCCGATACTTTCAACCTGCACGACACGCTGCGTCCGGCGGTGTTCGTTCCCGAGTCGAAGCGCCTCAACGTCCTCCTGCGCGACTTTCGCGCCAACCGCAACCACATGGCCATCGTCGTCGACGAGTACGGCGGCGTGTCCGGGCTCGTCACCATCGAGGATGTCCTCGAGCAGATCGTCGGCGACATCGAGGACGAATACGACTTCGACGAAGCCGAGGACAACATCATCCGCGAGGTCGGCGGAAGGCACCGCGTGAAGGCGCAGACGGAGATCGCCGACTTCAATGCGCATTTCGGCACCGATTACGCCGACGACGAGTTCGACACCGTCGGCGGACTCGTGCTGCAGGCGTTCGGCCGACTGCCCAAGCGCGGCGAGTCCACGGTGATCGGCGATCTGCGCTTTCGCGTCGTCCGCGCCGACAGCCGCCGGCTGTACACGCTGCAGGTCGAGCCGGTCGCGACGCCTTCGGCACCGGGCTCCGTCGCCGCACCCGGCGCATGACGGCGCCGTCCGGCACGCTCGCGCCTGCGTCACCTCGTTCGGGCGCCGGCTCGCTCGCAACGCTGCTCGCGCTCGGCGCAGGCGCCGCGACCGTATTCGGCTTCGCGCCCTTCGGCGTCGCCGTCGTCCCGGTCATCACCTTCGCGCTGCTCGTCCTGCTCTGGCAGGACGCGGCCACGCCGCGCACGGCGGCATGGCACGGTTTCGCGTTCGGCTTTGCGCTCTTCGCCGCCGGCGTGTCGTGGATCGCCAATGCGCTCAGCACGTTCGGCGGCATGCCGTGGCCGGTCGCAATCTTCGCGATGGTCGTGCTGTGCGCGTTTCTCGCGCTCTATCCGGCCGCCGCGGGATGGCTCGCGACCCGCTGGACTGCGCGGCGCTCGTGGCAGCGCGCGCTCGCGGCGGCGGCGGCGTGGACGCTCGTCGAATGGGTGCGGAGCGTGGCGCTCAGTGGATTCGGCTGGCTCTCGCTCGGCTATTCGCAGCTGCCCGATGGCGGCATCACGCCGCTCGCGCCCTACGCGACCCTGGGCGGCGTGTTCGCCGTGTCGTTCGCCGTCGCTCTTTGCGCAAGCGCGCTCGCGCTCGCGGTCGACGCGTTCGCGTCGTCGGCCCCGCGCCGCGGCGGCGCGCTGCTGGCCGGCGTCGCGGTGCTCGTGGCCGGCGGCGCCGCGCTGGGACGCGTCGAGTGGACCGCCCCGGCGGGCGCGCCGGTGGACGTGTCGCTGCTGCAGGGCAACGTCGCGCAGCATCTGAAGTTCGACCCGGGATTTCGCGCCGCCACGTTCGAGCTCTATGCCGAGCTCGCGGCGCGAAGCCGCGGCCGCCTGATCGTGATGCCGGAGAGCGCGTTTCCGATGTTCGCCGACGAGATCCCGGACGAGGTGCTGCTCGGGCTGCTCAAGACCGCCGCGGCACGCGACGGCGACATCCTGATCGGGCTCTTCACGATGGAGCCGCCGCTGCCGGACATGCGGCACGCGCGCTACTACAACACCGTCGTCGCGCTGGGCGCCTCCCTGCCGCAGGTCTACCGCAAGCGCCACCTCGTCCCGTTCGGCGAGACGATCCCGTTCGAAGCATGGCTCGCCCCGATCCTCGATTCGATCCTCGCGATTCCGCTCGCGAGCCAGACCGCGGGCGAAGCCGACCCGCCGCCCCTGGCCGTCGCCGGCCAGCAGGTGGCGGTGAACATCTGCTACGAGGATTCCTTCAGCGCCGACATCCGGCCGCAGGCACGCGCCGCGACACTGCTCGTCAACGTCACCAACGACGCCTGGTACGGCCATTCGATCGGCGCCCTGCAGCATGACCAGATCGCGGCGATGCGCGCGCTCGAGACCGGCCGGCCGCTGCTTCGCGCGACCAACACCGGGATCACCTCCGCGATCGATCACCATGGCCGCGAGACCGCAGCGGCTGCCGTGGTTCACGCGCGGCATCCTCGAAGTGACGGTCGAGGGCCGGCAGGGCGAGACCCCATACGTGCGCATCGGCGACGTGCCGGTTGCGCTCCTCATGGTGCTCGTGCTCGCGATCGCCGCCTGGCGCGGCAGAAGCCGGTAAAATGCGGGTTCATCAAGGCGTTACCCGCCGGGGCCGCGCCGAAACCCGCCGATGCTCACCTTTCAGCAAGTCATCCTGACGCTGCAGGACTACTGGGGCCGCCACGGCTGCGCCCTGCTGCAGCCCTACGACATCGAAGTCGGCGCGGGGACCTCGCACACGGCGACCTTCCTGCGCGCGCTCGGGCCCGAGCCCTGGCGCGCCGCGTACGTGCAGCCGTCGCGCCGCCCGAAGGACGGCCGCTACGGCGAGAATCCCAACCGCATGCACCAGCACCACCAGTTCCAGGTCGTGCTGAAGCCCTCGCCCGAAGACATCCTCGAGCTCTACCTGGGGTCGCTCGTGGCGCTCGGCCTCGACCTGAAGAAGAACGACGTCCGCTTCGTCGAGGACGACTGGGAGAACCCGACGCTCGGCGCGTGGGGCCTCGGCTGGGAAGTGTGGCTCAACGGCATGGAGATCACGCAGTTCACCTACTTCCAGCAGGTCGGCGGCCTCGACTGCAATCCGATCACCGGCGAGATCACCTACGGCCTCGAGCGGCTGTCGATGTACCTGCAGAACGACGAGTCGGTCTTTCGACCTCGAAGTACGTCAAGGGCATCTCGTACCGCGACGTCTTCTTCCAGAACGAGGTCGAGCAGTCGCGCTTTGACGTTCGAGGCGTCCAACGTGGACAAGCTCTTCGAGCAGTTCGCGTTCTTCGAATCGGAGGCGAAGCGCCTGCTCGAGGCGAAGCTGCCGCTGCCCGGCTACGAGATGATCCTCAAGGCCGGCCACACGTTCAATCTGCTCGACGCCCGCGGCGCGATCTCGGTCACCGAGCGCGCCGCCTATATCGGCCGCATCCGCACGCTGTCGCGCCTCGTCGCGCAGGCCTATTACGATTCGCGCGAAGCCCTCGGGTTTCCGATGCTTGCCGCCGCAACAGGCAAGAAGGCCGCGTGATGGGCAATGCGGCGACGCTGACCGTCGAGCTCTTGACCGAGGAGCTGCCGCCGAAGGCGCTGAAGGCGCTCGGCGAGGCCTTCGCTCGCGGGATTGCCGACGGCCTCGAAAGCCGCGACTTCCTCGCCGCCGACTCCGCGGTCGCGCCGTTCGCGACGCCGCGCAGGCTCGCGGTGACGATCACCCGCGTGCGCGCGGTGGCTCCCGACAAGGCGTTCAAGGAGAAGCTGCTGCCGGTCAGCGTTGCCTTCGACGCCCAAGGCAGGCCGACACCCGCGCTGATCGGAAAGCTCAAAGCGAAGCAGCTCGCCCACATCGACCCTGCGACACTGCTGCGCGAATCCGACGGCAAGGTGGAGGCGCTCCACTACGCCGACATTGCGAAAGGCGGGCCGCTCATCTCCGCGTTACAGGCGGCGCTCGACGACGCGCTCGAGGCGCTGCCGATCCCGAAGGTGATGAGCTACCAGCGACCCGACGGCACGACCGTGCGCTTCGCCCGGCCGGCGCACAAGCTGCTGGCGCTGCACGGTCAGACCGTGGTCAATCTGAACACCCTCGGGCTCGACGCCGGCAATCTGACCGACGGCCATCGCTTCCTCAGCCGGGCCGACATCGAGATCCCCAACGCCGACGCCTACGAGGAGACGCTGCGCGCCGAAGGCAAGGTGATTGCGAGCTTCGCGGAGCGCCGCGGGCGCATCGTCGACGCACTCGCCAAGGCGGCCGGCGGCGCCACGATCCTGATGCCCGACGCGCTGCTCGACGAAGTGACTGCGCTGGTCGAATGGCCCGCGGTCTACGCGGGAACGTTCGACCGGGCGTTCCTCGAGGTCCCGCAGGAGTGCCTCGTCCTGACGATGCAGCAGAACCAGAAATATTTCGCGTTGATGGACGACTCCGGTCGGCTGGTCCATCGTTTCCTCGTCGTCAGCAATCTCGAGACGCAGGATCCGGTGGCGATCGTCCAGGGTAACGAACGCGTGCTGCGCGCACGCCTCGCCGATGCCCGCTTCTTCTTCGACCAGGACCGCAAGATCCGTCTCGCCGGCCGCGTCGACCGGTTGTGCGGCATCGTCTATCACAACAAGCTCGGCACGCTGGCGGATCGGGTGGTTCGGCTGCGCGCGATCGCGACGGCGATCGCCGCAGGACATCGGCGCCGACGCGAAGCAGGCTGACCGCGCGGCGCTGCTCGCCAAGGCCGATCTCGTCACCGACATGGTCGGCGAATTCCCCGAGCTGCAGGGCCTCATGGGCCGCTATTACGCCGAGCACGACGGCGAATCGCCGGACGTCGCGGCCGCGGTCGAGCAGCACTACTGGCCGCGCTTCGCCGGCGACCGGCTTCCGGAGAATGGCGTCGCCCAGGCCGTGGCGCTCGCCGAAAAGCTCGAGGTGCTCGCCGGCATGTTCGGCATCGGCCAGGTTCCGACGGGCGACAAGGATCCTTTCGGCCTGCGACGCGCGGCGCTGGGCGTGATCCGCATCCTGATCGAAAAGCAGCTCGCCCTTCCGCTGCCGCGATTGACCGGGATCGCCTTCAAGGCGTTCGATGCGGTGCCGGCGGTCAAGGACGCGGGTGCCGAGCTTCGCGCCTTCATCTACGACCGGCTGCGCGGCTATCTGCGCGAGCAGGGGTATACGGCCAACCAGATCGCCGCGGTCGTGGACGATCAGCCCGCGGACATCCACGTCGTCCCCGCGCGACTCGCCGCGGTACAGTCCTTCGAGTCGCTCCCCGAGTCCGGCGCGCTCGCCGCCGCGAACAAGCGGATCGTCAACATCCTGCGCAAGTCGGCGACCGACGCCGCGCCGGCGGTCGATCGCGCCCGCCTTTCCGACGGTGCCGAGCACGATCTCTACCTCGCCTTCCAGAAGCTCCTGCCCATCGTCGACGATCACTGCGCGCGCAATGACTACGCCGGCGCGCTGCTGGCGCTCGCCAGCGCGAAGCCGGCGGTCGACCGCTTCTTCGACGACGTGATGGTGATGGCGGACGACCCCGCGATTCGCGCCAACCGGCTGGCGCTGCTGCGCGGCGTCGCCCAGACGATGAACCGCGTCGCCGACATCTCGAAATTGGCGTCGTGAGTCCAGCAGCCAGCCGCTAGAATTCCCCATGGTCCAATTCGCCTCCGAAGGCGTCGCCCCGACCCGCGCCGGCAAGCTGATCGTGCTCGACCGCGACGGCGTCATCAACGTCGACAGCGACGCAGTTCATCAAGTCGCCCGACGAATGGAGGCCGATTCCCGGGAGCCTCGAGGCGATCTCGCGGCTCAATCACGCCGGGTTTCGCGTCGTCGTCGCGACGAACCAGTCGGGGATCGGCCGGGGGCTCTTCGACATGGCGACGCTCAACGCCATCCACGAGAAGATGCACAAGGCGCTGGGGCTCGCCGGAGGCCGCGTGGACGCGTTGTTCTATTGCCCGCACGCCGCCGACGCGATGTGCGAATGCCGCAAACCCAAGACCGGGATGCTGGCGGAGATCGGCCAGCGCTTCGGCATCGAGATGGCGGGCGTCCCCTGCATCGGCGACTCGCTGCGCGACCTCCTCGCGGCAGAAGCCGTCGGCGCCCAGCCGATGCTGGTGCTGACCGGCAAGGGCGAGAAGACGCTGCGCGACGGCAGCTTTCCCAAGAACACCGTGATCTTTCCGGACCTGGCCTTCGCCGCGTCGGCGCTCCTCGCGAGCGACTGACTCCGGCGCCTACGCCCCCGATGTCGGCGCTGCGCTCGCTGCTGTTCCTGCTGTTCCAGACATTGGTCACGCCGCTCTACGCGGCAGTGATGCTCGTTCTGTTCTGGATTCCGCGGGTCCCGATGTACCGCATCGCCGCGCACTGGTGCTGGATCAACCTGCAGGGCGCGCGCTGGATCTGCGGAATCCGCTGGCGGGCGATCGGCCGCGAGAACATTCCGGACGGCGCGGCGAGGACGCCGCACATCGTGCTGTCGAAGCACAGCTCGACCTGGGAGACGCTGGCGCTGACGATGTACTTTCCGCCGCTCGCCTACGTCGCCAAGAAGGAGCTCCTGTCGATCCCGTTCTTCGGCTGGGGATTCGCGCTGGCGTCCCCCATCACGATCGACCGCAAGTCCGGGCGCACCGCGATGCAGCAGATCGCCGCGCAGGGCCGCCTCCGCTTCGCGCAGGGATTCTGGATCGCGGTGTATCCGGAAGGCACGCGAATCAAGGCGGGCACGCGGGCGAAATACAAGTCCGGCGGCGCGCGCCTCGCGATCGACCTCAACGTGCCGATCATTCCTGTCGCCCACAACGCGGGCTGGATCTGGCCGAAGGGCGTCCTCGGCAAGCGGCCCGGCATGGTGACGATCTCGTTCGGCAAGCCGATTTCGTCCGGGGGCAAGACCGCGCAGGCGCTCATCAACGAGGTCGAGACCTGGATCGAGAACGAAGTGGACCGCCTCGGCGTTCCGGCGTGAAGCCTTCGGAGATGCGCTCGGCCGTCCTCCGCGCCATCGGCTGGGTCGACGATGGCCACGACACGGGCGTCCACCGGATCGCGCTCGGCGCGGATGCCGTCGACTATCGCATCGTGCGGGCCCGCAGGCGGTCGATCGGCATCCGCATCGGCGTGACCGGCGTGACCGTCAGGGCGCCGCACGGCGCCTCGCTGCGGGCCATCGAAGCGGCGCTGCGCGAGCACGGCGATTGGGTGCGGGACAAGCTCCTGCTCTGGCAATCGCGCCGCCGCGACATCGTGCCGGCGCGCTGGATTCCGGGAGCGCCGATCGCCTACCGCGGGCAAACGCTCTCGCTCGACCTTTCATCCGCCCGCCGCAGGAAGATCCTGGTGGATCGCGCCACATTCTCGATCGGCCATCCGACGCCGCATGACGAGCCTTCCGTCGCCACCTACGCGAAGGCGTGGCTGCGCCGCGACGCGCTGCGCATCCTGGCGCCCGAGGTCGCCGATCTGGCGCGGCGCATCGGCGTGCAGGCGCCTGCGCTCCGCCTCTCGAGCGCGCGCAGCCGCTGGGGGAGCTGCAACGCCAGGGGTGAGATTCGCTTGAGCGCGCGGCTCGTCCACGTGCCGCCGGAACTGGCGCGCTACGTCGTCGCGCACGAGGTCGCGCATCTCGTCCACCTCGATCACTCGCCCCGGTTCTGGGCGCTGGTCGGGACGGTGCACGAGCGCCATCGCGAGGCGCGGCGCGAGCTCGCGCAGTGGGCGGCGGCGCTGGAAGCGTGACCGAGGGAACCTCTGAATGAGTCCCGCGCGGTTGCGCTGCAGGGCCAAATGCGGATGACTGCGAGACGCGCGACGAAGGTCGTAGTCCACACTACGATGCCGAGGAGTGCGGCAAAGCAGGCGCCGCATTTGGCAGCAAGCCCGAAGGGACGGGGTTTTTCGGGCGGTCTGCTCTTTTGTCGCGAGGCTCGCTAAGGGGGCCGGCCATTAGCTTCGCCTCGCCCTGCAGCCCATCCCGAAAATTCCCCGTCGCAACCACGCGGGACTTATTCAGAGGTTCCTTTACGGCGCGACGAGCGGCGGAAACGTCACCGCGAGGCCGGCCTGGAGCTTCAACTGCGCCGCCAGCGCGCCGCCGAGCTCCTCGCCGGTGCGAGTGTCGCGCCAGGCGCCGTCGCGCGCCGCGAAGTGCGACCCGCCGGCGCGCGCCGCGAGCCAGATCTCGCGATTCGGCGTGTGCCGGTTCACGATCAGCTTGCTCGCGTCCTCGCATTCGATCTCGAGGATGCCGTCGACGAGACTCCAGTCGAGGTCGGAATCGGAGTCGGCCAGCGCGCGATCGAGCGCCTCGCCGATCGCGGCCAGCGCCCGGTCCGCGGCAGCGATGAATTCAGTGTCGGTGAGCATGGGAGTCCCGGAATTCCGGCGGACGCACAGGGTGCTGCGTTCCGCGCGCGTCGCGCCCGTGTGGTCTCGGTGCGCATTACTTGCTAGGATCCGATCGATGTTACGTGATTTTCCCGCCGTTGGCCGTGCCATCGCCGCGACGCTCGCGCTGGCGCTGGCGGTGTCGGCATGCGGGATCAAGGGCCCGCTCAAGCTGCCGCCTCCCGCCGCGCCGAGCGCGCCCGCTGCCGGGGCCGAATCCCCCGGCGCCCCCCGCCACCGACGAAAGCACGCCGGGCAAGAAGCCTTGAGCCCGTTTCACTACGTGCGCGGCGAGCTTCACGCCGAGGACGTTCCGCTCTCGGAGATCGCGGCGCGGTTCGGCACGCCCTGCTACGTCTACTCGCGGCGCGCGATCGAGGCCGCCTACCAGGCGCTCGACCGGGCGCTCGACGGCCTGCCGCACCTCATCTGTTATGCGGTGAAGGCGAACTCGAACCTCGCCGTGCTCGACCTGCTCGCGCGCCAGGGCGCCGGATTCGACATCGTGTCAGGCGGGGAGCTCGCGCGCGTCCTCGCGGCCGGCGGCAAGCCGCAAAGCATCGTGTTCTCCGGCGTCGGCAAGACCGAGGCCGAGATGGAGGCGGCGCTCGACGCCGGCATCCTGTGCTTCAACGTCGAATCCGCCGCCGAGCTCGCCGCGCTCGACGCCGTCGCCCGGAGGATGGGACGCGTCGCGCCGGTCTCGTTGCGGGTCAATCCGGACGTCGATCCGAAGACGCATCCGTATATCGCGACCGGACTCAAGGAGAGCAAGTTCGGCGTCGCCATCGCGGATGCGCCGGCGCTCTACCGGCATGCCCGCGGGCTGCCGAACCTCGCGGTGCGCGGCGTCGATTGCCACATCGGATCGCAGATCACCGACCTCGCAGTGTGCATGGAGGCGGCGGAGAAGATGTTCGCGCTGGTCGATCGGATCGAGGCCGATGGACAGGCGCTCGAGCACGTCGACCTGGGCGGAGGACTCGGGATCCGGTACCGCGACGAGGCGACGATCCCGTTCGATGACTACGCGCGCGTGGTGCGCACCGCGCGCGGCGCCCGCCGCCACCGCCTGTTGTTCGAGCCGGGGCGTGTCCTCGTCGCCGATGCCGGCCTGCTGCTGACGCGCGTGTGCTACCTCAAGCCGGGCGGCGCCCGTGACTTCGCGATCGTCGACGCGGCGATGAACGACCTCATCCGTCCGGCGCTGTACGAAGCCTGGCATCCGGTCGACGCGGTGCGGCCGCGCGCCGACGCGCCGCGCCGGTGGCAGCTCGTCGGACCGGTGTGCGAGAGCGCCGATTTTCTGGCCCACGACCGCGAGCTCGCGCTGGCGGCCGGCGACCTTCTCGCGATCGGCGGCGCAGGTGCCTACGGGTTCGTGATGAGCTCGAATTACAACTCGCGCCCGCGTGCCTGCGAGGTGCTGGTCGACGGAAAATCGCTGCATCTCGCCCGCCGCCGCGAGACGATCGCGGAGTTGTTCGCGCAGGAGAATCCGCTTCCCGGCGCGGCGTGATGCGCCGCGCAAAACTCAATCGCGGATGTTCGTCGCACGGTCCGCGCAATCGCGAATCGACGATGCAAATGCCGTTTTCGTTGGTGTGCAAAATCGCAACACTCGCAAATGCAAGGCCCGGAATCGGCACGCAAATCTTGCATTCCGAGAAAATGTGGCTAGAATTCAGGCAGCAGACCGCAATGGGTTTGTCAATAGGCATCCGCAGTTTCAGGTGCCGACCGGCGGATCCAAAGCAGCCTGCGACGAAGTAGAAGCACCATAACAGTCACAGCAACTCAGACAGGAGAAAACGCAATGGCTGACATTATGTCGATGATGCCCGCGGCCTCGGCCCCGGCGCCCAAGAAGGCGGCGAAGAAGAAGGCCAAACGCAAGGCGAAGAAGGCGCCGAAGAAGAAGGCTGCGAAGAAGGCTGCGCCGAAGAAGGCTGCAAAGCGCAAGACCGCGAAGCGCAAGCCCGCCAAGAAGGCGAAGAAGGCTGCAAAGCGCAAGCCCGCCAAGAAGGCGAAGAAGGCTGCAAAAAAGCGCAAGCCCGCCAAGAAGGCGAAGAAGGCTGCAAAGAAGCGCAAGCCCGCCAAGAAGGCGAAGAAGGCTGCGAAGCGCAAGCCGGCAAAGCGCGCCAAGAAGAAGGCTGCGCCGAAGAAGCGCAAGGCCGCCAAGCGCGCGAAGAAAAAGTAAGCCTTCCGGGGCTAAAAGTCCGCCCCAGATGTGTGGCGGACACAAAACAGGCGACGCTCGATGCGTCGCCTGTTTTCTTTTGGGGAGCCCTGTGCTGCAGGCTCCGACGCCGCCCTAGCCTCCGTGCGCAGGCGCGCTGATCGCCGTGCGCGGTGGCGCCGGCTTCGGCTTTGGTCCCGCGGCAGGCCTCGCCACGGCGGGCTTGGCGGCGGGCTTGGCAGCGGGCTTCGGCTTCGCATGCGAGGCGACGACGCGCTTGCCGGCGGCACGCTTGGACTTGCTGATGTTCGGCGCGAGGTCGCTCGTGATCCGCAGCGACTGGCCCGGCTTCACGCCATCCTGCGCGAGCCCGTTCCATCCCTTGATGTCGCGCGTCGACACGCCGTAACGGTCTGCGATCCGCGCGATCGTGTCGCCCTGCTTCACCCGGTAATAGAACGTGCGGCCCTGGGGCACGGTCGTGAACACCGCGCGCGTCAGCGCATCCGCATCGGCCTCCGTCGGATGCTCGGCAGGAACGAGCAGCGTATGCCCCGCCGTCACCTTGGCGCGCGCGCCGATCCCGTTCACCGCCCGCAGCGACTCGACCGGCATGCCGAACTTCGCGGCGACCTGCGGCAGCGTCTCGCCGGGGCGCAACCGGTAGGCGCGCCAGGACACGAGCGGCTGGTCGGAGAGGTCGAGCTTGGCGGCAAAGAGCTCCGCCTTGTCGATCGGGAGCAGGATCGTGTATTGGTCGGCCCCGGCGATCACCGGCCGGTTGTGGTGCGGATTGAGGTACATGAATTCGTCGACCGACATTTCGGCGAGCTCCGCCGCCTTCTTGACGTCCATTTTCCTCGACGTCTTCACGACGGCGAAATACGGCGCGTCCGGGATGTCGCCGAGATCGAAGCCAAAGCGGTCGGGATCGCTCACGATGTTCTTCACCGCCTGCAGCTTGGGCAGGTAATTGCGCGTCTCGTCGGGCATCGCGAGGCTCGCGTAATCGGTCGGCAGGCCCGCCTTCTGGTTCTTCGCGATCGCCCGCGCGACGTTGCCTTCGCCCCAGTTGTAGGCGGCGAGCGCCAGCTGCCAGTCGTCGAACTGATCGTGGAGCTTCTGCAGATAGTTGAGCGCCCCGTCGGTCGCCGCGACCACGTCGCGCCGCGAATCCATCCAGAACGTCTGCTTCATCCCGTAGAGATTTCCCGTCGACGGCATGAACTGCCAGATCCCCGAGGCACGGCTCACGGAAACCGCCTGCGGATTGAACGCGCTCTCGACCATCGGCAGCAGCGCGATCTCCAGCGGCATGTCGCGCTTCTCGACCTCGACGACGATGTAGTAGAGGTAGCGCCGGCTGCGGTCGATCATTCGCGCGACATAGTCGGGCCGCGCCGCGTACCACTCCTCCCACTTGGCGACGTTGGGGCTTTCGACCGCGGGAATGTCGAATCCCTTGCGGATCCGCACCCAGAGATCCTCGGCCGGCGGCGGAAGCGGTTCGAGCGCGGCGCGCGCGGCGGCAGGAATCGGGTCGGCCGGCAGGGCCGTCGGCGCGTCAGCGGCGGCGGCAGGCGGGTTTGGAGCGGGGGGCGGTTCGGGAGCCGCAACCGGGGCGGGAGGCGGTGTCGGATCCGGCGCCGGCGTCGCACAGGCGGTCACGAGCGTCACCAGCGCGAGGCATGCAAGGGGGGGGAGGCGCAATTCGATCGATCGTCGGGTGGCAAAAATTGTGGCGATCTTAGGCGCGGGCAGGGGCAGCGTCAACCGGCGATCCGGCCGCTTGCCTCACCGAAAATCTTTCTTCCATGCGCGGAGCACCGCGAAGGTCTCGACCGGCCCGTCAAGCGCCCGTCCGGCATGCGCCTGCGCGGCGGCGGCGACGTCCGGCTCGCTGCAGCGCAGGAACGGATTCGTCGCGCGCTCGTCGGCGATCGTCGACGGCACGGTCGGCACCCCGCGATCGCGCTTGTCCCGTTCGCGCGCAACGCGCTCGCGCAATGCCGCGTTGTCGGGTTCGACGGCCTGCGCGAAGCGCAGGTTGGCGAGCGTGCATTCATGTGCGCAGAATGCCGCCGTCGCCGCCGGAAGCGCCGCGAGTTTCCCTAGCGACGCCCAGGCCTTCGCGCTCGAGCAGATCGATGACCGGCCTCGCGTACCCGGGCTCGACCACGACCGCGTCGCCACCTTCGCGGAAGAGCCAGATGTAGTTGTCGGAGAACGCGGGGATAGGGATAATCGCCGTCATGAACGCATCTTCCGAGGCGCCGGCCGAGGTGTCAACGACGCTCGCGCAATGGTTCGAGACGCCGCTCGGACGCTATTACCTCGCGCGCGAGCGGGCCTGGTTCGATAGGACCGTCGCCGACATCTTCGGGTTCAACGCCATCCAGATCGGCCTGCCGGCCTGCCCATATCTCGCGCAGAGCCGGATACCGTCGCGCTGGACCGTCGATTACGACGCGCCCGCGGAGCTGCTCTCGGATCCGCACTGGCTGCCGTTCCCGGAGAATTCGCTGGACCTCATCGTGCTGCCGCACGCGCTCGAATTCAGCCGCGAGCCGCACCTGCTGCTGCGCGAGGCGTGGCGGACGATCCGCCCCGACGGCCAGGTGATCATCGCCGGCTTCAACCCGTTCTCGCTGCTCGGCGCGAAGCGCTACTTCGGCCGCGGCCAGAATCCTCCGTGGAACGGCAACTTCATCGCGCTGTACCGCCTCAAGGACTGGCTGAAGCTGCTGGGCTTCGAGGTCACCGGCGGCGCGCTCGATTGCTACGTGCCGCCGTTCGAAAGCGAGCAATGGCTCGCGCGATTCCGCTTCTTCGAGTCGGCGGGCGACCGCTGGTGGCCGATTGCGGGCGGCGTCTACTTCCTCCGCGCGACGAAGAAAGTCGTCGGCCTGCGGGTGATCACGCCGGCGTGGGAGCGGCGCAAGAACGGCCTCGCGCCCGCGCCGCGGCAGGTCCGCGAATGCATCGAGCGTGTCGATCGATTGAGCGCGGCCGACACTCGCGGCAACAAATCGCCTCGGCCGCGCGGAGGCCGCAAGGCGAGCAGGCCGAGAGCCAGGCCCAAGGGCGCCCGCGTCGCCCGCAAGAGCCCCGCGGTGAGCGCCGCCGTCGAGATCTACACGGATGGCGCGTGCAAGGGCAATCCAGGACCGGGCGGGTGGGGCGTGCTGCTGATCCACGGCCACCACCGCAAGGAATTGTTCGGCGGCGAGCCCGCGACCACCAACAACCGGATGGAGCTGACTGCGGTGATCCGGGCGCTGGAGAGCCTTTCCCGCCGCTGCGAGGTCAACGTTCACACCGACTCGCAATACGTGAAGCAAGGCATCGAGTCCTGGATCCACACCTGGAAGCGCAACGGCTGGAAGACGAGCGAGAAGAAGCCGGTCAAGAACGCCGAGCTGTGGCGCGAGCTCGACGCGCTGGCCGCACGGCACGAGATCCATTGGCATTGGGTCAAGGGTCACGCCGAGAACCCCGGCAACATCCGCGCCGACGAGCTCGCCAACCGCGGCGTCCCGGCGGCGTCCGGCGCGTAGGCGGCCTGACCCTAATCCGCGTTACCGGCCCGCTCGAGGCGCCGCGCGAACACGCTCATTTCCTTCTCCGCCTGCCGATCGCCCTTCGCCCGCGCGACGTCGATGCCCTGCCGGTAGGCTGCCAGCGCTTCCGCGTCGCGGCCGGCGGCGGCGAGTGCCTTTCCATAGAGCTTCCACGCCGCCGTGTAAGCGGGATCGTGCGCGACGGCACGCGCGAGATGCAGGCACGCGCTCGCGGGGTCCCCCGCCTTCAGGAATTCGTTGCCGAGCGAAAAGCGCAGCAGCGCGCCGTCCCGGCCCGCCGCGAGCATCTTCTCGAAGCTCGCGAGCGCGGCAGAGCGCGGGTCGGCCATCCTACTTGTCCACGGTCTGCCCGGTCGCGCAATCGATCCGGTGCATCGGATAGATGACCTTGCGGTCAGAGCCATCGACCTTGCCGGACACTTCCGCGTAGAGCCATCCCTCGGATCCCCGCCGGTAGACGATCCGCTGCGGAAAATCCGCCGACGTTCGCTCGAACGTGAAGAGGTCGTACTCGACGTCGCCCGCCTTTTCCGTCGAACGCGCGCTCAGGCGAAAGGTGTCCTCCTTGCCGTCGGACGGGAGGAGGACGTAGTAGACGCCGTCGGCACGCGGCTCGAAGCGCAGATATTCGTAGCCGACCGTCTTGTCCGCCATCGTGGTCTGGCTGACGCCGACCATCAGCTCGCCGCGCAGCGGCATCCACTGCTCGCGGAACTCGCGCTTGTTGACGACCCCTTTCCAGCAACCTTCGACCCAGGCGAGGTCGCTCAAGGACACCGGTGCAGCGGCAGCGGGCTTGGCGGGCGGCGGCGCCGGGGCCTGCGCGGAGACGGCGGCGGCGACGAGCGCCGCGATCGCGAATGCGGCGACACGCGGGGCAGCCAACGGGAATCGCGGTGCGGTCATTGGATCATCCCTGTCTCGATTTCGAGGATCATTGCGTTTGCGCGAGCGGAAGGTTCACGAGCAGGTTCTGCGGCTTCAGCTTGAGCCTGGCCTCGCTGTCGGTCGCCATCGCGAGGTACACCGGCCGCCCGGAAATGTTCGCGCGCGCCGCCGCCGGGTTGTCGAAGCGCAGCTCGAACAGGCAAAGCAGCCGGCCGAGCCGCTCGTCGTCGACGTCGACGCCGTTGTAGAGATCGTTGAGAAGCGCGCTCGCCTCGGCGTCGAGGCCGACGTGCCACACCCATTGCCGGTCCTCGATTTCGGAGAGCGGCCGGATCGTCACCGCCACGCCGAGGAAGTGCGCGATCCATTTCTCGAGCACGCGGCAAAGCGCCGTCAGCGCCGGCTGGCCGCGATTGAGGCTGAGCGCCAGGTCGTGGCGCTCGTCCCGGTCCCAGTAGGACGCCGCGTTGGTCGCGTCAAGCACGTCGAGATCGACCGTTCGCGCCGGCGTTTGGTTCCGCTGCAGGAGCTCGCCGAGGCTGCCGAATCCGCCGGTGGTCGCGAAGAGCTCAACCGTCACCTCGTCGGCTGCCATCACGGCGCCGTCGTCGCGCAGCGCGACCTTCTGCGGGCGAAAGAGCATCTCGGCAACGCGCGCATGGATGGGATCGGCGTCGCTGCCGAGAACGTGACGCAGCAGGATCTGCGTCAGCTGGTGGACGAGCAGCGGCGGCACGTCGACGCCATCGCGGAACAGCGCGATGTAGGCCGCCTCGAGCGACGCGAACGCCGTCAGACGCTGCCGAAAGCGCAGCCAGATCGCGTAGTTCTCGCGCACGTCGGCGTCGGCGATCGGCGCGAGCTCGCTGTTGGCGACTGTCGCGCGCGGCGCGGCGATCAGCTTTTCGTGCAGCGCAAGCTCGGCGGCGCAGGACTCCGGGATCGGCGCGAGCTCGGGACGCAGCAGCAGCGCGCGCAGGAATTCGTCGGTAAGGGTGAGCCGCCCGTCGGACCCGACGGTCAGCAGCCGATAGCCGCACGAGGGCCAGAAATCAGGCATCGATCACCACGCAACAGGAAAACGCGCCGACGCGGGCCTTCGCGGGCCCGCGACCAGCGCAGGACACCCGTCTCGTCAGCCGCCGAGCATCGCTTTCTTGAGATCCCCCTGAACCGGATCGTCGCCGAGCCATGCGTTCAGCAGCGCCTTGTTGAACGCCTCGCCGGGGATGGTGCCCTTCGCGGCTCCGTTGACCAGCACCACGGTCGCGCCGTCGACGAAGTCAAATGCGAGTACGTTGCCTTCCTTGAGCTGCCCGGCCGACTTCAGGATCGTCGCGAGCTGATCCGTCTGCGCCTTCACGGCCGCGACGTCCGCGGGAGAGTTCCCCTGCTTCACGCCGTCGGCGAGCGCTTCGGTCATCTGTTCCGCGCTGACGTCGCGCAGCATGTTGAGCTGGACGCGGCGCGGCGCCTTCGCGAAGACGGCCGCGGGGGTGGTCGCCTTCGCCGGAACCCAGAGGCTGCCCACGTAGACCTTGAACATCATCTTGGTGCGGATGCCCGCGCCGTTCAGCACGAGCTCCTGCCCGCCGACGGTGGCCTTGTCGTCGAGCTTGACTCCGCCGACGTCGAGCGCGAGCACGGGTGCCGCGAAGAGCAGTGCCGCCATCAGAAAAACAAGTTTGCGAAACATGATCGTTCCTCCTGGTTTTCGGTGTTCAGAGAGATGCGCCGCCACGGACAACGAAGCGCGCCGTGACGCGACTGCGTGGCACCACTTCGGGGCCGGATAGCCGGCGAAACGGGCCGAAGGCAAGGCGCCGCGCGAGCAGCGACCGGAACGTACTCCAAACGTACGTGAGGATCGGAGCGAGGAGCAACGAAGCATGCGGCCCGTTATCGCGAGCCTAGACGGCCTCGAAGAGACCGGCGGCGCCCATGCCGGTGCCGATACACATGGTGACCATCCCGTACTTCTGCTTGCGCCGCCGCATGCCATGCACGATCGTCGCCGTGCGGATCGCGCCGGTCGCGCCGAGCGGATGACCGAGCGCGATCGCGCCGCCCAGCGGATTCACCTTTGCCGGATCGAGATGGAGCTCGCGCATCACTGCGATGCTCTGCGCGGCGAATGCCTCGTTCAACTCGATCCAGTCGATGTCGTCCTGGCTGACGCCGGTGCTGCGCAGGAGCTTCGGGATGGCCGCGATCGGCCCGACGCCCATGATTTCGGGCGCGACGCCGCCCACCGCATAGCCGACGAAGCGCGCCAGCGGCACGAGGCCGTAGCTGCTTCAGCACCTTTTCGCTCACGAGGATCGTGGCGCCCGCGCCGTCGGACATCTGCGAGCTGTTGCCGGCCGTCACCGAGCCCCTCGCCGCGAACACGGGGCGCAGCTTCGCAAGGCCCTCCGCCGAGGTGTCCGCGCGCGGGCCCTCGTCGCGCTCGAACTTGCGGTTCCGGGTCGCGACCTTGCCGGTCGCGAGATCGGGCACGTTGTCGGCGACGGCGTACGGCGAGATCTCCGTCGTGAATTCACCGGCGGCCTGCGCGGCGAGCGCCTTCCTGTGCGAGTCGAGCGCGAAGGCGTCCTGATCCTCGCGCGACACCTTCCAGCGCTCGGCGACCTTTTCCGCCGTGAGGCCCATGCCGTAGGCGATGCCGAGGTTCTCGTCCCGCGCGAACACGTCGAGGTTCATCGCGAGCCGCCCCAGCATCGGGATCATGCTCATGCTCTCGGTTCCCGCGGCGATCATCACGTCGGCCTCGCCGGTGCGGATCCGGTCGGCGGCGATCGACACCGCGTTGAGCCCCGACGAGCAGAAGCGGTTGATCGTCATGCCCGCCACCGTATTCGGCAGTCCCGCCAGCAGCAGGCCGATCCGCGCGACGTTCATCCCCTGCTCGTATTCGGGCATCGCGCAGCCGACGATCACGTCGTCGATGCTGGCCGGGTCGATCTGCGGGCGCCTGCGAGAGCACGCTCTTCAGCACATGCGCGAGCATCGAATCGGGCCGCGTTGCTGCAACGCGCCGCGCGGCGCCTTGCCGACCGGCGTGCGCGTCGCGGCGACGATGTAGGCATCCTGGATCTGTCTTGCCATGTCCGACTCCCGGGCATAGTTCACCGTTCCGCTAGTTTCGGAGCGGTTTGCCGGTTTTCAAGGTGTGCGCGATGCGCTCCTGCGTCTTCGGGTTGCGCATCAGCGCCATGAATTCGCGCGCGCTCGAGATCGAGCAGCCACTTCTCGTCGACGAGGCTTCCCGCGTCGACCTCGCCGCCGCAGAGGACGCGCGCGACGCGCAGGCCGATCTCGAAGTCGTATGGCGAGATGAAGCCGCCCGTCCCGCATGTTGACCAGCATGAGCTCCAGCGTCGCGATGCCGGTGCGCCCGGCGACCGGGATGTTGCGCGCGGGCAGCGGCGGCCGGTAGCCGGATTCCGCGAGCGCCCGCGCCTGGGCCTTGGCGACGTACAGGAGCTCGTAGCGCGTTGAACACGACGACGTCGGCACGGCGCAGATAGCCCATGCTCCTTCGCTTCGAGCGCGCTCCTCGACACCTTCGCCATCGCCACGGACTGGAAATACGGTCGCGGATGAACGGAAACTGGTCCATCTGGCCGCCGACCGCGCCGCGCGCGGATTCGGCGACCGCGCGCAGCGCGAGCTCCTTGCAGCCGCCGCCGCCGGGCAGCAGGCCGACGCCGACCTCGACCAGGCCGATGTAGGACTCCAGCGCGGCGACCGTGCGGTCGCAATGCAGGATGAATTCGCAGACGCCGCCAAGCGCCATGCCGCGCACCGCGGCGACCGTCGGGATCAGCGAGTGCCGCAGGCGCAGCGAAGTCTGCTGGAACTTCGCGACCACGGCTTCGATGACGTCCCAGTGCCCGGCCCCGCCCGCGGGTCCGATCGCCGCCAGATTGGCGCCGAGCGAGAACGGCTCGCGCGTCTGCCAGAGCACGAGGCCGGCGCATTCGCGCTCGGCCCGCTCGATCGCGGCGTTGAGCCCGTCGAGCACGTCCTCGCCGATCGTGTTGCCCTTGCTCTTGAACGAGACGATGCCGATGTCGTCGCCGAGGTGCCACATGCGCACCGCGGGCGTCTCCATGATCGTGGTGCCCGACGGCAATTTCTCGCCGAGCACCGGATCGGGAAAATATTGCCGGCGATAGACGGGCAGCGACGAGCGCGGCCGGAACGCGTTCGCGGCGGCGCTGTAGGCGCCCGCGGGCGTGTGCACGCCCTCCGCCGCGGGTCCGCTGGTCACCCACGCGGGCAATTGCACGCTCGCGAGCGTGCGGCCGTTGAGGATGTCGTCGGCGAGATAGCCGGCGATCTCCTTCCAGCCCGCCGCCTGCCAGATCTCGAAGGGCCCCATCGACCAGCCGAAGCCCCAGCGCAGCGCGAGATCGACGTCGCGCGCGTTGTCGGCGATCTCGGCGAGATGCACCGCGCAATAGTGGAACAGGTCGCGGAAGATCGCCCACAGGAATTGCGCCTGCGGATGGCTCGACGCGCGGAGCTTCGCGAACTTCACGCCGGGATTCTTCTCGGCGAGGATTTCCGCGACGCGCGGGATCGACGCTGCCCGCGGCCTTGCGGTACTCGCCCGCCGCGGGGTCCAGCACCTCGATGTCCTTGCCGACCTTGCGGAAGAACCCGGCCTTCGTCTTCTGGCCGAGCGCGCCCTTGGCGACCAGCGCCGCCAGCACCGGCGGCGTCCGGTAGACGGGATGCCAGGGGTCGTCGGGCAGCGTGTCCTGCATCGTCTTCACGACGTGCGCCATCGTGTCGAGCCCGACCACGTCGCAGGTGCGATAGGTCGCGCTCTTGGCGCGGCCGATCGCGGGACCGGTCAGCGCATCGACCACGTCGAACGACAGCTTGTACGTCTCCGTGTGCGCCATCGTCGCCAGCACCGAGAAGATGCCGACCCGGTTGGCGACGAAATTCGGCGTGTCCTTCGCGCGCACGACGCCCTTGCCGAGCGTCGTGACGACGAAGGTCTCGAGCGCGTCCAGGAGCGCAGGATCGGTGTGCTTCTGCGCGATCAGCTCGACCAGGTGCATGTAGCGCGGCGGGTTGAAGAAGTGGATGCCGCAGAAGCGCGGCCGCACCGCCGCCGGCAGCGCTTCCGCCAGCGCGTTGATCGAGAGCCCCGAGGTGTTCGACGCGAAGATCGCGTGCGGCGCGAGATGCGGCGCGACCTTCGCGTAGAGGTCGCGCTTCCAGTCCATCCGCTCGGCGATCGCCTCGATCACGAGGTCGCAGCCGGCGAGCGCTGCGAGATCGCGGTCGTAGTTCGCCGCGTCGATGTAGGCGGCGCGATCCGCGGTCGCCAGCGGCGAGGGCTCGAGCTTCGCGAGCCCGGCGAGCGCCTTGTTGACGATGCCGTTGGGGTCGCCTTCCTTCGCGGCGAGATCGAACAGGACGACGGGGACGCTGGCGTTCGCGAGGTGCGCGGCGATCTGCGCGCCCATGACGCCGGCGCCGAGGACCGCGACCTTGCGAACCAGGAAATCGGTGTGGCAGACATGATTGGAGGATGTGCTCGATGCGGCCCGCGCAGTGCGCGCGGCACGCGTGAAGAAAAAGGCGCGGCCGGAACGATCCGGCCGCGCCCTGCTGTGACGACGTCTGCGCGTCAGGCGGTCAGAACGATTCCACGTCACCTGGCCGGAAACGATCGACACGCTGTTGTTGTAGTTGCCGTTGATGCGGCCGTACGCGGCGACGCTGCTGGCCGGTCGGGCATGATCTGGATTGTTGATCGAGCCGTCCTTGACCCAGATGTAGCGCGCGCCGAAATCGAACTTGAGATCCGGGTTCTTCATCGCGTACTGCGCGCCGGCCGCGAGCCAGGTGCGGTCATTGTCGGGCAGCCGCGGCGTGCGGAACGCGTCCTGCACCGGCGACTGGTCGTAGGCGACGCCCATCCGGAACTTCCACTTGGGTCGATAGTGGTAGTTCGCGCCCAGCGAGATACCGCCATGCGTCCTTGAAGTTCTCCGGCGTGCTTGCCAGCACCGGTGCCGTCGGTGCGCGACGAACGTCAGGTTCTGGATCGTCGACCAGTGCGTCCACTGCACGTCGGCCATGACGTCCCAGCGGTCGCGACACGTGGCCGAACCAGGAGAAGTTCGCGATTCCAGGCAGCTTGATGTCCGACTTGACGCCGCCGCTCGTGGAGCTGCGTCTGGTTTACTGCCGCGCGAAAGCGCGGCGTACACCGGCGCCAGCGGCGGCGGCGGGCGTCGGCGCGGACGGTCGGGTTGGTGAAGTCGACGTTGCCGCTGATGTGTTGTACTTGATGTCCGAGCGCCACGCGAGCGCCGAAGCGGTTGTTCTTGTCGAGGTCGCCACAGGACGCCGACATTCCAGCCCCACGCGCAGTCATCGCCGTTGACGTTGGCGTTGGCGTCGAGCCCGGCGTCGCCGCGAGGATCGCGTTGAACGCGGCCGACGGCGGAGCGGCCCGCCCGCGATGGCCTGCCAGCCGCCTGGGCAAGCGCGCCCGAGTAGTTGACGTTGCTCGTGAGCGTCGCCTTGATCTGCTGGTAGCTCGCGCCCGCGCCGATCGCGAAGTTGTCGGTCACCTGCCACGACATCGCCGGATTGATGTTGCATCGTCTTGACGTCGGACTTCAGCGCCTGGTAGCGGCCGATCCAGCCGTCGTCGTATTCGGTCGACGAGCCCGAACGGCGCGTTGACGCCAAGGCCGAACGTCCATTGCTTGTTGATCGGGACCACGAGGTAGAGATTCGGCACGACGTTGAGGCTGCCGGCATCGCCGCCTTCGCCACCCAGCGGCTGGTTCGGCCGCGGGCAGCGAAGCTGCCGTTGCTGAACTTGATCGATGGCTGGATGAGGTTGATCGCGCCGACGACCTGGTTGGTCTTGATCTTCGACATGCCGGCGGGGTTGCGACCAGATGGTGCGCGGCATCCTCGGCGGCCGCGGCGCCGCCGGCGTAGGCGTTGCCGAGCCCGCTGCCGGAATTTTCCTGCAGCGCAAACCCTGCCGCGGAAACCTGTCCCGCGCCGAGCGCGAGCGCGACCATGCCGACTGCGGCGGCGATCCTGGAACGGCTGAATGGGGTGGTCATGACAGAACTCTCCTTTTTGTTGGCGGGCGCTTGCGGCGCCTTGCCGCACGGGGCCGGGAATCGTGGCGCATGCATCGACGTGGCTTTTTTGCAATGCCGGTATGGCTTCCGGCTCTTCGGTCGACTATCCGGCCAAATATACACCCCGGAAAGGGGCCCCGCACCCGGATTTCCGGTCCGTGACTTGTCTTTTTGACCGGGTGTTGCTTTTCGTCAACCCGGCGCCGGAAATGCGGTCATTCGGGAGGGACCGGGCGCGGCCGCCGGTCGGTTCCGACGGCGACGTAGGTGAGGCTGGCCTCGGTCACCTTGATCGACACGAGATCGATCGGATTGCGTCGCGCATAAACCTCAACGTCGACCGTGATCGACGTCCGGCCGACGCGGACGATTTCGGCGTAAAAGCTGACGACATCGCCGACCAGCACCGGCTGCTTGAACACGAAGGAGTTCACCGCGACCGTCGCGACGCGGCCGCGGGCGCGTTGCGCGGCCAGCACGCCGCCGGCGATGTCCACCTGCGACATCACCCAGCCGCCGAAGATGTCGCCGTTCTGATTGACGTCCGCGGGAAGCGGCACCACGCGCAGCGTGGGCTCGCGGTCCGGAAGGATCGCAGGGCCGGAGCTCATGTTCGATTCGCGCTGCGGCGGCCGGCGCGTCAGGCCGCCTTCCTGCGCATCTCGTCGCGCAACTCGCGCCGCAGGATCTTGCCGACGTTGGTCTTGGGCAGCTCGGTGCGGAACTCGACGTCGCGCGGGCACTTGTAGCCGGTCAGATGCTCGCGGCAATGCTTGAGGATTTCCTCGGCGGTCACCGCGGCGTCCTTCTTCACGACGAAGAGCTTCACCGCCTCGCCCGACTTCGCGTCGGGGACGCCCACGGCTGCGCATTCGAGCACGCCCGGATGCATCGCGACCACGCCCTCGATCTCGTTCGGGTACACGTTGAAGCCCGAGACGAGGATCATGTCCTTCTTGCGATCGACGATCCGCACGAATCCGCGCTCGTCCATCACGCCGATGTCGCCGGTCGTGAAGAAACCGTCTGCGGTCATGACCTTCGCCGTCTCCTCGGGATGCTGCCAGTACCCCGCCATCACCTGCGGACCGCGGATGCAGATCTCGCCCGGCTGCCCCAGGGCGACGTCATTGCCGGCGTCGTCGCGCAGCGTGACCTCGGTCGACGATATCGGCAGGCCGATGGCGCCGTTGTACTTCTGAAGGTCGAGCGGATTGATCGTCGCCGCGGGCGACGTCTCGGTGAGCCCATACGCCTCGATCAGCGGGTGCCCGGTGACGCGCGCCACTTCTCCGCGACGGCCTCCTGCACCGCCATGCCGCCGCCCAGCGTGATGCGCAACCCGGAGAAATCCAGCTTCGCGAATTCCGCATTGTTGACGAGCGCGTTGAACAGCGTATTGACGCCGGTGAACGCGGTGAACTTGTACTTGCCCATCTCCTTGACGAAGCCGGGAATGTCGCGCGGATTCGGAATCAGGACCGCCTCGCCGCCCACGGTCATGAACACGAGGCAGTTCGCCGTCAGCGAGAAGATGTGATAGAGCGGCAGCGGCGTGATGACGATCTCGCGCTGGTTCGGGTCGAGAAACGGCTTCAGCCACGCGCGCGCCTGCAGCAGGTTGGCGACGATGTTCCGGTGCAGCAGCATCGCGCCCTTGGCGACGCCGGTCGTGCCGCCGGTGTATTGGAGGAACGCGATGTCGTCGTGCGCGAGCGGCACGCGCACGAGCTTCGCCGCGTCGCCGGCCGACAGGACGTCCTTCATGCGCAGCGTGCCCGGGATGTCCCAGGCCGGAACCATCTTCTTGACGTGGCGGATGACGAAGTCGACCAGCAATCCCTTGAGGCCCAGCATTTCGCCGATGCTGGTGACGATCACCTTGCGCACGCGCGTCTTCGCGATCACCTCGGCCAGCGTGTGCGCGAAATTCTCGACGACGACGATGACTTCGGCGCCGCTGTCGGTCAGCTGGTGCTCGAGCTCGCGCGCGGTGTAGAGCGGGTTGACGTTGACCACCGTGCACCCGGCGCGCAGCGTGCCGAAGACCGCGACCGGGTATTGCAGGATGTTCGGCATCATGAGGGCCACGCGCGCGCCCTTGGCGAGCCCCTGGCCCTGCAGCCACGCGCCGAACCGGGCCGACAGCTGATCGAGCTCGGCGAACGTGATCGACTTGCCCATGCACGTGAACGCGGGCCGATCCGCGTACTTCGCGCAGCTCTCCTCGAACACCGCGCACACCGACGCATACGAGTTGACGTCGATTTCGGCGGGAACGCCCGCCGGATAGCTCGACAGCCAGATCTTTTCCACGATTTCCCTCCCCCTGCGGTGCGGCCCGGGTGCGCCGGAATGTCGGTGCATATTCCTGAATAGCGCGTCGGCCGCGGGCGTCTCGCCGCAGACACCAACCGACCATTCCCCGTCTGCCGCGACGTGTCCTATCGTACCACCGGGGAGTGCGAATCCGCCGTGCGCGCGCACCTCGCCGCACGATGCGGATGCACGCGTCGGGCGGTCGATACGCCTGCGGCGCTAAGGAGCCTCTAAACAAGTCGCGCGCGGCTGCGACGGGGAGTTTTCGGGATGGGATGCCTCAGTTGCCAAATGAGGCGAGGCGAAGCTAATGGCCGGCCCCCTTGGCGAGCCTCGCGGAACGAACGTCCACGAGGCTACTGCCCACAAAGCAGACCGCCCGAAAAGCCCCGTCCCTCCGGGCTGCTGCCAAATGCGGCGCCTGCTTTGCCGCGCTCCTCGGCATCGTAGTGTGGACTACGACCTTCGTCGCGCCTCGCGCCGGGTGCATCCACATTTGGCGCTGCAGCGCAACCGCGCGGGACTTGTTTAGAGGCTCCCTACGACGACCGGTCGCGCCTCGGCTTGCGCGCCGGCCGCGTAATGCAGCGGTCCGCCGCGGAACGGCGCGAATCCCGTGCCGAATATCGCGCCGGCATCGACGAGATCGGCGTCGGCGACGATGTGCTCGGCCAGCGCCGCCTTCGCTTCGGCGACGTAGGGGCCGACCAGGCGTTCGGCGAGGCCTGCCGGCACCGCCGCCGCGGGCTGCTTCTGCGCCCTGCCGCCTTCCCATGTGTAGAATCCGCGCCCGGTCTTCTTGCCGAGATTTCCTGCGGCAACGAGCTCCATCAGCCGTGCCGGAGGCGCGACGTCGGTGCCCAGCAGCTTTCCGACGGCGACGCAGATGTCGAGGCCGACCGTATCGGCGAGCTCGATCGGGCCCATCGGCATCCCGAACGCGAGCGCGGCCTCGTCGACGACCTCCGGCGCGATGCCCTCGTCGACGCAGCGCATCGCAGCCATCAGGTACGGCGCCAGCACGCGGTTGACCAGGAATCCGGGAGCGCTCTTCACCGGCAGCGGAAGCTTGTCGATCTGCCGCGCGAACGCGGCGGCTTCCGGCACGAGATCGGCGCGCGTGTTCTTCCCGACGACGATCTCGACCAGCATCATCTGCGGCACCGGATTGAAGAAGTGAAGCCCGACGAGCCGCGAGGGATCGGCCATCGCCGTCGCGATCTCCTCGAGCGGAATGCTCGATGTGTTGGTCGCGAGGATCGCCGCCGGCTTCGCCTTCGCCTCCAGCGCCGCGAACAGGCTGCGCTTGGCGTCGAGGTTCTCGAAGATCGCCTCGACGATGACGTCGGCACGCGCGATCCCGGCGCCCGCGACATCGGGCACCAGCCGGTCGGTCGCGTCGCGGACGCGGCGCGGATCCTTCAACCGCTGCGCGAACAGCTTCCCGGCCCGGCCCATCGCGGGGGCGAGTCGCTCGGCGTTCTGGTCCTGCAGCGTCACCGTGAGCCCGCGCAGCGCGCACCACGCGGCGATGTCGCCGCCCATCGTTCCCGCGCCGACGACGTGGACGTGCTTCGCGGCGAAATCGCCTTCCTTGCCGAGTGCCTTGAGTCGCTCCTGCAGGCGAAAGACGCGGATCAGATTGGCGGCGGTGGGGGTCTTCAGCAGCGACGGGACCGACGACGGGTCCGATGCCGGCGCGTCCAGCGCGTTGCCGTCGTGCTTCACCCAGAGGTCGAGGATCGCGTACGGCGCCGGGTAATGCTCGCGGCGCGCGCGCCGCGCGACCTGCTTCCTCGCCTGAGACGCGATGAATCGGCGCGCGAGCGGCGTCAGCGTCAGCGCCAGCGCGAACGGCAGCGTGCGCGGCGGCGGCAGCGCGGCGAGCACGCCGCGCGCGGTGTTCTCCATGATGCGCGGCGGCACGCATTCGTCGGCGATGCCGAGCTTTTTCGCGCGGCGCGCGTCGATCGTCTTGCCGGTCAGCATGAGGTCGAGCGCGGCCGGCGCGCCGGCGAGCTTGGGCAGCCGCTTCATCCCGCCCCAGGCCGGGACGATGCCCAGCATCACCTCGGGCAGACCGAGCCGCGTTCCCGGCTCGTCGACGACGACGCGATAGCGGCACGCGAGCGCGAGCTCCAGGCCGCCGCCGAGACAGAATCCGCGCACCAGCGCGAGCGTCGGGTACGCAACCGCCGCGAGCCGCTCGAACGTGTCCCAGCCGCGCCGCACGAGCGCGATCGCGTCGGCTTCGCTCTTCACCGTGCCGAACTCCTCGATGTCCGCGCCGGCGATGAAGCCGTTCGCCTTGCCGGACGCGATGACGAGCCCCTTGGGCGGAGCGCGGTCGAGCTCGTCCAGCGCCTCGTTGAATTCCGCCATCACGGCGGCCGACAGCGTGTTGGTCGTCGCGCCCTGCTTGTCGAAGACGAGGCGCGCGAGGCCGTCGGCCTCGCGTTTCAGGGTCCAGTGTTGCATCGTGATTCCGTTGTCGTTGTGGCGGCGTGTTTCTGCTGCGGAACCTACATCCGCTCGACCAGCATCGCGCCGCCGAGGCCGCCGCCGATGCAGATCGCGGCGATGCCGCGCCGGCCGTTGGTGCGCGCCAGCACGTTGAGCACGTGCAGCACGATGCGAGCGCCCGAGGCGCCCACCGGATGACCGAGCGCGATCGCGCCGCCGTCGACGTTGAGCTTCGTTTCGTCGAGCTTGCCGAGCGCGTCGGGAAGTCCCAGCTCCTGCCGGCAGTAGTCGGCGCTCTCCCATGCGCGCTCGCAGCCGATCACCTGCGCCGCGAAGGCCTCGTTGATCTCCCACGCGTCGAGGTCGTTCAACGCGAGTCCGTGGCGCTTGAGGATCGGCGTCGCCGCATGCACCGGGCCCAGACCCATCTGCGCCGGATCGAGGCCCGCCCATTCGGAATCGACGATGCGGCCTTTGGGCACGAGTCCGTGCTTTTCCACCGCCCGCTCGGACGCGATCACGAGCCAGGCGGCGCCGTCGGTCACCTGCGAGCTGTTGCCGGCCGTGACGTTGCCGTACTTGCGATCGAAGAAAGGTTTGAGCTTCGCGAGGTTCTCCGGCGTCGAATCCTCGCGGACGCCGTCATCGGCGGGATAGAGCTTGCCGGCCTTGTCGTAGAGCGGCACGACCTCGCCGTCGTAGTGTCCGGCCTTCTGCGCCGCCAGCACGCGCTGGTGGCTGCGCGCCGCGAATTCGTCCATCTCGCGCCGCGTGATGCCGAAGCGGTAGGCGAGGTTCTCCGCGGTCTGTCCCATCAGCAACCCGACCATCGGATCGGTGAGGCCCTTCATGAGGCCGATCACCGGCGCCAGGTACGACAGCCTGAGCTTTCCGACCAGCGCGGCCTTCTGTCCCAGCGTCTTCGCGGCGTACCAGCTCGACAACCACAGCACCATCGCGTCGGAGAACAGCAGCGGCGCGCGCGACAGCGCGTCGGTGCCGCCGGCGAGCACGAGATTCGAGCGGCCGCTGCGGATGTTCGCGATCGCCGAATCGAGCGACTGCATGCCCGACGCGCAGTTGCGCATCACGGTCCAGCCGGGAACCTTGTTGCCGCATCCCATGCGCAGAGCGACGACCCGGCCGATGTTCACTTCGTCCGGCGAGGGTGCCGCGCAGCCCAGGATCACTTCGTCGAGGTCCGGCGGCTCGAATTTCTGCCGCAGCAGGAGCGCGCTGCCCGCGGCCGTCGCGAGGTCCGACGCCGAGAACGGCCCCGGCCGATTGCGCGCCTTGAGGAACGGCGTGCGCGCGCCGTCGACGATGTAGATCGGTTCGCTCATTGAGTAACCTCCCCCAGTCCGTCGCTCTAGGCGCGCATCGACCTTCCGCCGCTACGCGGCCGCCTTGTGCGTCGTCGCCGCCTGCGCGACGCGCAGTGATCGGACGGCGCCGCGCCGAGCGGATCGGAGAGCCGCATTTCCGACGCGCCGAGATCCTGCGCGAAATCGTCGACGCGGATCACCCGCGCCGTGAGCTCGCGCGCTTCGCAGCACCGCGGCGCACTCGTCGGCGGTGATGACGCCCGGTCGCCTGCGCCCGCGCCGCGAGCACGTCGGCGCCGGCGCCCGCCGGCAGCTTGCCGTCGAGCCGGCCTTCCTTCACCGCGGCGCGGATCTTCGCGTCGATCGGCTCGGCCGCGAGCGTCGCCGCGAGCGCGCGCTCGATCAGCGACACGGGATCGTCGCCCGCAGCGGGAAGGTACATGCCCGCGGTCAGGCGATCGCGCGTCGCCGACGGTTCCAGCAGCAGCTTCGCGACGTCGTGGCCGAGCTTGTCCGACGGGAACCACGTACGGGCGGCCGAGCGGGAACACGACGCGGCGCATCATCGCCGCGATGAGCCGATTGGGAAAGTTGGAGATGACGCCCTCGAACGCGGCCTGAGCCTTGAACATGGCATCCCACATCGCCCAGTGCATCAGCGGCGCGTCGGCCTCCTGCCGGCCTTCCCCCTCGTAGCGCTTCAGCGTCGCCGAGCAGAGGTACATGAGCGAGAGCACGTCGCCCAGGCGCGCGGACAGCTTCTCCTTGCGCTTCAGCGCGCCGCCGAGCGAGCCCATCGACACGTCGGCGAGGAATGCGAGCGCCGCCGAGAAGCGCGTGAGCTGCTGGTAATAGCGGCGCGTCTCGGGCGCGACATCCGCGGGAACGCCGACGAAGTGCGACCCGGTGAGGCCGGTCACGAGCGTGCGCGCCATGTTCGCGAGCGCGAACCGGATGTGGCCGAAGAGCGCAGCGTCGAATGCGACGGAGGCCTTCGCCTTGTCGGTCTCGCGCGTCGCCTCGATCTCCTTCAGCACGTACGGATGGCAGCGGATCGCGCCCTGGCCGAACACGATCAGGCTGCGCGTCAGGATGTTCGCGCCCTCGACGGTGATCGCGACCGGTATCTGCATGTAGGCGGCGCCGATGAAATTCGACGGGCCCATGCAGATGCCCTTGCCGCCGACCACGTCCATCGCGTCGTTGACGACCTGGCGGCCGCGCTCGGTGAGGTGCAGCTTCGCGATGCCGGAGATGACCGCGGGCTTCTCGCCGGCGTCGATCGCCGACGCGGTCAGCGCGCGCGCGGCATCCATCATGTACAGGTTGCCGCCCATTCGCGTGAGCGCTTCCTCGATGCCCTCGAACCGGCCGATCGGCGTCTTGAACTGCGTGCGGACGCGCGCATACCCGCCGGTCGCGCGCACGGCGAGCTTCGCCATTCCCGTCGCCGACGAAGGCAGCGAGATGCCGCGGCCCGCGGCGAGGCACTCCATCAGCATCCGCCAGCCGCGGCCCAGCATCGGCTGCCCGCCGATCACCCAGTCCATCGGGATGAAGACGTCCTTGCCCCACGTCGGTCCGTTCTGGAATACCGCGTTCAACGGCATGTGCCGGCGCCCGATCTCGACACCCGGGTGCGAGGTCGGAACCAGCGCGCACGTGATGCCGATGTCCTCCTTGTCGCCGACGAGATGCTCGGGGTCGTGCGCGCGGAACGCGAGGCCCAGCAGCGTCGCGACCGGACCCAGCGTGATGTAGCGCTTCTCCCACGTCACGCGCATGCCGAGCACGCGCTTGCCCTCGTGCTCGCCCCAGCAGACGATTCCGAAATCGGGAATCGACGCGGCGTCCGATCCCGCATTGGGATTGGTCAGCGCGAAGCACGGGATCTCGAGGCCCTTCGCGAGGCGCGGCAGGTAGTGGCGCTTCTGCGCGTCGGTGCCGTAGTGCGCGATGAGCTCGCCCGGCCCGAGCGAATTCGGCACCATCACCGTCACCGAGATCGTGCCCGAATGCGTCGACAGCTTGGTCATCACCTGCGAATGCGCATAGGCGGAAAAGCCCAGCCCGCCATACTCCTTCGCGATGCTCATCCCCCAGAAGCCCCTGTCCTTGATGAACTGCCAGACCTCGGGCGGGAGATCGCGATGGACGTTGGTCGTCGCCCAGTCGCTGACCATCGCGCAGAGCTCCTGCGTGTCGTGGTCGAGGAAGCGCTGCTCGTCGGGCGTGAGCGCGGGATGCGGCACCTCGAGGAGCTTTTGCCAGTTCGGCTTGCCGGAGAAGAGCTCGCCGTCCCACCAGACGGTGCCGGCCTCGATCGCCTCGCGCTCGGTCTGCGACATCGGCGGCAGCACCTTGCGGAACGCGGCGAGGATGGCGTCGCTGATGAGCGCGCGGCGCAGCGCCGGGATGTTGAGCGGGATGGCGAGCAGCACGAAGATCGCCGCGAACGCGAGAGTCAGCCACGGCGGCAGCGCGTGCGCCACCCATGCGACGGCGAGCGCGGCCGCGATCGCAACGCTCCAGACGAGCCCGCCCACGTTGACGTACGAGAGCGCGAGCGCGCCGAGCAGAACGGCGAGGATCCAGACGAGAGTGAGCATCGAGAGCTCCTAGGAAGGGTGTCGGGTGTGGCGAATCGCGCGCTCAGCGCGACTGCGAAAGCTCGCCGTCGAGCGCGTTGCCCGCGGGCGACGACTCGGGCACGGGCGATTGCAGCCCCGCGAGAAGGAACGGCGCGAGCCGGCGCAGCAGCATTTCGTCGTTGCCGGTTTCCGCCGGCGTCAATTCCGCGATCAGCTTCAGCGCGTCGGTGCCCGCCAGCGTGTACGACAGCGCGCCCATGATGAAATGCAGCCGCCAGGAGAGCTCCTTCTTCGGCATCTCCGGCAGCGCGCGCCCGAACGCCGCCTTGAACCGGTTGATCATCACCGCGTACTGCTCGGAGAGGAACGTGCGGATGAAAGGCGCGGGATCGGCGTAGGCGCGTCCGAGCAGCCGCAGGAAATTCTTGCCGCCGCGCTCCGGGTCGCGCGCGAGACGCAGCGCGGGAATGAACATCGCCGACAGGATGCGTTCGCAGGCGACGGCGCGCGGCGCCGCCTCGCTCTCGAGCGCCGTCAGGAGGTCGAGCCGCTCCTGGTTCATCGGGTCGAGCCGTCGCGTCAGCACCGTCTCGAACAGCTCTTCCTTGCTGCCGAAGTGATAATTCACCGCCGCGAGATTGACCCCGGCGGCGGCCGTGATCGAGCGCAGGCTGGTCGCCTCGAAGCCGTGCTCCATGAACAGCGCTTCCGCCGTGTCGAGGAGCCGGTCCTTCGTCGCGGCCGGTGCGCGCGTCTCGCGCATCGGAATGACCTTGCCGACCATCCGTTGCCCTTCCATGAGGCGCCTCGTTTCCGCGGGTACGTCCGGATGTTTCGCGGGAATTCCCTTGCCCCGGCGCCTCTGCAGGCAGTGTCGCTCCGGCGTCGCGGGCGAATTCACTTAAACGTTCGTTTGAATCCTATGTTCGTTTGAGAGACCCTGTCAATATTGCACCGCAGCATTGCCAATGGCCCCTGATCGGAGGCATGGTGCCAAGCTGCGAAGCGCGATCGGCTGCCCGTCGTATCCGCGAATATGCGAATGAGGGGATCCGCGCCGTGCGTGACGACAAGACGATCAGCGGCACACGTTGCCGGCGCGATCCGGTCGTGTGGGCCGAGTAATCCGGCGGTCTCCGCCAGCGCGGGTCGGTCGCGCTCAGTCCTGCGGCAGCGCGGCATACGCCGCGTCGATCCGCGCCTTCATCGCCTCGATGAGCGCCGGTCGCTTCAGCTTGAGCGTGGGCGTCAGCAGCCCGTTCTCGACGCTCCACGCCTCGCGCGTCGCGATGACATTGCGCACGCGGATCCAGCGCGGAAACGCCTTCAGCTGATCGTTCGCGCGGCGCACCAGCGCCTTTTCGTCGTCCTCCTGCGTGACGGCGAGGAGCACCGGATACGGCCGCCCTTCGCCGATCACCATCACCTGCTCGAACACGGGATCGCGCAGGATCGCGAGCTCGACGTCCTGCGGCGAGAGCTTCTCGCCGTTCGACATCACGAGGATGTCCTTGGCTCGGCCGCGTATGTAGATCTTCCCGCCGCGCAGCTCGGCGAGATCGCCGGTGTGAAGCCATCCTTCGGCATCGAGCGCCGCGTGCGTCGCTTCGTCGTTGCGCCAATACCCTCGCATGACGCTGGCGCCGCGGGCGAGGAGCTCGCCGCGGGTGTCGATCCTCACCTCGACGCCGGGCAAGGGCGGGCCGACCGATTCGGGATCGTTGTCGTCGTCGCGATTGACCGCGATGACCGGAGACGCCTCGGTGAGCCCGTAGCCCTGCAGCATCGTGAGGCCGAGGCCGATGAACGTGCGCGCGAGCGCCGGATCGAGCGCCGCGCCGCCGACGACGGCGAGGCGCAGGCGGCCGCCGAACTTCGCGAGCACGGGTGCCGCGACGAGCGCGCGCAATCCGGCGCCGACCACCTGCTCCAGCGGCGACGCGCGCCGCTGTGCGACCCGCAGGCCGGTCGCGACACAGCGCTCGAACAGAAATCTCCTGACCGGCGATCCGGACAAATCGCGCTCGATTCGCGCGCGAATGCGCTCGAAGATGCGCGGCACCGCGAACATCGCCGTCGGCGCCTGGGCGACGAAATCCTCGGCGAGCCGTGCGATTCCGCGCGAGAACGCGACCGTCGCGCCCAGCGACAGCGGCAGGTAGTAGCCGCCGGTGCGCTCGAACATGTGCGACAGCGGCAGGATCGACAGGAACACGTCGGTCGGGCGCGCCATCCGCGTCGCCGCGCACGCGTCGACGTTGGCGATGATGTTGCCGTGCGACAGCATCACGCCCTTGGGGCGGCCCGCCGTGCCCGACGTATAGCAGACCGTGGCCAGCGCGTCGGCGGGAAGCGCTTGCACTTCCATCTCGCCGCCTTCGGCCGGAAGGTACTGTTCCACGGAGCGCATCGACTCGTCCGCCGCGCGAGACTCGTCGGCGCGCAGGATCACGATGCGCGGCGGGGGCGTGGCCGGGGAGAGCGCCTTGCGCACACCGTAGGCGAGGCGCAGGTTCTCGACGATGACGAGTCGCGCCTGCGCGTTATCGACGCACCACGCGACGCTCTCGACGTTGTCTTCGACGTAGAGCGGAACGATGACGAGCCCCATGCCCAGCGCGGCCAGGTCCGCCGCCACCCAGGCCGTGCCGTTGCGCGCACACAGGGCCACACGCTCGCCGGCGGCGAGACCGTCGCGCCGGAATGCCGCCTGCCAGCGCGCGATGTCGCGTGCGAGCTCGAAGGCAGTGACGTCGCGCCACACGCCGCCGGTCGCTTCGCGGTAGAGGACGGTGCCGGGCCGCGCGAGGTGGCGCGTGAAGAATTCGGCGATGTTGGCGGCCATGCAATTCCCCGGGCGCTTTACTGACGGCCGGACGGCAGCGTTTCGCGCCGCGGGCACGGACCGCCAGCGCGACGCGGCTTGGCTATACTTCGGGCTCCCACAGGAGGCCCCGGATGGCAACCCTCGCGATCGCCAAGACCCACGCCCTCTCGCACAAGGCCGCGAAGGATGCGGCGGAACGAATCGCCGAGGACCTGAACGAGCGATTCGACCTCGAATATTGCTGGAACGGCGACGTGATCGAGTTCGAGCGGCCCGGTCTCACCGGCCGGCTGCACGTCGGAAAGCGGGAGGTGCGGCTCGATTGCGAGCTTGGATTCCTGCTCTCGATGCTGAAGCCGAAGATCGAGGACGTCGTGCACCGCGATTTCGACAAGTTCTTCGGCAAGGCGAAAGCGAAGAAATAGGCGCGCGGCGCGCGCTCAATCCGCCGGCGCCTCGTGCGGCGGCGCGGCGGCGCGCAGCGTTTCGACCGGATCCGGAAACGGCGCCGTCTCGCCCGCGAATATCGATTCCACCAGCGCGCTCTCGCGCGCCGCGATCGTCGCGAGAAACTCGTCGGCGCCGCGCATCCTGCGAAACGCGCCGACGCCGCGCTCGAGAAAATGCTGGAGCGCCTCGAGCCCGGCCAGCTTTGCCGGCTGGCGCATCATCTTGAGCGCGCCGTGAATGAGCGGCTTGTCGACGTAATGGTCGAGCGCCGTCCCGATCTCGCCGATCAACGCGATCTGCCGTTCGCGCTCGGGCCAATGCCCCATCTTCCGGAACGCACGGCAATATTCCGCGACGGTGAAGCGGCCGTCGGGCCGCGCCAGTCGGGCGAGCAGCATGCGATCGAGCTCCTGCGACAGCGCGTTGAGCGCGACCGCCTTCGCGACGGTCCCGATCACGCCGGCCGGCAGCATCCGCGACATCACCGGCATCACGCGCGCGAGATCGGCGTCCCGCTTCGCGAAATCGCCGCCGCCATAGAGATCGGTCTCGAAAAATTCGATCGCGCGGAGGTACCGGGGCTGCGCAGCCAGGTCCGCGTAGGTGGCGTGGAGCCTGCGCGCCTGCCAGTTCGCGACGCGCTCGAGCGCACCCGCGAGGATGGGATTCGCGAGGCGGTCGGCGTGCAGGCGCGCGACGTGCGCAAGCCCCGACACGAGGCTCTGCTCTACCGCCGGCGATGGCGACATCGTGGACATCGAAATGGGCGAAGACGGTCGTGCCGGTTATTGTCGCGGAACTCACGCGTCCCGTTCATCGGCTTCGTCGGGTAGTCTAGCCGAGTTGCACGCTCTGCGATGGCCGCGGCCGGGGATTAGATTGAATAGTCTAATCACCGCCACTAGATTCGAGACAGTCCGGGTCCGCAGCCAGGCGGACTCCGGACGCCCCCCCGATGCCCACGCGCCGCACCTTTCTTGTTGCCGGAATCGCCGGCGGCGCCACCCTTGCCGCGGCCTGGTACCTGCGCGGCGGTCGCGATCGCCGATCGGCCTCGGCGGCGACGGCCGCGCTTGCGCGCCTCGACCCGGAGGCGCCTGCCATCATCGCGGCGATCGCGCCGGTGATGCTCGAGGGCGCATTGCCCGCGGATGCCCCGGGCCATGCCGTCGCGGTCGATGCGACCGTCGCCAACGTCGCGCGCGCCGTCGCCGGCCTGCCGCCGGCCGCGCAGAAGGAGCTCGCACAGCTGTTCGCGCTGCTCGCGTTCGCGCCCACGCGCATGGCGCTCGCGGGCATCGCGACGCCGTGGCCCGATGCGCGCCCCGAGGCGGTCGCCGCGATGCTGTCGCGCTGGCGCGACAGCAGCTTCGCGCTGCTTCGCTCCGCTCACGCCGCGCTGCATCAGCTCATCTTCGCCGCATGGTACGGCGATCCGGCCGCGTGGGCCGCGATCGGATACCCCGGTCCACCGGAGCTGCCGTGAGCGCACCGATGAACACCGCGGTGCGCGACCCCTATCGCTCCGAGGAAGCGCGCGCATGGCGCATCGTGGACGCGGCACTCCTGCCGGACGATGCGGAATACCGCTGCGACGTCGCGATCGTCGGCACCGGGGCGGGCGGCGGAACCACGGCCGCGATTCTCGCCGCGGCGGGGCTTTCCGTCGTGCTGCTCGAGGAAGGCCCGCTCAAATCCTCCAGCGATTTCCGGATGCGCGAGGCCGACGCCTATCCGCAGCTCTACCAGGAATCCGCCGGGCGTCGGACGAAGGACAAGGCGATCACCATCCTGCAGGGGCGCTGCGTGGGCGGCGGCACGACGGTCAACTGGACGAGCTCGTTCCGCACGCCGGAGGCGACACTCGCGTGGTGGGCGACGCATCTCGGGATCGAGGGGTTCTCGCCCGAAGCGCTCGCGCCCTCCTTCGCGGAGATGGAGGCGCGGCTGTCCATCGGGCCGTGGGAGACGCCGCCGAATGCCAACAACGCGGCGCTGGCGCGCGGCGCCGCGCGCATCGGCATCGAGACCCGCGCGATCCGGCGCAACGTGAAGGCGTGCTGGAACCTGGGCTACTGTGGCGTCGGGTGCCCCGTCAACGCGAAGCGCTCGATGCTGGTGACGACCATCCCGGATGCGCTCGACCGCGGAGCGACCCTCGTCACCCGCGTGCGCGCGCTCGAATTCGCGCACAGTCGCGGGCAGGTGACCGCGCTGCGCTGCGCGGCGATGGACACCGAGGGCGTGCACACGAGCGCGCGCCGGATCACCGTGCGCGCGAAGGCCTACGTCTCGTCCGCCGGCGCGATCGGATCTCCCGGACTGCTGCTGCGAAGCGGCGTGCCGGATCCGCATGGCATCCTGGGCAAGCGGACGTTCCTGCATCCGACGATCGTGAGCGCCGCGCTGATGCCGGAGCCGGTGCACGCCTACGCGGGCGCGCCGCAGACCATCTACTCCGACCATTTCCTCGGGACGCAGCCGATCGACGGCGCGGCCGGATTCAAGCTCGAGGCGCCGCCGGTGCACCCGATCCTCGGCGCGATCACGCTGCCCAGTGCCGGACGGGCGCACGCGGAATGGATGCGCGCATTCCCGAACCTGCAGGTCGTGATCGCGCTCCTGCGCGACGGCTTCAACCCGGAAAGCCCCGGCGGCGCGGTGGCGCTCGATGGCGACGGCGCGCCGGTGCTCGACTATCCGTTGACGCCGTTCCTGTGGGACGGTGTGCGCCGCGCGCTTCGCGCGATGGCCGAGATCCAGTTCGCCGCCGGCGCGACGACGGTGATGCCGATTCACGGCGTCGGCGAGAGCTACCGGACCTGGGGAGAGGCGCGCGCCGCGATCGATGCGTTCGCGCTGGGACCTATCGTCACGCCGGTATTCAGCGCGCACGTGATGGGCGGCTGCCCGCTCGGCCCGGACCCGATGCGCGCCGTCGTCGACACGACGGGCCGGCATCACCAGCTCGCCAATCTCTACGTCCTCGACGGCTCGATCTTTCCGACGTCGATCGGCGCCAATCCGCAACTGTCGATCTACGGCATCGTCGCGCGGCTCGCGCATGCGCTGGCGGCCGGGCTCGCGCCAGACACCGGCGCCGCTCATTAGTGTGATTGCTCTAAACGCATGGGCTAGATTGAACCTTGGCGCTTGTGCGCTGGATCAAATCTTCTTCGAAAGGGAACGACCATGCTGAAGCAATCGACGAATTTCTATCCGCGGCAGATCGGTGAGTCCGCGCTGGCCGCGTCCCGCCAAGTATGGCTCGCCAGCCTGGGCGCCACTGCGGTCACCCGCGACTGGGTGCAAGGCGAAGCCGGACACGTGTTCAAGAAGCTGGTGAAGGAAGGCAACGTCGTCGAGGCGAACGCGGTTCGCGTCGTCAACGAGCGGCTCGGCCCCTCGATCGCGCGCGCCAACACGGCGTGGCGGCGGACCCGCCGGTCGGTCGAGACGACCGTCAAGCAGGCTGCGGCCGTCGTCGTCGACTACGCCGAGCGCGTGTTGCCGAAGGCGCTGCCGAAGATCGAATTCGTGCGCGCCGGCAAATCCGTCGCCATGAAGCCCATGGCGCCGGCGAAGCGTCGTGCGAAGGCCGTTCGCGCACGCAAGACCAAGACCGTCCGCAAGACGCGGCGCGCAGCGAAGTAAGCCGCAAGCGGCCGGTTCGCGGCCGCGCTTCGAGCCGGACGTTTCGCACGGTGCGGAACGGCCGGCTTTCCGCCCTCGGCAACCGCGGTCGCGCAATCGGAGCCATGCTAGGATTGCGCCACTGCACATGCAGGCGGCGGCCGCGAACCGTCGAGCGATCGTGAAGTCGCCACACCAGGTTCGCTGCCTTCACCTTCCAGAGGGGGGACATGTCGGGACCGACGGCACGCGGGCGCGCAACGTCCGCTGACAGGCTTCCACGCACGCCATCGGGCATAGGCCTCGCGTTGGCCGGTGGCGGTCCCCTCGGCGGCATCTACGAAGTCGGCGCACTCGTCGCCCTGACCGACTCGCTCGACGGCATCGACTTCAACGAGCTCGACGCGTACGTCGGCGTGTCGTCCGGCGGCTTCGTCGCCGCCGCGCTGGCCAACGGCATCTCGCCGGCGCAGATGTACCGGCTTTTCATCGACGACGGCGTCGACGCCGCGCTGACGCCGCAGATCTTCCTGCGTCCCGCGCTGGGCGAATTCGCCCGCCGGGCGGCGTCGCTGCCGCGCCTCTTCGCCCGCGCCACGATGCAATACCTGCGCGACCCGTTCCAGCGCGGCGCGATGGAGTCGTTCGCGACCTTGTCGCACGCGATCCCCACCGGCATGTTCGACAACGCGTCCGTCGGCGACTTCCTGCGCCGGCTCTTTTCCGCGCCGGGCCGCACCGACGATTTCCGCAGGCTGAGACACAAACTCTTCCTCGTCGCCACGAATCTCGATTCCGGCGCATCGGTGACCTTCGGCGCCGCCGGGCACGACCACGTCCCGATCTCGAAGGCGATCGAGGCCTCCGCCGCGCTGCCCGGGCTGTTTCCGCCGGTGGCGATCGGCGGCGAGCATTACGTCGACGGCGCGCTCAACAAGACGCTGCATGCGTCGGTCGCGCTCGATCAAGGTGTTTCGCTCCTGCTGTGCGTCAATCCGCTGGTGCCGTACGACTCGAGCCACGCCACCGGACGCGACCACGTGACCCCGCGCAAACTGAACCAGGGCGGGCTGCCGCTGGTGCTGTCGCAGACGTTTCGCGCCATCATCCACTCGCGGATGAAGGTCGGCATGGAGAAATACCGCAAGCAGTACCCGCACGCCGACGTCGTGCTGTTCGAACCCGACCGCGAGGATGCGGACATGTTCTTCGCGAGCATCTTCAGCTACTCGCAGCGCAAGCGCCTGTGCGCGGCCGCGTTCGAGAAGACGCGGCAGAACCTCACGGCGCGGATGCCGGCGCTCGAGCCGCTGCTCGCGCGCCACGGGATCGGCATCCGGCGCGACCGGCTCGCCGATGCGTCGCGCAAGGTCACGGACGCGCTCAGCGATCCGCGCCCGCTGCACACGAATCGCGACGACAACGACGTGCGCCAGACGGCGCGCGATCTCACGCACACCCTCGACCAGTTGCAGCGCTGGCTCGCCGGCGCCGCCTGACGCGAACGGCGCGCGGCTTCCGTTTGCGTTGGCAGCGGGCGCGCCCTACACTGCCCGCGTCACTTCCCCGAAGCGTCCACCATGGCGGAAAGGAAACGCCCCCGCCGCACCCGCGAACGCATCCTCGAAACGAGCCTCGCGCTGTTCAACCGGGCGGGCGCGCCGAACGTCACGACGGCGGACATCGCCGACGAGATGAACATCAGCCCGGGCAACCTCTACTACCATTTCGGCAACAAGGAGGAGATCGTCGGCGAGCTCTACGCGGCGCACGAGGCGCGCGTATTGCCGCTCTTCGCCGACCCGGGCGGCAGGGCGATCGGTGTCGAGGACGTGTGGCTGTGGCTGCACGTCCTGTTCGAGGAAATCGCGCGGCACCGCTTCCTCTACCGCGATCTCGATCTCATCGCGGCGCGCGATCCGAAGCTCGGCACGCGCTTCGGCAAGCTCGTCCGGCAAGGCAGCGCCACCGTGATAGAGTTGTGCCGCGCGATGGTCGCAGCGGGGACGATGCATGCGAGCGAGCGCGAGATCGCGGCGCTCGCGCAAAACATCCTGCTCGTCGCCACCTACTGGCATTCGTTCGAGCGGGTGCGCCGCGCCGCGCGTGACGACGCCGGCCCGCCCGACGCCGGACGCGCGGCCTATCAAGTGCTGACCCTGCTCGCGCCGTATCTCGTCGGCGACGCCCGAACGCTGATCGAGCGACTGGGAGAGGATTACCTTTGAGGAGAGGGCGCCATGGCGAAGAAATGGGCGAAGTTTCCGCATCCGGACAAGCGTTTCGCATACGACGCGGCCGGCCTGAAAAAGCATTGGCCGCGCCTGCATCGAGGCGACGGCGAGCCATTCCCCAAGGACGCCGCGGTGCAGGAGGCGTGGCGCCATTTCCATTCCGGTGACTTCGGCGCGGCGGTCGAGGCAGGCGAGAGCGCCGGCGGGGCGGGCATCAATGCTGCGGTCAAGGCGCAAGTCGTCTACGCGACCTACCTCGAGAAATCCGACAAGGCGAAGCTCGCGCTGCTCGAGGAAGCCGCAGGCTGGGCCGAGGCGCGCTGCCGTGCGGCGCCCAAGGATGCGAACGCGCACTACCTGCACGCCTTCGCGCTCGGCCGCTACAGCCAGGGCATCTCGGTCGCGAAGGCCTTGGCGCAGGGCCTCGGCGGTCGCGTCAAGGAGGCGCTGGTCTCGGCCATCAAGCTCGACCCGAAGCACGCCGACGCGCACATCGCCTACGGCGCGTACCAGGCCGAAGTGATCGACAAGGTCGGGGGCCTCGTGGCAGGCGTCACCTACGGCGCGAAAAAGGACTCCGCGATCGAGCATTTCGAGAAGGCGATCAAGCTCAATCCCGATTCCGCGATCGCGCGCATCGAGTACGCCAACGGACTCATCATCCTGTTCGGCAAGAGCAGGATCGCCGAGGCCGAGAAGCTCTACCGGGAGGCGGCCGCCGCGACTCCGGCGGACGCGATGGAACGGCTCGACGTCGCGCGGGCGCAAGCCGAGCTCGACTGATCGCGGTCCTTCGTCGAGGTGCGGCGTCGCGCGAGCGGGACCGTCTCGTCACCCGGGACTTCCCGTCGCGGCGCCCTCTGCATGGGTCTGCGGCGCGTGGCCGAAAGAGAACTGCCCCGGGCCAAGCCCCAACCAACGGGCGCATGGTGGAAGGGTCGACTCTGTGGGAAATCCCCTACGCCGGAATAGCCCACCACGGACAGCAATTCATCGGCCCAGCCCTATACTGTCCCGGTCTGTCGTCGGACGCCGCGTGTGTCGCATTGATCGATGTCGCTCGCATTCACAGAATATTTTCGAATCTACTTGGTCGAAGATTCGCCGGTGTTGTTGCGGCTGTTGCTGGAATTGCTTGAAGGCGTCCGCGGCGCATTGATCGTGGGACATTCGGGACGCGCCGAAGAAGCCATCTCGCAGATAGCCGAATGCAAGCCCGACGCAATCGTTGCGGACCTGATGCTGGAGAGCGGCACCGGGTTCGATGTGATCGAAGCGGTGACGCGACAGGACGCTCACCCGCCGCTGACCGTTGTGCTGACGAATTTCACGATGTCGCATTACCGGGAACGAGCCGCCCATCTGGGCGCCGCCCATTTCTTCGCAAAGAGCACCGACATCCTGAAACTGCTGCGCCTCATGAGCGAATTGGCCGATGCGCACCGACGGCAAGCCGGGGCGGACCAGAGGCAGGCATGACCTCGCCTTCGACATGAACACCACCAGGGCGACTGCAGTGGAAGTCTGCAAGGTCCTCGACTCGCTCTCGGCGCTCGCGGTGGATTTATCGTGTCATTGCGACGTTCCGCCCGACACGCTGATACTGTCGGCGCAGAGAACGCGCGACGCCTGCGACGCGATCGAGCAGGGCGTCGCGGCGCTGAAGACGATCCTCGAGATTTCCGAAGCCGCAGGGGGCGGGCCGATTCCGGTCGCCGTCATGGACCAGTTGGATGGCGGCGAGAAGTGAGCGCACCCCTTCCCATCTCCGCTCCGATGCGGTAGAAATACGGCTTGCAGCAGCAGGCATGCAGGGGCACCTCCTGTGCCGTACAGCGTGATGTCGGTGCCGCCTGACAAGGCATTGTGAATCGTCCCTACTTTGCCGCGTTGCCTGCCGAAGTAGGTTTGTGGTGTGCATGCAATCATGGTGCACTGCTATGTGCGACATCGAACGGACCATGGTTGGCCGTGCCCATCTATTCTCATGCCCGGGTCTTGCCGCGCCGATCTGCTGGAGGGATGACGATTCAGGCAGTCATGATCTGAACTTTCCGGGTTGTTCGTTTTCGACGAACCCCGGCTGGGGAAAGGCGAAAGACCTTGAACACTCGCTCGCGACTCCGTTTCACACTGTGTGTCGTACTGTGCCTCGGCACGGGACCGGCGGCGGCACAGCTGAACGTGACACTGACGGGCATGAGCTTTGCGCCGGTGGTGGTTGCCGTGGGCGAAACCTCGACGCTGTCGATCACGTTCGGGAATGCCACCGGCGCCACGATCAGCGACGTGACGTTCACCGACGCCCTTCCGATGGGGATAACGTCCAATGCATTCGGGCTTTCGACGTTCAGTCCGGGATGTGTCTTTCAGAGCAATGTCGCGCTCGACAATCTGACGGTTTACGGAAAGGTGGCGGTCGCCGCACACAGTTCATGCACGGTAGAGGCTCTCGTGAGCGCAAGCGCCTCGGGGGTGTATGAGAACGGCGTGGCGAACATCACGACCTGGAACGGGAACGCCCTCGCCTTTCCGGACTCGACACTGATCGTCACCGGCGTAGCGAATTACCAGGGCCTGTGGTGGGTGCCGAACGGCGTGGAAACCGGGTGGGGGCTCAATTTCGCGCATCACGGCGATCAGGTCTACGCCACGTGGTACACCTACGATACGAGCGGCAAGGCGTGGTGGCTGTCGATGCTCGCGGCGCGCACGACGCCAACCGGCAACACCTATGCGGGCAAAATCTACATCGACGTCGGGCCCTCGTTCAACAACTACACCGGGACGGCATTGGCAATCGCGGTGGGCGACGGAACGCTGACGTTCTCGGATGCCGACAATGGCAGCTTCTCCTATCACATCAACGGGGTCGAGCAAACGAAGCCGATCCAGCGATTCGACCTTCTCACAGGCCCGCAGCCGGTATGCGTCTACGGCGCCACCACGCCCAATCTCGCCCGGCGACGAATTATCAGGACCTCTGGTGGGTGCCGAACGGTGCGGAGTCCGGCTGGGGGCTCAACCTCGCGCACCAGGGAGACAGCATCTATGCCACCTGGTACACGTACGGCGTCGACGACCAGCCGCTATGGCTGTCCGCGCTGGTCCAGTTCCAGGGCGGCAACGTCTACAGCGGGAAGATCTACCAGAACTCGGGACCGCGCTTCGACGTCTACGACAAGACCAAGGTGGTGGTGAATTCCGTGGGCACGGCGACTCTGTCGTTTGCCGACGGGAACCATGCGACCTTTGGATATAACGTGACGGTCGCGCCGTTTTCCGGACCGATCATCCAGTCCAAGCCGATCACGCGCTTCCCTTTCAGCGGCGGCGGCGCGACCCTCTGCCAGTAGCGAGACCGACCACTGGCGACGGGCGGCGCTACGCGGCGCGTGCGTGGCGCAGGACGACGGCGGCGGCAAGCGCGGGATCGAGATCGCCGCGTCCGGCCAGGGGCACAACAGCGTCGTCAGCACGAGCTTCTCGAACTCGGGCAGGAAGCGCGCAATGATGCGCTCGGGATCCGGACAGAATCCGCGGTCGGTGATGAGCCCGAACTGCACGTGCCCGTCGTACGACAGGATCGACACGCCCATCCCGATGTCGCCTGACTGCGGCACCCAGAACATGAAGCGCTCGATGCGCGCGCCGGCGAAGTAGAGCGGCGTCTGCGGGCCGGGCACGTTGGTCATCACGGCGCTCGCATTGCGCGCCAGCACGGTGATGAGCTGCTCCTGCAGGAGCTTGGGGCCCGCTCCGGCGGCGGCGAGCAGGCCGAGAGTGAGCACCGGCTGGAAGCTGCCTTTGAGCGCGCGCATGTTCGCGCGCACCGCGTAGAGGCGCTCGATGGGATTCTCGATGCCGATCGGCAGCTCGAGGAACACGACGCCGAACTGGTTGCCGAGCTTGTAGGCTTTCTCGAGCGGCCGCAGGTTGACGGGCACGAGCGCCCGCATCATCACGCCGTCGGTTGCGTCGCCCTTGGCGACGAGGTATTCGCGCAGCGCGCCGGCGACGCACGAGAGCAGCACGTCATTGACCGATGCCCCAAGCGCACGTCCGACCGCCTTGACCTCGTCGAGCGGAATCGGCTCGGCCCAGGCGACCCGCTTGGCGACGCCCGGCGCGCCCTTGAAGCGCGTCGGCGAATCCTGGCCCATCATGGCGAGCTTGGCGATTTCCGCGGTGAGCGCGCCACCCTGCTCCGCGAGCGCCAGCGCCTTGATCGGATCCACCCAGATTTCGGTGCCCTTCTCGACCAGCGTCTTGCCGATGCCGAGCGCCATCTGCAGTGCGTTGGCGAGCGGCGCGGTGAGGGCGCCGAGCGAATCGGTCGACGCGTCCTCGCGCTTGCGCTGCGGCGGGGGCGCCGGCAGCGCCGGCGGGCCGCCCGGCGCCGAGTCCGTCATCGACAGCATAACCTGCACCAGCGCGATGCCATCGGCGTAACAATGATGGATGCGGATGACGAGCGCGCTGCCGCCGTCGTAGTTGTCGACGAGATGGTATTGCCAGCGCGGATGCGCGGGATCGAGCTCGGTGGCGGCGAGCCGGCTCACCAACGCCTCCAGCTCGCGCTTTCCCGCCCGCCCCGGCAGGGAGACGCGGACCAGGTGGTAATCGAGATCGAGCTTCTCGCCGCCTTCCCAGCTCGCGATTCCGAGCGAATCGACCGGGCGCTGGCGGAAGCGCGGAAAGCGCAGGAAACGCTTCTCGACGACGGCGCGCAGCCGCGCCATCCGGATCGGGGTGCCAAACGTCAGCACGCCGCAGATCATCATCAGATTGGTCGGCCGGTCCATCCGCAGCCACGCGGTGTCGATCGCCGAAATCTTTTCGCGCTTTGCCATCGGGGCTCTCGAGCGAGGGTCCCCGCCCGGCGCCGGGATTCGCATCCGGGCGCCCGCGGGCGCGCGCCGATTGCGCGCGTTTTGTGCTTCGCGCTAAAGTAGCATAGAAGGCGGATGCCCGGAAAACGGACCAGGAGGACGAACGATGGCCGCGCCGAAGAAGGACGATCTCAAGGCGAAATTCGAAGCCGCCGCCGCGGCCGCGAAGCAGACGAAGAAGAAGCCCGACAACACAACGCTGCTGAAGCTCTACTCGTACTACAAGCAGGCGGTCGAGGGGGACGTTACGGGCGAGCGCCCGGGCGGATTCGACTTCGTCGGCGGCGCCAAGCACGACGCCTGGGCAAAGCTCAAGGGGATGAGCCGCGACGACGCGATGCAGAACTACGTAAAGCAGGTGGAAAAGCTCAACCGCGATTGACGCGGGAGCAACGGCTTCGCGGCCGAACGGCGGCGCTTCGCACGAAGCGCCGCGTCCGCATCACTTGCTCGTGCTTACTTGCTCTTGCGGCCGCGCGGCGCTTTCCGCGCGGACGCCGGTTTCGCGGCCGCCTTGGCCGCGCGCGGCTTGCGGGCGCCGACCTTCGCCGTTGCGCCCGACTGCTTCAGAAGCGCATTCACCGCCGCCGACAGCTCGTCGACGCGGGTGGCGAGCTTCTGCACGTCGTTCTGGGTGTAAACGCCGAGCTTCGACAGCGCCCGTTCGACGCGATCCTCGAACACCTTTTCGAGCTTGTCCCACGTTCCGCCGGCCATCTTCTGCATCTCCTTCGCCTTGGTCCGTGCGGCATCCTGTGCCGCGGCAGCCGTCTCGGCCGCCGCCTGCCGCGTCTTCTGCTCGATCTTCGTCCCCTGCAGGACGAGATTGTCGAACATCTTCATGCCTTCGCGCTGTGCCTTGACGAACGCCCCGAGGCCGGCGAGCCAGATCTGATGCGACGAATCGAGCACGGACTGAGACAGGTCCCGCGCCCCGGTTGTCTCGTCCCGCCCCAGTTGCGCCTTGGCTTTCTTGAGCATCGTGCGTTCTCCTCGACTCGTTCGCGTGCGGCCCGCTAGGCCAGATCGCAATTCTAGGCCGCCCGCCTAGAGCAATCATACTAAACCGGACGTGGGCGCCGCCGGGCAATGCGGCATCCCGCGCGGGCACCGCGTCGATTCCGCGCCGTATAATCGCCGTAACAATGCTCCGGCCCGAACGGCTCCGGCGAACGCCGCCCGCCGAAGAGCGCCGCAGCGCCCGCTGGAGCAACGCGCATCACCGTGCCACGACGGCAGCGCGCGATCATCATCTCAGGAGGGTTGGTCATGGCGTACTTCGTCACCGGCGCGACCGGATTCATCGGCCGCTTCCTCGTCGCGAACCTGCTGAAGCGCGGCGATCCCATTTACGTGCTGGTTCGCAAGCGCTCGGCGAAGAAGCTCACCGAGCTGCGCGAGGATTACTGGGGCGCGACCGAGGCGCAGGTGATCCCGGTGTTCGGCGACCTCGGCAAGGACAAGCTTGGCGTCGACGCCGGCGACCTGCGCAGGCTGCGCGGCAAGGTGAAGCATTTCTTCCATGTGGCCGCGGTCTACGACCTCACGGCGAGCGCCGAGGAGCAGCAGCTCGCGAACGTCGAGGGCACGCGCAACGCCGTGCATTTCGCCGAGGCGATCGACGCCGGCTGCTTCCATCATGTGAGCTCGATCGCCGCGGCGGGACTCTACGACGGCGTCTTCCGCGAGGACATGTTCGAGGAGGCCGAGGACCTCGACCACCCGTACTTCAAGACCAAGCACGACTCCGAGCGGGTCGTGCGCAAGGAATGCAAGCGGCCCTATCGCATCTACCGGCCCGGATTCGTCGTCGGGCACTCGAAGACGGGGTACATCGACAAGATCGACGGGCCCTACTATTTCTTCAAGTTCATCCAGAAGATGCGCAAGGCGCTGCCGCCGTGGATGCCGATGATCGGCGTGGAGGGCGGCCGCATCAACATCGTGCCGGTCGACTTCGTCGCCGACGCGCTCGACTATCTCGCGCACAAGCGCGGACTCGACCGCAGGTGCTTCCACCTGACCGACCCTGCGCCGCACCGCATCGGCGAAGTGCTGAACATCATCGCCCGGGCCGCCCATGCGCCGCAGATGACGCTGCGCGTCAACGCGCGGATGTTCGGGTTCATTCCGGCGCCGATTCTCTACGGGATCGGTTCGCTCGCGCCGGTGAAGCGGATGATCCGCGCCGTCCTCACCGACCTCGGCGTTCCCAAGGACGTGTTCCAGTTCATCAACTGGCCGACGCGCTATGACAACCGCGAGACGACCAAGGCACTCAAGGGATCGGGCATCGCGGTGCCGCATCTCGAGACGTACGCGCCGCGACTGTGGGACTACTGGGAGCGCAACCTCGACCCGGACCTCTTCATCGACCGCACGCTCGCCGGGCGGGTCAAGGACAAGGTGGTGGTCGTCACCGGGTCGTCGTCGGGCATCGGCAAGGCGACGGCGCTGAAGCTCGCCGAGGCGGGCGCGAAGGTGATCCTCGTCGCGCGCGGCGAGGAGAAGCTCATCGAGACGAAGCAGGAGATCGAGAAGGCCGGCGGCCGCGCCTACATCTACACCGCGGACGTCTCCGACCTCGCCTCCTGCGACGCGCTGGTCGCGCGCGTGCTGAAGGACCATGGTGTCTGCGACTACCTCGTCAACAACGCGGGCCGCTCGATCCGCCGCGGCGTCATCAATTCGTTCGACCGGTTCCACGACTTCGAGCGGACGATGCAGCTCAATTATTTCGGTTCGCTGCGCCTCATCTTCGGCTTCCTGCCGAAGATGATCGAGCAGAAGCGCGGGCAGATCATCAACATCTCGTCGATCGGCGTGCTGTCGAACGCGCCCCGCTTCTCGGCCTACGTCGCGTCGAAATCGGCGCTCGATTCGTTCTCGGCGTGCGCAGCGTCGGAATTCCTCGACAAGGGGATCAACTTCACGACGATCAACATGCCGCTGGTGCGCACTCCGATGATCGCGCCGACCAAGATGTACGAGAACGTGCCGACGCTCTCACCCGAGCAGGCCGCGGATCTCGTCGTCGAGGCGATCGTCTACAAGCCGGTGCGGATCGCGACGCGGCTCGGCATCTTCGGCGCCGTTTGCCACGCGGCCGCGCCGAAGCTCACGCAGATCCTGCTCAACACGGCATTCAACATGTTCCCGGACTCGGCGGCCGCGCAGGGCAAGAAGCCCGGCGAGCCGCAGCCGCTGACGGCCGAGCAGATGGCGTTCGCCCAGCTCACCCAGGGGATTCACTGGTAGCGGCAGTCGGCCTGCACCTTCGCAAGCAGCTCGGCGGTGCACGCGAGCACGCCGGCGTCGGCCAGCAGCGCGTTGTGCGCGACGCCGACGAAGTCCACGTCCTCCGCGCCGTCCCACCGCGCGTTGAGCTGCGGGACGACCATCGAGTCGTGCCAGCTCCATAGCGCGACGCAGCGCACACCCGGCGGCGGCGCGTCGCGATTGAGGCGTTCGAGCCATTCGCCGCCAGGGCGCATTTCGGCGAGGCAGGTTCCCGGGAACATTCCCGCGAGAATGCTGCCGCGGTGCGGCGTGCCGATCGTCACCACTGCACGGATCCCGTCCGTTCCGTAACGGCGCAGGTAGGCACGCGCGACGAGGCCTCCCATGCTGTGGCAGAGCAGCGTGACGCCGGAGGCGCCGGTCGCGGTCCTGATGGCCGCGACCTTCTCCGCGACCTGCGCGGCGAATATTTCGATCGAGGCCAGCGGCGGCCCGTACGACAGTGTGTACAGCGGCCCGATGCCACGCTCACGCAGACGCCGCATGAAAGGAATCCAGACGCCGGCGTTGCAGCCGATGCCGTGCAGCAGCAGCACCGGCGCCGCGGCCGGCGCAGGCGCGGGCTCGCGCATCAGCCACCAGCGGAATCCCATCCGGATCGGCGATCCCGCGATGCAGCGCACCTCGGTCAGGAAGCACCGCGTGGCACGCCACAACCCGATCCGCTTGTCCGGCGGCCGCGGCGAGCGGCGAATCCATGCCAAAGCGAACCAATAGGTGACCGCGACGAAGGGAATCGCGAAATACGCCGCGACCGCGCCGAGGATCACGAGCGGCCACGGAGCGCCCTGCGCGATCGCGTGCACGCCCCACGCCGCATAGGCGGCGGCGCCCAGCAAGTACAGCGCGGCCAGTGTGACGGCGGTGATCAAATCAGCGCGTCACCGTGCAGGCGCAGCCGCCTCGGCGGCCTGCGGAAAATGCGCGCGCCAGCTCTTGAGCGCGCCCAGCACCGAGGCGAGCTCGGGGATCAGCACGACGCCCGGCAGCGTCTTGCGCACGCGGCGCGTCATCTCGCCGCCCGCCCACAGCGTCACGCCCTGCGGCAGCTGCCGGCGCAGCGTCGCGAGACCGTCGCTCGCCTGGCGCACCGGAAAGGCCGCCGAGAACGACAGCGCGAGGATGTGCACTTCATGCGCGAGCGCGGCGCGGCGAATGTCCTCGAGCGGAGTCTGTACGCCGAGCGAGATGCACTGCGTGCCCTCGGGCACGAGCATCGCCTCGACCATCAGCAGGCCAAGCCCGTGATGCTCGCCCGGAAACGTCGTCAGCAGCACGCGCGGCGTGCCGGTCTGGCGGGGAAACGAATTGATCGCAGCGCGCAGCACGGCCTGCATCTGCTCGGTGTAAAGATGCTCCTCGAACACCGGAAGCTCGCCGCGCATCCACGCGTCGCCGATCGCGCGGTTCAACGGCGACAGCGACTCCTGGACGAATCGCTGCAGCCCCTGCTTCATGATGAGGTTCGCGAGCGAATTCTGCAGCGCGGTGACGTCATGCGCGCGCAGCATCGCCAGCACGTCCTTCTCGATGACGGGCGTGGACGTGTCGGCGCGCGCCGCGGTTCGCGCTTCGGCCAGCGTGTTGAGCGCCTCCTGCGTCGCGTGGATGATCTTGCCGGGCCGCAGTCCCACGTCCATCAGGCGCTTGATCGTGCGCAGCTTCTCGATCTCGGAAACCGAGTACTGGCGCTCGCCGTTCTCGTCGCGGCCGGGCTTCGGAAAGCCGTAGCGACGCTCCCACATCCGCAAGACGTCCTTGGACAGGCCGGTCTCGCGCTCGACTGCGCTGATATTGAGAATGATGCCGTGGGAGGGGTCCATCGACGCGTTCATTGTTCAGGGTTGGCGGGCGAAACCGGCCCCAAATCCGTAATTGTCGAACAAAATTCGCGTTATGTCCAAGACATAATGGGATTTCTGCCCCACACGGCGAAGGCGGTCGAGCACGGCCCGGGCATGTGCCCGGATCCTTCGCGAATCCCGCGAATCGCGGCCATGACGTGCGCATTCGAATCCGGATCGCGCATCGGCGCGCGTTCATCGCGTCGACGTTTCGCATGCGCACATTCGCAATCGCCTCGGCGCGAATGTCGCGCCGAAATCCGCGTGCACCCGCGCCGCACGGAATGATTTCGGAACGGATTCATGCGCAACGCGCGACGGTTTTCCGACGCGGGGGCCGATGGCACAACGGCCGGCTCACCTTTGACCAAGGCGTGGGCGATCGCCTATACTTGCGGCCCTTGGCGAATTAGCTCAGCTGGTTAGAGCAGAGGAATCATAATCCTTTGGTCCGGGGTTCGAGTCCCTGATTCGCCACCAAAAAATCAACGGCCTGCAGCGATGCAGGCCGTTTGCTTTGCAGGCGAGAAATAGCGTTTGGGCGCGCCCGCGGCGCACTGAAGTGTGCCGAAATCCGCAGGGCTGCGACGTCGCCAAGCGGATCGCCGGCACCGTCCTTTGTCCCGATATTGGATCTGCTTTCCCGCCATCCCATTGGGACCCGAGACCGAGAGCGCCAAGCAATGCGCTTCGATCGGCGCTCGCGTGCTACGCGGGTGCACCGCCCGCGACGGCGTCCCTGCCCAGGTACTGCGCCACACGCTCGGCGTGACAGAACGGGCGGGTCAGGTCGCCCGTGGGGTTTCCGTCGAAGTCCAGCCAGCGATTGTGCTCGAAGTCGTAGAGCTTGCAGCGGTTCGCGGTATCGACGAGCCCGCTGAAACTGAAGGGATGCTTGACGTTTAGCGGGCCGACCAGTTCCTCGTACTTTGCCTGCGCCTTCGCCAGGTTGTAGATGGGAATGGCGGGCAGCAAGTGATGGACGGGGTGATTGGTGATGCCATGCGTGACGAGCTCCAGCCATCTCGGGAATGCCACGTGAACCGACACCAGCTCGCCGGCGTCGCCGATGCATTTGGGCGCGAGTCCCGGACGGAACCAGCCGACATCGGGCAGCGTGTGCATCGACCAGAGGATGTACGACTGGATCCCCATGAAGATGAAAAACGGGAGGAGCTCGCCGAGAATCAGCGCCTCCGCGGTCGTGACATCGGCATAGGCGGGGGACAGGACCAGCGCGCTCGTGAAGAGCGCGATGTAGGTCGCTAGGAAAGCAAAGTGCTTCCAGGCCGCACGACGATAGGGCACAGCGACATAAGGCAGCGGAAAGACCTTTGCCTGCGACCAGCGCTCCACGATGTAGTACACCGCGAAGGAGATGAAGCTCGGCCGCCGGTAGAACCGCTGCTGCAGCTGCCGCCACCGGGGCAGCGCGTCAAACTCGGCCTTGGTCATCGGCGTGTACGTGTCCTTCTGCTCGTGGTTCGTGAAGCTGTGATGCTGCACGTGGTGGTCGTAGACCCACATCCGATAGTTGTAGAAGCATGTCGTGAACGCCGTCACTCCGAGCAGCCAGTTGAGGCGGCGGTGCGGCGTCAGCGCGCCGTGCGCGGCATCGTGGCCGATGATCACAAAGCTGCCGAGGCGAGCGCCTGCAAACATCGACGCCGCGATCTTCCAGCCCAGCCCGGGTAGGTACAGCACTCCCAGGATCGCCAGCCAGTACGAGGGAAAGCTCGGCGACGAGCAGCGACACGCCTTTCGTCGTCGAGCTCCGCGTCAGCGGCATCAGCGCGCGGACGACCTCGCGTCGTGTGAGAGGCGCTGCCACGGGAGAATGCTGCTGCGCAGTCATTGGTGGACCGCCCTGACGTCAGGTCACGCTTGGTGCAGCTTCTTGCATCGCAGCTCGCCCCAAGGCTCGATGCAGGGTTGCCGCCGGCGTCGTAGGCATGCCGTCGAAGTCAAGCCAGCGCCGGCCCTCGTAATCGTAGAGCTTGCACTGGTTGAAGGCAACGAACGGCATCACCGCCGTGTCGTCCGAGTAGACGACCATGAGACGAAGCGTGGGACAGTCGCGCCGTTACTTCTGCGGCACTTGCGACCAGGTCGATTCCGGGGTGAATTCCTTCATCGCCATTGCGACCGAACTTCCGTTCGTGCCAAGATCGTTCTCGTAGACGTGCTCGTCCTTGCCGGCAATGAACGTCATCACGCCCGTGCCGCCCCATTTGACGGGCCATGCGACGAACGCGTAGCCGCCGGTCATCGCGCGGTTGACGACATAACTCATTGCGCCGCGGGCGCAGTCGTCGCCCTGCGCAGCAACGGTCAATCGATCCTGCACGTCCTCTGGCAGAATGCGGCGATGCCTGCCCCGGGATTCGCGGCCGACCTCGAAGGACATCGCGCCTACCTGCTGCGGGTCGCCCGGCTGCAGCTGCGCGACGACGCCCAGGCCGAGGATGTCGTGCAGGAAACCCTCGTCGCCGCGCTCTCGGGCGCCGGATTCTCCGGCAAGTCGAGCCTCAAGACCTGGCTCACGGGCATCCTCAAGCACAAGATCGTCGATGCGATTCGACGCAAGCAGCGCGAGCCGCAGGCCGCGAGCACGTTCGGCGACATCGACGACGAGCTCGACATCGAGGATTTCGACGCGATGTTCGACCGCACCGGCCACTGGAACCCGGCCCCGGCCGACTGGGGCAACCCGGAGGATGCGCTCGATCGCCGCCAGTTCGTCGAGATCGTCGACTTCTGCCTGGAAAGGCTGCCGCCCAACACGGCCCGGGTGTTCATCATGCGCGAGGTGCTGGAGCTCGAGACCGCCGAGATCTGTAAGGAATTGGCGATCACCGCGAATAACCTCTGGGTGATCCTGTACCGGGCCAGGATGGCGCTGCGGCTGTGCCTCGAGCAGAACTGGTTCGCCGCCGACGCGTCGCGCCGTGGCGCGGCCGGACCGGGGACTCCGGCTGCCCGTTGACCATCATGTTCGGAAGCTCATTCTCCTGCCGGGAAATCTCACGCCTCGTCTCGCGGCTGCAGGACGCGCCGCCCAGCTCGTGGGAGCGCGTGAAGCTGCGCCTGCATCTCACGTTCTGCGACGCCTGCACGCGATTCGACGCGCAGATGCGCGTGCTGCGCGAGGCGATGCGCCGCTACCGCAGCTGACGCCGCCGGCGCGCGTATCATGGCGCCTCATGGTCTCCCTCATCGTCAACGGCGAAGCACGAACGCTGGCCCCGGAGTCCGCGAGCGTGGCCGCGCTGGTGCGCGAGCTCGGGTTCGAGGGCAAGCGCGTGGCGGTCGAGCGAAACGGCGAGATCATTCCGAAGAGCCTGTACGACGCAACGGCGCTCGCCGACGGCGACACGCTCGAGATCGTCCGCGCGGTGGGCGGCGGCTGACCCGGCGCGGTAAAATCCTGCCATGAACGCTCCGCACCAGCCCGCCGACACCGCTTTTGCCGATCCGCTGCTGATCGCCGGCCGGGCCTACCGCTCGCGCCTTCTGGTCGGCACCGGCAAGTACCGGGATTTCGGCGAGACGCGCGCCGCGATCGTCGCCTCGGGCGCCGAGATCGTGACCGTGGCGATTCGCCGCACCAACATCGGCCAGGACCCGAATGCGCCGTCGCTCACCGACGCGCTGCCGCCCTCGGAATTCACCTATCTGCCCAACACGGCCGGCTGCTACACCGCCGACGACGCCGTGCGCACGCTGCGGCTCGCGCGCGAGCTCCTCGACGGGCACACGCTGGTCAAGCTCGAGGTGCTGGGCGACCCGAACACGCTGTTCCCGAACGTGCGCGAAACGATCAAGGCCGCGGAAACGCTGGTCGGCGAAGGCTTCGAGGTGATGGTGTACACGTCGGACGACCCGATCATCGCGCGCGAGCTCGAGGCGATCGGCGTCGTCGCGATCATGCCGCTCGCATCGCTGATCGGCTCCGGGATGGGCATCCTCAATCCGTGGAACCTCAAGCTCATCATCGCCGACGCCAAGGTGCCGGTGCTGGTGGACGCGGGGGTCGGCACGGCCTCGGATGCCGCGATCGCGATGGAGCTCGGCTGCTCGGGCGTGCTGATGAACACGGCGATCGCGCTCGCCACCGACCCCGTGCGCATGGCGCGCGCGATGCGGCTCGCCGTCGAGGCGGGACGCGAGGCCTTCCTCGCGGGACGGATGCCGCGCAAGCTCTACGCCGCGAGTCCCAGCTCGCCCGACGCGGGCCGCATCGGCTGATCCGCGGTGCGGCTCCCGAGCCCGGCCCGCAACACCGCGCGCGCCGCGCTCGCCGGCGCGCTCATCGCAAGCGCGGTGGCGACGGCGCTGCCGCTCACCCTCGACGAAATCGCCGACCTGTGCGGCAGCGGCGCGGGGCCGGAGAACTGCGGGCGCCGGATCGAAGCCGTGCAATTGAAGCGCCTGCCCGATCTCGCGAAACGCGACGGCGCGACCCTCGTCGTCTCGCTCTATCCGGCGGGGACGGCGACCTTCGCCGACGCCGACGTGCGCGGCGGCCAGCGCACCTACAGCCTTTACGATTACATCAGCGAGATCAACGCCGTCGTGCTCTATGTGACCGAAGGCACCGACTCGTCGTTCGTGCTGCTGCAGCGTATCGGCGGCCGCCGCACCGACCTGCCCTCGGATCCCGTCCTGTCGCCGGACCGGCAGAACCTCGTCACCGCCGACTTCTGCGCGGAGCGCTGCACGAACGAGATCGTGCTCTGGCGGGTGACGAAAGATGGCGTCCACAAGACGCACGCCTGGCGCCCACGCGAGCAGTGGATTGATGCGGCGGCGACGTGGAAGGACGTGGGCTCCCTCGCGATCGAGTACACGCCGGCGGGACAGCAGAAGGCGAGCGTGATGAATGTCAGGATTTCCGACGCCGGCTGGGTCCGTATCCCGCCGCCGTGACGGCTTCCATGACGCCTCGACATCCGGCAGGCGACGCTGCTTCGCTCCCGAGCGCATCGGGCGATGCGACGTCGATCGCATACCGTCGCCCCGTCCGGAGCTTCGTGCTGCGGCAGGGGCGCATGTCGCCGGCGCAGCAGCGCGCGCTCGACACGCTGCTGCCCCGCTTCGGTTTGCCGTGGCAGGATTCACCGCTCGACTTCGACCGCGCGTTCGGTCGCCGCGCGCCGCGCGTGCTCGAAATCGGCTTCGGCATGGGCGAGACGACGGCGGCGATCGCGCAGGCACATCCGGAGCTGGACTTCCTCGGTGTCGAAGTGCACGGTCCCGGCGTCGGCGCGCTGCTGCAGCGACTGGACGCGCTCGGCCTATCCAACGTGCGCGTCATCCGGCACGACGCGGTCGAGGTGGTCGCGGCGATGATTCCCGAGAACGCGCTCGCCGGAATCCACGTGTTCTTTCCCGATCCCTGGCCAAAGAAGCGCCATCACAAGCGGCGCCTGCTCAACGCGGCATTCGTCGAGGCACTCGCGCACCGGCTCTCACCCGGGGGTTACCTGCACGTCGCCACGGACTGGGAAGATTACGCGCAGGAAATCCTCGCGACGCTTGACGCCGAGCCGATGCTCGCCAATTCCGCACCCGGCTTCTGCGAGCGGCCGGCGCATCGGCCGCAGACCAAGTTCGAGGCTGCGCGGGATGAAACTCGGGCACGGCGTGTGGGACCTCGTGTTCCGCAGGAGCGCCATCCGCTGATGCCGGTACCCGCGCGGGCGCCGCGACGGTTCGCGCCAGGCGGCCCGCTCGTGCGGCAGGAAGGGAGCTAGCGCGTCGGCATCGCCAGGAGATCGGCCGCGTCGGGCGCACGCGCCGACATCGGCGCATTCGCGGCGCCGGAGAGCGCGTCCCTCACCGCTTCCAGATAACGATGGCCGTAACGTGCGTCGGGCTCGAGGTAGGTGCCCTCGGCCCATTCGTTCCACGCGTTGAGGAAGATCATGTGCTCGGGCGCGGGCCGCTGCGCGGTCACTTCGACGAGCTGCCTGAACCAGTAGGCGAATCGCTCGGGCGAGGCCCCCTTGAAGATCCGCGCGCGCTTCTGGTACCGCGCGGTGTTGTCCCAGTCGACGAACGCGCCGGGGAAGGCAGGGATGCCGCCTTCGCGCTCGACCTTGAGCATCTGCTTCCAGACCATGTCGTAGTCGTAGAAGGTGAGGCCGGAGAGGAAGCGGTAGCGCAGCGCGCGCAGCACGTCCTGCACCTTCTCGGGCAGCCTGCGCAGCGGCGCCACCATCTTGCTCGTCTCCAGCACGGCGCCCTCGAAATCCGGCGAGTAGATCGCCTCGAACGGCTGGAACTGGACGGTCGCGTCGAAATGCCGCAGCACTTCGGGCACCGGGAATTCGTACTGCTTCATCGACACGAGATAGAGGCCGGGAAGCCCGCGCTGGTGCGCGCGCTCGCGCCAGAGGTCGAACATCCGGTCGATCTCGTGGATGCGATGGGCGCGATAGATGAGGAACACCGGCTTGCCGTCGATCTTGATGGCGCGATCGTCGCTCCATGCGCGGAACAGGTAGTCGAAATGCCGCTCCCACAGCGCCGGGTCGGGCCGGTGCGTCTGCTCCTGCAGGATGTGGTGATCCCGCCCGTCCCATCGGCGCGACCACGTCTCGTTGGCCCACGCGAGACAGAATGGAAAGTCGAGTTCCTTCGACTCGAGCACGATGTCGGTGGGCGTCTCGAGGAGCTGCTTGCCGTCGAACCAGTAATGGTAATGACAGAAGCCGGCGAGGCCGTACTTCCGGGCGATGCCGATCTGCCATTCGATGGTCCGCTTGTCGGACTGGTCGTAGTAGTTATCGCCAAGCGGGACCCGCGGCTGGTAATGCCCGCGAAACTGCGGCGTCGCCCGGCGCACGTTCACCCAGTCGGTGAAGCCCTTGCCCCACCATTCGTCGTTCTCGGGAATGGGATGAAGCTGCGGGAAATAGAACGCGATCAGCTTGACGAGTTTTTCTTGATTCATCGATCGACGGCCTTGCGGGACGGGTGCGCGCGGACGCCACCCGCCGGGGCTGTTGCTAGGCGGGCCGGACGATCCGTACCAGCCGGCGCAGGATCCGCTGCAACTTGTTGACGGCGCGTCGCCACAGCGGGACGGGCGGCGCCGGCGCGAAGGCGCCGTGCACGGGCAGCGGCACGTGCATGTCCTCGAAGCGCTTCGACACCTTCGCACCCTTGTCGGCGAAATATGCGGCGAATTCGGGCCGGCGCGCCAGGTCGGCCAGCTCCAGGACCGCCGGCGGCGCTTCGCGGCCGACGATGAGGACGCCGAGCCCCCAGCAATGCGAGAACTCGAGATGCGGGTAGTGCACCTTCACACCTTCGAAGAACTTGCGCACGCCGAAGCGCAGCGCGGCTTCGCCCGTGTTCGCGACGGTGACGTTGGTGTCGTGGAACAGCACGACGGCACGGTCGGACAGCTTGGGGAACCACGTGTGGAAGTCGTTGCTGACCGCTTCGAGCGTGTGCGTGCCGTCGATGTGCAGCAGGTCGACGGATCGGTCGTCGAACTGCGCGGCGGCATCGTTGAAATCCTTGCGCACGAGCGTGGCGATGCCCGGGTAGGTGGCGGTCATGTACGAGGAGATTTCCCGAAACAGGTCCTCGTCGAACCTTCCCATGTGGATGTCGCCCTGCCACAGGTCGATCCCGTAGCACTTCGAGTCGAGGCCGCAAGCCTCGACCGCCTGGCAGAACGCCGCGAAGGAGGAGCCGCTGTAGGTGCCGAGCTCGACGATCGTTCGCGGACGCAGGCGCCCAATCAGCTCGTAGGCGAACGGAATGTGCCCGATCCACCAGGGCGATTTCAGCATTCGCGGCGAGAGTCGCTCGGCCCAGCTGAACCGGCCGGGGTCGAGCGCGGCGCCCGTCTCCGCAAGGGTCATCCAAATGGCTCCGGCAAAACTGTGATTATCGACGCTTCGACGATTCGGCTCAAGGGACCGGGATTTTCGCGGTAAAGTTCCCTCGGGACGCCGTAAATCGCGCCGCGATACGGCGCCCCGCGGCGATGCCTGGCAATTCCACGAACCGGTACGTGATTTCCGCCGACACGAGCAGGGCGAAGAATCCCGCGATGGCGCACGCGACGTACAGCCAGCCGTTGTCGGGCAATCCGTGCCGCCGCAGGAAGAGATAGCCGTGCCGCAGCACCTCGATCACGACCGGATGCAGCAAATAGAGGCTGAAGCTGCGATCGGCAAGCCATTGCATCGCGCGCCATCGCATCAGCCTCGACGGGTAGAGCGATTGCCACAGGCACATCGCGCCGAACGGCATTCCCCAGAACGCGAAATAGAAGCCGGTTGCCCGCGAATGCAGGTCAAGGGGATCACACCAGGCGAGCAACAGCAGCACGCCGACCAGGACGGCGAACAGGCCGTTCGCCCTTGCCCGCCGCGGCGTCGCGTCCAGCCGCTTGAACACGCTGTAGAAGAGGAGCCCCGCGGCGAAGGTCGGCAGATTGCACGCGATCGAATAGTACGCAAAGTCCTCCCGCAAGCCCGGTGCGCCGATCGTCAGATGCCACACCGCCGTGCTCACGATCGCGGAGGCGAGATAAAGCGCGGCGAACGCGAGCGGGCGACGGAGCAGCAGCAACAGCAGCGGCAGCAGCAAATAGAAGATCATCTCGACGCCGACCGACCAGCCTGCCCACACCATGCCGAGCTCGTATCCGGGAACGAGGTTGAACGTGAACGTGAGGTTCGACACGAGCGCGCCCCAGCCCGGGAAGCCCATGCGCCAGATCACGAACGGGATCATCACGTAATAAAGCGGAGCGATCCGGAAGAACCGCTTGACCAGGTACGCCGGGTAGCGGGCCGGCGCGTAGCGGCTCGAGTGAAAGAGCGAGAACGCGCTGATCACGAAGAACAGGTGTACGCTCAGGTAGAAGTTCACCGTCACCGCCGACAGCCACGCCGCCTGCGGCAGGTCCTGCCGGGATTGCAGGTGAAAGAGCACGACCGCGAGCGCCGCCACCGCGCGCAGGCCGTGGAGGCCGTCGAGCTTTCGTTCCGACTGGATGAGCGGTATGGCGGTCGGCACCCGGAATTCCTTACGAGGCCGCTCGTTCGTCACGGCGCGTGTGCACGGAAATGCAATGGTCGGATCGGCTGCCTTGCCATGGCGGGCGGCCGTCACTTCTCCGCTTTGTCGCTCGAATCCCGCGCGGACGCCGCCGTGTCGAGCGCATTGATCCTGTCACGAAGCGCGATCACGAGCTCCGCGGCGCGGCGCGCACGCCACGGATGCGTTGCCACGTTGAGCGCGCCGAGGTCGTGCACGAACTCTTCGTAGATCGCTCTCAGGCGACCGAGGTCGCCGTTGACCTTCTCGTATGCCGCGCGGGTATGTTCATAGGCCGCGAGGCTACTCGCGAAGGCTGCGCGCGTGTCCTCGTAGGCCTTGGCGGTTTGCCCGTACGCGCCGGAGAGCTCCGCATACGCCGCCGTCAGTTGCCGGTACGGTTCGGTGAGGGCGGTCTGCCGTCCCACTCCCACGCGGAAGCGAGCGACGGGGCGCGGCGCGAGCGGAAGCAGCGCGCGATAGTCGTTCACCATTTCCACGGTCGTACGGCCCGGCGGCGCCGCCGCCAGATTCCTTGCCACCCGTTCGAGCAGCCCGGGCTCCGCATGCAGGCGGCGCACCGAGACCGACAAGCGCGTCCTTGTCCGGCTCGAACAGGAAGCCGTTCTCGCCGTCGACGACGCGATCACGGAAGCTCCCGAGCGCGGTGACGAGCGGCGGCACACCGAGGCCGGTCAATTCGCTCAGCGTGTAGCTGAACGATTCCGGGACGATGGAGGCGAGCAGCCCCGCATGCGGCGCGATCTCGCGCAGGATGCCGGGCAGCGCCTCCTGCTCGTAGCGCTCGATGAAGCGCCAGCCGCATTCGCGGGCGAGCTTGACGCCGGTCTCGCCGCAGCCGACGAGCGTGATCTCGGCGAGTCCGCGCAGCCCCTCGGCGGCCGAGCGCAGCAGCGTTTCGCCCTTCTTCGGGGACATCCGTCCCAGCACGACAATTCGCAGCGGCTCGCCCGCCGCGCGCGGCGCCGGCGCAAGCCGCGGCGCGTCCTGGTCCGCGCCATGCGGGATCACATGCACCGGAACGCCGGCGAGGCGCGGCGCGAGCCGGCGCAAGGTCGCCGCGACCGACGGTGACGGCACCACCATCTCGACCTTGTGCTCGAGCAGATGCGTCACGTAGAGTCCGCGCATTTCGTCCCATTCCTCGCTCGTCTGGTCGTGAAACAAATCGTTGAGCGGATTCGACTGGGCGCAGCGGCGCAAATCGTCCGGCGTGCAGTGCACGCAGGGCGTCCCGAACGTCGGATTGATCGCCTGGCAGACCGGATAGAAATCGTGGCACACGACGAGGGTCTTGCGCGGCTGCGTCAGCGCATCGAGCGAGTGGCCGATGAGCGAGGAGACGATAATCGCCTCGACCTCGAATTCATCGAGTACCTGCGTGAGGATGCGGTGGTACTCGATGCTGCTGGCCGCGGTCGAGCGGATCGGCCGCGCGATGTCCCAGGTGCGCACCGGGATCAGCGCGGAGGGGTCCGAATAGAGAACGATCCGCTGCCCGCCCGTCTCGCCGATCCGGTAGGTCGCGAGGATCATGTTGATGCGCGACGGGTCAGCCCGTCCGAAATCGCGCACCCAGCGCTCGAGGCCGCCGCCCCAGAAATGCATGATGTGAAGCTGCACGGGCCGATGATCGAGTCCCGGCATCGACACCGGAGGGATCCCGCGCTCGATCGCCTCGTTGACGGCGCGCCGCACACCGCCCAGCGGATGATGCTGCAGGTACGCGGTCGCATCGAAGTCCGGCGCCGGCGCGGCGGCCGGCACATCGTGCAGATGGCCGACATAAATGTAATCGCAGATCACGCAGCAAAGGCCGGTCGCGCGCCAGCGTCGCGCGAGCCGTCGAGCGCCGCGCGCGGATCCGGACCGCCGGCGGGCAGGAACGGCAGCGCCGCATCGAGTGCGTCGCGCCGGAGATACGCACAGACCGCGTGGATCCCCGGAATCTCGTAATAACTGCGGTCGCCCATGCAGTAGGCCGAGCGGTCGATGCGCGCCGCGTCCGCCCGCGCCTCGGTCCGGTACTTCTCGTCGACGAGCGCGAAGAGCGCTGACACGTCGCACATGGGAATCGCCGCCGCGACGTTCGGCGCCGCGTAGGCGGCCTTGGCGAGCCGCGCGTCCCACGCGAACGGCAACACGGCGCCGGATGCGATCACCGCGAAGTCGCGCCCGGGATGCGCTGCCGCGATCGCGCGAAGCGTTTCACCGAAATCCGCGTCGGCGGCCGCCGATGCGATCGACCACGCATGGCGAGCGTCCTGAAGCCCGGCGATTCGCTGCAGCTCTGCGCGCATGCTCTCCGGCGTTGGCTCGCGCGCGACCAGGCACACGTGCAACCCCGGCAGCACCGCGTTTTCGGCGAGGCCGCGAACGGTCGCCTCGAGCCCCGCGCGGTCGTCCGCGACGACGACGATCGCCGTGATGCCCGGCTGGGGTACGGAGTCCGCGACGTCGTTCGGCTCGGAGGGCATGGGTGAGGTGGGCATCAAGGATTGTGGGGCACACTTCAACCGGCCGGGGCCGCCTCACGGGACGACGCAAGCCGTGCGTCGACGTTCTCGCGGAGCGCCTTCGGCGGGTCCCTCGTCACGAAGTCGCGCACGGCAGGCTGGAATTCGGGATAGCGCGCATCGACGATCGCCTGCGCTTGGCCGCGGCGCTCGGTCCCCGATGCACCGAACGAGACCTCGCCTGCATGGTAGACGAAGGTATCGGCGCACAGCCAGTGACGAAATCCCGCGCGCGAGGCCCGCATGCAGAAATCCACTTCTTCGCCGTATCCCTTGCCGAAGGCGGCCTCGTCGAAGAGCCCCACCGTGGCGAGGCAGCGGCGCGAGATCCACATGCAGAATCCCACCGCGGTGGGGATCTCGATCGCCTGGCCGGCGTTTGCTTCGGCGAAGATCCGGTCGAGCGCCCCGGTCGACATCCCGCGCGGCAACTCGTTGCGCTCGACGAAGCGGGGGAAGCTGCAAATCGTCGCGTTGTTCGAGAACGGCGTCACCGTGCCGGCGCTATCCTCGCGCGCGCCGCAGGCAGCAATTCGGTCGAGCCAGCCGTCGCCGACCTCGGTGTCGCTGTTGAGCAGGACGACGTCGCGGCCCTCGTGCAGCGACATGCCGGCGTTCACCGCGTGCACGAAGCCGCGATTGGCGGAATGCGTGCGCAGCGTGATCGCGCGGCCCGCCGCGAGCGCGTTGACAAGGGCGGAAATCGCCGGGTCGGGGCTCGCGTCGTCGACGACGATGATTTCGCGCGGCGCCGCGCACGACGCGGCCAGCACGCTGTCGAGGCAGCGACGGGTTTCCGCGAGGCCGCGGTAGACGGGAATGATGACGTCGATCAAGGCGATGGGACCGCGCGCGAGTTCGTCATTCTAGCGGATTGGGGCCGGTCGTCGGGCGAGGGCTCGCGCGCGTAGAATCACCCTTTGTTTCGCCCGCCTCGGGCACCAACAGGGCTTCGCCGCGATGTCCCGCCGTTCCGTTTCGCTCTCGCGCCTCCACGCGCCGCCTTCGCGCTCCGCCGAAGTCCGGGCGCGCGGCGGTCCGTGCCGCTGCCGCCCGCCCGCAGCATGAGCGACGAACTCGCGTTCACGGGAGAACGGTTCGTCCCTGGCGCGGCCGGCGAGATCTGGTACGAGCACTGGCACCGCTATCACTTCGCCGCCGAGCTCGTCGGCGGCCGCGACGTGCTGGACGTCGCATGCGGCGAGGGCTACGGCAGCGCGCTGCTCGCGCGCACGGCGCGGCGCGTCACCGGCGCGGACATCGCGCCCGCCGCGGTCGACCACGCGCGCACGCGCTACGCGGCCATCGCCAACCTCGAGTTCCGCCTGGCCGACTGCACGGCGCTGCCGTTTCCGGACGCCTCGTTCGACGCCGTAGTCTCGTTCGAGACGATCGAGCACATCGCGGCGCAGGAGGCCTTTCTCGACGAGGTCGGCCGAGTGCTGCGGCCCGGCGGCCTGCTCGTCCTCTCATGCCCGAACAAGATCGAGTACACGGACAAGCGCGACGTCACCAACGAATTCCACGTCCGCGAGCTCTACCGTGGCGAACTCGAGGCGCTTCTCGCGCCGCGCTTTGCGCACCTCGCGTGGTACGGGCAGCGCCCCGGGTTCTTTTCGGTCGTGTGGCCGGAGCGTGGCGAGGCGCGCGGCGAGATCTTCGAGGCGGCCGAAGCGGCTGCGCAGACGCCCATGCCGGGCCATGCGCGCCCGCTCTACTTCATCGTCATCGCCAGCACGGCCGGCGCGACAATGGCGGACATAGCACCGCGCCTGTCGGTGCTGGCCGATCGTGACGAGTGGGTCTACCGCAACTACGAAAGCGTCACGCGCGCCTATCTCGCGCTGCAGCGCGAGCGCGCCGCGCGGCAGGCCGGCGATGCCGAGGTCGAAACACGCCTCGCCGAAGCGCTCGCCGAGCGCGATGCGCTGCGCGCCATGCTCGCGGCCAGCGGCGACGCGGAAGCCGAGCGAACGCGAGCTTGCGGCAGAGCTCGCCGAAAAACAGGGAGAGATATCGCGGCGGGCAGGCTTTCGCTGGTGGCTGGCGCTCCCGTTTCGCCGGCTGCGCAACGCGCTCACCGGAAATCCGCCCTGGGTCTAGGCGCCTCTCGGGACTGATTTCGCGTTCGCCCTATTCGATCTCGAGAATGACGGGCTGATGGTCGGAGGCCTGGGTCAACCCGTCGACGCGAATCGACTTCAGTCGCGGCACGAGGTCCTGGCTCGCGAAATAGAAGTCGCAGTGGAGCTCTCCGCCGCCCGGCTCCATCTTCATATAGACGCAGAACGTCGAAGGATGCGCGACCCCGGGGTGGAGGACCTCCCAGGCGTCCGCGAGCGGCGGCGTGCCGTCGGCGAAAGGCGCGATCATCCGCGCGTGCAGCGGATCCTCCGGCTCGAGATTGAAGTCGCCGGTGAAAAGCGTGGGCGCGGGTCGCAGATGCGTCTGGAACGGGCCCCCGGACGTGTCGGTGATCGATCCTTGCCGAGCGTGCGCGAGGCCATCGGCATAGATCGTGCGAAGCGCCTCGATCTGCGCGGTGCGCTGCAGCTTCGAATACCACTCGAGATGCGTCGTGATCACGCGGATTTCACCGAACGGCGCGACCACGCAGGCCTCGACGGCGATGCGCGGCATGCCCATGACGCCCGGCTCGATCGGGAACGGCAGCAGGTGGCGGAACACCTGCCGCACGGGCAGGCGCGAGAGAATCATGTTGCCGAACCGGCGCCGGCGCCCGTCGTCGCCGGGATGATCGACCGCGATCGCCGGAAGCGCCGTATAGCCGGGCATGAGCGCCGCGATCGCCTTGAACTGGTTCTCGCCGGCGCTGCCCGCGAGCCGGGGATCCGGAAAATTGTCCGCGATCTCCTGCAGGCAGAGCACGTCGGGATCGGCGAGCCGCTTCGCCTCGGCGACGATTCGCGCCGGATCGACGCGGCCGTCGATCCCGCAGCACCACTGCGTATTCCACGTCATCAGCCTCATCGGATTCCTGCCCTCATGAAACTCTGGACGAATTGTCGCTGAAATAGCAGGAACGCGACCAGGAGCGGCGCCGTGGAAAGCAGCGTCGCCGCGTTGATGATCGACCAGTCGATGCCCTGGTCCGTTGCCGAAAACACCTGCAGGCCCACGGTGAGCGGCCGGGCCTCGACCGAATTGGTGATGATGAGCGGCCAGAGGAAATTGTTCCAGTGGAAGCTCACGCTGACAAGAGCATAGGCGAGATAGACGGGCCGCGCCAACGGCACGTAGACCCGCCACAGGACGCCGAGCGGGGAGCAGCCCTCGATGCGCGCCGCCTCGTCGAGCTCGCGCGGAACGGTCTTGAACGTCTGCCGCAGCAGGAAGATGCCGAACGCGCTCGCCATGTAGGGGAGCCCGATCGCGACGATCGTGTCCTTGAGGCCGAGCTGGGTCATCGTCCGGTAGTTCTCGACGATCAGCACATCGGGCATCACCATCAGCTGGACCAGCACCAGCGCGAACAGGACGCTGCGGCCCGGGAAATCGAAGCGCGCGAACGCGTAGCCCGCGAGCGTCACCAGCACGAGCTGGGCGGCCAGCACCATCGTCACCAGCATCAGCGTGTTCAGGAAATAGCGCGCGAACGGCGCCGCCGCCCACGCGCGCGCGAAATTATCGAGCGTCAGCGGCGCGGTGAGGAGGAACCGGGTCGAGAATTCGCTCGGGTGGAACGCCGTCCAGAACGCGTAGACGAGCGGCAGGATCCACAGCAGCCCGAGCAGCCACGCGCCCGTCGACTCGAGCGCGTGCGGCGCGCCGCGAAGGGCGATGCCGCTCATTGGTAATGCACCTTGCGCTCGAGGAACCAGAATTGCGCCAGCGCGGCGAGCCCGAGGATCGCGAGCAGCACCATCGTCAGCGCGGCGGCGTAGCCCGTGTCCCAGAAGCGGAACCCGATTTCGTAGATGTAGTAGAGCAGGAGCGAGGTCGCGTTGTCCGGCCCGCCGCGCGTCATCACGACGACGTGGTCGACCATCCGGAATGCATTGATCACGGCGTTGACGAGCACGAAGAGGGTGGTGGGCATCAGCAGCGGGAAGGTCACCCGGCGGAAGAAGTACCAGCGCGACGCGCCCTCGATCGCCGCCGCCTCGGCGAGCCGCGGCGACATCGACTGCAGCGCCGCGAGATAGAAGATCATGAAGAAGCCCGCTTCCTTCCAGACGGTGACGACCATCAGGCACGGCAGCGCCGTGCTCTTGCTGCCGAGCCAGTTGTGCGTGGCCACGCCGAACGGCGCCAGCAGCTTCTCCAGCAGGCCGTATTCCGGCGTGTAGAAGAAGAGCCAGATGTTGGCGACCGCGATCATCGGCAGCACGGTCGGCGTGAAATACGCGAGACGCAGGAAGCCGCGCCCCGCGATCCTGCCGTTGACCCAGACCGCCATCAGCAGTGCCAGCGCGATCGACACCGGGATCGTGCCGGCCGCATACCAGAGGTTGTTCGACAGCGCCTGCCAGAAGATCGGGTCGGTGCCGAGCTGCGCGTAATTGTCGGCGCCTACCCACGCCGCGGGGCGGGCACCGCGCGGCGTCGAAAGGAAACTGTGCCAGAGCGTCGCGCCCGCGGGGTAATGCGTGAACGCCGCGAGCAGCACGGTCGCGGGGAGCAGCAGCAGCCAGCCGTACAGCCATTGCGTCGTGCGCGTCACACGTTGTCCTCATTCCTTGCGCTCCACTCGCGAGTTAACCGGCGCGCCTTCTGGCGCGCGCCGGTTGAGCGAGCATGGTGGCTATTTGGCTATTGATACGACTTCAGGAGCCGTTCGGACTCGCGCTGCGAATCCTTCATCGCCTGTTCGGGTGTCTTCGTCCCGGTCAGCGCGGCCTGCAGGCCGTCGTTCAGCGCTTTCGTCACTCGCTGGTTGTCGTGCGTCGAAAGCTCCGCCTTGGCGAACGGCAGCTGGTCGCGGGCGACCGCGGCCGCCGGGAATCCGGCGACGTACTGCTTCATCACGGGCGTTTCCCACGCGTCCGCGCGCACCGCGACGTAGCCGGTGTCGATGCCCCACTGCGCCGCGCGCTGCGGTGAGGTCATCCACTTGATGAACTTGAACGCGGCATCGCGCTGCGCCGGCGTCGATTTCTTGAAGAGGTAGAAATTGCCGCCGCCGGTCGGGCTGCCGCGCTGCTTGCCCGCGGGCAGCATCGCGACGCCGAAGTCGAACTTGGCGTTGGTCTTCACGTTCGTGAGGTTGCCCGTCGTCGTCCACATCATCGCGACCTTCTTCTCGAAGAAATCCTTCGGCGTCGTGCCCCACTCGACGATGCCCTGCGGATGCACCTTGTACTTGTTCACGAGGTCGACCCAGTAGGTGAGCGCCTCGATCACTTCCGGCCGGTCGTAGTACGTCTGCGTGCCGGCGCTGTTCATCAGGTTGGTGCCGGCCTCGATCGCGAGCGCCTGGAAGAGCCAGTACGGAAAGCCGGACGACGGGATCTGGATGCCCCACTGCGTGACCTTGCCCGACGCGTCATGCTTGGTGAGCTTCTGCGCGTATTCGATCTGCTCCTTCCACGTCGCGGGCGGGCGGTTCGGGTCGAGGCCCGCTTCCTTGAACGCCTCCTTGTTGTAGTAGAGGACGATCGTCGAGCGCTGGAACGGAATGCCCCACGTCTTGCCGCCGGTCTGGCTGTTCTCCATGAACGCGGGATAGAAGCTCGCGAGCCATGCGCGATCCTCCGGCGTCTTGATCACGTCGTCGAACGGCTGGATCGCATCCTCGTCGATCAGCGTGAACATGTCGGTGGAGAGCAGGATCGACGTGACGGGGGCGTCATTGCTCTTGACCGCGGTGAGCGCCTTGGTGATCGAGTCCTGATAGGTGCCGGTGTAGATCGCCTTCACCTTGATGCCCGGGTTCTCCTTCTCGAAATCGGCCGCGAGCCCGTCGACGACCTTGGTGATCGGCCCGCCGACGGCGATCGGGTAATAGAACGAGACTTCGACCGGGGCCTGCGCCTGCGCGAGCGTGCACAGCAACACGGTGGCGAGCGCCGCGACGGCGCGGGCGATGGCTTTGCGGAACATGGTCTTCTCCTGAAGGATGGCGGAACGTCTCTTGGTTCAAGCGAACTGCGTTTCCGTTTGCTGGCCGACGCGGTCGGGCACGCGCGTGCCGTCGCGATCGAAGATCTGCTGGGCGCCGCGCGCCCACGAAATCCAGGCGGCGTCGCCGCGCACGACGCCGACGCTTCCCGGAACCCGGGCGGTGAGCGTTGCCGCGCCGAGGCGGCACGTGACGAGCGAATCGGCGCCGAGATATTCGATCGCGGCGACTTCGACGCGCGCGCCGCGCTCGGCTTCCAGGCGGACGTGCTCCGGGCGCACGCCGAGCGTGAGTCCCGCGCAGTCGGGCGGAGCGACGACGGGACCCTCGGTGCCGGCGACGACGGCGCCGTCGCGACCGGCGGCGAGCGGAATGAGGTTCATCGGCGGCGTGCCGATGAAGCGGGCGACGAACTCGTTGGCGGGGCGCTCGTAGAGCTCCGCCGGCGTGGCGTTCTGCGCCATGCGGCCGCGATTGAGCAGCACGACGCGATCGGCCATCGACATCGCCTCCGCCTGATCGTGCGTGACGTACACCATCGTGACCCCGAGCTTCTGCTGCAGCTCGCGGATCTCGCTCCTCATGCTCTGGCGAAGCTGCGCGTCGAGATTCGACAGCGGTTCGTCCATCAGGCACACCGGCGCCTCGGCGATGATCGCCCGGCCGAGTGCGACACGCTGCTGCTGGCCGCCCGACAGCTGTCCCGGCTTGCGCTCCAGGAGCTCGGCGATGCCGAGAAGGTCGGCGACCCGCGCGAGGCGCTGTTTCACCGCGGCGGCGCCGACGCTGCGCACCCTGAGGCCGAACACGATGTTCTCGGCGACCGACAGGTGCGGAAACAGCGCGTACGACTGGAAGACCATCGAGACGTTGCGCTGCGCGGGGGCAGGTGCGTGACGTCGCGCCCGCCGATCAGGATGCGCCCCTGGTCCGCCTCCTCCAGTCCCGCGATCAGCCGCAGCGTCGTCGACTTGCCGCAGCCCGAAGGACCGAGCAGCACGTTGAGCGTGCCGGGCTCGAACGCGAACGACAGGCCGTCGACCGCGCGCACCTCGCCGTCGGCCGTCGTCCAGTGCTTGCTCACGCTCTCGGCGATGATGGCCGACAAGGTTGCGGTCCCCGGCAGTGGTGGATGAAGCGAAGTGCAGCAAACGCCGCGCGCGCTGCCCGCATTTTTGCGCGGGTCCTCAAGCATCGCCGCAACGGCAGCGCATCATAGCACCGCCGGATTGCTGCAATGCGACATCGCGACGTGGTCGCGGTGCGCTCGCGTCGCTCAGGCGACGAGCGCCGCCAGCGCCGCGCCCGGGTCGGCGGCGCGCATCAACGTCTCTCCGACGAGGAATGCGCTTACCCCTCGCGCGCGCATGGTCGCGACATCGGCCGGCGTGAGAATCCCGCTTTCGGTGACGACGACGCGATCCGCGGGAACGCGGCGCAGGAGATCGAGCGTGGTCGACAGCGCGACCTCGAACGTGCGCAGATTGCGGTTATTGATGCCGATGAGCGGCGTCGCAAGCCTCAGCGCCCGGTCGAGCTCGGCGGCGTCGTGCACTTCGACCAGCACCGCAAGGCCGTGTTCGCGCGCGCACATTTCCAGCGCCGCGAGCTGCGCATCGTCATGCGCGGCGACGATCAGCAGGATCGCGTCGGCGCCCATCGCCCGCGCTTCGGCGATCTGGTACTCGTCAATGATGAAATCCTTGCGCAGCGCCGGCAGCGAGCACGCCGCCCGCGCCGCCGCCAGATGTTCGGCTGCGCCCTGGAAATAGGTCGGATCCGTGAGCACGGACAGGCACGCGGCGCCGCCGCGTTCGTAGGCCGCCGCGATTGCGGCCGGGTCGAAGTCGGCCCGCAGGACGCCGCGGCTGGGGCTCGCCTTCTTGATTTCGGCGATGACGGCGGGCCGCCCCGCCGAGATCGTCGCCCGTAGCGCGCCGACGAAATCGCGCGGTGCCACGGCAGCGCGCGCGGCGGCGTCGACGTCCGACCGCGGTCGGGAGCGCTTGGCCGCGGCGACCTCGTCCGCCTTGGTGGCGAGGATCCTTGCGAGGATGTCGGTCATCGCCGGCGTGCTGTTCAGGCCGGCTTCGCGCCCAGCTTCTGCGTCACAGTGACGAATTCGTCGAGCTTGCGCCGCGCGGCGCCCGACAAGATGGCGCCGCGCGCCGCCTCGATGCCCTCGGCGATCGAGCCGACGACGTCGGCGGCGTAGAGCGCCGCGCCGGCGTTGAGAGTGACGATCTCGCGCGGCGTCCCGGCGGTGCCCGACAGCGCTTCCAACACCATCTCCTTCGATTCCGCCGCGTCGGCGACCTTGAGCCCGCGATTGCTCACCATCGCGAGCCCGAAATCCTCTGGATGGATCTCGTACTCGCGCACCTCGCCGTCCTTCAGCTCGCCGACCAGCGTCGCCGCGCCCAGCGAGATCTCGTCCATGCCGTCCTTGCCGTGGACCACCAGCACGTGCTTGCTGCCGAGCTGCTGCAGCACGCGCACCTGGATGCCGACGAGATCCGGGTGGAACACGCCGAGGAGCTGGTTCGGCGCGCCGGCGGGGTTGGTGAGCGGGCCCAGGATGTTGAAGATCGTGCGTACGCCGAGCTCCTTCCTCACCGGCGCGGCGTGCTTCATCGCGCTGTGGTGGTTCGGCGCGAACATGAAGCCGATCCCGCACTCCATGATCGACTGCGCGATTTCAGCGGGCTTCAGCATCACGTTGGCGCCGAGCGCCTCGAGGACGTCGACGCTGCCCGATTTCGACGACACCGAGCGCCCGCCGTGCTTGGCGACGCGCGCGCCGGCCGCCGCCGCGACGAACATCGACGCCGTCGAGATGTTGAACGTGTGCGCGGAGTCGCCGCCGGTGCCGACGATGTCGACCAGGTTATGGTGATCCGGCACGTCGACCTTCGTCGCGAACTCGCGCATCACCTGCGCGGCGGCGGCGATCTCGCCGACCGTTTCCTTCTTCACGCGCAGTCCCACGGTCAGCGCGGCGATCATCACCGGCGTGACCTCGCCGCTCATGATGCGCCGCATGATCGACAGCATTTCATCGGCGAAGATCTCGCGGTGCTCGATCGTGCGTTGCAGCGCGTCCTGCAGGGAGATGGTCATGGCGATTCCGCCTTCACGGATTGAGATCGGGGATCCGCTGCCGCGCGACGCCGTGGCGGCAGCAATGTGTTGTCATGGCCGTGCCGCGCGCCCGCCGGTCGCGCCGGCGGCGCGCGTCGAAGCTCCGGCGGGGATTGCTCCGGCGCCGGCGAGAAAATTCGCGAGGAGCCGCTTGCCGTGCTCGGTCAGGATCGCCTCCGGATGGAACTGGACGCCTTCGACCGCGAGCTCGCGATGCCGCACGCCCATGATCTCGCCGTCGTCGGCGCTGGCCGTCACTTCGAGCGCGGCCGGCAGCGAGGCGCGCTCGATCGCGAGCGAATGGTAGCGCGTCGCCGCGAACGGCGAGGGCAGCCCCGCGAACACGCCGCGGCCGTCGTGCGAGATCGGGGACAGCTTGCCGTGCATCACGCGCTGCGCGCGGACGATGCGCCCGCCGAACGCCTGACCGATCGCCTGATGGCCGAGGCAGACGCCGAGGATGGGGATCCGCCCGGCGAAGCGCTGGATGAGCGGCACCGAGATGCCGGCCTCGTTGGGCGTGCACGGGCCCGGCGAGATCACGATCAGCGAGGGTTCCCACGCGGCGATCTGCTCCAGCGTGATCGCGTCGTTGCGATGGACGTGGACGTCGGCGCCGAGCTCGCCCAGATACTGGACGAGGTTGTAGGTGAAGCTGTCGTAATTGTCGATCATCAGCAGCATAATTCGACTAACTATATGATTTTACGAGCAGGCAATTGATGCGTGCGGGCTTGATCCCCGCTACCGTACCCGCATCGCGCGGGGATGCCCCGGATGGGGGCTGCCTAAAGACGTGCTAGCGCCATCGCCACTGGGGCGATGTGGAGAGAGGAGCTAGAGGGGCAATTGCAACGCGCATGGCAGAAACTTACCCTGCGGGCGCATATCTCGCAAGTTGCGCCCCTGCCCATTGCACGCACATGCGCCGCGCGAGCTAGCGACGATTGGCGATGACAGGGTGCGCTTCGTCCTCGTCGTGTGCCCCGATCACCGCGATATCTGCTTCGCCGGCGTTCGGGGCCGCCGTCCGAACGTCAGGATCACGTCGATTTCGCTTGCTTCTGTCCGGGCGCCTTCGCCTCGTCGCGGGCGGCCACCCAGCCCATGAATATCTGGTAGCCCAACGCCAGCAGCGTGGCGCCGACGAACATCCCGAGAATCCCCGCAGCCGCCATGCCGCCGAGTGCGCCGATCAGGATGATGGGCATCGGCGCGTCGACGCCGCGGCCGAGCATCAAGGGCTTGAGCACGTTGTCGGCCATACCCGCGACGAAGAGCAGCAGGCTGTAGATGATCGCCTCGACAGTCCCGGCTTCACCGCTCCACCAGATGTAAGCGATGGCGGGCAGCGTGACGATCAGCGCGGGCACTTGGGCAATCCCGAGCACCAGGACGATCATCGCCAGCACGCCCGCCCACGGCACACCGGCGAGCAACAGAAAAAGTCCGACGAGGATTGCCTGAATGAAGGCGACGCCGATGACGCCTTGTGCAACGGCCCGTATGGTCGCCGTGGACAGCTTCGTGAACTCGGCGCCTTTCGCTGGGCCGGCGACGCGCTCGAAGATGGCAAGGCACGCACGGCTGCCCGACTTACCAAAGGCCATGACGATGCCGGCGATGATGAAGGCAGCGACGAAGAGGAGCAGCCCGGCGCCGATACCGCCGACGAAGGCGAGCGCCGTCTTCGCGAGGTCGCCGATCTTCGGCTGCAGGCTGTGGATCAGCGCAGGCAGGTCGGTGTACGCCGCCGACCAGTATGCATAGAGCTTCTCGCCGACCAAGGGCCACGTCGCGACGGCCTCGCGCGGAGCGGGGATCTCGAGCGTGCCTTCCTGCACGTCGATGATCAATTGATGCACCGAGTCGCCCAGAGAGCTCATCAGCACCGCGGTTGGCACGATGATCAGGGTGACGCCGAGGAGAACCACGATCGTCGCGGCAAGGCCCTGCTTTCCCCCCATCTTGGCCGCGAGGTACTGGTGCAGCGGATAGAGCGCGACGGCCAGAATCAGGGCCCAGATCATCAGGGTCAGGAACGGTGCGAAGACCTGGTAGCAAAGCATGACCAATGCCAGGATGAGGCCGGCACGGATGAGTACGTCCAGCAACCCGGACATGTCGCGTTGCCCCAATTCGCTGTCAGACTTGTCCGGCACGCTCATGTGCGACTCCCTTAGTGGATTTGCGCGCCGATACGCGGAACGATGGCGTGTCGGCATGGCACCGATAAAACGGCGCCGGTCTAATGTTCAGGAAAACGCGCGCAGCCTATGGCGCGCGCCGCCTGCGGCCGAACCGCGGCCTTCGCACAGCGGCGCGGGCCTTGGTTCAGGTCGTGTCCTTATAGTACTTCGTTCCTTTGGCGGTCGGCTCGAGGGCAACGCCGTCTCCCGCGAGCGGGTAGAGTCAGCCCTCCCGGCGATACCGCCACCGCTCCCTAGCGGGCGGCACCCTTGTCGCCGGTCTTCGCCGCGGCGGTCGCGATTCATGCTGTCCCCCTGTTCAGTGGGGTTATCGATTCACGAGCTCTGCCAGAGCTTGCCCACCACCTGTTCCGGGCTGAACCGCCTCTTCGCCATCTTCCAGCTCTTCTCCTGGTCAAACGCTATTCTTCAACCCGGTACAGAAGACTCAGCCTCGCGAAGGCATGGTCGAAATCTTGTAAACGATTGAAATCTGGCTAGAATGATAGTCAGCAGATGGCAGTGGAATTTGTCAAGTGGCGGTCGCTGCGAACGGCGAAATCCGCGGCTCCTGCTGCAACGAGAAGCTGCAAGGCGTTCGATAACTCAGACAGGAGAATGCAACGATGACTGATGACATCATGTCGATGCTCGGGTCCTCGCCCGACGCCGCCAAGAAGGCGATGGTCAAAAAGGCCTTGGTGCGCCGCGCCGTCAAGAAGGCCATGGTCAAGAAAGCCATCAAGCGCAAGGCCGTCAAGCGCCGGGTGGTCAAGAAGGCCGTCAAGCGCAAGGCCGTCAAGAGGCCGGGTCGTCAAGAAGGCCGTCAAGCGCAAGGCCGTCAAGCGCCGGGTCGTCAAGAAGGCCGTCAAGCGCAAGGCCGTCAAGCGCAGGGTCGTCAAGAAGGCCGTCAAGCGCAAGGCCGTCAAGCGCCGGGCCGTCAAGAAGGCCGTCAAGCGCAAGGCCGTCAAGGCAGGCGTCAAGAAGGCCGTCAAGCGCACGGGCCGTCAAGAAGGCCGTCAAGCGCAAGGCCGTCAAGAAGGCCGTCCGGCGCAAGGCCGTCCGGCGCAAGGCCGCGAAGAAGAAGTAACCCTTCTCTTCCATCGCCGTCACAGTCGTGTGACGGAACAAAAACGGGTGACGCGAAGGCATCACCCGTTTTATTTTGGAGCTTTCGTTGAATGCGTCCCGGCGCCCTGGTCAGCTCGCAATCGCGCGGACGCCACGGCAGGACCTTCCCCCGGGAGCGGCCCGTCGATCATCAGCCGCATGCGTCAGGCTTCCGCGTCGAGGCCCTGCTGCACCATGTCGGCGGCGCGCAGGATCGCGCGCGCCTTGCTCTGCGTCTCGGTCCACTCGGTCTCGGGCACCGAATCGTGGACGATGCCCGCCCCCGCCTGCACGTACAGCATGCCGTCCTTCACCACCGCCGTGCGGATCGCGATCGCGGTGTCCATGTCGTCCTGGAAGCTCACGTAGCCGACCGCGCCCGCGTAGATGCCGCGGCGCGTGGGTTCCAGCTCGTCGATGATCTCCATCGCCCGCACCTTGGGCGCGCCGCTCACGGTGCCGGCGGGAAACGATGCTCGCAGCACGTCGATGCTGGTGAGCCCGGGTTTGAGGAGGCCCTCGACGTTCGAGACGATGTGCATCACGTGCGAGTAGCGCTCGACGACCATCTGCTCGGTGACGCTGACGCTGCCGGTCTGCGCGACGCGGCCGACGTCATTGCGGCCGAGGTCGACCAGCATCACGTGCTCGGCGCGCTCCTTCGGGTCGGCGAGGAGCTCGCGCGCGAGCTTGTCGTCGGCGTCACGCGACGCGCCGCGCGGGCGCGTGCCGGCGATCGGGCGCAGCGTGATGTGCGCTCCTTCCTTGCGCACCAGGATTTCCGGCGACGCGCCGACCACGTGGAAATCGCCGAAATGGTAATAGAACATGTACGGCGACGGATTGAGCGAGCGCAGCGCGCGGTAGAGCGAGAGCGGCGACGACGTGAACGGCCGGCGCAGGCGCTGCGACAGGACGACCTGCATGATGTCGCCCGCGGCGATGTATTCCTTCGCGCGCCGCACGGCGTCCTGGAACCGCTCGGCGCCGGACTCGCTCGCGGCCTCGGTCGAGGCGGCGCCGGTCTCGAAAGGTATGGCGACCGGCTCGCGCAGGCGGCGGCGCAGCGCCTGCAGCCGCGCCATGCCCGTCGCGTACGCATTCGGCTGCGCCGGGTCCGCGTAGACGATGAGGAAGATCTTGCCGGCGAGATTGTCGACGACCGCGAGCTCCTCGGTCAGCAGGAGCTGCAGGTCGGGGATGTCGTCGAGACCCGCGCCGGCGGGCGGCGCCGAGTGCGCGAGCTTCGGCTCGACATGCCGCACGGTGTCGTAGCCGAAGTAGCCGGCGAGCCCGCCGCAGAAGCGCGGCAGGCCGGGCCGCGGCGCCACGCGGTAGCGGCGCATGAACTCGCCGATGAACGCGAGCGGATCGCCGTCGTGACGCTCGACGACGACGCCGCCTTCGTCGACCTCGATCGCAGTGCCGCGCGCCCGGATGCGCGTGCGCGCCGGCAGTCCGATGAACGAGTAGCGGCCGAAGCGCTCGCCGCCGACCACCGATTCCAGCAGGAACGTGTGCGGCGCGTTGGCGAGCTTGACGTAGAGGGACAGCGGCGTGTCGAGATCCGCGAACGTCTCGAGGACCAGCGGGATCCGGTTGTGTCCTTGCGCCGCAAGGGCGCGGAATTCGGCTTCGGTCATGGCGCTTCGATGGCTACCTACGGCACGACAACTGATTCGGGGTGCGTCGCTTGGAGCGCGCGACGCCGGGCGCGGGCGGTCAGTGGCGCTCTGGGCGCCAGTCGCGTGCGCGCCACCACCCCGTCAGGGCGACGGGGCCGTTGCGGTCGAAGAGGTCGAAGCTCAAGTGAATTCCGGGGCGAAGTGCGGCGGACGCGGTCGGCGACCGCGGCCAGCGTGGGCACTATACCATCGGCGTCAAGATCCTGCACCGGCCGGCCTTCGCGATAGCCATGCGGAACGACCAGCACCGGGCACCCGGCAGCGCGCGCCGCCAGCACGTCGTTCGCCGAATCGCCGACCATCAGCAGCCGCGACGGCGCGATGCGAAATGCCGCGGCGACGTGGAGCAGCGGCCCCGCGTCCGGCTTCCTCGCCGGCAGGTCGTCGCCGCCGATGACGAGGTCGAAACGATCGGCGATGCCGGCGTGCTCGAGGTGCGGACGCACGAAGCGCGTCGCCTTGTTCGTGACGATCGCGAGCGCGAAGCCCTCGCGGCGCAGGCGGTCGAGGCAGTCGACGAGTCCGGGGAAGGGCGTCGTGGCGCGGCCGAGCTGTTCCGCGTAGAGCGCCTGGTACCGGGCGAGCGCGGCGGTCATCGCCGCGTCGTCCAGCGATTCGGGCACGCTCCCCGTCGAGAGCGCGATCGCGCGGCGCACGAGGTTCGCCATCCCCTTGCCGACGAGCTCGCGGATGACGTCCGGCGCGAGCGCAGGATGACCGAGCTCCGCCAGCAGCGCGTTCACTGCGGCCGCGAGGTCGTGGAGGGTGTCGAGCAGCGTGCCGTCCAAGTCGAACGCGATCGCGCTGACGTCGAATCGTTGCGCCGCCGGCACCACCGCGTTCATCCCGATTTCGCGAGCTCGTCGCGCATCCGCGCGATCATCGCCGCGTAATCCGGCGCGCCGAAGATCGCCGACCCGGCGACGAACGTGTCGGCGCCGGCCCGCGCGATTGCGGCGATGTTGTCGGCCTTCACGCCGCCGTCGACCTCGAGCATGATGGGGCGGCCCGTCCGCTGCCGCGCGGCGTCGATGCGCGGGCGCACCGCCTTCAGCTTCTCCAGCGTGTGCGGAATGAACGACTGGCCGCCGAAACCCGGATTCACCGACATGATCAGCACGAGGTCGAGCTTGTCGATCGTGTGATCGAGCCATTCGAGCGGGGTCGCGGGATTGAACGCGAGGCCCGCCTTGCAGCCGCAGTCGTGGATGAGGCCGATCGTGCGGTCCACGTGATACGACGCCTCGGGATGGAACGTCACGATCGCGGCGCCCGCCTTCGCGAAATCGGGGACGATGCGGTCGACCGGCGTCACCATCAGATGCACGTCGATCGGCAGCTTCGTGTGCGGCCGGATCGCCTCGCAGACGAGCGGCCCGATCGTCAGGTTCGGCACGTAATGGTTGTCCATCACGTCGAAGTGAATGAGGTCGGCGCCGGCGGCCTCGACGGCGGCGACCTCCGCGCCGAGGCGGGCGAAGTCGGCGGAGAGGAGCGAGGGAGCGATTCGATAGTCCGGCATGGCGTTATAATTGTCCGAGCGGCATGTTGAGGTGGCAAGGATGTCCGAAGCGAAGAAATACGATGTCACCGTCGCGGCGCGCGCGACCTACGTCGCCGACCAGTCCGACCCTTCGCGCAACCAGTACGTGTTCGCGTACACGATCACCGTGACCAACACGGGCTCGGTCGCCGCGCGGCTCCTGTCGCGCCACTGGATCATCACCGACGGCGACCACCACGTCCAGGAAGTGAAGGGGCAGGGCGTGGTCGGCCAGCAGCCGCTGCTCAACCCCGGCGAGAGCTTCGAGTACACGAGCGGCACGCACCTCACCACCGCCGTCGGGACGATGCGCGGCACCTATCAGATGGTGGCCGACGACGGCCGGACCTTCGACGCGACGATTCCCCCGTTCACGCTCTCGGTGCCGCGGGTGCTCCATTAGCGAGAGTCGTCCGCGGAATCGCCGCCCGCGGACCCGCGCGGCTTGCGGCGCGAAGGCCACATGGTCCACGCCACGATGACGACGGCGATCAGCAGCGCGAGCGCCGCTTCGATGAAGAACCATTCCATAGCGTCGAGGCTTGTCCGCTTTCGTCAGCCGGCGCCGCTCCTGGGCGCGGCGCTCGTGATGCTCGCGTGCGCGGGATGCGTGACCGCACCGAGCGCCCCTCCCGTACCGCCTGCGCAAACCGCGCCGGCTCCCGCGGTCGCCGCGCCGACGTTGCCGGCAACCTACCGCGCCGTCGACTGGTCCGCACTGCCGGGCTGGGCCGACGACCAGTCCAACGACGCCTGGCTCGCGTATCTCGCCGGCTGCGCGGCGCTGACCGCGCCCGGCGCACCGACGCGCGACGTCTGGATCGCCCCGTGCACGGCCGCTGCGGCCGTCACTGCGCTGGACGCGGCGAGCGTGCGCGCCTATTTCGAAAGCCATTTTATCCCATACGCGGTCGGCGCCGCCGACGGCCGCGACAGCGGCCTTGTCACCGGCTATTACGAGCCGCTGCTCGCGGGCAGCAGGATCCGCACCACGCAGTTTGCGGTCGCGCTGTACGCGCCGCCGGACGATCTCCTGACGATCGACCTCTCCGAGCTCTATCCGGATCTCAAGGACCGCCGACTGCGCGGGCGCGTCGACGGCCGCCGCGTGATTCCGTACTGGACGCGTGCCGACATCGACGCCGGCCGCGCGCCGCTCGACGGCAAGGCACTCGTCTACGTCGCCGATCCGGTCGAGGCGTTCTTCCTGCAGATCCAGGGATCGGGGCGCATCGAGCAGCCCGACGGCAGCGTGATTCGCATCGGCTACGCCGACCAGAACGGGCACCCGTTCCGCTCGATCGCGCGCGTGCTGATCGATCGCGGCGAAATTTCCGCCGATCGCGCGTCGATGCAGGGCATCAAGGCGTGGGCGCGCGCGAATCCGGCGAAGCTTCCCGCGCTCCTCGAGGAGAATCCGAGCTACGTCTTCTTTCGAGAGGTCGCGCCGGCAGCACCCGGTTCGCTCGAGGCCAGGATCGACGGCCCGATCGGAACGCTCGGCGTTCCGCTCGCGGCCGGGCGCACGATCGCCGTCGACCCGCGCTCGGTGCCGCTCGGTGCGCCCGTGTATCTCGCGACGAGTTGGCCGCTGTCGACGACGCCGCTCGACCGGCTGGTGCTCGCGCAGGACACGGGGGGCGCGATCCGCGGCGCGATCCGCGTCGATTTCTTCTGGGGATTCGGGCCCGATGCGGGCCGCGAAGCGGGCCGGATGCGTCAGGACGGCCGGATGTGGATCCTCTGGCCGAAAGGCGCGGCGTTGCCGCCCGCGCCGACAACAAGACCCTGAGCCCGCGGGGTCAGTCGCCGGCGTGCGCCAGCACGCCGCCCGCCTGCTTGTCCGCGTGGTACGACGAGCGCACCAGCGCGCCGACCGCCGCGTGGCGGAATCCCATCGCATAGGCTTCGCGCTCGAACATCGCGAACGTATCGGGATGCACGTAACGAAGCACGGGCAGGTGCTCGCGCGTGGGCTGCAGGTACTGGCCGATGGTCAGCATCTCGATGCCATGCGCGCGCATGTCGGCGAGCGTGGCGAGAATCTCGTCGTCGGTCTCGCCGAGGCCCACCATCAGCCCGGACTTGGTCGGCACGCCGGGGACACGCGCGCGAAAGTCGCGGAGCAGCGCGAGTGAATGCGCATAGTCGGCGCCCGGCCGGGCCTGCCGGTACAGCCGCGGGACGGTCTCGAGGTTGTGGTTCATCACGTCCGGCGGCGCGGCCGAGAGAATGTCGAGCGCGCGCTCGAGGCGACCGCGGAAATCGGGAACCAGCACCTCGATCTGCGTGCCCGGCGAACGCGCACGCACGGCGCGAATGCAATCGGCGAAGTGCTGCGCGCCGCCGTCGCGCAGGTCGTCGCGGTCGACGCTCGTGACGACCACATAGGAGAGTCCGAGCGCCGCGATCGTCGCCGCGAGATGCGCGGGCTCGTCGGCGTCGAGCGGCAGCGGCCGCCCGTGGCCGACGTCGCAGAACGGGCAGCGGCGCGTGCACACGTCGCCCATGATCATGAACGTCGCCGTGCCGTTGCCGAAGCATTCGCCGATGTTCGGGCACGAGGCTTCCTCGCACACCGTGTGCAGCGAATGCTCGCGCAGGATCTTCTTGATCTCGTGGAAGCGCGGCGACGACGGTGCGCGAACGCGGATCCAGTCCGGCTTTTTCAGCCGCTCCGCCGCGACGACCTTGACCGGGATGCGCACGGTCTTGGCCCCGCCTTTCTGCTTGACGCCGGCAGTGATGGGGACGGGAGGGGGAGCGTCTTGGGGCACGATCGGCCTGTGGCGGTTGGGGATGCGGCGACGAGCGTTCAGTGGGTGAGCTTCGCCGCGACGATGGGGGCCAACTCCCGCCCGGCGTCCGCGACGGACTTCTTCACGCCGAAATCGGCGAGCTGCGTGACGGCGAGACCGCGAAAGCCGCAGGGATCGATGTCGGCGAACGGCGCCAGGTCCATCGCGACGTTCACGGCGACGCCGTGATAGCTGCAGCCGTTCCTGATCTTCAGTCCCAGCGCGCCGATCTTCGCCTCGGTGCCGCCGCGATCGACGTAGACCCCTGGGGCATCCGCCTTTCCCCAAGCGAAAATCCCCATCGAATCAAGCCATTCTATCACGCCCGCCTCGATGGCCCGAACCATCGGACGCACGCCGAGACCGAGCCGGCGCAGATCGAACATCAGGTAGAGGACGAGCTGACCCGGGCCGTGATAGGTGATCTGCCCGCCGCGGTCGACCTTGATCGCCGGGATGCCGTTGGCGCGCAGCAGATGCTCGGGCCGGCCGGCCAGGCCCAGCGTGTAGACCGGGTCGTGCTCGGTGGCCCAGACCTCGTCGGGCGTGGCGGCGTCGCGACCGGCGGTGAACGCCTGCATCGCGCGCCACGTCGTTTCGTAGTCGGTGCGGCCGAGCGCGCGCACGAGCGCCGCGCGCGCGGCGGCCTCCGTGGCGAGGGCTTGCGTCACAGCACCATCGCGACCATCGGATGCGACGTGAGCTCGCGATAGAGATTGTCGAGCTGGTCGCGCGACGTCGCGTTGATCGTCGCCGTCACCGACAGGTAGTTGCCGGCGGTCGACGCGCGCATCTCGAGGGTGCCGGCGTCGAAATCGGGCGCGTGCTTCTGGACGACGTCGACCACCGCCTGCGCAAAGCCGTCACGCGTGCGTCCCATCACCTTGAGCGGGAACGCGCAGGGAAAGGTGAGCAGCGATTCGGTGGCGACCGGCGGCAGCGTGGGCATGGTGTCTCCAAAATACACCAATGTGGAGGCGGCCCCGCGCCGCGCAAGGGACGGCCCGCGCCGGGGGCGCGCCGTCAGCCGCGTTCGCGCGGATACATGTATTCGCGCGTCGGCGGGTGCGGCAGCCGGCCGTCGGGCAGCGGCTTGCCGGCGAGGAGCTGGAAGATCGACAGCCAGCCGCGCTCGAACGCGTGCGCCGATCCCGCGAGATAGACGCGCCACACCCGGTATTTTTCCTCGCCGACCTCCGCTCGGGCCGCGTCGGCATTCGCTTCGAGGGCGTCGAGCCAGCACCAGAGCGTCTTCGCGTAATGCTCGCGCAGCGCCTCGGCATCGACGAGCTCGAGCCCTTCGCGCGCGAGCCCCTCGATGACCGGGGCGACATGGGTGAGCTGCCCGCCGGGAAAGACGTAGTCCTCGACGAACGACCCGATCCCGCTGCCGAGGCTGTCGGCGCCCAGCATGTTCTGGGTGATGCCGTGATTCAGCACGAAGCCGCCGGGCTTGAGGATCCGGTAGATCTTCCCGAAGTACTTGCCGTAGCGCCGCACGCCGACGTGCTCGAACATGCCGATGCTGGCGATCTTGTCGTAGAGCACGTCGTTCGGCAGGTCGGCGTAGTCGAGGTATTTCACGTGCACGCGGCCCGTGAGCCCGCGCGCGGCGATCTCGCGCTCGACGTGCTCGAACTGGTGCCGCGACAGCGTGATGCCGGTCGCCGTCGCGCCGTAATGCTCGGCCGCCCAGAAGACGAGGCCGCCCCAGCCGCAGCCGATGTCCAGCATCGTTTCGCCCGGTTGCAGCCGGAGCTTGCGGCAGATGTGGTCGAGCTTGCGCGCCTGGGCGTCGGCGAGCGACTCGCCGTCGCGCGTGAAATAGGCGCAGGAATAGACCATCCGCGGATCGAGCCACAGCCGGTAGAAGGCGTCGGAGACGTCGTAGTGGTGCTGGATGTTCCGGCGATTGCCGCGCTGCTGGTGCCAGAACCCGCGCCACTGGGCCACGAGCGAATCGCGGCCGTGCGTGATCGAGCCGACCATCGCCTCGGCGACGCGCAGCACGGTGCGGGCGCCGCCGGTGAAATCGATGTCGTTCCGCACGTAGGCGCGGGCGAGGCTGCCGAGCGCCGGGGACGCGAGCGCCTTCAGGCCCGACCAGCTGCGGGCGAAGATCTCGACTTCAGGTTGCGCGGACAGCGGGATGCGCCCGCCATCCGGAAGGATCAGCGTCACCGGCAGGTCGCGCCCGCCGTATCGGCTGGCGATGATCTTTTGCAGCGGTTGCGCCATCTTCGTTGCGCTCAGCGCGGATTCTTCCGCAGCGATGTCCGCCACACCGCCCCGACGCCGGCGGCATGCCCGCTCGCTCCGGGCAGAAGCCGCCGCCCGCGTCATGGCACGGGCCGACCGGACCATTCTAGCGAAAAACGGCGCGCCGTCCACTCCGGCGGAACGGCTCGGCGCGGGACCGGCGCGGCCGGCCCGCTGCTACTATCGCGGGATCAGGGCGCCCGCCCCAATTCCCGCCCCCCGAACGTGCCCAAGACCCCCGCCGCCGACCGCGCCGGCCCGCCCGCGCGCGTGTTCACGGAGCGGCAGTTCCGCGACGCGCTGGCGCAGTTCGCGACCGGCGTCACCGTGATCGCCGCGCCCGCGGCGGGCGGGCGCTACGTGGGATTCACGGCGAATTCGTTCAACTCCGTCTCCCTCGCGCCGCCGCTCGTCCTGTGGAGCCTTTCCCGCAAGGCGAGCAACCTCGCGACGTTCGAGTCGGCGCAGCGCTACGCGATCAACGTGCTCGCGCGCGATCAGCTCGACATCGCGCTTCGCTTCTCGCGTCCGCACGCGGACCGTTTCGACGGCGTTCCGTTCCGGCTGGGGGCCGCCGGCGCGCCGTTGATCGAGGGATGCGTCGCGTGGTTCGAATGCGTCCATCACGCGCAGTACCCGGCCGGCGACCACATCGTCTTCGTCGGCGAGGTCGAGACCTGCGAGCGCAGAAGCGGTGACGGACTCGTGTTTCATCACGGCCGCTACATGACGACGCAGGCGCTGCCGGCGAAGTAGCGCCTCCCGGCGGGCGATCCTGCGGAGGGCTTTAGCGCGGTGCCGGCTTGTGCCGCTGGTAGAGCGCGTGCATCCGGCGAAAGGCGGGGCCCGGCACGCCGCCGGCGAACGGCTTGCCGTCGACACTCGTCACGGCCAGCACTTCCTTCGTCGACGACGTGAGCCACATCTCGTCTGCCGCGAGCGCTTCGGCGCGCGCGACCGGCCGCGACTCGAACGGCAGCGCCGCTTCCAGCGCGAACTCGACGGCGGCGTCGTAGGTGATCCCCGGCAGGATGAGATTGTCCTTGGGCGGGGCGACGATCGTCCCGCCGATCACCACCAGCACGTTCGACGCGGAGGCCTCGGTGAGAAACCCGTCGCGGAACATCACGGTCTCGACCGCCCCGGCGTCGGCGGCGAGCTGGCGCATCAGCACGTTGCCGACGAGCGAGATCGTCTTGAGATCGCAGCGGCGCCACCGGTTGTCCTCGGCGGTGACGACGGCCACGCCGCGCTCGATCTGCTCCTTCGAAGGCGTGGCGAGCGGATTGCTCATCATGAACACGGTCGGCGGCACGCCCTGCGGAAACGCGTGATCGCGCTTGGCGACGCCGCGCGTCACCTGGAGATAGACGCCCTGGTCGTCGAACGGCTGCTTCGCCACGAGCTCGCCGATGATCTGCGTCCAGTCGGCGTCGCCGTGCGGATTGGGGAGACGGATGCCGTCGAGGCTTCGCTGCAGTCGCGTGAGGTGATGCGGCAGCCGAAACGGCTGCCGGCGGTAGACCGGGATCAGCTCGTAGACGCCGTCGCCGTAGATGAACCCGCGGTCGAGCACGGAGATCTTCGCGTCCTCGAGCGGCAGGTACGCTCCGTTGAGATAGACGATCATGGGTTCACGCTTCCTCGAATTCGTGCGGTGTGAAGGGATCCCGTCAGCGAGCGCGGCGTCAGCGCTGCGACCACCACAGCCGGACCGTGTCGTACGCGCGGCCGAAAAGGTTCGCGGCAGGCACCTCGGACAGCGCGACCAGCGGGAATTCCGCCAGCGCCCGGCCGTCCAGCGCGACCTTCACGGTGCCGATGCGCTGGCCTTTCGCGACCGGCGCGATGAGCGGCTCGTCGGCGACGAGCGTCAGCTTCAGTCGGTCCGCCGCGCCCTTGGGCAGCGTCAGGTACTTCACGGCGGTGAATCCCGCGGCGACGTCGTTCGCCGCGCCCTTCCAGATCTTCAACGTCGACACCGGCTTGTCGGGAGCATAGAGCTCGACCGTGTCGAACGCCTGAAAGCCGAAATTGAGGAGCTTCAGGCTTTCGTTCGTGCGCGCGGCATCCGAGGCCGCGCCGAGCACGACCGACAGCACGCGGCGCTGCCCGCGCTTCGCCGATCCGACGAGGCACCAGCCGGCAGTCTCCGTGTGGCCGGTCTTCATGCCGTCGGCGTAGGGATCGACCCACAGCAGGCGGTTGCGGTTCGGCTGCGTGATGTTGTTGTAGCGATACTCCTTGAGCGAGTAGAGCGGGTAATACTCGGGGAAATCGCGGATCACCGCGGCCGCGAGCGCGGCGATGTCGCCCGCCGTCGAATAGTGCTTCGGATCGGCGAGGCCGGTCGCGTTGACGAAGTTCGTTCCGGCAAGGCCCATCCGCTTCGCCTCGGCATTCATCCGCTCGGCGAACGCCGCCTCGCTCCCGGCGACTGCTTCCGCCAGCGCCACCGCGGCGTCGTTGCCGGACTGGACGATGAGGCCGTGCAGCAGCACGTCGACGCTGACCGGGCGCTTGGGCTCGATGAACGTTCTCGACCCTTCGACGCGCCAGGCGGCCTGCGACACGGTGACTTCCTGGGCGAGCGTGAGCTTGCCCTCGCCCAGCGCCGCGAACACGAGATACGCCGTCATCAGCTTGGTGAGCGAGGCGGGATCGCGCCGCTCCTCGGCATTCTCGGCGACGATGACTTGCCCGCTGGTGACGTCCATCAGCAGGTAGGCCGGCGCCGCGATCGGCGGCGCGACGATCGGGCCGCCGGCGGGGGCTGGTGCGGGCGCAGGGGTCAGTGCAGGCACATGGGGTTGAGCCCGCTTGGCCGCCGCGATCGCGGGCGCGCCCGGCGCGCCGGCCAGAACGACGCACAACGCCACGGCAACGAGGGCGCGCACGCCCTCCCGAATGGGAATGCGCATTGCAGACGCTGCCGCCGTCGTCATCGGATCAATAGGGGTCGATGGGCGCGATGGTGACGAGCCGCATGTCGCGCGCGTCGAGCACGGCGGTCATCGCCCCCAGCCGTGCGCGCAGCGGAACGTAGAGCAGCAGGCTTTCGGGGCGACCGGCCTCGACCGAGGCGGCACGAATCGCGTCGAGGGCGTCGGGGTGCGCCTTGAGCAGCGCATTGAGCGGCTTCGCGGCTTTCTTCACTTCAGCCGCCATGTCCGCATACGGCACGTAATACTTCGGGAAGTCCTGCAGGTCCTTGCCCGACGTCACGGCAAGCACGACCTTGTTGCGCTCTTCGGGATCGGTGGGCATCCGGACGCCGATGATCCTCGGGCCGGTGAGCGAAAGGCTGCGGAACTCGGGCGGGGCCTGCGCAAGGTCCTCGTCGTCGAGCTCGCTCGCGGAGACGACATCGAAATGATCCTTGGCGAACACCGTGAACACCGGGCGGGCGCCGAAGGTGACCCACGCGCCGTAGACCAGCGCCGCGAGCTGCACCGCCGCGATGATCGAGAGATCGCGCCGCAATTCCTTCTTGGCAGGGTTGAACACGATCAGCGTGAGCAGCGGCCCGATGCAGACGTCGACGCTGACGAGGATGATCAGGAGGTGCTTCCCGCCCATCACGTCGAAGTACGGCCGCGGGTACCAGAGCGCGATGATGATGCCGAATGCCGTCGCCGCAATGAGCGCCGAAAGCGCGAGGTGAATCGCCGCGGCCTGCCAGCGATTGAGCGATGCGAGTTTCATCGGGAAAGGGCTCCGTAACCAGTGACGACGGCCCGATTTTAACCGGTACGCATCGCCCGGCTTCAGGATCGCGCGAAATCGAACTCGACTTCGGGCGTGCGTCCGGCGATGACGTCGGCGAGCGCGCGCCCCGACCCGCAGGCCATCGTGAAGCCCAGGGTCCCGTGTCCCGTGTCGAGGAACAGGTTGCGATAGCGCGTGCGGCCGAGGCACGGAACGTTGGACGGCGTGGCCGGGCGCAGCCCGGCCCAGTACGCGATCGAGCCGCGCTCGCCCGCATCGGGGAAGAGGTCGAACGTGCGTTGCGCCAGCGCCTCGCAGCGAACAGGATTGAGATCGGTGCCGTACCCCGACAGCTCCGCGGTGCCGGCGACGCGCAGACGGTCGCCGAGGCGCGTCATCACGATCTTGGCGGCGATGTCGGTCAGGGATACGGTCGGAGCGCCGCGATGCGCGCCGACGTCGATGGTGGCCGAGTATCCCTTGACCGGATAGATCGGGCAGCGCACGCGAAGCGGGCGCAGCAGCAGCGGGCTGTAACTCCCGAGCGCCAGCACATAGGCGTCGGCGGAGAGCGTCTCGCCGTGCCCGGCGCCATCGACACAGCGAACGCCCGTGAGCGCGTCTCCCGCGTGCAGCAGCGCGTCGACCGTGACGCCGTAACGGAATGCGACGCCCCGGTCCGCCGCGCGCGCCGCCAGCGCCTGCGTGAACCGGTGCGCGTCGCCGGATTCGTCGGACGCCGTGTAGATGCCTCCCGCCAGGCGGTCGCGGCATTGCGCGAGCGCCGGCTCGATCGCGACGCATTGGTCGGCCGAGGCGATCGCGCGGTCGATGCCGACTTCGCGCATCATCGCCGCGCCTTCGACCGCGCGATCGAATTCGCTCGCCTCGGTGTAGATCTGCAGGATCCCGCGCGTGTTGCGGTCGTACTCGATCCCGGTGGCCGCGCACAGCGCGCGCAGGCAGTCACGCGAGTAGAGCGCCAGGTTGAGGCACTGGATCGTGTTGCGGCGCGTGCGGTGCGGCAGGCATTCGCGCAGGAACGAAAGCCCCCACAGCCACTGCCGCGGATCGGCGCGCAGGCGGAAGAGCAGCGGCGCATCCTCGCGGCCCAGCCACTTCAGGATCGTGCGCGGCGCGTCGGGATTCGCCCACGGCTCCGCGTGCGACGCCGAAATCTGCCCGCCGTTGGCGAACGACGTCTCGAGCCCGGCGCCGGGTTGCCGGTCGACGACGGTCACCTCGTGGCCGTCGGCCGCGAGATACCATGCCGCGGCGACGCCGACGACGCCGGCGCCCAGCACGACGACGCGCATCGTCAGGCGCTCGCGGAGCGGCGGCGGGCGCGCGCCGCCGGTGGCGGTCGTCTCCGCCGCGTAGTCGTTCATGGGAACGCAGCTGCAGAAGAGGTTGCGGTCGCCGTAGACGTTGTCGACTCGCGCGACCGGCGGCCAGTATTTGCTCGCGCGAAGCGACGGCGAGCGGATACGCCGCCACTTCGCGGCGGTACGCATGCGGCCACGCGTCGGCCGTGACGGCGGCCGCCGTGTGCGGCGCGTGCTTCAGCGGGTTGTCGGCGCGGTCGGCGCGGCCCTCCTCCACCGCACGGATCTCGCCGCGAATCGCGATCATCGCAGCGACGAAGCGGTCGAGCTCGGCTTTCGACTCGCTCTCGGTCGGCTCGACCATCAGCGTGCCCGGCACCGGAAAGCTCATCGTCGGCGCGTGGAACCCGTAGTCCATCAGCCGCTTGGCGACGTCGTCCACCGCGACGTCGGAGGTTTCCTTCAGCGGCCGCAGGTCGAGAATGCATTCGTGCGCGACCAGGCCGCGCGGTCCCGCGTAGAGGACGGGATAGTGCTCCTTGAGTCGCTGCGCCACGTAATTCGCCGCGAGGATGGCGCTTTCGGTGGCCGCGGTCAGACCTGACGCGCCCATCATCGCGATGTACATCCACGAGATCGGCAGGATGCTGGCGCTTCCGTGCGGGGCCGCGGCGACGGCGCGCGTGGAATCGCCCGACGCGGAATAGCGATGGCCGGGGAGGAACGGCGCCAGGTGCGCGCCGACCCCGATCGGACCCACGCCCGGGCCGCCGCCGCCGTGCGGGATGCAGAACGTCTTGTGCAGGTTGAGGTGCGAGACGTCGGCGCCGAACGCTCCGGGCTGCGCGAGCCCCACCAGCGCGTTGAGGTTGGCGCCGTCGACGTAGACCTGCCCGCCGTGCGCGTGGACGATCTCGCAGATGCGCCGGATGCCTTCCTCGAACACGCCGTGCGTCGACGGATACGTGACCATGATCGCGGCGAGATCGTCGGCGTGCGCCTTCGCCTTGGCCTCGAGATCGGCGAGATCGACGTTGCCGTCGTCGTCGCAGGCGACGACGACGACCTGCATCCCCGCCATCTGCGCCGACGCGGGATTCGTCCCGTGCGCGGACGCCGGAATGAGGCACACGCGGCGATGGCCCTCGCCGCGGCTCGCGTGATACGCGCGAATCGCGAGGAGCCCGGCGTACTCGCCCTGCGAGCCCGCGTTGGGCTGCAGCGACACGGCGGCGTAGCCGGTGATCGCGCAGAGCATCCGCTCGAGGTCGGCGAAGAGCTCCGCGTAGCCTTGCGCCTGGTCGGCCGGCGCGAACGGATGCAGCGCGCCGAACTCGGGCCAGGTGACGGGAATCATCTCCGCCGTCGCGTTGAGCTTCATCGTGCACGAGCCCAGCGGAATCATCGCCCGGTCGAGCGCGATGTCGCGATCGGCGAGGCGGCGCAGGTAGCGCAGCATCTCCGTCTCGCAGTGGTAGCGGTTGAACGTCGGATGCGTGAGGAAGGCCGACGTGCGCAGGAGTGCTGGCTGGCAGCCGCGACGGCGTCGGTGCATCGACATCGGATTTCGCCGGGGCGGCGCCCTCGCCCGCGAACGCGCGCACGACGCGCTCGAGGTCCATCGGCGTCGTCGTCTCGTCGACCGACAAGTCCGATGACGGCATCGCTGACCCGGCGGAAATTGACGCCGGCCTCGACGCCGCGCGCGTGGATCGCCGCAGTCGCGGCACCGGTCGCTACCGTGATGGTGTCGAAGAATGCCGTCGTCGGCACCGTGAATCCCGCGCGTTCGAGGTGCGCCTTGAGCGCCGCCGCACGCCGATGCACGCGGCGCGCGATGCGCGTGAGCCCCTCCGGCCCGTGGTAGACGGCGTACATCGCGGCGATGACCGCGAGCAGCACCTGCGCGGTGCAGATGTTCGACGTCGCCTTTTCCCGACGGATGTGCTGCTCGCGCGTCTGCAGCGCGAGGCGGTACGCGGGGTTTCCATCGGCGTCGACGGTGACGCCGACGAGGCGCCCCGGCATCGAGCGCTTGAATTCGTCGCGCGTCGCGAGATAGCCCGCATGCGGACCGCCGTAACCCATCGGCACGCCGAAGCGCTGGCTCGACCCGACGACCACGTCCGCGCCCCATTCGCCGGGCGGCGCGAGCAGCGTCAGCGCAAGGAGGTCGGCCGCGACGACGAGGTGCGCGCCGGCCGCGTGCACGGCGTTGGCAAGCGCGCGATGGTCACGGACTTCACCGTCGGCGCCCGGGAATTGCAGCAGCGCGCCGAACGCACCGGCGGTCGCGGCGTCGGCGGCCGGACCGACGACGACCTCGATTCCAAGAGGCTCCGCGCGCGTGCGTACGACGTCGCGCGTCTGCGCGAAGACGTCATCGGCGACGAAGAAGCGCACGCTCTTCCCCTTGCTCATGCGCTGGCACAGCGTCATCGCCTCGGCGGCGGCGGTCGCCTCGTCCAGCATCGACGCGTTGGCGATCGCCATTCCGGTGAGATCGCACACCATCGTCTGGAAATTGACGAGCGCCTCGAGCCGCCCCTGCGAGATCTCCGGCTGGTACGGCGTATAGGCGGTGTACCACGCCGGATTCTCGAGGACGTTGCGCAGGATGACGCCAGGCGTGTGCGTTCCGTAGTAGCCCTCGCCGATGAAGGAGCGCAGCACGCGATTCTTCGCGGCGATCGCCGCGAGCTTCTCGAGCGCCTCGTCCTCGCCCATGGGCGCTCCCAGCGCGAGCGGCGCGCCGCTGCGGATCGACGCCGGAACGAGCGCGTCGATCAGCGCGGCCCGGCTCGGGTAGCCGAGTGCCGAGAGCATCGCCGCCTGATCGTCTCGCGTGGTGCCGATGTGCCGCGCGATGAACGCGCCGTGATCGTCCTGCGCCGTGGCGGCCGCGAAAACAGTGTTGCGGGAATCGTTCATCGTCATGGCCCGGAGTGGCTCGCGGCGACGCCGCCGCGATGGCGGCAATGCCTCAGGCGTCGCCGATCACGGCCTCGTACGCCTTCGCGTCGAGCAGCTTCGCGAATGCGGCGGGATCGCTTGGCTTCAGCCGGAAGAACCACGCCGCGTAGGCGTCCTTGTTCGCGTCCTCGGGCGTTCCGGTGAGCGCCTCGTTGACGGCGACCACCTCGCCTGCGAGCGGCGAGTAGACGTCCGAGGCCGCCTTCACCGATTCGACGACCGCGCACGCCTCCTCGGCGGCGACGGTGCGACCGACGGCAGGCAGCTCGATGTAGACGAGATCGCCCAGCGCGGCCTGCGCGTGGTCGGTGATGCCGACCGTCACGGTGCCGTCGCTCTCGGCGCGCGCCCATTCGTGGGCGGCGGTATACCTCAGGTCTGCGGGAACGTTCATGCGGAGGGCTCCAATGGGTCAGCGGGTTCGGAAATGGAACAACAGTCGAAAGCGGAAGCGATGCCTCACTGCACGAGGACCTTGCCGTTGCGCGCAAACGGCGGCTTGACGACGGTCGCGGCGAGCGCCTTGTCGCGGATCGCGACTTCGACGCGGTCGCCTGCCGCAACGGCGCGCGGCAGGCGGGCGAGCGCGATCGAGCGTCCCAGCGTCGGGCTGAACGTGCCGCTCGTGATCTCGCCGTCGCCGTGCGCCGTGCGCACGGCCTGATGCGCGCGCAGCACGCCGCCCTTGTCGGTGAGCAGGAGGCCCGTCAGCTGGCGTTGCGGCGGATTCGCGACGAGCGCGGCCTTGCCGACGAAATCGCGCGGGCTCTTGAGATCGACGGTCCAGGCGAGTCCCGACTCGAGCGGCGACACGCTTTCGTCCATGTCCTGGCCGTAGAGATTCATCCCGGCCTCGAGCCGCAGCGTGTCGCGCGCGCCGAGTCCGCAGGGGCGCACGCCCGCCGCCTGCAGGCGCGACCAGAGCGCTTCGACCTTCGCCGCCGGATAGACGATCTCGAATCCGTCCTCGCCGGTGTAGCCGGTGCGCGCGATGAACGCGTCGCCGTGGGCCACGGCGTTGAACGGCGCGAGCGCGGCGCTCACCGCTTCGCTGCCGGGCAGCGCCTGCCACACTTTGGCGCGCGCCGCGGGGCCTTGCACCGCGACCATTGCGAGATCCTCGCGCGGGGTGAGCTTCAGTGCGCGGCGCACGCTCGGCGAGGAGCTTCCGGAGCCACGCGATGTCCTTCTCTGCGGTGCCGGCGTTGACCACGAGGCGAAAGAAATCCTCTCGCAGGAAATAGACGATCAGGTCGTCGATCACCGTTCCCGCGGGCGTGAGCAGGCACGAGTAGAGCGCCTTTCCGGGAGTCGCGAGCTTGTCGACGTTGTTGGCGATCGCGTAGCGCAGGAAGTCGCGCGCGCCGGCACCTTCGAGATCGACGACGCGCATGTGCGAGACGTCGAACATGCCGGCATCGGTGCGCACCGCGTGATGCTCCTCGATCTGCGAGCCGTAGTGGACCGGCATGTCCCAGCCGCCGAAATCGACCATGCGCGCGCCGGCGGCGCGGTGGACGGCGTGAAGCGGCGTGGTCTTTGGCACGGGCAACTCCCGACAGGCGGACGAAAATAGGGCGAAGCGGTGTTCCGCCTCGCCCCGTCTGTCCTTTTTACCTGAGAGATTGCGGCGCGCCTTATAGGCCGACGCCGGTGCCCCTTCGGTGGGCCGCCGCAGCGAAACCTTCGCCGCGCAGCCGCTCTCCAGATTCGACTTGCGTCCGGGCAGCCCTTTTTGCCTGAGCGATCGCGGGAGTTACGCCTTCGGCGGCGGCGGCGGCACCCGTGGGCGCCGGCGCCGCTCTCTCCTGCGCGGACGTTGCAAGGTTACCGGCGCGCCCCGCCTGTGTCAAAGCGCGGCGCGCCGTCGAGCTCCCGGCTACTTCTTGAGCGTCAGGATCCAGCCGACCAGTGCCTTGATGTCGGCGTCGGGCGTGGTCGCATTCGGCGGCATCGGCACCGGACCCCAGACGCCCGAGCCGCCGGCCTTGACCTTGGCCTCGAGCTTGGCCGCGGCGCCCGCGTCACCCTTGTACTTGGCGGCGACGTCCATGTATGAGGGTCCGACGACCTTCTTGTCGATCGCGTGGCAGGCGGCGCAGCCGTCCTTCTTCATCATGGCTTCGGCAGCCGCGTTGTCGAGCGCGGCATGGGCGGTGCCGGCGAGCGCGAGGCCGGCGGCGGCGAGAGTGGCAACGGCGAGTTTCATGGGAGCTCCGGTTTCAAGAGTAAGTGCAGCGTTGGGGAAAGTGCGGCAACCGGGCCGGATTTTACCGGAACCTGGATCCGCCGGCGCCCGGGGTCCGCGAATGCCGTCGCGACGCCGCGTCAGCGGCGCTGTAGCGCGCGCTCCACCTCGGCGAAGTCGGTGAAAGGCGGCAGGCAGCTCGCGCCCGCGCAGATCCACGCGACGGCGCCTTCGGCCGGGCGGGCGCCTTTGGCGAGTGGCGGCGGCAATTCCGCGGCGCCGGAAACGTCGAAGATGCGCACGGCGGGGCGCAGCGTCCGTTCGAGCGCGCGTTGCCACGCCGCGCAAGTCGTGCGCTCGCCGTCGAGAATGACGATCGGCGGCGGCACCAGCGCGTCTTCGAGCGCGAAGATCATCGTCGCGAATCCCGACGGCGCGCGCTCGAGCGCCGGCGCGAACAGGCGCAGTGCCCGCTCGCCGGATTCGACGTAGCGCGGCTCCGCGGCGAGGTGCCCGAGCGCGATCAGCGCGCGCGCCGCGACGGCGTTGCCCGACGGGGTCGCGTTGTCGTGGCCCGGCTTCGTGCGATGGATGAGCCGTTCGTGGTCGTGGCTCGTGAACCAGAATCCGCCCTGCTCGCGATCCTCGAACTGCGCGAGCAGCACGTCGGCGAGCGCGTGCGCCCACGCGAAATCCGCCGGACGAAAGCGCGTCTGCATGAGCTCGAGGAGCGCCGAGAGCAGGAACGCGTAATCGTCGAGGTACGCGTTGAGGTGCGCCTTGGCGCCCTTGCGCGTCGCCAGCAGGCGAGCGTCCCGCCACGCCGTCGCGCGGAGCGCGTCGACGGCGGCGAAGGCCTGCTCGGCGAACGCGGGCTCATCCTGCGCGCGCGCGGCGCGCGCGAGCCCGGCGATCGCCAGCGCATTCCACGACGTGAGGATCTTGTCGTCGCGTCCCGGGCGAACCCGCCTCTCGCGCGCGGCGAAGAGCGTCGCCTTGACGCGAGCGAGCCGGACCTTCGCGTCGGCATCGGCGAGGCCCGATTGTGCATGCCACTTCAGCGAGCGGCCGCGCGACGACGAGATTCCACGCGTGGCCTTCGAAATTCGGCGCCCGGTCGAGTCCCCAGTACGGCGCCACGAGCGCGTAGTCGCTCTCGCCCACGAGCTCGCGGATCTCGTCGCGGCTCCAGACGTAGAACTTCCCCTCCTCGTGCTCGCTGTCGGCGTCGAGGCTCGAATAGAGCGCGCCGTCCGGGGCGCGCATCTCGCGCTCCATCCAGCCCGCGATGCCGCGCGCAACCTCGGCGAACCGCTCCTGCCCGGTGTGCCGGGCAAGGTCCGCATAAAGTGCCAGCAGCGGCCCGTTGTCGTAGAGCATCTTCTCGAAATGCGGGATCGCCCAGAACGCGTCGACGCTGTAGCGGCAGAAGCCGCCGCCCAGCTGGTCGTGGATCCCGCCGTCGGCCATGCGCGACAGCGTGACGTCGACGACGGCGAGCGCGTTCGCGTCACCGGTGCGCACGGCTTCGCGCAGGCAGAGCTCGAGTTCCGCTGCGTGCGGGAATTTCGGCGCCGCCCCGAAGCCGCCCCACTCGGGATCGAAGCGCTCCTTCAACTCGGCAAGCGCGGCCGCCGCCGCCCCCGCCGGCAGCGCGCGGACCGCGCCCGCGCCGGGCTCGAGGCTCTCGAGCGCGTCCTTGAGGCGGGCGTTCTGCACCTTGATCTCGGCGCCGCGCTCCCGATAGGCGGCGGCGATGCGCGGCAGGAGGTCGAGAAAACCGGGAAGGCCGAAACGGCTTTCCTTCGGGAAATACGTGCCGCCGAAGAAAGGCTCGCCTTCCGGCGTGAGAAACATCGTGAGCGGCCACCCGCCGGAGCGCTGCGTGAGCAGCGCATGCGCCGTCTGATAGATCTGGTCGAGGTCGGGCCGCTCCTCGCGATCGACCTTGATATTGACGAACAGGTCGTTCATCACGGCCGCGACACCGGGATCCTCGAACGACTCGTGCGCCATCACGTGGCACCAGTGACACGCCGAATAGCCGACGGAGAGAAGGATCGGCTTGCCGCTCGCGCGGGCTTGCGAGAGCGCAGTGTCGTCCCAGGGTTGCCAGTCGACCGGATTCCCCGCGTGCTGAAGAAGGTACGGGCTCGTCTCGCCCGCGAGTCGGTTGGGCATCGCGTTACGCGCCGCGCCTGCCGCGCGCTGGCGTCAGCCCGTCGACTCTTCGAAGGCAACGCGCTCGAAGTCGGCGCCGCGCTGGAGGAGGCGCGTGAGGCGGTACCGGCGCTCCGGCCCGACCTCGATCGAGCGCAGCACGCGGCTCGGATTGAACGTTCGCGAGGGCAACAGCAGACTGGGCTTTTCCTCCGCCGTCTCGGCGAGCAGCAGCCCCGCGATCGGCGCATCCTCCGCCATCGACGTCGTGAGGGGCCGCAACGCAACCACGTGCGGCACACCGGGCCACAGCTTGAGCGACAGGGCGAGCTCGCCGTGCACGTCCTGCGCGACGCGGGTCACGCTCCCGACGCGCATGCGATCCTCGTCGCGCACAGTGGCGAGCTGCTCCAGCTGCCACCGGTGCGTCGCCGGCGACGTGCGCATGAGGCTCGCCTCGCGCCAGTCGTAGCGGCCGCTCCAGCTCTCCCACGCGTAGGTGCGCTCGGCGTCCTCCTTGCCGCGGTCGTAGTCGGTAAGGGGCCCCAGCGTCTGCAGGACTTGCGCGCCCTGGAACGACATTCGCCCGAGCGGATCCTTGCGGTCGAACGTGCGTCCGCCGATCCGGAAATACGCGCCGGTGATGCCACCGCCGCAAAGCTCGATGGTCGTCTTCGCGGCCCCGTCGTGTTTGCGCTCGATGTGGTCCCAGCGGTGGTCGAGGTGCGCGAGCAGCGTCGTGCACTGCTCGACGCTGCAGTCATGCCCGAGCTGCAGCTCCGCGGGATTCGCGCCGCTCTGCAGCCGCTTCAGGCGCCCGCGCACGCTGGTGGCGAGCTTGGCCGGGTAGCCGAAGCGCAGCGACGCATGAGGCTGCGCCGGCGCCGAGGCCGCGAGCACCGCGCCCGCCGCCGCGTCGAGGTCGATCAGGAGCAGCGGGCCCTCGGTCTCGCGCTGCTGCGCGTACGGGAAGATCTTGCGCGACCAGAACCCCAGCCAGCGGTCGGTGAGCTCGATCTGCTTCACCGACATCGCGGACAGGTCGGCGAGCCCCAGCAGCAGCGCGTGGCTGTACGTCGAGTAGCACGAGATCCCGATCGCGTTGGGCATGAGATCGTCGGACACGGCCGCCACCGCGCATTCGAGGATTTCGGCCAGCCGGTAATACGCGTGGAGCTCCTGCCACAGCGTCGGCGGCGGAACGCGGCGGGCGAGCCCGTGCACCAGCAGGAGCTGCTTGCCGACGAAGAGTCCGCGCTGGAGGAGCTTCGCCTTCACGCCGGAGAGCTGCGGATCGCCTTCGAGCAGCGGCTTCAGGCAACTGGAATACTGCTCCCACAGCGCCGACCACAGCGCGATCGCCTGGTCGGCCGCCTCGAGCTCGCGATCGACCGCGGGCTGCGGCTTGCCGGCATAACGCCGGGCGAGCTCCGTGTGCAGATGCGCGACCTGCTCGCGCAGAACCTCGGCCAGCGTCGCGCGTTCGCGCGGCGCGAACTCCGCCGCCGACAGGGCCTTCAACTGGCCCTGGACGGCTTCGTAGACTTGGGCAACGTTGGTCAGCGGAAGCGCGTTGGCCCAGCGCTTCGCGCCGTCGAGATCGGCGAAGGCGAGCGGCGGCGCGCCCGCGCGATCGGCCGATTCCGCGCTCGCGATGTCAGGGGAGGTCGATTCGTTCATGGCGTCGAGCGGCGGGTTCAGGATCCCGGTCCCAGCGCGGCCGCCAGGTCGGCGGCAAGCCCGGCGGCGAGCGCGGGCGCGGCGGCGGAGCGCGGCGCATCGCGCTGGGGCGCGCCCCAGACCGGCTGCGGATAGTGCGAATCATCGGCGAATCGCGCGATCACGTGCCAATGCACGTGCGGCGTGAGATTTCCGAGCGAGGCGAGGTTCATCTTCAAAGGCGAGAGCCGCGAGCGCAACGAGCGCTCGACCGCGAAGGTGACCCGCATCAGGTGGTCCCGGTCCGTGGCGTCGAGGTCGGTCATCTCGCGAACGTGCGCATTCCAGATCACCCTGCAAAATCCCCTGAACGGCTCGTCTGCCAGCACGACCCGGCAGCGCGCGTCGCCCCAGAGCCTTTGTCCGCCCTCCCCGTCGCAGTACACGCATCCCGTTGTCATCGAATTGTCCGGGGGCGGTGGTCCCCGGCGGCTCCGGGGGCCAACCGCCCGATGCATGCCGCCGCGATCCCGGTTTTATAGCACAAACCCGCAGCGGCCCCCTGACCGCGCGGCGCCTCCGATGCGCCGGACGGCCGGCCGTAAACGTGAATATTCGGCAATCCGGCTGCCGAATCCTCGCTCGCCCGTCCGCATCCACCCCGGCTAAGGTGACGCCAAGGCCCCGGAAAGCGCCGCAAGGCGTCGCCCGAGGCCCGGCAGAATCGCAGCGCGAGCCTCTTGCCTCCACCCCGCGCGGCGCGCCCGGCTACCTGGCCGGCCGCTGCCGCGGGGCCTTTTCCGAGCATGGGGTCGTGGTTTCGGCAGCTGCTGCGATTAAAGGAGAAACGCCATGAGCCATCTGACCGCCGCCGCCGAATCCGACCCGCGCAGCGCCCGCGCGTCGTCGCTCCGCGCGCGGTTTGCCTACGGCGCGTCACGGCTGCCCCTGGTCGCCGCCGTGGCCGTCGCCGGATTTCTCGCCCTCGACATCGGCGCGCCGTGGCTGCTGTTCGACTCGCCGCCGTCGCCGTACGAGGCCGTCGCGCTGAAATCGCTTTGCCGCAATGCGACGGGCACGAAGGCCGCCTGCCCCGCCGCGGATCCGGCGCGCGCGATCGCCCCACCCGGCACGCTGCGGACCCGCCTCAAATAGCGGCCGGGCGGCCGGGTCAGAGGAGGACGCGCTCGATGCCTCCGGCTCCGGCCTTGGCCACGTAATCGGCCATCCAGTTTTCGCCGAGCGTCCTCCGCGCGATCTCGACCACGACGTAATCGGCCGTCGTTCCGGCGTCCGCGTCGAACCGCGACAACCCCTGCAGGCACGACGGGCACGACGTCAGGATCTTGACGTCGCCGTCGAACCCGTCGGCGCGCAGCCGACCGGCGCCGCCGCGCATCTCCTCTTCCTTGCGAAAACGCACCTGAGTCGAGACGTCGGGCCGCGACACTGCGAGCGTGCCCGACTCGCCGCAGCAGCGCGCGTTTTGCGGAACGTCGGTCCCCATCAGCGAATTGACGACCGCGCCCGGCGCATAGGTCTTCATCGGCGTGTGGCAGGGGTCGTGATACATGTAGCGCACGCCGGCGATGTCTTCGAGACGCACGCCCTTCTCCACCAGGTATTCGTGGATGTCGAGCAGCCGGCAGCCGGGGAAGATCTTGTCGAACTCGTATTTCAGCAGCTGATCCATGCAGGTGCCGCACGACACGATGACGGTCCGGATGTCGAGGTAGTTGAGCGTGTTCGCGACCCGGTGGAACAGCACCCGGTTGGCCGTCGTGATCTCGCGCCCGCGCGCGTCGTCGCCGGCCGCCGTCTGCGGATAGCCGCAGCACAGGTAGCCGGGGGGCAGCACCGTCTTCGCGCCGATATCGAACAGCATCGCCTGCGTCGCGAGCCCGACCTGCGAGAACAGCCGCTCTGATCCGCAGCCGGGGAAATAGAAGACGGCGTCCGCGTCCTCGCCCGCCTTGCGCGGATCGCGGATGATGGGGACGATCGCGTCATCCTCGATGTCGAGGAGCGCCCGCGACGTGCGCTTCGGCAGGCCGCCCGGCATCGGCTTGTTGATGAAATGGATCACCTGCGCGCGCAGCCCCGGCCGGCCGACGGTCGCCGGCGGCCGCCGCGTCTGCGCGCCGGCGGCGCCCACGCGCCGCGCCACGAGGTGCGCGATCCGCTGCACGCGCGTGCCCCAGTCGACCAGCACGCGCTTCACGAGCTTGATCGTCGTCGGGTCCGTCGCCGACAGGAAGAACATCGTCGCCGCGGCCGCCGCGCTCGTGCGCTTCTTGCCGTGCTGGCGCAGGAAGTTGCGCATCGCGATCGAGACGTCGCCGAAGTCGATGTCGACCGGGCAGGGGCTCTTGCACTTGTGGCACACGGTGCAGTGGTCGGCGACGTCGGAGAACTCGTCGAAGTGACGCAGGCTCACGCCGCGGCGCGTCTGCTCCTCGTAGAGGAACGCCTCGATCAGCAGCGACGTCGCGAGGATCTTGTTGCGCGGCGAGTAGAGGAGGTTCGCGCGCGGCACGTGCGTCGCGCACACCGGCTTGCACTTGCCGCAGCGCAGGCAGTCCTTGATCGAGTCGGCGACGCCGCCGATCTCGGAGGCTTCGAGGATCAGGCTCTCGTGGCCGATCAGCGCGAAGCTCGGCGTGTACGCGTCGTCCATCCCCGCGCCCGGCAGGAGCTTCCCGGCGTTGAACCGGCCTTCGGGATCGACGGTGCGCTTGTACTGCGCGAACGGCGCGATCTCCTCTGGCGTGAGGTAGGCGAGCTTGGTGATGCCGATGCCGTGCTCGCCCGAGATGACCCCGCCCAGGCTACGCGCCAGCGCCATGATGCGCGCGACCGCAGCGTTCGCCTCCTGCAGCATCGCGTAGTTGTCGGAATTCACCGGGATGTTCGTATGCACGTTGCCATCGCCCGCGTGCATGTGCAGCGCGATGAACACCCGGCTCTTCAGCACCTCGGCGTGGATCGCCCTGCAGCGCGCGAGCAACGGCGCGAAGGCGAGGCCGTCGAAGATCTCCGCGAGCGGCGCCGCGAGCTCGGCCTTCCATGACACGACGACGCCGCGCTCCTGCAGCGCGGGAAACGTCGCGTCGATCCGGCCGAGAAGGTCCTGCCAGCGCGCGCGGACCGCGTCGACGAGCGCGCGCGCCTCGTCGACCCTCGCCTCCTGCTGCTCGCGCGACGGCTGCGATTCGTCGCCGGGACCCCACGCGTTCGCGAGCGCCGGCCCGGTGAGGAACGCGCGCAGCGCGTCGCAGAGCACCAGCTTGTTGCGGATCGAGAGCTCGATGTTGATCCGCTCGACGCCGTCGGTGTAGTCGCCCAGCCGGTCGAGCGGGATGACGACGTCCTCGTTGATCTTGAACGCGTTGGTGTGGCGTGCGATCGCCGCGGTGCGCGCGCGATCGAGCCAGAATTTGCGGCGCGCTTCCGCCGAGACCGCGACGAAGCCCTCGGCGCCGCGCAGGTTGGCGATGCGGATGACCTCCGCGGCGGCGGCAGCGACCGCGCTGTCCGACTCGCCGACGATGTCGCCGATCAGCACCATCTTGGGCCGGCCGTGCCGCGTCGCCTTCGTCGCGTACCCGACCGCCTTCACGTAGCGCTCGTCCATGTGCTCCAGCCCGGCGAGCTGCACGCGCGCCTGCGGCGCCGCGGCACAGAGACCATCGACGTAGCGCTTGATCTCGACGATCGCCGGCGTCGAGTCGCGCACCGCGCCGAAGAACTCCAGGCACACGGTGCGCACGGCCGGCGGCATCCGGTGCAGCACGAAGCGCGCGTTGACGATGAGCCCGTCGCAGCCCTCCTTCTGGATGCCCGGCAGCCCTGCGAGGAATTTGTCGGTCACGTCCTTGCCGAGCCCTGCCTTGCGGAACTGCGCGCCGGGAATCGCGAGCGTCTCGCGGCGGATCACGGTGCGGCCATCATCGGCGAGTGTCGCGAGCTCGAACGTCGCAACCGCCGCATCGTGGATCTTGCCGAGGTTGTGATCGACGCGGGTCACCTCGAGCCAGCGCGCGTCCGGCGTCACCATCCGCCACGAGACGAGGTTGTCGAGCGCGGTGCCCCAGAGCACCGCCTTCTTGCCGCCGGCGTTCATCGCGACGTTGCCGCCGATGCACGAGGCGTCGGCGGAGGTCGGATCGACGGCGAAGACGAGTCCCGCCGCGTCAGCGGCGTCCATCACGCGGCGCGTGACCACGCCCGCGCCGGCGGCGATCGTCGCCACCGGCAAGGCAACGCCTGGCAGCGTCGTCCACTCGATCGCCGACAGCGTTTCGAGCTTCTCGGTGTTGATCACCGCGGAATTCGCGGTCAGCGGAATGGCCCCGCCCGTGTAACCGGTGCCCCCGCCGCGCGGAATGATCGTGAGGCGGAGCTCGATGCAGCCTTCGACCAGCCCGCGCACTTCGTCCTCGGAATCGGGCGTCAGCACGACGAACGGATACTCGACGCGCCAGTCGGTCGCGTCGGTCACGTGCGAGACGCGCGCAAGTCCGTCGAACGCGATGTTGTCGCGGTGCGTGTGGCGCGACAGTACGCGGACGACCTTTCGCCGCAGCGCCGCGGCCTCGCGGAACGAGCGCTCGAACCGGTCGACGGCAGTGGCGGTCGCGGCGATCAGCGCGGCGACGCTCGTGTCGCGCCCGGAGTCCTTGTCCCCCGCGGACGCCGCATGGTCGACACGCCGCTTCTCGATCTCGGAGAGCCGGTGGCGCAGCGCGGCGACCAGGAGCGCCTGGCGCTTCGGATCGGCGATGAGATCGTCCTGCAGGTACGGATTGCGCGCGACGACCCAGATGTCGCCCAGCACCTCGAACAGCATCCGCGCGGAGCGCCCGGTGCGGCGCTCGCCGCGGAGCTCCTCCAGCAATTGCCACATCGGCGCGCCGAGCAGCCGGATCACGATCTCGCGATCCGAGAACGACGTGTAGTTGTAGGGGATCTCGCGCAGCCGGGGTGCGTCCGCGTCCGCCGGCAGGCCGGCGTCGATTCCCTGCAGCAGCGGTTCGGGCGTCGCGTTCATGCTGTGCGGCCATTTTACCGCGCTGCAACATGCGGCGCCGATGAATCAGTTCATACGCCGTCCTCGATTCAGGTCGGCCTCCATAACGGTCGGGGTTTGCCAGCGTCGCACTGTCGGCCTCAAGCGTCGACTCGCGCTTGTTCGCATCCCCTCGCCTCCGGCAAGGGGCCCCTGCTCACCGCTCGCGCCGCTAGGCCGTCCAGTCGAGAATGACCTTGCCGCTGCCGCCCGAGAGCATCGTGGCGAAGGCCTTCTCGTAATCGTCGACGGGATAGCGGTGCGTGATCATCGGCGTCAAGTCGAGGCCGCTTTGCAGCATCGCGACCATCTTGTACCAGGTCTCGAACATCTCGCGCCCGTAGATTCCCTTGATCTCGAGTCCCTTGAAGATGACCTGATTCCAGTCGATCGCCATCTCCGCCGGAGGAATGCCGAGCAGCGCGACCTTGCCGCCGTGATTCATGCACGCCAGCATGTCGGCGAAAGCCTCCGGCACTCCCGACATCTCCATGCCGACGTCGAATCCCTCGGTCATGCCGAGCTCCCCCATCACGTCGGCGAGCTTCGTTCGCCGCGCGTTGATCGCGCGCGTCGCACCCATCCGTCGCGCGAGGTCGAGCCGGTAGTCGTTGACGTCGGTGATCACGACATGGCGCGCGCCGACGTGGCGCGCGATCGCCGCGGCCATGATGCCGATCGGTCCCGCGCCGGTGATGAGGACGTCCTCGCCGACGAGGTTGAACGACAGCGCCGTGTGCGTCGCGTTGCCGAACGGGTCGAAGATCGCGGCGATCTCGTCGGGAATGTCGTCCGGGATCTTGAACGCGTTGAACGCCGGGATCACCAGATACTCGGCGAACGCGCCCTCGCGGTTGACGCCCACGCCGACCGTGTTGCGGCAGAGGTGGCGGCGCCCGGCGCGGCAGTTGCGGCAATAGCCGCAGGTGATGTGGCCCTCGCCGGATACGCGATCGCCGATCGCGAAGCCGCGCACTTCCTGCCCGAGCTCGACGATCTCGCCGACGTATTCGTGGCCGACGTGCATCGGCACGGGAATCGTCTTCTGCGCCCACGCGTCCCAGTTCCAGATGTGGATGTCGGTGCCGCAGATCGCCGTCTTCAGGATGCGGATCATCACGTCGTTGTGGCCGAGCTCCGGCTTCTTCACGCGTGTGAGCGTCAAGCCCGGGGCCCGCTCGAGTTTCGCCAGTGCTTTCATCGCATTGCCCTTTGCCGCTTCAGTGAATCGCGCCCAGCGCGCGTCCGACCTTCGTGAATGCCGCCACCGCGAGGTCGATCTCGTCCGGCGTGTGGGCGGCGCTCATCTGCGTGCGGATGCGCGCCTTGCCCTTGGGCACGACGGGATACGAAAAGCCGATCACGTAGATGCCTTCCGCGAGCAGGGCGTCGGCCATCTTCGTCGCCAGCTGCGCGTCGCCCAGCATGACCGGGATGATCGGATGCGAGCCGGGAACGAGCGCGAACCCGGCCGCCGCCATCCCGCGGCGGAATCGCACGCCGTTGTCCTGCACCCGCTTGCGCAGCGCCGCGCCTTCCGCCGCGCCGAGGAGCTCCAGCACGCGCAATGACGCTGCCGCGATCGCCGGCACCAGCGCGTTGGAAAAAAGATACGGGCGCGCGCGCTGGCGCAGCAGCTCGACGAGCTCGCGGCGCGCCGCGACGTAGCCGCCGGACGCGCCGCCCATCGCCTTGCCGAGCGTGCCGGTGAGGATGTCGATGCGAGCACCCGTGCCCGTGTGCTCGGGCGTGCCGCGGCCGCGCTCCCCGACGAATCCCACCGCGTGCGAATCGTCGACCATGGTGAGCGCGCCGTAACGGTCGGCGAGGTCGCAGATCGAGGCCAGGTCGGCGACGATGCCGTCCATCGAGAACACGCCATCCGTCGCGATCAGCTTGAAGCGGGCACCCGCGGCGTCGGCCTCCTGGAGCCTCGCCTCGAGATCGGCCATGTCGTTGTTGCGGTAACGGAAGCGCTTCGCCTTGCAGAGCCTTATGCCGTCGACGATGCTGGCATGGTTCAGCTCGTCGCTGATCACCGCATCCTCCTCGGAAAGCAGCGTCTCGAAGAGGCCGCCGTTCGCGTCGAAGCAGCTCGAATAGAGCGTCGCGTCCTCGGTGCCGAGGAACGCGGCGAGCGCCGCCTCGAGCTCCTTGTGCACGTCCTGCGTGCCGCAGATGAAGCGCACGGACGCGGTGCCGAACCCGTGCCGGCCGAGCCCGTCGCGGGCGGCCTCGATGAGCCGCGGGTCGTTGGCGAGTCCGAGGTAGTTGTTCGCGCAGAAATTGAGCACGCGCGCGCCGCCGGCGAGCTCGATGACGGGCGCCTGCGGGCTCGCGATCACCCGCTCGGCCTTGTGGAAGCCGTCGGCGCGGATGCGCTCGAGCGTCGCGCGGACGTGGGTGAGGTAACGGTCGTGCATCGGAGGCCTTGAGGCGCCGGGATCGAATCCGGGAGTATGTCGCAATCATAACGGCCCGCCGGCAAGCGCGCCGAGCGGGCGGCAAACGGGCGCCGCTGCGCCCGTGTCGGCCCAAACGGGCCGTCGCGCGTTATGGGCATCCGGCCCATCTCGGGCCCGTTTCCCGGAGGAACACGTGTTCGAATCGCTGCAATCGGTCCTTGCGTCGAATCAGCTGCTGTCCGGCGGTGTCGTGCTGGCCGCGCTCGGCCTCGCGGCCGTGTGGCTGCGCGAGGTTCCCGTCAAGCTCCTCGCCTGGGGCAGGCATTTCTTCGTGACGACGCTGACCGCCGACAGCCGCGACGAGCTCATGTTTCCGGCGCTCATCGAGTACATGGACAGCCGCGACGCGCTGCGCCGGATCAACAATTTCACCGTGCGCGCCGTGCGCCAGCAGGGCTCGTCGTACCAGAGTCTGCACGACGAGCTCCAGCAGGGCGGCCGCCCGGTGCCGCTGTTCTCGCCCGGAGAAGGCTTCCACGTCTTCGTGCTCGACGGCCGGCTCATGTGGATGAAGCGCGAGGTGCAGGTCGGCGCGACCGTCATCGAGAAGATCGTCCTGTCGACCTTCGGCCGCGACAAGCGACCGCTGGAGGCGCTCGTGCACGCCGCGATGTCGCACCGCATCGAGCGCGAGTTGAACCGCATCGCGATCTACGTGCCGAGCCCGTACAACAACGAATGGACGCGCGCCCGGCTCGGCAACAACCGCAAGCTCGACTCGGTCGTGCTGAAGGACGGGCAGAAGGAGGCGATCACCGCCGACCTCGACCGCTTCTTCGCCTCCCGCGAGCGCTACGAGACGCTCGGCATCCCGTGGCGGCGCGGCTACCTGCTCTACGGCCCGCCCGGCACAGGCAAGACCTCGCTCGTCACGGCGCTCGCCTCGGAGCTGGCGCTCAACGTATGCGTGCTCTCGCTCGCCTCGCCCAACGTCACCGACGAGAAGATCGGCAACCTGCTCGGCAGCGTCCCGCGCCGTTCCGTGATCCTGATCGAGGACGTCGACGCGTTCTTCCAGCAGCGCAGCAAATCGGACGCCGGCGTCAAGGTGTCGTACTCGGGCTTCATCAACGCGCTCGACGGCGTCGCGGCGCACGAGGGCTCGGTCGTGTTCCTGACGACCAACCACCCGCAGCTCATCGACGAGGCCGCGATCCGCTCGGGGCGCGTCGACTTCCGTCTCGAGCTCGGCCTGTGCGATCGCGGCCAGCTCGCGCGGATGTTCCGCAAGTTCTTCGACGATCCGGCCGCCGCGGAGCGCTTCGCCGACACCGTGGCCGCGGCACGCTGGTCGCCGGCGCAGGTGCAGGAGCGGCTGCTGAAGGCCGCCAATGTCGACGAGGCGATCGCGCTCTTTCCGGACAACGCGCCGGCGGACGTCGCAGTGCTGCGCGCCGCCTAGCGCCGCCAGCCGCGCTTCACAGCCGGTCGAACCGCCGGTACCCGATCGCCTCGGCGACGTGCGGCGCGCCGACCGTCGCGCAATCCGCGAGGTCGGCGATCGTGCGCGCGACCTTGAGGATGCGGTGATACGCGCGCGCCGACAGGGAGAGCCTGGCCATCGCCTTCGCGAGGAGCGCCGCGCCGGCCGGGTCCGGCGCGCAGTGCGCGTCGATCTCGCGCGGCGCCAGCCGCGCGTTGGGTTTCCCCTGGCGGCCGGTCTGGCGCGAGCGCGCGCGGGTCGCCGCTTCGCGCACGTGTGCGCTCGATGCCGACGCGGTGGTGCCGTCCGACGGGTAGGCGCCCGGGCACAGCGCCGCCGCATCGACCGCGGGCACCTCGATGCCGAGATCGATGCGGTCGAGCAGCGGCCCCGATATGCGGCCGCGATAACGGGCGATCCGGTCCGGCGTGCAATGACAGCGCCCGCTCGAATGCCCGAGCCATCCGCACGGGCACGGATTCATCGCGGCGACGAGCTGGAATTGCGCGGGGAACGTGCTCTGCCGCGCCGCGCGCGAGATGTGCACGACGCCCGATTCGAGCGGCTCGCGCAGCACGTCGAGGACGCGACGATCCCACTCGGGCAGCTCGTCGAGGAAGAGCACGCCGTGGTGCGCGAGCGAGATCTCGCCGGGCCGCGGATCCGACCCGCCGCCGACCAGTGCGACCGCGCTCGCCGTGTGGTGCGGCGCCCGGTAGGGCCGCATCGCCCAGTTCGTTACGGAGAAGCGTCCCGCGAGTGAGGCGATCGCCGCGGTCGCGAGCGCCTCGTCCTCGGTCAGCGGCGGAAGGATTCCGGGAAGCCGCTGCGCCAGCATCGACTTGCCCGTTCCGGGCGGCCCGATCATCAGCAGGCTGTGGCCGCCGGCTGCGGCGATGGTGAGCGCTCGCTTCGCCTCGGCCTGCCCGCGCACGTCGGCGAGATCGGCGCCCCGTTCCGCAGGCAGCGTCGGGATGCCGGGCGCTGCCGGCTCGAGCAACGCGCGCCCGGCGAGATGCGCACAGACGGCGAGCAGTCCGTCGGCGGGATAGACGACCGCGTCGCGCACCAGCGAGGCTTCGCGGGCGCTGGCCGCGGGCAGCACGAAGGCGCGCCCGTCGCGATGCGCGCAAAGCGTCATCGGCAGCGCTCCCCGGATCGGCCGCAGTGCCCCGGTGAGCGCTAACTCACCGGCAAATTCATATTGGGCCAGGACGGCGGCCGGGATCTGTCCGGTCGCCGCGAGCACGCCGAGCGCGATCGGCAGATCGAACCGCCCCGATTCCTTGGGCAGGTCGGCGGGTGCCAGATTGACGGTGATCTTGCGCGCGGGGAATTCGAACTGCGCGTTCTGCAGCGCGGCGCGCACGCGATCACGCGATTCCTTGACCTCGGTATCGGGAAGACCGACGAGGTTGAACGCCGGCAGCCCGCCGGCGAGATGCACCTCGACGGTGACGAGCGGGGCATCGAGCCCCGCCAACCCGCGCGACAGGACGACGGCGACGGACATGCGCGTTTTGCAACGGGGCGAAGGACGGGACGGGCGTGCAGTGTAGGCACAGGCACCCGCGGCGCGCGCTCATCCGATCGGCCGAGCGGCGCGGCTCGCCACGAGCACATTTTTCGTTCGTGACCACGTCGACCGCGCGGCGTCGCGCCGCGTCTAGCGCAAACAAGGCAACGCCCATCGCCGCGGCAGCGACACGCGCGCCCGGAAATCTCCACCCGCGATGCGGATTACGCCGACGGAGGCGGGAAGCGCTTCTCCATTTCGGCGAGACGCAGCTCCAGCGCTTCCAGCTTTTCGCGCGTCTTCAGCAGCACTTGTGCCTGGACGTCGAATTCGCTGCGCGGGACGAGATCGAGCCGCGAGAGCCCGCTCGACAGCATCGCCTTCACGTTCTTCTCGATGTCCTTGGCGGGGCTGGCCTCGATCGCCGCGCTGATCTTCGCGGCGAGATCGTCAAACGATTTGGTGTTCAGCATCGGTTTGCTCCTGCGTCGACTTTCATGCCGCCGAGTCTAGCAAAGCCGGCGTTTTTCCCGCATCGGGTGCGGCGGAAACGCTCAGCAAGCGCGATGCGCGCCAAATGAGGGCGCGATCGCACCGAACTGGTGCGCGGAAAAGGTGGCGCAAGGTAGTGCGTCGCAGCAAAATAGCTGTAACTTCATGATTTATATCATTTTGCTGCAATGGCACACGAAATGCTCAGGAACGTGTCGGAAGTTGAAGTTTCGTTTCGCACCCCGCCCATTTCCTAAAAACAGGAGTCCGACATGTCCCCTCGATTGCGCCTTCGTTCCATCGCTGCCGGCTTCGCGATCGCCGCGGCCTTTTCCGGCACGGCGCTCGCGCAGACCCCCGCGCCTGCGGCAACACCACCGGCCGCCGAGCCCGCGAAGCCCGAGCCTGATTGGACGTTCACGAGCAACATCGGCCTCTACAGCCAGTACGTTTTCCGCGGCATCAGCCAGACCGACGAGAAGCCCGCGGTGCAGGGCGGGTTCGACCTCGGCCACAAGAGCGGCTTCTACGTCGGCACCTGGGCGTCGAACATCAGCTGGATCTCGGATTCCGCGCCCGGCGTCTCGGCGAGCATGGAATGGGACTTCTACGGCGGCTACAAGGGCAGCCTGCCGGCCGATTTCGGCTACGACCTCGGCGTCCTCTACTACTGGTACCCGGGCACGTACCCGTCGGGCTTCACCAAGCCGGACACGACCGAGCTCTACGGCGCGCTGTCGTGGAAGTTGCTCTCGCTCAAGTACAGCTGGAGCGCGAACAACAAGACCTTCGGCGTTCCGGATTCGCGCGGCAGCGAGCTACCTCGATCTCACCGCGAGCTACGACGTCGTCGACAAGGTGAACGACGCGATCGGCAAGGTCACGCTGTTCGGCCACCTCGGCCACCAGTGGTACTCGGGCAACCAGGGCAGCTTCTCCAACAGCAACTACAACTACGGCGACTGGAAGGTCGGCGCGTCGACCGAGGTCTACGGCGTGACCGTCGGCATCTACGGCACGGGCACCAACGCGCAGGACCAGTACTACACGAACGGGTTCGGCAAGAACATCTCCGCCAACCAGTTCGTCGGCTTCATCCAGAAGACGTTCTGATCCATCGCTCCGTGACGCTCACCGCGAGGAAACCATGAAGCTCGTCACCGCAATCATCAAGCCGTTCAAGCTCGACGAGGTCCGCGAGGCCCTGTCGGCGATCGGCGTGCAGGGCATCACCGTCTCCGAAGTCAAGGGATTCGGCCGCCAGAAGGGCCACACCGAGCTCTACCGGGGTGCCGAATACGTCGTCGACTTCCTGCCGAAGGTGAAGATCGAGGCCGCCATCAAGACCGAGCTCGTCGAGCGCGCGATCGAGGCGATCGAGAAGGCCGCCAACACCGGGAAGATCGGCGACGGGAAGATTTTCGTTTTCGACCTCGAACAGGTCGTGCGCATTCGCACCGGCGAGACCGGCGCGGACGCGCTGTGAGGGGAACCGACATGAACCGATTGCTCGCATCACTCTCTCTCGTCGGCACGCTCGCGCTCGCCGCCGCCTTCCCGGCGCAGGGCAGCGAATTCGCCGGCACCCTCGCGCCCACCAGCTACGCGTCATCGCCGATCATGCTGGCGCAGGCGCCGGCCCGGCACCGCGCCGGCGCCTGCCGCCGCGCCTGCGGCGGCACCCGCGGCAGCACCGGCTGCCGGAGCCGCCGGCGCCCGCGGCCGACGCCAAGCCCGCCGAGGCCGCCGCCGCGCCTCCCGCGCCCACGACGCCGCAGATCATCGCGGCCGACAAGATCAGCAGCGGCGACACCGCGTGGATGCTGACGTCCACCGCGCTCGTGCTGATGATGACCATTCCCGGGCTCGCGCTCTTCTACGGCGGCATGGTGCGCAGGAAGAACGTGCTGGCGACGCTGATGCAGAGCTTCGCGATCACCTGCCTCGTCACGATCCTCTGGGTCGTCATCGGCTACAGCATCGCGTTCATGCCCGGGGAGTCCGTGGATCGGCAGCCTCACCGACCGCTTCATGCTGAACGGCATGGTGTTCATGAAGGAGGCCGGCAAGCTGTCCGTGTCGCACCTCGGGCTCACGATTCCCGAGTCGGTGTACATGACGTTCCAGATGACGTTCGCGATCATCACGCCGGCGCTCATCTGCGGCGCGTTCGCCGACCGGATGAAGTTCTCGGCGATGCTGTGGTTCATGGGCCTGTGGTCGGTCCTCATCTACGCGCCGATCGCGCACATGATGTGGGAGCCGTCGGGCTACTGGGCAACCGCCGGCGTGCTCGACTTCGCGGGCGGCACCGTCGTGCACATCAACGCCGGCATCGCGGCGCTCGTCTGCGCGCTGGTCCTCGGCAAGCGCCTGGGCTACGGCAAGGAGGCGATGGCGCCGCACAACCTCTCGCTGACGGTCATCGGCGCGTCGCTGCTGTGGGTGGGCTGGTTCGGCTTCAACGCCGGCTCCGCGGTCGCCTCGGACGGCCGCGCCGGGATGGCGATGTTCGTCACGCAGTTCGCCACCGCCGCCGCCGCGCTCGCGTGGATGTTCACCGAGTGGATCACCAAGGGCAAGCCGTCGGTGCTGGGGATCGCGTCGGGCGCCGTCGCCGGCCTCGTCGCCATCACGCCGGCGTCGGGCTTCGTCGGCGCGAGCGGTGCGCTCATCATCGGCATTGCCGCCGGCGTGATCTGCTTCTTCGCCGCGACGTCGGTGAAGAAGATGTTCGGCTACGACGACTCGCTCGACGCGTTCGGCGTCCACTGCATCGGCGGCATCGTCGGCGCGCTCCTGACCGGCTATCTCAACGTCAAGGACATCAGCGGCGTGGACGGCAGCGTCATGACCCAGCTGGGCGCCGTCGTGACGACGCTCGTGGTGAGCGGCCTCGGAAGCCTGATCATCCTCAAGGTGATCGACTGGACGATCGGGCTGCGCGTCACGCAGGACGAAGAGCGCGAAGGGCTGGATCTGGCGCTGCACGGCGAGCGCATCGAGTGATCGAGGCGTCTTAAGGCCGGCGCAGCGCTGGCGCAGGAATACGCAGCGGGACGCAGCCGATCGCGGCCCGCGGCGTAGGACGGGAAATCCTCCTCCCCGTCGGCAACAGGTAGTTCTCTCCTCAGTGGCTATTCGGGGCGCCCCCAAGGCGCCCCGTTTTTTGCCGTAACGCGGCGTCCGCTACAATCCACGGATGGTCCCCCATCTGACGACGGCGCTCACCGGTCCGATCCAGGCGCTGGAGGCGCGCTTCCTCGACCGGATGCCCGACATCGAGCGCTGGCTGCGCACGCAATGGCAGGAGCACGCGGTGCCGTTCTACGCATCGGTCGACTTGCGCAACGCGGGCTTCAAGCTCGCGCCGGTCGACACGAATCTTTTCCCCGGCGGATTCAACAACCTCAACCCCGCGTTCCTGCCGCTCTGCGTGCAGGCGATCCAGGCCGCGGTCGAGCGGATCTGCCCCGACGCGCGCGGCGTGCTGCTCGTGCCGGAAAACCACACGCGCAACACGTTCTACCTGCAGAACGTCTCGACGCTCGCGCGCATCCTCGCGCAGGCCGGCATGCGCGTGCGCATCGGCTCGCTGATCCCCGGTCTCACCGAGCCGCTGTCGGTCGACCTCTCCGGCGAGGACCCGCTGCTGTTCGAGCCGCTGCTGCGCAACGGACGGCGCGTCGCGCTCGCCGATTTCGACCCGTGCATGGTGCTGCTCAACAACGATCTTTCCGCCGGCCCGCCGGCGGTGTTGCAGGGGATCGACCAGCCGGTCGCGCCGCCGCTCGAGGCCGGTTGGTATCACCGCAAGAAGTCGCACCACTTCGGCGTCTTCCACCGCGTCGCCGCCGATTTCGCGGCGCTGCTCGACATCGATCCGTGGCTGATCGAGCCCTATTTCGGCGTGTGCGGGATGATCGACTTCCAGGAGCGCTCCGGCGAGGAGTGCCTCGCGTCGAACGTCGACACGCTGCTCCAGCGCATCAAGGTCAAGTACGCGGAGTACGGGATCACCGAGCCGCCTTTCGTGATCGTGAAGGCCGATGCCGGCACGTACGGCATGGGAATCATGACCGTCCGCGACCCGGCCGAGATCACGGCGCTCAACCGCAAGCAGCGCAACAAGATGGCCGTGGTCAAGGAAGGCCTCGCCGTCAGCTCGGTGATCATCCAGGAAGGTGTCCCGACGTTCGAGTCGATCAACGAGGCCATCGCGGAACCCGTCGTGTACATGATCGACCGCTTCGTCGTCGGCGGCTTCTACCGCGTCCACACCGAGCGCGGCAAGGACGAGAACCTGAACGCGCCGGGCGCGAGTTTCGTCCCGCTCGCGTTCGAGTCGCCGTGCATCCCCGACCTGTCGGGACCGGCGGGGTGCCCGCCCAATCGCTTCTACGCCTACGGCGTGGTCGCGCGCCTCGCGCAGCTCGCCGCGGCGATCGAGGTCGCGGAGCTGACCGAGCGTGCCGAAGCGCTCGCCGTGGCCTAAAGCGCGCACGCCGGCGTCGCGATGGTCGATCCGGATTATTGCCGGCTGATGGCGCGCTACAACCGCTGGATGAACGAGCGGCTGTACGCGCTCCTGGCCGAGCTCGACGACGCGCAGCGCAAGCAGGACCGAGGCGCGTTCTTCGGCTCGATGCACGGCACGCTCAATCACATCCTGTGGGGCGATCGCATGTGGCTCGGGCGCTTCACCGGCGCGCCCTGTGAGGTCCCGGCCTTCGGCGCCGCCATGTTCGCCGATTTCGCCACGCTCGCGCGCGAGCGCGAGGCGACCGATCGCGACATGCTCGAGTGGGCCGGCCACGTGTCGCCGGAATGGCTCGCCGGCGTGCTGGTCTACACGAGCAAGGTCGACGGCAAGACTCGCGAGCTGCCGCGCTCGGTGGCCGTCGTCCACCTTTTCAATCACGGCACGCATCATCGCGGCCAGCTCACGACGCTGATCCGCCAGGCCGGACGCGATCCGGGCATCACCGACCTTCCCTGGCTGCCCGGCGTCGTCCGGGAGATCAGCTAGGCATTCTCCGCGGCGCGGCCGCGGCGTTGCGATCCCGATGCGCGAAAAAAAACCCCCGGGGAGGAGAGTCCCGGGGGTTTCCGCGTTGCGTTGTGTTACGCGGAGGGGATCGGATAACGAATGCAGTGTTGCGCGGAGTGGATCAGACAACGAATGCGAGGTCCTTCACCGTGAAGTTCGCGAGGTTGGGGAAGATCGTCGCGACGTCGACGGCGCTCGCGCCGAACCATTTGGCGAGCGTCGCGCCCACCTGGTCGGTCGAGGTCGTCGGAATCCAGCGCCCCTGGCTGCCCGAGTCGTCCGGGCCGGCCACCGTCACGTTCGGATAGGTGCCGTAGAACTTGTTGCCCTGAACGCCGCCGCCGACGACGAAGTGATGGCTGCCCCAGCCGTGGTCGGTGCCGAGGCTGTTCGGCTTCATCGTCCGGCCGAAGTCCGACAGCGTGAACGTCGTCACGTTGCTGGCAACGCCCAGGCCGACGGTCGCCTGGTAGAACGCGTTGATCGCCTTCGACACCTGCGGGAAGAGGCTGTTGTGGCCCGCGACCTGACCCGTATGCGTGTCGAACCCGCCGATCGAGACGAAGAAGATCTCGCGCTGGTGGCCGATCGCCGCGTGTTGCTCGATGATCTTCGCGACCGCCTTCAGCTGATTGGACAGCCCGGTGTTGAGGCCCGTGAACGCCGTCGTGATCGCGGAGCCGCCGGTTCCCTGCAGGATCGGCGACAGCACGGTCGCGGCGTTGAACGCGAATCCGATCGAGCCCTGCGCCGCGGTGACGATTTCATTGGCATCCGGCTGCGTCATGATGGCCGAGCGGGCGTTCATGCGCGCCGCCACTTGAGCGCTCGGCGTGCCGGTCAGCACGTCGCCGGTGAAACCGAAGGCACCACCGCTCGGCAGCGAGATCGACTTCACGGTGACGCCGTTGCCGAAGACCTGCGCGCCCGAGAACGACATCGACATCGGCGGCGCTCCCGCGGTGTTCATGCTGGCGAGGACGTCCCCAAGACGCCCGGCCCACCCGGTCGGCGCCGTGAGCGTCACCGAGTTGATCGTCGTCATGTTCTCGCGCTGCTGGTCGCTGTGCGAGAAGAGCTGGGACGGGACCGGAATGCCGGCGTGCTTGGACGCGAGGTATTGCGTCCGCGTGATCGGTGCGGTCAGCGCGCCGCTGTTCGCGACGATCGCGCATTTGCCCTGGTTGAACAGCGCCTGCAGCTCCGGCATCGTCGAATGCAGGCCGTACGTCTGGCCGCCGGTGTTGGTCGGATTGATCGTCAGCAGCGACGCCTGCGGAAGGTTGATCCCGGTCGGAATGTCGCGCGATGCGAGGTACTGCGCGTAGTTGCTGACCGGGACCACCATGTTGCTGGCATCGTTGCCCCCGAACAGGAACACGCACACCAGCGCCTTGTAGCCCGGCGCCTGCGCCGCGGCGCTGGCGAGCCCGAGCTTGTCCATGCTGGCCGCAAGCGACAGCGCGGAGAACCCGCCGGCAGTTTGCAGGAACCGGCGACGCGAAAACACGAAAGGTCCGCTCATGTCAGAACTCCACCTGGAAGCGGGGCGAGGTGACGGTGAGATAGACCGCCGTCCGTGCCCGATCGAGAAGTTGTTGCGCCGTGATCGGCGTGCTGGTCGGAACGGCGTTGACGGCGTTCACGATCTGCGCATTCATCGCCGGTGGCATCGTTCCGAACATCAGCATGTTGTCCACCTGCTGCACGAGCGTCGCCACGTTGTTCGCCGCGGCGGCGAGGGCGTTGTAGTCGATGTGCGTGCCGACCGCCCCGGCGACGGACGCATCCGCGGCGCCCCCGGTCCCGTTCGGGTTGCAGATGTTGGGCGTCGCCGCCGGGCAGGTCGAGCCCAGCGTCAGGTTCCACAGCGTGTTCGCCCGTGCGAAGACCTTCGGCGCGTCATAGATGCCGAACTGCGGGCCGTCGAGCGAGGTTCCCGGGATCTGGAAATCCGCCGGATAGTAGTTGAACACCGTCGGCGAATTGAAGATCGACTGGCCCATGTTCGGCGTCTGCAGCAGCAGGTACTCGCCGTCGCTTTGCGCGTTCATCGCCCGCAGGAAGCTCGTGAGCATCAGCACCGGCTCCTTCAGCTTGCCGGCCTTCGAGTCGACCGGATCCGGCGCGGCCAGCGCTTCGGCGTCGAGCAGCACGGCCTTGACCACCGCAGCCATGTTGCCGCGCGTGCCCGTGCCGTCGTCGTTGAAGATGCTCGCGACGCGGTTCACGTACTGCGGCGACGGATTGCTCATCACGAGGTGCTGGATCAGCTGCTTGCCGATGAACGGCCCGACGTTGGGATGCAGGAACAGGTAGTCGAGCACCGCATTCAGGTCCTGATCCGCGGTCTGCCCGGCCGGGAAGGTCGGGGCCTGGTCCATCCCGGCCGCCGATTTCGCCGTCTGGTCGTGGAAGTTCGTGGTGCCGCAGTTGGGCGCCCCTTCGCACGGAACCATCGCGGACGCGTAGTTGATCGGGTCGTTGAACTTCAGCACGGCCGGAGCGATCGGCGCATACGTCCAGCCGGTGAACAGGCCCGACAACACGGTGATGTCCGTCTGCGTGTAGGTCGGGATCGTCTGGAGGGTGGCGTCGAGCAGCGGCGTGCCGTCGTTGTTGAGCTCGACCAGCCCGATCGAGAACAGCTGCATGATTTCGCGCGCGTAGTTCTCGTTGGGCGACGTTCCCGCGGCCGGGTTGGCCTTCGCGTTGTTGACCATGTCGAGGTAGTTGCCCATGAACGGGTCGACGGTCACGTTGCGCATCAGGGTGCGGAAGTTGCCGAACGCGCCGTTCAGCAGGATCTGCTGGTAATTGCGCATCGGATACGCGATGCCATCCTGCTGTGCCGACGTCACCCAGATCTGCGACAGCGCCCAGGCAACACGCTGGCGCAGCTGGTCCGGCGCCGTCAGCGCGTTGGCGGCGAAGGCGCGCTGCACCGCGAACGTCGAGTAGAGGTCGCGCGGGCAGTTGGTGCCGAACGGATCGGGCGGGCCGCCCGCCGTCAGCGGGCTCGTGCAGTTTGCCGGCTGATTTTCCGGAACGACCGCGAACACCGGCAGCGGCGTCGCCGGCATCAGCAGCTGCGCGTCGACGTAGGCCGGCATTCCCATCGCCGTCACTTTCGCGATTTCGGCCGCGGTCGCGCCGAACGATGCGTGCGCGAGGAAGCGCGCGGCGTCGTTGTTAGGCGGCGGCGCCGTGCCGCCACCCTGGCCCGGGCCGCCGTTCATCGGCACGTCGCCGGCGGCGCCGAACGTGAAGCTCGCCTCGGACTTGTCGTCGTGCGCGGTCGACACCGACCAGTTGCCGGCGTTGAAGATCGCCGGGTCGGCCCTGCCGTCGCCGTCGAAGTCGAAGGCCACCGGGATGTCGCCCGGGTTGCCGCCGAGCAGCATCACGATATCGGCGACGCCGTCGCGCTTGGTCGACACGAACCACATGCCGCTGCGGTAGATGATGAGGTCGGCCTTGCCGTCGCCGTCGATGTCCGCCAGCAGCGGAATGTCGCCGGGGAGGCCGCCGAAACTGTAGATGGCGGTCGCCTTGCCGTCGACGTTGCCGCTGACGAACCATGTGCCGGCGCGATAGACGACGATCGAATCACGGCCCGCGCCCGTCGGGTCGCCGACGAGAGGGATGTCGCCCGCGAGGCCCCACGTGACCGGGGCCGCCGGGCCGGTCATGAATTTCCAGGTGCCGGCGTTGAAGGTCGCAGGCGACTTGGTGCCCGCTCCGGTGACGTCGGCGAGCAGGCCGGTGTCCCCGGCGGCGCCGAACACGACCGTGGTCTCGGCGGTGCCGTCGCGGTTGGTGTCGACGTAGAACGTGAAGGTGGCGGGATCGAAATATCCGACCGCCGATGGATTGACGACGGCCGCGGCGTTCGGCACGAGCGCTGCGAGCGCCAGCGTCCCGGCGGCGATCCTCAGGCCCTGCAACATACGACGGTGCTGCGCGCTTTTCATGTCTGATGTCATGGACGACCTCGTCCTCGTTGAGCTTGTGCCGCGCCTTGCCCGGCGATCGACTGCCCCGGCCTTCTCTCGATTGCGTATCGGGTGCTCGCGGGCCGGCGAAACGGACCCCGGCCACTCGGCGCGCCCTTACCCCCTACTCGAGCGATGCCACGGCAATATGACAAATGCATAGATAGGTTGCATGACGTTTGCATAAAATGCAACCCCCTCCCCAGACCGGGCGAGGCGTGGCCGACAAGCGGTCATCGCCGCGCAGGCATGCCCCGCGCGGAGTCCGACCGCGGCCGCGGTCAGGTCATCAACCGATTGAAGTAAAACAGGTTTTCGGAGCGCGCGGTGCGCCCTTCGGGCGCCCGGCGTCAGGACCGGCGCCGCTTCGCCCGCGGATGCGCCTGGTCGTACGCCTTGGCGAGGTACTGAAAATCGAGGTGCGTGTAGACCTGGGTGCTGGCAATACTGGCGTGGCCGAGGAGCTCCTGGACCGCGCGCAGGTCGCCGGACGACTGCAACAGATGCGACGCGAACGAATGCCGCAGCATGTGCGGGTGGACGTGTCGCGACAGCCCTTGGCGCTTTGCCCACGACGCGAGGCGCCGCTCGATCGTGCGCACGCCCATGCGCGCGCCGGATTTCCCGATGAACAGCGCGTCCGGATCGGCGCCGGGAATCGTTGCCCGGAGCGCAAGCCACGCGCGAATCGCGGCCTGCGCGGGCGCGCCGACCGGCACGATGCGCTCCTTCTGCCCCTTGCCCCAGACCCGGATCTCGCCGCGCTCGAGATCGATCCGGTCGATATCGGCGCCGGCGAGCTCGGACAGGCGCAGTCCCGCCGAATAGAGGAGCTCCAGCAGCGCACGGTCGCGCAGCAGGAAAGGGTCCTCGCCGGTGATTTCGACGAGGCGCACGGCCTCATCGGGAGACAGCGCGTCGGGAAGCCGGTGCGCGGCCTTGGGCGCCTTCAGGCCGGCGCAGGGGTTCTCGCCCATCGCCGCATCGCGCTCCAGCAGGAAACGATAGAGAGCGCGCCACGACGACAGCACGCGGGCGAGGCTGCGGCCGGACAGCCCGCGGCCGTGCAGCGTCGCGAGCATGCGTCGCAGGTCGCGCGGAGCGAGCACGGCGAGCGCCGTGTCGCCCGCGAGTGCCGCGAGCAGCGTCGCGTCGCGCACATAGGCGGCGCGAGTGAGGGCGGGGCGCGCGGCGAGGCTTTTCGCGAAGGCGTCGATCGCTTTCGCGTTGACGGGACCGGGTACCGGCGCGGCACGCTGTTGCCGCACGGACGCTCGCCGCGACGCGCCCGCCACGGCGTCAGACGCCCGGCAGGTAACGCGCGGTCGCAACGCTGGCGAGCTCGGCCAGCCGCGTGAGGTACATCGTGCCGATCCCCGGGTGGAATCGTTGCGGATCCTCGCTCGCGATGCCGAGGAGGCCGAACGTTCGCGCCGTGCGCAGCGGCAGGAACGCGAACGACTGGCACGCATCGCCCGCTTCGAACCATTCGCGCGTCTCGAACGGCGCCGCCGGTCCGCAATAGGGCGCGCCGAGGCCATCCGCGTAATCACGCAGCTCCGCGCTCGCCGCGGCGAGCTCCGGCATGTAGGACTGCTCCGGCACCTTGCCCCACAGTCTCGACGCCGAGTGCGGCACGCCGAAATCGTCGGCGAGGCTGTGGTAGAGGACTGCGAGCGTCGTCTCGAGATCCGGCGAGGCGAAGAGCGCGAGGGTCGACCGGTGCAGCTTTTCGCTGATGTCGTCGTTCTCGCGCCCGTGCTCGATCAGCTCCGCGAGCTTCGCCTCGAGCTCGCCGTTCCGCTCCCGCAGCGTGACGATCTGCCGCTCGGCGATCGGAATGGCGTGGCCGCCATGCGGATGCGGCACGAAGATTTCGGCGATCTGATCGGCGTAGTCCTCGAAGAAGCGCGGGTTCTCCTTGAGGTACCGGGCGACGTCGTTGGCGTCCATCCGTTGCATCCCATCCATGGTTGTAATTGTCCGGCCCGTCGCTCTGGTTGCGCTCAATCCGTGCGCACGGTCCACTCGCCGTCGAACACCGGCTCGGCCGGCCCCGTCATCATGACCGCGGCGCCCGGTCCGTCCCATCGGACCGAGAGCGCTCCCCCGCGGGTCTCGACCCGCACGTCGGGATCGAGCAATCCCCGCCTTATGCCGGCGACCACCGCGGCGCACGCGCCCGTTCCGCAGGCGAGCGTTTCGCCGGCGCCGCGCTCCCAAACACGCAGGCGAATGGTAGCGCGATCCACCACCTGCATGTAGCCCGCGTTCACGCGCCGGGGGAACCGCGCGTGCCGCTCAATCCTGGGGCCCTGCTCGGCCACCGGCGCCGCCGCCACATCGTCGACGCACTGGACCGCGTGCGGATTTCCCATCGACAGCACCGTGATCGCGACCGCCGCGCCGTCCACGTCGAGCCGCTGGATCACGTCCTCGGTGCCGGATTCGAACGGGATGTCCCGCGGCGCGAACCGCGGAATGCCCATGTCCACGCGGACCAGGCCGTTGTCGAGAAGCTCCGGCGTGATGATCCCGCCCGCCGTCTCGACCCGAAGCGTCCGTTTCGACGTGAGTCCCTGGTCACGCACGAACCGCACGAAGCAGCGCGCCCCGTTGCCGCACTGCTCGACCTCGCCGCCGTCCGCATTGAAGATCCGGTAGCGAAAGTCGGCGCCGGCCTGAGTCGGCGCCTGCACGACGAGCACCTGGTCGCAGCCGACGCCGAAGCGCCGGTCGGCGAGGCGGGAGAGCTGCTCCGGCGTGAGCTCGACGTGCTGGCGAATGCCGTCCAGCACGACGAAGTCGTTGCCGAGGCCCTGCATCTTGGTGAACTTGAGCCGGGTCATCGCGCGCACTCGAAAGATTGGCGGACCGGGATGCTAGACTCGCCGCCGCGCAGCCGCCTCCGTCCGCTGAGCGCGCGCGATTTGCGCCGGGACGGATTGGCGCGACGACCCCGATTCGCATCCGCATGACGAGCCCACGCACCTTCCGCGCGCCGGATCCCGCCGACTACGCGCGCCGCCTCGCGATCATCGTTCCGTACCGCGACCGGGCCGAACACCTCGCGCGCTTCCTGCCGCACATGGTGACGTACTTCGAGCGCGACAAGCTCGATCGCGCGATCGACTACTCGATCCACGTCGTCGAGCAGCTGGGCAGCGCGCCGTTCAACCGGGGCGCGCTGCTCAACGCGGGATTCCGCATCGCACGGGACGACGGCGCCGACTATTTCTGCTTCCACGACGTCGACTATCTGCCGATCTGGGCCGACTACTCGTACGTGACGTGTCCGACGCGGCTCGTCTGGCACGGGCTCGATCCGCAAACCGATTATCGCGCCTTCATGGGGGCGGTCGTCGCGTTCAACCGGAGCGACTTCGAGCGGATCAACGGCTACAGCAACGACTACCACGGCTGGGGTTACGAGGACGACGACCTTCGCACCCGCTGCCAGGTTGCCGGGCTCGAGCTCGCGTTTCGCGACGGCAGCTATTCGACGCTGCCGCATCCGCACCGCGGCTATCACGACGATGCGACGCCGACGGCGGAGGCGCAGGCGACGGCGCGGATCTTCGCGGCGAAGCTCATGGAAGGCGCCAGCGCGTTCACTCGCGAGGGTCTCTCGACGCTCGACTGCACGGTCGACGAATCCGTGGTGTGGATGCGCAACGGCGCGCCGCAGGCGCACATCCGCCACCACAAGGTTGCGCTGCGCTGACGGCGCCTCCGACGCGGCGGCGCGTTCGCATCGCCCGCATCAGACGTTGAAGCGGAAATGCATGACGTCGCCGTCGCGGACGACGTATTCCTTGCCTTCGAGGCGCATCTTTCCGTGCTCCTTGGCGCCGTGCTCGCCCTTGCAGCGAAGGTAGTCGTCGAACGCGATCACTTCCGCGCGGATGAATCCCTTCTCGAAGTCGGTGTGGATCACGCCGGCCGCCTGCGGCGCCGTGTCGCCCGCGTGAATCGTCCACGCGCGCACTTCCTTCGGGCCCGCGGTGAAGTACGTCTCGAGCCCGAGCAGCCGGTAGCCCGCGTGGATCACGCGATCGAGCCCGGGCTCGGCGAGGCCGAGGTCGGCGAGGAACGCGAGCTTGTCCGGGCCGTCGAGATCGGCGATCTCCGCCTCGAGCGCCGCGCACACGGGCACCACCGGCGCGCCGACCTTCGCCGCGTACGCCTCGACCTCCGCCAGCAGCGGGTTGTCGTGGAAACCGCGCTCGGCGACGTTGGCCACGTACATCGTCGGCTTCATCGTGAGGAGGAAGAACGGGCGCAGCACCTCGAGATCGGCCGAGTTGAGATCGGCGGAGCGCGCCGGCCTGCCCGCGTCGAGCACCGCCTCGACCTTCTTCAGCGCCGCGACGATCTTCTGCGCCTCCTTGTCGCCGCCGGCGCGCGCCGATTTCTCGTTCTTCTGGAGCTGCTTCTCGACCGCGGCGAGATCGGCCAGCGCGAGCTCGGTGTTGATCGTCTCGATGTCCGACACCGGGCGCACCTTCCCGGCGACGTGGACGACGTTGTCGTCCTCGAAGCAGCGGACCACGTGCGCGATCGCGTCGGTCTCCCGGATGGTGGCGAGGAACTGGTTGCCGAGCCCCTCGCCCTTGGACGCGCCGGCGACGAGTCCCGCGATGTCGACGAACTCGACGACGGCGGGGATCACCTTCTCGGGCTTCGCGATCGCGGCGAGCGGCGCCAGCCTGGGATCGGGAACCTCGACGATGCCGACGTTCGGCTCGATCGTGCAGAACGGGTAGTTCTCCGCCGCGATGCCCGCGCGCGTCAGCGCATTGAAGAGCGTCGATTTCCCGACGTTGGGCAGCCCGACGATCCCGCAGCGCAAGCTCATTTCCAGGCCTCCACAACGCTTATTACATTCCGGATTCCGAGTTGTCGGCCTTGCGCCATCGCTCGCGGACGCGCCCTTCGGTGCGGCCTCCGTCCCCTTGATGAGATTGCGCTGCGTCCAGGTGTCGGCCGCCGCCCGCGCTCGCAGACGCGCCCTTCGGGCCTTGGCTTCGCCCTGCTCGCGCGGGCGTCCTTGGCTTCGCCCCGCTCGCTCACGGCGTACCCCTTGGTCCTTCGTGTGCAACGCCATCATCGCCCGCTCGAAATCGCCGGCGGCGATCGCCGGCCATGCGTCGAGGCTGCGATCGATCGCGTCCCGCAGCGCCGCGCGCTCTTCCGCGCTGCGGCGGCCGCAGCACGTAGTCGACGACCTCCTGCTGCGGGATCGCCGAATCGCGCGGATGGCCGATGCCGAGGCGCAATCGCCAGAAATCGGCGCGTGCCGAGCGCCGCGGAGATGTCGCGCAGCCCGTTGTGGCCGGCATGCCCGCCACCGAATTTCATCTTCGCCTCACCCGGCTTGAGGTCGAGCTCGTCGTGGACGACCAGGATCTCGTCGCCGCCGATGCCGAAGAACCGCGCCAGCGCGGCGACGGCGCGACCCGAAAGATTCATGTACGTGCCGGGCTTCAGGATGCGCAGATCGCCGGCGCCGCGGGCGACCATCCCGTGGAAGCGACCCTCGCTCGCGAACGACAGCGCGAGTCGCGCGGCGAGCGCGTCGGCGAACCAGAAGCCCGCGTTATGCCGCGTGGCGTCGTGCTCGCGGCCCGGATTGCCGAGCCCGACGACGAGACGGATCGCTGCCATGGCGAGTCGATGCGGTTTGCGTTGAATTCAGGGGGAGCGTGGCGCCGGTCGCGGCAAGGCCGCAACAAAAAGGCCCGCCGGCGGATACGCAGCGGGCCTTCGTGCCGGCATGACGCTGCGCTTACTTCTTCCTTGTCGTCCTTCGCTTCCTTCTTGTCGCCGCCCTTCTCCCGCCCTTCTCGCCGCCCTTCTCGGGAGACTTCTCGCCGGGCTTCGCCTCGGCGCCGGGGGCGCCAGGGGCGGCCGCCGTAGTGACAGGCGCGCCGGCCACGGCCTCGCCTTCCGCGGCGACGGCAACCGTTTCTTCTTCGACGTGCGCCTTCGGCACCACGGCCGCGGCGACGACCGGATCGGCCTTGCCGTGGACGACCACCGTCACGCCGGGCGGGAGCTTCATCGCGGAGACGTGAACCGAATGGCCGACGTCGAGCTCCGCGAGGTCGACCTCGATGAACTCGGGGAGGTCCTTCGGCAGGCAAGCGATGTCGAGATCGTTCAGCACGTGGCTCACGATCGCGCCCGAGACCTTCACCGCCGGCGAGATCTCGCCGTTGACGAAGTGCAGCGGGACCTTCATGTGGATCTTCCGGTTCTCGTCGACGCGCTGGAAATCGACGTGCAGGATTTCATTCCTGAACGGATGCATCTGCACGTCGCGCAGCAGGACCTTGGTCGCAGTGCCGTCGACCTTCATCGTGAGGATCGACGCGTGGAACGCCTCGTTGCGCAGTGCGTGGAACAGCGCGTTGTGATCGAGCTCGATCGGCTGCGGCGCGGCGGGGCCGCCGTAGACGATGCCGGGCGCCTTGCCGGCGCGCCGCATGCGGCGGGAGGCGCCGCGGCCTTCGGTGGTCCGCGGGAAGGCGGTGAATTCGAATTGCATGATGCGACTCCTGATGTCTGCGGCCTTCCGGGCGCGCGCCGATGGTGCGTGTGGGCGCGAGGTTCCGGTCGTCTGCGGGTTGGCGACATCCGCGACCTTGGATTGCCCGAGGTCCCGGGAAAGCTTTGAATTATAACCGGATTCGCAGAGCGCTGCCAAGCGCCGCCGCGGCCCGGGTCAAGGCATGTACTGGCCGCCGTTGACCTCGAGGATCTGCCCTGTCATGTAGCCCGACAGCGAGGGCGAAGCGAGGAACAGGAAGGCCCCGGAGCATTCGTCGGCGACGCCCAGGCGCCCCATCGGAATCGCCGACTTGAACGACTCCAGCATCGCGGGGGTCGAGTAGCGGTCGTGGAACGGCGTCGCGATGACGCCGGGCGCGACGGCGTTGACGCGGATGCCGTCCTTGACGACCTCCTTCGCGAGACCGTGCGTGAACGTGCTGACGAAGCCCTTCGCCGCCGCGTACATCGTGGCGCCGTTGCCGCCGCCGTTGCGCGCGGCGACGCTGGTCACGTTGATGATCGAGCCGCCGCCGGCGCGCCTGAGATGCGGCAGCGCCGCGGCGCAGGCGACGACGAGCGAGCGGACGTTGAGATTGATGACGTCGTCGAAGAACGCGTCGGTCGTATCCGGCACCGGCACGCGCGCCACGAGGCCGCCCGCATTGTTGACGAGCACGTCGAGGCCCCCCAGCCGTTGCGCGGAGCGCTCGACAACGTCGCGCACCTCGGCGGACACGTTGAAATCGCCGGCGACGGTGAACGCCTCGCCTCCGGCGGCGCCGATTTCGGCGGCCAGCGCCTCGGCCGCGGCCGCGCTCGAATGGTAGTGAATCGCGACGCGCGCGCCCTGCGCCGCGAACGCGCGCGCGGCGGCGGCGCCGATGCCGGTCGACGCGCCCGTGATCAGCACCGCGCGGCCCTTCAGGTCGTGGGAAAGCGGATTGCTCATGGCGGTGGCGTCTTTCGGTGGTGAGCGCGGCGAGGCCCGCGCGAGGATGTCGGCGTGCGGGCGCGCGCCGGCTCGCGTCATTCCGTGAACAGCGAGCTCACCGATTCCTCGTTCGAGACGCGCGTCATCGTCTCGGCGAGAAGCTGCGCGCACGAGAGCTGGCGGATGCGCGGGCACGCCTTCGCCTCCTCCGACAGCGGAATCGTGTCGGTGACGACGATCTCGTCGAGCTCCGACTCGGCGATGCGCGGCACGGCGCCGCCGGAGAGCACCGGATGCGTGCAGTACGCGACGACCTTCTTCGCGCCGTGCTCCTTCAGCGCCGACGCGGCCTTGCACAGCGTGTTCGCGGTGTCGACGATGTCGTCCATGATCACGCAGGTGCGTCCGGCGACGTCGCCGATGATGTTCATCACCTCGGAGACGTTCGCGCGCGGGCGCCGCTTGTCGATGATCGCGAGATCGGAGTCGAGCCGCTTCGCGATGGCGCGCGCGCGCACGACGCCCCCGACGTCGGGCGACACGACGAGCAGGTCGTCGTAGTTCTGCTTCCACAGGTCGCCCAGCAGGATCGGCGTCGCGTAGATGTTGTCGACCGGAATGTTGAAGAATCCCTGGATCTGGTCGGCATGCAGGTCCATCACCATCACGCGGTGCACGCCGACCGTCGCGATCGTGTCGGCCACGACCTTCGCCGAGATGGGGACGCGCGCCGAGCGCGGGCGGCGGTCCTGCCGCGCGTAGCCGAAGTACGGGATCGCCGCCGTGATGCGCCCCGCCGACGCGCGCTTCAGCGCATCGGCCATCACCAGGATCTCCATCAGGCTGTCGTTGGTCGGTGCGCAGGTCGACTGCAGGATGAAGACGTCGCGGCCGCGCACGTTCTCGAGGAGCTCGACCATCACCTCGCCATCGGAAAACTGGCCGACGACGCAGCGCCCGAGGCTGATGTTGAGATGGCGGCAGACGGCCTCGGCGAGCCGCGGGTTCGCGTTGCCCGTGAAGATTCTCATCCGCTCGAGAGCCATGGGGACCCGGAAGGTCAGGGCCGGTCGCCAGCGTGCGGCGGTCCGTCCATCATCGAATGGCTGGGGAGGAAGGATTCGAACCTTCGAATGCCGGAATCAAAATCCGGTGCCTTAACCAACTTGGCGACTCCCCAGCGGAAAGCCTGCGAATGCATTGTGGCCCAAAATCCGCGCCGACCGCGGCCAGGAACTCATCCGAGCGACGCGAGCGGATGGCGCGCGAGCGTGCGGGCAACGATGCCCCGGGTGCCCGGTGCGCGCGTCGCGACGGCGGCGCGCGCCTCGTGTTCCGATGCAAATGCCGCAAAAACGCAACTGCCGGACCCCGTCATGCGCGCGTGACGCGAATGCGCGGCGAGTTCCGTGAGCGCAATGGCAACGTCGGGAAAGCGCGCGAGCGCGACGGGCTGAAGGTCGTTGCGGCCGTAACCCTCGGAAAAGATTTCTATTTTCGCCGACGTCGTGTTTCGTGTCAATTCCGGCGCGGCGAAAATCGGACCCGTCTCGACTGCAATCGGGGGCACGACGAGCGCGATCCAGCACGCCGGCAGCGTGACCGGCACGAGCACGTCGCCGATGCCTCGCGCGAACGCCGGCTGCGATTGCATGAAGAACGGCACGTCGGCGCCGAGGCCGCGCCCGATTTGCGCGAGATCCGCGCGCGAGAGCCGCGTCTCCCAGAGGCGATTGAGGCCCAGCAGGACCGAGGCCGCGTCGGAGCTGCCTCCGCCCAGGCCGCCGCCCAGCGGGATGCGCTTGGTGACCGCGATGTCGGCGCCGAGCGGCGAGCGCGTCGCGTCCTGCAGCGCGCGCGCGGCCCTCACGACGAGGTCGTCCGCCGCCGCGACGCCGGGGAGATCCTGCGTGCGCCGGATGGCGCCGTCCGCGCGCACCGCAAGCGAAACCGTGTCGGCGAGATCGATCGCGGCGAACAGCGTTTCCAGGCAGTGGTAGCCGTCGGCGCGCCGCCCGGTGACGTGCAGAAACAGATTGACCTTGGCCGGAGCGGCCACCACGATCGATTTCATCGCGCGATTGTCGCCGCGCGCGCCGCGACGCGCCAGCGCCACGCCTTCACTGCCAGCGGTCGACGACGATTCTGACTTCGATGTCGGCACGCGTGAGGCTCAAGCGCGTCGGGCGCGTCGAGGTCGCATCCGCATAGCCGTAGGCGACCTGCCAGCCGTCCTGGCGCAGCAGCGACACGCGCCCCGCCGCGTCGCGCTCCTGGTCGTGCGGCGTGTCGGGCTGAACCAAGCCCTGCATCCAGACCGCGAGCCCGTCGACAGGCACGGGCGCGCCCAGCGTTCGCTCGGTCAGCGTCGCCCAATCGGCGGCCTCGTCGCGCACGCCATTCGCGCCGCGGACTTCGACGCGCCCGGCGCTCGAATCGCCGGTGATCTCCGCGATCTGCTGCCCCATCGGCGACGTGACGACGAGCGCGTCGGACGGCGGAGCGTGAGTCCACTGGAAATTGGCGCTGAGCGCCTCGTTGCCGCGCCGCGCCGAGAGCCGTCCCTCCACGGTGAAGGGCGCGTCGCCCGCGGCGCGCTGCGGTGTCCGCGCGACCGGCGGCGTCGCGCAGCCGCGTGATGACGAGCGCGGCAGCCAACAGCGCGAACGTCGCCGCGCGATGCACGCGACCGGTCAGTGGGAGAGCCTGCGGACCGTGTCCAGCAGAACGGGGTTGTCCGGCGTCGCCCTCAATTGCGCCTGCCAGACCTCCTGGGCGCGGGCGCGCTCGCCGCGGGCCCAGAGCACTTCGCCGAGGTGCGCGGCGATTTCGGGGTCCGGGCGCTCGGCCAGCGCGCGCCGCAGATAATTTTCGGCGTCGTCCAGTTTGCCGGCGCGGAAGCTCGCCCATCCCATGCTGTCGAGGATGAACGGGTCGTCCGGCGAGAGCTTGTACGCGCGTTCGATCAGGGCCAGGCCCTCGGCCGTGCGCGTCGTGCGGTCGACGAGCGTGTAGCCCAGCGCGTTCAGCGCCTGCGCGTTGGCGGGCTGCAGCGCGATCAGTCGCGTCAGATTCGCCTCGACGACGTCGAGCTTGTCGATCTTCTCCGCGACCATCGCGCTGTCGTAGAGAAAATCGGGCTGGTCGGGCTGCTCCGCGAGCGCCTTCGCGAGCACGGCGTAGGCCGCGGCCGCGTCCCCCGCGTCGCGCAGGATCTGCGCATCGGCCTGGATGACCTGAGCGCGCTGCTCGATCGTCACGGCGGGGAGATCGGCAAGGTAGCGGCGCGCGGCGTCGACCTTCCCCTGTTTGGCGAGCATCGCCGCGGCGCGGAGCTTGGCGACCCACGCGCGATCGCCGTCGGGCACCGTGCTGTAGCGCTCGAAGGCCTGCTCGTAGCGGCCGGTCTCCTCGGCGATCTGCGCGAGGTAGAGCTCGACCGCGCCGTTGTCGCCGTAATCAGCCCTTTTCAGCTCCTCGAACAGCGTCTCGGCCGCCGCCCAATCCTTGAGCTGCACCGAAAGCGCCGCCACCGCGAACGTGTAATCGAGGTTGTCCTTGTCGGTGTCGCGCAGCCGCTCGAACAGCGTGCGCGCCTCGGTATAGCGCTTCTGCTCGACGTAGAACTGCGCCAGCGATCCGACCGCCGCCTTCGAATCCGGATGCGCCTTGAGGAACAGCTCGAGGTACGCCACCGCTTCCTTCGGCGACCGCTTGGCGAGGATCTCCGCCTTGAGCAGCGCCGCCCGCTCCCAGCCCGGCTTGAGCGCCAGCGCGCGGTCGATTTCCTGCATCGCCGTGGCGCTCGTCGTCATGTCGGCGAGGCCGGTGTTGAACGCGGCGAGCGCCACGGCGAAATGCGCCTCGGGCAGATTCTGGTAGGGCTTCGCGACGGCTTCGATCAGCCTCAGCATCGCGGCCTTGTCGGGCTCGTGCGCGACCAGCCGGTTGAGCTGCAGGAACGCGTCGCCCAGCGGAGCGCCCTGCGCGGCGCTGTCCGCGAACACGCGTTCGAGCTCGGCCTTGAGGTCGGCCGTGCCGAGCGCCTCGAGCGAGCTTGCGCCCCCCGCGGCGGCGAGCGTCGCGGCCAGTTGCTTCGGCCGCTCGGCCGTCGGGTCGAGCTCGCTCCACAGGCGCGACGCTTCGAGCGCCAGGCCCCGCGTCCTCGCCGCGATCGCGATCTCGGTGGCGCGGCGCGCGAGCGCCGGATCGCGCGCGTCCTTCGCCGCTTCGATGTAGGCGCGAGCCGCTTGCGCCGGCTCTCCCCGCTGCAGGGCGATCTCGCCGACCAGCACCTTGTACATGATCTCGGCCGTGAGGAGATCGTCCTGCGGCGAGACCGCTTTGGCGGGCGGCGGCGCACCCCCCGACGAGCCCGCTTGACCCGCGGCCAATCCGGGAAGGGCGAGAAGCCCCGCGGCGAAGGCGGCGGGGAGCAAATGACGAAAATGGGACAAGATGGACCTCTGACGCTTCGTTTCGACGGATCGGGCGGGGCTCTCCCCCGTGTTCCGAGTCCGGCGGGAGGGTCATCTTAGGATATATTCGGCGACGCAACAATTCTCGATCCGCGGCGCCTTCCCAAGGCCGTCGCTCGACCCCGATGCCCGAACTGCCCGAAGTCGAAATCACCCGCCGCGGATTGGCGCCGCACGTCGAAGGCCGCCGGGTCGACGCGCTCGTCATCTACGACCGCCGATTGCGCTGGCCGGTTCCCCTGACGCTCCCGCGCGCAATCGCCGGCCGGAGGATCGAGCGCGTCGAACGGCGCAGCAAATATCTTCTGTTCCGGCTCGGCGACGACACGCTGCTCGTGCATCTCGGCATGACCGGAAGCCTTCGCGCGTTCGCGCGCGTGCCGCCGCGCCAGGCGCACGATCATTTCGACATGAGGCTCGATTCGGGAATGACGCTGCGCTACCGCGATCCGCGGCGCTTCGGCGCGATGCTCTGGCTTCCTCCTCCGAGCGACGCGCATCCGCTCCTCGCCCGGCTCGGCCCCGAGCCGCTTTCGCGGAACTTCGACGGGGAATACCTGTGGACCGCGCTTCGCGGACGCACGACGCCGATCAAGCTCGCGATCATGAACAACGAGATCGTCGCCGGGGTCGGCAACATCTACGCGAACGAATCGCTGTTTCGCGCCGGCATCCGCCCGACCACGCCCGCGCATCGCGTGTCACGCGCGCGGCAGGACACCCTCGTCGCGGCGATCCGGACCACATTGCGCGACGCGATCGCGAAGGGCGGATCGACGCTGCGCGACTTCGTCGACAGCGACGGCGAGCCCGGCTACTTTCAGCTCGATTATTTCGTCTACGGCCGCGAGGGGCTCGACTGCCGCGTTTGCGGCAGCGCAACAAAATCGGTCCGTCTGGGCGGCCGTGCGACGACTTACTGCCCCCGGTGCCAGCATTGACGCGCTCCCCGCCCACCCTCCAGGCGTCCCGGCGTCGATTCGGCACACGTTGTGCTTGCGACCCTGTGATGATTCCCCGCCGGGCGCGAAGCCGGCGCTGATCGCTGACCGACCGACCATGATCCTGCAGGAACCCCACGTCCACGCGTCGCGCGAGCTCGCCGCGCATTTCGAAGCCTACGGCGACTGGCGGCGGCGCCTGTCGGCCGGCATCTCCGGCCTGCACGAGTGGCTGACGCAGCAGGACCTCGCCGACGCGCAGACCGACCAGAAGGTCCAGGAGCTGCTCGAGCGCCTCCACCAGGACAAGCTCGTCGTCGCCTTCGTCGCGGAATTCTCCCGCGGCAAGTCCGAGCTCATCAACGCGATCTTCTTCGCCGACTTCGGCCAGCGCCTGCTGCCCTCGTCGGCCGGACGGACGACGATGTGCCCGACCGAACTCCTCTACGACGCGACGCGGGCGCCGTCGATACGTCTGCTGCCGATCGAGACGCGGCTCAAGGACGCGACCGTCACCGAATTCAAGAACTACGCCGACGAATGGGTGACGATTCCGCTCGACCTGTCCTCGGCCGACCGGATGAGCGAGGCGCTCGCCCGCGTGTCGCAGGTGAAGCATGTCCCGGTCGGGCTCGCGCGGAAATACGGGCTCCACGGCGACGAGGATTTCCTGGCGGCGCTCGACGCGGCCGGACGAAGGCGCGGTCGAGATCCCGTGCTGGCGCCATGCGGTGATCAATTTCCCGCATCCGCTGCTGCAGCAGGGCCTCGTCATTCTCGACACGCCGGGATTGAACGCGATCGGCACCGAGCCGGAACTCACGCTCAACCTGCTCCCCAACGCGCACGCCGTGCTGTTCATCCTTGCGGCCGACGCCGGCGTGACCAAGACCGACCTCGACGTGTGGAACCAGCACCTCGCGGGCGACGACCCGTCGACGCGGGCCGGCCGCATCGTGATCCTGAACAAGATCGACGGCCTGTGGGACGAGCTCAAGAACGACGACGAGGTCGAAGCCGAGATCGACCGCCAGGTGAAGTCGTCGGCGAAGCTCCTCGGCATTCCGCCAACGCAGGTGTTCGCGGTCACCGCGCAGAAGGGCCTGCTCGCCAAGGTCAACGGCGACGACGCGCTGCTCGAGAAGAGCCGCCTGCCGGTGCTCGAGGACGCCCTGTCGCGCAAGCTCATTCCGGCCAAGCGCGACATCGTCGGCGCGGCGACGCAGGCGGAGGTTCGCGCGCTCGCGGCCAGCGTGCGGGCGCTGCTCGACGCGCGCCAGAACGGCATCGCCGAGCAGCTGACCGAGCTCCGCGCGCTGCGCGGCAAGAATCAGGACGTCGTCCTGCACATGATGAACCGCGTGAAGGAGGAGAAGGAGAAGTTCGAGCGTGGTCTGCAGCGCTACACCGCGCTGCGCACGGTGTACACGCAGCAGACCACGCAGCTCCTCGACGTCATCGGCCTCGACGCCTTGCGCGTCAACGCCGGACGCACCCGCCGGAGCATCGAGGACAGCCCGTTCACGCGGGGAATGCGCACGGCGATGACGGACTTCTTCGGCACGATCCGGCGCGATTTCGAGGAAGCCGCGCGCCGCGTCTGCCGAGATCCACGATCTGATGCAGGCGATGTACACGCGCTTCGCGAAGGAGCAGGGCCTCGAGCGCTATTCGCCGCCGCCATTCTCGATGCTGAAGTACCAGAAGGAGGTCGACCGCCTCGAGCGCGCGTACAACCAGCATTTCAACACGCTGTGGAACATGGTCAGCAAGGCCAAGTACGCGCTGATGAAACGGTTCTTCGAGACCATCGCGTATCGCGTGAAGCACGTCTACAACATCGCCAACCGCGATGTCGAGAGCTGGCTGAAGGCGGTGATGTCGCCGCTCGAGACGCAGGTGAAGGAGCACCACCTGCAGCTGCGCCGGCGGCTCGACAGCATCAAGCGGATCCACCGCGCGAGCGACGAGCTCGAGGAGCGCGTCACCGAGCTGCGGCAGCAGGAAGAGGCGCTCGCCAGCGAAGTGCGCGAGCTCAAGCGCGAGGTAGCTGCGATCGACGCCATCGTCCAGAACCCCGAGGCGGTGCCGCTGGCCGCGAACGGCTAGCGCGCGACGCCCGCCGAAAACCGCGCGCCGCGCTTCTCCACGCGCGGCGCCAGACGATCAGCGCGCGACCACCTTCACCGCCATCAGCCCCTCGTACTTGAGGCGCAGCGCTTCCTTCGATTCGACGTGGTCGGGGTTCACCGGAATGCAGTCGACCGGGCAGACCTCGACGCACTGCGGCGTGTCGAAATGCCCGACGCACTCGGTGCATTTCTTCGGATCGATCACGTAGATTTCCGCACCCTGCGAGATCGCCTCGTTCGGGCACTCGGGCTCGCAGACGTCGCAGTTGATGCACTCGTCGGTGATCATCAGGGCCATGGCGTGCTCCGATTCGCCTAGCCCTTGCCGGCGCGGAAACGCGCGTTCAGCCGGGCGAGCACCGCCGGTGACACGAACGCCGAGACGTCGCCGCCGAAGCGTGCGATTTCACGCACGATGGTCGCGGAAATGAACATGTACTGCTCCGACGGCGTCAGGAAAAGCGTTTCGACCTCCGGATAGAGGTTCCGGTTCATTCCCGCCATCTGGAATTCATACTCGAAGTCGGACACGGCGCGCAGCCCGCGCAGGATCGCGCGTGCGCCTTGCGCCTGGACGAACTCCATCAGCAGCGACGAGAACGGCATGACTTCGACGTTGCCGTAGGACGCGAGCGCGGCGCGCGCCATGTCGACGCGCTCGACGGTCGTGAAGTAAGGGCCCTTCGACTCGCTGTCGGCGACGCCGACGACGACCCGGTCGAACAGCTTGCGCCGCGCGCCGCACGAGGTCCTCGTGCCCGCGGGTGAACGGGTCGAACGTGCCCGGATAGACGACCTTGAGCATGGTTTCGGCGGCAGCCTTGCGGAAAGCGCGGGGAATCGGAAGCCGGAAACGCGCGCGAAATCGCGACCGCGACGCCTCAGTCCGGCTTGACGAAAAGATGATAATGCACCTGCCCTGCCTTGTCGCGGCGCCAAGGCAGGAGTCCCGGCGGCGGCGCGAGCGGCGCGGGCGCTTCGGCATAGACGAATGCGCCGGGAGCGGCACGCGCCGCGCAGGCCGGCAGCAGCCACGGCCACGGGTCCTCGCGAAACGGCGGGTCGAGAAACACGACGTCGAAGTCGCGCTTTTCCCGCCCGATGAACGTTTTCGCATCGGCGATGTGCGTTTCGAGTGCCGGGGCGCCGAGCCGTGCAGCCGTGGCGCGCAGCGCCTCGATCAGCAACCGATTGCTGTCGACCGCGACACACAGGGCCGCGCCGCGCGACGCCGCTTCGAGCGACAGCGCGCCGGTCCCCGCATAAAGGTCGAGGCAGCGCTTGCCGGTCAGCTCCTGCCCCAGCCAGTTGAACAGCGTCTCGCGCACGCGGTCGGGAGTCGGGCGCAATCCCGCCGCCTCGGGAAACCGGATCGTCCGGCCTCGCATCGCGCCGCCGATGATGCGGATGCGGTTCGCATGGGGCGTGGCCACGGCGTTCTCCGGCTGGCACGGGACATCCGCCGGAGTCTCCTCGGCGCCGTCCGGGGGACGGCCGTGCTCGCGGCGGGTAAAATTATAGCTTCGCGTCCGCCTGCGCCGGCCGGCGTACGATCCGCCGCCGGTGCCCGTCCGATTTTCCCGCCGATGTTCGACCTCTTTTCGCGCAAATCGCCCGCCGAGGATTCCCGTCCGTGGGCCGAGCGGCTGAAGGACGGGCTTACCCGCTCGCGCGAGCGGATCTCGGCGGCGCTGGGCGGCGCGCTTCGGCGAAACACGCTCGACGACACTACGCTCGACGCCATCGAATCGGCGCTGATCGGCGCCGATTGCGGCGTCGACGCGACCGAATGGCTGCTCGCGGATCTGCGCGCGCGCTTCAAGCGCAGCGGCGATGCGGACGTGTACGCCTTGCTGCGCGCCGGATTCACCGATCTGCTGCGCCCGCTCGAGGCGCCGCTGGTCGTGTCGGATGCGCGACCCTTCGTGATCATGCTGGCGGGCGTCAACGGCGCCGGCAAGACGACGTCGATCGGCAAGCTCGCCCGGTATTTTCAGATGCAGGGGCATTCGGTGCTGCTCGCGGCCGGCGACACCTTCCGGGCGGCGGCGCGCGAGCAGCTGACCGCCTGGGGCGAGCGCAACGGCGTCGCGATCGTCGCGCAACAGGGCGGCGATCCGGCCGCGGTGATGTTCGACGCGATCGCGGCCGCGAAGGCGCGCGGCATCGACATCGTGCTGGCCGACACGGCCGGGCGGCTGCCCACGCAACTCAATCTGATGGACGAGATCCGCAAGGTGCAGCGGGTGATTCGCAAGGCCGACCCGACGGCACCCCACGAGACCCTGCTGGTGCTCGACGCCGGCACCGGCCAGAACGCCCTCGCGCAGGTGCGGGCGTTCGACGACGCGTTGTCGCTCACCGGCCTCGTGCTGACCAAGCTCGACGGTACCGCCAAGGGCGGGGTCGTGGCCGCGATCGCCCGCCAGCATCCGGTGCCCATCCGATTCATTGGCGTGGGGGAAGGGATCGACGATCTCAAGCCTTTTGTCGCGGCCGATTTCGTCGCGGCGCTGGTCGGCTGAGACTCGCGGCGGGCGGGTGCCGGCCCCGCCACCCGTGGAAAGTGAGGCGTCAGTTCAAATGTGAGCGCCCACTTCTGCGATTTGCCCGTTAGGCACGGTCGGCGCCCAAAGCCCGGCAGCTGATGCGCAAGCGCGACCCTGACCGCGAAGGGTCAACGAGCAAGGGCAAGAAAGCGACATACCCGACCAATACTCTCGGGAACTATCCCCCTCCTTTGGCACTCTCATTGCCGGAGTGCTAAACTGAAGCGGGCTGGTGGAGCGACGCGAAAGCGGCCGTTTCAAACCGCCCCGAAAAAGGAGATCGCAGATGTCCGGTGCCACGCTGGCTTTCCCGACCCCCGCATCGCTCGGGAGCCTCGATCACTACATTCAGGCCGTCAACCGCTTTCCGCTGCTGACCGCGGAGCAGGAGACCGACCTCGGGCGGCGTCTGCAGCGCGACAACGACGTCGACGCCGCGCGCCAGCTCGTGCTGTCGCACCTGCGGCTGGTCGTCTCGGTGAGCCGCAATTACGTGGGCTATGGTCTGCCGCAGGCCGACCTCATCCAGGAAGGCAACATCGGACTCATGAAGGCGGTGCGCCGGTTCGATCCCGAGCGGGGCGTCCGGCTCGTGTCCTTCGCGCTGCACTGGATCCGTGCCGAGATCCACGAATACATCCTGCGCAACTGGCGGCTCGTCAAGGTCGCGACGACCAAGGCGCAACGCAAGCTCTTCTTCAACCTGCGCAGCATGAAAACGCGTGCGGCGACGCTGACGCCGGCCGAAGCGCGCGCCATTGCGGCGGAGCTCCGCGTGAAGCCCGAAGAGGTGGTCGAGATGGAGACGCGGCTCTCCGGCCGCGACGTGACGCTCGACCCGCAGCCCGACGAAGACGGCAATTCGATGGCGCCGATCGCCTATCTCACCGACCGCGAGGATGAGCCGGCGCAGATTCTCGAGCGCAAGCAGACGGCCGAGAATCGGACCGCCGGCCTCACGACCGCGATCGCGAAGCTCGACGCGCGCAGCCGCCGGATCATCGAGGCGCGCTGGCTGCGCGAGGACGACCCCGCGACGCTGCAGGATCTCGCCGACGAATACGGCGTATCCGCCGAGCGGATCCGCCAGATCGAGAGCAAGGCACTGAAATCGATGCGCGCCGAGATGGGCGCGCTCTGATCCCGCGCTGATGCGCGCCGGCGCCTGCGGGCGCCGGCTTTTTTTTGCGCTCAGCTGCCGTTGCCGGCATCCTCGCCGCGGCGCGCGAAGCGGATGTTGAGCTGCTTCAGCTTCCGGTAGAGGTGCGTCCGCTCGAGCCCGGCACGCTCGGCGACCCGGCTCATGTTGCTCTGCTCCCGGGCGAGCAGCTGCTCGAAGTAGATGCGCTCGAACGCCTCGCGCGCTTCCCGTAGCGGCAGGTCGAAGAAGCGCGCGGTGATCTCCGGCGCGACCGCCTGGTTCGCCGCGGCCGCTTCGCCCAGCAGCCGCTTCACGTGATCGGAGGATATTTCCGTCGCCCCGGCATTGAGCGCGAGATTCGCGACGACGTTCTGCAGATGATCGAGGTTGCCCGGCCAGTAGGCGTTGCAGAGCGCGTTGAGCGCCGGGGCCGGCAGCGGCGCGACGATGCGCGCGCCGCCGCGCTCCGAATCCTTTTGCGCGGCGGTGATTTCGCGCCAGTAGCGCTCGACCAGCGCCGGGATGTCGTCGCGCCGCGCGCGCAAGGGCGGCAGCATTACGGCGCCCACCGAGAGCGCGGCGAGCAATCCGGGATCGAATTTTCCTTCCGCGGCGAGGTTGCCGAGTGCCTCCGCGCTCGTGCATACCAGCGTGACGTTCGCCCGCTCGAGCTTCGGCAGCAGGAACGCGAGCCCCTTCTGCTCGGCTTTCGAGTACTGCCCGATCTCGGCGCAGCAGAGCGTCCCGTCGCGGGCCTCGTCGAGCACCGCGAGCGGGTTGGCGGCGAGGCGCGCGCCGCTGGGCAGCACGATTTTCGGCGCATCCGGAATGTGCAGCGCGCGCGCGGCGGCCTCATGGCCCGTCCCCGGCTCGCCGACGAGCAGCACCGGCTTGCGCGCCGCCAGCAGGACCTCGATCTGCCGCTCGACGTCGCGAATCGCGGCGCCGCTGCCGAGCGCTGTCAGCGACACGCGCCGCGGCTCCTTGGCGGCCGCCGTCTTCAATGCGCGCGCGACCGTGCCAAGGAGCTTCTGCAATCCGACCGGCTTCTCGAGAAAATCGAAGGCGCCGATCCGGGTCGCCTCGACCGCGGTCTCGATCGTCCCGTGTCCGGACAGCATGATCACCGGCATCGTCAGCTGACCCGACGTGGCCCATTCGCGCAGCAGCGTGACGCCGTCGGTGTCCGGCATCCAGATGTCGAGCAGCACGAGCGCCGGCGCTTCGCGCACGCGGTAGGAGCGCGCCTCGGTCGCGTTCTGCGCGAGGTGCACGCGGTAGCCCTCGTCCTGAAGTATCTCCGAGAGGAGCTCGCGAATGCCGACTTCGTCGTCGACGATCAGTATTTCCTTGGCTGTGGCCATTGCGTCCTTATCCTACGCTGCCGCGCCGGCACGCGGAAAGATGAGCGTCACCTGCGCGCCGTGCGGAACGCGGTTCGCGAGCTCGATGCGGCCGTGATGCTCGTCGACGATCTTGCGCACGATGGCGAGCCCGAGCCCCGTCCCCTTTGCCTTGGTCGTCACGTAGGGTTCGAACGCGCGATGCAGGAGGTCGTCGGGAAAACCCGTGCCCGCATCGCCGAACACGAGCACGATCTCGTCGCCCCGCGCGAAGAGCGAAATGTCGAATTGCGGTGCGGCCGCCTCGTGCTGCGCGTCGATGGCATTCTGGATGAGATTGTGGAAGACCTGCCGCAGCCGTGTTGGCTCGCCTTCGATGACGGCGGGCTCGGCGGGCAGCGCCAGCGCCACCTGCGGGCGCAGATTGTCGTACAACGCGAGCACGTCCTGCAAGAGCGCGCCGAGATCGATCGCCTGCATCGCGCCCGGGCGCGGCTGGCGCGCGTAGATCGCGAAATCGTCGACCATCTGCTTCATCGCGCCGACCTGCGCGACGATCGTCTGCGTTCCCCGCTCGAGCGTCTGCTGCTCGGGAGGCTCGAGCTTCCCCGCGAGCTTCAGCGCGAGCCGCTCGGCGGAGAGCTGGATCGGCGTCAGCGGATTCTTGATCTCGTGCGCGAGCCGGCGCGCGACCTCTCCCCAGGCGGCGTCGCGCTGCGCCTGCACGAGATCGGTGACGTCGTCGAACACGACGACATACCCCGCGACCGGCTCGGTGGGCAGGCGCGAGCCACGCGTCAGCAGGACGCGGGTCATGCTCGCGACCCCGAGCTCCGCCTGCTTCTGCCACCCGCCGTCCCGGCTCGACTCGAAACCGTTGGCGATGACATCGGCGAACGTCTTCAGCTCCGGCACGCGGTCGCCCCACTCGGCAATGGTCAGCCCCACGAGGTCGGCGAGCGGCTGCTGCAGGATGACCGCCGCGCTCGCATTGGCCGTGCGCAGCCGGTACTGGTCGTCGAACGCGAGCACGCCGGCGGAAAGATTGCCGAGGATGCTCTCGAGATAGGCGCGCGTCGTCTCGGTCGCCCGGCGCGACTCCTCGGTCTTCTGCTGCGCTTCGGCGAGCTGCGCCGTCATCGTGTTGAACGACTCGGTGAGCACGCCAAGCTCGTCCTTCGAGGTGACCGGCTGGCGCCGCGTGAAATCGCCCTGCGCGACCGCGCGCGTTCCTTCGGCGAGCAGCCCGAGCGGCGCCGCGAAGCGCTCGGAGAGCACCACGGCAAGCCCCAGCGCCGACGTGAGCGCGAGCAGCAGCGTCAGCGTGAGCGTGGTCGCATAGAGGCGCTTCAGCGAGGCGCGCGTGAACGAGATTTCCTGATAATCGCGCGCACCGGCCTGGACCTTCTCCACTTCCTGCGCGAGCGATTTCGGCACGTGATCGACGACCTGCAGCACCTTGAGCGGCTCCTGCCGGTCGTCGCTGTTGACCGGAACGACGACGCGTAGCACGAGACCGCCGTCGGCGGCCTGCTCGAATCCGGAGGTCGTCTGCTGCAACCGCGCGCGCCGCAGCGCCTGCGCCGAGGGAGGCTCCGGAGGCGCCGTCCCGCCGCCGACGCCGGCGACCGAGAGAATCGCACCGGAGCCCGAATAAAGCGCCGCCTCGTAGACGCCGGCCTGCTCGGCGGCGCGCGGCAGGCGCGCCGCGGCGGCGGCGCCCGGACCCGCTTCCTCAAGGGTCAGCGCGAGCTGCGAAGCCTTGTTCGACGTCTCCCGCAGCAGGTAGTCGACCGCATTGCGGCCGAGGTTCAATCCGCCTTCGAGCGCGCGGTCGACGCGCACGTCGAACCAGCTTTCGATGCTCCGGCCGAGGAACTGGACGGAGACGGCGTAAACCAGCGCGCCCGGCAGCACGGCGACGAGCGCGAACAGCAGCACCAGGCGCACCGCGAGCCGGGAACCGAAGACGCCCGCGCGCAGGTTCCGGTAGAGCCGCCAGAGCTGCAATCCGACCAGCAGCATCAGCAGCACGACCAGCGCGCCGTTGAGCACGAGCAGGAGGTCGTAGCGCCGCGCGAAGAAATCGGTGTTGGCGGTCGCGGTCGCGAGGAGGAACAGCGCGATGGCGGCCACGCACGCGAAGGCGACCAGCAGCCAGCGCATGCCGCGCGACGGGATGAGGCCGCTCACGTCCCGGCCTCGCGCACGCGCCTGGGCGTCCGGCGGCCCGCGCGCTCGCTCGGCCTCCGCGCATGAGTAGCGCGCTGCCCGTCGGCCTCCCGCCATCGCGCGCGACGCGCCCTTCGGGCCTGGCTTCGCCCCGCGCGCTCACGGCGTATAGCTCCAGCGGTACCACTCGGACTGCAGCGTCCATTCGCGCGAGGCGAGCGCGCTCACCTGGAACGGCTTCGGCAACTGGTTGACGTCGAGCCGCAGCCGCACCGCCGCGTCATACCGCGTTCCCTTGACGAGCTGGTCGCGCCGCGCGATTTCACGCGACGTTACGCGGGAGAGGAAATGCTCGACTTCCTCCAGCGTCGCGAACCCTTGCGCGAGGAGACCGATCGACACCCGGTACTGACGGGTCAGCGCGTTGTACGTGACGCGGTATTGCGTGCTGGTGGCGGCCACCTTCTCGTCGAGCCAGTACCAGCGCGGCCGGGTGAGCTCGAATTCGAGGACGAAATAGAGCGGCACGCCCTTCTGCAGCGCCTCTTCCAGCGTCGGATTGAGCGACAGCTCGAAATCCGCGTTGAGGAAATAGCCGTCTTCCTCGGCGCGCACTTCGGCCGAGTTCACCTGGATCACGTCGGCTTGGGTTGCCGCGGACCCCAGCGCGCAGACGAGCGCGAGCGCCGCGCCGGCGACGCAGGCCCCCAGGCGCTCCCATGACGGGAAGCGGTGCGCGCGCCGTGTTTCGGCAAGGTGGGAAGCAGTGGTCATGCCGGTGGGCGACGCGCGGAAGCGGGCGGGCGGAAGCGGACACGCGGCGCCGAGACGAGGATTGGCGTGACCCGTGTCGTGCCGAGCGAGCGCGCGGGTCGGCACGAATCAGGCCTTGCGCAGGCGCGCGTAATAGAAGCCGTCCTGATTGTGGCAGGCGCCAGGGAGCGATGGCAAGAGTTGCCCCCCCTCGCAGTCGATCTCCGGCGCGAAGGTGAGTGTTTCGCGCAACGCGTCGGGGTGGCGGGCGGTGAATCCGGCGATGCCGCTCTCGTTCTCGTCGGAGAATATCGAGCACGTCGCGTAGAGCAGCTTGCCGCCGCGCGCGAGGCAAGGCCACAGCGAGTCGAGCATGCGCCCCTGCTGCCGCGCGAAGCCCGCGATGTCCGCTTCGCGCCGCAGCCATTTGCCGTCCGGATGGCGGCGGACGACGCCCGAGGCCGTGCATGGCACGTCGGCGACGATGCGATCGAACGGAGTGCCATCCCACCATGTCGCGCTCGCGCCGGCATCGGCCTTGATTACCCTCGTGCGCTCGTTGGCGAGCTTCAGCCGCGCGAGATTCTCGCGCACGCGGGCAAGCCTTGCTTCATCGATGTCGATCGCGAGGAGCTCGACGTCAGCGAGCTCGGCGATGTGCGTCGTCTTTCCGCCGGGGGCCGCGCAGGCGTCGAGCACGCGCAGTCCGGGGGCCAGCTCCGCGAGCGGACCCGCGAGCTGCGCACCCAAGTCCTGCACCGAGAACTCGCCCTCGGCGAATCCGGGAAGCTGCGCAACCGGCCGCGGCGGGTCGACGATGATTCCGGCCTCACCCGAAGCTTCCGCGCCGATGTCCGCGAGCGCGAATCGCGCGAGCAGCGCTTCGCGCGTCGTCGTCCGGCGATTGACCCTGAGCGTGAGCGGCGGGCGGGCGTTGCCGGCCTCGAGGATCGCTTCCCACCGGTCCGGGTACTCGCGCGCGACCCGGTCGATCCACCATCGCGGATACGACCACCGCGCGATCGGATCGGCACGCACGGCGGTGTTGAGCGCATCGCGTTCGCGCAGGTATCGCCGCAGCAGCGCGTTGACCAGCGACTTCGCCGCGGGCCGCACCATCGCGCCGGCGGTGCTGACCGCGTGGTCGACGATCGCGAAAGGGGGCGCCCGCGTGTGATCGAGCTGATAGAGCGCGACGGCGACGAGACAGGCGAGGCTCTCGTCGGGAAGCGGCTTCTTCGCGAGCGCGCGAACGAGGGCTTCGAGCGTACCCCAGTGCCGGAGCGTTCCGTAGGCGAGCTCCTGGACCAGCGCGCGCCTTCGCCCGGCGGCGCCGTCCGGACGCGCTACCGCCGCCATCGCCGCGGGCAGCGCTTCACCGCCGATGACCCGCCCGACGATGAGAGCCGCCTGCCTCTGCGCCTGCTGCATGGCGTCGTTGCGCTATGGCGGCGGTGCGGACGGGGCGTCGAAGACGGCGCCGACGAGCTGCCGATGTCCGGCGACGAATGCCGCGGCGCGCATGCGCCGGCCGTTGGCGGGCTGCAGCTCATGAATCGCGTACGCGCCGGTGCCGCACGCGACGACGATGCCCTCCGACGTCGCGCGCCCCACGGTTCCCGGAACGCCGGCGGCGTCGCCCTCGATTGGCGCGCCGGCCCAGATCTTGACCGGCTCGCCGCGAAGCGTGGTCCATGCCCCAGGCGCGGGATTGAACGCGCGCACCTGCCGGTCGATCGCCGACGCGGGCGCCGACCATACGATCGCAGCGTCGTGCTTGCCGAATTTCGGCGCGTACGTCGCGTCCGCGTCCGACTGCGCCGTCGCGACGAGCCGCCGCACGCGGCGTCGAGACGTCGCAGCACCCGGACGATCGCCTCCGCCCCGAGCGCCGCGAGCTTATCGGTCAGCGTGCCCGCCGTGTCGTTGGGCCCGATCGCGAGCGACGCCGATTCGATCGTCGGCCCGGTGTCGAGCCCCTCGTCCATCCGCATGATGGTGATCCCGGTCGTGGCGTCGCCGGCCAGCAGCGCGCGCTGAATGGGGGCCGCGCCGCGCCAGCGCGGCAGGAGCGACGCATGCACGTTGAGGCAGCCGTGCCGCGGCCACCCGAGAATCGCCGCCGGAAGGATGAGGCCGTAGGCCGCGACCACCAGCACGTCGAGCGGCACGCCGACGAGCGCGGCACGCGCGGTCTCGTCCCTGAGGGTCGGCGGCGCTTGCACCGGAATCCCGCGCGCCAGTGCGAGGCGCCTGACCGGCGAGACGTCCGGCTTCTGGCCGCGGCCGCGCGGACGATCGGGCTGCGACAGCACGAGCGGAACGTCGAATCCGGCCGACAGCGCCGCGTCGAGAATCGTCGCGGCGAAGGCCGGCGTCCCGGCGAATCCAACGCGCATCAGCCCGCGAGCCGTTGCTTCTTGCGCACCCGCGCCGCGTACCGCGCGCGCTTCAGTGTCGACAGGCGGTCGACGAACACCTTGCCGATAAGGTGGTCCATTTCGTGCTGGATGCACACGGCAAGCACCCCGTTGGCCTCGAGCTCGAAGCGCTGGCCTTCCTGGTCGAGCGCGCGGACCCGGATGGCCTCGGCACGCTGCACCCGGTCATAGTAGCCCGGGGAGGGACAGGCAGCCTTCCTCGCTCTCGATTTCGCCCGACGCGGTGAGGAGCTCGGGATTGATGAAGACGCGAAGCTCGTCGCGCGTCTCGGAAAGATCCATCACGATCACGCGCTTGTGCACGTCGACCTGGGTCGCGGCCAGCCCGATGCCGGGCGCCGAGTACATGGTTTCGGCCATGTCGCGCACGAGCGCCCTGATTTCGGGCGTCACGGCCGCGACGGGCGCCGCGACCCTTCTAAGGCGGGGATCGGGATATTCGAGGATCTTCAGCAGTGCCATGGCGTTATGGGGGTCGGGCCCTCACGGACGGGATTCGGACCGCTTCCGCGGTCACCCCGGAGCCGGGGCCAAGAAGCCCCGACTTGCAAAATGCAGACTCGGGATGCAAAATCTGTCCCAAGTCCTTATTTTGCGGCGGTTTAGGACATTCGCAAGCCCACCTCGACCGGAAGAGGCTTTATGCGTCAGAAGTTTAGCATAGCGAAATGCGCTTTCGCCGCGATCGCCGGGCTGCTCGTTCTCTGCGCCTCGCCGGTCCGCGCCCAGACGCCGGACATCAGCGCCGACGCCCCGCAACGCTACACCGTCCAGAAGGGCGACACGCTCTGGGGCATTGCCGGGAAGTTCCTGAAGGAGCCCTGGCGCTGGCCCGAGATCTGGCGGATGAACCGCGACGAGATCAAGAATCCGCACCGCATCTACCCGGGCGACGTGATCGTGCTGGACCGCGCGACCGGGCGGGTTTCGCTCGAGCGCCCGGTGACCCGGCTCTCGCCCACGATGCGCCCGGTGCCGCTCGACGTCGAGGCGATTCCCTCGATCCCGCCGGGGGACATCGAGCCCTATCTTTCCCGGCCGCTGGTGACGGGGCCCGACGGCCTCGCCGACGCGGCGTACGTCGTCGCGGGTCGCGAGCCGCACGTCGTCCGCGGCAAGGGCGACGCGATCTACGTGACCGGCATCGACCCGAAGGCCGGGGACCTTTGGTATCTCTATCGCAAGGGACGCACGCTGACGCCGATCGACGGCGGCGACTTCCTGGGCGAGGAGCAGAACTTCGTCGGCAGCGCGAAGGTCGAGCGCTACGGCGACGTTTCGACGATGCGCATCGTCACGTCGAAACAGGAGATCGTCGACGGCGACCGCGCCGTTCCGGCGCCGCGCGAGCAGCTCATCAACTACGCGCCGCACGCGCCGGCGAGGCCCATCGAGGGCCGGCTCATCGCGATCGATCGCGATGCGTTCGAGGCAGGACGCGGCTCGATCATCACGATCGATCTCGGCGCGAAGGACGGCCTCGACGTCGGCACGGTGCTCGCGATCTATCGCGTCGTTCCGGCGATTCCCGACCCGCGCCCGTCGAAGGAGCAGAACCAGATCAGCAATTCGTCGGCGACATGTCGAAGTGGGTCCAGCCCGACCGCGTCATCAACGTTCCCGACGAGCGCAGCGGGCTGGTGTTCGTCTTCCGCGTGTTCGACCGCGTTTCGTACGCCATCGTCCTCAACACGCTCGATCCGGTGGTGGTAGGCGACTACATTCGCCAACCTTAGGCTTCGAGTGACCGGCGGCGCTTCCGGTTCGGATGCGCCGCCGCGCCGGCGGTTCGCGATGACACGCACCATGCGGTGGCTGCCGCGCGCCTGACCGCATTCGTTCGCGGACCCCGATCGACGAAATTCACGGAACAACACAAAGGCCGGGCATCGTCGTCGCCGCGCATCGCGCGTCGCGCCGGCCCATTCCAACATGGATGTCGACGCCCGCGCTGAAGATTGGGTGCGCCTTTCGCTCTGCGGGCTCGGTCCCGCGCCGCTCGTCGCGTTGCTGCGCGCATTCGGCACCGCTTCCGCCGTCTTCGCCGCAACGTCCGCCCGACGGCGGGCGGTCGTCCCGGCGAACGCTGCGGCACAGCTCGATGCCGGGCCCGATCCGGAGCGCCTCGCGGCATCGCTCGCCTGGCTCGCGGGCTCCGGTCACTCGCTCATCGCATGGGACGACGCCGATTATCCACGCGCGCTCCTCGAGATCGGCGATCCGCCGCCCGTGCTCTACTGCCTCGGCAATCGCTCGCTGCTCGCATTGCCCGCCTTCGCGATCGTCGGCAGCCGCAATGCGACCGCGCAGGGAGAGATCGACGCGCAGGCGTTCGCGGCAGCGCTGTCGGCCGCGGGCCTCACGATCGTCAGCGGACTCGCCCAGGGAATCGATGCGGCCGCGCATCGTGGCGGACTCGCGGCGGCGGGCAAGAGCATCGCGGTCGTCGGCACGGGTCTCGATCGCGTGTATCCGGCGGCGAACCGGGATCTCGCCCTGGCGCTGGCCGCGAACGGATTGCTGCTCTCCGAATTTCCGCCCGGCACCCCGCCGCTGAAGCAGAATTTCCCGCGGCGCAACCGGCTCGTCAGCGGACTCTCGCTCGGCGTGCTCGTCGTCGAGGCGTCCCTCTCGTCGGGCTCGCTCATCACCGCGCGACAGGCCGCCGAGCAAGGGCGCGAAGTATTTGCGTTGCCGGGCTCCATCCATTCGCCGGTGTCGAAAGGGTGCCACCGGCTGATTCGCGACGGCGCCAAGCTGGTCGAGACCGCGCAGGACATTCTCGACGAGCTGAAGCTTCCCGTCAGCGCACCCGATGCGCGCGGCGCGATCACAGCGCCCGAGGCGGCGCGTCACGACGGCGCCGCCGCCGCTGTGCTCGCCGCGCTCGGTTTCGCGCCGGCCTCCGTCGACGCGCTCGCGCAGCGTACCGGCCTCCCCGCGGCCGAAATCACTGCGACCCTGACCACGCTCGAGATCGACCGCCACGTCGCGGCGCTGCCAGGCGGACTCTGGCAGCGCCTTTCCTGAAGGCTCACCTCGCGCGAGCGCGCGAGCGGGCGTCACGCGCGCGGGCGCGCTCGCACGCATGCGGGCGCGTTGAGCGCCCCGCAAAAATCATTTCCTTGCTCCCGCCGCTATTCCTTCGATACTATCTGCCGCTCTTCGCGTCCCGCCCCCCATGTCCAAGTCGCTCATCATCGCCGAGAAGCCCTCCGTCGCCGCCGACATCGCGCGCGCGCTCGGCGGCTTTGCGCGGCACGACGACTATTTCGAGAGCGATCACTACGTGCTCTCGTCGGCGGTGGGGCACCTGCTCGAGATCGGAATGCCCGAAGAGGAGGAGGTGAAGCGGGGCAAATGGACGTTCGCGCACCTGCCCGCGATCCCGACCCGCTTCGAGCTGAAGCCGATCGAGAAGAACGCCAACCGCCTGCGCACGCTGCTGAAACTCCTGAAGCGCAAGGACGTGACCGCGCTCGTCAACGCCTGCGACGCCGGACGCGAGGGCGAGCTCATCTTCCGTTACATCGTCCAGTATGCGAAATCGGGCAAGCCGATCGAACGGCTGTGGCTGCAGTCGATGACCCCGGCGTCGATTCGCGACGGCTTCGCGCGGCTGCGCACCGACGCCCAGATGCGCCCGCTCGCCGACGCCGCGGTCTGCCGGTCCGAGGCGGACTGGCTCGTCGGCATCAACGGCACGCGGGCGATGACGGCGTTCAACTCGAAGGCGGGCGGGTTCCAGCTGACGACGGTGGGTCGCGTGCAGACGCCGACGCTCGCGATCCTCACCGAGCGCGAGGAGCGCATCCGTGCCTTTCGGCCGCGCAATTACTGGGAAGTCGTCGGCACATTCCGCGCGAGCGCCGGCGAGTATGCGGGCCGCTGGTTCGACGAGCAGTGGCATCGCGATCCGGATGACTCCGACGCGCGCGCCGAGCGGCTGTGGGACGAGGCCCGCGCGCAGGCGCTGGTCGCGAAATGCACGGGCAAGCCCGGCATCGTCACCGAGGAAGCGAAGCCGACGACGCAGGGTGCGCCGCTCCTCTACGATCTCACGAGCCTGCAGCGCGAAGCGAATGGCCGCTTCGGGCTCTCCGCGCGAACCACGCTCTCGCTCGCGCAATCGCTCTACGAAAAGCACAAGGCGCTCACCTACCCGCGCACCGACTCGCGCGCGCTGCCCGAGGACTACATCGACACGGTCAGGGCGACGATGGAGTCGCTGTCCGAATCGAACGCGTACGGCGGCTTCGCGCGCACGGTGCTGAAGCAGAAATGGGTGCGCCCCAACAAGCGAATCTTCGACAACGCGAAGATCTCCGATCACTTCGCGATCATCCCGACGCTGGTCCAGCCGAAGCATCTCAACGAGCTCGAGGCGAAGCTCTACGACTTCGTCGTCAAGCGCTTTCTCGCCGCATTCTTCCCGCCGGCCGAGTTCATGGTGACGACGCGGATCACGCGCGTGGAGAAGGAGCCCTTCAAGTCCGAGGGCAAGGTCCTCGTGAATGCCGGCTGGCTCGCCGTGTATGGCAAGGACGCCGCCGGCGACGAGGGAACGCTGCTGCCGGTCAACTCCGGCGAGACGGTCGCGACCGAGAAGGTCGCCGCGGTGGCCGCGGTGACGCGTCCGCCCGCGCGCTATAACGAGGCGACACTGCTCTCGGCGATGGAAGGTGCGGGCAAGCTGATCGACGACGAGGAGCTGCGCGAGGCGATGCGCGAAAAGGGGCTGGGCACGCCGGCGACCCGGGCGCAGATCATCGAGGGCCTCATCAGCGAGAAGTACATTCACCGCGAAGGCAAGGAGCTGATCCCGACGGCCAAGGCGTTCCAGCTGATCACGCTCCTGCACGGCCTCGACGTCACCGAGCTCTATTCGCCGGAGCTGACCGCGGAATGGGAGACGCGCCTCGCGAAAATGGAGCGCGGCGAACTGAAGCGCGACGTGTTCATGCGCGGCATCGTCGACATGACGAAGCGCATCGTCGGCCAGGCGAAGGAGCACGAAGCCGACACGATCGACGCCGACTTCGGGACGCTCGAAGCGCGCTGCCCGAAATGCGGCGGCGAAGTGCACGAGAAATACAAGAAGTTCCAGTGCCAGTCCTGCAGCTTCGGATTCTGGAAGATCGTCGCGGGTCGCCAGCTGGAATTGGACGAGGCGGACGAGCTTCTCGCCAAGCGCGCCGTCGGGCCGCTGGAGGGATTTCGCAGCCGGCTCGGCCGTCCGTTCTCCGCGGCGCTGAAGCTCAACGATGCCAACGAGGTGACGTTCGACTTCGGTGATGGCGCCGGCGACAACGGCGAGGCCCCCGACTTCAGCGCGCAAGTACCCCTCGGACCGTGCCCCAAATGCGGCGCGCGGGTGTTCGAGATGCCGCAGGCCTACGTTTGCGAAAAGGCCGTCGGACCGGACACGACGTGCGACTTCCGCTCGGGACGGACCATCCTGCAACGGCCCATCGAGCGTGCGCAGATGGAAAAGCTCCTGTCCGGCGGCAAGACCGACCTCCTGCAATTCGTGTCATCGCGCACCAAGCGACCGTTCTCCGCCTTCCTCGTGCGTCAGCCGGACGGCAAGATCGGCTTCGAGTTCGAGCCGCGCGCGCCCGGCGCACGGGGAGGTGCGCGCGGCGGCCGCGGGGCCGCCGCGTTGCGCGTCCTCGGTGCGCATCCGAAGGACAAGCGCCCGGTGGAGCTCCACGCCGGCCGCTACGGGCCCTACGTGAAGCATGGCGAGGTCAACGCGACCCTGCCTGACCGCGAGGCCGTCGACTCCCTCACGCTCGAGCAGGCGCTTGTCCTGCTGGCGGAAAAGGCCGGCAAGACGCCGGCGCGCGCGCCGAAGCGTGCACCTCGATCCGCCGGAACGCCGGCGAAGGCGAAAGCGCCAGACGCGCGCGACGCCGCGTCACCCAAGGTCACGAAGCGCGTGACCCAGCGCGCAAAGCCGGCTGCGAAAGTCGCCGCGGGCGTCGCCGCGCCGCGTGCAAGGGCGGGCGTGCGGGGACGGAGTTCGGCGGTCAAGAAGCCGGCAACAGCGCGCAAGCGCACCGCGAAGTAGCGCACCGCGAGCCTCGCCGCGGCGTCGATCAGCCCGACTTGCTCGCGGCGCCGCCCTTCGGCGCGCCGAAGTCGATGCCTTGCGCGAGCGGCAGCGTGCTGCCCCAGTTGACCGTGTTCGTCTGCCGGCGCATGTAAGCCTGCCACGCGTCGGAGCCGGCCTCGCGACCGCCGCCGGTTTCCTTCTCGCCTCCGAACGCGCCGCCGATTTCCGCGCCGGAGGTGCCGAGGTTCACGTTCGCGATTCCGCAGTCGCTCCCCGTCGCGGCGACGAACGCCTCGGCGACGCGGACGTCACGGGTGAAGATCGACGACGAGAGCCCCTGACGCACGCCGTTGTTGAGCGCGATCGCCTCATCCAGCGTGTCGAAGGGAATGACGTACAGGATCGGGGCGAACGTCTCGCGCTGGACGAACGGCGCCGCGTTGTCGACCCCGGTGATGATCGTCGGCTCGACCCAGTGGCCGGGCCCGGGAAGCGCACGACCGCCGCAGATGACGTCACCGCCCGCCGCGCGTGCCTCGGCGACGGCCCCTTGATAGTTGGCGACCGCGGCGGCGTCGATCAGAGGTCCCATCAGCGTCGAAGGGACGGTCGGATCGCCGATCGCGACCTGTGCATACGCGCTCTTCAATGCCGCCACGATCTCGGCCTGCCGCGAGCGGTGCACGATGAGGCGCCGCGTCGTCGTGCACCGCTGCCCTGCCGTGCCGACGGCGCCGAACAGCACCGCGGGAACGACCAGCTCGAGATCGGCGTCGGCGGCCACGACGAGCGCGTTGTTGCCCGCGCATTCGAGCAGCGTCTTGCCGAAGCGGGACGCGACCCGTCCGGAGATCTCGCGCCCCACCGCGGACGACCCCGTGAACGACACCAGCGCGACGCGCGGATCGGCGGCCAGCGCCTGCGTTTCCTTCGCTTCGCAGATGACGAGCGCGAAGACGTTGGGAAGCCGCATCTCCCGGATCACTCGATTGGCGAGATGCTGGACGGCGATTGCGGTGAGCGGGGTCTTCGGCGAGGGCTTCCACACGACGGCGTTGCCGCAGACCGCTGCCAGCATCGCGTTCCACGCCCACACGGCCACCGGGAAATTGAACGCGGTGATCACGCCGACTACGCCCAACGGGTGCCACTGCTCCGACATGCGGTGCTGCGGCCGCTCGGACGGAATCGACTTGCCGTAGAGCATCCGTGACTGCCCCACGGCGAGATCGGCGATGTCGATCATCTCCTGCACCTCGCCGTCGCCTTCGGCCTTGATCTTGCCGTTCTCCAGCGCGACCAGCGTGCCGAGCGCATCCTTGTGCTCGCGCAGCAGGTCGGCCAGGCGCCGGACCGCGTCGCCGCGCTTGGGCGCGGGCACGTCGCGCCAGGCGCGCGCGGCGGCGACGGCTGAATCGATCACCGCATCGAGATCGTCCGCGTCGGCGAGCCGCACCGCGGCCAGCGGACGCTCATTGGCGGGATTGCAGGATTCGATCGTCGCGCCGCCCGCGCGCCAGACGTCCGGGCCGAGGCAGGCACCGGGGTTCTCGGCGGCGATTCCCAGCCGGCGCAGTGTGATGCCGGCGACATCGGCGTGCGACGTGACCACGGCAGCCTCCTTCATGTCAGTGGCAGAGCGTTCCGCCGGAGGCCGCGAACGGAAAGCGCGTGACCTGCTTGCTCTGATTCGCGACCGGCAGGCCTCCCGCGCCGCTCGTCACGTATCCGAACGTCGCGTGATTGCCGTCGGCGAAGACAATGCTCGCCGTTCCCACCGGAGTCGCGATCCATTTGCTGCTGTCGTACGCGTTGAACGTGGGTCCCGACGTCCGATAGAGCGTCCCCGTGTACGCCGAACCGTTGAAGGTCGCGAGCACCGAGAGCCAGAGCGGGGCGCTGCTGCCGTCGTAGGTGTACCACGTCGCGAAGATGGCGCTGCCCTGGTGCGCGAAATTGATGCCCCAGCCGGATTCCGCGCCGTTGGCGACCCACCACAGATCCTGGTAGTTGGTCGCGCTCGAAAAATCCGGCGTGACGACGCTGTAGGTGCAGATCGGCGGCGGCCCGGTGCCGAGGTCGTAGCGGGCGAGCGGCTTCGTCTGCGGGATGCCGTTGACGGTGTACGTGAAGCTCCCGTTGTTGGCGTCGGCGAACGAGAGCGTGCCGTTGCCGAGGGATTTCGCCGGCAGGAACGCCGTCTGGTTCGTGTTGTTGTTGAACGGCGGCCCGTTCGTCGTGTAGATGGCGCCGAAGAAATTCTCGCCCGACGTGCGATTGGCCAGCATCGACAGCCACCAGGCGTTCCCCGAGGCGTCGTAGGTGTACCAGGTTGCGAAGATCTGATTGCCCTGGTGCGCAAGATTGATGCCCCAGCCGGATTCCAGACCGCCGGCGCGCCACCACAGTCCCTGGTAATTGGTGCCGCTCGCGCCGGCCAGCGCCTGCGCCGCGGCCACCGCCGCGCGCGCGTCGACGATGCCGGCGCCGCACCTCGACGTGTTGCAGTTCGATCCCGCCGGAAATGGCTTCGCGCTCGACTGCAGCAGCGAGCGGATCTGTGCCGGCGTGAGATTCGGTGCGACGCTCAGCATCAGCGAGATGACGCCGCTCACGATCGGCGCCGCGACGCTCGTCCCCGCTGTATAGCCGTACATCGGGTCGCCTGGGACCGTCGTGCCGTCGTTGAAGAGCGTGAGGATCGAGTCGCTCGGGAAGTCTGAAGTCGCTCGCCGCCCGGCGCCGAGACCGTGACGCCGGCGCCGAAATTGCTGTAGCTCGCGAGCGAGCCGCCCCGCGTCGTCGCCGCCACCACGATCGCCTCGGCAAAGCAGCCGGCCGGCGTCGTCGTGGCGACGTCGACGCTCTCGTTGCCGGCGGCGACGACGATCGCCCGCGTCACCCCGTGCGCGAGCGCCTGCTGGAAGACGAAGTGATAGAGCGGGCTGCACGGATCGGGGCCGCCGAGGCTGAGGTTGATGACCTGCGCGGGATTCGGGTTCGCGGGGATCCCGGGAACCGGCAGGCCCGCGGCCCAGTGCACGCCGTCCGAGATGTCGGAGTCGTAGCCGATGCACTTTCCGAGCACGCGAACCGGCAGCAGTCGCGCCGCCCAGTCCATGCCGGCGATGCCCGCGCCGTTGTTGGTGTTCGCCGACGGCGAGGCCCGCGACGCTCGTTCCGTGCCACGAGCTGTCCTCGACCGTGCAGTCGTTCTGCGAAAAGAACGGATTCGCGAGATCGGCCGCGGTGACCCAGTCGCCGGGATCCGACGGATCGGGATCGCGGCCGTCGCCGTCATTCGATATCAGGGGATCGGCGATGAAGTCGTATCCCGGCAGCGCGCGGCCCGTCAATTCGGCGTGATTCGTGATTCCGGTGTCGACGATCGCGACCACCACCGCAGCCGAGCCATGCGTCAAGTCCCAGGCCGAGAACGCGTTGACGCCGCCCGGCGAACTGTCGAGGAAGACCTGCTCGCCCACCAGCGGATCGTTCGGGACCACCAGCCGCCGGCGCACGCCGTCCGGCTGCGCGAACAGGACGTCGGGGTGCGTCGCGAGCCGCGCAGCGAGCGCGCGCGCTTCGCCCATCGGCAGCGCGCGGAACAACGTCACGACCTGCGCGCCCAGCGCCATGTCGCGCGCATGCGCGAGCGTGACGCCCGCGTCGGCCGCGAGTGCCGACACGCGCATCGCCGGCGCGAGCCCGGCGCGTTCGCCGCCGTCGCGGAACTTGATGATGAGTTGCGCCGTCGTCAGGCCCGGCCGATTGCGCGAAGGCGCTCGCCGCGGCGAGCGCCAAGAAGAGCGCGCCGAGCCGAAAAATGCGGCGCAGCGCCCGCGCCGCGAGGACGCTCATCGCTTCACCCGCCGACCTTCATACGTCGAGGTTGCGCACGCCCAGAGCGTTGGACTCGATGAACGCGCGCCGGGGCTCCACCTGCTCGCCCATCAGCGTCGAGAAGATTTCCTCCGAGCTGATCACGTCCTCGATCTGCACCCGGAGCAGCCGCCGGACGCTCGGGTCCATCGTCGTTTCCCAGAGCTGCTGGGGATTCATCTCGCCGAGGCCCTTGTAGCGCTGCATCGTAACGCTCGAGCGCGCCTCTTCGAGCAGCCAGTCGAGCGCGCCCTTGAACGTGGCGACCGCCTGCTGGCGCTCGCCGCGGCGCACCGTCGCGCCGGGGCGGATCAGTCCCGCCAGCACGTCGGCGGCCGCACGAATCTGCGCGAAGTCGCTGCTGGCGACCATGTCGTCGTCGATCACCGAGCCGTGCGGCGTGCCGTGCACGGTGCGCACGACGCTGAGGCGGTGCGTTTCGGCGGTGGCGTCGTACTTCGCGTCGACGCGCACCGCGTCGTCGCCGATCGCCGCCGTCAGCGCCTGCGCGCTCGCCGCCGCCGCGCTCGCGGAGGACAGGTCGATCCGAGCGCCGGTGAGGAGCGCGTACAGCGCCGCGGGCTCGACCAGCCGCGCCAGCCGGTCGATGACCGCCTCGGCGACCAGGTAGCTTCGCGCAACGCTCGCGAACGTTTCCGCGGCGAGCGGCGGGAGGCCCGCGCCGGGAACGAGCTCCGCGCCTTTCAGCGCGATGCGCAGCAGATATTGCTGCAACTCGTGCGCGTCCTTCAAGTACGCCTCCTCCTTGCCCTGCTTCACCTTGTAGAGCGGGGGTTGCGCGATGTAGACATGACCGCGCTCGATGAGTTCCGGCATCTGCCGGTAGAAGAACGTCAGCAGCAGCGTGCGGATGTGCGAGCCGTCGACGTCGGCGTCGGTCATGATGATGATGCGGTGGTAGCGCAGCTTGTCGGCGTTGTACTCGTCCTTTTCCTCCTTCTCGCCGGTCTGGCGCCCGAACCCGGTGCCGAGCGCGGTGATCAGCGTCACGATCTCCTGCGAGCTCACGAGCTTGTCGAAGCGCGCGCGCTCGACGTTGAGGATCTTGCCGCGCAGCGGCAGGATCGCCTGGAACTTGCGATCGCGGCCCTGCTTCGCCGAGCCGCCGGCGGAATCGCCCTCGACCAGGTAGAGCTCGCACTGCGCGGGGTCGCGCTCCTGGCAGTCGGCGAGCTTGCCCGGCAGGCCCATCGAATCGAGCACGCCCTTGCGCCGGGTGAGCTCGCGCGCCTTGCGCGCCGCCTCGCGCGCCCGCGCCGCGTCGACGATCTTGCCGCAGATGATCTTGGCGTCCGCGGGATGCTCGAGCAGGAACTCGGCGAGCTTCGCCGACACGACTTCCTGCACGATCGGCTGCACTTCCGAGGACACGAGCTTGTCCTTGGTCTGCGAGCTGAACTTGGGTTCCGGCACCTTCACCGAGAGCACGCAGGTGAGGCCCTCGCGCATGTCGTCGCCGGTGGTCTCGACCTTCGCCTTCTTGGCGATCTCTTCCTTCTCGATGTGGTTGTTGAGCGTCCGCGTCATCGCCTGCCGCAGGCCGGTGAGATGGGTGCCGCCGTCGCGCTGCGGAATGTTGTTGGTGAAGCACTGGACGTTCTCGACGTAGGCGTCGTTCCACTGCATCGCCACCTCGACGGTGACGCCTTCCTTCTCGCCGATCGCATGGAAGATTCGCGAGTGCAGCACCGACTTGCTGCGATTCATGTACTCGACGAAGCCCTTGATGCCGCCGACGTAGCGGAAGTTCTCGCTCTTGCCGTCGCGCTGGTCGATCAGCTCGATGCCGACGCCGTTGTTGAGGAACGACAGCTCGCGGATCCGCTTCGCCAGGATTTCGTAGTGGTATTCGACATTGCCGAAGGTCTCGCGCGACGCCATGAAATGCACTTCGGTGCCGCGCCGGTCGGTCGCGCTGGTCGTGGCGAGCGGAGCCATCGGCACGCCGTGGCGGAACTCCATCTGGTGCGCCTTGCCGTTGCGCCAGATCCGCAGACGCAGCCACTCCGACAGCGCGTTGACGACGGACACGCCGACGCCGTGCAGCCCGCCCGACACCTTGTAGCTGTTCTGGTCGAACTTGCCGCCGGCGTGGAGTTCGGTCATCACGATCTCGGCCGCCGAGCGACGTTCCTCGTCGTCGTCCTTGATGTCGGTCGGGATGCCGCGACCGTTGTCCAGCACCGAAATCGAATTGTCGGCGTGGATCACGACCTTGATCTCGTCGCAGTAGCCCGCGAGCGCCTCGTCGATCGCGTTGTCCAGCACCTCGAAGACCATGTGATGGAGCCCGGTGCCGTCGGCGGTGTCGCCGATGTACATGCCGGGGCGCTTGCGCACCGCATCGAGGCCCTTCAGGACCTTGATGCTGGATGAATCGTAGTCTTCGCCGTTGCCGACGGACTTGGATGCAACAGGAGTCATGTTCATTTTCGCTCGCTTGCCGGACGGCTCAAAACGCCGGCGCCGACTCTGGGGTCGGCGCCGCGCGATGCTCTTGCAGGTCGTTCGGGCGCATCAGATTCGCATCGGCATCACGACGTACTTGTAGTCGTCACGCCCGGGAACGGTGACGAGGGCGCTCGAATTGGCGTCGCCGAAGGCGAGCTCGACGCGCTCCATCGCCATGTTCTGCAGCACGTCGAGCAGATAGGTGATGTTGAAGCCGATGTCGAGCGCGTCGCCCTTGTAGGCGACCTCGAGCTCTTCCTCGGCTTCCTCCTGCTCGCTGTTGCTGCAGATGATCTTGAGCTGGTCGGGTCCCAGCACCAGCCGCACGCCGCGGAACTTCTCGTTGGAGAGGATCGCCGCGCGCTGCAGCGCCGCGAGAAGCTCGTCGCGCGGCAGCTCGATCTTCTTCGCGTGTCCGGTCGGAATGACGCGGTTGTAGTCGGGAAACTTGCCGTCGACCACCTTGCTCACGAGCTCGACGTTGGCGAAGCCGAAGCGCACCTGGTTGCCGAGGATGTCGAGCGTCACCGGATCGTCGACGTCGGCCAGGAGCTTGCCGAGTTCCAGCACCGTCTTGCGCGGCAGGATCACCTCGCGCCGCGGATAATCGGCGCCGATCGCGAGGCTCGCCCACGACAGCCGATGGCCATCGGTCGCGACCGCCTGCAGCTGATTGCGGTCGATGACGAGGAGCATTCCGTTGAGGTAATAGCGGATGTCCTGCTGCGCCATCGCGAATTCGGCGGACTTGAGCAGCCCGCGCAAATCGCGCTGCGGCAGCGTCAGCGTCTGCTTGTCGTCCTGGGAGATGCCGATGCGCGGGTAATCGGCCGCGGGCAGCGTCTGCAGGTTGAACCGCGACCGCCCGGCGCGCACGGTCATCCGGCTCGCCGACGACTCCACGGTGAGCGAGGAATCCTCCGGAAGCGCCCGCAGGAGATCCTGCAGCTTGCGCGCGGCCACCGTGACCGCCTGCGGCTCCTTGCCCGGCAAGTCGGCGTGCGCCGTGATCTGCATCTCGAGATCGGTCGCCGTGACGAGCAGCCGGCCGTCGCGCTGTTCGAGCAGCACGTTAGCGAGAATCGGCAGGGTATGGCGTCTTTCGACGATGCCGGCGACGGCCTGCAAAGGTTTCAGCAGCGCATCCCGGGCAATGTTCTTTAGTTGCATTGATTAAACCAAACAATAGCTAATAGGTGAGGGACCGGTTCGGGTAGAAACGACAAAACTTTTTATTTTTCAGTAACTTGAACTCGTTAAAACCCTGTGGAAAACCGCGTTCGCAGCGATGTATCGTTTGTGGGTTTTATTCGCTGGCGGCGATTGCGGTCGATAATCCACAAATTATAGACGGGATCCGGGCTATTTTCCAGTCGGATCTTTGCCTTGGGCCGAATAAAAGCGACCGCGCGATTCCGGCGGCTCGAGGCCTGCGGCCGGCGGTCAATTGCGCAGCACCTGGAGCAGGAAATTCACGTCGTGGTTGATCTCGGGAACGTTCTCCCGCAGCCGCCCGATCTGGCGGCAGGCGTGCAGGACCGTCGTGTGGTCGCGACCGCCGAAGTTGCTGCCGATCTCGGGCAGCGACAGTTGCGTCAACTCCTTGGCGAGCGCCATCGCGACCTGGCGCGGGCGGGCGATCGCCCGCGAGCGCTTCTTCGAATGCATGTCGGAAACGCGGATCTTGTAGTAGTCGGCGACGGTCTTCTGGATGTTCTCGATCGACACCTGGCGGTTCTGCACCGCGAGGAGGTCGCGCAGCGCCTCCTTCGCGACGGGCAGCGTGATTTCCTGGCCGTGGAAGCTCGAATACGCGGCGACGCGCTTCAGCGCGCCCTCGAGTTCGCGCACGTTCGAGCGGATGTGCTTGGCGATGAAGAAGGCGACCTGCTCGTCGAACTTGAGGCCGACCGACGCCGCCTTCGACAGCAGGATCGCGACCCGCATCTCGAGTTCCGGCGGTTCCAGCGCGACCGTGAGGCCCCACCCGAAGCGTGAGATCAGGCGTTCCTCGATCCCCGAGATCTCCTTGGGGTAGGTGTCGCAGGTGATGACGACCTGCTTGTGCGCCTCGATCAGCGTGTTGAACAGGTAGAAGAATTCCTCCTGCGTCCGGTTCTTGCCGTTGAAGAACTGGATGTCGTCGATGAGCAGGAGGTCGAGCGAGCGGTAATAGCGCTTGAAATCGTCGAACGCCTTGTGCTGGTAGGCACGCACCACATCCGACACGTACGTCTCCGCGTGGATGTAGCGGATCTTGGCTGCCGGATTGCGGCCGAGGATGTCGTTGCCGATCGCCTGGATCAGGTGCGTCTTGCCGAGGCCGACGCCCCCGTAGACGAAAAGCGGGTTGTACGAGGTCGGATGCTCGGCGACCTGCATGCCGGCGGCGCGCGCGAGCTGATTCGCCTTGCCGGCGACGAAGCTCGCGAAGGTGAAGCTGGGGTTCAAGCTCGTCTGGTCGAAGCGGCGGATGCCGGTGGCGCCTTGCGCGCCTGCCGCGGGCTCCGGGGCGCGGAGCTGGGCTGCTGGGGGCGCCGCCGCGGGCGCGACGCTCGCGGCGGCGCTGCGCGACGGCGCCGGAACGGCGTCGACGATGGCGAGAACGATGGGGACCGCCCGGCCCTCGACGGCCGCGGCGAGCTCGGCGATCCGGTCGGAGAAGCGCTCCTTCACCCATTGCAGGACGAAGCGGTTCGGCGCGAGCAGCCGATAACCGTCCGCCGAGCCTTCGACGGCGAGCGGACGGATCCAGGTGTTGAACTGCTGCGGCGTGAGCTCGTCGCGGAAAGCGTCGAGGCAGCGCTGCCAGAAAGGAGGAACCAACGTCATGCGATCTCGAGGTGGCGTTCCGGCGGGCTCGCGCGGCCCGTCCGGCAGGCGGGGCCGGCATTCGCCAGGCCCGCGATCGGCGCCTCGGTCCCGCGGTGCCCGCGAGGCCTTTTGGGCGCGCATCGCGCGCCCGATCGGGTAACCTTCGCGGTCGCGCTCAGGAACCGTGCGCCCGCCGTCATTGTAAGCCGCGCGTGCGAAGTTATCCACAGGCGAATGGCGTCCGCCGGGGGAAGGCGGTGGCGACTGCGTCGAACTCGCGCGCTCCGCCGATACCGTTGACAAATGGGGCATTAAAGTGTTTGAATATAAGGCTTTTTCACCCAAGGCCTCCGACCATGAAACGCACGTACCAGCCCTCCGTCGTCAAGCGCAAGCGCACGCACGGTTTTCGCGCCCGGATGAAGACCGTCGGCGGCCGCAAGGTCCTCTCGGCGCGCCGCGCCAAGGGCCGCGCGCGCCTCACGCCCTGACAGCGACAGCCGGCCCCGCGCCGCGTGGCGCCCGCCGGTATCGGCTCACCGGCACCGGCGCTTTCGAGGCGGTGTTCCGGCACGGCCGCCGCTGCGGCGGAGACTATCTCGAGGTGATCTCGATGCCTGCGAAGCGCGCCTGCGGTCGCGTCGGCTTCGTGATCGGCCGGCGCGCCTTGCCGCGCGCGGTCGACCGCAACCGGGTTCGCCGCATGCTGCGCGAGACGCTCCGCGCGAGCCGTCCGGCCATCGAGCGCTTCGATCTCATCCTGCGACTCAAACGCGGCGCCATGCGCAGCGAACTTGCGAAAGTGCGCGCGGAAGCCCTGCGCTGTCTCGCGGCGCTCGAAGCGCCGGAATTAGCGCGATGAGGGCGATCCTGCTGGCGCTCCTCGGCGTCTATCAATACCTGTTCCGGCCGCTGCTGGGATCGAACTGCCGCTTCGCGCCGAGCTGCTCCGACTACGCGAAGGAAGCGATCGCGAAGCATGGCGCCGCGCGTGGCAGCCTGCTCGCGCTCCGCCGGATCGTTCGCTGTCACCCGTATCATCCGGGCGGGTTTGACCCGGTACCGTAACCTCGCAACGAAACGCTTCCCGAACCAGGCAACGCGGGCCACCGCCCGCTGGGTCGTCATGGACACGCAACGCCTCATTCTCTTTTTCGTCTTCTCCTTCTCCGCCTTCCTGTTGTGGCAGCGCTGGGATGCCGAGCATCGTCCGCCCGCGCCGATATCGACCGCGGCGCGGCCATCGGTGCCCGGCGCGCCCTCCGCCGAGTTGCCTGCGGCGCCGGCTGCGGCGACGCCCGGAGTCGGCGCAGCGCCCCCCGGGCCCGGCGCGGCCGCGCCCGCGAAAGCGGGCGAGATCATCACCGTCACCACGGACCTTTATCGCGCGGAAATCGACACCGCGGGCGGCGTCATCGCGCAGGTCGCACTGCTCGCGCATCACGACATCGCCGACGAGGCGAAGCCCTACCTGGTGCTGCAACGCACGCCCGAGCGCATCTTCGTCGCCCAGTCCGGGCTCCTCGGCGAGGGAATGCCGAACCACCGCACGACGTACGAAGCCTTGCCCGGTCCGCGCACGCTCGCGCCGGGCACCGACCGGCTCGAGGTGAAGCTTGCGGCCACGGCGCCGAACGGCGACAAGGTCGTCGAGACGCTGACCTTCCACCGCGACACCTACGTGATCGACGTCAGCTACGCGATCACCAACGCCGGCACCGCGCCGATCGCGCCGTACGCCTATTTCCAGCTCGTGCGCGACACCAAGACGCAGGGGACGCAGAACTCGATGGCGCCCGCGGCGTACACGGGTCCGGTGATCTACAACGAGGCCGACAAGTACAAGAAGGTCGAATTCTCCGAGCTCGACAAGGAGGCCGCCGATCCCGCGCGCAAGCTGCCCTACACCAAGGAGGCGGACAACGGATGGGTCGGCATGGTCGAGCATTACTTCGTCGCCGCGTGGCTGCCGCCCGACACCGCGAAGCTGCACCGCGAGTTCTATGCGCGCAAGCTCGACAACGGCACCTACGCGGCGGGCCTGGTCGTGCCGGTAGGCACGATCGCGCCCGGCGCGTCGGGCGCGGTCGACGTTCCGCTTTACGTCGGCCCGCAGGACCAGGCGGCGCTCGCCGCGCTCGCCAAGGGCCTCGACCTCACCGTCGACTACGGCATCTTCACCGTGATCGCGGCGCCGCTCTTCTGGCTGCTGAAATGGCTGCACGGGATCATCGGCAACTGGGGCTGGGCCATCATCGCGATGACCATCATCATCAAGAGCGCGTTCTATCCGCTCAACCACGCGAGCGCCCGCTCGATGGCCAAGATGAAGATCATCGCCCCGAAGCTGAAGGCGCTGCAGGCGCAATACGCCGACGACAAGCAGCAGCTGCAGGTCAAGATGATGGAGATGTACAAGGTCGAGAAGATCAATCCGCTGGGGGGCTGCCTGCCGATCCTCGTGCAGATCCCCGTCTTCATCGCGCTCTACTGGGTGCTGCTTTCCGCGGTCGAGCTGCGGCACGCGCCGTGGATCGGCTGGATCCACGACCTGTCCGCGCCCGATCCGTGGTTCGTGCTGCCGGTCGTCTACGCGATCACGGCGTTCCTGCAGGTGAAGCTCTCGCCGACGCCGATCTCCGATCCGGTGCAGGCGAAGGTGATGCAGATCATGCCGGTCGCGTTCTCGGTGATGTTCGTGTTCTTTCCGTCGGGCCTCGTGCTCTACTGGCTCGTCAACAACTGCATCCAGATCTTCCAGCAATGGCACATGAACTACCTGCTGGAGAAGGAAGCGGCGGCGGCCGCCGCGAAGCGGCGCTGAGCGGCCGTCGAGCGCGCCCCCTCCGCGGCGGCGCGCGATAATGGCGGCGCGATGAGCGACGCGCCCGACACCATTGCCGCAATCGCCACGGCGCCGGGGCGCGGCGGCATCGGCATCGTTCGCGTCTCGGGCCGCGACGCTGAAGCGATCACCGCCGGCATCGTCGGCCGCGCGCTCGCGCCGCGCGTCGCGACGGCGACGAGCTTCCGCGGCGCCTCAGGCGAGGCGCTGGACGAAGGCCTCGCGCTCTATTTTCCCGCGCCGCACTCCTACACCGGCGAGGCCGTCCTCGAGCTGCACGGTCATGGCGGGCCCACGGTGCTGCGCCTCGTGCTCGCGCGATGCGTCGAGCTCGGCGCCCGTCTCGCGCGGCCCGGCGAATTCACTCAGCGCGCGTTCCTCAACGGCAAGCTCGATCTCGTGCAGGCGGAGAGCGTCGCCGACCTGATCGATGCTTCCACGGCAACCGCGGCGCGCGCGGCCATGCGCAGCCTCTCCGGCGACTTCTCGCGCGCGATCGAGGGCAGCGTGCGCGCGCTCATCGAGCTTCGCACGCTCGTCGAGGCCTCGCTCGACTTTCCCGACGAGGACGTCGGCTTCGTGCGCGCCGCCGACGCGGCGGCGCGGGTCGAGGCGCTGCGCGAGCGGATCGGCGGAATCCTTGCGCGCGCGGCGCAGGGTGCGCTGCTGCGCGAAGGGCTCGTGGCCGTGCTGATCGGGCGCCCGAACGTCGGCAAGTCGAGCCTTCTGAACCAGCTGGCGGGTTCCGACGTCGCCATCGTGACGCCGATCCCGGGCACGACGCGCGACACCGTGCGAAGCGAGGTCGAGATTCACGGGATACCGCTCGCGGTGGTCGACACGGCGGGACTGCGCAAGACCAAGGATCCGATCGAGGCGCTCGGCATCGAGCGGACCTGGGCGGCGGTCGCGCGGGCGAATGTGGCGATCGTCATGGTCGACGCGAAAGTCGCCGAGGCGAGGATCGACGCGGCCGATGCGGAAGTGCTGGCGCGGCTTCCGTCCGCGCTGCCGCGCATCGTCGTGCACAACAAGATCGATCTCGTCGCGCTGGAGCCGAAGTCGACGGCGCCCGCGGACGAGGGCGCCACGCGGCACGTGTGGCTTTCGGCAAAGACCGGCGCGGGTGTCGAGATCCTCCGCCGCGAGATTCTCGCGCTCGTCGGCGTGCACGAGGACATGGAGGACACGTTCCTCGCGCGTGAACGCCACCTGGGCGCGTTGCGCGAGGCGGCCGCGCACCTCGAGGCCGCGTCCGCGTACCTCGCGGCGAGCGCGCCGCCGCTCGAGCTGCTCGCCGAGGAGCTGCGCGAAGCGCAGAACGCGCTCGCGGCAATCACCGGCGAATTCACCGCGGATGACCTGCTGGGCGTCATCTTCTCCCGCTTCTGCATCGGCAAATGAAACGGCCCGCAGTCGTCAGTTGGCTCGCGGGACTCGCGATCGGCGCGTGCGGGGGATTCGTGTTCGCACGGGTCGGGACGCCGATTCCGTGGATGCTGGGCCCGCTGCTCGCGCTCGCGCTGCTGCGCGTCGCGGGCGTGCCCGTGGCGGCGCCGCCGGGAGGGCGTCAGGTCGGTCAGTGGATCATCGGCACGGCGTTGGCGCTGTACTTCACGCCGCAGGTCGTGCACGAGGTTGCGGGATCGTGGCTGCTGCTCGTCGTCGGCGCGGTCTTCGCGATCGCGCTGGGCTACGCCGCCGGGCTCGTGCTCGCCCGCCTTGCGCGGCTCGACGTCACGACGGGAATCTTCGCGAGCGTGCCCGGCGGCGCCGCCGAGATGACGATCCTGTCCGAACGCTTCGGCGCGCGCACCGACCGCGTCGCGGCGGCGCAAAGCATGCGCATCATGATCGTCGTGCTGGTCGTTCCCGCCGCGTATGTTCTGCTCGGATTGCACGGCAGCGATCTCTACGTGCCGGGCACCGCAGAAGTCCGCGGCGATGGACTCGCGGTGCTGATGGCGGCGACGCTGGCGGGCGGCGCGCTCGCGCAGTGGATGAAGCTTCCCAATGCCTTCGTGCTGGGGTCGCTCGCCGTCGCGATTCCGCTGACGGCGTTCGACGTCCACCTGTCGGCAATGCCGACGATCTTCTCCAATGCCGGCCAATGCCTGCTCGGCTGCGCGCTTGGCGCGCGCTTCGACCGCGACTTCCTGCGCGGGGCGCCGCGATTCGTCGGCGCCGTGGTGGCGACGGTGCTGGGCGCGATCGTCGTGGCGATCGCGTTCGGATGGGCGCTCGCGTCGCTCGCCGGCCTCAATCCGGCGACAATTTCGCTCGGCATGGCGCCTGGCGGGATCGCCGAAATGTGCATCACCGCGAAGGCGCTGCAGCTCGGCGTGCCGTTCGTCACCGCGTTCCACGTGACGCGGCTGGTGGCGTTGCTGCTGTTGACGGCGCCGCTGTTCGGGCGCGTCCGCGCGTGGTGGCGCCGCCGCGAGGGAGCAGGTCGATGACGTGGAACCCCGAGCAGTACCTCAAGTTCGCCGACGAGCGGAGCCGCCCCGCGCTGGATCTCGCCGCACGCGTTCCGCTCGCGTCACCGAAGACGATCGTCGACCTGGGCTGTGGCGCCGGCAACGTGACGCGGCTGCTCGCGCTCCGCTGGCCCGGCGCCGCGATCACTGGAGTGGACCTGTCGGCGGCCATGCTCGCGCAGGCGCGCGCGTCGACCGATCCGGCATTGGGCATCGAATGGCGGGAGGCGGACATCGAGCGCTGGTCGCCCGCGGGCGAGGCGCCCGAGCTCCTGTTCAGCAACGCGGCGCTGCATTGGCAGGATCATCACGCGAAGCTGTTCCCGCGTCTGTTTGCGGGGCTTCGCACCGGCGCAGCGCATGGCGGTGCAGATGCCGGACAATTTCGCGGCGCCGTCGCATCGGGCGCTCGAAGAGGCGGTGCTCTCGGCGCGATGGCACGCGCGACTGGGCGCGCTGCTGCGGCCGGCGCCGGTCGCGCCGGCGGAGGACTATTTTCGCTGGCTCTCGCCGCACGCGGCGAGCCTCGATATCTGGACGACGGAATACCTGCACGTGCTCGCGCCGATGCAGGGTGGCGATCATCCGGTCGTCGCGTGGATGCGGGGAACCGCGCTGACGCCGTACCTGTCACATCTCGATTCCGCCGCACAGCGCGAATTTGTCGCCGATCTCGAAAGCAGGGTTGCGCCGGCGTACCCGGCACTCGGGGACGGGCGGGTGCTGTACGCATTCCGGCGCCGCTTCATCGTCGCCACGCGCGCCAATCGGTAAGGCCACCGGGCCGCCCCGCGTGGCGGCCGCGCTTTCGGCGGGACGGCAGCGCGTGCTAACCTTTCCGGTTCCCGCGGCGATATTGCGATTCGCGCAGCGCGCGGGCGTCCCGTCACGTCACGCAGGTCGCGCATGAATCCTCACCAATCGCTCTCCGCGCTCGCGGCTTCCGTCGCGGCGCCCGACTACGTCCGCCACGAGAAGGCGCTTGCCTGGGTGCGCGACATTGCGGCGCTCGCCAAGCCCGAGCGCATCGTCTGGTGCGACGGCAGCGAGGAGGAATACGACCGGCTGTGCGCGGAGATGGTCGCCTCGGGCACGCTGACGCGGCTCAATCCGGCGAAGCGGCCGAACAGCTTCCTCGCGCGCTCGGATCCGTCCGACGTTGCGCGCGTCGAGGACCGCACCTTCATCTGCTGCGAGCGGGAGGAGGACGCGGGCCCGACGAACAACTGGGTCGCGCCGGCCGAGATGCGCAAGACGCTCGACGGCCTCTTCGACGGCTGCATGCGCGGGCGCACGCTGTACGTGGTGCCTTTCTCGATGGGCCCGATCGGAAGTCACATCTCGCACGTCGGCATCGAGATCTCGGACAGCCCCTACGTCGTCGTCAACATGCGGATCATGACGCGCATGGGACGCGCGGTATTCGCGGTGCTCGGGACCGACGGCGCCTTCGTGCCTTGCGTGCATTCGGTCGGCGCGCCGCTCGCGCCCGGCGAGAAGGACGTCGCGTGGCCGAGCAACCGCGAGCACAAGTACATCGTGCATTTTCCGGAGTCGCGCGAGATCTGGAGCTATGGGTCGGGCTACGGCGGCAATGCGCTGCTGGGCAAGAAGTGCTTCGCGCTGCGCATCGCCTCGGTGATGGGCCGCGACCAGGGCTGGCTCGCAGAGCACATGCTGATCCTCGGCGTGACCTCGCCCGCGGGCGAGAAGAGCTACGTTTGCGCGGCGTTTCCGAGCTCGTGCGGCAAGACCAATTTCGCGATGCTGATTCCCCCGCGCGGATTCGACGGCTGGAGGGTGACGACGATCGGCGACGACATCGCCTGGATCAAGCCGCACGCCGACGGCAGGTTCTACGCGATCAATCCGGAGGCCGGCTATTTCGGCGTCGCGCCGGGAACATCGTACGAGTCGAATCCGAACGCCATGGAGATGCTGCGCGAGAACGTGATCTTCACCAACGTCGCATTGACCGACGACGGCGACGTGTGGTGGGAGGGCATGAGCAAGACGCCGCCGGCACACCTCGTCGACTGGCAGGGCAACGACTGGACGCCCGACTGCGGACGCAAGGCGGCGCATCCCAACTCGCGCTTCACGGTGGCGGCGATCCAGTGCCCGTCGCTCGATCCACACTGGAACAGCCCGGACGGCGTGCCGATCACCGCGTTCGTGTTCGGCGGCCGGCGCAGCGACACGCTGCCGCTGGTGGTCGAGGCCTCGTCATGGGCCGAAGGCGTGTACAAGGCCGCGACGATGGGCTCGGAAACGACAGCCGCCGCCGCCGGCAAGGTCGGCGAGGTACGGCGCGATCCCTTTGCGATGCTGCCGTTCTGCGGCTACCACGTCGGCGACTATTTCGCGCACTGGCTGGCGATGGGCAAGTCGGTCGCGTCGCCGCCGCGGATCTTCAACGTGAACTGGTTCCGCACCGATGTCGACGGCAAGTTCGCATGGCCCGGCTTCGGGCAGAACATGCGCGTGCTGCAGTGGATCGTCGAGCGCTGCCGTGGCCACGCGCACGCGGTCGAGACCGCGCTCGGGTACGAGCCGGCCTACGCCGACCTCAACTGGACCGGCCTCGATTTCCCGCCCGAGAAATTCGCGCAGATGATGAAGGTCGACGGAGCGATGTGGCAGCGCGAGTTTGCCGCTCACGATGCATTGTTTGCGAAGCTCGGCGCCAAGCGGCCGGCGGCGCTTGCCGCGGAGCGGGCGAGACTGGGCCAGCGAATCCCGAGGTAAGCGCTTACACCGAATCTGCAAGCGCGGCGCTTCGGGGCGGTTGGCCCGGCATCGTCCGAAAGGCTCGGTCCTGCGGCTCTTGGCTCTTTTAGCGATACAAATCAAATAGTTTCGTGCAGTAACCGCGTGACCTCGGCGCGGCTGGGGGCGCCGAGCCGGCCGCCCGGCCGGGTGCATTTCAGCGCGGCTGCGGCATTGGCAAACCGCGCGGCGTCCATGATTGGGGAGCCTTCGCCCAGTGCCAGCGCGAACGCCCCGTGCCACACGTCCCCGGCCGCGAGGGTATCGACGGCGAAGACTCCGGGAGCGGCGACGCGGCGTTCCGTTTGACCCTCGAGCCACAGGAATCCCTCGGCACCCAGCGTAACGCCGACGACGCCGCGCACCTCGGCGGCGATTCGGGCGAGGGCCTTTCCGGGAAGGTCGACTCCGGCGGCCAGGCGCAATCCCGGCTCCGAGAAGACCGTGTGGGTCGCGCGCCCGGCCAGGTCGAGCAGATCGCCGACCGGGCCGACGTCGCCGTCCAGGACCGCGACGACCCCGGCGGCGCGGGCGGCGTCGAGCACGACGCGCGCCCCTGCCGGCCAGCGCACGTCGGCGAGGACGGCGTCGAATCCGGCGACCCGGGAGAGCGGCAGCCAGCCGGGGGCCGGATCGAGCGCGGGGTCGTTGTAGGCGCACACCAGCCGTTCCCCGTCCGGCAGCACGAGGATGGCTGCCGAGGGGGAAAGTCGCCCCGGCACGCGGCGAACCGTTCCGACGTCCACGCCCTCGACGGCGAGGTCCGAAAGGATCCGTTCGCCCAGCGCATCCGCGCCGACCCGTCCCCAGTAGCTTGCGGCGCCCCCAAGCCGGGCGACCGCGACGCTGGCATTGGCCGCCATGCCGCCGCCGCATTCCGAGAACCCGGTGGCGAGGACCTTGGCCGGTGCCTGAGGAATTGTCGGGACGCGATAGATGGCGTCCATGGCGGACATGCCGATGCAAAGGACCGAGGTCATTTGGGTGCCAGGGTGCGGGGAACGCCGAATTGTAGCGGGGCGTCCCGGCCCTGCGTTTCACGTGAAACACGGGGACCCCAACTGAGGCTCCCCCGCGTCGAAGCCCGGCGATGGTTTCACGTGGAACCATCGCACGCAGCCGGGAGCCTGAACGGGAACCCGACTCGAATGGAAATCACCTGGGGCGAAGCGCGGCGCTTTCGTGGCCGCTCGCTCTGGCGTATCATTCGCGTTCGGTCTTTCGCGGTGCCCCAGCGGCGGCTAAACTGCGGAAATTCGATTAAAATCATGATCTTCCCAACTCGATTCGACGTCATCATCGTCGGCGGCGGCCATGCCGGGACCGAGGCGGCGCTCGCCGCCGCACGGATGGGCCGGCGCACGCTGCTGCTGACCCACAGCATCGAAACGCTCGGTCAGATGTCGTGTAATCCGTCGATCGGCGGAATCGGCAAGGGGCACCTCGTCAAGGAGGTCGACGCGCTGGGCGGAGCCATGGCGCTTGCCACCGACGAGGCTGGCATCCAGTTCCGCACCCTCAACTCGAGCAAGGGACCGGCGGTGCGCGCCACCCGCGCGCAGGCGGACCGCGTGCTCTATCGTCAGGCCATCCGGTCGCGCCTCGAAAGCCAGCCGAACCTCACGCTGTTCCAGCAACCGGTCGACGATCTCACGCTCGACGATGCCGGCGCCACGCCGCGCGTGACGGGCGTGGTCACGCAGATCGGGTTGCGCTTCGAAGCCGATGCGGTCGTCCTGACGACGGGAACGTTCCTGTCGGGGCTGATTCACGTCGGGCTCGACCACTACGAAGCGGGACGCGCGGGCGATCCTTCCGCGAAGACGCTGGGCGCGCGGTTGCGCGAGATGGATCTCGGCGTCGGCCGTCTCAAGACCGGCACGCCGCCGCGGCTCGACGGCCGCACGATCGATTTCTCCCGGCTCGACGGTCCAGCCAGGCGATGTGCCCGAGCCCGTGATGAGCTTCATGGGATCGCGCGCGATGCACCCGCGGCAGGTGCCGTGCTGGATCACGCACACCAACGCGCGGACCCACGAGATCATTCGCGGCGGCCTCGATCGCTCGCCGCTTTTCACCGGCGTGATCAAGGGTGTGGGCCCGCGCTATTGCCCGTCGATCGAGGACAAGGTCGTGCGCTTCGCGGATCGCGACAGCCACCAGATCTTTCTCGAGCCCGAAGGCCTCGCGACGCACGAGATCTATCCCAACGGCATCTCGACATCGCTGCCGTTCGATGTGCAACTGGCCCTCGTGCACACGATGCCAGGGTGCGAGCGCGCGCACATCCTGCGCCCCGGGTATTCGATCGAGTACGACTATTTCGACCCGCGCGGACTGCACCGGACGCTCGAGACCAAGGCAATCCGCGGGCTCTTCTTCGCGGGGCAGATCAACGGCACGACGGGCTACGAGGAGGCCGCTGCGCAGGGGATTCTTGCCGGCATCAACGCCGGTCGCTTCGCCGCGGGCGAGCCAGGCTGGTGCCCGCAGCGCGACGAGGCCTACCTCGGCGTCCTCGTCGACGATCTCGTCACGCGCGGCGTGAGCGAGCCCTACCGGATGTTCACGTCGCGCGCCGAATACCGGCTGCAGCTGCGCGAGGACAACGCCGATCTGCGGCTGACCGAAGCCGGCCGCGAGCTCGGAGTCGTCGACGACGCGCGCTGGAACGCTTATGCGCGAAAGCGCGACGCCGTCGCGCGCGAGATCGAGCGGATGAAATCGACGTACGTCAATCCGAACGTCGTCGCGGCGCATGATGCGATGCGCGTCATCGGCGCGCCGATCGAGCGCGAATATTCGCTGGCCGAGCTTCTGCGCCGCCCGGGGGTCACGTACGCGTCGCTCGCGACGCTCGCCGCGGCAGGCGAGGGCGTCGGCGACGAGGTGGTCGCCGAGCAGGTCGAGACCTCCATCAAGTATTCGGGCTACATCGATCGCCAGCGCGACGAGATCGTGCGGCATCGCGCTCAGGAAACGCTGGCGCTGCCGCCGGACCTCGATTACTGCAGCGTGCGCGGGCTCTCCACCGAAGTGCAGCAGAAGCTCAATCTGCACAAGCCCGACACGCTCGGCCAGGCAGCACGCATTTCCGGCGTCACGCCGGCCGCGATCTCGCTGCTGCTCGTGCATCTGAAGCGCGGTCTCCCCGCCGCACCGTCGAAGCGGCGCCGGGCGTGATCGCCGCGATGGATCTCGACGAAGGCCTGCGCGAGCAGGCGGCGGCGGGCGGCGCGCCGCTCGACCGCATGGCGCGCAACAAGCTCGGCGCGTTCCTGCGCCTTCTCGCCAAATGGAACCGCACGTACAACCTCACCGCGATCCGCGAGCCCGAGCGGATGGTCACGCATCACGTGCTGGACGCGCTGTCGGTGCTGCCGCAGCTGCCCGCGCGCGCGGGCATTCGCGTGCTCGACGTCGGCAGCGGGCCGGGCGTGCCCGGCATTCCGCTGGCGCTCGCGCGCCCGGACTGGCATTTCGTGCTGATCGACAGCAGCGAGAAGAAGACGGCGTTCCTGCAGCAAGCGGTGATCGAGCTCGGCCTTCCGAATGTCGAGATCGTGCACGAGCGCAGCGAGGACTACGCGCCGTCCACGCCGTTCGACGTCGTGATTTCGCGCGCGTTCTCCGACCTCGCGGAGTTCGCCGCGGCGGCCGCGCGGCATCTCGCGCCGGAAGGCCGGCTCTATGCGATGAAGGGCGAGCTGCCCGCCGACGAAATCGCGAGCGTGCCCTCCGCGTATCGCATCGTCGCAACGCCCGCGCTCCACGTGCCGGGGCTCGACGCGACGCGCCACCTCGTCATCATGGCCCCGGCGTGACGGAGAGCGGATGACACGCATCATCGCGGTCGCGAACCAGAAGGGCGGCGTCGGCAAGACCACCACCGCGGTCAATCTCGCGGCGTCGCTCGTCGCGATGAAGCGGCGCGTGCTGCTGGTCGACCTCGACCCGCAGGGCAACGCGACGACCGGCGCGGGACTCGACAAGCGCTCGTTCCGGGCGACCGTGTACCAGGTGCTTCTGGGCGAGTGCAAGATCGCCGACGTCCGCGTCGCGTCGCCGTCCGGCGGCTTCGATCTCGTGCCGGCGAACCGCGAGCTCGCCGGCGCCGAAGTGGAGCTGGTCGAATTGCCGGAGCGCGAGATGCGCCTGAAGGACGCGCTTGCCGAGGCGCTGCAGTCGATGCGCACGGCGATCTCCGAAGTCGCGCAGGAATACGATTTCATCCTGCTCGATTGCCCGCCGTCGCTGTCGCTGCTGACGCTGAACGGCCTTTGCGCCGCCGACTCGGTGCTGATCCCGATGCAATGCGAGTATTACGCGCTCGAAGGACTCTCCGACCTCGTGCAGACGGTGAAGAAGGTGCGCGCGCATCTCAATCCCCGGCTCGAGATCGAGGGCCTGCTGCGCACGATGTACGACCCGCGCAACACGCTCGCGCAGAACGTCGCCGCCGAGCTCGAGCGGCATTTCGGCGACAAGCTCTTTCGCACGATCGTGCCGCGCAACGTGCGCCTCGCCGAAGCGCCGTCGCACGGGATCCCGGCGCTGCACCTCGACAAGAACTCGAAGGGCGCGCAGGCCTATCTCGCGCTCGCGGGCGAGATGCTGCGGCGAATGGAAGCGTCCGCGGCGCCGCCCGACGTCGCCGCCGCCTGAGCCAACCGCAGGAGTCACCGGAATGATCCGACCGAAGGGCCTGGGCCGCGGCCTCGACGCGCTGCTCGGCGGCGCCGACGAGGCGACGTCCACCGAATCGCTGCAGATGCTCGTGATCGATCGCATCCGGCCGGGCAAGTACCAGCCGCGCACGCGGATGGACGACGCCTCGCTCGCCGAGCTCGCGAATTCGATCCGCGAGCAGGGGATCATGCAGCCGATCCTCGTGCGCCCGGTCGAGGGCGGCGGCTTCGAGATCATCGCCGGCGAACGCCGCTGGCGCGCCGCGCAGCGCGCCGGACTCACTTCCGTGCCCGCGCTGGTGAGGGCGGTCCCCGATCAGGCGGCGCTGGCGCTGGCGCTGATCGAGAACATCCAGCGCGAGGATCTCAATCCGCTCGAGGAAGCGCAGGGCCTGCAGCGGCTGATCGACGAATTCGGATTGACGCACGACGCTGCGGCGAAGGCGGTCGGCCGCTCGCGGAGCGCGGTGACGAATCTGCTGCGCCTGCGCGAGCTCGCGAAGCCGGTGCAGGAATATCTGCTCTCGGGGCAGCTCGACATGGGGCATGCGCGCTCGCTGTTGAGCCTCAGCGCGGGACAGCAGGTCGCAGCGGCCGCGCGCGTCGTCGCGCAGGGCCTTTCGGTGCGCGAGACCGAGCGGCTCGCGCATCGGATGGCGCATCCGGCGAAACACAAGGCAAAGAGCGGCGCGCGCGCCGCCGATCCGGATCTCGCGCGGCTTACCACCGAGCTCGCCGATGCGCTCGGGGCGAAAGTCGCGATCGAGGCCGGCAGGGCCGGCGCGGGGCGCGTCGTCATTTCGTATTCGAGCCTCGAGCAGCTCGATGGGATTCTCGCCAAGCTGCGCAAGTAGCACGCGCCCGGATCAGGGCGGGCCGCCGCCTATCTTCAGTGCGGGTGACGCGTCGGGTGCGGGCGACTTCGCGGCAACGCGGCCCGATTCGACGCCGCGATTGCGGCCCTCGGGGGTCGCGAATGCCGAATCCGACCACCATCCTTCCTCGCCGGGACCGTCGCCCACGCGATATTCGATGAGGGCTCCGGCGAACGCGCCCGCACAGGCAGGATTGAGGCGATAGCGCATGCTCTGCCGGGGGCCGATCGAATAGCGGTAATACCCCTGATCGGTTTCGGAATGCATCGCGCAGGCACGCCAGCCGTCGGCGGCCGTCGCATCCGGCACGACCCTCGCCAATGCGACCGTTCTCCACGCGGACGAGCCGTTGGTCACCACCACCGCGACGCCCTCATCCACAACTGAGAGCATCGGCGGCACTTCGCCGGGCGCGCCGTGTGCCTTGGATTTCAGCGATTCGATCCACGCGGCGCGCATTCGCACCCGCTCCTGCGCAGCGTCGTTCGCGGACCGGATGGCGCGCGCCTCGGCCATGTGCGACAGCGTAACCGGCACCGCGTAGGCGGCGACACCGATCGTCAGCGCGACGCCGTCCCAGATCAGTCGACGACGGAAGGGCGGGCCGCCCGCATCATCGCGAGCCAATAGCAGACACCGATGCCAAACCCGGCGACGCCGCCGGCGATGAGCCAGGGTATGCCGCTCAAGTCGACGCAATGGCTGAACGAGCAACCCAGCCAGAACACGCCCCAGAAAGTGGCGAATCCCAGCCCGATCGCGACCGGAATCTCGACCAGGCTCAGGGCGACGCGGGCGGCATCGGGATGCATGACGTCAACGCTCCTTCGGAACATCAACGTGCATGCGGGCGAGAACGGGTTACCGCGCGGGCGCGGGCGTTCCGCTTACCCGAGCTGCTTCAGCATCGTGTCGGCGTCCGACACCTCGAACTTGCCCGGCGCCTCGATGTTGAGCGTCTTCACGACGCCGTTGTCGACCAGCATCGAGAAGCGCTGGCAGCGCGTGCCCATTCCGCGCGCGTTGAGATCGAGCTCGAGCCCCAGCGCCTTGGTGTAGCTTGCGCTGCCGTCGCCCATCATGCGCACCTTGCCGCCGGATTTCTGGTCGCGCGCCCACGCGCCCATCACGAACGCGTCGTTGACCGACATGCAGATGACGTCGTCGATACCCTTCGCCTTCAGCTTGTCGTGGTTGGCGACGTAACCCGGCACGTGCTTCGCCGAGCAGGTGGGCGTGTACGCGCCGGGCAGTCCGAAGACCACGACCTTCTTGCCGCGCGTCAGATCGTCGACCTTGAATTCGTTCGGGCCGATGCTGCAGCCATTGCCCTCGACTTCGATGAACTCGGACAGCGTGCCTGCCGGCAGCCTGTCGCCTACCTTGATCGTCATGCCTGCTCCTTGCGTTGAGAGTGTCGTGCGGAATCATGGAGAATCGCAGCCTTCGTGCGCGATTTCAACCCCTCCCTCTTGCCGGGTTTGCGCGGGAGAGGTAGCGTAGCCGGCTCGAAAGCTCCGGAGGACGACGATGGCGACTGAAGCGAAGAAGAAAGCGGGCACGTCTCGCCGGCCGCAGGGCACGACGCTGCTCATCGCGACACGAAAGGGCCTCTGGACGCTCGCGAGCGATACCACGCGACGCACGTGGAAACTCGTGGGCCCGCAATTTCTCGGCAACATCGTGCACCACGCGGTGCTCGATCCGCGCGACCGCAGGACACTCCTCGCCGCGGCGCGCACGGGACATCTCGGTCCGACCGTGTTCCGCTCGACGGACCGCGGCAAGACGTGGAAGGAAGCGACCACGCCTCCCGCGTTCAAGCCGGGCGGCACGCGCAGCGTCGACCACACGTTCTGGCTCACGCCGGGCCACGCTTCCCAGATCGGCGTCTGGTACGCCGGCACTTCGCCGCAGGGGCTCTTCCGCTCGACCGACGGCGGCGCGACCTGGTCGGGCGTCGACGGCTTCAACGAGCATCCGCGCCGCAAGGACTGGTGCGGCGGCGACAAGGACGGCACGCCGGACGGGCCCAAGCTGCATTCGATCCTCGTTGACCCGCGCGACGCGAAGCACATGTACATCGGGATGTCCGGCGGCGGCATCTTCGAATCGCACAACGCCGGCGCCGACTGGCATCCGCTCAATGCGGGCGTGCGCGCCGATTTCATGCCCGATCCCTATCCGGAGTACGGGCATGACCCGCACTGCATGCGGATGCATCCGCTCGCGCCCGACCGGCTCTATCACCAGAATCACTGCGGGATCTATCGTCTGGACCGGCCGGCCACGCGCTGGACCGAGATCGGCGTGACGATGCCGAAATCGGTGGGCTCGATCGGTCTGCCGATGGTGTTGCATCCGCGCGATCCGGACACGCTCTGGGTGTTCCCGATGGACGGGACGAGCGTCTGGCCGCGTGTTTCCCCGGGGGGCAAGCCCGCTGCCTACCGCTCGGTCAACGGCGGAAAGTCCTGGCAGCGCCAGGCGTCGGGGTTTCCGGCGGCGCAGGCCTGGTGGACGGTCAAGCGTCAGGCGATGACGGCGGACGACGCGGCCACCGTGGGCGTGTACTTCGGCACTACGAGCGGCGAGGTCTGGGGCAGCAAGGACGAGGGACGCACGTGGAAATGCCTCGCCCGGCATTTGCCGGAGATCTACGCAGTCGAGTCGGCATAACGCCCTCATTGCACGACGGCGCGGCCTGGGGCAACGAAGCGTGAACGTCCGCATCCCGGGACTGCTGCGCTCCTACACGAACGGCGCGCAAAGCGTCGACATCGATGCCGCGTCCGCCGCGCCAACGCTGGCGGACGCGCTCGAGTCCCTGAACGCGCGCTATCCCGGGATTCGCTTTCGCATCGTCGACGAGCAGGGCGCGATCCGGGCGCACATCAAGATCTTCGTCGACGGCGTGCTCGCGCGCGACCTCGCGACGCAGGTTCGTCCGGACGGCGAGCTCATGATCGTCGGCGCGCTGTCGGGCGGGTAGCGATTGAGGTAAATCCGACTGAAGTTGCGGGGCTTTACGCGGTCATTTGCACCGCAACAATTCATTGCGGAGCAGTGCGGCAGACCGTTATAATTTCGCGTTTGCTTTTGCCCGAAGCGCGCGACGGAAAACCGCCGTGCGCGCCGCGTGATTCCCCCGCTCAAGACCCGGCCCATCCGCACCGTTTTGAGGTGGCAGGTCATCGTCACGGCAGTGGCCGCGGTGATCGCGGGCGCGGTGGCGGGAGTGCCGGGCGCAGTGTCCGCGCTTCTCGGCGGCAGCGTGAATCTCGCGGCAGGGTTCGCGTACGCGTTCCTGCTGGGGCTGGGCCTCGGGAACACGCCGGTGCCCGGCGCGGCAACGACGCTGATCGCGCTGTTCCGGGCGGAGGCGGGCAAGGTCGTCGTGATCGTGGTCGGACTCTGGCTCGCGCTGACGGCATACCCGGAGGTCATTCCGGCAGCCGTGATCGCGACGTTCATCGCGACGGTGATCGTGTTCAGCATGGCGTTTTTCGTGAGCGACAGGCAACCGGGAAAGCAAGGCGATGGCTGAAGGCACCGAACTCAATCCCACCGAGTACATCCAGCACCACCTCACGTTCCTCGCCAGTCCGGTCAGGGAGGGCGGCGGATTCTGGACGCTGCACTGGGACACGCTGCTGACCACGCTGGTGCTCGGCGCTGTCGCGTTCGGCTTCCTCTGGCTCGTCACGCGCAAATCGACTTCCGGCGTGCCGTCGAAGACGCAGGCGTTCGTCGAGCTGGCCGTGGGCTTCGTCAACGGCGAGGTCAAGGGCATCTACCAAGGCGAGAGCAAGATCGTCGCGCCGATCGCGCTCACGACCTTCGTGCTGGTCCTGTTCATGAACGCGATGGACTTCCTGCCAGTCGACATCATGTCGTGGCTCTACGAGCACGTGCTGCGTCAGCACACCTGGCGCGGCGTGCCGACCGCCGACGTGAACACGACGTTCGCGCTCGCGCTGTCCGTGTTCGCGATGATGATCTACTACAGCATCAAGATTAAGGGTCTCGGCGGCTGGCTGTACGAGCTCGTTTCGCAGCCGTTCGGCCTCAAGCCGATCTGGATATCGCCGCTGCTGGTCGTCTTCAACCTGATGTTCCAGCTCGTCGAGTACGTGTCGAAGCCGCTGTCGCACTCGCTGCGGCTGTACGGCAACATGTACGCCGGCGAGATCATCTTCATCCTGCTCGGCATGTGGGCCGCCACCGGAATCGCGGGTATCGCGTTCGGCGCGCTGCTCAGCCTCGGCTGGTCGATCTTCCACATCCTGATCGTCGTGCTGCAGGCCTACATCTTCATGATGCTGACCATCGTCTACATCTCGATGGCGCACGAGCATCACTGACTCCCGCTTCGCCATACCGTTCACCCTGCTCAAGAAAGGATAGACATGGACCCGCAACTCACCGCAACGATCCTGGCGTACTCCGGCATCGGCATCGGCCTCATCATCGGCCTCGGTGCCCTGGGCGCCTGCGTCGGCGTCGGCATCATGTGCTCGCGCTTCCTCGAAGGCGCCGCGCGCCAGCCCGAGCTCATGCCGCAGTTGCAGGCGAAGGTGTTCCTGCTGCTCGGCCTGATCGACGCGTCGTTCATCATCGGCGTCGGCCTCGCGCTGTGGTTCGCCGTCGCGAATCCGCTGCTCGGCCAGCTCAAGTAGGGTCGCGCCGGACATCACATAGCTGAGGGAAAGCCATGAACATCAATTTCACACTGTTCATGCAGGCCGTCGCGTTCTTCGCGTTCATCCTGTTCACGGCGAAGTTCGTGTGGCCGCCGCTGATGCGCGCGATCGAGACGCGGCAGAAGGACATCGCCGACGGCATCGCCGCCGGCGAAGCGGGACGGCAGAACCTCTCCAGCGCGGAGAAGCGGATCGCCGACATGCTGGCCGAGGCGAAGACGCGCAGCTCCGAGATCATCGCGCAGGGCGAGAAGCTGAAGAGCGAGACGATCGACGCCGCCAAGGCGGATGCCAAGGCCGAGGCCGACCGCATCCTCGCCGCCGCGAAGGCCGAGATCGGCCAGGAGATTTCCCGCGCGAAGGAAGCGCTGCGCGGGCAGGTCGCCGACCTCGCCGTGGCCGGCGCCGCGAAGATCCTGAAGCGCGAAGTCGACCCCAAGGCGCACGCCGACCTGCTGGCGTCGATCCGGCAGCAGCTCTGACGGAACCGCGATGGCCGAACTGACGACGATTGCAAGGCCCTACGCCGAAGCGGCATTCCGGCTCGCGCGCGAGGGCAATGCGCTGCCGGTGTGGTCGCAGATGCTGCGCCTTCTCGCCAGCGTGATCGCCGATCCGAAGGTCGCGGGCGCGCTCGACAATCCGCGGCTCACCGCGGGGGACAAGGAAGCGCTGCTGCTGTCGATCTGCGGCGACCGGCTGGATCCGCAGGGCCGCAGCTTCGTTCGCGTTCTCGTCGAGGCCGATCGCGTCGGCGTCGTGCCGCAGATCGCGGCGCAGTTCGAATTGCTGAAGGACGACGCTGACGGCCTGGCACGCGCCCGGATCGACAGCGCCTTCCCGCTTTCCGACGCCGAGCTCGCGGAACTCAAGACCGCGCTGGAACGGCATTTCGGCAAGAAGATCGAGACGTCGGTCAACGTCGATCCGGCGCTGATCGGCGGCGCCCGCATCACCGTCGGCGACACCGTGGTGGACGGCACGATCGAGGCGCAGCTCTCCATCGATGGCGACCCATTTGCGAGCCTAACCGAAACTACCGTGACGCCGGCGGCAATCACGCGCCGGCGCGCCGCGAGGACACCATGCAGTTGAACCCTTCCGAAATCAGCGAACTCATCAAGACCAAGATCCAGAACCTGGACACGGGCGCCGAGGTGCGCACCCAGGGGACCGTCGTCTCGGTGACCGACGGCATCTGCCGCATCCACGGACTCTCCGATGCGATGGCCGGCGAGATGCTGGAATTTCCCGAGCAACACCTTCGGCCTCGCGCTGAACCTCGAGCGCGACTCGGTCGGCGCGGTGGTTCTCGGCGACTACGAGCACATCTCCGAAGGCGACACGGTCAAGTGCACCGGGCGCATCCTGTCGGTGCCGGTCGGCCCCGAACTGATCGGCCGCGTCGTCGATTCGCTCGGCAACCCGATCGACGGCAAGGGGCCCGATCAACGCGAAGGAATCCGACGTCATCGAGAAGGTCGCGCCCGGCGTGATCTGGCGCAAGTCGGTGTCGCAGCCGGTGCAGACCGGCCTGAAGTCAATCGACTCGATGGTGCCGATCGGCCGCGGCCAGCGCGAGCTCATCATCGGCGACCGCCAGACCGGCAAGACCGCGGTCGCGATCGACACGATCATCAACCAGAAGGGCAAGGACCTGATCTGCGTCTACGTCGCGATCGGACAGAAGGCCTCGACGATCAAGAACGTGGTCCGCAAGCTCGAAGAACACGGCGCGATGGCGTACACGATCGTCGTCGCCGCGACGGCCTCGGATTCGGCCGCGATGCAGTACATCGCGCCGTATTCGGGCTGCACGATGGGCGAGTACTTCCGCGACCGCGGCCAGGACGCGCTGATCATCTACGACGACCTGACCAAGCAGGCGTGGGCGTACCGCCAGATCTCGCTGCTGCTGCGCCGCCCGCCGGGCCGCGAAGCGTATCCCGGCGACGTGTTCTATCTGCACTCGCGGCTGCTCGAGCGCGCGGCGCGCGTCAACGCGGAGTACGTCGAGAAATTCACCAAGGGCGCGGTCAAGGGCAAGACGGGTTCGCTGACCGCGCTGCCGATCATCGAGACGCAGGCCGGTGACGTTTCGGCGTTCGTGCCGACCAACGTCATCTCGATCACCGACGGCCAGATCTTCCTCGAGACCGACTTCTTCAACGCCGGCATCCGGCCGGCGATCAACGCCGGCATCTCGGTGTCGCGCGTCGGCGGCTCCGCGCAGACCAAGATCATCAAGAAGCTCGGCGGCGGCGTGCGCCTCGCGCTCGCGCAATACCGCGAACTCGCGGCGTTTGCGCAGTTCGCCTCGGACCTCGACGAAGCGACGCGCAAGCAGCTCGACCGCGGCCGCCGCGTCACCGAGCTGATGAAGCAGAAGCAGTACGAGCCGCTGCCGGTGGCCGAAATGGCGGTGACGCTGTTCGCGGTGAACAAGGGCTACTTCGACGAGGTACCGGTCAACAAAGCGCTCGACTTCGAAGCGGCGCTGCGCGCGTACATCAAGAGCAAGTACGCGACGCTGATGGCCGAGATCGAGAAGACCAAGGACCTGTCGGCCGACGACGAAAAGGCGCTGAGCGCCGCGGTCGAGAAATTCAAAAGAACGACGCCTACTGAGTCGACGCGGACGCAAAGCTGATGGCAGGCGCCAAAGAAATCCGGAACAAGATCAGAGCGTGCAGAGCACGCAGAAGATCACCAAGGCGATGGAAATGGTCGCCGCGTCGAAGATGAGAAGGCGCAGGACCGGATGCGCGCGTCGCGACCCTACGCCGAGAGGGCGCTCAGATCGCGATGCACATCGCGCAGGCGAATCCCGAGTATCGGCACCCGTTCCTTCGACGCAGCGAGACGGTGCAAGCGCGTCGGCACGATCGTCGTCACCACCGACAAGGGACTGTGCGGCGGGCTGAACACGAACATGTTCCGCGCTCGTGCTGAACAGCACAAGGAGTGGCGCGCGAAGGGACTCGAAGTCGACTATTGCGCGATCGGCAACAAGGGCCTCGGCATTCTTCAGCCGCATGGCGGCAACGTCGTCGCGACGCGGTACAACTGGGCGACCGGCCCCCGCTCGACCGCTGATCGGACGGTCAAGGTCATGCTCGACAAGTACATCGACGGCACGCTCGACGAATGCACATCTTCTTCACGACGTTCATCAACACGATGCGCAGGAGGCCCGGCACGGGCGCATGCTGCCGATTCCGGAGCAGTTCCGGACGCCCGCCGGCGAAGTGCGCAAGTTGAAGTGCGACCGCTTGGGACTACCTCTACGAACCCGATGCGCAGGATCTGCTCGACGGCTTGTGCGCGCTACATCGAGTCGCAGGTCTACCAGACGGTCAACGAGAACATGGCCTGCGAGCAGGCGGCGAAGATGGTCGCGATGAAAGCCGCGACGGACAACGCGGGCAGATCATCGACGAGCTGAAGCTGATCTACAACAGCGCGCCAGGCGGCGATCACGAAGGAAATCTCGGAGATCGTCGGCGGCGCGGCGGCAGTGTAACGCACCGCAACCGCGACGTTGACAGAAAGAATTTCGCAATGAGGAAACCATGGATCAAGGGACGATCGTTCAGAGCATCGGCGCCGTCGTCGACGTGGAATTCCCGCGCGACAAGATGCCCGAACGTCTACGACGCGCTGAAGATGGACGAGATCGGGCTGACACTCGAAGTGCAGCAGCAGCTCGGCGACGGCGTCGTGCGCACGATCGCGATGGGCAGTCCGACGGATTGCCGCGCGGCATGAGTCGTCAACACCGGCAACCCGATCATGGTGCCGGTGGGCGGAAGACGCTGGGCCGCATCATGGACGTGCTGGGCGATCCGATCGACGACACGGGTCCGGTGAACGCGCGAGAAGCAGATGTCGATTCACCGCAACGCGCCGACATACGACGAGCTCGGCGCGCAGGAAATACTCGAAACCGGCATCAAGGTCATCGACCTGATCTGCCCGTTCGCCAAGGGCGGCAAGGTGGGTCTGTTCGGCGGCGCCGGCGTCGGCAAGACAGTGACGATGCTCGAACTGATCCGCAACATCGCGACCGAGCACGCGGGTCTGTCCGTGTTCGCCGGCGTCGGTGAGCGCACGCGCGAAGGCAACGACTTCTACCACGAGATGAAAGAATCCGGGGTCGTCGACAAGGAGGATCTCGAGAAATCCAAGATCTCGCTGGTGTTCGGTCAGATGAACGAGCCGCCGGGCAACCGCCTGCGCGTCGCGCTGACCGGTCTGACGCTGGCCGAGAAATTCCGCGACGACGGCCGCGACGTGCTGCTCTTCATCGACAACATCTACCGCTACACGCTCGCCGGCACCGAAGTGTCGGCGCTGCTCGGCCGCATGCCGTCGGCCGTGGGCTATCAGCCGAACCTCGCGGAAGAGATGGGTCTGCTGCAGGAACGGATCACGACGACCAAGACCGGCTCGATCACGTCGGTGCAGGCGGTGTACGTTCCGGCGGACGACTTGACCGACCCGTCGCCGGCGACGACGTTCGCGCACCTCGACTCGACGATCATGTTGTCGCGCGCGATCGCCGACCTCGGCATCTATCCGGCGGTCGACCCGCTCGACTCGACGACCCGCCAGCTCGATCCGCTCGTCGTTGGCGAAGAGCACTACCAGACGGCGCGCGGCGTGCAGCAGGTGCTGCAGCGCTACAAAGAACTGCAGGACATCATCGCGATTCTCGGCATGGACGAACTGTCGGAGGACGACAAGCGTCGGTGTACCGCGCGCGCAAGATCCAGCAGTTCTTCTCGCAGCCGTTCTTCGTCGCAGAAGCGTTCACCGGCTCGCCTGGCGTGTACGTGCCGCCGAAGACACGGTCAGGCTTCAGCAGATCCTCGACGGTGAGTACGATCCACTTGCCCGAGCAGGCGTTCTATATGGTGGGACCGATCGAAGACGCGGTCGAAAAAGCGAAGAAGCTGGAAGTAGAAGGCTGAGCCGTGGCGATGACCATGCACTGCGACATCGTCAGCGCCGAGAAGGAGATCTTCTCCGGCGAGGCGGAGATGGTCATCGCTGACCGGCACCGTCGGCGAGCTCGGCATCATCCGGGCCACGCGCCGCTGCTGACCGGCATCAAGCCCGGTCCGGTGCGCCTGAAGATTCCGGCCAGAGGCGAAGAACTCGTTTTCGTTCAGGGCGGCTATCTCGAAGTGCAGCCGCACCGTCACGGTGCTGGCGGATACCGCGTTGCGCGCAGATGACCTCGACGAGGTCGCAGCGTCGCAAGCAAAGCAGGCGGCGCTGGACGCGATGCAGAACAAGACCTCGCGCGAGGAAATCGCGACCGCCGAAGCGGAGCTCGCCATCGCGGTCGCGCAACTCGAAGCGATCCGCAAGATGCGCCACCGCGCCTGACGGTGCCGGCGTTGCAATAGAAGAGGGCGGCTGCGGCCACCCTTTCATTGCGTCAGGACAAACTCCCGTGGAAGACGACATGTATCGAGCGCCGCCTTGAGCTAGAATGCTGCAGTGCAGCAATCCCTTTGGGAGCCCGCAATGAGTGACCTCAACACGACGATCGGTCGAGCGCCACGGACATCTCGCGCGGCGTGGCCGACAGGTTCGGACCGGCGCATGCGTGCGGCGCTCGACCGTTACGCGACGCGCATGAAGACAGCCGGTTTCGCAGCGATGGTGCCGCCGCCAGGCGGGCCGAAAATGCCGCACGAGCTCTGGCGGGGATGGCCTGGCAGCTACTGGGTCGATAGCGTGCAGCGTTCGGTGCTGTTCTGGGACACGCTGCGCCAGCGCGGCAACAACTGGCTCGAGCATGAGGACGCAGGCAAGCCGCCGCTGCTGCATTTCGAATGGGAGATGATCGTCGACGCGCGCACGTTCGAGCGGCCGGTCAACTACGCCCTGGTGCGGATCATCCCGCCGCAGCGGCGTTCGCGATCGACCACGACGCGGCGGCCCTTCGTCATCATCGATCCGCGCGCGGGACACGGGCCGGCATCGGCGGATTCAAGCAGGACTCGCAGGTCGGCGTCGCCCTCAAGGCCGGGCATCCGGTCTATTTCGTCGATATTCTTCCCCGACCCCGAGCCCGGCCAGACGCTGGCGGATGTGATGCGCCGCGGAAGCGAATTCGTCGCGAGATCGTCGCCGACCGGCATCCCGAAGCCCGCCAAGCCGGTCATGGTCGGCAATTGCCAGGGCGGCTGGGCCACGATGATGCTGGCCGCCGCGCATCCCGGACATCGCCGGGCCCGATCGTGATCAACGGCGCGCCGATGTCCTACTGGGCGGCGCAGCGACGGCGAAGAACCCGATGCGCTATGCCGGCGGGCTGCTGGGCGGCGGCGTCGGCCGGCGCTGCTCGCCAGCGATCTGGGCACGGCAAGTTCGACGGCGCCTATCTCGTCGAGAATTTCGAGAAGCTCAAACCCCGCCAATACCTTCTTCGGACAAGTACTACGACCTGTTCGCCAAGATCGACACCGAGCGCGCCGCGCTTCCTGGAGTTCGAGCGCTGGTGGGGCGGCTCTACCTGATGAACGAGGCCGAGATCCGCTGGATCGTCGAGAACCTCTTCGTCGGCAACAGGCTTTCGCGCGGCGAGGCCGAGTCGGCCGGCCGACATCGTCGACCTGCGCGGCGATCCGCTCGCCGATCATCGTGTTCGCCTCGCACGGCGACAACATCACGCCGCCGCAGCAGGCGTTCAACTGGGTCGCCGACCCTACTCCAGACGACCGAGGAGATCAAGGCGAACGGGCAAGTCGATCGTCGGGCTGATGCACGAGAACGTCGGCCATCTCGGCATTTTCGTGTCGGGCAAGGTCGCCAAGCGGGAGCACACCCAGATCGTCGAGGTGATCGAAGTACATCGAGCAGCTCGCCGCCTGGCCTCTACGGCGATGCAGGTCGAGGAGCAGTCCCGGGCGCCAGCGGCGCGACGGCGTACGATGTGACGACTGTCGGAGCGCACAGGTCGAGGACTCTGCGCGCGATGCCGAGAAGTACGACCGCGTCGACGAAAAGCCGTTCGAGGCGGTGGCGGCGGTGTCCGAACTGTCCGAGCGCGCCTACGAGCTTCTCGCGCGCCCGCTGGTCAGAGAGCTCTCGCCCGAGTG
>CAVUIG010000014.1:0-105091 GCA_963741355.1 uncultured beta proteobacterium
GATCAACGACGAACTCGTGCTGACCCCGGGCGTCGACCGCGCGTGGGTGAAGTCGCTGTGGACGCCGAACTGTGCGCTGGACCGAGGTCACCGAGGAAGGCTTCCGCGGCGGCGCCGGTGATGCCGGACTGGGTACAACGGCTCGGCGCAGAGCGTCGAGCAGCTGAAGCAGAACATCGCCCGCTCGGGGATCGTCGGCAGCCTCGTCGCCAGCAACTTCAAGTCGAGCATGATCTTCGTGCCGCTGCTCGACAAGGAAGCCGGGCACCGGGAAGCGGATGGACTACCACGGGCTCTCGCGGGTCCTGGAGGACAAGATCCGCGCCAAGTACGAGCTCGCCAAGGCGCTCGACAGCACGGTCAAGAGCAAGCAGTCGCCGACGGTCCGGATCCACGTGATCGGCTTCGCCAAGCTGATCGGCGATCTGATCGACGGCCTGCTCAAGGTGATGGCGTTCTTCGGTGCCGCCGCGCTGATCGCCACGGCCATCATCTACGCCTACACGCGCTGCGTCCGGAGCACCGCGCTGGTCGTCGCCTGCTCGATCGTCGCCGTGATCTGGCAGCTCGGGCTCATCGCGCTCCTGGGCTTCGAGCTCGATCCGTTCTCGATCCTCGTGCCGTTCCTCGTGTTCGCGATCGGCGTGTCGCACGGCGCGCAGAAGATGAACGGCATCATGCAGGACGTCGGTCGCGGGACGCACCGGCTCGTCGCCGCGCGCTACACGTTCCGCCGGCTGTTCCTCGCCGGCCTGACGGCGCTGCTCGCGGATGCCGTGGGATTCGCCGTCCTGATGGTGATCGACATCCCGGTGATCAAGGAGCTCGCGCTGACCGCGAGCATCGGCGTCGCGGTGCTGATCTTCACGAACCTGCTCCTGCTGCCGGTGCTGCTCTCCTACACCGGCGTGAGCGCGGCGGCCGCCCGGCGCAGCCTGCGCGAGGAGCGCGAGGAGACGGCGGGCAAGGGTCTGGGCGCGCTCTGGCGCTGGCTCGACCGCTTCACGACGCGGCGCTGGGCGCTCGGGGCGATCGGCGCTTCCGCCGCGCTCGCGATCGCGGGGCTCGTCGTGAGCTCGCACCTCCGGATCGGCGACCTCGACCCGGGCGCGCCCGAGCTGCGTCGCGACTCGCGCTACAACCGCGACAACGCCTACATCACCGCAAACTACGCACTCTCCTCCGACCAGTTCGCGGTGATCGTGAAGACGGACAAGGAAGGCTGCCTCACGTATCCGACGCTGGTCGAGGCGGATCGGCTCGCGTGGCAGCTGAAGCAGGTGCCCGGCGTGCAGACGACCGTGTCGCTGCCGGATGCCGTGCGCCAGATCACCGCGGGCTCCTTCGAGGGCAACCCGAAGTGGCTGACGATCAACCGCAACCAGGACGTGCTCAACTACGCGGCGCAACAGGCGTCGGTGAACAATCCGGACCTGTTCAACACGGCGTGCTCGGTGATGCCGGTGATCGCGTATCTGGCCGATCACAAGGCCGAGACGCTCGATCGCGTGGTGCAGGTGGCGGCGCAGTTCGCCGCGGACCACAGCGACAAGGAGCGCGAGTTCCTGCTGGCGGCCGGCAGCGCCGGGATCGAGGCCGCCACGAACATCGTCGTCGAGCAGGCCAACCGCACGATGCTTCTTTACGTGTACGCCGCGGTGATCGCGCTGTGCTTCATCACGTTTCGCAGCTGGCGGGCCGTGGTCGTCGCCGTCGTGCCGCTGGCGCTGACGTCGATCCTGTGCGAGGCGCTGATGGTCGTGCTGGGCATCGGCGTCAAGGTGGCCACGCTGCCGGTGATCGCGCTGGGCGTGGGCATCGGCGTCGACTACGCGCTGTACCTCTTGTCGGTCCAGCTCGCGCAACAGCGCGCCGGCGTGCCGCTGACCGAGGCGTACCAGAAGGCGGTCCAGTTCACCGGCAAGGTCGTGGCGCTGGTCGGCATCACGCTGGCGGCGGGCGTGATCACGTGGGCCTTTTCGCCGATCAAGTTCCAGGCCGACATGGGCATCCTCCTCACGTTCATGTTCGTGTGGAACATGATCGGCGCGCTGGTGCTGATCCCCGCGTTGTCGCACTTCCTCCTGCCGACGTCCGCAGTTCGGGCGCGCCGGCGATAACCGTCGACGGGAGAACCGCATGGCATCGATCGAATACTCGATGACGACGCTCGCCGAGTTCACGGGGCGCGAAATCGGCATGTCGGGCTGGCACGTCGTCGACCAGCGCCGGATCGACGAGTTCGCCGATTGCACCGGCGACCGGCAGTGGATCCACGTCGACGTCGAACGGGCCGAGCGCGAGAGCCCGTATGGCGGCACGATTGCCCACGGCTACCTGACCCTCTCGCTTGCCGCATCGCTCTCGATCGAGGCCGGCGTGATTCCGCCGGACGCGGCGGCGGCGCTCAACTACGGGCTCGACAAGGTGCGCTTCGTCGCGCCGGTGAAGGCGGGGAGTCGAGTGCGCAATCGCGTCGTGCTGCTCGCCGCGGAGCCGAAGGGCCCGGCCGCGTCCTCCTGACCTTGCAGAACACGATCGAGATCGAGGGCGAGGCCAAGCCCGCGCTCCTCGCGGAGTCGCTGGCGCTGCTGATGGCCGCGCCGGCGGCGTGACGGGTCGGGGACGACGATGACCGCGACCGCCGGACCTTCCGCAAAGCGTGGTGCGCGCCAGGCATCGCGCGCGCCGGGCGCCGCGCGCCGGCCGGTCGCGCACGCCGCCGGCGGCGCTCGTGCAGCAGGCGGCGCGGAACACGCTGGCGGCGAACCCGCTGATCGGATTCGGGCGCAAGGACGTGTCGGCCGCGGCAACGGCGCTGCTCGGCCAGCTCGCGCGGCGGCCGGGTCTCGTGACAAGGCGTTACGCCGGCTTCATGGGCGAACTCGCGCGCGTCGCGGCCGGGCGCTCCACGCTGGGCGCGCAGCCCGGCGACCGCCGGTTCGCCGACCGCGCATGGAACGACAGCGCGGTATACCGGCGGCTCCTGCAGGCGCACGTCGCGCTGGGCGAATCGCTCAACCGCTGTGTCGACGAGGCGGGCCTGGACGCTCGAAGCGCCGACCGCGCACGCTTCGCGGTGTCGCTCTTCGTCGACGCCCTCGCGCCGACCAACTTCCTCGCGGGCAACCCGGCGGCGCTGCGCAAGCTGGCGGACACCAAGGGCGTCAGCGCGATCCGCGGGTTCGCCAACTTCGTCGAGGACCTCGCGAGCGGCCGCGGCCTGCCGCGGCAGGTGGATGCGCGGCCCTTCAACGTCGGAAAGAACGTCGCGGCGACGCCGGGCGCGGTCGTTTTCCGCAACGAACTCCTCGAACTGATCCAGTACCGGCCGACCATGCCGGGCGTGCACGCGCGCCCGCTCCTGATCGTGCCGCCGCAGATCAACAAGTTCTACGTCTTCGACCTCGGTTCGTCGAACAGCCTCGTGCGCTGGTCGCTCGAGAGCGGCGTGCAGACCTTCGTCGCGAGCTGGAAGAATCCCACGCGCGAGCATGCAGAGCGTGGGCTCGATGCGTACGTCGCGGCCCTCGAGCAGGCGGTCGACGCGGTGCGCGAGGTGAGCGGCTCCGCCGACGTCAACGTGTTCGGCGCGTGCTCTGGCGGGATCACGCTGACTGCGCTCCTCGCCTGGCTCGCCGCCGTCGGCCGGCGCAAGGTCAAGAGCGCGACGCTCGCGGTGTGCGTGCTCGACACGGCGGCAGCGCGGGATACGACCGCGAGCCTGTTCGTCACGCCCCGGACGATCGCCGCGGCGCGAGCCTCCTCGCGCAAGCGCGGCGTGCTCGAGGGCAGTGAGCTCGCACGGATGTTCGCGTGGATGCGGCCCAACGACCTCGTCTGGAACTACGTCGTCAACAATTACCTGCTGGGCAACGATCCCCCCGCGCACGACATCCTGTTCTGGAACAGCGACACGACGCGGCTGCCCGCGCGGCTCCACGCCGACTTCCTCGCGTTGTACGAGGCCAATCCGTTTCCCCGCCCGGATGCGCTGCGCGTGCGCCGGCGCAAGGTCGATGCCGCGAAGATCGGCATGGACACTTACGTGATTGGCGGCCTCACGGACCACATCACGCCGTGGCAGGCCGTGTACCGGACCGCGCGGCTCTGCGGCGGCGCGCGCAGCACGTTCGTCCTCTCGAACGGGGGTCATATCCAGAGCCTCGTCAACCCCGCAGGGAACGCGCGGTCGTGGTTCATGGCGGGCCGCGCGCGCGCCGCGAGCGCCGAATCCTGGCTCGGTCGGCAGCGGAAGAGCGAAGGCAGCTGGTGGCCGCACTGGCGCGAGTGGATCAAGGCGCGGTCCGGCCCGACGAAGCCCGCGCCGGCATCGCTCGGCAGCGCAAGACATCCGGCGATCGTCGCGGCCCCCGGCACCTACGTGCTCGAGCCATGACGGCGCGGCGAACCCGCTCGCGCGAATCGCGGGCCATGCGATTCGACCATGCCCGCATCCGCGGTCATCGGATCCGCTATGCCGTCCGGAGCGGCGACCCGGCCAGAGCGCCGCTGCTCATCCTTAACGGCATCGGCGCCAACATCGAGCTGCTCGCGCCGTTCGTCGACGCGCTGCCGGCGCCCCCCATTGTCACCTTCGACGTTCCCGGTGTCGGCGGCTCGCCGACGCCCGCGTCGCCCTATCGGCCCTCGGGAATCGCGCGCCTCGCCGAGGGCCTGCTCGATCACCTCGGATACGCTGATGCCGACGTGCTCGGCGTGTCGTGGGGCGGCGCGATCGCCCAGCAGTTCGCATTCCAATCCCGAGCGCGCTGCCGCAGGCTGGTGCTGGCCGCCACGTCGCCGGGCGCCCTGATGGTGCCGGCGCATCCGTCGGTGCTCATCAAGATGGCCACGCCCAAACGATATCTCGACAAGGCGCATGCACACCGGATCGCCGGTGACGTGTACGGCGGCGCGTTTCGCCGCGATCCGCAAATCGTCGCCGACACGCTCCGCCACGTTCGCTTCTCGAGCCGCGGGGGCTATTACCTGCAGCTCGCGGCTGCCTGGGGTTGGTCGAGCCTGCCGTGGCTGTTCACGCTGCGTCAGCCCACGTTGATCATGGCCGGTGCCGACGATCCGCTCGTCCCGACGATCAATGCCTGCATCATGCAGTGGCTCATGCCCGACGCCCGCCTCGAGATCCTCGACTGCGGGCATCTGTTTCTCATCACGCGCGCCGAGGAATCGGCGCGCATCGTCGAATCGTTCCTGACGGAGGCCGTGGCCAAAGACCGGGCGTTCCGTCCCCGGCGCGCGTCGGCCGCGCCATCCGAACCCTCATCCTTCCGGAGATCCGAATGAACCCTCTCGCAATTGAGTGCACGCCGTCAGCCTGTGACGCGCCGCTGACGATCGGCCAGATTCTCGACCAGGGCGTCGCCCGCGCGCCGGCGCAGGAGATCGTCTATGCCGACTCGCGTCGGCACAGCTACGCAACGCTCGCCGAGCGCGTGAACCGCCTCGCGGCAGCGCTCGCGGCACTGGGCGTCGTGCCCGGCTCGACGGTCGCGGTCATGGATTGGGACAGCCATCGCTATCTCGAGTGCTTCTTCGCGGTTCCGATGATGGGCGCGGTGCTGCACACGGTGAATGTGCGCATCTCCCCGGAGCAGGTGCTCTACACGATCAATCACGCCGCCGACGACGTGATCCTCGTCAACGCCGAATTCCTGCCGCTGCTCGAGCAGATTCACGCCAAGATCCGGCCGGGCGTGAAGTTCGTGCTGATCAACGACGGACCTGCCGCGCCGGCAAGCACGATTGAATTCGCCGGCGAGTACGAGTCGATGCTGGACGCGGCGACGGCCGCGTACGCCTTCCCCGCGCTCGATGAGGACACCCGGGCGACGACGTTCTACACGACCGGCACCACGGGGCTTCCCAAGGGCGTGTACTACAGCCACCGGCAGCTCGTGCTGCACACGATGAATGTCGCGCTTGCGCTCGCGCACGCACCGCACGCGTCGTTCGGTGTACGCGACATCTACATGCCGATCACCCCGATGTTCCATGTTCACGCCTGGGGCCTGCCCTATGTCGCCACCCTGCTCGGTGTGAAGCAGGTCTATCCCGGCCGCTATGTGCCCGACGTCCTGCTCGGTCTGATCGCGCGCGAGGGCGTCACGTTCTCGCATTGCGTGCCGACGATCCTGCAGATGATGCTCGCGAGCCCCGCGCTGCGTGACGGCGGCCTGCGCGGCTGGAAGGTCGTGATCGGCGGCTCGGCGCTGCCCCTTGCGCTGGCCCGAGCGGCGGTGGAGAAGGGGGTCGACGTCATCGGCGGCTACGGCATGTCGGAGACGTGTCCCATCCTCACGCTCGCGCATCTCACGCCCGCCCTTCTGGCGGCGGACGTCGAGCAGAGCCTTCCCGTGCGGTGCAAGGCGGGCCGGCCGATTCCGTTCGTCGAGCTCCGCATCGTCGATGCGAACATGAACGACGTCGCGCACGACGGCACGAGTCAGGGCGAAGTCGTGGTCCGCTCCCCGTGGCTTACGCAGGGCTACCTCGACGAACCGGAGCGCTCGGAAGAACTGTGGCGCGGCGGCTGGCTCCACACGGGCGACGTCGGCGTGATCGACGCCGACGGCTATCTCAAGATCGTCGACCGCATCAAGGATGTGGTGAAGACCGGAGGCGAGTGGGTCTCCTCGCTCGACATCGAGGATCTGATCCTGCGCGTTCCCGGCGTCGCCGAGGCGGCGGTGATCGGTGTGCCCGACGACAAGTGGGGCGAGCGCCCGGTCGCGTTCGTGGTCGCCAGGGCGGGGCACGACGAAGAGCTCCGCGAGGACGCGATTCGCGATCACATCGCCGCATTCGCCGGACAGGGCACGATTTCGAAATACGCGGTGCCCGACCGCGTGTATTTCGTCGACGCGATCCCGAAGACCAGCGTCGGCAAGCTCGACAAGAAGGTGATCCGCGCGAAGCTCGCCGAATCCGCGGTCGCCGCCGCGCGCTGACGACGGCGCACGCCCCACGGAGACCTGGATGAGCCAGTACCGACCACCGCCGTGGCGTGACGACCCCCGGAGATATATCTTGAACGCCGACATCTCCCCGACCGTCGTCATCGTTCCCGGACTGCGCGACCACGTGCCGGAACATTGGCAAACGCTGCTCGAACAGAAGCTTTCGAATGCGGTCTCGGTGCCGCGGATGGAGCGCGACAAGCTCTCCTGCGCCGCCTGGGTCGCCCAACTCGACCGCACGCTCGCCTCGATCGAGGGCCCCGTCGTCCTGGTCGCCCACAGCGCCGGCGTGATGATCACCGTGCACTGGGCGCAACAGCATGTCCGCCCCATCCACGGCGCGCTGCTGGCGGCGCCGCCGGACTTCGAGTCACCGCTGCCCGAAGGCTATCCGACGCAGGACGTGCTGCGCGCGAACGGCTGGTTGCCCACGCCGCGTGTGCGCCTTCCGTTTCCCAGCATCGTCGCGGCCAGCACCAACGATCCGCTGGGTCGCTTTGAGCGTGTCGCCGACCTTGCCGCGGCATGGGGCAGCCGCCTCGTCGACGTGGGCGCCGTCGGGCACCTCAATCCGGCAGCGGGCTACGGCGAATGGGCGCGAGCCGAGGCGTTCGTCGCCGAGCTCGCGCGATAGGCGCGGCATCGATGCAACCTTCCCTTGCCTCGATCTCGGTGCTCGCCTCGGGCTGGCGCGGCGGTGTCCACCGCTGCTGGCCAGGCTTGCTGATGAGCGTCGTCATTGCCATTGCCTCGACGTTCATCGCCGAGCAGCGCGGCGGGCCCACGCTGCTTTACGCGCTGCTGCTCGGGATGGCGCTCAACACGATCGCCGGCGAGGGCCGGGCCAAGCCGGGCGTGGATTTCGCCGCACGGCGGATTCTGCGCATCGGCGTGGCGCTGCTGGGGGCCCGGATCACCTTCGCACAGATCGGCGGCCTGGGCTGGTTCAACGGGGGGCTCATGGTCGCCGGGGTCGTCGTCACGATCGTCTTCGGGATCGGTGCCGCGCGAGCGCTCGGGCTCTCGCGCCGCCTCGGCGTCCTGACCGGCGGCGCCACGGCCATCTGCGGGGCCTCGGCGGCGATCGCGATCGCGACCATCCTGCCGCGCGACGAGCGCTCCGAACGCGAGCTGATCTTCACCATTGCCGGGGTCACCGTGCTGTCGACGCTGGCGATGATCGTCTATCCGGTGCTCGCCAAGATGATCGGTCTCGACGCGCACCAGACCGGCGTCTTCCTCGGCGGAACGATCCACGACGTGGCGCAGGTGGTCGGCGCCGGTTACAGTATTTCACCCGACGTCGGCGATTACGCCGTATTGACCAAGCTGCTGCGCGTCGCAATGCTATTGCCGGTGGTGACGGCGATTTCTCTCGCGGTGCGCCACCGCCTGCAGCGCACCGAGGAGACACGCAGCGGTGATCCGCTGCTGCCGCCGTTCCTGCTCGCCTTTGTCGCATTCGTGATTGCAGGCAGTTTCGGGCTCATTCCCAAGCCGATCGGCGCGGCGCTGAACGATGTGGCCCGCGCCTGCCTCGTCGTCGCCATCGCCGCCGTGGGTCTCAAGACCTCGCCGCTCGAGATGAAGAAGGTCGGCATGCGCGCGTTCGCGCTGCTCGGCATCGAAGCGGTATTCCTCGCCGGCATCGTGCTGACAGCGCAACGGGCCCTCGGCTGAGCTGGACGCGGCGTCTCCACTGCAGGCATGCGCATGACGCTCTTGCGGGCCCCGCGAGGGTGCCAGCGCGCCTGAATGCGTATCCTCAGTAGCGGAGCTCTTTGTTTATGTTTCCGTGACAGGATCCAATGCCTCCTTCTAGTCGCCCGGATGGCGGCAAAGCGGTCCGAGGTGGTCCGGTAGCGCAACCGCACGCGCCGTGTCTTGGCTAGGCATTCCTCATCTACACGAGGGCATGGAAATGCATTCGATCAGACGCGTCACAGTCGTCGGGCTGGGGACCTTGGGAACGCAAATTGCCATCCAAGCCGCGGCCTACGGGTACGAGGTCTCCGGCTTTGCCCGGAATGTCGGAACGTTCGACGACATGCAGGCCAAGATACGGGATGCGATGCAAATGACCCGCAAAGGGCCGACCTTTCCCATCGAACAATGGGCGGGGCACGCGAGCAGGGTGAAGCTCTACGACGACCTGGCCCGCGCGACGAGCACGGCCGACCTCGTGATCGAGTCGATTCCGGAGGTGCTCGAGACCAAGCGGACGCTCTTCGCGCAACTCGACCGGCTGGCCCCTCCGCACGCCATCCTCGCCAGCAACAGTTCCTCGATTCCGATTTCGCGAATCGAAAGCGCGACCACGCGGCCCGAGAAGTGCCTCAACCTGCACTTCTATCAACCAGCGATCGGCATGAACATGGCCGACGTGATGGGTGGAACACGCACCTCCGCCGAGTGCCTTATTGGCGGCGTGCGACTTCGTTCGGGCGGTCGGTTGCGTGCCGCTGCAGGTGCAGAAGGAAATCCACGGCTTCTGCTTCAACAGCGTCTGGCGCGCCGTGAAACGGCAGACGCTCTACATGTGGGCCGGCGGGTTCGTCGATTTCCGCGACATCGACCGGGCCTGGATGGTGTTCACGGGAATGACGTACGGCCCGTTCTTCCTCATGGATCTGGTCGGGCTGGACGTAGTTCTCGCCATCGAGCACTCCTACTTCCTGGAATCCGGCGATCCCCGCGACGAGCCGCCGGCAGCTCTGACCGATAAGGTGGCGCGCGGAGAACTGGGGGTCAAGGCCGGCAGGGGGTTCTACACATACCCCGATCCGGAGTGTGCCAAGGACGATTTCTTGATGGCGCGCTGAGGAATCGACGAAGTGCACCTGGGTCTTGCGTTGTCCAGCGTCGGGCGCGCATCTACTCCGGCGGCGTTGTTTTCGGGGCTTGCCGCATCGTAAGACACGCAACGTGCGACTCCTCCTCCCCTCCTACAGCGCGACGCGTGCGCGCCTGACGCACACGGAGAGCCGCCGTGCCTATCATCTCCCTTGGTCAACCAGAGAAGGAGACCGAAGATGAGGTACAAACTTGCGACAGCTTGCTTCGTGATCAGTGCTGCCCTGGTGCCCGTCGCGTCGTACGCGGAAGACACCAACAAGGACCAGGACCGGTCGAACCCCGCCAACTTCGTCCAGGATTCGGCCATTACGACGAAGATCAAGACGAAGCTCGCCGCGGAGAACCTGGCGAGTCTGAAGGACATCAAGGTCGACACGGACCAGAACGGCGTCGTCTGGATGTCCGGCACGGTCAAGAGCCAAAGCGAGGCGGAGCGGGCGGTCACGATTGCGCGTAACACCGAAGGCGTGAAGTCCGTGAAGAGCAACCTCAAGGTGGAAAAGGCCGGGTAACCGACCGGAGAAGATCGACGGCCCCGCCAGGGACCGTCCAGCAAGAAGTGCCAGGGGCGGTTCGAACGCGAACCGCCCCTTCTCTTGTCCGCGATGGCGCCGGCTCTATGCGCAGCCCACCTGGGTCTTGCGCGATGCGGAAGCGTGCGCGTTGGCTTCCTCGTCGGCGACGAGAACCCGCCAAGCGTTATTTCTTGTCCCTGCTGTCCGTCCATCTTCGCAGCAGCGTCGAGCGTCCTTTCCACGTGCTTGGTCGGATTCAAGCTCATGTATTGAAATACGACGGTGCCATTGGGAGCGATGACGTAAGAAATTCGATTCGAGTATTCGGGCCGGGTCTGCATCACGGCATCGAAGGACTTCGTGATCGACTGCGTGCTATCGGAGGCAACGGGAAATTTGCTCTGACAGACCTGGACGGAGAACTTGGTGAGTGTCTCCAAGTCGTCTCCGGAGACGCCGACGACCGATGCACCGAGCGCCCTGAACTCCTCCATCGCCTCCGCGAATTCGTGCGCTTCGATCGAGCAGCCTTCGGAAAATGCGGCGGGAAAGAAGTAGAGGACGACAGGTCCCTTCTTCAACGAATCGGCGAGCGAGTAGTTGTAGACCGTTCCCCCTAGCGCTGCCTGTGCGGTGAAATCAGGCGCGCTTTCGCCGATGTCCAGCGCGGCGCCGGCGGGAAGCGCGAGCAACGCAAGCGCGCACGCGAGAAGGCGTGTCATCGATTTCGCCGTCGATACGACGGTCTTCATCGTACCGCGGCGTCGCGGCACCGCATGGTTCGAGTTGCTTGCTCGTGAAAGCATTAGGAGCTACAACAATTGTTCCGGAACGAAGGGCGCAAGCAACATCGTCTCGAGGCGCATGAACGGCGTGACCTCGGGCTCCACGGAAAGCACAACCTCTCCTTGATCGTCTGCCGCGAGCCACTGCAGACTCTGGCCATCGGGGGCGAACCGCAGCCGGTAGGAGCTCTGCAGCTTGCTTATATTGATCACGCGGATGACTTCCTTCGCGAGCTCCGGGCAATTGGCGACCATTCCGAGCTCGGTGTTCGTGCCCTCGGATCTCGGATCGAGATTCATCGACCCGATGTATACCATCGATCGATCGATGACCGCCGTCTTGGCATGCAGGCGGCCAAGCGACGCGCCGGGAAGCATGAGCCGTTCGTTGTGCTGAATGCGCGTGGGGCTGAGCTCGTAGAGGTCGACGCCGGTTCGCAGCAGATCGGACCGGTAGCGCGCGTATCCGGTATGGGCCAGCGGCTCGTCGTTCGAGGCAAGCGAATTGGTCAGGATCGTGACCTTGACATCGCGCTCTCGCAACTGGCCGAATTCCCGCACTCCCATCGGCCCCGGAATCAGATACGGGGACGAAATCACCACGTCGCTCTTCGACGCCATGACGCGATCCATGATGTTCATCTGCACGCTCATCGACCGCGCCATTTCGTCAGACGTCGCCATCACCTTCCCGGGCTGGTCGGCAAACGCGACCGCGGTACCCCAGATGAGCCCGAGGCGTCCGGAATCGAGATCATCGCTGATCGGCCCGTAGCCGAGGATATCGAACGGCGGCACCTTCACCGACATCATTTGCTCTCCGTCGTCGACCAGATGGTCAAAGCCGCGCCGCGCCTCGTCGCGATCTGCCGATGCGCCGAGGATCGACTCCACCGCGTAGGCTTGCGGGCTGTTCCAATAGATGTCGAAGATGCCGGCAAGCTGGTGAACGACGGGACCGACCATCATGACGTCCATGTCGACGAAATTGGCCGTCGCGCTGCGCGCAAAGTACTCATCCGCAATGTTGCGTCCTCCCATGATCGCAACGGCGCCGTCGGCGATGAAGAGCTTGTTGTGCATCCGGTGATTGAGCCGGCGAAAATCGGAGAGCGACGCAGCGTACTTGCTGGCGATGCTCTGCTCGTCCGCAGCAAAACGGATTGAACAGGCGTACCTCGACGTTCGAAAACGCCGCGAGGCCGCGAAACATCGGGTCGCCGCCCGCCGTGTACAGATCATCCACCAGCAACCGCACCCGAACGCCGCGCAATGCGGCGTCGCGCAAGTTGCGCATCAGCAGGCGCCCGGTACGATCGTCCTGGATCAGATAGTACTGAACGTCCAGCGAGTGGCGGGCCCTGCGCGCCAGCTGGATCCTGGCGTCGAGCGAATAGAAGCCGAGCGGCATGAGCCGAAACCCGGTCAATGTCGGCGCGGGGCTGGAGTCCTCGGCGATACGGACCAGCGGACTGTCGGCGGAAGGTTGCTGTGCCGGGGAATAGGGCCGTTCGACCTGCGTTGGCAGCGCGCCACAAGCCGACAGCAGGACTGACACGAGCAACAATGCGGAGCCGCGAAGCCGGACGCAGGAGCCACGCGACGTGCGCATGGCATGCCGGCATGCTTCCGTCTCCGATTTCAAGACGTGCCTCATGGGTACGTTTTACGCTCGAAGGTTCTGCTCCACGGCGGCAAATAGCTCTTCCATGCCGAACGAGACGTCCTGGATCGCGCCGTTCACGAAGAATCCGGGTGTGCTGCGAACGCCGCTCTCGTGACCGCTCGTCATCTGCTCCCGTACCCGTTGGAGATAGATGTGGTCGTCCATGTCGGCCGTGTAGCGCGTCATGTCGACGTGCAGCCGTTCGGCGTAGCTGCGCAACTGGGCATCCTTCAGGTGTGGCTGATGTTCGAAGAGGAGATCGTGCATGGGCCAGAACTGCCCCTGTGCACCGACACACTCGGCCGCTTCGGCCGCCCGAAGCGCATGGGGATGAACTTCCTCCAGGGGAAAATGACGATAGACGAATCGAATTCGGTCCTTGAAGCGATTCAGCAACAACCTGACTGCCGGCGCTGCCTGCTTGCAGATCGGACATTCGAAGTCCCCGTATTCCACAACGGTGACTCGGGCGTCGGGCGGGCCAATCGCGTGATCAGTCGGGGTCACCGGCACGCGCAAATGGAAGGGTTGTTGCATGATCGTCACCATGTAGGTCAGCCGAACGTGAACGCGAAGACCGCCACGCCCGGATCGAGAAACTCGATCTCGAACTGCCGATCGTTGATGGGCTTCGGTTGCCGGATCAGCTGATACAGCCTCTGCTCAGTAACCGTGCCGTTGCCTTGGTCGTCGACGTCGGCTCCGTGCGCAGCGCCCGGCGGCTGTCCATCGATGAGCACGCGAAATCGCACGGAAGTTCCTGGCGCCGCCGGCCCCATCACCAGATGAAGATCGCGGGCGTGAAAGCGGTACGCGATCCGCCCGTTGGGCTTGTTCAGCACCGTGGCCTGTTTCCCCATCGTCCAATCCCCGACAAGGGCCCATTGATTGAGTTTCAACCGCGCGGGAACGGCATAGACGCGAGGCTTGTCCGATGCTGCGCCGCCGGGAGACGCAAAGTTCTCGGTGCGCTCGTAGCCCACATAGTTTTCCGGAGACTTCAGGCTGTCCCAGTCGGCGGGCAACTTCCGCGCCACGGGCATCGACCGAAACCAGTTCATGACCGATGCCGCCGCTTCCGGCCTCGGACAGCAGTTGTTGAATGACCCTTTCCGACTGCTCGTATTCACCCTCGCCGAATTGATGATGCCGAATCCGCCCCTGCGCATCGACGAAATAGAGGGCCGGCCAATAGTCGTTGTTGAGGCGCGCCAAATCGCAAAGTCGTTATCGATCGCGATCGGATAGTCGACCCTCATGTCCTTCGCTGCCCGGCGAACGTTATCGACGTTGTGCTCGAACGCGAACTCGGGCGAGTGCACGCCGATCACCACCAAGCCCTGATCCTTGTATTTCTCGGCCCATGCGCGGACGTAGGGAAGTGTGCGCAGCCAATTGATGCAGGTATAGGTCCAGACGTCGATCAGGACGACTTTCCCGCGCAGGCCGGCCGGCGTCAACGGGGGCGAATTGAGCCACTCGGTCGCGCCGGCAAGAGAAGGGAACACGCCTTCAACGGGTAGTTGAGCCGCTGCAGAGCGTCACCTGCTGCGCCACCTTCTTGTCCTGGGCCTTGGTCTCGAGCGGAGTCCCGATCGCGCAAACGAGTAACGCTGCGACCAAGAGCTGGCTTGACTTTCATGAGCGACCCCCTTACACCCGGGCGACGCGTCGACGGCTAGTTCCAATCAATAACCGTCGACATCGACCACCGCTTGGGCAAACGCCTGCGGAGCTTCCTGGGGCAGATTGTGCCCGATGCCGCCCGTGATGAGTCCGGTGCGAATATTTGCCCGAGAATTTCTTGGCATAGGCACTGGGGTCCAGATGCGGTGCGCCATTGGCATCACCTTCGAGCGTAATGGTCGGCACAGTGATGACCGGACCTTCGGCAAGCCGCTTGTCCAGATCGGCATATTTCGGCTCGCCTTCAGCCAATGCGAGCCGCCACCGATAATTGTGGATCACGATCGCGACGTGATCCGGATTGTCGAAGGACGCTGCACTACGATCGAACGTCGCATCATCGAAGTTCCATTTCGGCGAAGCAATCTGCCAGATGAGCTTCGCAAAGTCGTGCCGGTATTTGTCGTAGCCGCCCGGCCGCGTTCGGTGGCAAAATAAAATTGATACCACCATTCGAACTCGGCCTTCGGGGGCAACGGCATTTTGCCGGCTTCCTGGCTGCCGATCAGATAACCGCTCACGGACACCATGGCCTTGCAGCGCTCGGGCCACAGTGCCGCGACGATGTCGGCCGTCCGCGCTCCCCAATCGAAGCCGGCGAGGGTTGCCTTCTGGATCTTGAGAGCATCCATCAATGCGACGATGATCGACGGCGACCGCCGACGGCTGGCCATTCCGGAACGTTTCGCTCGATAGAAAACGCGTCGTGCCATAGCCGCGCACATACGGGACGATCACCCTGTAGCCCGCGGACGCCAACAAAGGCGTGACATCGACGAAGCTGTAAATGTCGTAGGGCCAGCCATGCAGAAGGATGACCGGCGGACCATTGGCCGGGCCGGCTTCAGCGTAGCCAACATTCAGGACGCCGGCATCGATCTGTTTCAGCGAGCTGAACGACGTGTTCGTCCCCGGCTTGATCGGGCTTATCTTGGTGGTTTGTGCGTCCGCAGAGCCGATCATGCCGAGCTCGGCGGCCGCGATGCCCGCGAATGCGCTGGCCAAGGAGGCGGCGGCGATCATGGTTTATTTTTTCGGGCATTTGTCCCTCCTGGGCTGCATCCCACTCGACGCTTATCACGCGGCGCGAGCGTAGCGTGCGCACCGCGATGCATCGCATGCTATTGGGCCGCGGTCTTTTCCGGAACGACAAATGTGACCGTGCCTTTGTCGAGCGCGTGGTGGTTCGCGTCATTCAATTCAATGAACACTTTGTGCGTACCGGGGAGAAGGCCCATCAGGATGATTGGGCTGCCACTCGCATCGGCCCACACCCATGATGCATCGTCGACTCTCACATGAACATGTCCGACGCGCGGCGAGACATCCAACGCATTTGCGCCGAACACCGGCACAAGGTGAAGGTTCTGGGCGCAATATTCGATAATCGCCACTCCCCGGGAGGCGAGCGGCCCGGGCAGCGGAGGATGGATGACGATCTTCGCCGGAGGCTCGCTGCCGGTGAGCGGGATGACCTGAGGGGAGCCACAACCGTCACTGGTGCCTTGTGCCACTGCTGTCATTGCGTGCAACACGACGATGGCCAACGAAAGCAGATAGGCGGCCTTCGAGATCGTATATTTCGGATTTGCCATGTTTTTTACTCCCACGCTTCTGCTGAGCCCGAAGTTCGCGGTGGACTGTGCTGCGCGAACTTCGGGTTGGGGGCTAGAGATGAATGCCGTCGCCGTCGCAACGACGAGTCGACGCCGTGGTGAGAAGGCTTCGTCGGACGACGCAGTGATCAGCCTGCTCCCGTTCACCGCTTCGGGTATGCCGTGAAAACGTAATCCTTTGCCTTCACTATCGTATGGCACGCGAACCCGCAATCGGCGCCGCTCCCAATGGGCTTGAACGAATCGGACGCGGAGTCATAGTCAAACTCGGCGTATCCCCAGTTGCCGCTCTTTGGAAATCTCTTACTGTCCCTGACCATGAAATCGACGTCATGCAGGGTGTCCGGCACCGTCGTCGGAGCGGGGGCTTCGGCACTCTTTTTCGTTTTCCAATGGATCTTCGCCATCTTGGAGCCGTCGGGGAAAGGTTTGCCATTGCCGGGAACGCCGGCCAGATAGGCATCGATCATCACGGGATTGACGAGGATCACAGCGAACACGTCTCCGGACTGACTGACCGAGACCACTTGCCACTTTTCGTATCCCCTGAACTCAGAGAACGCGAGCCCGTTCGGCACTTGCACCGTGTATCTGTCCTGCGCGGAAATGGCCGTGCCGCTCAACACGGCGAACACTACCGTAATAATCGCAATCGTCAGGATGCGTTTGCTGTTCATGACCAGCACCTCCTTATCAAGCTTGACGTCCTTACTTCTTCGCCGGTTGGATTAGTGACGGTCGGTCCTCATTGGCGCGCACCTTCCAAATGGAGCGTGGCGTCTTTGGTCGCTTCTTCGGGACTCCTGCCGCGCTCGCGCGCGAAAATGTAGGCGGCGTACCACGCCCGACCAGTGGTGCTTCGGCGCGGTCGGTTCGTACTTGCCATGGTGCTCCTCGGTCTCCCGCAGAAGCTCCGTCAGCGTCGTGACGTCCATGCCGCTGAGTCCCCGTCCCGGAAGGCGCGTCTTTATCTCCTGAAGCACCCAGCCGTTGCCATCGGGATCGTCGAATGACGCAAACGTGAAATAGGAGCGACGCTCCGGATCCGGCCCCGGCACGCGACCCTGCGTCCCAGTGAAATGGAGACCGCCCTCGAAATGGAACACCTCGCTCACCCCGACTCCGTAGCCAATGAGCTCGGCACGTGCTGTGTCGATGTCGTCGACCATCAGCAGCAATCCCTGAACGGAGCCCGGCGTTGCCTTTGTGAGTCCCTTGCCGAAGAAGAAAGAACACGCCGAGCCCGGAGGGGTCACCTGCACCACCCGCCAGCTGTCACCACTGGCGAAATCGGCGTCGAGCCGCCACCCCATGCTCAGGTAAAAGCGCTTGGCGCGCTCGACGTCGGACACGGGGATGACGACGACCTCGAGCTTCAGATCGACGGTCGCAGCAGTGGGAATTTGGGATGTGCGTTCGGTGCTCATCTTTGCGGTGCTGCTCATGAAGACCTCCGCGGTCTGGTGGCGAATGGCACCCCGCTGCAGGGTGCGTGGCAATCTCGGCATCAAGGGTTCACGGTCCCGGACCGAAATGGCGTGCGAGCTGAACCGAAGGATCGCGGTGATCGAACCGCAAACGAACAGCGCTGTCGCATACGACAGGCGCGCTCGAATGAAGGCACCAGATGCCGGGCCGTACAGTTCGCATGATCCCGGGAATTTGAATTTGGCGAATAGGCGAGCACGTATGGCGGGCTTGCCAACGCCAAAATGCTACGCCGGAATAATGAGCTCAAAAACCGCGTCGACAACCGGGACTCATGGCCTCAAATTGGGTGGTTGGGTAGCTTTATGTGACGGAGTACGTATGGCAACCGGCGGAACGCTAATTGCCGTGCCGGCGACGCACGTTGCGTCTGCCAGCAGCGGGAAAGGCATGTTCCGACCCCCAAGGGAGACCATGGCGACGTCGAGGGTATCGGTATGCCGACACTGGTAAACTATCCTCTTTTGCAAAGGTGCGAGCCGTGGTCGAAGTCCTGCAGTGCTTGAAGAAATACGGTCAGCGGCTGGATCTGGAAATTGCGAAGGAGATGGGCGTTCCGCTCGCAACGGTTCGCCAGAGGCTGGCCGGATTGGCCGCGACGGGGGAAATCATCACGTGCAACCTGACCCGCTACGAAGGCGGCAAGCGGATCGACGCATGGCAGTGCCGCGTATCGGGATTCATCCCGTCCCTGGCCCCGGGTCGAAAGGCAAGACCGAAGCCGTAGCCCGCGCGTCGCAGTCTCAACCAGCAACAGGAATGACGGCCCCCCGCGGGGCCGTCATTCTTTCCGCCGCTCAGCGCTTGCGCGCGAGACAGAAGAAGCTCTTGATGCCGGAGCCGTAACTCTCGTCGTCCTGCACGCTCAGGACTTCGCAATCGATACACTGCAATAACGCCTCGACGGCTGCGCGCTGGAACGTATGGATCTGCAAATGGGCGATCGAAAGGAAAACGGAGGCTCTGCACCGCCTTTTTCAGGTGGCGGTCCTGATCAAGGGGATCGACGGCGTCCTCGAAACCATCGGCGGCGTGTTGCTCGTGCTGGTCAGCCCGGATACCTTCATCGGCTGATCATTCTGCTTACCCAACACGAGCTTGCTGAGGAGGCCGACGACTGGGTGGCCATGGCGCTCCGTCACCTGGCGGAGAGATTTTCGGTCGAAACCAAGCATTTCGCGAGCGGATACCTGATCGGGCACGGAGTCCTGAAGATCTTTCTCGCGGTGAGCCTGTTCCGCGAGCGGCTTTGGGCGTTTCCGCTCGCGCTGTTCGTGCTCGCGGTATTCGTTGCCTATCAGTTGCACCGATTCGGCCGTACGCACTCGATGGTCCTGCTTGCGCTCACGCTGCTCGACTTGGTCGTGATGGCATTGATCTGGCGCGAATTCCGCGCTCGTGCCAAGAGCGTTCCCGCATCCGCGGCACAGCCACGCGACCGTTGATCCGGCAGCGACCGTCCGGTGCGAAGCCATGGCATTCTCCGGTCGGAAGCCGTCGCCGAACCATGATGGTCTTGGTCGACTCGACTCGAATTTGGGTAGGATGAGAGCCTCATGACGACCGATACCCCCAACGAGCGCCGCAAAGCTGAGCTCGACGCCCTGCTTCTGAAGCTTCCGGGCGTCAGCGCGAGAATGATCAACGGGCTCGAAGCCTACTTCGTCTCCGACAAGATGTTCGCCTGCATCAGCGGCAACGGCGTCGGGCTGCGCCTTCCTGCCGCCGCGGCGAGAGAGCTCCAGTTCTCGCGGGGCGATGTCGTTCCCTTTCAGCCGGCGGGCTTGGCAAGCACTCGGGAATGGATACAGATAGACCGCGCCAATGCGGCCGAATACGAAAACGATCTTCCGCTGTTCCAGGCGTCGATCGACTTCGTCAGGGATGGCCGGCCGCGATAGCGGGAGCGGAGGCAGCGCGTTGCCGCGGTAGCGATTGCTCGCTCCGTTCCCGGGGGCGCAGGCTTCCCCGATGCCACGCGATTTCCTGCAACCCTGGGCCGAGCCCCTCACGCTTTATCCGTTCCGCTTCCGCGACGCGCTGACCGGCAAGTGGGTGCGAGCGCGATACGTCGCGGAGCGCAGCGAAATCGCCAAGCGGTACAGCGAGTGGGAGATCACCGGTGCGCCCGAGATTCGCAAGCTTGTCGGGACGGCGTTCAGCCCCTGGAAGTGATGATCGCCTGCAACCTCGGGACGACGCTGAACGCGACGGGAGCGTAAGCGAGACGCAAGTCAGCTTTCCGAAAGCCTGTCCAATTATTCTCGCTTCGAGGGAATCCCTTGCATTCCCGTGCTGAAGGCCGCGATGCGGATCCCTCTCGATTCGAGCGCTGCTCATCGTGTCCGGCTGCGGCCGCGTCATTCGCCGGGAGAGGCCCAGAACTGCGGCTGGTCCCACATCGATCACGAAGTGAGCTACAGCGCGTCCGGCATCTGGAATCCCAATGCGTACCGCGATCTCGTCGGCGCGCTCACGATTGCTCAAGATCGGCGGCGCGATCTGGGAGGGTTCCGAGGATCGAATCGGCAAGACGATGTGGCAGGGGATCGATTCCGAGATCATCTCCGACGTCGCCGCGCAGGCCGGCAAGTATATATTCACGCGCGCACGCCCGACCAGCTGGGAACAATCCCTGCCTGTGGTTCCAGGGCGGCCACAACTACAGCTTTCCCAGCGGCGAGGCGGCGGTCGCCGCCGGCCTCGTCACGCCGTACGTGCTGGAGTACGGGCCCGAGTATCCGCTGACCTATGCGCTGCTGCTGGTTCCGTTGTACGTGGGCGCCGGACGAATCAAGAACCAGGCGCATTGGCAGACCGACGTGATCGCGGGTTGGGCGGTCGGCGGACTCTCCGGGTGGTACGCGCACTCACGCGACGTTCCGATCATGATCGAGATTCTGCCGCACGGATTCGCCATCGGGCTGCAGGGCGCAATTCTAGGTGCGGCGCGGCTCCGCCGTCCGTGGCCGCCTACAGCGATTGCACGTAGGCGGCGATGGCGTCCATTTCGGATGAGTTCAGGTCCTTGACGATGCCGTGCATGACCGGCGCCTTGCGCACGATCTGCTGGATATATTCGATCTGGTGCACGACGTAGATCGCATGCTGGCCGGCAAGGCGAGGGAAGACGCCACGACCCCGCGCGTCCGGGCCGTGGCAGGTCGCACACGGAGGAATGGTGCGATCCGGGATACCGGTCTCGAACAATGCCTTGCCCTTGGCGATCAATGCCGGATCGCCGGGACGTCCGGGCGCGGGCGGCTGCGCTGCGTAGTACTGGGCGATGCTCTTCACCAAGGCCGCGTCGAGATTGCCGGCGATGCCGTACATGATGTCGTGCGCCGCCTTTTCTTCGCGGGTGTGAGCCTGGAATGCCGCGATCTGCGCAACCAGGTAATCCGGCTGCTGCGCCGCGAGATTCGGAAAGATCGGCGAAATGCTGACGCCGCGCGGACCATGGCAGGTCGAGCAGAGGTTGAGTGCTCTCTCCTCGCCCGGCGTTCGCGCATCCGCGCCGGTCGCCGTCCCTTGCGCGAATGCCGTACCGCCCGCGGCGGCCAGTAGAAACGCCAGAATCGCTCTGCTGAAATTGCTCATTGCATTGCTCCCGATTGCATTTTCCGGCCGGCCCTCGGCACGTCGGAGATCCGCAAGCATCGTTGAATTTCGGTTCAGAAGGCCAGCCAGATATCGAAGAAGAGGGTGTTGTTGTCCTTCGCGTTGCGGCCCGTGCCGTCGTAGTTGTTCCTGGCGCCGTTGAACTTGCCGTACCCCGTGTACTGAAGCAACAGACGGATGTTCTGTATCGGCAGATAATCGAGCTCGGCGATGAAGCCGTTGCTGTTCGGAGAGAGGGCGTTGCCGTTCGAGTCCGTTCCATACAGTCCCGCATCGGCGCTGCCCGTGGTCTGAAAATAGGCCAGCGTTCCGCCGTACATGCGGTCGTAGTAGTACGATCCCTTGAGCTTGAACGTGCGCATGGTGTCGGTCGGATTGTCCGGCGTCGGACCGGCGCCGTAGCCGGCACCCGTGGCCTGCGTCTGCGGATAGCTGGCGTTGTACGACTGCTTCTCCCAGATGTAGGTCGTCTGCGCGGTGAATGTGTGCTCATCGGTGATGTACTGGTACTGCGCGTCGACGGCGGCATCACGATAGCGATCGGTCGGCGTACTCGTGTCGAGATTGTCCGGATAGACATTCACGTTCATCCCGTACGTGCCGACCATCAGCGAGTTCATTCCCCAATCGTAGGTGTAGGCCAGACGCCAATAGGGATTGAAATTGGTGATGGCGAGTACGCCGCCCGGTTCCTTGTACGGCAGGCCGGCGCGCAGCACGTTGCCGGCGACGTTCGCGGTCCGGTAGTCGGAGAACTCCATGTAGAGCGTCTTCTTCCAGTACGCGTAGGCGCCGAGGCCCGCGACCTGCTGGGCGAGACCGCCGTCGATGATCGTCGCCGCCGCCGGAGTGATGGCAAGGGGAGAGCCGGTGTAGGGATATCCCCACGCGGGAGTGCTGTTCCACGGGTCCTGCATGGTCGGATTGTTGTTGAGCGTCACACCGAAGATCCATTCCGGAATCGCCGCGTCCGCGGAGGGCGAGTACTTGTAGACCGCGCGGATGTCCGTGTTGTCGATGCTGCTGTGCCCCCCGAGCGTTCCGTCGGCGGTGGTCGCGAGGTTGTCGTAGCTCCACTGGATGAAGCCGCCGACGTAATCGTTGACCTTCGTCGCGAGGAACAGGCTCGCCTCCGGAGAACACCATGCTGTTCTGGCGCTGGATGGCGCTGGACGTGTCGCCCGTATCAGGATCGGTAACGGTATTGTTGCTGATGTGGGTGACGGACCCTTGCGCCATGACGGCCAATGGCACGTAGTTGAAACCTTCCGAGGACACGAAGGTCTTGCCGATCGTGTAGCCCGTCAGCTTGAAATATCGGCCGTACGGAGTGAGCTCGGGCCAGCTCACGTGGCAGGCCGGGCACTCCTGTCCGGTCTGCCTTGCGAATGACGGAACGGCGGCGGACTGACCGACGCAGCCGACGAACAGCAGCAGGGCGAGTCCCGTGCCGCGGATGACGCTCTTTCCGATGCGACCGTACATGTCGACTCCAGATCGAATTGATTTGCATTGCGCTTCGCGTTGCCGGATTGCAGCGTTGAGCGCGCGCAATTTGCGTGGTTGCTGCGACGGATTGTCGCGACCGGTGATGTGCGCGCGTGCTGATATAGGTCAACCTCGAACGTGTTCGATCTGCCACGAAGATCTTTTCGAGGCGAATCGCGCAACGGAGTCAGGTAGTCGTCAGCATTGCGTAAGCGTGGTGTCAGAATGTATGCGACGAGTGCGTCGCCGCAGACCAATCGATGCGTCGCTCGCATCCCACATTGTCAGTCGGCGTTGCGCATGAATCGCATCCCGGCGATTGTCTCGCGGCCACCCGGGCATCTCGGCGCGAAGAAGAACGCCGGCAAACTGCGTCCCCCGAGGACGTCGCCGGCTATTCGCGAGCCGCTCTGACAGGAGCTATGATGACGGCGATGCAGTGCCGCACACGCTAGTCCGACGGGAGGTCGGACACCTGACCGCGGAAATCCACCATGCGCATGCTTGTTGTCGAAGACGATCCACTGCTGGCCGAAGGGCTGGTCAACGTTCTGAGCCGCGCCGGCCATGCGGTCGACCACGTGGAGAACGGGGCGCATGCCGACCAGGCGCTCAAGGCGACGGAATTCGACCTCGTCGTCCTCGACGCCGGACTCCCCGACATGGACGGCTTCGAGCTGCTGAAGCGGATGCGCGCGCGACGTTCGCAGACGAGCGTGCTCGTGCTGACCGCGCGCGACGCCGTGGAGGACCGGGTTCGCGGTCTCGATCTCGGCGCCAACGATTACATGACGAAGCCATTCTCCGTCGCCGAGTTCGAGGCGCGGGTGCGCGCGCTGCTGCGGAGGTCGGCGGTCCCCGAAGCGCAACTGGCATCGGGAACGCTGTCGATGGATCTTTCCGCCAAGCGGGCACGGGTCGGCGGCCGATCGATCGACCTCACCGCGCGCGAGTGGTCGCTGCTGGAGCTCCTGCTGACGCGCGCGGGGCGCGTCCTCAGCAAGGATCAGATTGCCGAGCATCTTCTCACCTACGACGAGCAGGTTTCGCCCAACGCGATCGAGGTCTACATCTCTCGGCTGCGGGCGAAGATCGAGCCCGAGGGATCGCGTCTGAGGACGGTCCGGGGATTCGGATATCTCTGGGACGCCGCGAATGAGTAGCGCACCGCCGGCGCGCCAGAGCATTCGCCGCCGCCTGCTCGTCTTTCTGGTCAGCGTGCTTCTCCTTCTGGTGGGCGCCGCGGCCGCCATCACCTACCTGGTGGCCGTGCGCGCGGCCAACGACGCCTACGACCGCGCGCTGCTCGACCCTGCGCTCGACCTGCAGCAGAACCTGAGGATGGTCGGCGGCGCGCCTCACCTCGATCTGCCGCCGAAGGCGCAGGAGGCGCTGATGTACGATCAGGCGGACGAGGTCGTCTTTCAGATCCGCGCGCCCGACGGAACCGTCATCGCGGGCGTTGCGGATCTTCCCGCGGCGGCAGACCTCACGCACGGACAGCATCGGTTCTACGATGTGGATTACGGCGGCAAGAATCTGCGCGTCGCTGCGCTCCTCAACGAGCAGAACGTGCTGGTCCAGGTCGGCGAGACACGACACAAGCGCAATCGGCTGATCGGCGAGATCCTCGTGGCGGAGCTCGTCCCCACGCTGCTGATCGCGCTGGCGTCGATCGCCCTGGCATGGGCCGGCATCGCGCACGGTCTCGCGCCGCTCGCGCGGGTGCGAACGGAGCTGCTCGGACGCTCACCGCATGATCTGCATCCGATCCCGAACGACGCGGCGCCGGTCGAGATCGCTCCGGTCGTCGACGCCTTCAATCGGCTGCTCGGAAGATTGAGCGAGGCCCATGCGATGCAGCAGCGCTTTCTGGCCAACGCTGCGCATCAGCTGCGCACGCCGCTTGCGGGATTGCAGATGCACCTCGAGCTGCTGCTGCGGCGCGACCAGGCACCCGGGGAGCGCGCCGAGCTGGAGCGGGTGCACAAGGCCGTCGTCCAGACCGGCCACATGACGAACCAGCTGCTGGCACTGGCGAAGGCCGAGAGCGCGCCGTCGACCGAGCGAAAGCTGGAGCCGGTGGATCTGTACCAGTGCGTCGAGGCCGTCGCGCAGCAGTGGGTGCCGAACGCGATCGCGCGCAAGATCGACCTGGGATTCGCGCTCGAGCACGTCGTCGTTCCGGGCGACGCGCTGCTGCTGACGGAATTGCTCGACAACCTCATCGACAATGCGCTGCGCTACACGCCGGAAGGCGGTGTCGTGACCGTCCATTGCGGCGCGCGCGGGAGCGTTCCGTGCCTCAGCGTCGAGGACACGGGCCCGGGAATTCCCGACGCCGAACGGAGCAGGGTATTCGAGCGCTTTCACCGGGTCGCCGGCACCAAGGGCGAAGGGTCGGGTCTGGGACTCGCGATCGTCAAGGAGATCGCCGAGCGCTTCTGGCGCGCGTCTCGATCGAGACGCCGCCAAGCGGGCAGGGGGCGCGCGTTGTCGTGTGGTTCGGCGGGATGACAGAGGAGGCACCGCGCGCCATCTGAAGCGCAGCGGGAGGCGCACACGACATGCTGCGCCCGGCAGGTCCGGTGGCCGCTGATCACCGGACAGTCGCGCGCCCGGCCTGAAAAAATCAGCCGGCAGGCGCCTTCAGCGCGCGCACCCGATAGGCCTGCACCGGACGGCGGAAGCCCTTCAGCACCAGCGATTCCTGCGGCTCGACGTCGATCAGCGTGTCGACCCCGGCGTACACGCGCTGCGAGATGAGGATCTGGTCGCCGGGCGCTTCGCCGCACAGGCGCGCCGCGAGGTTGGTCACCGTCCCGATCGCGCTGTAGTCCCAGCGCCCCTCGAATCCGATCGCGCCGATGGTCGCAAAGCCCTGCGCGACGCCGATGCCGAGGCTCAGGTCGTAGCCGCGCTTGACCCAATCCTTCGCCATGCTGCCGATGCGCTCGCGGATCGCCAGCGCCATCCGCACCGCGCGCTCGGCGGGGTTCGGGATCGGCACCGGATCGTTGAAGAGAATCGTCATGCCGTCGCCGGTGAAGTGCTCGAGCGTGCCTTCGTGCTGGACGATGATCTCGCCGGTGGCGTGGTGGTACTCGCGCAGGACGCCCATCACCTCCTCGGGCTCGGCGACCTCGGCGAAGGCGGTGAAGCCGCGCAGGTCGAGGAAGACGACGGTGATTTCGCGGCGATGGCTTTTCAGCGGGTCGTCGGCGCCGCCGTTGACGATCAGCTCCGCGAGCGACGGCGAGAAGAAGCGCCGCAGCCGGCCGACGCGCTCGAGCTCGCCGACCTGCTCGGCGACGCGCCGCTCGAGCGAGGCGTTCCACTCCTTCACTTCGGCCGCGAGCGTCTCGACCGTGTCGTGCAGGCGCTTGATCCGCAGCATCGAGCGCACTCGCGCCGCCAGCGCCGCGTGATCGACGGGCTTCGTCAGGTACTCGTCGCCGCCGGCCTCGAGTCCCGCGACCACGTCCTTCGAGTCGGCCATGGCCGTCACCATGATGATCGGCGTGAACGGGAACGCGGCGTCGGCGCGCAGCCGCCGGCACACCTCGAAGCCGTCCAGCTTGGGCATCATGACGTCGAGCAGGATGAGGTCGGGCGTATGCTGGCGGGCGGCGGCCAGCCCCTCCTCGCCGTCGGCCGCGGTGATGACCTCGTAGCCCTCGGCCGCGAGGCGGGTCTGGAGGACCTTGACGTTCGTCGGGTTGTCGTCGACGATGAGGATGCGAGGAGGTGTTCTCACCGTCGATAGTCCAAGCGGGCGAGGATAATATACGGCCTCGACCGGCGATGTACAAGGACACGGCGACGCGGCGCGACAGCAACGTGCCATCCTCACTCGAAAATCTCTCGTCAGCGGGAGATCCGGAAATCAGACTCGAGCAGCTTGCCGAGCATGTCCAGGATCGAACCCCGCTGCGGTTCCTGGTGCGATGGGTCGCGGGCATCCGCGCGTCGGTGCATACCAAGCTGCTCGCCGCGTTCCTGATCGTCACGATGCTGTTCATCGCGATGGCGCTGGTGAGCCTCCAGACCATCGTCAACGCCACGAAGCAGAGCCAGCAGCTCGACGAGGCGCACGAGCTCGTCAGCCTTGCGCAGCAGGGCGAGCACGCGCTGGCGCGGCAGATGCATTACACCGATCTCGCGCTCCTGTCGCAGGACGAGGTCGCGATCTCGAAGATCCTGCGCGAGAACAACCGGTTCAACGACAGCCTGGCCAAGGTGGAGTCCGCGGGCACGGCCGACCAGCGCTGGTCGAGCAGATACGGTCCTCGCAGGACGAGGCGATGGCGGTCGTGGCCGACATGGCGAACGCGATCCGCGACGGCAAGCTCGGCACGGTGACGGGCACGCTGTTGCGTCGCCAGGAGCGGCTCGACAGCGAGATCACGGCGCAGGTCGGCCGGCTCGTCGTGGCAGCAGCAGGAGCGGATGGCGCGGCTGCGCGACAGCGTCAACGCCGCCAATCGCCGGTCGCTGATCCTGACCAGCTCGTTCGCGATCAGCGCGGTGCTGTTCGCGCTGCTCTGCGGATTCGTGATCTCGTGGTCGTTCATCCTCCCGGTTCGCGAGGCGCACAGCTTTCTCGACAAGGTGGCGGCGGGAAACTTCGGCGGCCGCATCAGCGTCGCCAATCGCGACGAATTCGGCGTCCTGGCGGACCGGATGAACCACATGAGCCAGGAGCTCCACCGGTTCGACACCGAGCAGCGCCGCGCCGCGGCCGAGCTCGGCCGCCTCAACCAGCAGCTGGCGCAGTCGAGCAAGGCGAAGTCGGAATTCCTCGCCAACATGAGCCACGAGCTGCGCACGCCGATGAACGCGATTCTCGGGTTCACCGAGATGCTGCTCGACGGGCTCTATGGCGACGTTCCGCCGGACCTGAAGGAGCCGCTCGCCGACATCCAGGTGAACGGGCGCCACCTGCTGCGCCTGATCAACGACGTCCTCGACCTCTCCAAGATCGAGGCCGGGCGCATGCAGCTCGCGCTGGCGGAGTATTCGCCGCGCGAGGTCGTCGACATCGTCTACGTTTCGCTGCGCTCGCTCGCCGCCGAGAAAGGGCTGGAATTCGTGGTCGACGTACCCGACGGCCTTCCGGTCGCCTACGGCGACAACGGGCGCATCACGCAGTGCCTGATGAATCTCGCCGGCAACGCCCTCAAGTTCACGCGGCAGGGACGGGTCGAGATCGGCGTTCAACTGCGTCGACGGCGAGCTCATCTATCGCGTGTCCGATACCGGCATCGGCATTCCGAAGGAGGAGCTGGAGAACGTGTTCGCGGAATTCCGCCAGGTCGACTCGACGGTGACCCGCGAATTCGGCGGAACGGGACTCGGCCTCAGCATCACCAAGCGATTCGTGGAGATGCATGGCGGCCGCATCTGGGTCGAAAGCGAGATCGGCAATGGCTGCGTGTTCTGCTTTGCCGTTCCGCTTGCGGGCGAAAGGCGGTGACGCATGAGCGAGCAGACGATTCTCTACGTCGAGGACAACGAGTACAACCGCAAGATCGTGCAGCAGCTGCTCAGCCGCACGACTTACCGGCTGATCGAGGCGATGGACGGCGAGTCCGGCGTGGCGATGGCGCAGAAGGAGCTGCCGGACCTCATCCTCATGGACGTCCAGCTGCCCAAGATGTCCGGCCTCGACGCGACGCGCGTCCTGAAGGCGGATCCGCGCACGCGCACACATCCCGGTCATCGTGATCACCTCGTTCGCGCTGAGCGGCGACCGGGAGAAGGCGTCGGCGGCCGGCGCCACCAATTACCTCGCGAAACCGTACAGCCCGCGCGAGCTGCTGGCGATGGTCCGCGAAGTCCTGCCCGAACGCTGATCGACGAACTCGGAGGTGACCGCAGATGATCGATGCCATTCGAGTTCCGCGCATTGCCGTTGTCGCCGCGCATCGTCCTGTGCCTCGCGCTGGCCGGAACGACTGCGCGCGCCGCGGGCGAGCAGGCCGAGCAGTTCACTCCGGAATATCCGCCAGCTCCACACGACTTACGACGCGAAGCATTCGCCGAAGATCGTCGCGCCCGACTCGGTCAAGCGCGGCGACTGGTTCACCGTGACGGTCAGCGTCGGCGCCGGTGCGACAGCATCCCGTCGCTGGCCGAGCATTCGGTCCGCTACATCGCGCTCTACAAGGACACGGTGGAGATCGCGCGGGCGTACCTGCACCCGGTGTATTCGGCGCCGACCGTGACGTTCACGATCGCGCTGGACGAAGGGGGAATCGCTGCGGGCGCTCGCCGAGCCCAACCACTCCGCGGCCTGGGAAGCCTCGAAGAAGATCGAGGTCAAGCCCTGAGGCCCTGAATACCGCGCCGATCCGTCAGCGGGCTTTCATCTCGACGGTGACGCGCCCGGGCTGCTTGTCGGCGACGGTGACGCTCGCCTGCGATCGTGCCGAGCCGCTCGTGCCAGATCTGGAGCTTGTACTGGCCCGGCGGGAGATTGTCGAACGAAAACTGCCCGTCGGCGCCGGTGATCGCGTAGAAGGGGTGCGCCGACACGACGACCCAGCCGACCATCCACGAGTGGAGGTCGCAGTTGATCTCGCACGATCTCCGGCTTGGCGAAGGTGACGGGAATCGTCGCGGCTCTTCGGCTGCGTGCGGTTGAACGACACGTTGAGCTTCGGCGTCGCGTGAATGTTGTGGAGCAGGCGGTCGCTGTTCAGGAAGTCCACGGTGCCGCCCGCGGGAACGACGACGACGCGCGGGATGAACACGCATCCGTTCTGGTCCATCTCGATCTTGGCCTGCGGAGGCGCGGCGGCGCCGGCCGGCGGATTCTCCAGCCACACGACGGCGTTGCGCAGCTCCTTCTGCGGTGACACCAGGAGGTCGCCGGGCGTCCTTCTCGGTGCCGCAGACGTACTGGTCGATCGTGACGTCGATCTTCTTCTGCGCCGGAACCGCGCCGGTGACGGTCACCTTGCCCTTGATCGAAGCGCCGAGCCCGATGCCCGGCGCACACAGCAGCACGGCCATCAGTGCCGCCGCTCCGCCCGTCATTCGCACTTTCTTCATACGACGCTCCTTGCGCGTTGCATTCGCCTGCCCCGGCGGCGCCAAGGGGCGCCGTCACCGGCACCGCGAGCCGGAAAGCGGTCGAGCGTAGCCCGGGCCATCGAGGTGGTCAAGACGGGCGGCCACGGGGGCTCGTGGCGGGGAAGGTCGAACGCATGCGCGCCGGGCTTACGGTTCCCGCACCGGATACGAGTTGTCTCGCGCCGGCAGGTGATGCGCGGAGGACGCCTCGCCACGCGGTCGCGGCTGTCGCGCGCGCATGACCCGTAGCGTGCGGCGCGTTCTTGCTGCCGCCGCGAGACGCGCGATGCAGTACCGCTGCGCAGGATCGCACGACGGCAATGCGCACAGCGCGGATTGTAAGAATTTCAGTTGCGCGATGCGAGCAACCGTTGCTTTGTAAATCCTTCGCGCGCCGTACTTCGATTGATTCCCGGAATATGCGTGTCCGCGTCGGTGTTGACTCGATGTCGATATTGATCTCGATTTTGATTCGGGGGTCGATTTTGATTTCAACACCGGCATAGGCATCGATGGTTCGAGCGGCGTGGCCGACATCGCGCCGCATGATCCGTCGATCATCGGGTCCCGTACTCGACACGCGAGGAGAATCCAATGCGCAAATTGCAATCAACGATCGCGGCGCTTTCGCTCGCCCTGCTTCTCGGCGGCGCGGGGCAGGCGGCCGCCCAGTTCTATACGCAGCACAATCTTGTCTCGGACGTTCCGGGAATGGCGGATCTCACGGACCCGGCGCTGATCAACGCCTGGGGCCTGGCGGCATCCGCGAGCTCCCCCTGGTGGATATCCAACAACGGAAGCGGCACGTCGACGCTCTACAACGGCAACACGGGCGCGAAGATCCCTCTGACGAATCTTCCGTGTCAGTGCGTCATCGTTCCCGGAGCGCCGACCGGTACCGTGTTCAACGGCGGAGCGGGATTCGTCGTGACCGATCCGGTGAGCGGAGCCAAGGGGCCGGCGCGGTTCATCTTCGCGAGCGAGGACGGCTCGATTTCCGGCTGGAATCCCACGGTTCCGCCGCCCGTCCCGCCGCCGCCGCTCGTGTCGAGCCAGGCGATCATCGCGATACCGCCGTCCGACGCCAACATCTACAAGGGACTCGCCATCGCGAGCACCAATCCGGGCGACGTGAACGGTGACTTTCTCTATGCCACGAACTTCCATGCGGGAACGGTGGACGTGTTCGATCACGCGTTTGCTCCCGTGCACATGCCCGGCGCATTCATCGGACCCGAAACTTCCCAAGGGCTATGCGCCGTTCGGCATCCGGAACATCAATGGCACGATCTACGTCACCTACGCGTTGCAGGACGAGGATGCGGAGGACGACGTCCCCGGCATGGGGCACGGCTTCGTGAACGCGTTCGACACTGCCGGCACGCTGCTTCGCAGGGTTGCGTCGCGCGGCACGCTCAACTCGCCGTGGGGACTTGCGCTCGCGCCCGGCGATTTCGGAAAATTCAGCGGCAACCTGCTGATCGGCAACTTCGGGGACGGGCGCATCCACGCCTACGAGCTTCCCGGCACGCGCAGCAGGGGAGAGTCCGACGAAGAGGACGACGGGCTCGGCAACGGCGAATACCGTCACCGCGGCATGCTGCACAGCGCGGGCGGGCCGCCGCTCGAGATCGACGGGCTGTGGGGATTGTCGTTCGGCAACGGCGGGACGGCGGGACCGACCAAAGAGCTGTTCTTCACCGCCGGGCCGCAAGACGAATCGCACGGCCTGTTCGGGTCGATCCTTCCGGTGGCGCGGAAGGGGAATCGTTGAGCCTGACCTGACGACTTGGCGCAAGGCGCGCGTAATGCAGTCGTCAGGATAGCGTCGGCGTGGCGCCGTCAAGAGGCGACGGCGCCACGCATTTCCGCGATGGGTGCGTCAGCGGGTGGTCAGGCCGACTCGATCTTTCGCCGCATCGAGGAAAGCAGGTGCCGGTGGAACATGTGGCACACCGTCGCCTCGATCGGCTTCCATAGCCAGCCTGGCCGCTTGGGGCTCACGTATCGCGTCGTGATCGCGACTTCGGTGCCGCGTCCCGGAAGCTCCGTGAGCGCGTAACAGCCACCCGACAGGATCGTGCCGCCGACGGCGAGGTCCTGCTCGACGACGTCGAACCCGTAATGCCGGCCCGCGTCGATCCGGGTCACGCGCTTCAGCAGATGTCCATCGCGATACACGCAGGTGGTTTCGTCGCCGACGGCCGATTTCCTGCCTTCGATCCGGATCGGCACCGGCAGGAACAGGCGCAGATAGAGCGGAGGAGGCGAATCGATCTCCTCGTAGAACATCAGGCCGTCCCACACCTGTTCCGGCGGGGCGGCGAATTTCATCCGGGTGACGACCGACGTCGACGGGCGCATGTTCTCCGGTGTGATGCGTGAGCGGGCGTCGTCCGGCGCGGATGCGCGGGTCCCGGCCGCGGCGGTTTCTGCGGTGGATTGGATCATTGGACTCGTTCGAATGTGGAAGCGGGGCGCACGTCGACCACACCCCAGAGCATGGCCCGATCCTCGTCGGCGTGATTGGTGAGAAGGCTGGCGGGGGCCTCGCGGAAACTCCTGTGCACGACGATCGCATCGGGTCTCGCGGCGCGCTTCACCGCGGCCATCAGCCGCCGCTCGTATCCGGCCTCGGCCCCGTCGAGGATGTTCGACAGCGCGAAGCCGTCGAAGCTTTCGGCCGGTTCGCGCTCCAGGTACGACGCGGCGTCGGCGTGGACGAGCCGGATCGACTTCGCTTCCGGAGGCGGTGTCGCGTCGGGCAGTTCCCCCTGCAACAGCGCGCGCGCATACGGGTTCGCGCGGTTGGAGTGCCGTGCGAAGCAGCGTTCCATGCGTCCGCGCATGACCGCACCGAGGCGGGGTGGCAGGAGGTCGAGGAACGGCGAGGCGTACACGGCGCGCAGCGCGGTCAGCGAGAAGAAGCCGTCGAGCACGGTGCGAAACCTTCGCGTGTCGAGGTGCCGCCGCCAGTACGCGATCTGCTCGCCCGGGTCGTCGAGGTCGAGGAACGCCTGGACGCGCGAGGGCCACCAGCCGGCGAGCGGGCCGAACGTCCGTCCGAATGCCATGACGCGCTCGGCGGCGCCGTGAACGCCGGGCTCGCCGGCGAATCGCCGCTCGGCATAGGCGAGCTGCACGGGATTGATGTCGACGGCGACGACCTCGTGCTGCGGTGCGAGCGCCATCGCCGTGCAGCCCGCCGAGGCGATGCACAGCACGCGGCCTCCGGGCCGGAAGGCACGCTGCTCGATCGACGCATCCTCGTAGACTCGGCCGAACAGCACCTTGCCCGGACCGTCGCGCGCGTCGAAGCGGCCGTGCTCCCAGACGGTCTCGGCGGCGCTCGTGCTCACGACCATCCCGGCAGGCTCGCGCAGACCCACACCAGCACGAGAAAGGCGAAGTTCTTCACGACCATGCCGGCCGGGTCATGAATGATCCGGCGCGCCCAGAGGAGTCCGCTCGCGTTGAGCGCGACGAGCAGCAGCGTCTGGAACGCGGCGCACAGGACCGGCGAGATCGCGCTGACCGTCCATGCGGCCACGGCGATCTCGATCACACCCAGCGTCCGAAGAAAGTGTGCTCCGAAGCGTGGCCCGAGCCCCGGCACCGCCGCGACCACTTCGAATTCGTGCGGCTGTCCGCGCAGGAGCTTGCACCAGAGCCCTTCGTAGAGCCAGACGGCCGCCACCGCGAAACGAATCAGCCAGAGCGGCGGCAACAGCATCGACATCGTGACCGGTCCTCCCCCTTCGACCTGATTGTCTTCCCGCGATCGTCACCAAGACATCGCTAGGCCGTGCGCATCCGGAAAATTGCTCGGAGAGCCGGTACCGCGAAACATTGGCTGAATTCGTCGAGCGACGCCTGATGCACGGGCGAAGATGGCGAAGCGAAAATCGCCGCGCTGGAGACTGCTCGCTCAGGTCAAAGTATCCGTGCCATCGGCGCAATGGTCAAACGCCTGTGAGTCGAGGGCGCGAACATGCGACGGAATGCCGCGGGACGGCACTCTGGAACAGTCTCCTCGCGCGGCGCGAAGAACCCTCGCAACCGCGGCTACTCCAGCGCGTAGAGGTTGCCGTCCGTGCTGCCGAAATAGACGGTTCCACCGACGACGAGCGGTGACGAAAAGATCGATCCTGCCCCGAATTGCAGATTGGCGGCGACGATCGGCGTTTCGCGCCAGCTGGACCAGAAGACCATCGGCGCGTTGAATTTCCGCTCTGACGTCAGGACCCAGCCGTCATTGCGTCTCGAGCTTTCGGTCGTGAATTCCCACAGGAGGTTTCCGCTGTCGAGGTCGCGCGCCTCCAGCGTGCCGTTGAGGACGCCGAGGTAGACCACGTTTCCTGCCACCGATGGCGACGAAAATACATAGGCCTTGCCTTGCTGGCGCGCGATCGGCTTGCCGGTCTCAGCGTCGAGCACGTGGTAGAGGCTCGAGTCCGACGTGCCGAATATCACCTTGCCCTGTGTCACGGCCGGCGAGCTGATCACCCAGCTGCCGGCATTGTCGAAGCGCCATTTCTCCTTGCCGGTCGCGGCATCGATCGCATAGAGCTTCGAATCCCGGCAACCGGTGTACACGACGCCATTCACGACGGCCGGGGAGGATTGGAATCCGACCTGGTTGTGGATGATCGGATCCTCGCCGCCGTGAAAACGCCATTTCTCCGCGCCGGTCCTTGCATCGACCGCGTAGAAGTAGCTGTCCCAGCTTCCGAAGTAGACGACGCCTTCGGCGTACGCGGGCGACGCATGCACGACGTCGCCCGTCTGGAATTTCCATTTCAGGTCTCCGGAAATCGCGTCCAATGCGTACAGGTTTCCGTCGCCGCTGCCGAAATACACCACGCCTTCGCGCACGACGGGGCTCGACAGGAACACGTCGAACGGGTCGGCAACGGTCTGGTTCTTCGGCTGAAAGCCGTGTAGCCCCTTCGCCTCGAAGCGCCGCTCGCCTCCGGTGGCGAACTTCCAGCGCGGCGTCCCGGTGCGCCGGTCGAGCGCGTAGAACTTGCCGTCATAACTGCCGACGTAGAGCGTCTCGCCGGCGATCGCCGGGGTCGCCGCCACCGGGCCGCCGGTCTTGCGCTTCCAGAGCTGGCGGCCGTCGAGGGCGTTCACGGCATACACGTTTCCGTCATCGCCGCCGAAGTAGATCGTGCCGTCCGCGTAGACCGGCGATGAGACGATGCGGTCTCCCGTCGGGAACGTCCACTTGATCCGGTGGAATTGACGAGGTCCCGCGCCCGGATACGCTCCGGCGTGGGCGGCATCGCCGCGAAACGTCGACTGCGCGGCGGCAACGCCGGAGCCGACGACGGTCGCAATGGCGAATGCCACGAGCACGAGCTTCATGATGTCCTCCCGGCGGGCCGGTGCAATACCAGGGGCAGCTCGAGCGGTCCCAGCTCGATGATTCCATTTATCTCGCCGCGCTCACTGGAATAGCGTCCCTCGAACGCGACCTGATTCGCCTGCGATTCGATTCTCAGCAAATTGCCCTCCGCGATCACGAGGTCGACCGGCAGATCGGTGGTCTGCTTGCCGACGACGACGAATCTTGCCGTCGCCCCAGCATCCGCGTGATTCTCGAAGGTGATCGTGACGTGCCGCGGATAGCCGCCGAGCTCGAAGTCGCCGGTCCATTGATGTTCGACCTCGGCGCTCACCGGAGTACTTCGCGGCGCCAACTCGACCTGCGAGGGACCGCTCCGCTTGAGGGTGAATTCGGCCGCATTGCCACCCTGCTTCATTTCGCCGGACATGGCGCCCGCAGCGGTCAGGCGCGCGGTGAATCGCGCCGGCCCGTCGGGAGGGCTCGCGAGCAGTTTTCCGGTGTCGAACGCCACGCCGGTATCGCTCACCACGATGTTCGACAAAGGCGCTCCCTTGATCCCCAGCCCGGGAACGATGAACGACCCCGTCCACGCGCCGTCCTTGCCGGGAGCGAGGTCGATGACCAGCGGCAAACTTCTTCCGGGGATATGGATCGATCCTTCCCAGCGGCCTTCCGGCGATGTCGCGGCCGCGAGCGCAAGGCTCGGCAGGCTCAATGCAAGAACGATGACGATTCGTCGCATGAGGCGCTCCCTCCGTGGTCGAATGTTCGAGCCGTGCAGGCGATGGAATGCCTGGCGTCGCAAGGTGATTCGCCGCGCACGGGTGCCGTGGTGCGGCGATACCCTCCGACACGAGATCGTAAGAGAAGACGATGGCGCCACGACCTCGCGGCGACGGGGCGCGGCGGGAGTCGATGAGGCGCACCGATGCGCGACATGACGGGCGCCCGCACGGCGGCGGACGCCCGATCGCCCGTTTTCGCCGACGTCGCCCTGCGGCGCGCGGGTTTCGCCGATCGGGATCCGGCGGTCGGTACAATCTGCACGAAGGTGGCGGCTGTCGTAGCGCCGCGTCGTGCGAGCCGTGCGGCGCCGGGAGAACCGAGGCAAGGACGCATCGAAGCGGGTCCACGAGCAAGTGGTCCCGAATTTGGCAAAGGTGCCCGCATGAAATACAAGGATTACTACGCGATTCTCGGCGTCAAGAAGGACGCGAGCGCCGACGACATCAAGAACGCCTATCGCCGCCTCGCGCGGAAATATCATCCCGACGTCTCCAAGGAGAAGAACGCCGAGGAGAAATTCAAGGAGATGGCCGAGGCCTACGAGACGCTCAAGGATCCGGAGAAGCGCGCGGCCTACGATCAGCTCGGCAGCCATGCGCCGGGTCAGGAATTCCGGCCGCCGCCGGATTGGGGCGAGCATTTTGCGCAAGGGCAGCGCGGCTTCGACGACATCGACCTGTCCGATCTGTTCGCCGCATTCGGCGCGCGCTCCGGCCGCGGCCGCGCGCGTCCGGCGGATCAACCGATGGCGGGCAGCGATTTCGAAGCCGTCGTGCGCCTCACGTTCGAGCAGGCCTTCCACGGCACCGAGGTGGACCTCGAGATGTCGGCGCTCGAATGGGCGCCGGACGGCGGCATGCGGCGCGTGCCGCATCGCGTGAAGATGCGCATCCCGCGCGGCGTCACCGATGGCGAGACGCTGCGCGTGCCCGGCAAGGGAGGGAAGGGCGTCAACGGCGGCCCGGACGGCGATCTGTATATCGGCATCGAGGTCGCCGATCACCCTCTCTATCGTGCATCGGGCAGGGATCTCTACATGGACCTTCCGCTCGCGCCCTGGGAGGCGATTCTCGGCGCGACGGTCGATGTTCCGACGCCCGGCGGCGCGGTCGCGCTGAAGGTGCCTCCCGGCACGCGGGCGGGACAGCAGTTGCGCCTGACGGGCCGCGGCATGACCCGCGGCGCCGAAGCGGGCCACCTGTACGCGATCGCGCGCATCGAGGTGCCGACGATCGTCGATGAAAGGGAGAAGGCGCTGTTGCGGCAGCTCTCCGAGATTTCGAACTTCAATCCGCGCGCGCACCTGCAGGAGGCGACATCATGACTGCACACGTCGAAGACGCGCTGTGCCTCGACACGATGACCGAGGTGACCTTCACCGAGCTCGTCACCGCGTCAGGATTGCCCGAATCCGAGCTGCGCGAGCTGGTGCGCTACGGGGCGCTGGTCCCGAGCGATCCCAACGCCGCGACATGGACGTTCGAGGCGCGGTGGCTCGTGGTGGCGAGGACCGCGTCGCGGCTCCGCCACGACTTCGAGCTCGATTCGCACGCGGTCAGCGTGGTGCTGGGCTACGTCGAGCGAATCGAGCGCCTCGAGGCGGAGATCCGGGCGCTGCGCTCGCGGCACGGCTGACGCCGTCAGCGTTCTGCTTCCTCGACCCGGCCGTCGGCGTGGCGCGCGAAGCGGCCGCGCTCTCGATCGTGCACGGGACCGTCGCTCGGCCAGGGCCAGCCGCCGAACTGGGTCCGCTGGTAGTCGTGCATCGCCTGCTGGATCTCGGCGCGGCTGTTCATCACGAACGGGCCGTACTGCACCACGGGCTCGGCGATCGGCCTGCCCTGAAGCAGAAGGAGTTCCGCACCCTCCGCACCTGCCTCGAGCGGCACGTCCGCCAAGGGATCGAGCACCACGCGCGCATGCGCGTCCTGCCTGCGCTCCGCGACGACGAGGTCGCCACCGCGAAAGAAATACAGCGAGCGATTCGACCCCGCGGAGGCGCGCGGCAGCACGAAGCGCGCGTGCGGCGCCATGCGGATCGTCCAGATCGCGACGTCGCTGTCGCTGCGCGCGGCCCAGGAGTTGGGCGGCGGCGGCGGCGGGTGCACACCGGGAAGTGCGCCCGCGACCATCGTGATCTCGGTGACGCGGCCCTGATCGTCGCGTGATGCGTGCACCGGCACCGCATCGCGCCAGAGCATCGTGAAGTGCGGCGGCGCGAACTTGTCCGCGCTCGGGAGGTTGAGCCAGATCTGGAAGAGCTCGACCGGGTTCGGGCCGGAGCGATCGCGCAGCGGAAACATCTCGGAATGGACGATGCCCTGGCCCGCGGTCAGCCACTGCACATCGCCCGGGCCGAAGCGCGCGGTCGCGCCCAGCGAGTCGGAGTGGTCGATGAAGCCCTGTCGAACGATCGTGACCGTCTCGAAGCCGCGGTGCGGATGCTGCGGGAAACCCGGCACGACGTCACCGTGGTACATCCGCCAGCCGTCCTTGCCCTCGAAGTCCTGGCCGATGTTGCGCCCGGCGAGCGACGCGTCCGGGCCCATCCGCTCATTGCCCCTGGGGTAAGCGTCGTCGTGATGGACGCAGAACAGGAACGGATCGGCCGTTTCCCACGGAAAGCCCAGCGGCACGACCGCGAGAATCGGCGTCGCGCGCGGGCTGCTCGGCGAATCGGGTGTCATGAGGCGAAAGCTTACCCGGCCGTCGCATCGCTGCACAACGGTGTCGCGCGGTGGATTCGCATGAGCCTGCAATTCCCGCGAGGCGATCGCGACTGGCGCATAGCCGGTTGATCCCGGTAGGAGCGGAAGCGCGGAAGCGTTCGCTTCGCGCTACACGCTTGCAGGATTTCCGGTTGAAGGACCGAGCGCGCCGAAACGGCGGGCGCGCGATGAAGCAGGGAAGGGTCAGGTGCGCGGGCGCACGGCAGGCGCCGGACCGCCACGCCCGTCGATATGACGGAACGTGATCCGTCCCTTGGAGAGATCGTACGGCGAGAGCTCCAGCGACACCTTGTCACCGGCGATGATCCGGATGTGGTGCTTGCGCATCTTGCCCGCGCTGTAGGCGACGAGGTTGTGCCCGTTGTCGAGCGTGACGCGAAAGCGCGAGTCGGGCAGCACCTCGACCACCACGCCCTTCATTTCGATGACTTCCTCTTTGGCCACGGTCGTGCCTCCGAAAGATTCAGAAACGAAAAAGCCCGGCGTCAGCCGGGCTTCTCGACGGGGCGGCCGCAGGACGATAGTGCCATGCGTGCCGCAACCCTCAATCCGCCGAGCGGATATTCGTCGCCTGCAGCCCCTTGGGACCGGTGGTGACGTCGAAGCTGACGCGCTGGCCTTCCTTCAGCGTCTTGAACCCTTGCTCCTGAATCGCGGAGAAATGGGCGAAAAGATCCTTGCCGCCGTCTTCGGGTGTGACGAATCCGAAGCCCTTGGCGTCGTTGAACCACTTTACTGTACCTGTTGCCATGTCTTGATGTCCTGAATGTAATTGATGGGGGACTGCCCCCACTTCGGGGCGAAACTCAAGACGGCGGGGTGTTGAACGGAGAAGTACCGCAGAACTGCGGGTACCGAACCAGACAAGAACAGCACTGCTTGAATATCGCTGGGGCGAAGTATGCGCGCCATCAGGTACATAAGCAAGCGATATCTTTGGCGTGGTGTAGGGGGTGTCCGCCCGGGTGAATGCGCTCGGATCCCTCCCTCCATTCGCGCGGCCGAGGGCGACGCATCCCTCTCGAGCTCGGGTTCGCATCTCCGGGTGATTGTCGTGCCGTGGACCGGCTGGAGCGACGATGCCCCATTCGGCGATAATGGTGGCTTCCGTCATCGCCGGGAGCCGCCATGAACGAAGAAACGCTGAACCTCAGCATTCGCAAGTTCCTGAAGACCGTCGGCGTCAACGCGCAGCGCGACATCGAGCAGGCCGTGGCGAAGGCGATTGCGGAAGGCCGCGCGAAAGGCAGCGAATCGTTTCCCGCGCGAATGACGCTCGACGTCGCCGGCCTCGCCCTCAACGTCCGGTTCGACGGCGAGATCCGGCTGGAGTGAACGGGGCTCCTAGGATCCCTTCACGCCGCCGGCGGTCAATCCCGCGACGATTTCCTTCTGGATCAGCACGGTCAGCACCAGGACCGGCAGCGTGACGACGATCGCCGCGGCCGCGAGCGGTCCCCAGGCGAGCTGCTCGAAGGTGAGCACGTTGTAGACGGCGGCGGGCAGCGTGCGCGTGGCGCGGCCCGCGAGCACGGCGCTGAACACGAAGTTGTTCCACGAGAAGATGAAGGCGAGGATCGTCCCGACGACGATGCCCGGGCGCGCCAGCGGCAGCGCCACGTAGCGGAACGCGGTCCACACGCTGCCGCCGTCGATCAGCGCGGCCTCCTCGAGCTCGCGCGGCAGCGTCTCGAAGTGGCCCGGCCATCACGTAGACGACGATCGGCACGGTGATCACGAGGTGCGTGATCGCGAGCGCGGTCAGCGTGTTGTTGAGGCCGAGGAATTGGAACACGGTGAAGAGCGGGATCAGGTAGGAGAGCGCGGGCGTCATCCGCGCGATCAGGATCAGCACGGTGAGCTTGTGCGCCTGCGCGCGCGCGATGCCGTAGCCGGCCGGGATGCCGACGATGAGCGCGACGAGCGTGGCGGCGCCCGAGACGACGATGCTGTTCCAGAAATACAGCCCCATCGAGTTCTCGGTGAACACCTGGATGAAATTGTTCCAGGTCGGCGGGCTCGGGATGAACACCGGCGGGTAGGCGAGGTTGTCGACCTCGTTCTTGAGCGCGAGCGAGAGCATCCACAGGAAGACCAGGATCGCCGGCGACACGATCACCGCCACGGAGAACCCGAAGCCTGCCTTGCGCAGCAGCCGTCGCCAGCGGGCGCGCCGCGCCTGCGGCGCGGGCGGGAGGGCGGCAGCGGCGGTCATGTCCATTGCGTCCGTTGCCGCACGTGCAGCAAGAGCAACGCGAGCGCGAGGATGATCACGAAGAACACGACGACGACCGCCGAGGCGTTGCCCACGTTGTAGAAGGCGAACGCCTGCAGGTAGAGGTAGAGGTTGATCGTCTCCGACGCCGTGCCCGGCCCGCCCTGGGTGATCACGAAGATGGTGTCGAACGCCTTGATCGCGTCGATCGTGCGGATCACGGCGGCGACGACCAGGAACGGTGCGACCAGCGGCAGCGTGATGTATCTGAACAGCTGCCACTCCGACGCGCCGTCGAGGCGCGCGCTTTCGTAGGGCTCGACCGGCAGCGCGGCGAGCCCGCCCAGCACGATCAGCATCACCAGCGGCGTCCAGTGCCAGATCTCGACCAGCACAAGACTGGGGATGACGAGCGTCGGCGAATAGACCCACAGCGACGGCGGCAGTCCGACGAGCGAGAGCAGGTAATTGAGCACGCCCTGCTGCGGATGGAACATCATCGTCCACACCAGGGCGACGGCGACGGGTGTCGCCATCATCGGCAGCGTGAAGATCGAGCGCAGCACGCCGCGGAAGGGAAATTCCCGATGGAAGATCAGCGCCGCCGCGGTGCCCAGCACCAGCGGCGCGATGACCGCGAGCACGGTAAAGTAGAGCGTGTGGACGACCGCCTCGTGGAACCGTTGGTTGCCGACCAGCTTGACGTAGTTCTCGAGGCCGACGAAGTGCGAGACGCTGCCGATCTTCCAGTCGAACATGCTCATCCAGACCGTGAACGTCCACGGAAAGACGATCACGGCGCCGACGACGACGAGCGCCGGGACGATGAACAGCCGATACCGCTTCTGCCGCCGGGCGAGGAAGCCGGAGCGCGGTGCCGCCGTCGCCTGGGATGCCATGCGCGCTTGCGCGGGAGCCATTGCGCCGCGGCGGCCGCATCGCCCCATGCGCGGGCGGTGCGCGCGCGGCGCCGCCCGTTACGCTTTTTCGCTCTTGGTCAGCACCGGCTGGAATTCGGCCGTCGCCTTCTTGAGCTCAGCCGCAGGATCCGCGCCGTTGATCATGTTGGTGAGCGCGATGCCGAACACGTCGCGGAACTCGGTCACGGGCTCGATGATGGGCAGCCCGGGCTTCGCAATCCGCAGCGATCCTGCGACCGCCTCGAGCCATGCGGCGGGGACCGCGATGTTGGCGAGCGCCTGCTTGTCGGAGAATGCGGACAACCGGACCGGCGCGCCGGCGCCGGCCTGCAGCAGCCGCGCCTGGTTCTGCTTGTTGGTCGCCCACGCGACGTAGAGCCACGCGGCGTCTTTCTTGCCCGTGAAAGCCGAAACGCCGATGCCGTCGCCGAAGGCGTCGGACACCTGCAGCTTCGGACCGGGCGGCATCACGCCGTAGCCGACCTTGCCGACGACCTTGGACTTCGCCGGGTCCTCGAGCGGCGGCGCGAAGCCGATGCCGTCGACCCACATGCCCGCCTTGCCCTGCATGAACAGGCTCTGCGACTCGTTCCAGTTGAATCCGGAGATGCCCGGCGGACCGTAGTTTTTCAGTAGGTCGCGGTAGAACGTCGCCGATGCGATCGCTTCGGGCGTGTCCGTCAGCAGCTTGCCGTTGGCGCCGATGTATTCGCCGCCCCAGCCCAGGAAGAAGTTTCCCCACAGCGGCACATTCGCGTTCTTGAGGCCGCGCCCGACGTTGCCGAAGATGCCCTTCGCCGGATCGTTGAGCTTTGCAGCAGCGTCCATGATCTCGTTGTAATTCTTCGGATACGCGATGCCCTTCGCTGCGAACAGGTCCTTGTTCCAGTAGATGATCCAGAGATCGAGGTTGATCGGCAGGCTGTCGACGCGCCCGTCGCTCTGCGTCGCGTACGCCATCCCGCCCTTGCTGAAATCGGCGAGGTCGAGATCGGGCGGTGCCAGCTTCGGATTGCTGAAGTACGGACGCAGATCGACCAGCCACTTGCCGCGGCCGAACTGGCTCTTCTGCACGTGGTAGGAGAGATGAATCACGTCGAACGACGTCTTGCCGGAATTGAACTCGATCACCGCCTTCTGCCGCTGCTGCTGCTCGGGCGTCATCTCGGAGCCGACGGTGATGCCGGTCAGGTCCTCGAACTCCTTCTGGTATTTCGTGAGCAGCTCGCCGCGCGGGCTCTTGGTGAAACTGACTTCGATCTTCTCGCCCTTGAACTGCTTCCAGTCGAACGAGGAGGAGCCTTGCGCGGCGGCGGACGGAATGGCGGGCAGCGCGCCGAGCGTCGCGGCGCCGGCGCCGGCCTGAAGCAGGCGACGGCGCAGCGCGTCGACGGCGTCGTCACGGGCGTGATCGGACATGGTCTCCTCCTCCGGTGGTGTTCGGGTGGGCGGCGCCGCGCCACCGTCGCGTTCGCCGTCGGACGAAATCATACCGCGCAGGGGAGCGTTGCGGGCCGGTCAGCCGGACCCGGGTGTCGCGGCGTCGCGCGCCGGATCGACTCCCGTGCCTGCGACGGCGAGCATCCAGGAGCGCAGCGCGTCGGGATCGAGCGCCACGAGCGGCGCGCGCACCGCGGCCCATTGGGGATCTGCATAGAGCGTTGCCAGCAACGCCTTGAACGCGGCGAACAGCGGAACGTTCGCAAGCGTTTCGACGAAGCCTTCGACGCGGGCGAGATCCGCCGCGAAGTCGCCTGTCCTGGCGCCGTCGTGCAGCCGGCGCACGAGGCGGGGATAGAGATTGGCGACGCCGCAGATCGTTCCGGCGCCGCCGGCCGCGAGCGCTGCCGGCAGGTGCGGCTCGTGACCGACGAACACCGCGAGCTCGGGGAAGCGCGCGAGCAGGCGCCGCGTGTGCCCGAGCTCGCCTCCGCTGTCCTTGATGCCCTTGACGACGCCCGGGAAATCGAGATTGAGGCGCGCGATGACGTCATGCGGGATCGCCACCGCGGTCAGCTGCGGGATGTGATAGAGGTAGAGCGCGAGTTCCGGTTCCGCGACGGCCTCGATGAGCTGCGCGTAGTACGCGTGGAGGCCGTTCTCGGTGACGTCCTTGAAGAAGAAGGGCGGCAGCACCAGCGCTCCCGCGCAGCCGGACTTCACCGCGGCGCGGGTCAGCTCGATCGTGTCCGGCAGCGCGGCGCAGCCCGTCGCGGCGACGATCCGGTCGGGCGGGATGCCGGCGGCGATGAGCGCGGCAATGCCGTCGCGCCGCTCGGCAACGGAAAACGACTGTCCCTCGCCCGTGGTCCCGAACGGCGCGACGCCGTCCACACCCGCCGCGAAAAGCCGGCGCACGTGGTCGGCGAGACGCCGGTGATCGGGCGCGCCCGATGCCGCCAGCGGCGTCAGCGTCGCGCACCAGACACCGCGGATCGCGTTCGGGCCGGTCATTGCAAGCGCGCGCTCGAATCCATGATTACCGTTAGGATATCAGCGTGCCGCCGTCCCGCCGAATCCGCTGGCGCGTTTCCTTCTTTGTATTGGCGTCGATCGCGCGGCGTCGATTGGCGAGCCGCGCGCCTGCCCGCGGTCGCGTCGAAATCGCAGCCGCCGAATATTCGGCCGGCCATGAAGCTCGCCGACGTCGACCTCGGATTGGGTGGTGCGCCGCTCGGCAATCTTTTCACGCCGGTCGCCGAGACCGACGCCGTCGCGCTGGTGCGGCACGCGTGGGATCGCGGCATCCGCTATTTCGACACCGCGCCGCATTACGGCAACGGGCTCTCCGAGCGCCGCATCGGCGCGGCGCTCCGCGCGATGCCGCGGGATGCGTTCCTGCTGTCGACCAAAGTCGGGCGAAGGCTGGTTCCGGACGCGGCGGCGTCGCGTGACCAGCATGGCTACGTCGAGGTGCTTCCATACGCGCAGCAATGGGACTATTCGTTCGACGGGACGCTCGCCTGCGTCGAGGAAAGCCTGCAACGCCTCGGGCTCGCGCGAATCGACTACGTGTTCATCCACGACGTCGCGCGCGACGCGCACGGCGATCGAGCGCCGCAGCGCTTTCGCGAGGCGATGGAGGGCGCGGTGCCCGCGCTCGCGCGGCTCAAGGCGGAAGGCGCGATCGCCGGATACGGCCTCGGCGTCAACGACTGGCAAGTCTGCGTCGACGCGCTCGCGCACGCCGACTTCGACGTCCTGCTCCTCGCCGGGCGCTACACGCTGCTCGACCAGTCGGCGCTGCCGGTACTGCTGCCGCTGTGCGCGCGGCGCGATACGCGAATCGTGATCGGCGGACCGTTCAATTCGGGAATCCTGGCGACGGGTTCATGCCCCGCCGACGGCAGCGCGCCGCGCTTCGACTACGCCCCCGCGCCTCCCGACATCGTCGCGAAGGTCGCGCGGATCGAGGCGGTCTGTGCCCGGCACGCCGTCGCGCTCGAATCCGCAGCGCTGCAATTCCCGCGCGCGCATCCGGCCGTCGCGGCCGTGGTCGCGGGCGCACGCTCGCGTTTCGAGCTCGATCACGCCATCGCGATGATGCGAGCGCCGATCCCGCACGCGTTCTGGCAGGAGTTGCGCGCCGAGGCGCTTCTCGCCCCTGACGCGCCGTTGCCGGAGTAGGACTATGCTGCGCGTCGACGCGCACCACCACGTGTGGCAGCTCGCCCGCGGCGACTACGGCTGGCTCACGCCGGCGCTGGCGCCGATCCATCGCGATTTCGCGCTCGACGACTTGAGGCCGCTGCTCGCGGCGCACGGCATCGGCGCGACCGTGCTCGTGCAGGCGGCGCCCACGCTCGCCGAGACGCGCTACCTGCTCGACGTCGCGCGCGCGAGCGAAGGCCTCGTGCGTGGCGTCGTCGGCTGGGCCGATCTCGCCGCGCCCGACGCGATCGCGACCCTCGCCGCGCTCGCCGCGGATCCGCTGCTCAAGGGGATTCGCCCGATGCTGCAGGACATTCCCGATCCGGATTGGATCGGCCGACCCGACGTGCAGCCCGCGCTCGCGGCACTCCGCGACCTCGGATTGCGCTTCGACGCGCTGGTGACACCGCGCGAGCTCAAGCCGCTGCGCAGGATGCTGGCGAGGCATCCGCGGCTTGCGGTCGTCGTCGATCATTGCGCGAAGCCGGCGATCGCCGCGGGCGCCTGGCAGCCCTGGGCGGACGATCTCGCCGCGATCGCGCGCGAGAGCAGCGCGTGCTGCAAGCTCTCGGGGCTCGTCACCGAAGCAGGGCCGGGTTGGAGCGTCGACACGCTGCGGCCGTATTTCGACCACGTGCTGCGCGCGTTCGGCAGCGATCGTGTGCTGTGGGGCAGCGACTGGCCCGTCGTCAACCTGGCGTCCGGATTCGCCCGCTGGGTCGACGCGACCGACGATTTGCTCCGGGGTCTGCCGGCTGCCGAGCGCGCGGCGATCCTCGGAGAGAACGCCTGCCGCTTCTACGGATTGCAGTGACGAAACAAAGGGGCCTGCGTGTGCAGGCCCCCGGATGATATTGCGTACGGGAACGACCGATGGGTCGTGATGGAGCGCCCGCGTTAGCGGCGGCCGCCTCCCCGGAATCCGCCGCCGCCGAATCCGCCGCCGCCAAATCGGCCACCGCCGCCAAAACCACCGCCACCAAAGCCGCCGCCGCCGAAGGAGCGGTCGCCGCCGCCGAATCCGCCGCCGCCAAACGAATCCGCCTCCGCCGGAACGGTCGCCGCCCCAGCCGCCGCCGGAGAAGTTGCCGAACCTGTCGTCGCCGGAGCTTCGCGCCTGCGATTCCTTGTCAGCCCACGAGTTGTCGCCGGATGCGCCTGACCAGCCGCTCCCGTCGGCCTTCTGCCAGCCGTCGCCGGTGTTCTTGTAGGCGTTGCCGTTCACGTCGGCATAGTGATTGTTGCCGAGGCTCGCGGTTCCCCAGGTGTTGGTGTTGCCGTCTTCGCGTTGTACGTCGATCCGCCACCGACGTGCGCGTTGCCTTCCGGTCCCGCGGTCGACGCGCCGGCGCGGTTGTACGAGCTGCCCCCCGCACCGGTTCCCGATACGGCGTTCGCGGTCGAGCGCTGGCCGGTATACGTGTTGTAGTTGCTCGCACGGGCGACATTGCCGGACCCGCCTGCCGCGCCGTTCACCGTGCGGTCGTAACCGCGCGTGGCGTTGCCGGTCCAGGCGTTGTATTGCTTGCCGGCGTTGTACGAGCCCGAGGTACCCGTGCGCGAGTTGTAGTAGTTGCCGCTCGCGGTGGTGCCGGCGACGCCGCCGCCCGCGTACCAGGAGCGCGTTCCCGAATACGTGGTCGCGCCCCAGTGGCCGTAGACGTTCGCGCTCGCCGAAGCGCAGCACGGATAGGCGCCCCAGTAGCCGGGGTGGTAGTACGCCCCGCCGTAGTAGTAAGGCGTCGCCCAGGCTCCCCAGCCCCACGCCGCGGTGGCGAGACCCACCGCGAAGCCCCAGGTGAATCCGACGTACGGGTTGTACACGGGCGCCGCGGCGATGCCATACGTGTACGGCGGCGGATACCAGACGTCGCCGATCCAGCCCGCGTACGTGTAGCCGGTTCCGTAGATGACGGTGCCGTACGGCGAGACCACGGTGCCGAGATAGCCCGGCGTGTAGCCGACGTAGACGTACTGCGGCGTCGCTTCGTAGATGTGGACGTAGGTGACGTAGTAGATCGGCGAGGACGGCGGGATCGTGTAGATCACTGTCGGTACCGAGGTCGCAATCGTCCACGGCCCCGTCAGCTGCGGCGCAATGAACCATACGCCCGCGACGACCGCGTAGTACTGGGTCGGCGAGACCTGGATCACCGGCTCCGACGAGTTCACGACGTAGGTCAACTGCGTGCCGGGGATCGGCTGGAACTGCGGCGGACCGCTGAAATTCGGTGTGAACGTCGGCCCGCCCTTCAGCGGCACCGTGGCCGTCTGCGGAATCGTGTTCTCGATCATCGCTTCCTGCGCCTGCGGTGTTCCGGCGACGGTCGGCAACACGGCTCCGGCGAGCGACTGTGACGGGATCTTGGAGAAGTCGGGCGGCAGCGCGTTGCTGGCGACGAACGTCCACGGTCCCGTGAGCGCGCGCGAAGTGAACCAGCGGCCGGCGAGCAGCACGTAATAGTTGCTGTTCGAAGTGTCGATGAGAACGTCGCTCGTGGTGTTGGATGCCCACAGCAGCTGGGTGCCCACGACCGGCACGAAATCAGGCTGGCCCTTGAACACGATGAGCTCGCTCGGCACCTGAGCTCGTGTAGATCGTCGGGACGCCGCTGGCGAGCGATGGCTTCGGGTTCGCCTTGGGGCCGCCGTCGAGCAGATCGACGACGCCCTTTTTCGAGAGCTCCGTCGCGATGGCATTCATCTCGTTGGCCATCAGCGGGCCCGGGTAGGCCTGCGACCACGGCCCGGCGATGCTGTTCGACGTGAGCCAGCCGTCGTAGACGTGAATGTAGAAGGCGTCGGCAATGCCGCCCTGCAGGATCAGCGCGCGCGTGTTGATCACGCGCTGGGCGTGGCTGTGTCCGGGGACTGCCTTCAGCACGGGCGCGCCGTCGATGGGCACCAGGATCGCCGGTGCATAGCTGACGAGCACCTGCGGCGGGGCGTTCTGAACCTCGACGGTCGGCGGCTTGACCCCGAGCAGCGCCAGCGATGATTCCAGCCGGTCGAGCGCGATCGAGCGGACGCTCGCCGCGAACTCCTTCTGCAGCTCCGCGGAATACGAGGCGCCGTGGTCCGGCAGCGTGGGGAAATCCGTCTTCGTGATGCTGAGATTCTCGAACACGACGGTGCGGTTCACCTTGTCGACCTGCGTGCGCGCGGTCGCGAAGATCACGCCGAACGACTCGTCCTTCGCGCCATCCTTCTTGATCGCGAGCGCGCAGCGGAAGTCGATCCGGTTGTCGGTCCACTTGTTGACCTGCGGCTGGTAGACGAGTACCTGCGCGCCCTTGAGATCGACGACGCGCGGCCACGGGTCGGCCGGCGGCTGGGTCGGCGCCGCGGCGGCGGACTTGGCCGGCGCGGCGGCTTGGGCGAGCACAAGGGGCGGCGCCACGAGAAGCGCAGCGGCAGCGGCAAGGATGATGGCGAGAGAGAGATGGTTTCATGATCGGCGATCGATTGACGACGTTGAAAGTGAAATGCGCCGCGGCGACGGATGCCGCGGCGGCGCAGGGCCGGATTCAGATGGGAACGCGGCGCAGGTTGCGGTTACCAGCGAAAGTCGACGGCGATGAGCGGCCCGGTCAGGTCGAGGCTCTCGACCGACTTGCTGTTGCTCGTGTTGTAGGAAAGGTTGCGGAAGGCGACGAGCACGTTGCCCCAGTCGAACCGGTAGCCGACGCCGGCGTACGCCTGCCAGGTCCAGTTCGAATCATTGCCGGCGCCGATGTCGGCGTAGTACGGCAGGTACCACTTGCCGTCCGGGGAGAGCGACGACGGCGCCCTTGAAGCCGACGATGCCGTCGTACAGGTTGAGGTTATCGGAAACGCCGCCGGACTGGCTGAGGATTCCGTTCGGGCCGGCGAAGTTCCAGTCGAGCGACGTCTTGAGCGTCGCGTAGCGGAACCCGCCCAGGAGGTCGAAGTTGCCGAGGCGCGTGCGGTCGATCGTGTAGCTGCCCGCCAACGCGTGAAGAGGGTCGACTCGCAGGCCGGTATTCACGTCCGCATTGACCGGCAGCGTGACATCGCCCCCGGGCGTCGTCACATGCCGCACCTTGGACTGGAGGCCCGACAGGTCCAGGTAGATGAAGTCGGCGAAGATCGCGCCGTTGCCCTTGCGCGCTTCGCCGGCCAGCATGATGGCGAACTGGAGGTCGCTGAGGTAGTCGTTCGGCGTCACCGACGCGCTGTGGTCGATGTTGAGCCCGGGCGGCGGGATGATGACGCCCGGCGGCAGGTTGAAATTGAACGTTGGCCTTGACGCCGGGGAACCAGCCGTAGATCGCGGCGCCGTAATGCCAGTTGCCGTCCCATGCATTGACGTCGGCGGCGGCGGCGGGAGCCGAAATTCCGATGGCGGCAGCGGCGGACAGCGCCGACAGGAAACCGGCGAGGCGAGTGCGTGGAATCATGAACGAGTTCTCCGTGGAAGCGAGGGACCGGCTGCGCTGGGCTGCCGGCGTGCGTTTGACTGTGGCGCGGACCGATAGTGCGTGCCGCGGTGATTCCGGATATTCGATGTCGGCTCCGTTGGCGCCTGGCCGCAGGCGCCAGATCCGACCCATCGAGATTGTATTACCGGGCCATCGGCATGTACATCGACCGCGACCTGGGTGCCGTGGCGGTCAGCGCCCGATCCGGACAACGATGCGTCTCGCCCGGACGACCCGCCGAGCATGCGAACGTCGGTTCGCGTCGGCCGCAGGGAAGCCCCTGGGCCGCACCGCTGCGGTGCGGCCCGTCCGCGAATTACTGCCGGATCTCGTTGCGCGTGCCGCCGGCGAAGCAGCCGGTGCCGTCGACGGCGCAGATCACGAGATAGGTCGCGCGCTGGCCGCAGCCCGCGACGCCGACGGTGTATTCGGCGCGCTGCACCGGGAAGTCGCGGATGTCCGTACGACGGGGTCTGGATCATTTCCTGCGACAGGACGTTCGCGGTTGCCGCCGGGCAGTTCATTTCGAACGCGGCACGCCGCTGCGCGGTGTGCGCGGCGATGCCGGTCATCGATTCGACCTGTTGCGACTGCGACTGGCAGCCCGCTGCGATGGCGGCCACGGCAAAGGCAATGAGGGGCAGGCGGACTGACATGAGGCACTCCTTCGTTGGTGGGTGGATCGAACCCCGGGGCGAAACGGCGGGTATGGGACGGCGGACGGATGCCAGGATCCGTCCGCGCAAATCGCGATGACGCGTCGGTCGGGGGACATCGCCCTTGCCTCCGCGTGCCCACGATTCGCCAGCCCGCGCGCCGCGAAGCGAATTTACCTCCGGCGGCGCAGCCGGCGCAATGGCGAAACGCCTATCCTTTGATGGCGATGGTGAATGCGAGTTCCTCCCGGAGGGCCCGCTTGCGCTGCGCGCCGGATGCCGCGAAGCGGTGGCGCGCACGATGAGCCGCGAAAGTGCGCGATGGCCCCGGCGTCGTGCGAATCAGCGCGAGCGTGGCGGAGCGGCAGCCCGAATGCGCGCGATTTCTTCGGGGTCGAGCGGGTGGGCCGACGTGCAGGCGACGACGTGGGCCATTTCGTCCACTCCGAGCGGTTCGTGCGTGCGGAGCTGCAGCGCGAGCACCTCCGCATCGGCGTCCGACGCATCGTTCGACGTGCGCGAGCGGCGAGCGAGCCGCTCGTGCAGCGTGGCGTCGTCGGCACTGACGTCGACGATGACGAACGGGACACGCTGCTCGGCGGCAAGCCCGCGCAGGAGGTCGCGCTGCGCGCGCCGCAGGAACGTGCCGTCGGCAATCGCGGTGAAGCCGGCGTCGAGCGCGATCGCGGCGTGGTCGCGCACGCGCTCGTACGTCCGGGCCGTCGCGCCGGGCGAATAGAGAGCGCCGGGCACGGCCGCGCCCGCGGGTTCCGAGGCGGCACCGTGCATCCGCTTGCGCTCGACGTCGGTCCGGATCCGGATCGCGTCGATGCGCTCCAGCAGATCCTGCGCGACCGTTGTCTTGCCGGACCCGGAAAAGCCGTGCATCAGGATCAGCATGGGCTGCGTTCGCCGCGCATAGCGAAGGGCCTGCACGATGTAGCCGCGGGACTCCGCGTCGGAGTGCCGCGCGCGCCGGTCCGGCCCCGACCTGGGCCGCGCGGACCGCAACGACCTTGGCCCGCACCATCGCGCGGTACACGAGATAGAAGCGCAGCACGGAGAGCCCGGCGTAGTCGCCGGTGCGCTCGAGATAGGCGTTCAGGAACCGGCGCGCGAGGTCGGGCCGTCCGCGGTCGGCGAGGTCCATCGCGGTGAAGGCGACCTCGCTCATCACGTCGATCCAGCGGAGCTCGTCGTTGAATTCGATGCAGTCGAAGATGACGATGCGCCCATCGATCGCGGCCATGTTGCCGAGGTGCAGGTCGCCGTGGCATTCGCGGACGAATCCATTCGGCCTTGCGCCGGCGCAACGTCGCCGCGCGCTGCCGCAAGCTCGCTTTCCGTCCAGCGCGAGAGCGAGGCCAGCGCGCGGCGCGGCGCCGCCGCGGATCCGTCGCACGTCTTGAAGTTCTGCCGCGCGTAACCGGCGATCGTTTCCGGCGAGCCGAACGGCGACGCGGCCGGCGCGACGTCGATCCGGGCATGGAACCGCGCGACTTCGCCGGCGAGCGCGTCGATGTCGGCCGGCGCGAGCAGTCCGCGCGCGAGCACGCGCGACAGCAGCGCGTCCTGCGGGAACTCGCGCATCTGCACGGCGTAGTCGATCGCTTCGCCCGTGCCGCCCATGACGGGCGCATCGAGGGTGCCGGTGATCGGCACGACGGAGAGATAGAGCGAAGGCGCGAGCCGTCGATTGAGCCGCAGCTCCTGCTCGCAGAAGTGGCGCCGCGCGGCGAGCGTCGTGAAATCGAGGAACCCGAGGTCGACCGGCTTCTTGAGCTTGTACGCGTGGCGGCCGGTCAGCAGCACGGTCGAGATGTGCGTCTCGAGGATCTCGACGCTCCCGGTATCGGATTCGCCGGAAAGCTGCCGCGCGAGCGCCGCAACAAGACGCGCGTGCGCGTCCGCACGCGTCACGCGGCGGGCGCGAGAGGGATCGATGCCGCGAATGCCACGCCCGCCTCCCTGCGGGATGATTCCGCGTCGCGCGCCGGGGTCAATGCCCGGCATTCGCGGCGGTGTCGTCCGATCGGAGCAGCAGATGATCGACTTGCGCCTCGGCCGCCAGCCAGTCGTCGACGTCATTGCCGTCGGCGTAGCCGCGCGCCACGTACAACTGGTATGCGGCCTCGCTGATCATCCGGTGACGAAGGTCCGGATCGACGGCGTCGCGGGCACCTTCCGCGAACGGCTGATCGGGCAGCGGCTCCTGCAGCGCGTCCACCTCGAGGATCGCCACGCTGTGGGGCCGCGGGATCGATTGCGCGGGATGATTGCCGCTGGGTACGCTGTGCTTCCTCGTCATGATCGACCTCCTTCCGCGAGCAGGCTCACATGCCGGATGGTCGCGCGATCGGGGAAGGCCGAGGCGACGGCGATTGCCTTGCCACGCGGGTGCCTCGGCGGCGCGACATGCCGCGCAGGCGAACTTTGGTGAGACAGCGTCTCAGGTCATTTTGTTCGCGCGGGCGTGGTCCGTGTTGATCAGCGTCAACCGGCCCCTGTTATGGCGACGCGGCGCCGCCGGGCGGATTCCGATTGCGCGAAGCACGGCAGAGGATCGCGGCGCATTTCCCCGAGCGGCGTGGCCTCGTCGTCGTGCGAAACGAGGGGCGCGTGCCTCGCGTCCGACGACGAATCGTCGCGGATTCCCGGCGCGGGCTTGCGCCAATGGCCCGGGCTTGGCAGGCTGCGGGCCATGACTCGCTTCGATCGTCGCCGGAAGCTCCTGCACGTGCTCGTGCTCGGAATGCTGCAGGCGCCGCTTTCGCCGGCCCTCGCCGCGGCGCCGGACGCGGCGCCACTGGTCGCGGCCGCCGCGGACCTGCGCTTCGCGCTCGACGAGATCGCGGCGGATTTCAAGCGCGCGACCGGGCACGACGTGCGCATCGTCTACGGCTCATCGGGCAACTTCCGCCGCCAGATCGCCGAGGGCGCGCCGTTCGAGCTGTTCCTGTCGGCCGACGAAGCCTACGTTCTCGCGCTCGCGCGCGAGGGGTTCATGGTGGACGACGGCGTCGCGTACGCGATCGGGCGCCTGGCGCTGGTGGTCCCCGCAGGCTCGCCGCTCAAGCTCGATGGCGAGCTCGCCGATCTCGCCGCCGCGGTCGCCGACGGCCGCGTGCGCCGTTTCGCGATCGCCAATCCCGAGCACGCGCCGTATGGGCGCGCCGCGCGCGAGGCGCTGCAGAAGGCGGGCGCGTGGGATGCGATCCGCGACCGCCTCGTGCTCGGGGAGAACGTGTCGCAGGCGGCGCAATTCGCGGTCTCCGGCTCGGCGCAGGGCGGCATCGTCGCGCTGTCGCTCGCGCGCTCGCCGGAAGTGCAGGGCCGCGGGCGCTTCGTCGCCATTCCGGAGCGGATGCACGCGCCGCTCGTGCAGCGGATGGCATTGACGAAACGCGCGCAGGCGACCGCGCGCGAGTTCTATGCGTGGCTCGCCGGCCCGCAGGCGCGCGCGGTGCTCGTGCGCCACGGCTTCGCGGCTCCGGGATAGGCCGAATGGACACCGCCGCGCTCCTGCTCTCGCTCAAGCTCGCTGCGTGCACGGTGGCGATCCTCGCGCCGGTCGGCATTCTCGTCGCGCGATTCCTCGCGACACGCGAGTTCGCGGGCAAGCCGTTCGTCGAGGCGGCGTTCGCGCTTCCGCTCGTGCTGCCGCCCACCGTGCTGGGCTATTACCTGCTGGTCGCGCTGGGCGGGCATTCGCCGGTCGGCCGCTGGTACGAGGCGGCGTTCGGGCACCCGCTGGTGTTCACGTTCGACGGCCTCGTCGTCGCGTCGGTGATCTTCAACCTGCCGTTCGCGATCCAGCCGGTGCAGCGCGCGTTCGAGGCGATTCCCGACGACCTGCGCCATGCCGCGTCGTGCTGCGGCCTCACCAGCCTGCAGAGCCTGTGGCGCATCGAGCTGCCGCTCGCGTGGGCGGGCCTCGTCACCGCCGCGGTGCTGACGTTCGCGCACACGCTCGGCGAGTTCGGCGTCGTGCTGATGGTCGGCGGCAGCATTCCCGGCGAGACGAAGACCATCGCGATCGCGATCTACGATCGCGTGCAGGGGTTCGATCAGGCCGGCGCGGGACTGATGTCGGCGGTGCTGCTGCTGCTGTCGATCGTCGCCATCGGAATCACGTTCCTCGCGTCGGCGCGAAGGCGGCGGCATGGATCCTAGCGCCGACGCGCTGACGGTCGAGCTCGCGCAGGCGCGGCCGATCCCGCTCGCCGTGTCGATGTCGTGCGCGGGCGGCGAGATGCTCGCGCTGGTCGGCCCGTCCGGGAGCGGCAAGTCGACGGTGCTGCGCGCGATCGCGGGTGTCTACTCGCCCGCGCGCGGGCGAGTCGCCGTCGGCGCCGAGACCTGGTTCGATTCGGCGGCGGGCCGACATCGTCCCGCGCGCGAGCGCTCGGTGGGATTCGTGTTCCAGAACTACGCGCTGTTCCCGCATCTGTCGGCGCAGGACAACGTCGTGCAGGCGATGGGTCACGTCGCGCGCGAGGACCGCGTGACGCGCGCGCGGGAGCTCCTCGAGCGCACCAACCTCGCGGGGCTCGAGGCGCGCCGCCCGGCGCAGCTTTCCGGCGGGCAGCAGCAGCGCGTCGCGGTCGCCCGCGCCCTCGCGCGCGATCCGAAGGTCCTCCTGCTCGACGAGCCGTTCTCGGCGGTCGACCAGGTCACGCGCGAAAAGCTCTACGAGGAGCTCGCGACGCTGCGGCGCGACCTCCGCGTGCCGATGATCCTCGTCACGCACGCGCTCGACGAGGCCGCGATGCTGGCCGACCGGATGTGCATCCTGCATCGCGGCACGACGCTGCAGGCGGGCACGCCTCAGGCGGTGATGATGCGCCCGGCGTCGCCGCTGGTGGCGCGGCTGGTCGGCCTCAAGAACATCTTCGTGGGCGAGGTCGTCGACCACGAACCATCGCGCGCGCTGACGCGGATCCGGTGGCAGGGAGCCGTTCTCGAGGCGGCGCATGCGCCGCAATTCGCGCCGGGATCGCGGATCGCGTGGGTCGTGTCGCCGTCGCATATCGTCATGCATCGCCGCGACCGGCCCTCGCGCGGCGAGCGCGAGAATCCCGTCGCGGGCATCGTCGTGCGCTGCATCGAGCTCGGCGAGACGACCGCATTGTCGCTGCGCGTGGGCGCAGGCGAGCGCGCCGACATCTTCTTCTCGCTGCCGACGCACGCCGCGCGTCGCAACGGACTGGCGCTCGGCGTTGCCGCAAGCATCTCGCTCCTCACGGACGGCATCCACCTGATGCCGCCCGGTGACACGGGCGTCTGACCGATTCGAGAGGTCGGTTCCCGCGTAGTGCCGCAACGGCAATGTGTCGGCGACCGAAGTCGCGCATCGACGCCGCAGGCCGCATAGGCGGCGACGTTGCGAATTGCGCCATTACTTGATCCGCCGGTCGTTGGCGCCATCGGTTCCCTTGCGCAATTGACACAGGTCAAAAGTCATGCTCGCCAAAATGAATAACCCTTTTAAATCAGTGAGGCAATTTTGCAACACCATCAAATTATCGCGACCCTTTTGCTTGACCCCGAGCGTCCGCCGAATCAAGAATGCCGGTAGCCTACAGAAGGTTTTTCTGCCCCAATTGCCTGCAGGCGCAACAAGAAGAAGACACGCAGCGACGTCGCCATTGAACGCATCCGGCGACGACGTTGCTCCGATTGGCGTTTCGCGCGGGACCTCTCTCCGCGCAAGGCGTAGGGCGGCACAAGGCCGCAGACCTGCAACTGCCGGGCACTGCCACCGGCATCGGGTCGAACGATCGAAAGGGGTTCACATGCGAATCAAGTCCATCATCGCGGCGTCCGGGGTCCTGGCGATCCTCGCTGCGTTCCTGGCCGTGCCCGCGTTCGCACAGGCGCAGCAGGCTGCAAGCTACGTGCCGGTCTGCGTCAACTGCCACGAGAAACAGAACAGCACGATCCTCCTGACGGGACACGGGGCGTCGAACGACTCCAGCGGCAGCATGTGCCAGGCCTGCCATGGCGACGCGTCTGAGCACCTGCAGGATCCCGGCAAGTACAAGCCGGCGAGCATCGTCACTTCGAAGGCCGCGTCGGGCGCCGAGAAGTCGGCGGTCTGCCTCAGCCTGCCACAGCGCGGCGACCGCGCTCGAAAACTGGTCGGTGGCAAAGCACCGCAAGGTCGACGTCTCGTGCGTCAACTGCCACCAGATCCACGGCACGCAATCGGCGAGCAACAACAAGGAAGTCAAGAGTGCGCAGTTCGCCGCGGCGCCGTACACGACGACCGCGCGGCAACTCGTCTACAAGCGCTGCATCACGTGCCACACCGACGTGCGCGGCGAGATCCTGAAGCCGTCGCATCACCCGATCATCGAAGGCAAGGTCGGCTGCCAGGACTGCCACGAGCCGCACGGCTCGCTGATCAAGGCGAGCCTGCGCAACGACTCGATCAACGACCTTTGCACCAGCTGTCACGCCGACAAGCGCGGCCCGTGGATTCACGAGCATCCGCCGGTCGAGGAAAACTGCGCCATCTGCCACATGCCGCACGGGTCGTCGCACCGCGGGCTGCTTGCGCAGAAGGCGCCGGTGCTCTGCGGTGACTGCCACGCCAATGGCCACACCCACGGCATCTACGACGGACGCGGGACGCTGCCCAACACGCTGCCTTCGAACATCCGCTTCGAAAGCGCCGGCTGCGTCGAGTGCCACCGGCAGATCCACGGCAGCAACGCGCCGTCTTCCGCCTTCGGCCAATACTTCATGCGCTGAGATGAGGACGATCATGAAGACCAAGCTCATTGCAATCGTCATCGCCGGCCTGTTCGCGCAAGGCGCTTCTGCCGACGACATGTTCATGTGGGGCGGATCGGCCGAGGTCGGCTACCGCGGCACGAACATCGACGGCTCCAACCGCAACGGCGCGTACGGCAACACCACTCCGCTTTCCGCCACCAACCCGCTGACGCCATTCACCGGCCCCACCGACGAGGCCAAGGCGCAGGAGTACCAGAACATCAACAGCGCGCCGATCGGCGTGCTCGACGCCCGCGGCAGCAGCCGGACGTCGTACCTGCGCGCGTTCGGCGAGGAGTTCGGCCGCGACGACCAGTTCATCAACATCGTCGGCGGCGGCTACGGGGTGTGGAAGGCGTCGCTGTACAACAACGACATCCCCCACAACTACTCGTTCAACACGCTCTCGCCGCTGACCGGCAGCGACAGCACGTTGCAGCTCGGACCCGGGGGTACCTACCCCAACGCCCAGAATCCGGCGACCTGGCATCCGTACAACCTCAGCACCCAGCGCAACACCTGGGGCGGCAACGCCGAGTTCTCGAACAAGTCTCCCTGGTTCATCAAGGCCGACTACAACGAGGTCCGGACGAACGGTGTCATGCCCGGCAGCGGCCAGCTCGGCACCGGGTCGGGCAACGGCTTGATCGAGCTCGGCAAGCCGGTCGACTACAAGACGCAGAACGCGACGATCGAAGGCGGCTACAGAAGCAGCAAGTACGGCGTCAAGCTGGCCTACCTCGACTCGAAGTTCACCGACGGCAACGACAGCTTCCAGTGGACGAACTTCTACATGCGGAGCGGCCTCGACACGACGCTGACGCCGCCCGACAACGAGCTCAAGAAGTGGAGCATCAACGGCTACATCAAGCAGCTGCCGTGGGATTCGGCGATCATCGCGCGCTACACGCAGAGCGAGCTGACGAACAGCTTCGGCATCGTCGGATCGGGCTTGAAGCCGACGGGGAACGCGGCGACCACCAACCCGGCGATCCCGCCGGGCGCGGCCTATCTCTTCACGCAGCCGTTCGACTCGTCGACCAACCAGAATCTCAGCAACTTCGACGGCAAGGTCAAGACGACATCGGCGAACGTCGCGTGGAACGCGAGCCCGATGGCCCAGCTCGACACGCGGGTCTACTACAACTACTACGACAAGAGCAACGAATCGACCGCCGTGTCGTATCGGGCGGCCAGCCAGGGCACCAACTGCGCGACCCCGCCGGTGAACGCCGCGAACTGCTACACGCTCGCGGCATTGACCGAGGAGGCCACGGAGCTGTTCAGCTACACGAAGAACGCGGCCGGATTCGACGCGACGTGGGCGTTCAACCGGACCAACAAGCTGCTCGGCGGCTTCGACTGGAACAGCATCGAGCGCCACGCCGAGGATACCGAGGCGACGAAAAGCGACGACTACCGTTACTGGCTCGAATATCGCAACACCGGCTGGGAGAACCTGAGCGGCCGGCTGAAGTACGAATTCCTGCAGCGCCGGTCCGATCTGGTCAACACCGCGGCGACGACGTCCGTCGCCCACTATTACACGGCCTACGACGTCAACAATTTCGACGCCAACGTGGTCAGGCTGAACGTCGACTGGACGCCGGGGCCGCTGTGGTTCGTCGGCCTGGGTGCGACCTGGCGCGACGTCGACTACAAGGACAACCTCTACGGCCGCACGAAGGACAAGAACCAGCAGTACGACGTGACCGTGTCGTGGGGCGACGTCGACAAGCTCCGGATCACCGGCATCGGCAACTGGGGCAACATCGAGAACAACCAGGCCTACCTGGCGGGCAACTATCCGCCGCCGTCGCCCAACACCGACGCGAACTACACCTGGGGCAGCCAGAACACCCAGGATGCCTGGATGCTCGCCGCGCTGGTCGACTGGGCGGCGTCCGACAAGCTGAAGCTGACGGCGTCGTACAGCTACCAGAAGACCACCGGCGGCGTCGACTTCAATTCGGGCAACACGACCGCCGGAGGCGGCTTCCAGGGCGGTCCGCTCGTCAACTACGTCACCGACAACACCAAGCTGCAGCGATTCCAGATCAAGGGCAGCTACGACATCAACAAGCAATGGGCGGTCAACGCCGGCTACGCCTACGAGAAGTACGACTACGGCGACGGCCAGATGGCGGGCTACGGCGGCTACTACCCGTACTTCGCGAACTTCAACACCGGGGCCGTCGGGTTCGGGCTACGCCTGGTACTCGGGCGCGTTCGCCAATCCGGCCTACACGACCAACATCGTCTGGCTGACGGCGACGTACAAGTTCGAGCCGCCGCCGCAGGTGTACGTGGCGCCGAAGGTTGCGCAAGCGCCCGCTCCGGTTGTCACGCCGCCCCGCCGCCGCCGCCGCCGCCGCCGCCGCAAGTCGTGAAGGTGACGCTGGCTGCGAAGGCGCTGTTCGACTTCGACAAGGCGGTGCTGAAGCCCGAAGGCATGAAGGCGATCGACAGCGAGATCGTCGCCAAGCTGACGGGCGTGCAGAAGCTCGAGCTCGTGCTGGTCACCGGCCATACCGACCCGATCGGCTCGCAGGAGTACAACCAGAAGCTGTCCGAACGTCGCGCCGACGCGGTACGCAACTACCTCGTGTCCAAGGGCATCGCGAAGGACAGGATCGAGACGCTCGGCATGGGCAAGACGCAGCCGATTCCGGGTCTCGTCTGCAACCAGACGAACCTCAAGGCGAAGATCGAGTGCTACCAGCCCGATCGCCGCGTCGAAGTCGAAGTCAAGGGCGAGATGACCAAGAAGTAAGGTTTCCCCCGCAAGACAAGAGCCCCGCTTCGGCGGGGCTTTTTTTCGCGGTTCGCCGTGCAGCCCTGTCCTGCGGGTTCAGCACACACGCCACTGCACCAATGAGCGCTGAATTGCGGCGTGCACCGTGCACAGCCGGCCGCGCACACGCACTGCCGTTTGCCGATGTCACGGCGTTACCCAGTTCCGTCGCGCTCGTTGATACAGGTCAAGATTCGTGCACGACAAAATGAATTTTCCTTTTAAATCAATGAGGTATTTTTGCAACAGTGGCAAGTTGTCGCACCCCATTTACTTGACCCTGAGTCCTTCGCGAACCAAGAATGCAATTAACCTGCGGAAGCGGTTTTTTGTTGCACGAGCGATCGCGCAGGGCGCAGCACGGGCAGTCGCGACAAGAAGAAGACACGAAGCGAAGTCCTCGTGCCGGAATGCATTCCGGGCGGGATTGCAGGATCCGAACAGCATTCGCGCGGGACTTCTCTCCGCGCAAAGCGAAAGGCGGCACCTGGCCGCGGACCTTGAAGTGCCGGGCACTGACACCGGCAGAAGGTCGAACGATAGAAAGGGGTTCACATGCGAATCAAGTCCATCATCGCGGCGTCCGGGGTCCTGGCGATCCTCGCTGCGTTCCTGGCCGTGCCTGCCCTTGCGCAGACCAAGCCAGCTACCGGGCCGGTGGCGCCGGTTTGCGCGAACTGCCACGAGGAGCAGTGGAAGGCGATCGACCTCACTGCTCACGGCGCCAAGAGTGACGCCGAAGGGCAGCATGTGCCAGAGCTGCCACGGCGACGCGTCCGAGCACCTGAAGAATCCGATGAAGAAGCCGGACAGCCCGTTCAAGGCCGGCGTTCCCGCCTCGACGCAGGCCGCCGTGTGCCTCAGCTGCCACAGCGGCAACCGGAATCTGGCGTTCTGGACCTCGGGCAAGCATGCGATCAACGAGGTCGCGTGCTCCAACTGCCACAGCATCCACGGGCAAAACCTCGTGCCGAGCCTCAACGGATTCCTCCAGCAGCCGACGGCTGTCCCGATCAACAAGTTCACGACGACGTTCCTGCCCAACCAGGCGGAAGTCTGCTGGAGATGTCACCAGCAGATCCGCGGCGAGAACTTCAAGCCGTCGCATCACCCGATCATCGAAGGCAAGGTCAAGTGCACCGACTGCCACAACCCGCACGGCGCGCTGTCGCCGTCGATGGTCAAGCAGCCGACGATCAACGACCAGTGCTACTCGTGCCACGCCGACAAGCGCGGTCCGTTCGTGTTCAACCACCCGCCGGTCGAAGAGAACTGCGCGACCTGCCACAACCCGCACGGCTCGGTCCACTACAAGCTGCTGAGAGAGCACACGCCGAACCTCTGCGAGGACTGCCACGACGGTTCGCGTCACCCCGGCACGATCTACGGTGCGGGCGTCGCTTTCGTCTGCCCGCCGGGATCGGGGAACGACAAGGCCAACTACCCGCCTGCTTCGGCAAGGAAGGTCAGCTGAACACCGGCGTCAGCACGCGCCTGGTCGACCGTGCCTGCCTGAACTGCCACAACGCGATCCATGGCTCGAACGCGCCGGGCAACCGCGGCCAGTTCTTCATCCGCTAGGGATCGGGAGAGAAACATCATGAGAAAGAAGCTGCTTTCCACCCTCATCGCCAGCCTGTTCGTTGCCGCACCGGCGTTCGCGCAGTCCGACAACGATCCAATGCGCGTGCAGGGCTCGGCGACGTTCGGGGGCATCTACACCGACCAGAACGCGAACGACACCGCGAAGCTCGAGGAGTACCAGGACCTCAACAGCGGGGCGCTGTCCAGCATCCTGCTGCAGGGGCGCAACAGCACGACCTGGTTCCAGGGCTACGGCGAGAACTTCGGCCGCACCGACCAGTACATGTTCCTGCGCGGCGGGATGTACGACATATTCAAGTACGCCGGCTACCTCAACGAGATGCCGCACAACTTCCAGTCCAACGCGACCGGGCCGTTCAGCGGCGTGGGCGGGACGACGCTGACGGCGACGTTCCCGCAGCAGAACATGGGCGGCTGGAACTCGTACAACCTCGGCTACGAGCGCAAGGACGCCGGCGGATACTTCGAGTGGCAGAAGCAGAGCCCCTGGTATTTCCGCGTCGACGGCAACCAGGTGAAGTTCGAGGGCACCAAGGTCGGCTCGGCCTCCAACGGCACGAGCCCCGGCAACGGCTACGTGTCGCTGCCGATCCCGATCCAGAACTACACGACGAATACCGGCGTCGAAGCCGGCTACCAGTCGGGCAAGGCGACGTTCTCGCTGCGCTGGGACTACAGCAAGTTCAACAACCAGGACGAGACCGTTCAGTGGTCGAATCCGTTCTTCGGCAACCAGCTCGACACGACCTACCTTGCCCCGGACAACACGTTCAACAAGATCACGGCGACCGCGAACTACCGCGACCTGCCGTGGCGCTCGGTGATCTCGGCGCGCTACACCTACGCCAAGACGACGGACAACGTGAACCTCGCCCAGTCGGCGATCAACAGCTTTCCGCTGGTCGCGGCGAACAACCTCACGAAGCCGGACACGGGCACGTTCGAAGGCGAGCATGTGAACCAGTCGTTCGCGCTCGGCTGGACCGCGAACCCGATGGCGAACGTGGATACGCGCGTCTATTACTACTGGACGAAGCTGGAGAACAACTCGAGCGAAATCACCTACGGCAACGCCCCGACCAACCCGCTGCCGAGCGGGCTGGGCTGCGGCAATTTCCTGAACCCGGTCACCGGCGATACCGACGAGACCGTCGGCAACTGCGAGCCTGAGCTCTTCGCCTACACGAAGAACGACGTCGGCTTCGACGTCTGGTGGCGCTTCGCGAGGGGCCAGCGCCTGGGCTTCGGCTACGACTACCTGAATTACGACACGGATCGCATCGACTACAGCGGGTACACCTTGAACAAGGTGTTCGTCGAGTACAAGAACACGATGCTGGACAACGTGAGCGGTCGCCTGAAGTACCAGTACGCGAAGCGCGACGGGCATCGCAACGACCCGGGCTCAACGTGGACGGCGGGGCGAACAACCCCGTGTTCCTCACGAACTTCACGTCGGCCTTCGACATGCAGAGCTCGACGACCAACCAGGTCAAGCTGAACCTCGACTGGACGCCGATGCAGCTGCTGGCCCTGTCGTTCGAGGCCAACTGGATCAAGCAGAACTTCGACGACGTGACCTACGGCCGCAACAACAACGACCGGCAGGCCTACTACCTGAACGGCGCCTGGGGCGACCCGAACAAGCTGCTGATCAACGCGTTCGGCGACTGGGAGCAGGTCAAGTATCCGTCGAGCCACCGATACATCGGCACCGTCGCGGGCGGACCAACGCCGCCGGCGGGATAGTGCACGGCGGCGCCCGCGGCGAACGCGAATCCCAACTGCTACAGCCCGAGCCAGAACAACTACTTCATTCCGGCCGGGTCGACGGCGCTGACGGGCTCGTACAACTGGGCCTCGCAGACGAAGGACCAGACCTGGATGCTGGGCGCCGGCATGGACTGGCCGGTCAACGAGAAGTGGATGGTGAAGGCGTCGTACATCTACGTGAGAACCAGGGCGACGCGACGTTCTCGTCGGTCAACAACTACGGGAACCCGCTCAACATCGGCAACTTCGACAACACGAAGCAGCAGTACTTCAACCTGAAGGCGAACTACGCGCTCAACAAGAACTGGTCGTTCACCGGCGGGTACGCGTACGAGAAGTACAGCCGCGACGACATCGGGGCGGCCAACTACACCAACCTCACTGTGTCGCCCCTGGTGACGCCCGTGTCGACGAGCACGAGCTATCTCAACGGGTACAACCTCAACCCGAACGGCAACCAGAACATCTTCTACGTGACCGCGACGTTCAGGTTCGATGCGCCTCCGCTTCCGGTCGCGCAGTTGCCGGTCGCGGAGCCGCCGAAGGTTGTGGCACCGCCACCGCCTGCCGCCGCCGCCGCCGCCGCCGCCGCAAGTGATGAAGGTGACGCTGGCTGCGAAGGCGCTGTTCGACTTCGACAAGGCGGTGCTGAAGCCCGAAGGCATGAAGGCGATCGACAGCGAGATCGTCGCCAAGCTGACGGGCGTGCAGAAGCTCGAGCTCGTGCTGGTCACCGGCCATACCGACCCGATCGGCTCGCAGGAGTACAACCAGAAGCTGTCCGAACGTCGCGCCGACGCGGTACGCAACTACCTCGTGTCCAAGGGCATCGCGAAGGACAGGATCGAGACGCTCGGCATGGGCAAGACGCAGCCGATTCCGGGTCTCGTCTGCAACCAGACGAACCTCAAGGCGAAGATCGAGTGCTACCAGCCCGATCGCCGCGTCGAAGTCGAAGTCAAGGGCGAGATGACCAAGAAGTAAGGTTTCCCCCGCAAGACAAGAGCCCCGCTTCGGCGGGGCTTTTTTTCCCGGATGGCGCGTCGCCGCGAGCGCGGGCTTCGGCCGTACACGCGTGGTTAATGCGACAATTGCTCCATCGCCCAGCGACGCGGCAAGAATGGCAACGCCGGTCGTCATGGCAGGCGCGCTTCCATTCGGCACCAACGCAAGCGACGAGGTCATTCCATGGTCCTGCTCGAATTCTCGATGACGCCGATCAGCCAAGGGGAGAGCGTCAGCGCCTACGTCGCACGCTCGCTCGACATCGTCGACCGCAGCGGATTGCCGTACCAGCTGACGCCGATGGGGACGATCCTCGAGGGCGAGTGGGCCGAGGTGATGGCGGTCGTGACGGCGTGCTTCGAGGCGATGAGCGCGGACTGCGCCCGCGTCAGCACGCAGATCAAGATCGACTACCGGGCGGGGAAGGGCGGCCGCCTGAAAGCGAAGGTCGAAGCGGTGGAGCGCACGCTCGGCCGCAAGCTCTCGACCTGAGCGTTCGTCCGGCGATCGCCGGCCGCGCTACAGGCCGAACGCCCGCGCGCCCTGGTAGAACACGAAGCTCGCGAGCCATGCGAGCGCCAGCGGCCACGCCGTGGCGAGCACGGTGAAGCGCAGGCTCCTCGACTCGTTCCTGATCGTCGCGATCGCCGACAGGCACGGCGTGTAGATCAGCGTGAAGATCATGAAGCTCATCGCCGCGACCCAGTCGAGCCGCGCCGCGACCGCGCCGGCAAGCTCGTTCGGGCCGGCGCCGACCACGACCGCCATCCCGCCCAGCACGATCTCCTTGGCGACGAAACCGAACAGCAGCGTGATCGACATCACCGGATCGATGCCGAGCGGCGCGAAGACGGGCGAGAGCCACGCGGCAAGGTGCCCGGCGATCGTCGCCGGGCTCGCCGGCGCGGCATCCGCCGGGAAGTGGGTGAGGAGCCAGATGAGCAGCACGCCGGCGACGATGAAGCCCGTCGCGCGGCGCAGGAAGTGCGACGTCGCACGCCACGCCTCCGTGCAAACCATGGTGAAGGTCGGCAGTCGGTAGGGCGGCAGCTCCATGATGAGCGGCTCGTGGCTCGTGTAGCGGCGCCTCCATACGAGCGCGGTGAGGAACGCCGCCGCGAAGCTCATGAGATAGAGCGAGAAGAGCGCAAGCGGGGCGGCCCGCGGCGAGAGCACCGCGCTCGTCATGAACAGGAACACCTGCAGCCGCGCCGAGCACAGGGAGAAGGGGATCACCAGCATCGACAGGAGCCGCGCCGCGCGGTTGCGCATCACCCGGGTGCCGAGGATCGCCGGCACGTTGCAGCCGAAGCCCATCAGCTGCATGACGAAGGCGCGGCCGTCGAGGCCGAGGCGCGACATCGCCGCATCCATCAGCCACGCAGCGCGCGAGAGGTAGCCCGAATCCTCGATCACGGCCATCGCGCCGAAGAACACGGCCATCAGCGGCAGGAAGGAGACGACCGTGCCGACGCCGTCGACCAGGCCGTCCTGGACGAAGCTCTGCAAGAGCGGCGGCGCGCCGGCGACGAGCTTCGCGACGACGTCGTTCTTGAACGCGTCGAGCAGCCATTTCATCCCGTCCTGCAGCGGCACGGCGATCCCGTAGACCGCCTCGAACACGCCGAACATCGCCGCGAAGAACAGCGGCAGCCCGACCCAGGGATTCAGCAGGACGCGGTCGAGCGCGGCCGTCGCACCGGGGGCGAGCGCGACCGGCATGTGCACGGCGAGCGCGCAGAGCCTGGCGGCCTCGGCCTCCCGCGCCGCGCGCGGCGGGATTGCGGCGAGGTCGGCCTCGGTGGGCGGACGGCTCACGTCGAGGGTCGCGCGGAGCATGCGCTTCGCTTCGTCGATACCTTCGCCGTATTTCGCCGAAACCGCAGCCACCGGCGCCCCGATCGCGTCCGCGAGCTTCGCGGTGTCGATGCCGATGCCGAGCTTGCGGGCCTCGTCGGACATGTTGACCACGACGACGAGCGGCACGCCGGTCGCGCGGAGCGCCAGCACGAGCGGCAGCTGCAGCTCGATCCGCGTCGCGTTGACGATCGCGACGATCGCGTCGAGGGCGACGGTGTCGACGAACCGGCGCACCAGCGCCTCGTCGTCCGAGTGCCCGTCGAGCGTGTAGATGCCGGGGAGATCGGCGAGCTTGACCATCGCGTCGCCGAGGAGGACGCGCGCGGTCGTGATGTCGACCGTCATGCCCGGCCAGTTGGCCACCCGCGCGGACGCGCCGGTGATCCGGTTGTAGAACGTCGACTTGCCGGTGTTGGGCGGGCCGACGACGGCGACGACGCGCGTGTGCGGCCCGCTCGTGCGCGGTCCGCTCGTGTGGCAGGTCCCGCTCAGGGTGTGTGTCGCGGTTTCCAACGGTGGATGTGATCGAGCAGGATGGCGCGCGCGTCGATGCGGCGGATCATGAGCTCGGTGGGGCCGATGCGAAGATGCAGCGGACCGCCGAACGGCGCGCGGCGAAGCAGCGTGACCTGCTTCCCGGGAAGGAGGCCGAGGGCCGCCATCCGCTCGCTCGCCATCCCCGTGCCGCTCACCGAAGTGATGGACGCGCAATGCTCGGGAAGCAGCCGGTCGAGAGTGAGGTTCATGCGGCGCGGTGCGAATCGCTCAGTAACGATTCTCATTATCCGGCATCGCGCAAGCCCCCGCGCGGGAAGCTGACCTCCTGTTGATGCGGATCAACCTGCGGCACTTTGTCGCGGCGCAGGCCACGGGCAGCGCCTCCGTCCCGGCAAGACCCGGCTCGGGCGAGCCGGGCGCTCAGTACTTGCCGTGCTGCTTGTAGATGTAGTTCGAGAGCTCCACCTGCTGCATCGACAGCCGGCGCTGGATCTGGTGCACGACGCGGATGATCGCGCGCATCACGCGGTAGACGATTTCCGGATGCGAGTGCAGCAGCGACTCGAGCTTTTCCCGCTCGAGCCCGAGCACGCGCGTCTCGCCCAGTGCCACTTTCGACGCGAAGAGCTCGGTGCCGTCCATGAATCCGAGCTCGCCCGCGAAATCGCCGGCGCCGAGCGTGTTGATCGTCACCGCGTCGGCGCTGCCGGCGCCCTTGACGATGCCGAGCGTGCCGGTGAGCACGACGTAGAGATGATTGTCGATGGTGCCCTCGCGCGCCAGCACCTCGCCCTGCTTCAGGTCGCGCAGCGTGACGAGGTCGGACAGCACCTGGCATTGGTCGTCGTTGAGCTCCGCCGACAGGCGGGTCTTGGAGAGCGCTTCGAATCGGGTCGGATCAGCCATGATCGGGAACTCCTGGATCGCTTGATGGAGAGACGGGCGCGGGCCCGGCGGCAGGGGCCGCCGGAAGCGGGGAAGGGGGTGGCGCGCTGTCGCCTGCGTTGGCGCGCGTCGCTTCCGCGCGGGCGACGAATGCGTCGACCAGCGTGCCCACGATGCGGTCGAATACGGGCTTCGCCAGCCGGCCCAGCACCGAATGCTCGAAATCGTAGCGCATGTCGAACAGGATCTTGCAGCCGGCGCTGCCGAGCGGGGTCAGCTGCCATTCGCCCTTGAAATGGCGAAACGGCCCTCGCTCGAGCTCGATCGACATCCACTCGGGGCGCCGCTTCGGGTTGCGCGTGCGGAAATCGAAGCGCACGCCGTGGACTTCGACGTTGATGTCGGCAACCACGATCGCGTCGGTGCGCTCGACAATCACCGCGCCCGCACACCACGGCAGGAACTCCGGATAGTGCTCGGCGCGCTCGATCAGGTCGAACATCCTCTCGGCGGAATGCTCGACCAGCAGGCTGCGGCGCACGTCCATGCCGCGTATTGTATGTGCGCCGGGGCACCCGTGGCCGCACGGATGAAACAACACTCCCGCCCGGATGCCGCGCCCGCCGTCACGCCGGCGTCCCGGCCCCGCGGCGCATCCAGATCGCGTCTTCCTGCTCGGCTTCCTCGAGCCGCGTCTCGATCTCGGCGACGGTGCGGTCAAGCTCGGGCAGCAGCACGTCCTGCAATGCCCGCGCGCGCCGCACCGCGCGCCGGTACTCCTGCTGAAGGCGCTCGAGATTGCCGGTCACCGCAGCCTGCGCCGTCGCATGCGGCAGCAGCGCCTCGAAGGCGCGCCGGCACGCTTCCGCTTCGGGCGAGCGGTCGACGGCGACGGCGGCCGTCGGCGCACCGGCGACGTACGCCGCATCCTGAAGACGCACGCCCATCAGCGAGCGCAGATCGCATTTCACCTGCGCGCCGGGGTCGACGCTGGGCGGATAGACCTCGAGCCCCGACAGCCCGTGGCGCGCGAGCGCCGCTGCCAGCGCCGCGAGCGCGGCATCCCAGGCGACGGCGAAGTTGCGCCGCTGCTCGGCGTATCGCGCGAGCTCGCGCAGCATCTCGCCCGCCAGCAGCAGGCATTTCTCGTCGAGGAAGACGTAGCCTTCCTGCATCGCGCGCCGCTCGTCCTTCTGCTCGAGGACGACGCTGCGGGTGGGGGTGATGTCCATGGGCTCGGCGCGTTCCGGCGCGGGCGAGGTCAGCCGAGGTGCGCCGCAATCTGCGCGTCGGACAGGCGCGAGAGCTCGATCTTCGGCAGCCGCGCGAGGAGCTTCCAGCCGGCGTCCATGCTCTGCTCCAGCGTGCGCGGAGCCGACTGGCTCACGATCGTCGCCTCGAACGCCGTCCCGAAGGCGAGATAGATCCGGTCGGTCTCGGCGAGGCCCTCCTCGCCGACGACGCTCGCGAGGACGCGCGCCTGCACCGCCCGCGCGTAGGCCGCGTAGAGCTGGCTCGACAGCGCGGGATGGTCCGGATGCGTGTAGCTGCCGCCGGTGCCGTCCTTCATCAGCCGCGAGAGGCTCGGCAGCACGTTGACGGGCGGATAGACGCCGCGCCGGTCGAGGTCGCGCGAGAGCACGATCTGTCCCTCGGTGATGTAGCCGGTGAGGTCGGGGATCGGGTGCCCGATATCGTCCGCCGGCATCGTGAGAATCGACAGCTGCGTGAGCGTTCCTTTCGCGCCGCGGATGCAGCCGGCGCGCTCGAACAGCGTCGCGAGGTCCGAATACATGTAGCCGGGGAATCCCTTGCGGCTCGGGATCTCTCCCTTCGACGACGACACTTCGCGCAGCGCTTCCGCGTAGTTCGTCATGTCGGTGAGGATCACGAGCACATGCTTGCCCTCGACGAAGGCGAGGTATTCGGCGGCCGTGAGCGCGAAGCGCGGCGTCAGCAGGCGCTGCGTCGACGAGTCGGAGGCGAGATTGAGGAACAGCGCGGTGCGCTCGAGCGCGCCGCCCTGCTCGAGGCTGCGGCGGAAGAATTCCGCGCTGTCGTAGGGAACGCCGATGCCGGCGAACACGATCGCGAAATCGCCGCCCTGCGCCTGCGCCGACGCTCCGCGAAGCCGCGCGTGGCCGGCGATCTCGACCGCGAGCCGGTCGTGCGGGAGCCCGCCGCCCGAGAAGAGCGGAAGCTTCTGCCCGCGCACGAGGCTGTTCATGAGGTCGAGCGTGGTGACGCCGGTCTCGATGAAATCGCGGGGCATCGCCCGCGCGACCGGATTGATCGGCAGGCCTTCGATCGGATAGACCGCGCGCGCGGCGACCGGCGGGCCGCCGTCGATCACCTGGCCGACGCCGTTGAACACGCGGCCGAGGATGCCCGGCGAGAGCCCGAACGACAGCGGCTCGCCGATGAATCGCACGACGGTGCCCGCGAGCGAAAGCCCCGAGGTCGACTCCAGCACCTCGATCGTCAGGAAGTCGCGGTCGATCGCGGCGATGCGCCCGAGCCGCGCGCGCCCGTCGCGGCCGCGCACCTCGACGGCGTCGTTGAGGCCGACGTCCAGCGTCCGCTTGAGGAAGAGCAGCGGCCCCTCGAGCCGGGTCGCGGCGCCTTCAACCGTGAGCCGCATGGGCGCCCTCGCTGGCATGCAACAGATCCGTGAATTCGCGCTCCATCGCCGCATCGAGCACGGCGAACCGCCCGAGCTCGCCGTCCGCGATCTCCTCGCCCATCCGCTGCAGCGGACGTACGCAATCGAGGCGTGCGATGCGCTCGGGATGCACGCCGGCCGCAAGCGCGCTTTCGGCCAGGTCGATGAACCGGCCGATCTGCCGCATCATCGCGCCCTGCCGCGCGGGCGAGCACACGCGATCGATCTCGGAGAACGCCGATTGGCGCAGGAACGCCTCGTTGACGAGATCGGCACACAGCAGCGTGAGCTGCTGCCGAAGCGGCAACGCGTCCTTGCCGATGATGCGCGCCATGCGATCGAGCCGCGCCTGCTCGTCCAGCAGCGTGAGGAAGCGGCGGCGCAACACCGTCCACTGGGAGAGGCCCTGCTCGGTCCACCATGGCGCGAACGTCAGGGCGTCCTCGGAATAGGACTGGAGCGGATGGATCGCCGGATAGAAGCGCGCCTGCGCGCGCTTGACGTCGAGCGCCCAGAACGCCTTCACATAGCGCTTGGTGTGCGAGGTGACGGGCTCGGAGAAGTCGCCCGACGGCGGCGAGATCGCGCCGATGACGGTGACCGATCCCCGGCCGCCGGCGAGCGGCTCCACGATCGCGGCGCGCTCGTAGAAATCGGCGAGTCGCGAGCTGAGATACGCCGGATAGCCGCCTTCGCCGGGCAGCTCGCCGAAGCGCCCGGACACCTCGCGCAGCGCCTCGGCCCAGCGCGACGTGGAGTCGGCCATCAGGGCGACGTGGAGGCCCTGGTCACGGAAGTATTCGGCGACGGTGATCGCCGAATAGATCGATGCCTCCCGCGCGGCAACGGGCATGTTCGACGTGTTGGCGATGATGACGGTGCGCTCCATCAGCGGACGTCCGGTCCGCGGATCGGTGAGCAGCGGGAATTCCTCGAGCACGCCGGCCATCTCGTTGCCGCGCTCGCCGCAGCCGAGGTAGACGATGACGTCGGCGTTGCAGCCTTTCGCCAGCGCTTCGAGGAGAACGGTCTTGCCGGTGCCGAAGCCGCCCGGCACCGCGGCCTTGCCGCCCTGCGCCACGGGAAAGAGGCAATCGATGATGCGCTGTCCGGTGACGAGCGGGGCGAGCGGCGGCAGGCGACGCGTGACCGGGCGCGGCACGCGAACCGGCCAGTCGTGCCGCATCGCGACCTCTCGCGTCGTTCCGTCGGCCTGCCGCAGCGTGCATACGGTCGCGTCCTCGCGCCATACTCCGGCGGCGACGACGGACAGGACCTCTCCTGCGGCGTCGGGCGGCGCCAGCACGCTCTGCGCACGCCGCCCCGGCGTCGCCACGTCGCCGATGATCGCGCCCGCCGCTATCGTGTCGCCTTGCCTGACGCGGGGCGTGAATTCGAACTCCGCCGCAGTCGCGCGACGCATTCCCGGATGCACGAACGACGAGTCCTTGACCGCGAGCGGTCGCAGGAGGCCGTCGAAGATGTTGCCGAGCAGTCCCGGTCCCAGCGGAATCGCCAGCGGCAAGCCATGGCCGATCACCGTGGTGCCGGGGCGAAATCCCGTCGTGTCCTCATAGACCTGCACGACGATCTCGTCGCCGTCGATGCGGACGACTTCGCCCAGCAGCGCGTCGGGGCCGACCTCGACCGCTTCGCGCATCGCGAACGGCCCCTCGGCGATGGCCCGGACCACAGGACCCGCGACCCAGCGAATCGATGCGCGACTCACGCGGCCTCCTTGGGATGCGTGCGTTCCAGCTCGTGCAGCAGCCGCGCGCCGATTTCGGCGCGATCCGCGCAGAGCCCCTCGGAGGTGCCGTCGACGACGTTGGCGCCGGAGGTGATGCGAAGACCGGCCGCGATCGACGGATCGGGAACGAGTGTCGGAGGACTCCCGAAATCGTCCGCGACACGCGCCGCGAGGGCGTCGCGCTCGCCGCCCGGCCAGTCCGGCGGATGCGCGATGCGCAGCGCGGCTTTCGGCATCGCGCTTCGCGCCTGCGCGACGATCGCCGCAACCCACGCGCGGCGGCTTTCCGCGGCCTGCCAGCGCTTCGCGAGCGCGTCGGGAAGCCGCTGCCATCCCGCGGCAAGGAACGCCGCGGAGCGGTGCTGTCCGGCGAGCCGCAGCCGCGTCTGCAGTGTCGCCCGCGCGGCGGCGATGCGCAGGTCGCGCGCCGCGCGCTCCTCGATGAACGCGGCCCGCATCCGTGCACGCGCATCGGCGTGCGCCTGCGCGAGCAGCGCCGCGCAGCGCTCGCGCGCCTCGTCGAGGATCGCGGCGCACTTCTGCGCTCGGTCGGACTCGACCAGATCGAGCAGCGCCTGCGTTTGCCGGTCGTGGGTCATGTCAGGGCTCGAGCCCCAGCTGGCGGCGCAGGCGCGCCGCGATGTCGGGCAGCGGCGCCTTGCCGGCGGGATCGGGGACGAGCAGCGTGAGCGGCGAGAGCGCGGCCAGCGCGCGCGCGAGCGCGGCCTCGTCGATGCGCGCGGCGATTGCGGCGCTGACGAGCACGAGCTTCGCCTCCGCACACGCCGTCGCAAGGGCGTTGGTCTCCTCGCCTTCGGAGGGCACGAGAATCTTCGCTCCGGCGAGACGAAAGCCGGCCGCGCTGATCTCGTCGCCGACGTAGCACACGATCGCCATCAGACGAGCCGGTTCAGGATCAGGATCGACACGATGAGCCCGTAGATCGCGATCCCTTCGGCGAGCCCGACGAAGATCAGCAGCCTTCCGAAGAGCTCCGGCTTCTCGGCGAGCGCGCCGATCGCCGCGGTGCCCACCTTCGCCACCGCGAAGCCCGCGCCGAGCGACGACAGTCCCGTCGCCAGCGCGGCGCCGATCAGGCCGAAGCTCCAGGCCTCGGCGGCGAGGCTCGATGCCGCCGGCGGCGGCGCCGGCCGCGGACGCGGCGGGGGCCGACACCAGCAGCGCGGTCATGGCGACGGCGAGGACGGCGGTGAGCGCGACGAGCGCGGCGACGAACTTGTGCGGGGATTTCATGGGGCTACTCCTGCGCGGTGGATGGAGGTGCCGGCAGCGGGCGGAAGATCCTGCCCTCGGCCGTCAGGAAACGGGTGAAGAATTCGAACAGCACGAGACGCGTGGTCTGGATCGACACGACCATCGTCTCCAGCACGAGCACGATCACGTTGCCGACGACGAGGACCGCGGCCTTGACCGCCACGTTCTCTCCGGCGTCCATCAGCGCGACGATCGCCGACGACAGCCCGGCGTGAGCGAGCGCGAACGCGCCCACGCGGGCGAACGAAAGCGTGTTGATGAGGATCTGCAGCAGGCGCTCGACGAGCTCGGCGACCGCCGTGAGCGCGGCCGTGACGCGCCGCGCATGGAGCGCGTGACCGAGGCAGAACACCGCGGCGCCGATGCCCGCGACGACGAATCCGCGCGGATCGGCAAGGCCCGCGAGAAGGCCGAGATAGGTGGCGACGTATCCGGCGTCGGTCGCCGCCCACGTCGCGAATTCGCCGCGCCACCACGCCTCGAGCGCGTTGAGCAGCAGGCCCAGCGTCAGCAGCGCCGCGCCGCCCGCGAGCGGCGCGCCGAGGATCGTCAGCGGTGCGGCGAGCGGCGACACCCAGAGCGGATGGAGCACGTGCATGCTGAACACGCTGCCGAACAGGAGGCCGAACACGGCGGCGGCGAGGCCGCCGGCGATGAACAGGCGCGCGATCGCGAAAGCGATTGCGCAGCGCGAATCCGGCCGCGGCGATGACGAGGCCCTGGCCGACGTCGCCGAACATGTACCCGAACATCAGCGGGACGGCGAGCGCGAGCAGCACGCTGGGGTCCGCCTCGTTGCGCGACGGCATGCCGAGCGCGCGGCTGAAGATCTCGAACGGCCGCGCCCAGAGCGGGTTCGCGAGCAGCAGCGGCGCCTTCGCCCGGGGCGCCGGCGGCGGAAAATGCAGCAGCGCGCGTGCCTGCGCGCCGTCGAGCGCCGCGGCGAGCCGCTGCCCGGAGAAGTCGCTGGTCCAGCCGGTGATCCAGCAGAAGTGCTCGCCCGATTCGAGCGCGCGCACGTTTTCGATCACCCACTGCAGCCTGGCGGCGTCGCCCAGCGCGGCGCGCAGCTCGTGCGTTGCCGAGAGGTCGTCGAGATCCGCGACGAGTCTGGACCTGCTCGCGGTCGAGCGCCGCCAGGCGCGGCGTGATGTAGCGCTCGGTCTCGCCGGCGTCGACCTTGAGCCATGCGGGCGTGTCGTATACGTGCCCCTTGAGGAGCGCGGCCTGCTGCGCGAGCGCCAGCACGTCGTCCTCGGCGCCGACGCGTGAGCGCGCACAGCGCGCAGGGCATCGTTCCGTCGAGATCGACGGCGCGGGAAAGCGTTCCGGGCGGAAGCTCGGGCTCGCTGCCGGGCGGGAACACGAAGAGACGCGCGTGCAGCACCGGTCCCGCGCCGGCCAGCCGCGCGAAATCGATGACGCTCTCGCCGATGCTCGCCAGCACGCGCCGCCACAGCAGGATCTCGCGGCGTTCCGCCTCGCAGCGCTGCAACTGCGCGATCACCGGCTCCGCGGCTTCGCTCCAGGCGCGCAGATGCGCGAGGCTTCGCGTCAGCGTGACCGACGGCGCCTCCGGAAACGGCCGCGCCGCGTGCTGCGACTGCGGCCAGTAGCGCCGGTAACGCAGCGACAGCTCCGAGAATTCCGACAGCTGCGGCCGGAGGTCGGCGAGCGCCGGCGGAAGCACCGCGGAGGGCCGCGCCTCCAGCTCGACCGCGCCGGTCGCCGCCAGCGCCTCGAGCACCAGCGTCGCGTCGTCGCGCGCCGCGAGGATCTCGAACCAGCGGGCGGGCTTGGGGCGGATCATGCGGGCCTCATGCGACCAGCGGAAGGCCGGGCAGCGCGGCGCGGCGCACGAGCTCGCCGCGAAGCCGCTCGCCATCCTGGGCGACGAGCGCGAGATAGATGAACGCGGCGGCGGGGTCGAGCATCGCGCGCCGGAACAGCAGCGTGAGACGCGCCGCGAGCGCGCGCCGCAGCGTCTCTCCGTCGCGCGTCGCGGGATTGCGGAAGTCGGCGAGATGCGCGGCGATTCCGCGCACGACTTCGCGGAGCAGCGTGGCATCGAGGGCGCCGCGCGGAAGCCGGCGCTGCCACTCGCGCAGCCATGTCCTCCCGATGCGGTCGGACTCGGCCCACGCGGGCGCGAGCGGCGCGAGCGTTCCGCCCGGCGGCGCGGGACGCGATCCCGCGGGCTCGCGTTCGCAGAGGTCGCAGTAGAGGTCGTCGTCGGTCATCCACGCCGTGGGCCTGCCGCCCCGCGCGAGATGCGCGCAAACGGCGAGGTCCGCCAGCACCGCGCACCAGGCGACCGCGCGCTGCCACTCTTCCGGCATCCACGAGGCGACCTCGGCGACCTGCTCTCGCCAGCGCGAACGCATCTGCCGGTCGATCTCGTGCGGCGGGCTCATCGGACCGATGCCCGCCATCCAGACGTGAAATGCGCTCGTGCGCGCAGTGTCCACCAGTGCGGGCAGCTCGCGCAGGTGCTCGATGCGCCGCCAGGCGAGCTCGTCCGGCCGGGCGCCGAAGCGTGCCGACAATCGGGCCTGTGCGAATTCGAGGCTGCCCACTATCGCTCCGTGAGATGCGCGGCGAGGGCGCTGACCGACGCGTCGAGGCGCGCCACGTCCTCGGCGGTGAGCACATCGCACATTTCGGCTTCGTGGCCGGTCGCATCGAGCGCGGCGACAGCCTCCGTCGCGTGGCGCTCGAACAACGCGCGGATCGCGCCGATCCGGCGTTCGGTGCGTTCCGCGAGCGCGCGCGTCGAGGCGCGCGCGGCGTCGATCATCGCGGCCGCCGCGGCCTGCGTCGCGGCGATCGCGTCGCGCGCGGCATGCTCTCCGTCGAGCACGCGTGCGATCGCCGCTTCCACTGCGTCGTCGGGTGCGCGTGTGGCGGGCATATTTTTTCGGCGCGGGGAACGCGCGACTTCCGGCGCATTCGCCGCGCGGCGGGGCTCTCACCTGGTCACCCGGACGCCCGCAAAATGCGGAGGCGCGATCCACGGGCGACGCTCCAGGGAAAGGATGCTACCCAGCCCTGCGGCGCCCCTTGATCTGCGTCAGGCGGCCGGTCGATAGACGCATGCCGGATGCCGGAGGGACCACCAGCGCGAACGCGTCGAAGCGGCCGCGCCATCATCGTCTCGCGGCGCGTTGCGAATACTTCTTACTTGGGATTCGAAGCCGCGCGAAACGCAGCGCGATTGTTACGCCCCCCGTTACTATTTCCCTCGTGCAGCACGCGCGATTTTGCATGTGCTCGAACGAATGCGACAGTCGCTTCCAATGTGATGTGCACCGTTGATCCACGTCAACTGCGTGGTCATGCTGCAGGTTCTAAATGACGAGGTTGCAGCGATCCGCCGATGTCTTGCGTGCAGCGTTTGCGATCACCAGCGCCGCGCGCCGCCAGGAGGGACCAAATGATCGAAACCTACTATGAGCTGATGCGCAAACAGGGCGTATCGCGCCGCAGCTTCCTCAAGTTCTGCAGTCTCACCGCGGCGTCGCTCGGACTCGGAGACGCGGGCGCGCAGCAGATCGCGCAGGCGATGCAGACGAAGCCGCGCACTCCGGTTGTCTGGCTGCATGGCCTCGAGTGCACGTGCTGCAGCGAATCGTTCATCCGCTCGGCGCATCCGCTGACGAAGGACGTCGTGCTGTCGATGATCTCGCTCGACTACGACGACACGCTGATGGCGGCCGCCGGACATCAGGCGGAGGAGTCGCTCGAGCAGACGATCACAAAATACAAGGGTAACTACATTCTCGCCTGCGAGGGCAATCCTCCGCTCGCCGACGACGGCGTCTACTGCATCCCCGGCGGCAAGCCGTTCGTCGAGAAGCTGCGCCGCGTCGCCAAGGACGCAAAGGCCATCGTGTCGTGGGGCTCGTGCGCGTCGTGGGGCTGCGTGCAGGCCGCGAAGCCGAACCCGACGGGGGCGGTGCCGATTCACAAGGTGATCACGGACAAGCCGATCATCAGGGTGCCGGGCTGCCCGCCGATCGCCGAAGTGATGACGGGTGTCGTGGCCTACATCCTGACGTTCGACCGGCTGCCCGATCTCGACGCGCAGGGCCGTCCGAAGATGTTCTACAGCCAGCGCGTCCACGACAAGTGCTATCGCCGCCCGCACTTCGACGCGGGCCAGTTCGTCGAGCATTTCGACGACGACGGCGCACGCAAGGGCTACTGCCTCTACAAGGTCGGCTGCAAGGGGCCGGTCACCTACAACGCATGCTCGACCGTGCGCTGGAACGAGGGTACGTCGTTCCCGATCCAGTCCGGACACGGCTGCATCGGATGCTCCGAGGACGCGTTCTGGGACAAGGGATCGTTCTACGACCACCTGACGACGATCACGCCGCCGGGCGGACTCGGCATCGAAGGCACGGCGGACCGGATCGGCCTCACTGCCGTCGCGGCGGCGGGCGCGGCGGTCGCTGCGCATGCCGCGGTCAGCGCGATCAAGCAGGCGCGCAGCAGAAGCCGCAATGACAAGGTCAGCGAAACGGAGAAGTGATCATGGCGATTATCCAAACCCAGGGCTTCACGCTTGACGACGCCGGCAAGCGCATCGTCGTCGATCCGATCACCCGCATCGAGGGCCATCTGCGCATCGAGGTCAACGTCGACAAGGACAACGTCATCCGCAACGCGGTGTCGACCGGCACGATGTGGCGCGGACTCGAGGTCATCCTCAAGGGCCGCGACCCGCGCGACGCGTGGGCCTTCGTCGAGCGGATCTGCGGCGTGTGCACGGGCGTGCATGCGCTCGCGTCGGTGCGCGCGGTCGAGGACGCGCTCGGCATCAAGATCCCGAAGCAGGCGAACGTCATCCGCAACCTGATGCACTCGACGCTCTACGCGCAGGACCACCTCGTCCACTTCTACCACCTGCACGCGCTCGACTGGGTCGACGTCGTGTCGGCGCTCTCCGCCGACCCGAAGAAGACCTCGGAGCTCCAGCAGAGCATCTCGCCGTGGCCGCGCAGCTCGCCGGCGTACTTCCGCGACGTGCAGAACCGGCTGAAGAAATTCGTCGAGAGCGGCCAGCTCGGCATCTTCGCCAACGGCTACTGGGGCAGCAAGGCGTACAAGCTGCCGCCCGAGGCGAACCTGATGGCGACGACGCACTATCTCGAGGCGCTGGACTTCCAGAAGGAGATCGTCAAGATCCAGACGATCTTCGGCGGCAAGAATCCGCACCCGAACTGGCTGGTCGGCGGCGTGCCGTGCTCGCTCAACGTCGATGGCACCGGCGCGGTCGGCGCGATCAACATGACGCAGCTCAGCATGATCGGCGACATCATCAACCGCACGATCGAGTTCATCGACCAGGTCTACATCCCCGACCTGCTGGCGGTCGCCGGGTTCTACAAGGACTGGGCGGGCATCGGCGGCGGCCTGTCCGGCAAGAACGTGATGTCGTACGGCGAGTTCCCGGACATCGCGAACGATTACTCGAACAACAGCATGCTGCTGCCGTCGGGCGTGATCCTGAACGGCGACCTCAAGAAGGTGCACGACGTCGACCTCAAGGCGCCTGACCAGGTGCAGGAATGGGTGTCGCACTCCTGGTACAAGCAGGGAGACGAGAACAAGGGGTTGCACCCGTTCGACGGCGTGACCGAGCCGAACTTCGTGCTGGGCCCGAAGACCAAGGGCACGAGGACCAACATCGAGAACCTCGACGAAGGCGCCAAGTACTCGTGGGTCAAGTCGCCGCGGTGGAAGGGCAACGCCGGTCGAGGTCGGGCCGCTCGCCCGCTACATCGTCGCGTATGCGCGCGGCAACAAGGAAATCACCGAGCAGGTCACCATGGTGCTGAAGACGCTCGACGTCCCGGTCACCGCGCTCTTTTCCACGCTTGGTCGGACCGCTGCCCGCGGGCTCGAGGCGTCATGGTCGGCGCACAAGATGAAGTATTTCTACGATCAGATGATGACCAATCTCAAGGCCGGTGACTTCGCGACGGCGAACGTCGAGAAGTGGGAGCCGTCGACGTGGGCGGCCGAGGCGAAGGGCGTGGCGCCCTGCGAGGCCCCGCGCGGCGCGCTGGCGCACTGGGTGAAGATCAAGAACACCAAGATCGACAGCTACCAGTGCGTGGTGCCGACGACGTGGAATGCGGGTCCGCGCGACGCGAAGAACCAGATCGGCGCCTACGAGGCCGCGCTGCTCAACACGCCGATGGTGAATCCGGCGCAGCCGCTCGAGATCCTGCGGACCATCCACAGCTTCGATCCCTGCCTCGCCTGCGCGTCGCACGTCATGTCGCCCGAGGGTGAAGAGATCGTTTCGGTCAAGGTGAGCTGAACCGGTGAGGAGTGTGACATGAGAATTGATCCGGTTTCCGGCGAAGTGCTCGCCGGCCCGCTCGAGCCCGTCTACGTGTACGAGGCGCCGGTGCGCTTCTGGCACTGGGTGATGATGGTCGCGATGTTCGTTCTGGCCGGCACCGGCTATCTGATCGGCAGCCCGCCGCCGGCGATCGGCGGCGAGGCGGCGTTCAGCTACATGTTCGGCTACATCCGGATGATCCACTTCATCGCGGCGATGGTGTTCGCGGTGACCTTCGTCGTCCGGATCTACTGGGCGTTCGTCGGCAACCACTCGTCGCGGGCGCTGTTCGTCGTGCCCGTGTGGAGCGGCAGCTGGTGGCGGGGCTTCTTCGACCAGATGCTGTATTACCTGTTCCTCAAGAAGGAATCGAAGCTGTGGGTGGGGCACAATCCGCTCGCGCAGTTCGCGATGTTCGCGATGTACGCGCTCGGCACGATTTTCATCATCGTCACCGGGCTCGCGCTCTACGCCGAGCAGTGGGGCTGGGGAACGCGCCGATGAACCTGATGGGCTGGGTGTTCGTGCTGTTCGGCGATCCGCAGATGGTGCGCACGCTGCATCACCTGGCCATGTGGTATCTCGTGCTGTTCGCGGTCGTCCACATGTACATGGTGTTCCGCGAGGACATCATGAGCGGCGAATCGGTGATCGGCACGATGACCAACGGCATCCGGATGTTCAAGCGGGAGCCGCGGGCTTGACCGCCGGATGGCCGCTGCATGACGCCCCGTTCAGGCATGCTCGCCGAGGCTAGCATTCCCGCCAATCCGGCCGGCCGGAGACGGCCCGCGCGCCTCGCGCTGGCGTCGCGCCGGCCGCCGCACCCGGGCGAGTTCCTCGACACCCGGTATCTGAAGCCGCTTTCGATCAGCCAGACCGATCTCGCCGTCGCGCTGGGAATCTCGCGCCGGCGCGTCAACGAGCTCGTCAACGGCCGCCGGGCGATCACGCCCGACACCGCCGTGCGCCTCGGGATGTATTTCGGCAACGAAGCGTCGTTCTGGATGCACCTGCAGGTCGCGTGGGACATGCACGCCGCCGTGCGCGACGTCGTCGTCCGGAAACGCCCGGCGAAGCGGCCGGCCTGAAGCACCCCTCGGCCGCGGTTTGGCCGCCCGTTTCTCCCTGCGGTATCCCCCGCACGGAGTCCCGTTGACATAGCGCAATACGCCTCCGTGCGGCGCCGGTAATCTTGCACGTGTTACGGACTGCGTAACACGGAACGAGATGGAACCGCGAATCGAAGCGCTCGTGCTGGGAATCGGCAACGTCCTCTGGGCGGACGAGGGCTTCGGCGTGCGCTGCGTCGAGGCGCTGCACGCGGCTTTCGAGTTTCCCGCCGGCGTGGTGCTGATGGACGGCGGAACGCTGGGGCTCAACCTCTATGAGCCCGTCGCCACCGCGGAGCGCGTGCTGGTGTTCGACGCGATCGACTTCACGCTGGCGCCGGGAACGCTGCGAGTGCTGCGCGGCGACGAAGTGCCCGCCTGGGGCCGCACGAAGCTTTCGCCGCACCAGACCGGATTCAACGACGTGCTGGCGCTCGCGGGCCTCAACGGCTGCGCGCCGGGCTCGATCGCCGCGATCGGCGTGCAGCCGGCGGTGCTCAGCGATTTCGGCGGGAGCCTGACGGAGGGGGTCCGCGCACGGATTCCGGAGGCCGTCGCCCTTGCCGAGCGCGAGCTCGCGGCGCTGGGGCTTTCCGGGACGCCCGCGCAAGCCGGGCGAGAGCTTCGCTGCTCTCAACGCGACACCGCTCGAAATGAGCGCTTACGAGGCCGGACGGCCGTCCGAAGCCGACGCCTGCCGTGCAGGCGATCCGCGCCTTCTCGCGAACATGACCGCCGTTGACGAGCGCCGGGCGCACGGCCTGGCCGATCCGTCGCATGACGCTGTCGCTTCGGCCCCGACACCGGAATCCCGCTGAAATGTGCATCGGCATTCCCATGCAGGTCGTCGCGAGCCGCGGAGGCGACGTCGAATGCGAAGGCCGTGGGCGGCGCGAGCGCATCAACTTCATGCTGCTCGGCCCGCAGCCCGTCGGTGCGTGGGTGCTCGCCTTCCAGGGGTCCGCCTTGCGCACGATGACCGCCGAGGAAGCGATGCAGACGGACCGCGCGCTGGACGCGCTCGCGGCGGCCGAGGCCGGCACCGGCGATCTCGACGACTACTTTGCCGACCTCACGAATCGCGAGCCGGAGCTTCCGGCGCATCTCAAGGGCGACAAGCCATGACCATTCCCATGCCCGTCGCTCGCCGCCGACGCGCGCTCGCATCCGCTGATCGCGCGCCTCATCGCGCAGGACGGCGTCGTCGACGTCGACGCCGGCCAGCTTCGACACGTTCATCGGGCACGGCGGCCACGTGCTGCTCGTGTTCACCGAGGATCCGGTGCGGTTCAAGGAGACGCTCGACCTCGCGGTGATCGTTCCCGAGCTCATGCGCGCGTTCGCCGGCCGATTCGCAGTCGGCGTCCTGCTGCCCGAGGCCGCGCGCATCGTCGCGGTCCGTTATGGCTTCCGCCGCTGGCCCGCGCTCGTGCTGCTGCGCGACGGGCACTACGTCGGCGCCGTGGATGGCCTTCGCGACTGGGGCGAATACGTCGCGGAGATCTCGCGACTGCTCGACGCGCCGCCGGCGCGGCCACCGTCGATCGGCATCGCCGTGACTGCTCCAGGCGCCACCCCCGGCGGCTGCGCGGGCTGAAGACAACGAGAATTCCAGGAGAGCGCGATGACCGAGTATTCCGTTCCCGTGCGCATGGTCGGCCCCGGCTCGCAGCCGGACGACGCCGAGGCGCTCGAGTACCTCCCGATGCCACGCGAGATGAACACGTTCCGGATGCCGCAGGTCCCCGAGCGCGCCGAGGGGGATGCGTTGCGCGCCTCGCGCGATTTGCTGGCGTCGTTCGCCGACGAGCTCTCGCGCTGGGACCCGGGCTCGGCTGCGCCGGGTCCTCGCCGCGATCTCACCCGCGCGGCACCCGACGCCCTGACGATCACCAACCAGATGCTGGGCGAAGGCGAGGTCAGCATCGTCATCGGCGGCGGCCCCGACATCCGCATCCAGGAGAGCGTGTTCACGGGACTGTGGCGGGTCGTCGTCTGCGATGCCGATGGGCGCGTCGCGGAGGATTGGCTCGAGGCGGCGGCCCTGCCCGGCATCGTCACCGACATCGCACGGCGCGACGCGACGGCGGCTATCGTGGACGCAGCCGGGACAGAGGGCGTCATGAACGCGCCTGCGCTCATCGCGGAAATCCGCGCGCAGCTGCAAGGGCGCGCGGCCGGCGCCGCCGCGCATGTGATCAACCTGACGCTTTTTCCGATGACGCCGGAAGATCACCAGGCGCTCGATCGCGCGCTGCCGGTAGGGCCGGTGGCGATCATTTCGCGCGGCTTCGGCAATTGCCGCATCACGTCGACCGGCGTGCGCGACGTGTGGCGCGTCCAGTATTTCAACAGCATGAACACGCTGATCCTCAACACCATCGAGGTCGTCGAGGTGCCCGAGGTTGCGCTCGCCGCCGCCGAGGATCTCGAGGACAGTCGCGCGCGGCTCGCCGAGCTGGTCGACTGGATGACCGCGTCGCTCGCCGAATGACGCCGCGGCCCCGCGCAGTCGACGCGAGCCATTCGGAAGCTGACGCGATGAGCGACTTCGAGACGTTCGGCGACGCCGGCAGGATCGCCCCGGAAACTCGCATGGAGTGCAGGATTTGCTGGTACATCTACGATCCCGCCGAAGGCGACGTCGTCTGGCAGATTCCGCCGGGCACGCCGTGGCATGCATTGCCGCCGCACTGGACGTGTCCCAATTGTTCGGCGACGCGGGACCAGTTCCTGGTGCTGCCTGATGAATGATCCCGTGACCGCGCTGCCGGACCCCAGCGCACGGCTCGACGCTGCCTATCGCGCGGTCGCGGCGCGGATGCGCGGTCTCAACGTGTACAACCCGGCGCTCGACGTGGAGGCAGTCGCCTTCGCGCCGTGGGAAGGGTCGTGGCTCGGCGTGATGCTGACGCCGTGGTTCATGAATCTTGCGCTGCTTCCGCACGAGCCCGCGCGCTGGCGCCCGCTGGCGAGCGGGGCGAAGCGCCTTTACGATTTTCCGGCGGGCCGCTACGAATTCGTGGGGGCCCACGACGACGCGATCGGCGATTTTCAGGTGTGTTCGCTGTTTTCGCCGCTGCACGAGTTCACCGACCATCCGACGGCGCGGCTGGTCGCGACCCTGGCACGCGAGGCGCTGTTCGACGCGGCGAATGCCAAGTCGCCGGAAGTGAGCTCGGCCGTGCTCACGCCTCCTGCGCCGGCCGCCGGACCCGGCCCGCTGGCGCGGATCGAGGCGAATCTCGACGCGCCGATGTCGAAGCGCGATTTCCTGCGGGCCCGCTTCATGGGGGGCGGCGATGGCGATCGAGGGTGAGCTCAATGTCCGGCTCGCCTGGGACGGGCGCAACGTGCACGGCGTGAGCATTGTCTCGACGCGCCCGTTCGCGGCCGCGCGCGTGCTCGCCGGCATGGCCCCGGCCGAGGCCACGGCGACGGTCGCACGGCTGTTCGGCATCTGCGGCATCGCGCAGGAAAGCGCGTCCGCGGGCGCGCTCGACGCAGCGTCGGGCGCCGACCCGGCAGCCGCGGCTCACGCGGACGCGGTGCCGGTGGAGCTCGAAGCGATCCAGGAATATCTGTGGCGCCTGCTGATCGACTGGCCGCAGGCCATGGGACGCGAAATGAACGTTGCGCCCGTCGCCGACGCGCGAAGGCGCATTGCGGATGCGCAGAAATCGTATCGAGCGGCGCCCGGCGGAGCCGGCAGGGCGACGGTCGTCGCGGAGCTCGCGCCCGCGCTCGGCGCGATCGCCACGGCGCACGTCTACGGAACGACGCCGGACGCTTTCCTCGCCTTGGCGGACGCCGCGGCGCTCGATGGCTGGATCGCGCGGGCGGATACGCTGCCCGCGGCGCTCCTCGGCACGCTGCTGGAATCGCGGCCGGCGCTGGGCAGGAGCGACGTGGCGCTGATGCCGTCGCTTCGGGGCGGGGATTTCATCGCCCGATTGTTGCCGGAGCTCGACCGCCCCGAATTCGCGCGCGCGCCGCAATGGGCAGGCGCGCCCGCCGAGACGGGCGCGCTTGCGCGGATGCAGGCGCATCCGCTCGTCGCCGCGCTGCGCGCGCGGCACGGCAATTCGGTCGCGGTGCGGATGACGGCGCGGCTGGCCGAGCTTGCCTTCCTGCTCGCGCGGCTCGCCGCGGGTCGGGATGGAGATGCCGCGCCGCACTGGATCGAATCGTTCGCGACGGCGCGAGGCGAAGGGATTGCCGCGGTGCAGACGGCGCGCGGCCTGCTGCTGCATCGTGCGCGCGTCGAGGACGGCCGCGTCACCGGCTACCAGATCGTCGCGCCGACCGAGTGGAATTTCCACCCGGCGGGCGCGCTCACGCGCGGCCTCGAGGGGATGCGCGCCGACGACGAGGCGACGCTGCTCTCCGACGCGCGACTCGTCGTGCAGGGGCTCGACCCCTGCGTTGCCTGCCGCATCGAGGTGGGGCATGCATGAGATGTCGCTTGCCGAGGGGATGCTCGCGATCGTCGAGGACACGGCGCGCAGGAATGGCGCGACGCGCATCGCGTCAGTCCTGCTCGAGCTGGGCGCGCTCGCGCATGTCGAGCCGGAGGCGCTGCGCTTCTGCTTCGACGCGGTGGCGCGCGGCGGACCCGCGGCCGGCGCGCGACTTGACGTGCTGACCACACCGGGCGTGGCGTGGTGCATGCCCTGCGGCGACCGCGTGCCACTGGCCCGGCTGGGCGATGCGTGTCCCGTGTGCGGGAGCTACCAGCTCACCGTCGTCGCGGGCGAGGAAATGCGGGTGAAGGAAATCGAGATCGCGTGAGCGCGCGAGCGATCGCGTCGCGGGCGAGAGGAGAAGGGTGATGTGCACGACATGCGGATGCGGACACGGTGAGGCGAGGGTCGACGGCGTTCCGGTTGCGGAACCCGCGCACGACGCGCCGGGCGACGGATGGCACCGGCACGACAACGGCGCCTGGCACCAGCCACACGCACGACGGGCATGGTCTCGGGGCTGCCGGCGGGCCGCGTCCCGCGCATGCGCATGCGCCGGGCATCCCGGCGACGCGCGCCGTGCAGATCGAGGCCGACATCCTCGCGCAGAACGACGCCTACGCCGCGCGCAACCGGCGCCTGCTCGCCGATCGCGGCGTCTTCGCGCTGAATCTGGTGTCGAGCCCGGGCTCGGGCAAGACGACGCTGCTCGTGAGGAGCATCGAGGCGCTGCGCGAGCGCGTCGCCGTGGCGGTGATCGAGGGCGACCAGCAGACCTCGCTCGACGCGGACCGCATCCGCGGGACCGGCGCGCCCGCCGTGCAGATCAACACCGGCAAGGGCTGCCACCTCGACGCGCTCATGGTCGGGCATGCGTTGGAGCAGGTGAACCCGGCCGACGGCAGCCTGCTGCTCATCGAGAACGTGGGCAACCTCGTGTGTCCCGCCGCGTTCGACCTGGGCGAAGCGCACAAGGTCGTGATCCTCTCCGTCACCGAGGGCGAGGACAAGCCGCTCAAGTACCCGGACATGTTCCACGCGGCCGACCTCCTGCTGATCAACAAGATCGACCTCCTGCCCTACGTGACTTTCGACGTCGGCAAGGCGATCGAGTATGCGCGGCGCGTGCGACCCGGTCTCGAGGTGATGCTGGTCTCGGCGACCTCCGGCGAGGGCTTCCCCGCATGGACCGCGTGGCTGGAAACGGGCGTGCGCGCCGCGAAGGCGAAGCGCGACGCCGATTTGAGCGCGTTGCGCGAGCGCGTCGAACAGCTCGAGGCCGAGCTCGGTGCCGAGCGCAGCGGCCGGACGGCGCTCTAGCGCGCACCGACAATTTCGAGACGCATGATGCCGGATCTCGCCATCTCCGTTGCCGAACCGCCGGTCCGCCGGCGCGTCGTCGTCCGTGGAATCGTCCAGGGCGTCGGGTTCCGGCCGTTCGTCTGGCGGCTCGCCTCGGAGCTCGCGCTCGCCGGCTGGGTGCGCAACGACGCGCAGGGCGTCACGATCGAAGTCGAGGGCGAGCGCTCCCGCATCGATCGGCTGGTGCGTCGGCTGACGGCCGACTCCCCGGCCCGCGCGCGCGTCGACAGCGTCGTCGTCGAGCCCTGCGCGCTTGCGCAGGCAGGACAGGGCTTCGCGATCCTCGAGAGCGGCGCCGGACGCGCGGCGACCGCGATCGGTCCTGATGGCGCGATCTGCGCCGAGTGCCTCGACGACCTTTTCGACCCGACCGGCCGGCGTTACCGCTACGCGTTCACCAATTGCACGCATTGCGGCCCGCGCTACACGATCGCGCGAGAGCTTCCCTACGATCGCGCGACCACCAGCATGGCGGCGTTCCAGCAGTGTCCGGACTGCCTCGCCGAGTACACATCGCCCGCCGACCGCCGATTTCACGCCGAGCCGAACGCGTGCCCGGCCTGCGGGCCACGGCTCTCGCTGCACGCGGCGAGCGGCGCCGCCGAGCGCGACGCCGATCCGATCACCTCGACGCTATCGCGAATACGCCGCGGCGAGATCGTCGCGATCAAGGGGCTGGGCGGCTTCCATCTCGCCTGCGACGCGCGCAATGCCGAAGCCGTCGCACGGCTGCGCGAACGCAAGGCGCGCGACGAAAAGCCGTTCGCCGTGATGGTGAGCGGCGTGAGCGCCGTCGCCGATTTCGCGCAGATGTCATCGCGGAGAGCAGGCGCTCCTCGAATCCGCCGAGCGCCCGATCGTGCTGCTGCGCAAGACGTCCGCCGCCGACGGTGCGCTCGCGGGCGTTGCGCCGGGGCTCGCGTGGCTCGGCGTGATGTTGCCTTACACGCCGATTCACTATCTGCTGTTCCACGAAGCCGCCGGCCGGCCGGCCGGCACCGCATGGATCGACGGCGGCACCGACCTCGCGCTGGTCATGACGAGCGCGAACCCCGGCGGCGAGCCGCTCGTGACGCGCAACGAGGAGGCGTTCGCGCGGCTCTCGGGCATCGCCGACGCGTTCCTGCTGCACGACCGCAACATCGTCACCCGCTGCGACGACAGCGTGCTGCGCGCGGCCGGAGAGGGATCGGGCCCGCAGTTCCAGTTCATCCGCCGGGCGCGTGGATACACGCCGCGTGCGATCCGGCTGGCCAGGGCGGGGCCGTCGGTCGTCGCGCTGGGGGGCTATTTCAAGAACACGGTGTGCGTGACGCGGGGCGACGAAGCGTTCGTTTCGCAGCACGTGGGCGAGCTCGACAACGCGCCCGACCGCGAGCGCGCTCGTCGACACCGTCGAGCACCTGGTGTCGATCCTCGCGATCGAGCCCGAGGTCGTCGCGCACGACCTGCACGCCGATTTCTTCAGCACGCGCCATGCGGCGCGGCTCGCCTCGCGCTGGGGCGTGCCGATGTGCGGCGTCCAGCACCACCACGCGCACATCGCCGCGGTGGCCGCCGAGCATCGCGTGACGGATCCGGTGCTGGGACTCGCCCTCGACGGCGTCGGCCTCGGCACCGACGGGACCGCGTGGGGCGGCGAGCTGCTCCACGTCGACGGCGCCCGCTGCCAGCGGATCGGGCGCATCGCGCCGCTGCGCCTGCCGGGCGGCGATCGCGCGGCGCGGGAACCGTGGCGCATGGCGGCGGCGGCGCTGCATCGCGCGAAGCGCGGCGGCGAGATCGTGGCGCGCTTCGCCGACGAGCCCGCGGCGGCGACGGTCGCGACGATGCTGGAACGCGGCTTCCAGTCGCCCGAGACGAGCAGCATGGGCCGCTGGTTCGACGCGGCGGCGGGACTGCTCGGCGTGCGGCGCCGGATGGCCTTCGAAGGCCAGGCGGCGATGCTGCTCGAGGGGCTCGCCGAATGCCACGGGACCGTCGCGCCGGATCACGGGCTCTATGCGATCGACGCCGCCAACGAGCTCGACCTCACGGCGCTCGCGCTGCGGCTCGCGGACGAGCGCGACGCCGGATTCGGCGCCGCGCTGTTTCATGCGACGCTCGTCGCCGCGCTGGGCGAATGGGCCGCACGCGCGGTCGATACCCTCGACGTCACGACCATCGCGTGCGGCGGCGGATGCTTCCTCAACGCGATCCTCGCGCGCGGGTTGCGCGCGCGGCTCGCGGTGCGCGGCATCACGATGCTCGAGGCCCGCGAGGTCCCGCCCAACGACGGCGGGCTCTCGCTCGGGCAGGCGTGGGTCGCGATGCAACCGGCCAACCGGAGGCCGCTGACCATGTGCCTCGCGATTCCCGCGCGCGTCGTCGCGACTTCCCGAGCCCGGAACGGCGCAGGTCGAGGTGGGCGGCGTGCAGAAGCGGATATCGCTCGCCCTCGTCGACGACGTGGCTCCCGGCGACTACGTGATCGTTCACGTCGGCTATGCGCTGACGAAACTCGATCCGGAGGAAGCCCTGCGCACGCTCGCGATGTTCGCGCAGGCCGGACTCGCGGTCGAGGCGCCGCCATGAAATACATCGACGAATTCCGCGATGGCGAGCTCGCGCGGGGTCTCGCGAGGGCGATCGCCTCGGAGGCGAATCCGTCGCGTCGCTACAGCCTGATGGAGTTCTGCGGCGGCCACACGCACGCGATTTCGCGCTACGGCCTTGCGGACCTGCTGCCGGCCAACGTCAACATGATCCACGGCCCCGGCTGCCCGGTGTGCGTGCTGCCGATCGGGCGCATCGACAACGCGATCGAGCTCGCGGCGCGGCCGGGGCTCATCCTGTGCACCTATGCCGACACGATGCGCGTGCCGGCCTCCAAGGGCCTGTCGCTCATGAAGGCGAAGGCGCGCGGCGCCGACATTCGCATGGTCTATTCCAGCGCCGACGCGGTCCGGATCGCGCGCGAGCATCCCGACCGCGAGGTCGTGTTCTTCGCGATCGGCTTCGAGACGACGACCCCGCCGACCGCGGTCGCCATTCTCCAGGCCGAGGCGGAGGGGCTCGCGAACTTCAGCGTCTTCTGCAATCACGTGCTGACTCCTGCCGCGATCAGCAACATCCTGGAGTCGAAGGAAGTGCGCGAGCTCGGCACGGTGCCGCTCGACGGCTTCATCGGGCCCGCGCACGTGTCGACGGTGATCGGCAGCCAGCCCTACGAATATTTCGCGGAGGAATACGGGCGCCCGGTCGTCATCGCGGGCTTCGAGCCGCTCGACGTGATGCAGGCGATTCTGATGCTCGTGCGGCAATTGAACGACGGCCGCGCCGAGGTCGAGAACGAGTTCACGCGCGCGGTCACGCGTGACGGCAACGCGAAGGCAAAGGCGCTGGTCGCCGAGGTCTTCGAGCTGCGCCGCTCGTTCGAGTGGCGGGGCCTGGGCGAAGTGCCGTACAGCGCGCTCAGGATCAAGGAGCGCTACCGTGCGTACGATGCCGAGGCGCGCTACGCGATCGAATACGCGTCCGTTCCCGACAACAAGGCCTGCGAGTGCGGCGCGATCCTGCGCGGCGTGAAGAAGCCGGTCGACTGCAAGGTGTTCGGCACGGTCTGCACGCCGGAGAATCCGATCGGATCGTGCATGGTGTCGTCCGAGGGCGCGTGCGCCGCGCACTACACGTACGGGCGCTTCAAGGACGCGGCGGTCGTCACGGCGCCCGCGGAGGTGGGTGCATGAGCGCCGCCGGGCCGCCCCAAGGCGCTCGCCCCCCTCGGGGGGAGGGCGCGCAGCGCCATCGGGGGGATCGTTCATGAACGACATCCGCACGGGCTACGTGCGGCCGGTCGATTTCAAGCGCGGCTGCGTGGACATGACGCATGGCAGCGGCGGGCGGGCGATGGCCCAGCTGATCGACGAATTGTTCCTGCGCGCGTTCGACAACGAATGGCTGCGCCAGATGAACGACCAGGCGCGTTTCACGGTGCCTGCGGGCCGGATGGTGATCGCGACCGACTGCCACGTCGTGTCGCCGCTGTTCTTTCCCGGCGGCGACATCGGCTGCCTGTCCGTGCATGGGACGATCAACGACGTCGCGATGTCGGGTGCGACGCCGCTCAATCTCGCGGCGGGGTTCGTGCTGGAGGAGGGATTTCCGCTCGCCGACTTGAAGCGGATCGTCGAATCGATGGCGGCGGCGGCGCGCGAGGCCGGCGTTCCGGTCGTGACCGGCGACACGAAGGTCGTCGAGAGAGGCAAGGGCGACGGGGTCTTCATCACGACGACCGGCACCGGCATCGTGCCTCCCGGAGTCGAAATCTCCGGCGACAGGGCACGGCCGGGCGACGCTGATCCTGGTCAGCGGGACGATGGGCGACCACGGCGTCGCGATCATGTCGCTGCGCGAGAACCTCGAATTCGAGACGACGATCCGGTCCGACACGGCGGCGCTGCACGGGCTCGTCGCCGCGATGCTGGCTGCGGTGCCGGGCATCCGATGCCTGCGCGATCCCACGCGAGGGGGCCTCGCGACGACGCTGAACGAGCTCGCGCGCCAGTCGGCCTGCGGAATGATCCTCGACGAGAAGCGCATCCCGGTCGCGCCGCAGGTGGCCGCGGCGTGCGAGTTCCTCGGTCTCGATCCGCTCTACGTGGCGAACGAGGGGAAGCTGGTCGCGATCTGCGCGCCGGCGGACGCCGATCGACTGCTGACCGCGATGCGTGCGCATCCGCTGGGAGGTGCCGCGGCGATCGTCGGCAAAGTGACCGCGGACCCGCACCATTTCGTGCAGATGGACACGAGCTTCGGCGGCCGCCGCGTCGTCGACTGGCTGACCGGCGAGCAGCTGCCACGCATTTGCTAGCCGATCATGCGCATCCTCCTCCTCGCGCATTCGTTCAACAGCCTCACCCAGCGGCTGCACATCGATCTGTCCGCCGCCGGGCACGACGTCTCGGTCGAGCTCGACGTGAACGATCGCGTCACCGAAGAGGCGGTCGCGCTGTGGCGGCCGGAGCTCGTCATCGCGCCGTTCCTCAAGCGAAGGATTCCCGATGCGGTGTGGAAACGGCAGCGCTGCATCGTGATCCACCCGGGGATCCGGGGGGACCGAGGACCCTCGGCGCTCGACTGGGCGATCATGAACGGCGAGACCGAGTGGGGCGTGACCGCGCTGCAGGCCAACGGCGAGATGGACGCCGGCGACGTGTGGGCCGAGGTCCGCTTCCCGATGCGCGCCGCGACGAAGAGCAGCATTTATCGCAACGAAGTCACCGAAGCGGCCGTCGCGGCGATCCGGACCACGCTGCAGCGCATCGGTCGCGGTGACGCGCCGGAGCCGCTCGATTATGCCGATCCGGCGGTCCGCGGCAGGGAGCGCCCGCTGCTGCGGCAGGCGGGGCGGGCGATCGACTGGATCCGCGACGACACGGCGACCGTGCTGCGCAAGATCCGCGCCGCCGACGGCGCGCCCGGCGTGCTGGACGACGTGCTGGGCGAGCGCGTGCATCTGCACGATGCCCATCCGGAGAGCAGGTACCGGGGTCACGCCGGTGCGGTCATCGCCCAGCGCGACGGTGCAATCCTGCGGGCCACCGTCGACGGCGCCGTCTGGATCACGCAACTGCGCGGAACGCCGAAGGACGAGCCCACGTTCAAACTTCCCGCCGCGACGGTGCTCGCCGGCCGGCTCGCGGGCGTGCCCGAGGTCCCGCTCGCGCCGGAGGCCGACGTCGACGGCGAGACGTGGCGCGAGATTCGCTACGAGGAGCGCGACGGCGTCGGCTACCTGCATTTTCCGTTCTGCAACGGCGCGATGGGCACGGCGCAATGCGAGCGGCTGCGCGATGCGTACCGGCATGCGCGCGCGCGCCCGACGCGGGTGATCGCGCTGATGGGAGGGCCCGACTTCTGGTCGAACGGGATTCACCTCAATCTGATCGAGGCGTCGGCGCACCCGGCCGACGCGTCCTGGGCCAACATCAACGCGATGAACGACCTCGTCCGCGAGATCGTCTGCACCGACCGGCAGCTCACGGTCGCCGCGATGCAGGGCAACGCGGGAGCCGGCGGGGTCTTTCTCGCGCTCGCCGCAGACCGCGTCTGGGCGCGCAGCGGCATCGTGCTCAATCCGCACTACAAGTCGATGGGGAATCTCTACGGATCGGAGTACTGGACCTACCTCCTGCCGCGCCGCGTGGGCGAGGACCGCGCACAGACGATCACGCAGAGCCGGATGCCGTTCGGCGCGCGCGAGGCCGCCGCCGCGGGGCTCGTCGACTGCCATTTCGGCGAGACGCCGCGGTCGTTCCGCGCGGAGGTCGCTACACGGGCGCAACGGCTCGCCGCCGATCCCGCGTTTGGCGCCTTGCTGGACGAGAAGAACGCGCGCCGCCGGGCCGACGAGGCGATCAAGCCGCTGGAGGCGTACCGGGCCGCCGAGCTCGACCGGATGCGGCTCAATTTCTACGGCTTCGACTCGAGCTATCACGTCGCGCGCCATCACTTCGTCGCCAAGGTGCCGCACTCGCGCACTCCACTCTGGCTCGCGCGCCATCGCGCGGGGGCGGCACAGCGCGTGGCGGCCTGACCCTACTCGCGGCACCGGTTTTGCGCTATGTCAACGCCGGCGCCGGCGTGCTGTGGAACCATCGAGCCTGAGTGCCGCCGACGGCAGGCCAGCGTTTGGCGGCGCAAGGCGCAGGACCCTCAACTCAGGAGCTCAAAATGAAATCGATCGTTATCGTGGCGGCGGCTGCCGTCGGTTTGCTTTCTGCCGGAATTGCCAGTGCGCAGGACGGCGCGGCGCTTACCAAGAGCGCCGGCTGCATGAACTGCCACGCCGTCGACACCAAGAAGATGGGCCCGTCGTTCAAGGACGCCGCGGCGAAGTTCAAGGGCAAGCCGGAAGCCGAGCTGGTCGCGGCGATCAAGGCGGCGAAACCCCATGCGTCGTCCAAGGCATCGGACGCCGACCTCGCGGCCATCGCGAAATACATCCAGACCCTGTAAGTCATCTCCGGTTGACGAGTGACGGAGCCCGGCTTCGCGCCGGCTCCGGCGGGACGTGGTCGTCCGGCAACGCGGCCGGCCGCGTGCCCGAAACCGGTCGCGCCGCCGCGTCAACGCCCGACGGCCTGGTGCGTTACAATCGATGACCGCGCGCCGACGGCGTGTCGTCGATGAATGGATTCGGTCGGCGGCCGGTTCGCACGCCAACTCAACGAGGAGCGATGAACATGAAGTCTGTCGTGATTGCCGCGGCCGTGGCCGCAGGTCTAGCGTTTGCCGGCACGGCGAGCGCGCAGGAAGCGCTGGCGAAGAGCAGCGGCTGTCTCAACTGCCATGCCGTCGATACGAAGAAGATGGGTCCGGCGTTCAAGGACGTCGCCGCCAAGTACAAGGGCAAGGCCGACGCGGAAAAGACGCTCGTCACGAAGATCACCACGGCGGCCGGCCACCCGGCAGGTGAAGGCCTCGGGCGACGACGTCACTGCCATCGTCAAATGGGTGCTTTCGCTGTAATCCGCCGCTACGCTCGACACAGGAAAGCCGGCGCACGCCGGCTTTTTTGTCGTGCGCGATCGGCGGCGCGAGGCCGCACTTGACCGATGTCAACGAAGGAGGGGTCCCCGGCGTGCCAGAATCAGGGCGCGGCGTTCTGTCGCACCGGCTCATCCCAATGACCGAAACCCGCATCGACGCTTCCCCTCGCCTCGCGTCCGCGACCACGCATGCGCGGGCCGCCCTGGCGGCGACGGACACCGTCGCCGCGGATCCGCCGGCGCTGATTTCAAGCCTGCGGCGGCTGATGTGGCTGCGCTGGCTCGCGATTGCCGGTCAGGCCGCCGCGATTGCGCTCGCGTTGGCGCTCGACGTCGCGCTGCCGCTCGATTCCGTGGTGCTCGTCCTCGCGGCCGAAGTGGCGATGAATCTGTACGCGGCGGTGCGCCTGCGGCGCGGTGCGGCGGCCACGCATCGCGAGGTCGCCGCCCATCTCGGCTTCGATCTCGCCGCGTTCACGCTGCTGCTGATTCTCGTGGGCGGCGCCGCGAACCCGTTCTCGCTGCTCTACCTGCTGCAGGTCGTCCTGATCGCGCTTCTGCTGCCGATCCGCTTCGCCGTCGTCGGCACGCTGCTCGTCATTGCGAGCTTCGGCCTCGCGTACGCGTTTTCCGAGCCGCTGCACGATTGGTGGGGCGAACTGCTTTCCCATTCTCTGGTCACGCGCGGCCTCTGGGCAAGCTTCGCGCTGACGGCAGGGGTGACCGCGTGGTTCGTCAGCCGCATGGTCGCAGACCTCCGCACGCACGATCGGCTGCTGCACGAGGCGGCACGACGCGAGCTGAACGACGCGGCGCTGTTGCGCATGGGCACGCTCGCCGCGGGGGCCGCGCACGAGCTCGGCACGCCGCTGATGACGATGGCGGTGGTCGCCGGCGAAATCGCGCACGAGGCCGACACACCGGCGCTCAAACGGGATGCCGCGATTCTCCGCGCGCAGATCGACGCCTGCCGGCAGGCGCTCGGCAACCTGGCCGCCGCTGCGGGTCAGCTGCGCACGGCGGGCGGGGGAAGGGCGCCGCTCGACCGCTTCCTGGCGTCCCTCGTGGCGCGATTCAGGACCACCCGTCCCGAGGTTCCGCTGACGGCGCGCTGGGAGGGGAACGCGCCCGCGCCGGAAATCTTCGCCGACGCGGCGCTGCAGCAGGCAATTCTGATCCTGCTCAACAATGCTGCCGACGCTTCGCCGCATGATGTCGAAATCGTCGGGCGGTGGGATGAGGCGACGCTGAAGCTCACGGTCAGTGATCGAGGCTCAGGCGTCCATGCCGCATCGCTCGGCAAGCTCGGCCGGTCGTTCTTCACCACCAAGCCGCCGGGCAAGGGGACTGGAATGGGCCTCGTCCTCACCGCGTCGACGCTGGACCGGCTGGGGGGAAGCGTCTCCTGGTCGAATCGCCCGGAGGGCGGGCTGGCGGCGGACATCACGCTGCCGCTCAAGGGATTGCTATTGACGAGCGAGAACCGATGAACGATACGACACCGCTCTACAACGAACAGGCGAACCTGCTGCTCGTCGACGACGACCGCGCCTTGTGCGACGTCATGAGCCGCGCTCTGCGCGCGCGCGGCTTCGACGTGACGGTCGCCCATACCGTCGAGGACGCGCTTCGCGCCATCGAGGCCGAGTCGCCCGAATTCGCGGTGGTCGACCTCAAGCTGCCGGACGAGTCGGGCCTTCACCTCGTCTCGAAGCTGAAGGCCGCCGATCCGCACACGAGGATCGTCGTGCTGACCGGGCACGGCAGCATTCCGACGGCGATCGAGGCGATCAAGCTCGGCGCGACCTACTATCTCGTCAAGCCGACCGATGCCGACACCGTCGTGGCGAGCTTCGCGCGCGAGGACGGCGACGAGACGCTTCCGGTCGAGAGCCGGCCGATGTCGGTCGAGCGGCTCGAGTGGGAGCACATCCAGCGCGTGCTTCACGACAACGACGGCAACATCTCCGCGACGGCGCGCGCGCTGTCGATGCACCGGCGCACGCTGCAGCGCAAGCTCCACAAGCGGCCCGTGAAGGCCTGAGCCCATAGCGGCGCCGCCGCGCATTGCGGCGGCACGGCTTTTCCGTTTGAAGGCCGGGTCTCTGCATGCCCGATGCTGCCGCCGTGCCCCCGCGGGCACGCGATGGCCACGCCGGCCAGCCCGGCAAGCACTGCGCACCTCGCCAATGAAAAAGCCGCGCGGCCCCGAGGGCGGCGCGGCTTCGATGCTGCGGAGCGGCTAGCTCTTCTTCGCGTCGAGATCCATTTCCGGCCACTTGCGGCCGTGGCACGCGGGATTCGCGCAGAAGTTGCCGCCTTCGTTGCCCCATTTCAGCGGTCCGTGGCACATCGCGCACGAGCTGTCGACCTGCGAGCGGTGCTCGTGCATCCAGTTCGGCGCCTCGTGGCTGTCGGGCGGGGTCACGCCGGCGACGATGGTCGAGGCGACCGAGTGCTGGCCGTTTTCCCTCTGCACCTGCGGCAGTGCGTGACACAGCGTGCATTGCAGGCGCACGGCCTCGCCCTTCTCGTTCATGTGCTTGCCATCGTGGCAGCGGAAGCAGCCGGGAGAGTCGAAGTGTCCGACGTTGTTCGGGAAGTCCTTCCACGTCAGCGGCTTGCCGTTGCGCTCGCCTGAAAACGACGTCAGCATCAGGATCTGCTGCATCGTGTCGGAGAACTTCTTCTCGGCGTCCTTCGCCTTCGCGGGAACGTCCTTCGGCGCTTCCGCGGCGATGATCTGCGCGAACTTCGCCGCGCGCTCCTTTTCCGGGCCGCCGATGCCGGCGGACTTCTGGATGATCGTGTCCGAGCGCGCCTTGATCGACGGCGAGGCTGCGGTCGATGCGCCCTTCCTCCATCGCGTCGTCGACCAGTCTCGCCGGATTCGTGAACGGATGGCCCGACGCGTTGTGGCAGTCGATGCAGTCCATCCGCCGCTTTTCCATCTTGTCCACCTCGGCGCGGGATTTTCCGGCGGTGGCATCGAAATAGGTCGCCTTGACCTTGCCGTCGTTGCCGCGGACCTCGACCAGCGCGATCTTCTGCTTCTGCGGGTCGAGCGCCACGTACTCGACGTCCTGCGCGATGTGCCAGTGGATGCCCTTGGCGACGGCGCCGCCGGGCCGGAGCTGCGGGGTGATGTCCTTGTCGCCGCTGGCGAGCGCGGGGCCGGCCCCGGTGTGCATCTGCAGCGTGGTCCTGCCCTCTGTGCTCTTCGGATCGGAGCCGTAGCGGTACTTCACGCGGATCGTGTCGTCGTGGCGCGCTTCCGGCCAGTGGCAGGCCTCGCACGACTCGCGCGCCGGGCGCAGGCTGTGGGTCGTGATCGGGCGTTCGTAGCCGGTGATCATGCCGAGAGCTCGTTGATGTGCGTCGGCTTGATCGCCATCAGCTGCAGCGTCGACAGGCGGCCCATGTGGCACTCGACGCAGTTCACGCGCGCGTGGAACGACGCGGCGTGCGCGACCGGCTCCTCCGGGTGGACCGCGTGGCACATGTTCGTGCAGAACGCGTTGCTGTTGCTGTATTCCCAGGCGACGATGCCGCCGGCGCCCAGCACCGCCAGCGCGATCGCGCCGACGACGAGCGTCGTCACCGTGCCCAGCATCAACGTGCGCCGCCCCAGCTTGATGTTCATTCGCCGCTCCTGTCCAAATGGCGTTGCGTGGTGCCGTTCCGGGGCGTCCGCGACGCAATCGCGCCGGTCCGCCGCATGCGCGAATGGGCCCCGAGGGCCCATTCATTCCCCACGCGTGCCGCGGCTCGGCCGTCGCCGCGCTGCGAGGTTACTTGAATACGCTGTAGACGATCAAGACAATTGCGACGATGCCAAGCGCAAGCGCCGTGCCGCCGACGACCCAGCCGAACCAGCGCGACTCGTCGGTCGGTGGCGGCGTTTCCTTCCCGGCAAGCCGGCCTTCCCTCGCGAGGCGCTCGTACTCCACCCGGCGCTCGCTCTTGAGCTCGTGCTCCGAGATGCGGCCGGTGAAGATCACGACGTCCATGGGGAACTTCGCGGGCCGCACGTGGCCGTTGAAGAAGTGGAACGTGAAGATGAAGCCGGCGGCGAGCAGCGCCTCCTCGCCGTGCACCAGCGCCGCGATGTTGAACATCCAGCCCGGCAGCACTTTGGAGAAGAACACGGGAAACCAGAGCAGCAGCCCCGAGCCGCCGATGATGAACATCCCCCAGAAGACCGCCCAGTAGTCGAACTTCTCCCAGTACGTCCAGCGGTCGAACTGCGGCTGCGGCCCGCGGCCGACGAACCATTTGAAGTTGTTCCAGACGTCGATGGCGTCCTGCGGCTGCGGCACCATCGAGTCGGGGCCCCAGAGAATGGCCATCAGGCGCTTGCCGGCGATCGCCTTCGAGAACACCAGCACCACGTGGCTCACGAACACCAGGATCATCACGAACGCGCAGATCCGGTGGATGAATCCGGCGCTTTCGAAGCCGCCGAGAATGCGCGCGAGCGGCGCCGCCCACGCCTTTTCCGAATACAGGAGCGGCAGGCCGGACAGCGCGCAGCCGACGAAGGTCAGCATCAGCGCCGCGTGCATCACGCGCTCGATCGGCGAAAAGCGCCGGTAGTAGCGCTGCTTCAGGCTGGCGCCTCCGGCACCCGCGGGCGCGAGAGCCGGATTAGCCGTAGCGGTTGTCATTTTTGCCCCCCGTCACGTTTGCCGCGCCGCCGAACTTCTCGCGCAGTTCACGGTAGAGCCAGAACACCGTGTGGATGCCGAAGAACGAGAACACGCCGAGCAGCAGCAGCTCCATGAACTTCGCGGCGTAGTAGTAGAACGGATCGCGTGCCTTGTCGTGCCGGCTCGCGTGCGGATCGAAGCTCGCGAAGTTGGCGCTGGCGCCGGCATGGCACTTCTGGCACGTCTTCAGGCGATTCTGCTTCGAGACCTGGGATGCCGGGTCGGAGGCCGGCCGCACGTCGTGCGCGCCGTGGCACGATGCGCAGGTCGCCATGCGCGCGTAACCGAGCGCGGTGACCTGACCGTGGAACGTGTCGCGGTAAGTCGACAGGTAGTCGGAGTGGCACGTTCCGCACTCCTTGATCACCTCGGTCTGGAAGCTCGCCACCTCGTGCTGCTGGATGGCATGCGCGGTGTGGCAGTCGGTGCAACCCGGCGCGGCGAGCATGCCGTCCTGGCGCAACTTGCCGTGCATCCCGTTCGCCCAGGCCGCGCGCTCGGACTTGTGGCAGCTGCCGCAGGTGTCGGGCACCTTCGCACGGTTCGTCCGGCTGCCGGCTTCGCTCTTCGCGAGGATGTTGTGCGCGCCGTGGCAGTTGGTGCAGGTCGGCGCCGAGCCCTGCGCTGCGCCCTGCAGCGCCTTGCCGTGGATGCTGTCGTGGAACTTGCTCGCGATGTTGCCGCTCGGGAGCTTGCCCTTCGCCATCGTCGCCTCGTCTCCGTGGCAGCGCGAGCACGTGGCTTCGACGTTGGCGTGGCTCGTCCGCGACGCGGGATCCTTGGCGCGCAGGATGTCATGGGTTCCGTGACAATCGGTGCAGGTGGCGGCGACGGTGTTGCCGCCCTTGCGTGATGTTGCCGTGGACGGTCGCGCTGTATTCCTTCACCTGCTGCTCGTGGCAGGTCGCGCAGTTCACCGACTTCAGCTTTTCCGCGTGCGGGATCTTGTCCGCGGAGACGTCGGTATGACAATCGGTGCATTTCAGGTTGAGGCCACCGTGCACCGACGCCGCGAATTTCGTCCCGTCGACCGCGATCGACTTGCCCCCGGCGCCCTTCGCGTCCGCCGCCCCGTGGCACATGAGGCACGTCTCATTGACGCTTGGAGCGGGCGCCGCCGACCCCGGGTTGGTCTTGCCGAATGCCGCGGTGGCGACGACGGCGCAGAAAAGGACGCCGGCCGCCCGCATGATGATTGATATTTTCATTTGCCGTCCCGCGAGCCTGCGAATGAGGCAAGGTGTCGGCGGCCCCGCCGTCGATGCGCCCCACGAAGCGCTCCCGGCGAATGTTCGCATCCGGAGGTCTCCGCGGCGTTGACGTGGATCAACGGCCGCCGAAGGGCACTCGCCGCCCGGCGCTCGCCGTGCGACGAATGACGTCGCTCATGGGACGGTATCGGAGGTAATCACGGGCCTCCGGCGATTGGAGCTTTCGAGGCGCAACTGTGAATCCGCCTGCTCACGACGCGGGCGGAGCTGGCGGGCGCGGGTTGGGGCATGGCAAGAAGAAAGGGCTCCCGCGGGAGCCCTTCGTTTGTCGCGCGACACGTGTCGCGTCGCAAGCGTCAGACGCGGCGCTTGTATTCGCCGGTGCGCGTGTCGACCTCGATGCGGTCGCCGGTGGCGACGAAAAGGGGCACCTGCACTTCGAACCCATTGGCGAGCTTGGCGGGCTTCAGCACCTTGCCCGACGTGTCGCCGCGGATTGCGGGCTCGGTGTACTTGATCTCGCGCACGACGGAATTCGGCAGCTCGACCGAGATCGCCTTGCCGTCGTAGAACGTGAGCTCGCACGCGAGGCCCTCGTCGAGATACGGCAGCGCGTCGGTGAGATTCTCCTTCTCGACGTCGAACTGGTTGAACTCGCCGTCCATGAACACGTACATCGGGTCGGCGAAATACGAGTACGTGACTTCCTTGCGCTCGAGCTGGATCACGTCGAACTTCTCGTCGGCGCGATAGACGGATTCCGTCCCCGAGCCGGACAGGAGGTTGCGGAGCTTCATCTTGACGACGGACGCGTTGCGGCCGGACTTCGTGAATTCGGCCTTCTGGACCACCATCGGATCGGTCCCGACCATGATCACGTTGCCGGCGCGGATTTCCTGGGCGATTTTCATGAATGCACCTGACTGAATTTTGGGCTCTCGGCCGCGCTGGCGGCCGCTCATTTACCACTCACTTACCACTCATTTAAATTTAATTTCGATTGCGGTTGGTTTGGGAAACTTTTCATTATACCAGCCTGCTGCACGCCTTGACCAGCCCGCTCGCGAGATCGGGCAGTGAGGCGAGTCGCCGCGCCCACGCTTCGCCGTGCCGCGCGAGCTGCGGGCGCGCGCCGGCGAAATCGTGCCATGCCTCGGCGGCCGGCCCGCAGCGGGAATCTCCATTCCACGCGCGCCAGAAGCGCCGCTGCGCGCTCGCCGCCTCCGGGGCGGCGCCGTCCTGCTCGCGGTCGAGAAACGCCTCGAGCTTCGCCCAGTGCGCCCGTTCGGCCTGCGGATAGATGTGCCACACGAAGGGCCTCGCCGCCCATTGCGCGCGCACGAAGGAGTCCTCGCCGCGGACGAAATTCACGTCGCACGACCACATCAGGCGGTCGAACGTGTCCTGGTCGACGAACGGCACCGCATGGAGCCTGAGGCGGCCTCGCACGACGGGATGGCGCGGATGCGGTACGTTGCCGCCGGTCCATCGGTCGAGCGCGCCCGCGGCAACGCCTTCCGGCACGATGCATGTCACGCCGGCCTCGCCGTCCGCCCATGCGTCGAGCAGGTCGGGCAGCATCGGGTTCGCATAGCAGAAGAGGAGCACGCGCGTGTCGCCGGCGGGAGGCGGATCCATTCCGAGCACGGGCCACAACGCGCCACCGGACTCGGCACCGCTGCGATAGGCATCGCGTGCGTCGAGGAGACCACGCTCGCGCAACAGCCCGCCGGTCGCTTCGGAAAACCCGGGGAACCAGAACCGGCGCGCGATCGGCAGCCTGGGATGCGGCGACGGGAGACCGTGCGTGTGCTCGACCCAGTCCTCGGCGCTCAGGTACTCGAGCACGATCCACGCGGGCGGGCGCGGACGCGCCGCCTGCGCGCGCGCGTAGTCGTCGGGGAGGCCGCAGCCGAAGGCCTCGATGACGACGTCCGGGGCTTCCGAGGGCAGCAGCGGTTCCGTCCAGCGGCGCACGCTGACGCCGTCCACGCGCTGGCACTGCGCCCGTGCGTCGACACCTCGCGCGATGCGCGAGAGCACCGCGGGATCGTCGAGCCACAGCGCGGGATCGAGCGCGTGCTCGCGGGCGAGTTGCCGCGCGAGGCGCCAGCAGACGCCGGCATCGCCGAAGTTGTCGACGACCTTGCAGAAAATGTCCCAGCGGGCCGGCATGAGAAGCTCGATGCACCACGGCCCGATTATCGCCCAGGCTCGCCGACCGCTGGGGAAACGAAGCATCTGCCGCAGGCGGCGCTTGATCCTGCTCAACGCGACGGCGCGCGGAACGGGGGAGGATGGCTCCCGGGCGGCCGGGCGCCTTCGCCCCGTTGCGCCCGACGGGGAAATCCGCGATGCATGCGATGCGCCGAATGGCGATGCTCTCGATCGTGACGTCGCTCGCGACGATCGCGCTCAAGTTTTCCGCCTACTTCATCACCGGCTCCGTGAGCCTGTGGTCGGACGCGCTCGAGTCCCTCGTCAACCTGGTCGCCGGCCTCATCGCGCTCGGCGCCGTCACGCTCGCCGATCGTCCCGCCGACGAGCGGCACGCCTACGGTCACGACAAGGCCGAATACTTCTCGAGCGGCGTCGAGGGCGCGCTGATCCTGGTCGCGGCGATTGCGATCATCGCCTCCGCGATCCGCCGCCTCGTCGATCCGCAGCCGATCGCGAACCTCGGCCCGGGGCTTGCCATCGCGTTCATCGCCGGCGCCACGAACTTCGGCGCCGCACGCGTGATGCTGAAGGCGGCGCGCGCGCACGACAGCATCACGATCGAGGCCGATGCGAAGCACCTCCTGACCGATGTCTGGACGTCCGCGGGGATCATCGCCGGGCTGCTCGTCGTGATGGCAATGCCGCAATGGCGGATCCTCGATCCGCTGATGGCGATCGCGGTGGGCGCCCACATCATCTATATCGGATTCGACCTCGTGCGCCGCTCCGCCGATGGGCTGATGGACGCGGCGCTGCCGGCAAATGAAGTCGAAGAAGGTCGAGGCGCTGATCCACACCGAGCCGCCCGCGAACGCGACCTTCCACGCGCTCCGCACACGCAAGGCCGGCGCGCGCCGCTTTCTCGAGCTGCACCTCGTCGTTCCCGGCGCGATGAGCGTCGCCGAATCGCACGCGCTGTGCGACCGGGTCGAGGCGGCGATCGTCGCGCACCTCGCGCGCGCACACGTGACGATCCACGTCGAGCCCGCGGAGACCCAGGCGCCGCACGCCTGAGGCGCGCGAAGGGGGCGCCGGAGTCAGAACGCCTCGTCCCAGGGAATCGACAGGCGGATGGCCGAGGTGATGAGCCCGACCATGCTGTAGGTCTGCACGAAATTGCCCCACGGCTCCAGCGTCGCCGGCGTGAGATGCTCGGCGAGCAGGCCGTGCCGGTTGCGGCATTCGAGCAGGCACATGAAAAGCTCGCGCGCCTCGTCGCGGCGTCCGAGCGCGGCCAGCGCATTGACGAACCAGAACGAGCACACGACGAATGCGTTCTCGGGGACGCCGAAATCGTCGGCGTCGACGTATCGGTAGACGAAGTCGCCGCGTTTCAGCTCCTTCTCGATGCCGGCGACGGTCGCGACGAAACGCGGATCGTCCGCTTTCACGAGCCCGATCTCCTGGAGAAGCAGCAGGCTCGCGTCGAGCGCCGACCCGTCGACGGTCGCGACGAAGCTCCCGCGCGTCTTGTCGAAGCAGCGCTCGTCGACGAAGCGGGCGATGGTCGCAGCGTGATTGCGCCATTCCTCGACGCGCTCGGGCAGCCCGACGCGCGCCGCGATGCGGGCGAGCCGGTCGCAGGCGGCCCAGCACATCGCGGTCGAGAACGTGTGCACCTGCGCGGCGTTGCGCCGCTCCCAAAGGCCGGCGTCCGGCTCGGCGTAGACGGCGAGCGCTCGCCGCCCGAGCGTCTCCAGCCGCTCGAACAGCGCGACGTCGCCTCGGCGGATCAGTCGATCGTCGGAACACGTGCGTCGCCGCGAGGATCGCCGAGCCGTACACGTCGTGCTGCACCTGCCGGTAGGCGTCGTTGCCGATCCGGACGGGCCCCATGCCGCGGTACCCCGGAAGCGCATCGACGACGGATTCGTCGAGCGCGGCACCGCCGTTGATCCGGTAGACGGGCTGCAGCAGGCCGCCCACCGCGCCCGCCGCGACGTTGACGAAGTAGTTGAGGTAACGCTCCATCGTGTCGGTGGCCCCGAGCCGATTGAGCGCATTGACGACGAAATAGCCGTCGCGAAGCCAGCAATAGCGGTAATCCCAGTTGCGGGCGGAATTCGCCGCCTCCGGGATCGACGTCGTCATCGCGGCGACGATGGCGCCGGTGTCGTCGAACGAATTCAGCTGCAGCGTGATCGCGGCGCGGATCACGGCGTCCTGCCATTCGAAGGGGATGGCGAGGCGGCGCACCCAGTCGCGCCAGTACGCGTCGGTGTCCTCGATGAAGCGGCGCCCGACCTCGGCCACCGCGCTTTGCACCGTCTCGTCGGGGCCGAGCAGCATCGTCACGGTGTCGTCGAGAAAGAACGGCCGCTCCTCGAGCACCGCGGTGAGCGACGCGTCGGTGGTGAGGCGCAGCGTGACCTCGGGCGTGATGAACCGGACGTGGCTGCTGCCGCTCGTCTTGGCGGGGACGTCGCTGCCGTAGCCGACAGCCGGGCGAAGGCGTATCGCGATGCGCGGACTGCCGGCGATGCGGCGGATTCGCCTGACCAGCATCATCGGATGGAAGATGCGCCCGTTGTGCAGGAAGCGCGGCACGCAATCGGTGATCTCGACGGTGCCGCCCGCGTTGTCGAAAAGGCGGGTGACCAGGACGGCGCTGTTGGTCGCGTACGACTGCTCGCTGCGCGACATGTCGTGGAGGTCGATTGCGAAGATGCCGCGCTCGGCGCCCGGCTTCGCGTCGTCGAGCAATGCGCAG
>CAVUIG010000015.1:0-203634 GCA_963741355.1 uncultured beta proteobacterium
CGAGGTGCTCGTCTCCGGGCCGCCGGCCGGCGAACTCGTCGTCACCGCCGGCGTGCAGAAGATGGCGCCGGGTTTGCGGGTCGCGCTTCCTGGGCTCGCGCGCAACACCGAAACGAAACAGGCCGCCCGATGAAATCGTTCAACCTCACCGAATGGGCGCTGAACCACCGCGCCGTCGTTCTGTTCCTGATCCTTGCGATCTCCATCGGGGGCGTGGCGGGCTTCACGAAGCTCGGCCAGCTCGAAGACCCCAACTTCTCGGTGCCCTCGATGACGGTGATGGTCATCTGGCCCGGCGCGACGGCGCAACAGGTCCAGGACGAGTTGCTCAACCGGATGGAGAAGAAGTTCGAGCAGCTCGACCATTTCGAGAAGGTCAAGACCTTTGCGCGCCAGGGCTTCGGCGGCATGACGCTCACGGTCGCCGGCGGCACCTCGCACGAGGACCAGCGCGAGGCGTGGTACCAGGCGCGCAAGAAATTCAGCGACATCAAGCTCGAGCTGCCCGAAGGCGTCATCGGCCCGATCTTCAACGACGAATACGGCGACGTGACCGGGCTGCTCTATGCCGTCAAGGGCGACGGCGTCAATCTCGCCAATCTCTCCGACACGGCGGAGGACATCAAGCGGCGGCTACTCAAGGTGCCGATGGTCAAGAAGGTCGACATCTATGGCAAGCAGGCGAAGAAGGTCTATGTCGAGTTCTCGAACGAGCGTCTGGCCGCGCTCGGGATCACGCCGCTGCAGATCGCCGAAAGCCTCCGCAATCAGAACAGCGTGCTGGCAAGCGGCCAGGTCGACACGCACGGCGACCGCGTGCTCGTGCGCGTCAGCGGCCAGTTCAACAGCCTGGACGATATCCGCAACGTTCCGGTCGCCGCCGGCGGCCGGCTGCTGAAGCTCGGCGACTTCACGACGATCACGCGCGGATACGAAGATCCGCCGACTTACACGGTGCGCCACAACGGGCAGCAGGTGCTGATGCTCGGCATCACGATGACCAACGACGGCAACATCGTCGACCTCGGCAAGGCGATCGAGAACGCCGTCGCCAATGTGCAGACCGAATTGCCTTATGGCGTCGAGCTCGAGCGCGTGGCCGATCAGCCGACGGTCGTCAGCGAATCCATCTGGGAATTCGAACGCTCGCTGATGGAAGCGCTCGCGATCGTGCTCGCGGTCTGCCTGTTGAGCCTCGGCTGGCGGACGGGGATCGTGGTCGGGCTCTCGGTGCCGATCGTGCTCGGCGTCGTCGCGCTGGTGATGCTCGCGATGGGCTGGAACCTCGAGCGCGTCTCGCTCGGGTCCCTGATCATCGCGCTCGGCCTGCTGGTGGACGACGGCATCATCGCGGTCGAGATGATGGTCGTGAAGATGGAAGAAGGCATGGACCGCCTAAAGCGGCCGCCTATTCGTACACCGCGACCGCGATGCCGCGGCTGACCGGTGCGCTCATCACCGTCGCCGCCTTCATGCCGATCGGCTTCTCCAAATCGACTACCGGCGAGTACGCGGGCGGCATTTTCTGGATCGTCGGTACGGCCGTGCTGTTGTCATGGGTGGTCTCGGGGATCATCACGCCCTACCTTGCCGTCAACATGCTGCCCAAGGACTTCGGCAAGCATCACCACGGCGCCGACCCGTACGACACGCCCTTCTACCGCAAGCTGCGCGGCTGGATCGACCTCGCCATCGAGCGGCGCTGGTGGGTCATCGGCATCACCGTGGCCGCACTGGCCGTCGCGATCGTCGGAAGCAGGTTCGTGCCGCAGCAGTTCTTCCCCAACAGCTCGCGGCCCGAGCTGGTGGTCGAGCTGACACTGAAGGAAGGCGGCTCGTTCGCCGCGACGACCGAGAAGGTGAAGAAGATGGAGGCGGTGCTGAAGAAGGACGAGGACGTTCGCTTCTTCACCGCGTACACGGGCGCCGGCCAGCCGCGCTTCTATCTCTCGCTCAACCCCGAGCTGCCGAACCCGGGCTACGCGGTCTTCATCGTCATGACGCGCGACATGGAGGCGCGTGAACGCGTGCGCTCGCGCCTGATGGCGAGCGTCGACGAGCAATTCCCGGAGGTCTGGGTCCGCGTCACGCGCCTCGAGCTCGGCCCGCCGGTCGGCTTCCCGGTCCAGTTCCGTGTCGTGGGCCCGGACACCCAGGTGGTTCGTTCGATCGCGCGTGAGGTCGAAGCGGTGGTGGCGTCGAGCCCGAAGGTGCGCGACGTGCAGCTCGACTGGAACGACCCGGTTCGCACGCTGAGAGTCGACCTCGACCAGGACAAGGCGCGTGCGCTCGGCCTGGCGCCGGCCGACGTGGCCTTCGTGACCCAGACCGTGATGAACGGCGCAACGATGTCCCATCTGCGCGAGCACGAAGACCTGATCGACATCGTCGCCCGTGCGGTGCCGTCCGAGCGTCTCGATCTCGACACGCTGAAGGATGTCAATCTCTACACGCGCGAGGGTACGGTCGTGCCGCTGTCGCAGGTCGCGCGCGTACGCTACGAGCTCGAAGAGCCGGTGCTGTGGCGCCGCAACCGCGACATGGCGATCACCGTGCGCGCGGACGTCAAGGACGGCGAGCAGGGCGTGTCGGTGACGCAGGAAATCCGTCCGATGCTGAAGGACATCGAAGCGAAGCTGCCGTTCGGCTATCGCATCGACGTCGGCGGCGCGGTCGAGGAAAGCGACAAGGCCAACCGCGCGCTGATGGCGGTGTTCCCGGTGATGCTCGTCACGATCCTGACGATCCTGATGCTGCAGCTCCAGAGCTTCTCGCGCATGTTCATGGTGTTCCTGACGGCACCGCTCGGACTCATCGGCGTCGTCGCCGCGCTGCTCATTTTCCAGGCGCCGCTCGGCTTCGTCGCGATCCTCGGCGTCACCGCGCTGTGCGGGATGATCATGCGCAACGCGGTGATCCTGGTCGACCAGGTGCAGGCCGAAATGGCCGAGGGCCGCGATCCCTGGAATGCCGTGCTCGAAGCGGCCGTGCACCGGACTCGTCCGGTGGCGCTGACCGCGGCGGCCACCGTGCTCGCGATGATTCCGCTCACGCGCAGCGTGTTCTGGGGTCCCATGGCGATCGCGATCATGGGCGGGCTCACGGTTGCGACCCTGCTGACGATCTTCTTCGTGCCGGCCCTTTACGCGGCGTGGTTCAGGGTCGAGCGGGCTTCTGCGCCGAATCCGCCGATGCCCTCGGCGGCCGCCGCCCCGGCATGAAGCACCGATGAACGAGGCCAGCAGTCAATTGGATCGGCTCATGCGCCTGTAGATCAACGCGCTGTGATAGGCGCTCGATACAAGAGGAGAGAATCGATGGGCAACACGATGAAAGCAGCCGTCGTCCGCGAACTCGGAAAGCCGCTCGCACTCGAGGAGGTACCTGTTCCGCAGCCGAACGAGAACCAGATCCTCGTTCGCATCGCGGCGACCGGGATCTGCCACACGGACCTCCACGCCGTGAAGGGCGATTGGCCCGTCAAGCCAAAGACGCCGTTCATCCCTGGCCACGAAGGCGTGGGAACGGTGGCCGCGATCGGCCGTGCCGTCCGCGGCGTCAAGGAGGGCGATCGGGTCGGAATTCCGTGGCTGCATACGGCCTGCGGGCACTGCTCACACTGCCGGACCGGGTGGGAGACGTTGTGCGGCTCCCAGTTGAACAGCGGCTACTCCGTGAACGGCAGCTTCGCGGAATATGCGCTGGCCGATCCAGCCTATGTTGGTCGCCTGCCGGACAATCTTGAATGGGGTCCGGCGGCTCCGATCCTGTGCGCCGGAGTGACCGTCTACAAGGGTCTCAGGGAGACGGAGGTGAGGCCAGGCGAATGGGTGGTGATCTCGGGGATCGGCGGCCTCGGCCACATGGCGGTCCAATACGCCAAGGCGATGGGCATGCACGTCGCCGCCGTCGATGTGCATCCCGAGAAGCTCGAGCTCGCCAAGTCACTCGGTGCCGAGATCGCTCTCGACGCGCGGGCCGCGGACGTCGCGGCCGAGATGCAAAAACTGACCCGTGGCGCCCACGGTGCGCTCGTTACGGCCGTGTCACCGAAGGCATTCGAGCAGGCCTTCGACATGCTGCGGTCGCGCGGCACGATGGCGCTGGTCGGTCTGCCGCCCGGCAAGATGTCGCTGCCGATCTTCGACATGGTTCTCAAGCGCATCACCGTGCGCGGCTCCATCGTCGGAACGCGTCAGGATCTGGAAGAGGCGCTGGCCTTCGCCGGCAGCGGAGCCGTCTCCGCCCACTTCTCCTGGGACAATCTGGAGAACATCAACGACATCTTCGCGCGCATGGAGGATGGCAAGATCGACGGCCGCATCGTCGCGAACCTGCAATGACGGGCCGGATGATGAGCGGACTCACGTCCGACGCGTGCCGCCGAGCAGCGACATGAACGTCGCACGACGCCGAAAGGAAGCGAGATGAACAAGCGCCGATTCGCTGCTCGACGAGTTGCGCGTTCGATACGAGGCGCTGCCGAAATCGACCGACGACGACGGCGACGTCGAGAGCTTTCAGGCGATCGATGCACGGCTGCGCGCGGCGTTTCGCTGGCTGGAAAAGGCGATCACCTATCTCAACGGCCTAAAGCCCCCGATCGAACACCGGTTCGACCTTGGCTATGGCTACGCATTCGATTCGCCGCGGTTCGCCCATGGTTCGGTCGGTTACCACGAGCGCCGCATCGTCGGCTTTCCGGTGCTCGAGGGGATCGACGCCTACTACGAGGTTTCCGCAGTCGAAGCCTCTGTCGATCGAGGTGATCCCCGGCTGGGTCTCGTTTGCCGAGAAGACCCTGGATGCCTTCGGGCTGCAATACACCTGCCGCCGCGTGGAAGATTCCGACGGGACGCCGCGCACGTGCATCTTTTCAGTCCCGCCCGTGATTCCGGCGCGGGTCTCGTTTCGTGTCGACTATCAGACCGGGATGGTGACCGTGGCCCTGGCCAATGTCGATCGCCTCGAGCGCGTCACGCTGGAGTTCCCGAGCACCGCGATCGCGGAGCCCTTTCTCGAGGATCTCGTGCGGCTGATCCTCGGCAAGGACTCGGCATTCCTGAAGCACGCGCGACTTGCCGGGCTGCACGGTCGAGCCTCGGGCTAGCGCAGTATGCGGCGAATGGCCAAACTTCGATCGATCTGCCTCGCGACCATGTCCAAACGTATGCCGAGATGCATGGCAAGGACGTCCTGGCCCGGAGGGCGATCAGCCGTCGTCATCGCCGCCATCGCATTCGTCCTGACGGGCTGCGCAACCAACCGCGCGATGATGCCGACCCCGGTGCTCTATACAGGGGAGAACGCGAGGCCGCTTTTCAACGAATTGTCGAACGACAGTCGCCGGCCGCCTCTCGATCTGCTGTACATCACCGATCGCGCACGGGCAGAGCGTGCCGATGATGCGCCGTACACGGGGGACCGATCGCGGTCGATGGCATTCGGATCGGCGATGATCGATTTCGGCGAAGGCGTCTCCTGGGACGCGCTGGTCAAGGAAAGCACTGCGACGCAACGCGTCAATCCACTGCAGCTCAAGCTCGGTACGACCACGGAGCTCGGTCGCTTTCCGGCCATACCGTATGAAGTCGCCGTCGCTCCGGATGGCATAAGACGTGCACCCGCCGTCGTCGGGGCGTTCGAAAAGGCGAAGCAGCAGCTGCAGGCCGAGATCGCGAGGCGGCTCGCCATCGCGCACCGCAAGGAAGTCGTGCTGTTCGTGCACGGTTACAACAGCAGTTTCGAGAGTGCCGCGCTGACGATGGGCGAGCTGTGCCATTTCCTGGGACGGGACTTCGTGTGCGGCATCTTCACATGGCCGGCCGGCGGGCACCGAGGCATCCTATTCGGCTATGACTTCGACCGGGAGTCGGCCGAATACGCGGTCGAGGACCTGGTGAAGGTGATACGCATTGTCGGCCGGACGCCGGGCGTCGAACGCGTACACCTGATCGCACATAGCCGCGGCACGGACACGCTCGCATCGGCTCTGGCCGAGCTGAGCGTCGAAGCCTACACACTCCAGAGCTCACCGGATCGCGAGTTTCACATCGGCAACGTTGTCCTCGTCGCTCCCGATCTTGATGGCGACGTCGCGCTGACCAAGATCTTCAAGGTCTTTTCCGACCCTGACCTGCCGTTCGGCCGGAAAGCGGACCCGGATGCCGTCATCCCCCCTTCACCTGGCCTCAGGGTCACCTTCTACGTTTCGCCCGACGACAAGGCGCTCGCGACGGCGAGCTGGATGTTCGGCAGCATCGCCCGGCTCGGTCGGATCGACGCGTCGATGTTCAGTGCTGAACAGATCGAAGCGATGGCCTTGCTGCGCGCGGTTGACATCATCCAGGTCCGCGGAACAACGGACTTCTTCGGCCACAGCTACTTCATTTCCAATCCGCAGGCAAGCGCCGACATCATTGCGATGCTGCGATACGGTCTGCGGCCCAACGAGCCCGGCCGGCCCCTGGAACAGATCGCGGGGCCATTCTGGCGCGTGCCCGCGCAATGACGGCATGCACGTTACGGAAAGCGAGAACGAGAACATGCATCAAACATACAAGTCACCAACTCGGATGAGGCGTTATCGCGCGAGTGGCGATTCATGGCATGCCATCAATTTTGTCAGAGGCGTCCTGATAGGCGGCGTCATCGTGCTACTCGTAGGGTTGATGGTCGCCTGATCCTCGGCATGGTTTGCAATGATGCCGATGAGCTACCTCACGCGAACAGAAACAGGGGCCAGGTGCCCGAACGTGTGCAACCGGGCGTGGCCGCGGCGGAGCGGCCCGCCCTGCGTCAACCAAGGAGCGAACCGCATGCAAAGTGTGACTGACAGGGCAACGCCAGTAGTGGCGAAGATGATGTCCCTAAAGCTGCCGCCGGGGTGGTTCTATGGCGGTCTGATTGTCGCCCTGTCGGCTTGGATCCTGCACGGCTTTCTCCAGGCGATGCTCGCTGCGTGCGTAACCGCAATCGCGAGCTGGCCGCTCTACACTCGGTTTGCGGCCCGTCTGCCGCGGCGCATCGGCCGAAGCTCGCAATCGCTTATCTTCACGCTCGCGATGACGGTATTCGTGTTGGCACCGTTGATGTTTGCGTTTGGCGCGCTGCTCACCGAAGCGCACGCGCTGCTATTGGAGATCGCCGCCGCCGACAAGATAGGAATCGCGGCTCCTAAGTGGCTGGAGAGTGCGCCACTGGTCGGGTCGTGGCTCGCCGCGCGTTGGCAAAGTCAGCTCGCCTTTCCAGACGCGCTTATGACGTGGACCCAGCGGACCGACGCGGCTGCACTCCTTGGGTGGGCGCAGTCGCTCGGACAATTCATGGTGCGGCACGCGTTCATCATCCTGTTCACGATCCTGTTGTTGTTCTTCCTGTATCAGCAGGGTGAATCGCTGGAGGAGGGCTTCAGGCGAGTCCTTCGTCGCAGCATAGGCGAACACGCCGACAGTTATGTCGACCTCGCCACGCGGGCCGTGCGCGCCTCCGTGAATAGCATGCTGGTCGTGGCTCTCTTCGATGGTTTCGCAAGCGGCGTCGCGTATGCGATCGCCGGTGTGCCGCACGCCGCTGTGTGGGCCGCGATTACCGGTTTGCTCGCGCTGGTCCCGTTTCTTGGATATGCGGCAGTCGGTGCATTGACCTTGCAGCTCGCGATGACGGTCACCGGCACGCCTCCGGTTCTCGCGTTAGGGCTGGGTTGCTTCATCCTGTTCTGCGGCGACAAGGTCGTCCGGCCGGTCGTCGCGCGTCACGGAGTTCGCTTGCGCTTCGTCTGGATCCTCATGGGTTGCCTTGGCGGTTTCGAGGCGCTGGGGCTTATCGGTTTGGTGATCGGTCCGGTGGTCCTTACGCTCGCAAGGGAACTGTGGGAGCAGCGTGTTCGCGATCTCTCTGTGGCCGATACCCCCGAGGAGCGTCACGCCCGTGATGGCGGCGCCCGCAATCTTCACCGAAATACTCACGCAACGCAGACGTTTCGCTGACGACTCTACAGGCGCAGGGCCTTAACCTGAGCGTATGGCATCCCTGCACATTCAAGAAAGAAAGGCACCATGAGCAATTTGACTAGACAACTTTCACAGAGCCACGACGTTTCCGCGAAGGTCGCGCAGCTGCTGCAGAACCGCACGAAGCTCGCGCTGGAGCGCTTCAACAAGCGGGCGCAACAGGCTCGGGAGCAGATCGCCGGGTTGATGACGAATCCGACGTTGCTTTGGGAACTCTGGACTGGCGGCACGCGGTACGGCGTCGACTCTGCGCAGCGCTCCATCCTGTTCTGGGACACGCTGCGCCAACGCGGCAACAACTTCCTCGAGCACGAGCGGCAAGGATTGCCGCCGGTGCTGCGCTTCGACTACGAAATCGTGATGGACGGGCGCTCGTTCAAGCGTCCGGTCAACTACGCGCTGGTGCGCATCGTGCCGCCAGAGGGCGTCATGGTGGATGCCAAGCGCCGCCCGTACGTGATCATCGACCCGCGCGGCGGCCACGGCCCCGGCATCGGCGGCTTCAAGGATGATTCCCAGGTCGGGGTCGCACTGCACGCAGGGCATCCCGTGTACTTCGTCATCTTCTTTCCGAATCCCGAACCGGGACAAACACTGCCCGACGTATGCAACGCCGAGCGCGAGTTCGTGCATCGCGTGCGCGAGCTTCATCCGGATGCCCCGAAGCCGGGAATCGTAGGCAACTGCCAGGCCGGCTGGGCAGCGATGATGCTGGCCGCCGCCAATCCCGACGACACCGGACCGATCGTGATCGTCGGTGCGCCGATGTCCTACTGGGGCGGCGCCTGGAGCGAGGGTGAGGGAGACAATCCGATGCGCTATGCCGGAGGGCTGCTCGGCGGCACCTGGCTCGCCTCACTCACGTCCGACCTCGGCGCAGGCAAGTTCGACGGCGCCCATCTGGTGCAGAACTTCGAGAACCTCAATCCGGCCAATACGTTCTGGAACAAGTACTACCAGATGTTCGCCAACGTCGACACCGAGACACAGCGCTTTCTCGAGTTCGAGCGCTGGTGGGGTGGTTATTACCTGCTGAATCGCGAAGAGATCGAGTGGATCACGCAAAATCTCTTCGTCGGCAACAAGGTGTGGTCTGGCGCCGTCGACGGGGGACCGAGCAAAGGTTTCGACCTGCGTGACATCAAGGTGCCAATCGTCTTGTTCGCTTCGGCGGGCGACAACATCACGCCGCCGCAGCAGGCCTTCAACTGGGTTGCCGACGTGTATGGCAGCACCGAGGAAATCAAGGCCCGCGGGCAGGTGATCGTCGGCTTGATGCACGAGAACGTTGGCCACCTTGGCATCTTCGTCTCCGGCAACGTCGCGAAGAAGGAGGGAACTCAGATCGCGTCGGTGCTGAAGTCGATCGAGGCGCTGCCGCCAGGCCTGTACGGGATGCAGATCGCGGAGCACAAGGATCGCAGCGGCAAATCGGCGTACGAAGTGAGCTTCGTCGAGTTGCGTCTGGAAGACATCGCTGCGCGATTGAATCGCTTCAAGCGCGCAGATGAGCGACCGTTCGAAGCCGTGAAGGCGGTCTCGGAGTTCAATCAGCGCGCATACGAGCTCTTCGGACGCCCGCTGGTACAAGCAGTGTCGAACGAGTACGCCGCGAAGCTCTCGCGCGAGCTGCACCCGCTGCGTTTGCAGCGGTGGTCGATCTCGGACCTCAATCCCTGGCTAGGGTGGATCGCGCCGACTGCGGAGACAGTGAAGCGAACATCGTCACGCGCTCGGGCCAAACGATCCGGCTCGCAAGCTTGAGGCGGCGATGGCGGAGCTGACAAGCGCTTCCCTCGATTGCTACCGCGCATTGCGCGACGCGGCAGCCGAAGCTTCCTTCTTCCAAATCTATGGCAATTTGTTCGCCGTCTACCTCGCCGACAAACAAGGCGCCGAAATGCCGGCGCTGCCGGCTAACCCACGTGAGCTTTCGTTCGTGAAGGAAGCGCTGGCTTCGATCGACAAAGGCGGCTACGCGGAGGCGCTCGCCCGTGTCGCCTTCCTGATGGCGCACCAGGACGAGCCACTCCCGCTTTCCCGGCTGCAGCTCGCGGAGGAGCTGATTGAAGAGTACCGAGAGTTCCTGCCCAAAATCGCCCTTGACGAGGCACGCCGTGTCGGCGGCGAGCAGGAGATCATTGCGCGCTACGAGCCGGAAAGGGCAGTCGAGACGCTGCCGATGCTGGTTGCCGAGGGGAAAGATCGGGATCGGCTGCTGACGCTGCTGGAACGCGTACTCGCTGACAAGCGAGTGCAGCGCATCCAGCCCTCGGTCGAGCAGAAAGCGATGCTCGCTCGCATCCGCCGGGTGCTCCGCACCGCGGAGCGTCGGCCGGCCGGGTCGCGGCGCGGTTCTCGGCTGACTCCAAGTGGTGCGCGGATCACGAATGCCAAGCCGCGAGAAGCGCTGGCCAAGAAGACCGCCGGAGCAGCTTAGCATGCCAGCACAAGAGCAGAAGGCAATGCCTGGCGTGGCGCCCCGGGCGGGCGAACCCGGGAAGGCGCGTGCCCACGAGAAATATCAGCGCCTCGTCGACGATTGCAAAACGCTGCCGCCGACACCAACCGCAGTCGTGCACCCGTGTGACCAGAGCTCGCTGCAGGGCGCGGTCGACGCGGCTCGGATGGGCCTCATCGCCCCGATCCTGGTCGGCCCGCGCACGCGCATCGAGGAGGTGGCCAGGCAGAACAAGATCGACATCTCGGGGTTGCCTATCGTCGACGCGCCCTTCAGCCACGCCTCTGCCGAAAAGGCGGTCGATCTCGTCCGCGAGGGCAAGGCCGAGGCGCTGATGAAGGGGAGCCTTCACACCGACGAGCTGATGGGCGCCGTTGTTCGACGCGAATCAGGGCTGCGCACCGCGCGTCGCGTCAGCCACTGCTTCGTGATGGATGTGCCGAGCTATGCGGAACCGCTCATCGTGACCGATGCGGCGGTGAACATCGCGCCCACGCTGGAGGAGAAGGTCGACATCATCCAGAACGCGATCGATCTCGCTCACGCGCTCCACTATCCGGAGGTGCGTGTGGCGATACTTTCCGCGATGGAGACCGTCAACCCGAAGGTGCCCTCGACCGTGGAAGCCGGGGCGCTGTGCAAGATGGCCGACCGCGGGCAGATCACCGGCGCGATTCTCGACGGACCGCTCGCGCTCGACAATGCGATCAGTCTGGAGTCGGTCAAGATCAAGAAGATCGAATCCCCCGTTGCGGGCCGCGCCAACGTGTTGGTCGTCCCCGATCTCGAAGCCGGGAACATGCTGGCGAAAAGCCTGTCGTTCCTCGCGGGCGCCGACGCGGCGGGCATCGTGCTCGGAGCGCGCGTACCCATCATCCTCACGAGCCGGGCCGACTCGCTGCTGACGCGTCTCGCATCCTGTGCGGTGGCCGTGCTGGTCGCGAAGGCTCGCCGCGAAGCGAGCATGAAAGCGGTGGTGTGACGTGTCCGATGCGATCGCCGTTCTCAATGCAGGCTCCTCCAGCCCCGTGCTTAAAGGCGCCAAGGCGCTCGTCGTCGGCGTGGCGAACCAGCATTCGATTGCCTATGGATGCGCGAAGGCGTTCCGTGAGCTGGGCGCCGAGCTCGCGATCACCTATGTCAACGAGAAGACGAAGACCTACGTCGAGCCGCTCGCCAAAGCGCTCGACGCACCGATCTTCATGCCGCTCGATGTCGCCAAGCCCGGCATGCTCGAGGCGGTGTTTGACAGGATCACTAAGGAGTGGGGCCAGCTCGACATCCTTGTCCACTCGATCGCCTATGCGCCGAAGGACGACTTGCAGGGGCCGCTCCTCGATTGTTCGGCCGAGGGCTTCAGGCAGGCAATGGACATCTCCTGCCATTCGTTCGTGCGCATGGCACGGCTGGCGGCTCCCTTGATGAAGAACGGTGGATCGATGTTCGCGATGAGCTATCACGGAGCCAACAAGGTCGTGCCGAACTACAACGTGATGGGCCCTGTGAAAGCGGCGCTCGAGGCGTCGTGTCGCTATCTCGCTTTCGAGCTCGGCGGCAAGGGCATACGCGTGCACGCGATCTCGCCTGGGCCGCTCAAGACGCGCGCGGCGTCCTCGCTCAAGGACTTCGATCTGCTCCTGACCGGGGCCGCACAGCGCGCGCCGATTGGCGAGCTGGTCGACATCATGGACGTCGGCTTCACCTGCGCATTCCTCGCAACGCCTTATGCACGCCGGCTCTCCGGTGCAACACAGTACGTCGATGGCGGCGTGAACATCATGGCTTGAAGTCCGAAGGAAGCTCGGGTCTTCTCTCCTAGACGTCCAGATGGCACGTGGATCCAATTTGACGGCTTAGGCTCGACTATCGAAGCTCGACAGATTCGCGAACGTTTCGCTGAAGACTCCGATCACGCAAGGCGCTAGGCTCCACGATGTCACGTTATTACCGGTCGCCAAGTCAAGCACAACCAACCTAACCATGAAACAGTACAAGCCTCTCCTAAGCTCAGCACCAGCGAACAGCATCCTCAATGCGCAAGAGTTCCATTACAGGAACAGCGCGAGCACCGACATCCGCAAGACGTTCGCGAACTTCAGACGCAACGCGTCAAAGCAAAACCAGCCGAGTGTCGTGACGAACGTTCGGACATTGACGAAGTATTCACTCGACGCGACGCCAGCGCCTTGTTCGCTTGCGTCGCTGCGACGATCCTCGGGCTGATCGACTCGATACAACATTACACAAAGGAATATGAACATGTTGACACCATTTGTTCGACGATTGGGGCTCTGGACGTCCGCATGCCTGCTCGTTGCAGGCACCACCAGCTTGGTGATGGCCGAAGCCCCCGTCCGCGCCGACGAGGGCCAGGTCGAGGCCATCGAGATCCATCGCGCGCCCGACAACAAGCCCGTCAACGGCGGAACGCTGATCGGCGGCATCGCCGGTGGCGTGATCGGCCACCAGATCGGGAGCGGCCGCGGGAACACGGCGGCCACCATCGCCGGCGCAATCGGCGGCGCAGTCGTCGGAAACGAAATCGAGAAAAAACAGGGGCAGGCGACGCGATATCGCATCACCGTGCGACTCGATTCGGGCAGCTCGCTCATCGTCGAAGACACGCGCGACCTCAACCTGCGGGTGGGCGACCGCGTGCGGATCGAGGGCGGCCACGTCGATCGGATCTAAGAACGGGCTCGTGTACGAGACGCGTGGCGACGCCGCGGCGCCGCCGCTCGTGCTGGTGTGGCCCGGGGAAACCGGCCACGCGAGGCAAATGACTGCAGCTGGCCGAAAGCAGCCTGTCGTGGCCGCGCGCTAAACGCTGTCGGCGCGCATCGGGTTTGCCATCCGAACGCTCGGCCGTTCTGCAATTTCTCTGCAGTCCTGCGCCATTTGCTGCCATCTGGCGCCATTTGGTACACTATGGCGCACGCCCTCCGAGGGGGCTTTGGTCGCGCTCATAACCCGAAGGTCGAAGGTTCAAATCCTTCCCCCGCAACCCCAATTATGACTGAGGCCGTCGGACACCCTCCGACGGCTTCTGTCTTTCTGAAGTTCATCCCGTTGGCGACCGCGAGCTCGAACAGCCGGTCGGCGTTCGGCACGCGTGCCTTAAGGCAGTCGCCTTTCGCCGCCGGCCTCAAGCGAATCGAGTCGCCGTAGACGCGTTGCAGGTCAGCACGGGACCGATGTACTTCCACGGTCGGGACGTTTGCTGCCAAATCAAGGATTTGACCCGAGTCAATAAGCGTTTGCGTTTGACGCGCAGTATTATCGAAACTCTTGGGGCTGTAGACGCGACGTGTGAAAAGGCGATAGCTCAATGCACCTTTCCCGGTCGGTGCTAACCGCATCTGCATTTGCATTGACGGTTTTCATATCTGGCTGTGGCGGGGGCGGTGGATCGTCCCCGGCAATCGTGGTGCCGCCGCCTGTAGCTCCGCCGCCGCCGGGTACGCTGGACGCGAACTTTGGAACGGGCGGCGTGGTTATCACGCCGATAGGCGTCGAGGCACGAGGCATCGCAGTCGTGCTGCAACCTGATGGCAAGTTCGTGGTTGCGGGAGTTGGGACGCCCGATTTCTCCCAACACAATTTGTTGCTCGCACGGTACATCGCCGATGGTACGCTCGATTCGGCGTTCGGCACTGGAGGTATTGCTATGGCGGCCGGCTGGTACTGGGCCGATGGCGTTGCATTGCAGGCAGACGGAAAGATCATCACAGTCGGCCTGTCGTATAACACGCAGAGCTCGTCCAGCCTCTGCACCGTCGCCCGATTCAGCAGCGGTGGCGTGATCGACGCGACCTTTGGCGTCGGCGGCACAGTTGCTACCCAACTTGCACGTCCAGAGATCATGGACCCCAGTACGACGTGTGATGCCGTTGCATTGCAGCAAGATGGCAAGATCGTAATCGCCGCGGGCTCGCCGGCCTATTTGGGGGGCGTGGGTGTGATTCGACTCAATGCTGATGGCAGTCGCGATGTCTCCTTCGGCAATGGTGGCGAGGTGGTCGTTATAACCAGATACTCGGGCGGGACCGCAACAGGCATCGTCGTTCAATCGGATGGCAAGATCATCGTCGGAGGCTATAGCTCTTTTTACATTCCCACGGGCAAGCCTTCCGACGCCACCGGCTATTCTCTCGGCCAGTTCGTGCTGGCGCGCTTTGATACGACGGGAGCCATTGATACGACCTTCGGTCAAGATGGAATTGTCCTTGGACCGGCGGGCGACCCCATGTACCAACTCAATGCTGTGGTATTGCAGCCTAACGGCAACGTCGTAGTCGTGACCCGCGGTGGTGAAGTATTGCGGTTCCTCGCCAACGGCACTCCCGACGCTGGATTCGGCATCGGCGGCAAGACAGCCAATATCTCGGGATCGCGCGTCGCGTTGCAATCGAACGGCAAGATCGTTATCGCGGGAGCGGCGCTTTCCAACGCCAACACGCAACACTTCGCCGTGTGGCGGTTGGGTCCTGACGGCGTCTTGGACTCAGAGTTCGGGACTGCGGGAAGCGTGTCGACAGCGATTGGCACCACCTCTTACGCATCCGCGGTGGCGGTTCAGCCAAACGGCCAGATTATTGCCGTGGGTCAGGCGGATACCGCGTCCAGATACCCCGGCGACCCGCTCCCGACTGGGCCCAACTTCGCACTGGCCCGGTACTTCGGCGACCCGGCTCCGACAGTTGTGCCGTGACAGCCGTGCCGTGACGATTGCAACGCACTACGGATGCAGCGGGATCCATCGCTCGTCATAAAAGCCAAATCGAGCCCCCGCAACCAACAAATCGAAGGCTCGCCATCGGCGGGCCGTCCTCATTTTCAATTGCCTGTAACGCCTGAACTCTGGCGCTAGGTGCGTGCGCGGCCCTCTGCCGGTGACCGCCTTGGGCCAAGAGCCGCCGTAGCGCACCGTCGCCGATAACGATTGTTCAGCGGCTCTCCCATCGAGTTCCGGACGCTCGTCGCCAAAGCGGGTGATACATTGTGCGGCTGGCGCCTGTTCAAGACCATGGGGCGGGGACGTCATGATAACCGTCGATGAACTTGCCAAGATTCCACTCTTCTCCACACTGGGGCAGAGCGAGCTCAAATACCTTGCAAGCGCCGTCGAGGACATGCGCGTCCTTCCCGGCGAATACACGGACCACGAAGGAGGGGCGCGGGCCCTGTATGCCATAGTCAGTGGCAAGGTGGAGCTGACGAAGGTCATCAACGGGGTCGAAACCGTGATCGCGATCCGGCTTCCCGGGGAAATTGCCGGCGAGATTCCGATGACGCTCAGCACGCCGCTGCCCGCAAGCATGCGCGCCGTCGAGCCGTCACGCGTCATCAAGCTGGACGCGAAGGTGTTCCACACGCTTGTCGCCATGGCGCCCCACATCTCCGCAACCGTTGCCGCCGCCGCGCAGGAACGGATGGAAATGCTCAAGAAGGCCGCATCGCAACCGCCGGTGCCGCAAATCCTCCTCATCGGGCCGAGCCGGGATGGCGCGATGCATGCCATTGAAAGTTTCTTGCATCGTAACCAGATTTCATTCGAGAGCCTGGAGCCGGGAGATCCGGCGTTGGCGGCACGCATCGGAGGACCGGCAGCCGTGGCCGGACCCTATCCGGTGGCGCAATTGCCTGACGGAACGCGGCTCGTCGCGCCGACAATGCGCGCCATTGCCACCATGTGCGGACTGCAGGTCGCGCCCAGCCGTACCTACTACGACGTGATGATCGTCGGCGGCGGGCCGGCGGGTCTGACCGCGGCGGTGAACGCAGCGTCGGAGGGCTTGCGCACGGTGCTCGTCGAGAGTTTCGCCCCGGGCGGGCAGGCGGGGACTTCGACGCGCATCGAGAACTATCCGGGATTTCCGTTCGGCGTTTCCGGCGATGATCTCGCGAGCAACACGCTCAAGCAGGCGAAGCGGTTGGGGGCGGAAATTGTCGTGACGCGGCGGATCTCCGGCATCGATCCGAAGCTCATGACTTTCACGCTGGATGGAATGGACGTTCTGCGGACGAAGACGATCATCCTCGCGATGGGCGTGGAATGGCGACGGATGGCAGTCGAGTCCATTGATCGCTTCATCGGTGCCGGCGTCTACTATGGCGCGGCGCGCAGTGATGCCGGGCTTGCGCAGGGGAAGGATGTGTATTTGGTTGGTGCCGGCAATTCGGCCGGCCAATCTGCAATATTCTTTTCCAGTCACGCCCGTTCAGTGACTCTCATCGTGCGCGCGGAGTCGCTGGCAAAAAGCATGTCGCAGTACCTCATCGAGCAGATCGCGACGAAACCGAACATACGGGTGGAGACACGATCCGAGGTCGTCGCCGGGCATGGAGACGAGCGGCTCGAGGCGATCGAGGTTCTCGACCGCAGGACCGGCGCGACATCCCGCCGGGATGCGGAAGCGATGTTCGTCCTCATCGGCGCGGACGCGGTGACCGGCTGGCTGCCTTCGGAAATTGCGCGCGATTCCCATGGCTTCATCGTGACAGGCAGTGATGCCATGAAGCAGGGGCGCTGGAACAGCGACCGCGAGCCGTATGCGCTTGAAACGAGTGCCCCGGGGATCTTTGCAGTCGGCGATGTTCGCTCAGGGTCGGTCAAGCGCGTGGCGGCTGCCGTCGGCGAAGGGGGCATGGCAATCGCATTTGTCCATCGGTGCCTGCAGGCCACCAGCGGTTGACGGGGTGCTCTGCGCGTCCGGTGCGGGGGCAGCCGCGTCTGGCGCTCAGGTGCCAACGAAGAATGTCGCCGCGAGTGCCAGCACGGCAAGCGCCTGCAGACCGACGCGGTAAGCCATCCAGTGTTCGCTGTCGAAAGGGCCGCTCTCGTCACCGTAGACCATCGACCAGAGTCCCATGACGAGCGTCACAATCGTGGCGAGCATCGCCACGATGACCAGCACGGTGAGAATACTCATGGCAGCCCCTTTCGCGCACGGCAAAATCATATACGCGTTTTGCACCGGACGGCTTGCTGCGCCGCAGCACCGCCGACACCGCGCGAAATAATTCGGCTGCCGACGATCGCCACCCTTTCGTCGGTGACTCGAATGGCCGCTTCGGCGCAGCACGTACGGCTGGATCGGGTCGTTAGCGGACAGTGCCTCTCAGTACACTTGGACTCGCCGCGTTACCCAGCCTTGCCCCGCGCACCGCTTGGCCGGAATGGCGCCGCATCCGAATATAGGAGATTGCCCTCAGTCTAGATAACGCGGTCAGTGACTTCGTCCTCGAGGTTGCGATAACGAATGGACATAGCGGGGCCGAATTTGACGTGTGATCAACCTTTTCTATTTGCCGCAATGCGACTTGGCCGCTCCGCTGACAACTGCGTCCATCTCTTTCTGTGTGATGAGGCCGTCCGCAAGGAATTCCATTGCGACCTTGGCAACCGAGGAAACATACTGCCCGTGATTCTTCCACGCACCGCCAGAGACTGGCCCCGCGCAGGGAACGAGTTGGGCGATGAGCGTCAAGGGATCCCTCGGTGTGAGCAGAACGTCGCCAGCGGAGCTATGCGCCGCCATCGAGCTGCCGTCCGACAGAAGGTAGACGTCCGTCAACACCATGTCGGCGGGTTTGGCCGGAGTCAGTGCGTTCAGATCCTTCATCGTGCCGTTCTGGTGCAGAAACGCATGCATTTCGCCGTTCGCGGTGTGAGCGCCACCCGCGATCTGACCCGCTGCGTTGACCGCAGCGCTGAACGACCAGGCGCCCCCGAGCGTGCCCAGATCGACGATTCCCGAACCGGAGGTGTACGAGAAGGCGTGGTATGACGGGTCGCCGGGCAGCCACCCCCAGCCGGCCACCAATCCGGAGTTGTTGATTCCGCTTGGCAACGACAAGCTGCCGCCAAGCGTGAGGTCGACGATACCGGTCGCCTTCGCCCAGGAGAAAGCATGGTACGTCGCATCCCCGGCTAGGTAGGAAAATCCAAGCACCTGTCCGGCACTGTTGACCGCGACCGCCTCAGACGAACTGCCGCCGAGCGTGAGGTCAACCATGCCGTCGGCCTGCGTCCATGAGAACGCGTGCTCGGATGCGTCCCCGGCGACAGTGGAATGCCCAATCACCTGACCCGCGTCGTTGACCGCTTCGGCCCTCGACGAGGTGCCGCCGAGCGTGCCGAGGTCGACCATGCCTCCCGATGCAGTCCACAAGAATGCGTGCGGCAAGCCATCGGAACGCTCGGCCTGGCCGATCACGTGACCGGCGTTGCTCACCGCGCGTGCGCCGCTGTTCGGTCCGCCCAATGTGCCCAGGTCGACCATGCCGCCGGCTTGCGTCCAACTGTACGCTCGAGCCGTGCCGTCGAATTGGTACACCTTGCCGACAACCTGGCCGGAATCGTTAATGGCCACTGCTTCGCTCAACCATGCGACGGGCGGCTGAAGATCCGTCATGCCGCCGGCTTCCGTCCACACGAATGCATGGATGGCGCTGTCGTCGGCGATCGCCGAGTTACCGACGACTTGTCCAGCACTGTTGACCGCGTACGCAAAGCCATAACTTCCGCCAAACGTGAGATCCACCATGCCGCCCGCTTCGCTCCAGGTGTACGCATGTTGCGCTTGGTCCCCTGGAAGCGTCGCAAAGCCGATGACCCGTCCCGAAGCATTCATTCCCGTCCAATCGGTGTACGAACCGCCGAGCGTGCCGATATCGATGACCCCCGTGCTCTTCGACGCGAAGAACACGTGGAATGAGGTATCTCCGGGAACAAATGCGGTGCCCGACACTTGACCGTTCGCGTTGACGAGGCGAGGGGACGTCGACGATCCGCCGAGGCTCAGGTTCGTCACATCGTAGATTTGTGCACTCGCGGGCACAAGCCACATGCACGCGTATGCATATGTCGCAACAATGCAAAGCGATTTGGCCGTGTGCCAGACGGACGTCCACACCGTGTTGCGCGAGTTCCTTGTCATGCCGCCTCCCGTTGTGTTTGTTGTGTGCAGTGATGCTAGGGGCGCCGCCTGGCGTTATGTCGCTAGCATGCTTCGTCCACCACCACGCCGGACGGCGAGGAGTTGCTCCGGCAAAGTATCACGGATGCAGCGGCGTGGTGCCACCATGCGATCAGCGGTGGACGTGCGTGGGGTGGGCCAGCCGGCGCGCTTGTCTGCGTCGCGGCGTGACGCAGACGAGGGTCCGCAATGGGTCGTTAGCCGACATGGCTTTAGGTGCCAACGAAGAATGTCGCCACCAGTGCCACCAAGGCAATCGCCTGCAGGAAGACGCGGTATGCCATCCAATAACTGGCCGCTTTCGGCCAATTGCAGACGGTCACATCGCCACCTAAATCGGAAGGATTTGGCTGTTGGCCCGTTGAGCGCAATTACGGTAATGCTGCGCGAAGTCTGTGCCGGCGCAAGCCACCTACCGTTTTCGCCGCGGCGATGACGGACACGACATTCGCGTAATCAATCTCATTCGTATAGTTTGCTATTTGCTTATAACGCGGCTATATGCATGAGCATGCGCGCCAAGCATCTGCCGGACTTGGCGCCTTTCCCCGACAGCTAGGCGCATTGCGCCACGCCGAGGCTTCGCGTTTCACACGCAAGCTCATCCGGCGACATGACCAGCAAAGGGGAATCCCATGAGAATTCGCGACGTAGCAGCATGCATGATGACCGGCCTAGGCGCATTGACCTGCGTATATAGCGCGTCGGGTCTCGCCGCCGGACCGGAGCACGCCAGTTACAACTTCTCGGTGGTCGCCACGCTCGGCGATCCTGCTCCGGCGGGCGGCGCATTCGTCAACGACTTCGAGCCGGGTGGTCTGAACAATCACGGCGACATGGCCTTCGGTGCCGATGTCACCACCGGCGGCGAAGGAGTGTTCTTCAGGCACAACGGGCAATTCACCAGCTCGGGCGCAGCAACGAGCCCGCGCCGGGCGGGGGAACATTCGAGTTCGGATTCCTTGGCCCGGTCGATCTGAATGACCAAGGGGACGTGGCTTTCAACTTCCTGCTCAAGGATTTCACCCCGCCGTTGGGTGTTAACGCCGGCACCTACCGCTACTCGCACGCGACGCGAAGCGTGGTGCCGGTCATGATGCCCTTCATCACGCCGGCGCCAGGTGGCGGAACGTTTCAAGGAACCGTGTTCTACCCGGCGATCAACAACCGCGGTGACGTAGTGTTCCCGGGGATAGTGGAGACCGACAGCGGCGTGCACACCGTGCCCCCCACAGGCGAGGACTACATCGGTTTGGGAGTCGGGATCTATCGCGCCGACACCAGAGATCACATTTTCAGCGAAGTCAGGCCGGGCGACGCTGCGCCGGGCGGCGGCACGTTCGACTACGCGGTCGAGCCGTGGATCAACAACGGCGGCGACGTTTCGTTCATCGGCCACATCGCTGGCGAAGAATCGGTCGTTGCGGGCTTCCCGGCGCAAGCCGACTTCATCAGCGCGCTGGGCGGCTTGTATGTCAAGAAGGCCGCAACGGGGAAATATCCGCACGGTTGTGCACGCAGGCGACGCTGCACCGGGTGGCGGCCAATTTCGCCAGGTGTTCCACGACGTGATGAATGACCGCGGCGACATTGCCTTCTGCGGCGACCTGACACCGGCGCCCGGCGCCAACGAGAGCATCGGTGTGTTTCTCTACTCGGGCGGCGAAATCACGGCGATCGCCAGGCCCGGCGATCCGATGCCAGGTGGCGGAACGCTGGTCAATGCAAGCATCGTCGGCGGCAACGTACACGTCAACAATCGCGGCGACGTCGCCTTCAGCGGCGTGGTGGACACTGACGTCGACAGCGACGGATTCGACGACACCGGCCTGTTCCTGTGGTCCCACGGAAAGATCAAACTGATCGCCCGTACCGGGACGGTCATTCCAGGAATTGGGACGGTCGACGAGCTGGTATCGCCGCAACTGGTTATTCCACCGGCACCGATCGCGACCACGACGTCAGGCGCGATCAATAACGACAGGGGACAGATCCTGTTCCAGGCTACGCTGACCGACGGTCGCGGGGTCTTCCTGCTCGCCACGCCGGCGAACAGCAACAACGAAGAGTAATACGAAGCTAGCATTCGACCGGTTCGACATGAGCACCGGGCGGGTCGTGGCCTACGACTCGCCCGACGAGTGAACATGAATTGGCGATGCATTCAATTGTGGCCCCGCGTAACAGCGGGGCTATTTTTGCCGGGCCGATTTCCGCGCCGTGCTCCCACAATGCCGGGTCTTCGTCTTTGCAGACTGCACATGACGGACGCCTACTACCGCTGAAATCCAACGCAACTTGCATCGTGCGCGCTTAAGCAGCAATCGAATTAGAACGTACGTCCGCTTCGGGTCGATAGCGGCCATTGTGCCCATGTCAGATTTGCTGTGCCATCAATATGACTGGGTGTGCTTGGCTGACAACGGCAAGCGCCGCAAGTTATTGATTTACAAAACGACGAATTACGACAAACCTGCCTCATAACCCGAACGTCGAAGGTTCAAATCCTTTCCCCCGCAATCAACACATGAACGGCTCGCCATCTGGCGGGCCATTTTTCTTTATCGTCGCGGACGGCCGGGCCATTGCAGCGTCACTGCAATGACGCGGCTTCAAGTGGCTTGACGAAAGGGAGATGACCTGCGAACGTCGTAAACGGTGAGTGCTTCACTCGAAGGAAACGTCATGCAACAGATGCCGCTTGGAGCCAAAGGCTCATTCAGTCTCGTTGTCACGCCCGATCACCTCGCCAACCGATTCAAGGACGCGACGCTGCCTCCGGTCTTGGCGACACCCGTAATGATCATGATCATGGAGAACGCAGCGCTCAATGCGATGAAGCCCTACCTCGATGCCGGCGAAACCGCGCTCGGTACGCGAGTCGATGTTCGTCACATGTCGGCGACTCCGGCGGGCCGGAGCGTGACCGGTGAAGCTGAGGTTTCCAAGATCGATGGGCGGCGCATCGAGTTTGCGATCCGGGCGACGGAGGGCACCGAGGTGATCGGCATTGGCACTCACGAGCGGGTAGTCATCGACCTCGCCAAATTCTCCCAACAGCTCATATCGAAATTTGGTCAGGTTTGATGAGACGCCCAATCAGGACAAACCTGCGGCCTAACCCGACGATGTTGGGCCGTTTCGATTGATGTTGCGCTATTCAAGAGCTGTCTGAATGCGCAAGTGCAGCCGTCGAGGTTCTGGACATGGATGACATCGCTCAACGCCCGCCGCTTCCCGACCATCTGGCCGTGGACACGCGCAGCCCTTACTACGTGGCCGCCGTGTTGGAGCACGGCATCGGCATCCGTCTGAACGACAAGGAACGCAAGGACGTCGAGGAGTACTGCATCAGCGAAGGATGGGTCAAGGTGCCGGCCGGCAAGACGGTGGACCGCAAAGGCCGCCCTTTGCTGATCAAGCTCAAGGGCAAGGTCGACGTCTATTACCGCTAAGCGTCTGGCGCATCTTTCATGGACGCCCGACGGGGTTCGTTGTAAACATTTCGACCGCTTGATTTTAGAGGAGACCCAGCATGGACCGATTCACGGGCGGTTGCCTTTGCGGCAACGTCCGAATTGTGGCGTCGGGACGCCCATACCGGGTCGGCCTTTGTCACTGTCTCGACTGCCGCAAGCATCATGGGGCCCTTTTTCAACCTTTCGCGGTGTTCCCTCAGGATGCGGTGACGATCGAAGGCGAAACACGCGACTACGCCGGGCGGTTTTTCTGTCCCCGCTGCGGCTCGTCCGTTTTCGCGCGCACCGCCGACGAAATCGAAGTGAACCTGGGATCCCTGGATGCCCCTGACCAACTGATGCCAACCTACGAAAGCTGGATCGTCCGTCGCGAGTCCTGGTTGCCGCCGTTTCCGCTCACGAGACGATACGAGCGCGATCGCGACGCCACCGGTCGCTTTGAGGAGTAGGTGGCACGAACGGTGCGGCTCGCGCGAAAGCGCGTCAGTCTCGCAGAGCTGTCACGATGCGCTCATGAATAACTCCAAGGGCGTTGCCGGTCGAGCATTGCGGCTCACAAGCCGCGCATGACCAACTCGAACCTGGCGGCATAGCCAATCGACGGTGCCGCATCCGGGTCGCTGATCCGGGTGGAGGCTTCTCCTGTTTGCATGTTGACGCCGAGGAACCAGTTGTTGACGGTCTGGACGGTATAGGTGCAGTCGCCGCGATCCACGACCCTGAATTTTTCCCAGGCCTTGATCCACGTCGCATCCGCGTGCAGGTTGTCCCCGGGAGCGATGCCTCCTCCGCCGACGGCCGTGAGGTAGGTGACCTTGGTGCGCGTCAGCTGGTGCTCAAACGCGTATGAACCGTCATCCTGTCGAATGAGCCTGTATCCCGATGGGAAGACCCCCCAATGGGTGGTCGTTCGCCCTTCGCCAAGGTTACGCGTGAAGAGCCAGCGCTCTTTGGGCTGGTTGGGGGAACCGGTCCCTGCGGGCCTGAAGCTGTACACATACCCCGATCCAAGGTCGCCGCATTTCAGCACCCAGAAAAACTCCCAGTCCTTCGCGTGCAGGGCATCGGTGTGAAACGCGGCGGTCGACTGGCCGCCCCCGCCGACTGCCGTCAGAAAATACGAACTACTGGTCTGGAGGGTGAAATAGCCCATCCAGGGCCAGACGATGTTGGTGTGGCCGGCCCGCGTGTAAGGGTTGACCAATCTGAAATGGGTCGTGCCGATGGTGTCGGTCTGGGTCGCGTACGCCTGCAGCGCCGTGCGGGGGTCGCCGTTGCCGGGGCGAATGCTGCCGCTGGCGCTCAGATAGTGGCCACCCGCGGTCTGGAACGTGACGTCGTTGGGCGGAGTCAGCGTGAGCTTGAACCGCTCGAAGGGTCCAATCGACGTCGCCGTGGTGACGACCGCGTCGAGGGCACTGGAGTCGCCGTCATGCGCGGTAAGGAGCGTGTTCTTGACGTAGGTCCTGATGATGAATTCGCCGGGCAGAGTTTCGGCGTTGCCGGGACCGCTGACAAGTCCCACCAGCCACAATGCTGCCAGACACAACCGCGGTGACGGGACGTCGCATGCCGCACCTCCTCGTGCGCGCAGGGTTCCCAGTTCTATAGCGATCAATCTTACGACTGGATTTGCACCTCGATCAACTTTCGGTAGTGGGCACAGCCGCCGACGGTGCCGAAACCTGTCGCATCAGTACAGCCGGATCGCTACATCGAAGTACCAGGTTCGGCGGATCTCGATCACGTCGTAGTCGCGGGCCAGGGCCGGCGGGAACGCCTGGTAGGGCGCCTGGCTTTGCACGACGCGTCGTATCGCTTCGTCGAGCGCCCGCACGCCGCTGGATTGAACGATGGTCACCGACTCCACCGAGCCGTCGCTGCGAACGGCAACCGTCACGAGGGGATCGGCGTGAGGGAGTTTCGCCAATTCGCGGACCGTGTCGAACGTCATGTTCAGCTGGATCTTCCGGACCCAGGCTTCCGCGTAAAGGATGAGTTCCGCGTTGGGGTCGCTGCGACCCCATAGCCTGTATCGACGTGCGCTGCTCAACGAGAGTGGCAGCGAAGATGACGGGCCCGCTGGATTCGTTGCAGCTTCACGCCGGGCGGCCTCCTCGTCCAGCTGTCGTCCTATCGCCCGAAGCCTCTCTTCTCGTGCGGCCTCGGCCCGGGCTGCTTCCTGCCGTGCTGCTTCCCCCCGTGCTGCTTCCCCTCGTGCCGCTTCCTGCCGTGCTGCTTCCTCCCGTGCCGCTTCCTGCCGTGCCGCTTCCTGCCGTGCCGCTTCCTGCCGTGCCGCTTCCTGCCGTGCCGCTTCCTGCCGTGCCGCTTCCTGCCGCGCCGCTTCCTGCCGTGCTGCTTCCTGCCGCGCCGCTTCCTGCCGTGCCGCTTCCTGCCGTGCCGCTTCCTGCCGTGCTGCTTCCTGCCGTGCTGCTTCCTGCCGCGCTGCTTCCTGCCGTGCTGCTTCCTGCCGTGCCGCTTCCTGCCGTGCCGCTTCCTGCCGTGCCGCTTCCTGCCGTGCCGCTTCCTGCCGTGCCGCTTCCTGTCGTGCTGCTTCCTGCCGTGCTGCTTCCTGCCGTGCCGCTTCCTGCCGTGCCGCTTCCTGCCGTTCGGCCTCCATCCGCGCGTTCTCGACCCGCGCCGCTTCCTGACGGGCGGCGTCCCGCTGCGCCGCCTCCAGCTGTCTCCGACTGCCGTTGCGCCTCCTGTTTGGAAGAATCGCGCTTGGCCGGTTCAGCGGCTCGCTCTCCCGCCTCTTGGTCGATTCGCGTGCGCGCTGCATCGCCAGGATCTGGAAGTGGCGGCATCGCGGTCTCCGGAATCGAGACGCTCGGCAATGGCGCGATGACGGGCGGTGGAATCGCTGGAGTGGCCGGCACGGCCCACGTGGCCTCGTCGGTCGGCGCCACGGCGATCACGGCTGGCGGGGGGATCGGCGCGGGCGCCGTGTCACTGGGCCGATCGGCGCGCAAAGGCACTTGCGCAGGGGCCGCACCGGTCGCGGCGCGTGTACTTGGATTGGCCTTTGCCCTCGTGGTGGCCTCCGGCATGATCGGTGCCGCAGTCTGCCGCGGTGTCGGTGCGCGGGACACGGATGCCGTCGGCGCCGGCCCTCTGGCAACAGGCTGCTCGACCGATGCCTGCTGCGACGGTTCCGCGACCGGCATGTCCGTCGGTTCCGGCGCTGTGACCTGCGGCGGAACCACGACAACGCGCAGATCGGGTGCCTCTATGCGTCGATCCTGCCAGGGGAAGCCGAAGCCCGGACGCCACAATCCCTGGCCACCGAAAATCAGGCTCAATAGGAACGAGTGGATCAGCAGCGAGAGCAGCAGCGCATACGTCAGTCGCTTGTGCTCAGGGCTCATGTGTTGGCTGTCGGCGCGTCGCTGGAACCTGTGGAGCTCAAGTGTGCTCCGCCGTAGCTGCTCGGGCACTGCTGCTGGCGCGGGGCAGGATGGCACCATGTCCTGTGCGCCCGTTGACCTGACCGGCCCGCTCATGACCTCGCCAAAGCAGCACCTCCGAGACATTCGTGAACCGCATCCGGTCCATTGTCATATGCACTCCTGTCAGACTTGGGCGTCGATTCTCACATGTCCGAACGAACCGTCAACAGGGGAGCGCCATTGCGCACTGAATCTACGCGCCGATAAACCGCTGGACCGAATTTGACGCGCTCGACCCGACGTTCGAGAAACCGCAGAAGGCCCAGGCTACCGGAGTCGGGATAAGGGCGGGGAATAGGGCGCCGCCGCACATTGTTAACATATTCGTATTCGACGAAGATGCTTGTTGGCCGGATCGAGAGAAAGGCGAAGAGGCGGCTTGACGGACATGGCCGCAAACGTGAATCATGGATTCGCAAAGTGGCTGAGGACTTCGCACGGGAATGACGGTACAGACGCCACATCGTCCGGGTGCAGGCTGGGCATTGTTGATGTCGTGCTTCGTCCTGTTTGCGCCCATTGGCGAGTCGGCGGCGACGCCGCCGATCTACAAGTGCCTCGACAAGAATCTCGGCTTGCTCTACACGGACCAGCCATGTAAGGACGGTGAGCTCATGAATATCCGCGCGGGAGACGCCGATCCCGCGGCCGTCGCGCGGCTCGAGCGCGCGCGTGACGCGCTTGACCAACGCGCGGCGCAACGCATCGCTGATCAACAGCGCGCAGCTGAACAACGAGACCTCGCAGCGCTGTACACGAGAGGCGATGAACGATACGTCGATGACTCTCCGGCGGCATATACGCCATACGATAACGGCGCGATCGGATGGTTTCCTGGCTTTGGCACGCACCACCCACCGCGAGCGCGGCCACGGAAATTGTTGGCGCCCCGGCACTTCTCACCGAGGCAGTCCCACATGGTGCCTCGACATTAGGCGTGCAGGGAGATTTGCGCAGGCCGCGGTTCTGGATTTCGCCTAACGTCAAGGTTAGACGTCACGATACGAATTCGAGTGTTGGTGCGGAACCCTGCGTGACCGGCGGACAAACAACGCTCGGCCCACCCCACTGAGACCACGGATTCGACCGCGATCCAGATTGCCTGCCCGCCGAACAGCGCGAGGCGCACTGCCAATTGCTGGCGACCGTCTCGCGGAAACTTTTGTCACCCTTCGCGAATCCAATGTGGGAACGTGCATTCCGCGTCACCAGAGCGAGCCGCGACCCACCCCCTCATTCCAAGGGAGTCAAACGATGATGCGCCGCATTGCCTTTCTCGCAGTCATCACCGCACTCGTTGCGCTGCCATCGCTCGCGGCTTTGAAACCGGGCGATCCTGCGCCTGATTTCAACGCGCCGGCGTCGCTCGGCGGCAATGTTTTCACGTTTTCGCTTTCCGAGGCGTTGAAGAAGGGCCCGGTGGTCCTGTACTTTTACCCCGCCGCGTTCACGAAAGGGTGCACGATTGAGGCCCACGATTTCGCCGATGCGGTGGATGCGTATCGCGCGCTCGATGCTACAGTGATTGGCATCTCGCACGACGACATCGAAACCTTGAACAAATTTTCCGTCAGCGAATGCCGCGGCAAGTTCGCGGTGGCCGCGGACAAGAACCAGACCATCATGAAGTCCTACGACGCGGTCTTGGCAAGCAAGCCTGAGTACGCGGACCGAGTCTCGTATGTCATTGCGCCAGATGGACATGTGGTCTACGCGTACACGTCGCTCAACCCCGAGAAGCACGTCGAGTACACGCTTGATGCGCTCCGAAAATGGTCCGCGCGGCAGAAACAGTAGCTCGGTTTGGACTTGGGCAACGAGTGTTGAAGGCCTCTTGAAGGACGGCGCGCTGAGAGTTGATGTTTCGCGACATCGTGGCTTAGACTACGGCGCTGAGGATGAGCCGCGCTCGTTGAGTCGAAATGATCGGAGAGCCGCGCGAAAACCTGCAACGCATTAGGCGAGAGAATCCACCGTGCCATCCATTTACCGCCCGAAACACTCGGTCGTCGCGCCTGAATCCGATGTGGTCCATGGTGCGCACATCAACACGGACGCACCCCCTGCGCAGAGCGCGATCTCCGACAACCAAACAGAATGGGTTGGGCGCCGCAAGGCCCAGCCAGCGGATGTGCTTTTGCCAGCAACCCGCCGCTGGCTGGACGCGGTGCCGGACGAGTTTCGTCCACTGGAATTGGCAAGGCAATTTGCGCGCTTGGCAAATCTTATTGCCTCCAACTGGAACAACCCCAGAGATTGCAGCGCGTTCATCTACTCGCTCTTGCACGATCAACGCGGTGGGCGGCGCGGTTTTCCAAGCGAAGTGATGGACGACATCATCAAACTTCGCGTGTACTTTGCACGATTGCATCCCATCGTTGATTGGGAGACGGGTGTTGACGCGGATCGTCATCGTCAGGGTTGGACCCCGTCAGCCCCGAAGCGCTAACGCAAGCCGGAACGGGGCCGAGGCGGATTTCGTCCACGGCCGGTTGCATCCGCCATCGACCAGAGGCGGCCTGTCGCTTTCGTTACTGGCAGGACCGCTGCGCGTTAGTCGACGCTATCGGTGGCACGCAGGTGTTCGCATTGGGCATGCGATGCCCACCGGCCCTCGCTGCATTGCTTTTGCATGCAGCGGTACAGCGAGAACTGTGTACGGTCACCGCAGACCTCGCGCGGGTTGGTCGGGGCGCGCGCGGCATGTTGCTGCGCCCCGCGCGTTGGGGGCGGGGTGGTGGTGGGCGGCTGCGCGACTGCAGCCGGCGCGGCGGTAGCTGCGGCTGCCAGCGTCGCGCGGTTGGGACTGGCGGGAGAGGCGGGCGCGGTGACGCCCGCCAGCGAGTCCGCGGCGGTGGGTTCCGTCGGCATCGGCTTCGCGGCCCCGGCGTCCGCGGCTATCGGGGCGCGGTCGGGAGACTCGGGCGCGGTGGCGCCCGCCGGTGAGTCTGCGGCGGTGGGCTCCGTCGGCATCGGCTTCGCGGCCCCGGCGTCCGCGGCAATCGGCGGTGTCGCCGGAGCCGCAGGGCCCACGGCGGGCGCGGAAACAGTTGCGCTGTCCCCAGCGCCAGTGCCACGGCTGATGCCAAGCATATCGAGCACGCGCCCAACTCGGCGCTCCTGGCGAAACTCATCCATGCCGATAAAGCAGCAGCGCCAGAAGTACCAGCACCGCGCCACTCCACATTGCGATGCGTCGGGGATTGAGCGCATGGCGTGCGAAAGCCGTGCGCACCGGCCGATCATCATCGATGCGAGCGACGCCGGAAGTTGGCAGGGGGTCGGGATCGGGCGCGAACGCCATTACGGCATCGAGATCTTGCGCCACACGGGCCGGAGGCGCGGGCTGCGGAGCCGGCGCCGGCGACGATGGCACGTCATCGTTCAGCGCAGGGGCAGCGGTCGATGCCGGGCTGACGGCGCCGCCTGCGGCCGGCCGTCCGGCATCCAGGCGCGCGCGCATCTGCGCGACGCTTTGCGGCCGCTCAGCGGGATAGATGGACAAGGCGCTGTCGAGCGCGGCCAGCAGGGATGCGCTGTAGTGCAGCCGCGGCCAGGTCAGGCGCAGCCGTTGCACCGTGTCTGCGAGTGTTTCGCGCCGCGCGCTACTGGGCGCGCCGAAGGCCGGCGCGGGCAACTGCCCGCTCATCCAGTAGCGCGCGACGCCGGCCAACGCGTAGAGGTCGACCGAGGGATGGAGCGGACGGTCGGCTTCCACAATCTGCTCGATCGGCGCGAAGGAGGGTTCCCCGCTGGTGATCAGCGCGTCGATCCGGTCGCTAGCGATCGCCCGGCCGGCGCCACCGGGACCCAGCAGCAGCGGTCGGTTGTCGGCCAGCAACAAGATATTGGACGGCGTGACCTTGCCGTGACATCCCCCTGCGAGGTGAAACGCCTGCAGCGCGCCCAGCAGCGCGTCAAGCAGCGCGCGCAGGGCCCCCTCGTCGGGCGGTTCGTTCATGCCCTGGCGCACGTCGAGCAGCTGCCGAGCCGGGTAGCGCGGCATGACGCGGTAGGCTGTTGCATTGGCTTCAAATAGACGCACGATGCGCACCAGCGAGGGATGGTTGCATCGCGCCAGCGTGCGGGATTCATTGATGAAGGCGTTCAGCCCTTTCGCAAAGGCATCGGCCTGCGCGGAGGTCCGTGGCGTGACCTTCGCTTCATCATTACGCTGCGCAAGCCGCGCCGGCATGTACTCCGCGATCGCCACCGGGACCGCGAACGCGCGGTCCGTGGCCGCGTAGACGATCGCGACGCTGCCCTCGCCGATGATTTCCTCGACCTCGAACTCGTCCAGCCGAGCACCCGCGGGCAAGGCGCGGGCAGCGGACCCGATGGGGCTGTCGGGCAGCTCCTCGTTCAATGCAGCAGGCGTCGGCTCTGGAAGCTTCATGCGAATGGGCTCGGCACAAGACTTGGATTCAGCTTGGCCAAGCTTGGTTCGGCGACGTCCAGATCAATCGACCGCGAACTGGAATCTCTCGTCCGCCACCTCGATCACGTCGCCGTCGTTGACTCGCCGCGCGTCCTTGCCCGCCGGCTGACCGTTGATGCGCGGGGAGCGGCGGCCTTCGACGTGCGCGAGAAAATAGCCGGCGGGCCGCCGCACCAGCACCGCCCAACGGCGCCCAGGCTTGCCGAACCCGGCGACGACGCGGTCGAGCTCGATCGTCATACCCGCGCGCGGGCCGCTGACTATGTGCACGCGCCCGTTGGGAAAGTTGATCCGCGTCGCGCGCGTGCGCGGCACGGAAAGCACCTCGCCGTCTTCCGGCGCGGCCCGTGCTTCGGCGATTCCCTCGATTAGCATCGTGCGGTCGAATTCGACGTCCGCCGCGGTCTTCGCATTGAGGTAGCGCAGGTTGAACGCGCCAAACTCGACGACGTCGCCATGCTGCAGGATGCGTCGAGGCATCCGCGTGCCGTTGACGAAGGTGCCGTTGGCGCTCGCCAGGTCCTCGAGGATGTGGTCGTTGCCGATGGCCAGGATCACCGCGTGCTCACGGCTCACCGACGGATCGTCGATGACGATCTGGTTGATGGGATCGCGGCCGACGCCAAGCCGCTCCTTGTCGATGAAGCACTGGAACACGACTGAACCGCCCGAACTCAGAACCAGCTTCGCCATCGTCAGTGCTTCCATCCGAGCAGCCAGCGTTGCCATCCGCGCGCCGCGGGGAAGGGCTTCCGCACACGTGCGACGATCGCGGTGATGTTGTCGTAGCCCCCGTTGTCCTTGGCGGTCTGCACGAGCAGCTGCGCGGCGAGAGGCAAGTTGGCGCCGAGCTCCTGCAGGATCAGCTCGATGTCGGCGTCTTCCACCAGGTCATTGAGGCCGTCGGAGCAAAGGAGCACGATGTCGCCGGGCATGGCGTCGACCTGGCGCACGTGCGCGGTGACCTGCTCCGCGGTCCCGAGTGCCTGCGTCACCAGGCTGCGGTTGTGCGATTCGATGGCGTCCGCAACCGAGATGAATCCGGCGTCGACCTGGTGGCGCAGCAGCGAATCGTCGCGGGTCATGAGGTGCAGCTTGCCTGCGCGCAGCCGGTAGACGCGGGAGTCCCCGATGTGCCCGATTACGATCTGGTTGTCGTGGAACAGCGCCAAGGCGAGGGTCGTTCCCATGCCGAGGTGCCCGGCGTGGGCCTGCGCGGCGCGCCAGATTGCCAGATTGGCTTGGTTTATGCTTTCCTCGACGGCAAGCAGTGGCGAATGCTGGTCGGCGCCTGACCGCAGTTCGGCGAGTCGCTGTCGGAGGCCAGCGAGGACGACTTGTGTAGCCATGGCGCTGGCAACCTCGCCCGCCCGGTGGCCGCCCATGCCGTCGGCCACGGCGACGACCCCGAGTTCCGGATCCACTGCGATGCTGTCCTCGTTGTATTGTCGGATGTTGCCCAGATCGGTCGCTGCCGCCACTTCGATGAACTTGCGCGCCATGATGCCCAACATTTTATGCGACTCGAGCAGCTAGGTCGCTACGAGATACTCGAGGAGATCGGCCGCGGGGCGATGGGCGCGGTTTTCCGCGCCCGCGACCCGCTGATCGACCGCGTCGTCGCCATCAAGACGATCAACGTCGGGCTGTCGCGCGTCGAGGCCGAGGACTTCGAGAAACGCTTCGACCGCGAAGCGCGTTCTGCAGGACGCCTCAACCACCCGAACATCGTCACCATCTACGACGTCGGCAAGAGCGGCGACGTGGCCTACATCGCGATGGAGCTGCTCGAGGGGCAATCGCTGCGCGACATCCTGGACTCCGGCGTCGTGTTGCCGCCCTCGACCATCGCCGACATCGCCGCGCAGATCGCCGACGGGCTCGCCTCCGCGCACGAGGCGGGCGTCATCCATTGCGACATCAAGCCCGCGAACATCATCGTGCTCCCAAGCGGACTGGTGAAGATCACCGACTTCGGCATCGCGAGGCTGCCGACCGGCTCGCGCTCGTTCATCGGCAGCGTGGTCGGCTCGCCCAAGTACATCTCGCCCGAGCAGGTGGTGGGACGCCCCGTCGACGCGCGCTCAGACGTGTTCTCGCTCGGCGCCGTGCTCTACGAGGTACTGACCGGGACGCCGCCGTTCGAGGGGACCGCGCTCGACGAGATCCTGCACAACGTGATCAACGTCTCGCCGGATCCGCCCACCAGCCGCAACCGCAGCCTGCCGGCGGCGTTCGACGCGATCGTCGTGCGGGCGCTGGCCAAGCATCCGGATCACCGTTACCAGAGCGCGCGCGAGATGTCCGCGGACCTGCGCCAGCTCGCGCTGGTGGGGCCGCGCAACGCCTTCGGCGCGGCGGCCGCGCAAAAGCGCCCGGCGGCGACGCAGCCGGGCGATTCGACCGTGGTGATCGATCCGCCAGCGGACGGCGATACGGAGGGCAACGCGGAGGAGTACCCGGCGTTCGACGACGGTTCCGCGCCGGCGCGCCGCGGATGGCGTAGCCCGTTCGTGCGCTACGGCGTGCCCGCGGCGCTGCTGGTGGCGGTGGCATGGGCGATGTACTCCGCGCAGGCGCCGCGTTCGGTGCCGGTTGCGGCGTCCGTGGTCGCGGCCCAAGATCCGCAGCGTGACACGCCGCCCGCTTTGGCTGCGCCGGTCACGGGCGAATCGCCGGCGGACGCCAAGGGCGCCGGCGCGCCGGCCGCGGTCGTGGCAACGCCGGCGCCACCGGCCGCGCCGGGAGCGAAGCCCGTCGCGCTGGCCCGACTGGACTTCGCGGTGACGCCGTGGGGCGAGGTGTACATCGACGGACGCAAGACGGGCATTACGCCGCCGCTCAGCGAGATCCGGCTGCCGCCGGGAAAACACACGATCGAGATCCGCAACACGACCTTCAAGCCGCATCGCCAGACCGTCGTTCTGAGCGCCGACCGCAGCGTGCGGATCAAGCACAAGTTCGAATGACGATCCGCCCGCCCGCCAAGCATCGCGGATCGATCGCCGTTGCGTTAGCGCTGGTGTGCGCGGCGTGCGCGACGCCCACCGCGGACGAATCCGCGGCGCCAGCGAACCCGCCGCCGAAGGAACGCGCCGCCACGCCCCCGGCCGCGCCGCCTCCCGAGCTGCGGCCCGCCGCGCCGCGCAGCCCGGCCGCCGCGGCGCGCGAGAAAAGCCGTGCCGAGCAGGACTTCGAGCGCGGCGTGAAGAGCTACGAGGACGGCGACTACAAGAGCGCGGCGCGGCAACTCCAGTCCGCGCTCTCGCTCGGCCTGCCGGCCTTCCCCGACCAGGCCACTGCGCACAAGTACCTCGCGTTCATCGCCTGCGCGTCGGGCCGGCAGCGCCCGTGTCGCGACGAGTTCCGCAAGGCGCTCGAGGCCGACGGCAACTTCAACCTCACGCCCGCCGAGGCCGGCCATCCGGTCTGGGGGCCCGTGTTCCGTAGCGTGAAGGCCGAGCTGGCGAAGGCGCGGCCGAAGTAGGTCGCGCCGCCGCGCCGCCCGGGCGGCGCCAGCGCCGGAATCACGGGATATCGGCCAGCGACCCCCCAACATGCAGAGCAACGCAGACGTGACGGGGAACTGCCGGGGCCGGTAGATCGCCTCGTCGTAGACGTGCGCGCGCCTGTCGAGTGCTCGTACACGATCTCGCCACGGCGTTTCAACATGAAACGCGCGGACGGTCGTCGTGTGCGGAGACGGATACGGGACCGCATTACGCGATGCCGAACGAATGCAGCAATTCAGCACCATGTCGCGCTGATCCGATCGCACTGCCGTCATTGTTTACGATGTGATGTGTTCCTTGACAAGCAAAATCGGACCTGCTAAACGCACCGAATCGGCCCGTCGAGTGCCGTGTTTTGTTCAGTCTTGGACAGCTGGAACAAGTAACAAGGGGGGAGACCGTGAAACGAGCTGGATGGTGGATGGTGGTGTCCGTGGCGGCGGTGGTGTTTGCCGTTACGACGCCAATCGATAGCTTCGCGCAGCAGAAGAAGCTGGTCCTCTGGACCCACTGGGATCAGAACCCCGACTTCAACAAGTGGTACGCGGACAAGGGGAAAGAGTTCGCCAAGAAGAGCGGCTACGAAGTCGAGGTGGTCACCATCCCGTATCAGGGATACGAGGCCAAATATCTGGCGGCCCTCATGGCCAAGAGCAGCGCGCCCGACATTTTCATGGGGATGACGCATCAATGGTGCGGCCAATACGATTTCTGCGACAGGATGCCCGCCGATCTCGCAAAGATCTACGACGACAATCTGCCGAAGTACATGGTCGAGGTGGGCAAGTGGAAGGGCGTGCGCTACGGCATTCCGATCGAGCACGGCAACTTCCAGCAGATGTACATCAACGTCGACATGTTCAAGAAGGCCGGTCTCAATCCGGACGATCCGCCCAAGACCTTCGATGTTTGGCTCGCGGACCTGAAGAAGCTGACGATCGCCGACCCCAAGGGTGGTGAGCCGACCCAGGTGGGTTTCGCGATCCGCAGCAAGGGTGCGCCGGTGGGGATCACGGACAAGTTCCTCCCGTTTGCCCATGCCTGGGGCGCGCGCATGCTGAGCCCGGATCTGGACAAGGCCACGGGTTACGCCAACAGCCCGCAGATGGTGGCGGCGCTCACGTTTTTCGGCGATCTCGTCAACAAGGACCATGTGGCGAGCCTCGCGTTCGGCAACCCCGAAGATGCCTTCGGCCAGAAGCGGGCCGCCGTCATCTTCCGCGAGTCGTGGTTCTTCGGCTGGCTCAAGAAGAACGCGCCCGACGTGAACTTCAAGGTGTACGCGTTGCCCTGCGAAAAGGTTTGCCCCGGTGCGGGTGCCCTGTTCCCGTGGACGGACCTCGTCTACAAGAACAGCCCGAACAAGCAAGTGGCGTGGGAGTTCATGCGGTTCATCAGCAATGCCAAGGACGACATGGACCACCATCAATTGCAGGGAATACTCCCCGTATGGACGGTGAACCTCGATAGCGCCTACGTGAAGTCACGGCCCGACTATCAGTCGACGAAAGACATGCTCGCCCAGCAGGTGCCGCCAACCTACTTCCACCCGAAATCGAACGAGTTGGCGACCGCGTTCGGGGAGGCGGTCGTGGGCGTGCTGTTCGGCAAAGGACAGCCGAAGCCCTTGCTGGACGAGGCTGCCGCGAAGATGGATCGCATCCTCAAGGACTAAGCCTTACCCATCCGCCAAGAAATCACCGCTGGTCGCCCGATACACGGGCACCAGCGGTGCGTGCACGTCGATACCATGCGCCAGTGGTTTCGCATCGCGTTCCCCAGGAACTACCTGGACCGCCGCAAACGTGCGGGATTCCTGTTCGTCCTCCCGGCGCTGCTGTTCTTCGGTTCGGTTTTCATCCTGCCGCTCGTCCAGTCAGTCCTGTATTCGTTCTACAAGATCCCCCCGGGTGGCGCGAAGGAGTTCGTCGGCCTGCGCCTTTATGAAAAGGTGCTCACCGACTCCACGTTCTGGCGCGCCGTCTGGAACACCGTCCAGCTCCTTTTGCTCTCCGTGCCCGCGACGGTGATCCTTGCGCTCGCCGTCGCACTCGGTCTCAACCGGATCTCGAGTCTCAAGTGGCGCAACGTCTGGGCGTCGATGTACTTCCTGCCCTTCGCCACCTCGCTGGTTGCGGCCGCGCTCATCTGGCAGTGGATCTACGATCCGATCTACGGCTTCCTGAACTACGCGCTGTCGTTCGTCGGAATTCCGCCACAGAAGTGGCTGCAGAGCCTGTCTCAGGTGCTCCCATCCATCGCCGCGGTGAGCGTCTGGGTCCGCATCGGCTTCGACACGATGATCTTTCTCGCCGCGCTCCAATCGATTCCGGAGGAGTACTACGAGGCGGCCAACATCGATGGCGCGAGTGCCGTCCAGCGGCTGCGGTACATCACGCTGCCGCTGCTCAACCCGCAGATCATCATGGTCTGCATCCTCGAGCTCATCTTCAATTTCAAGGTGTTCGATCAGGTGTATGCCACGACGCAGGGTGGCCCCGCGGGCGCGAGCCAGACCATCATCATGTTGCTGTACGACACGGCGTTCAAATTCTTTCGCTTCGGCGACGCCTCCGTCATTGCGGTCTTCGTCTTCGTCACGCTGATGGTTGTGACGTTGCTGCAATGGCGATTTTTCCGCAAACCGGTCGAGTACTGAAAGGGCTTCCGGCGTTTCCGGCGACATGAGTGCCATCGCGCCCTCGATCGAACCCTCGTCCGGTGAGACGCTTGCCGCCCGGCGGGTGTACCTCCGTTGGCTCATCATGCTCGCGGTCGCCTGCGGCGCGATCCTCGTCTTCTTCCCGTTCTTCTGGATGGCGGTCACTTCGCTGAAAACCGCCCCCGAGATCCAGCGCGTGCCGCTCCGGATCGCCCCCGACCACTGGCTCAACCTGAGCAACTACGTCGAAGTCTTCAGGCGCGAGCCCTTCCTGCGCTATCTGCTCAACAGCACAATTGTCGCCTCGATCGCCGCCGTGAGCAGCGTGGTGGTCTCGTCGCTGGCGGGATTCGGATTTGCAAAGTATCAGTTCCCCGGACGAGACGTTTTCTTTCTCGCCGTCGTCGGCATCCTGATGGTCCCCTTCCAGTCGGTCGTGGTGCCGCTCTATGTCTGGATGAACGATCTCGGGCTGCTCGATACGTACGCGGGCATCGTGGCACCGGACCTCGTCAGTGTCTTCGGCGTCTTCCTGATGCGGCAGGCCATCGAGATGATTCCCAACGACTACATTGACGCGGCCCGCGTCGACGGGGCCAGCGAGCTCCGAATCTTCTTCCTGGTGATCCTGCCGTCGGTGAAGCCCGCCATCGCCACCTTGCTGATCATCAAGTTCTTGTGGAGCTGGAACGAGTTCTTCTGGCCGATGGTGGTGATCAACAGCCCTCAGATGAAGGTGGTCACCATGGGCCTCATGAGTTTCACGAATATGTACTTCATCGAATACAACCTCCTCACGGCCGCCGCGGTGATCAGCATCCTGCCGATCCTGCTCATCTTCATCACGCTGCAGCGCTGGGTGGTCCAAGCCGTCGTGATGAGTGGGCTTAAGGGCTGACGGTCCTCCCAAGTTGAGCCCAAATCATGTTTGCTTTGCCGTAACTGTAACTGGGTGAGGTAGATTCCGGAGTTGGCAAGCGCTGCAAGTGTTTGATTGATAAGAGGCTCAATCACGACAAATTGCCTCATAACCCAAAGGCCGAAGGTTCAATTCCTTCCCCCGCAACCAAACCCAGCTGCACACCGGCGATCTCTTGCGGCGACGCATTCGGGGCGAACCGGGTGAGCGACTTGGTCTGCTCCAGATTCGTAGGGTGGTGGCAACGCGAGCAATCCCGGCGCCAGCACTGCGCAATCCCATTACATGGTCTTTCTACCATTTGCCTGAAATACGAGTAAGGTGAGCTGGTCCGCTTGCACTTCATGAGCGCCTTCGCAAAAAGCTATCGAGCTGCCATTACCCACGTTGCGCCCGCAATATCCGTCGTGGCCGAATCGGGCGGCCAGCCGGTCGCGCATATCGCACCCGTGGCGTCACCTGCGCAGGTCTTCTCGATCCACGCGTTCCGTATCCATTGTCAATCGTGCACGCTGCGCGAACTCTGTCTGCCCGTTGGACTTAGCGTCGGCGAGACGGAACAGCTCGACAAGTTGGTCTTGCACCGAAATCGATTCAAAAAGAACGAAACGCTATACCGCCCTGGAGACCCCTTTCGTGCGCTATACGCGATCCGAATGGGATCGTTCAAGACCACCGTGCTTGCCGAGGATGGCCGGGAACAGATCGTTGGCTACCACATGCTGGGCGAAATCATTGGATACGACGGCGTCGGAACCGACCGGCACACGGTGGGGGCGATTGCACTCGAGGAAGCTGACGTCTGCGCGCTACCCTTCTCCGAGATCGAGAATCTCGCGCGTACCGTGCCCATGATGCAGCACAATCTCCATCAGTTCATGTCCAGGGAGATGATGCGGGACCAAGGAGCAATGCTCATGCTTGGCAGCATGCGTGCCGAAGAGCGACTCGTTGTGTTTCTCCTGAATCTGGCCGATCGCTACCGCCGCCGTGGCTATTCGTCCACCGAGTACACGCTTCGGTTAACGCGCGCTGAGATCGGCAGCTATATTGGTCTGAAGCTTGAAACAGTGAGCCGCGTCTTTTCGCGGCTTCAGGAGGAAGGGTTGATTCAGGTGCAGGGTCGCTCGATCAAGCTGCTCGATCCGGTCAGCTTGAAAAAGATGGTTGGGCAGCGTAATTGACGGATTTTGGTTTGACCGACGGCAGCTGCTCGTTCCTTCCCCGCCTTTTGCTGCGATGCACAACGGGCAACGGACGTACCGTAGTTTGATGTGCCTCAAAGGGCTGCGACGCACCGCGACTAGCATCAAGGCTCAGCTCGCAGGGGGCCGTCTTGCGGCTCCCGACAATATGGACTGGGCGTGCAAGCAATTAGCATCATCGTTGGTGAACATCGCGCGTTGACTGCGGTGCTTCACGGCATGCTCTTCCTCCTGCGTCATGACCGCTATGGCATCTCCAGGCCGAATTTCGATCTGCTCGGCGCGATGACGTACTACATCCGGGTATTCCCGCACGCCTCCATCATCCCAAGGAAGACGCGTACCTGTTCAGGCTGCTTCGGCAGCGTCATCCCGCCATCGCGCCACTACTCGATAAGCTGGAGGCGGAACATCGAACCGGCACGGCAAAGGCATGCGCAATGGAGCAGGCGCTCGCCCGCTACCAGCAAGACGGCGATGCACAGTTGCCGGCGTTCTACGCGGCAGTCGCCACGTATGCGGCATTCCACTATGCCCATGTGCGGGCTGAAGAAGATGAAGTGCTGCCAGCGGCGGCAGACTTCCTGACGGCTAGCGATTGGGATGAGATTAACGCGGCGTTCGCCGGTCACACCAATCCACTGTTGGGCGCAGAAGCTGGCGCCGAGTACGAAGACCTGTTCCGGCGGATCATCAGGTTAGCACCTGCGCCGCTCGGGTTCGGGCCGGAGGCTTCCATGCAGACACCCACCGGCCCGCGGCCTGCCCTTGAACGATAACGTTGAATGTCCGGTTCCGGTCCACCGCACGTAGGGGCTGCTTAGCAACGCGTATGTCGGCTTTGGGTCGAAAGCGGGCGTTCGGCCGGCCCCGCAACCAACACATGAACGGCTCGCCATTCGGCGGGCCGCTTTCACGTTCAGTCGCTTCAATTTCGCCCCGTCGAGAGTCAGCGCAATGCCAGATCGACGCGAGATAAGGAACCAGAAGCTTCGTCCGCAGCGCGCGGTGCCGCTTCGGCAGCCCGCGCCACACTCTCGGGCAGAAAGTCGCGGCGCGACGAGGAACAGCCGCTCGCCGGCGATCCCGCTCGCGGCGAGCGCATCCTTCACGCGCTCCGCGCGCGCGTTCGCGAGCAACGCCAGCGCGTCGTCATCGACCTTCGCGTCGGCGAGCAGGAGCGCCTCCATCTCGGCGGGCGGGAGGTCCTTCAACATTCCGATCGCATTGCGCGGGCGCTCCTTGATCGACGACTCGCGGTAGGCGGCGGTGAGCCAGCGGATCCGCTCGTCCGCCTCGATCGTCACGAGGTCGACCGACTCCGGAGCGTTGGCAGCCGACGCCAGCGACTTCATCTTCTCGTGCTTCATCGCAAAGTCGACCGCGGCACGGCGAAGCGCCTCACGGTCGCCGGCCGGATCGGCGCGGCCGCCGATATCGAGCCTGAGCGAGGGCCTGCCGGCGAGGGCCTTGGCGAGGGTGTCGAGGCGGTTCTGCGCCTCGGCATCAAGCGTTGCGCTGCCGGGTGCGAACGGCACCGTCGACAGCTCCTCGCCCTTGCCGAACGCGGCCGACAGGAGCGTGAACGGTGCCACTGCCGCCTTGGTGATCAGATTGACGATGACCCGGATGATGAGACCCCCAACCGAGAACTGCGGATCATCGAGTGATCCCGAGATCGGAAGCTGGATATCGATTACACCGTGCACGTCCTTGAGCAACGCTACCGCCAGCAGAACGGGCAGCTTCGTCGCCGTTGGACTGTCGATCCGTTGCGGATTGAACGTGAGCTGATCGAGCACAAGACGGTTCTCGGCGACCAGCTTGCGGTTCTCGACCCGGTAGTGCACGTCGAACGTGAGCTTGCCTTTCTCGATGCCGTAGCCCGCGTACTTGACGGCATACGGCGTGAGCGGCGGCAGGTCGACGTCGCGGGCTTTCGCGGCAAGGTCGAGCGAGAGCTCCTTCGCGAAGGGATGGATCCGACCGGACACCTCGACCGGCGCCGAGCTGTCGAGCCGCGCGGTGATCGCGACGTCGCCCGCCTGCTCGGCCGACATTGTCGTCACGCTGCCGGTGACGTCGGTGAGATTGGCCGAATAATTCGGACGCACGAACAAGTCCGTGAAGTTCACATTGCCGTGGGCGAGGGTGATCCGGCCGATCGAAATCGGCAATGGGTCGCGTGCGGGGACGCTGTCGGCCGGTGGTGCGGACGGCTTGGCATCCGGGGCCGGCTCGGGCTCCGCTCCCGGAGTCAGAAGCCGCGCGAGGTTCAACGTGCCGTCCTGATAGACGATCACGCGCGCGAAGTAGTCCTCGGCGCCGATTTGGCCGACCGCAATGTGAAACGGCTCGGTGGCGACGTCAACGCCTTCGAGCGCGAGGCGTTTCCACCGCGCAAGGTCGGACGCGGTCGGCTTGTCGAGGGCGGCGAAATCGGTGACGGTGACGTCGCCCTTCCACGCCACCTTGATCGCCGCCTGTTCGGGGACGTCAAGGGCGAGTCTGCCCTTCGCGGCGAGCGCGCCGCCCGTGAGGGACACATTGACGCGCGACTCGACGTAGGGCCGGACGGTGACCACGTCCAGGCCTGACACGTCGAGCTGGCCGGACGCCGCCACCGGATTGGTCGCGAGGGAGCCGTTGAAGGCCACCCGTCCGCGCTCACCCACGCGCGCACGAAGCGACATCGTTGCCTTCGCACCCCGGGCGTTCGAGTAATTTGCGGCAGTGAACGTGAAGTCCCGGACCGCGAGCCTGACCACCGGCTCCGGCACGCGATCCTCGACGTCGATCGCCGCCCGATCGACGAGGAGCTTCTGGAACGCCAGCGTCCACGTACCCTCGTTTCCCCGGTTCCGGTGGCTTCGGTCGTCTTCATCAGGCGCGCGACGTCGATCGAGCCGTCACGCTCGCGCGCGAGCTTCATCACCGCGTCCCGGCTCTGCAGGTCGGCGACGGTCACTTTTCGCGCGTGCAGGTCAAATGCAACACCGCTGGCGGTCACGGCGGGGAGGCGCCAGAACGGTTGCCGGTTGCCGGGATAGGCGAGCGCAAGGTCCGCGATCGAGGCGACCCCCTCGGAAAGCGTCACGTTGCCGTCGGCGCCGAGCGCGAAGCGCGCGGCAAGGTCAAGCGAGCCTTTCTGCACGTCGACGGCCAGCACGTGCTTGTAGTACGGAAAGAGCAGCCCGAGCGAGAACTTCGAGAGCTCGAACGTGCCGGTCGCCGCAGGAACGAGCGGCTCGACGTCGGCATCGCCCTTGAATGTGGCGATCCGGTCCGCCGAAACGAACGAAAGCGCGACATGCGCTTTCTCGCCGGTCTTCGTCGACAGATTGGTCGCGTTGAGTGCAACCTCGGTCAGCGTCGAGCGGAACGACGAGGTTTCGTCGGCGAGCGCGATCGTGCCGCGCGCGAGCGCAGTCTTCGCCACCGTCACTCGCCACGGCGCCTCGGGCGCGGCTGTGGCCGGGAGCTTCGCGGGCGGGGGAACGGGCCACCGCGGCGGACGCGACGTCGAACAGCGGCTGGACGAGCTCGAGCGTTCCGTCGGCCAGCCGTCGTACGTCGATCGCCGGCGCGTCGACCGCGACCGACGCAACGCGCGCGTCGCGACCGAATACGTCGACGCGGTCGAGCGCGACCGCGATCCGCTCGGCTGCCACGAGCGACGAGCCGTCGCGACGCTTCACTGCGAGTCCGTCGATACGCGCATCGCCGCGCACTTCGAGCTTGCGCTCACCGGGAGCTCCGTCGACGAATACGACCTTGAGGTGCGTGGTGACGGCGCCGCCGGCCAACTCGACCCGTGGTTTGACGGGCAGGTACGCAACGTAATCCTTGAGCGGCAGCGCGTCGAATTCGATGTCGATCGCAGCCTCGCGACGCTCGGCGAACGGGATGGTGTTGCCACCCAGCTCGAAATGCGCGCCGTTGACCGCGCCCTCGAAGCGGGGGGTGACCTCGATGTCGGTTTGATACGGCAGCGACGACAGGAACGGAATCCCGATTCCAAGCTTCTCGACCCGGTGCTTGCGTCCGGTCACGCCGTCGTCGAACGCGATTGAGCCGTCGTCAATCTCGATGTTGTTTACAGAGAACCGCGGCGACGGCCCGGTGGGGCCGGCGAGGGCGATATCGATCAGATCCTGCACGCTGTAGCGGCCATCGCGGTCCCGGGCCAGCGAAACGGAAGGATGAACGAGTTTGAGCGCATCGAGTACGGGTGCCCACCGCCATAGGGACGCCGACGAGAAGTTGGCGACGAGCTCGTCGAGCGCAAGGAGAGGAACCGTCCCCGCCGGATCCGCGATGACGAGCTTGCGAATGGTGAAGCGCAGCTCCAGCGGATTGAAGTCGACTGACTCGACGGTCGTCTTCCGCCCGAGTGCCTGGGAAAGCCGCGATTCGAGCTGGCCGCGGGCAATCGGTGGAGCGGCGAGCCACGCGAGGACTGTCAGCGCTACGAATGCGCCGGCGGCGATCGCGAGCCACCTCAGCCAACGGCGGCTTGCCAAAGACGACGCGAAAGAATCGATGGACATCGGGCAAGCGCAATTGAGGCCAGCTTCCCGCTGGCGTCCAGCTTGCAATTTTAGACGCACATCGCCCACTGAAGTGCTATGGCATTTCGCAAGAAATAGGGGCAACATCGAATGCTGCCGCCGTCATCCGATGCGGACCGCCGATTTTCGGACGGCTGTGTCGGGTGCGTATTCCCGACTCGAGAAAGGACGCTTAATCATGACCATTAGTCGTTGGTCCCACATCGTTGCGCTGTTGACCTTCTTCGGCCTTGCGAGCCTTGCCTGCGGCCAGGCGCCGGATTCGCCCGACGGCCTGGTCAAGGTCGCTGCGCGTCGCATGGAGCTTGCGTGGTTGCGGCCGGGAGCCGATTTCCGCCCCTACACCAAGGTGATCATCGGAACGACCCAGGTCGCCTTCCAGCCCAATTGGATGAAGGACTACAACCTCGACGCCGGTTTGGGAAACTGGGTGTCGCAGGAGCAGGCCAACAAGATCATGGCTGCCGCGCAGACCAATTTCGACGATATCTTTCGCGACGCGTTTCGCAAGGCCGGATACGAAGTGGTCGCCGTCCCCGGACCCGACGTGCTGCGGGTGAACTCGGCGATCCTGGACCTCGATGTCAACGCACCGCTTGGCCAAAACGGCCCGGGAACGACGTGGATCATCACCGCCGGTCAGGCTGCGCTGATCGTCGAAGTCCGCGATTCGACCACCAACGCATTGCTCGGCCGGGTCGCGGACAGACGCGCGACCCAGGACCTGGGCCGACGGCTGGCGACCACGGCCACGAACCTGTTCGATTTCCGCCAGCTCTTCAGTCTCTGGGCGGGCATCTGTACCAACGCGCTCGAAGACGTGAAGGCCGTGTCGCCGATACCGAAGGACCTGAAACCCAACCAGCGTCTTTGAACGCCGCGGGGCTGGCCGCGCGGCTCAGGGCATTGCAGGGCGCTGGACCGCAAAACGGTGGTGGGGGGTTGCGTGGAAGCAATCCGTTTGTGCAACCGGACGCCGCGCCTGCGGCGCTGCTGGAGCCTTGTTTTCACCATAGGCTTGGTGGCCGCCTGCACGTCGACGTCGAGCTATCCCCCGACCGCTCCTTCGACCGGACACCGCCCGCCGCCCCGGGAAGAATCCTTTAGCGCAAGCGAACTCCTGAAGAGCGATATCGACGCCGTTGCCGAGGTGCACCTGCGAGAAAGCATCGCATCGGCAAAGCTCCTGATGGAAAAGCTCTACCGGCGCAATCCGAGAGAGCTGAAGAAGAGCGGCGACGCCACGCCGGAAGCCGCGGTGGCTCGGGCGTTCGATCCCCGCCATGCGTGGCGCTTTAAAGAGCTCTCCAACGCGCGAGGGATCGAGGCCTTGCAGCTCGCTTTCAGTCCGGGCTTCACGGGCGACCGAGTATTCGCGTTCGGGGTCGGCCTCGGAAGCATGATCGCGCGGGCCTATGACGACAAGACGCAGTTCTACCTGACCGACACCCTGGACGCCCAGCGGTTGTACAACGCCGCGCGAAATATCGAGATCGCAGCCTGGAAGCTCGCCAACAGCCGCAGTCCGAACGGCGAGCTGATGCTGCTCAGCAATGAAATGTCCGGAGCGGCGGCCAATGTCTCATTCGAGCGCGAGATAGGGAAGCTCGTCGCCTACCAGGACACGCTCGCGCTCGTCATGGCGCAGCGGACCAACCGCACCATCCGACGCGTCAGCCAAATCCTCGCGACGGCCGTGTTCCTGCCGATCTAATGGATGCCACGAGCTGCTGCGGTTGCGAAGAGATTCCTGTTAACGTGGAGGCTGAATTGAAAGCCTGCCTTGCGCGAGCCGGAATCACAAGAATCATTACGAAGGGAGGATCGACCATGCATTGCCTGAAACGACTCCTATGCCTCGTAGGTTGGACCCTGGTGTGGGCGCCGGTGGGTCATGCAGCAGGAGGCGATTTACGCACCTACGCAGTAATGTCGTTGATCGGCGATCGGATTAGCGTAGTCGGGCACCAAGACACCGTCGGAAGCCATACGGATATGAACAAAAAGGAAACAATCGCATTGGACGGGCACGTCTTGGACAACGTCGCCATGAAAGCGGTGAGTGATGCGATCAAGCGCCTAGATGCGCCGGCGACCGTTGTGCTGCTTGCCGCAAGCGATCCGAAGCTTTATGAGATGCAAGACAAGCTCTTCGAGCAAAAGGATGGCTCGGCTCCACTCCTTGATTCCTTGAAGAGCCTGCTACGGGACCAACACGCGACGCATCTGATCCCGATCACGAAGCACCGGGACGAGGCCGCGCTCCGAATGTCAGCTGGGTATGTTGGCAGCGGCCGCATTGAAGGTGTCGGATTCTATTTGGACGCGTCATATAACTATCGTGGATTGCCGTCTGCAAAGGGATTTCTCGCGCCATTTGCCTATCTGAAGATTACGTTGGTAGACGCCAAAGATATGGATGTCGTTCGTGAGAAAGTCGCCGAGAATTCGTATTCCGTTGGTACGGTTCGCGCAAAAGGCTCACTCAACCCATGGGACGCTATGACGTCGAAGGAAAAGGTGTCTGCGATGAGGACGGTTATCAATCGGGCAATCGCGAATGCGATGCCGGAGGTCATCGGAGCAAAGTAGCTCGGTCACTAAGCGGAATCCTCCTCTCGTCATCTTTACCGACCGAGCCACCGCAAGCAATTCAACGGCTTGCCTTCGGGCGGGCCGTTTTCATTGATCACGCAGTCGGGAAATTCACGAAGCGAATGCCGGGTGCGACGTTCTGCCGCGGTCGCTCGACACTGACATTGACGGGGATCACCAACGGCATTTCTGCGCCTTGATATGGGGCAAGCGTCGCCGTTGCCCGCGGAGTGATGCTTCCTACATGTCGCTCTTCGCGAAGTTGACGCACGTTCTGCCGGCAACGTCCGAGCCGTCCGTCGAGCGCTTCGACGGCGCTGGAGCCACTGCCCAAGTCATTTCCTTCGGCGCTGGCCGCATCCATTGTCAGACCTGCGGCATGGGCGACCTATGTCTGCCCGTGGGTTTCAACGCTGACGAGATGAAACAGCTTGACGCGTTAATCGTGCATCGGATCATCGTCAAGAGGAGCGACGCGGTTTATCGCGCCGGAGAGCACTTTCACGCGTTGTATGCGATCCGCGGCGGGTCGCTGAAAACCGCAATGAACGGCAAGGATGGCCGCGAGCAAGTGCTCGGCTACCACATTCCGGGGGATATCGTCGGAATCGACGGCATCGCCCTGGATCGCCACGGGGCCAACGCTATTGCGCTTGAAGATACGGAGATGTGCGCGCTGCCATTCGCCGCCATAGAGGACTTGGCGCGAACCAACGTCGGGCTACAGCGCAACGTTCATCAGTTCATGTCGCGCGAAGTGATGCGCAATCACAATGCGATGTTCATGCTCGGCAGCATGTCCGCCGACGAACGTCTCATCGTTTTCCTGCTGAGCCTGGCCGATCGTCATGGCTGTCGCGAATACACGCTGACGTTGCCGCGGCAGGATATCGGCAGCTATCTCGGTCTTCGAATCGAGACCGTGAGTCGGCAGTTCTCGCTGCTTCACGATGCGGGGTTGATCAAGGTGCAGGGACGCTCGGTGAAGTTGCTCGATCCCGCCGCAATGAAGAGGGTCATCAACCGGCACGGCTGACCGAAGCTCACTGAGCCTCGAGGCCTATCGCCTTGACGATCGCCGCGTACTTGGCGAGCTCGGAGCGGAAGAACGGCCCCGCCTGCTCGGGCGTGCCCACGTTGATGGTGTTGCCCTGTTTCGCCATGGCGTCGCGCACCTCGGGCGTCGCGAACGCGGCAACGAAGGCCGCATTGATGCGCTTGACGTCGGCCGGCGGCAGCCGCGCCGGGCCGATGACGGCGAACCACCCTTCGACCTGGTAGTTCGGCATTCCCTGCTCGGCCATCGTCGGAATGTCAGGCGCCGCGGGAACCCGCGCCGCGGCGCCGACGCCGATTGCGCGCAGCGCGCCACTCTTGAGGTGCTGCTGGACCGACGGCAGCGAGAGCGTGCCGAATTCGATCTGTCCGCCCAGCAGGTCGGTCAGCATCGGCCCGACGCCCTTGTAGGGGATGTGTTTCGCCTTGACGCCGGCCTGCTCGAGGAACATCTCGGTCGCGAGGTGCAGGATCGTGCCGTTGCCCGAGGACCCGTAGTTCAGCGCATCCGGCTTCGCCTTCAGAAGCGCGATCAGCTCCTGCGCGTTCTTCGCCGGCACCTTGGGATTGACGACCAGCACCATCGGCGTCGAGCCGATCACCGCGATCGGGGTGATGTCGGCCAGCGGGTCGAACGGCAGCGACTTGTAGACGCTCGGGAAGATGACGTGGTTGTTCGAGACCACGCTCAGCGTGAAGCCGTCGGGCGGCGACTTGACGAGCGCCGACGTGCCGACGATGCCGCCCGCTCCCGGCTGGTTCTCGATGACCACCGGCCCTCCCAGCGTCTTCGTCAATGCCGGCGCCGCGGCGCGGACGATCGTGTCGACCCCCGACGCCGTCGCGACCGGCAGGATGAACTTGATCGGCCGGTCGCCTTGCGCCTGCACGACGCCGGCACCCCACGCGAACGCGACGAGCGCGGCGGCGGCGATTCGCACCCACGCCGCACAACCGCGCGCTTTCCATGGCAGGACTCCGTGCAATTTCGCATTCACCATCATCCGCTTCTCCAATTTTGGTCGGTCGCACGTCGTCAGGCGACGGCCTTCTTTTCGAACAGGGTGTCGATCTCGCCGGGCGCGTAACCGATGGAGCCCAGGAGCTCGCGCGTGTGCGCGCCTTTCACCGGCGGGTCGATCCGCACGCCGAGGCGATGCCCGTCCATCGTGATGGGAAACAGCGTCGTCTTCACCGTCTGGCCCGCCTTGGGACCATCGGGCAGGCGGACGTCGGCGAGGCCGCCCGTGGCGATGAGATGGGGATCGTCGTACAGGTCCTCGGGCCTGCGGATCGGAGCGAACGGCAGGCCCGCATTCTCGAACAGCGTCGCGAGCTCGCCCGCAGTTCGGGTCGCCAGCCGCTCGCGAATCGTCGCCAGGAGCGTGGCGCGGGCCTGCACGCGCTCGTTGTTGGTCGCGAGCGCAGGGTCGGCCTTGAGGTCGGCGAAGCCGAGGGTGTCGCAGAAGACGAGCCACTGCGCGTCGCTCACGGCGGCAAGGAAGATCTGCTCGCCGTCGCGGACCGTGAAGACGTCGTAGATCGCCCAGGGACTGTCGCGCGCCGGCATCGGAGCGGGATGCCTGCCGGTCACCGCGAACTGCAGCATGTGCTGCCCGACCAGGAACACGTTGTTCTCGAACAGCGCCGACTGCACTTCCATGCCGCGCCCGGTGACGCCGCGCTGGATCAGGGCGCCCAGCGTGCCGATCGCGCCGAAGAGCCCGCCCATGATGTCGTTGACGCTGGTGCCCGCGCGCAGCGGATCGCCGGGGCGCCCCGTCATGTAGGCGAGGCCGCCCATCATCTGCACCACCTCGTCCAACGCCGTGCGGTTCACGTACGGGCCCGGCAGGAAGCCCTTGTGGCTGACGTAGATGACGCGCGGATTCGCCTTCGCCAGCGTCACATAGTCGAGCCCGTACTTGGTCATCGTCCCCGGCTTGAAATTCTCGATCACGACGTCCGCACTCGCGGCGAGCCTGCGCGCAGCCTCGGCGCCCGCAGGCGCGTGCAGGTCGATCGCGATGCTCTTCTTGTTGCGATTGAACATCGGGAAGAAGCCGGCGCCGGCGCCGAGCAGGCGACGCGTGGGATCGCCGTCGACGGGCTCGACCTTGATCACTTCCGCGCCCATGTCCGCGAGCATCATGCCGCAGGTCGGCCCCATGACCATGTGCGTGAACTCGACGACGCGCAACCCCGCGAGCGGCAGCGGCGCCTTCGTTTCAGCCACGGGACCCGTTCTCCGACGATGTGCGAGCGCCCGCCGCGTCGGCGGGCAGCAGCGTCTTCGGAAGGCCGGCGCGCCACAGCGTCCCGTGGAGCGTCTCGCCGTCCAGCCACCTCGCGACCTTCGCGCGCAACGCCAGCAGCCGCTCGAAATCCTGGCCGGTGTCGACGCCCATGCTGCGAAAGAGATAGACCGCGTCCTCGGTCGCGACATTGCCGCTCGCACCCGGCGCATGCGGACAGCCGCCGATCCCTCCGAGGCAGGCGTCGAAGCGGCGCACGCCGGTCTGCCAGGCGGCGAAGACGTTGGCGAGCCCGAGTCCCCGGGTGTCGTGGAAGTGCCCGCACGCGAGCCGATCGCCGGCGATGCGAAACGCGCGCTCGAACAGTTGCTGGACCATCAGCGGGTCGGCGTAGCCCACCGTGTCGGCGAGACCGACGCGATCGGCGCCGGCATCGAGCGCGGCCTGCAGCAGACGCAGCACTTCTGCCGGCTCGACGCGGCCCTGGATCGTGCATCCGAACGCGGTGCTGAGGCCGACCTCGATCCTGCAACGGGACCCGGCCGCATCGCGGGCCGCCCGTATGCGCCCGATTTCGAGCACGACCTCGTCAGGCGTGCGGCGCAGATTGGCGAGGCTGTGCGCATGGCTCGCCGACAGCGGCAGCAGCATCAGGTCCGCGCCGGATTCGATTGCGCGCTCGGCCCCCTTGAGATTGGGAACGAGCACCGACACGACGAGCCCCGGCAGCGTCTTGGCGAAGGCCACGAGCTTCCGCCGTGTCCGCGAGTTGCGGCAGCAGGCGCGGCGGCACGAAGGAACCTACTTCGATCTCGCGCTGCCCGGCCTCGTACGCATCCCGTATCCATTCGCACTTGTGCGCGGTCGGAAGAATGCGGGCAATGCTTTGCAGGCCGTCGCGCAGACCCACTTCGCGTACGGTCACAGGGGCAGCAGGGGTCATGGCGGACGCCGGTTCTGGACGCACCATATTGCATCATGAGTGGAATTTTGGGAAACGGCTGAACCCCGCGATTTGTGTGTGCCGGTCTGATGCGACTGATCGCTACCGGCCGGAGCGGACACTCGGATGTTGTCGATCAACGGCTCTTCTTGTCTTGGCCGGCACCCGGACTGCGTCGATGAACGCCGCGAGTGCAGGGGAGACTTGGCGCCGCCCCGGATAATAGAGAAAGAAACCGGGGAATGGCGGACACCAATCCGCGAGCACCCGTGCCAGCGCGCCGGCCTCGAGCAGCGAGGCGACCTGATCCTCGATCACGTACGCGAGGCCCACACCGGCCAGCGCGGCTTCGATGACGAAGACCCTCGTCATCGAGGACGAGCGGCCCTTCCACACCCACCTCCGTCTTGTGGCGACGCTGCTCGAATTCCCACTTGTAGATCGTTCCCGCGGTCGGCAGCCTGAAGTTGATGCAACGGTGCTTGCTGAGGTCGGAGGGCGCTGACGGGGCCGGATGCGACGCGAAGTACTGCGGCGATCCGACGACGGCCATCCGAAGAGATCCCGTCACGGGTATGGCGACCACGTCCTTCTCGAGAGACTCGCCGAGGCGAATGCCGGCGTCGAACCGCTGCGCGACGATGTTGGTCAGAGCAGGATCGACGAGGACTTCGACGACGATCTCGGGATAGGTCTGCGTGAAGCGGGGCAGGATGGGCGTTACCACCATTCGAGCGGCGCTTCGGGAGGCGGTGATCCGGACGCGCCCGGAGGGACGGTCGAGCAGACGCCCCAGATCCTCCACCGCGTCGGAGATCTCCTCGATCGCCGGGCGCAAGACGGGCGAGCAACCGCTCGCCGGCCTCCGTGGTGGAGACGCTGCGGGTGCTGCGAGCCAGGAGCTGGATGCGCAGCCGCTCCTCGAGGCGCCGGATCGTGTGGCTCAGCGCCGAAGGCGATACGCCCAGCCGCGCGGCGGCGCGCGTGAAGCTGCGCTCCTCCGCGACGACGGCGAATGCCGCCAGGCTGCCCCAGTCTTCCCGATCCATTCCTGACAATTTTTCAATACCTCATGCGAATTATACATCTTTATCGATGTTATCGACGCGAGCATCATTACCGTCAGGACGAAAGTGCGTCGGTCTTCAACCGGAACAGGAGGCAACATGCGCAAGCGCAAACTGGGAAACAGCGGGCTCGAAGTGTCGGCGCTCGGGCTGGGCTGCATGGGACTGAGCTATGGCTATGGCCCGGCAGTCGACAAGAAGGACGGTATCGCGCTGATCCGGTCGGCCGTCGCGCAGGGCGTCACCTTTTTCGACACGGCTGAGGTCTACGGCCCGTTCACCAACGAGGAGCTGGTGGGCGAAGCGCTCGCCCCGTTTCGCGATCAGGTGGTGATCGCAACCAAGTTCGGTTTCGACATCGATCCGAAGGACGGCAAACAGCGAGGCCTCAACAGCCGTCCCGATCACATCAAGCAGGTGGCCGAAGCGTCGCTCAGGCGATTGAAGACCGGCGTCATCGATCTCTTCTATCAGCATCGCGTCGACCCGAATGTGCCGATCGAAGATGTCGCCGGCGCGGTCAAGGATTTGATCCGCGAAGGCAAGGTCAGGCACTTCGGGCTTTCCGAGGCGGGCGCGCAGACGATCCGGCGGGCGCACGCCGTTCAGCCGGTCACCGCACTTCAGAGCGAATATTCCCTGTTCTGGCGGGAGCCCGAGCAGGAGATCCTGCCGACGCTCGAGGAGCTCGGCATCGGCTTCGTTCCGTTCAGCCCGCTGGGCAAGGGATTTCTCACCGGCGCCATCAACGAGACCACGACGTTCGACCGCACCGATTTCCGGAACATCGTCCCCCGCTTCACGCCGGAGGCGCGCAAGGCGAACCACGCCCTGGTCGATCGGCTGGGCGAGATCGCGGCCCGGAAAAAGGTGACGCCTGCGCAGATCGCGCTCGCCTGGCTACTGGCCCAAAAGCCGTGGATCGTGCCGATCCCCGGCACCACGAAGCTGCATCGCCTGGAGGAAAACCTCGGGGGTGCTGCCGTCGAGCTGACGCCCGAGGAGCTTCGCAGCATCGAGAGTGCCGTCTCGAAGATCGCGCTTCAGGGGGCCCGATACCCGGAACATCTGCAGCAACTGGTCGGTCGCTGAGCAGCAAGTCTGCCAGACGCAGGCCGCGTCCGCGGGTCGTCAATTCGATCGAAACGAATACTGCGACCAGGCATTCAAGCGCGGGACATTCCTGTGAGTACGACGCATCGAAAATTATTTAACGCGCTCTTGCTGATCTCGGCCGGCATCGTTGCTTCAGCATGCGCAACGGTCGGCGGAAACGACAAGCCCGAGCCGCTGATCATCCGGGAACAAGGCAGTTTTGCGGTCGGCGGAACGGTGATCACCGCCCCCGGCACTTACGACCCCATGAAGCAGCAGGCTCCGGACGGGCAGACGTTTCACGGTGATCACGCCTATGTGTTCTATCAAGTCCCGGTAAACGCCCGCAAATTTCCTCTCGTGCTCTGGCACGGCGCCGGACAGTTCTCGAAGACATGGGAAACCACGCCGGATGGGCGCGAGGGCTACCAGAACATCTTCCTGCGCCGCGGCTTCGGGGTTTACGTGATCGACCAGCCGCGACGCGGCAATGCGGGACGCAGCACCCAGCCGATGACGATAACGCCGACGCCCGACGAGCAAACCTGGTTCAACATTTTCCGCATCGGCGTTTGGCCGAACTATTTCCCCGGCGTGCAATTCTCGCGCGATCCGGAGGCCCTGAACCAGTACTTCCGCCAGATGACGCCCAACACCGGTCCCTTCGATGCGGAGGTGATCTCGGACGCAGTTTCCGCGCTGTTCGACAAGATCGGGCCGGCAATTCTGGTCACGCATTCACAAGGCGGCGGCCCGGGCTGGGTCACCGCCATCAAGAATCGAAATGTCCGTGCCGTCGTTGTCCTATGAGCCCGGCAGCGGCTTCATCTTTCCGAACGGCGAGGTGCCGCCGCCGATGCCGAGCGCCGGCGGCCCGCTGGAGGCGGCGGGCGTGCCTCTGTCGGAATTCATGCTGCTAACGAAGATCCCGATCATCATCTACTACGGCGACAACATTCCCGCGCAGCCGATGGCGGTTCCGAGCCAGGACCAATGGCGCGTGCGCCTGGCCATGGCGAGGCTGTGGGCGGACGCCGTGAACCGCCGAGGGGGTGATGTCACCGTCGTGCATCTGCCCGAAATCGGCATCCGCGGCAATACGCACTTTCCATTCTCGGATCTGAACAATCTCGAGATCGCGGACCTTCTGTCCGGATTTCTGGAGAAGAAGGGCCTCGATTGACCGTGTGCGTTCCGCCAACGAAGTCGTGTTGGTCACCTATCGGCGGTAGGGACATGCAGCGCCCCGTCCAAGAGATAAGCGACAAATCCGCCGAATCGATGCGCGAAACCGGCGGTTGCGGCGACGAGTCAAATCCATCGCGGCGCCGTCCCGATCGTCACGAGATCGCCCGATCAAGGTCGGTGACGCGGACGACGATCGACAGCATTGACCCGAACGCAAGTCAGCCCCCTTCTCCGTCCGTGAATATTCCGGTTCCAGGATGCGAATTTGCTGCTTCGTCGCGTTCGCCATTCGGATAGCCTGAGATCGCTCTAGTGTTTGGAGCAGAGCAGGCGGTCGAAGCGGTGGAGAAGCAGTCAGGCCCACCACCTCGCATGACGGCTCGGGATCGACCGGCATCCTGCGGCAACGACGCCGGATCAACAAAATGCGCTTTCACAAGGAGGTTCATCATGTCGCAGCACAGTTCAATCAAGCACGTCACCGCGACGCTCGCTGCAGCCGCGTGCCTCGCCTTCGCATCGGGTGTCGGCGCCGCCAACGTGAATGACGAAAGCGCGTTCGCCAATTCGCCATCCGCGGCCTGCCATCCGGCATATCTTCCCTGCCAGAAGGAGGCGCCACGTCCGGTCACGACACGCATCGCGAGCGCCGACATGGTGTACATCGCAGTCGGCGAATTCGACTACGTGCCATTCGGCAGCGCCTGCCACCCGGCCTACCGGCCGTGCGGGAACTGGACCCTCCGGGTCGAGCGTTCCGCGAAGTGACCGAGGAAGGATAGCGTGCGTCGCGCCATTGTGCTGAAGCGACGCACGCTCGTTCCTCAGGAAGCGACGCAGGACGGCAGGGCGATGCTGCCATCGTAGTCGCGACGATCGCGCGAATTCTGAGCGACCTGTCGTCCAGCATCGCCGCAACGCAGCGCACTTGAGCCTGGTCGAAGCGATGACCCGGCGACGCGAGTCGGCGCGCATTCCGCTCTTGGCGGATCTATTTGATGGGCGACGATGTCAGGCGCGGCCGCGCTGTGGCATCCATTGAATCGCCGTGGTCGAACCACGACAGGCGTCTGCGGCCCGCGGTGCAACCGGGCTCTTTCGCGCCTATTACGCCCCCACCGCCGCGCGGCTGGCCGCCTCGCGCCAGCCGATGAAGCGCTCGGGCGGAATCGCGCGGCGACCGGCGACACGCTCGACGGCGAGGCGGATATCCGCGGTGCTGCCAGCCTTGAGCGCGGCGTCGACGAAAAGCTGCTCGAGCACGTCCTGCTGCGCGTGGCTGCCGCCGAGCTGGTACATGCCGCCGAGGGCCGGACGCATCAGGGCGACGGCCTCGGCGTGGCGTCCGGCGGCGTGGGCGAGCTGGGCTTCCGCAATCGGCAACACGTAGTCGCGCACCATGGGCGGGACGGTGCCGCTGCCGGTGGCGAATGCGCGCATGGCCTCGATCATGCGCTCCGCAGCGGCGGTGCGGCCCGGTGGCGGTCAACGCCATCAACCAATGCGGCAGAGTGAAGGCGGAGAGGCAGTCGCCGATTCGCGCCTCGGCCTTGTCGGCCAGTTCCTCCCAGCGGTTGCCGACATCGACGCCCAAGCGCTGGAGACGGAACAGCATGGACGCCGCATTCTGCACGTCGATGTAGACATCCGGCGAAGCGACCGTGAGCGGCGCCGCGAGGTTGCGGAAGCGGGTGTCGTAGAGTTCGAGCACGGCGGCATAGTCGCCATACTCGAGCGTGAACAGCGCGCAGTGCCACCACAGATGATGCTGCAGGTTGTGGCTGCCCTCCCAGTTGGGCGCGAGTGCGGTGAGCCACTGGATGCCTTCGCTGCGGCGGCCCTGCGATTCCAGCACGTGGGCGACGGCGTGCGCGGCCCACAGATCGCCGGGGTCGAGCTCGATCGCGCGGCGCCCGGAGGGCTCGGCAGCGAGAGGGTTCCCGGCCTGCTCCTGGGCGAAGCAGCGGCAGCCGAGTATCGATGGAAAGCCCGGGATGTCCTCCGACCAGGTCGGGATCAAGCGCTCGACGGAGGCGACCATGTCCTGCGGGCGGCCGAGCCAGAAATTGACGAAATGGGCGAGACGGAATGCGACCACATCATGCGGATGGGTGCGCAGGATCGACTCCCACGTGGCGATGGCACGATCGAGCTCGCCCTCCGACCAAGCCGCCAAGGCTGCGATGTGGCTGCGCTCGCGCGGCGTGGCGCCGGCGGCAAGCGTCTGTGCGGTGTGCGCGGCCTGCACGGCGACCGGAACGACGGATTGCTTGAACGCGAGCATCGCGAAATAGCCCTGCATGCAATGCGCGAGCGCGAACTCCGGATCGGCTTGCAGCACCGCGTCGAGACGCGCGGGCGTATCGGCGCGGAAGGTGAGGTAGCCGGTGACCAGATGGTCGAAGGCAGCGGCAGCCTTGGCGCTGGCGGTTGAGAGGGGGAGGCCGCGGACATCGAGATGCATGGCGTTGTTCCTGGCCGACGATTAGCATGTGCCCGACCGATTCGAGCATCTTCGGAGGATGATACCTAATGGCCGCCGAGAGAGCGTTTCCGCTGCCGATGGACCCGCAAACGCCGAAGATTGCGATGATGACGAAATTCTCGAGCGCATTCTAACCGATTCCCCCGAGTCCGCATGGACATCACCGACCTTCCGGCATATGCACTTTCCGACGCGATTCGCGCGCGCGAGGTTTCCTGTCGGGAAGTGATGCAGGCGACGCTCAGCCGCATCGGCGCCGTCAACCCGGTGCACAACGCCATCGTGAGCCTGCGCGACGGTGACGCACTGCTTCGCGAGGCGGACGAGCGCGACGCGCAGCTGAAACATGGCGCCGGGTCGATCGGCTGGATGCACGGCATCCCGCAGGCGATCAAGGACATGGCGCAAACCGCCGGAATCCGGACAACGCTCGGCTCGCCACTGCTGCGCGACAACGTTCCATCGCAGGACGGCCTCATGGTGCGGCGGATGAAGGCCGCGGGATGCATCGTCATCGGCAAGACCAACACGCCCGAATTCGGATTGGGCTCGCACACGTTCAACGAGGTGTTCGGCGTGACGCGCAACGCCTTCGACCCGACGAAGTCCGCGGGCGGCAGCAGCGGCGGCGCGGCCGTGGCGCTGGCGACGCGCATGCTCTCGGTGGCCGATGGCAGCGACTTCATGGGCAGCCTGCGCAACCCGGCAGGGTGGAACAACGTGTTCGCACTGCGCCCGAGCCTGGGGCGCGTGCCGTTGTGGCCCGCGCAGGATGTCTGGGTCACCCAGCTGGGGACCGAGGGACCCATGGGCCGCACGGTGCGCGACCTCGCCTTGCTGCTCGAAACGCAGGCCGGTTACGACGCGCGCGTGCCGCTCTCGCTTCCGGGTGGCGAGCGATATGCGCAGTCGCTGCAGGACTTCGACTGCAAGAAGGTTCGGATCGGCTGGTTGGGCAACCTGTCGGGTTACTTGCCCATGGAACCCGGCATTCTTGAAGTGTGCGAGCAGGGGCTGCACCGCCTTCAGGACCTTGGCTGCGCGATCGAGCCGATGCAACCTGGCTTCGCACCCGAAGGTGTGTGGCAGGCGTGGCTGATCTGGCGGCGCTGGCTCGTCGCCGCGCGTATCGCGCCCTTCCTCGCGAATCCACGGAACCGCGGCCTCATCAAACCCGAAGCACTGTGGGAGCACGACCAGGCCGAAAGCCTGAGCGGCGCGCAGGCGCTGGCGGCCAGCATTCAGCGCAGCACGTTCTACCAACAGATGCTCGCGCTCTTCGAGCACTGCGACTTTCTCGCGCTGCCATCGGCGCAGGTGTGGCCGTTCGACGCGTCAAAGCGCTGGCCGACCGCCATCGAAGGCCGCGAGATGGACACGTATCACCGCTGGATGGAGGTCGTGATCTACGCGACCTTCGCGGGATTGCCGTGCGTCAGCGTCCCGGTGGGATTCGGCCCGACCGGATTGCCGATGGGCATGCAGCTCATCGGCGGACCGCGCGCGGATCGCGCCTGTCTGCAGCTGGCACATGCCTATGAGCAGTCGGCGCAGGATGTGCTGGGAATCAGGCCCCAAGCCGCCTGAACGGAAAGTCAACCTCGAGGCGCAATGACGCTCCGAACCCACGTTCCCCTCGTTCTCATGGCCCGCCCGACGTCCACTCAGGGACATTGAGCACTCATCCGGCATCCGTGGGCGGCCCGCCCACTGCACGGTGTTTTGGCGTAAGCTTTTTTCATGACCGAGGCCGAGACCCTGTTTGCCGCGTTGCGGAAGTTTGCCGACCCCGACGTCGTGTCCGCGATGGAGGCGCTGGTGCAGGATGCGCCGGATCGCGAGCTCAATCGCATCAACGTGCTCGCGTTCGCCGAAAAGAGAGGCCTCGACGAGGAGCGGGTGATCGCGGCGTTTCTGCATTCGGCCCGACTGGGCCTGTTCGAGTTGTCCTGGAATGTGCTCTGTCCCGGCTGCGGGGGCGTGCTCGACACGGGCGAGTCGCTCAGGAGCCTGAACCAGTCGGAATATGCCTGCGCGCTGTGTGCCGCTGGTTACGAACCGACGCTCGACGAAATGGTCGAAGTCACGTTCACGGTGACGCCTCGGATACGGCGGATCGCCGCGCATTCACCGCACGACCTCTCGGCGCTCGAGTATCTCCGGCAGATCTTCTGGAGTTCGGGCATCGATCTCCCGGACGACGACTTCAAGAAGGCGATCGGGGAGATCACGCTCGAATTGGTCGAGATGCCGCCCGGCGAGAAGGTGGTGCTGTCCCTCACGCTGCCTGCGGAATTCGTGATCGTGTTTGACCCCGTTACGCACATGGCGCAGTTCATCGAGGTGAAGGGCGAGCCGACGCGCGACAGCCAGTCTCTGTCCATTGTGTTCAACAAGGCGCACGCCAACACGACGATGCTTTCAATGCGGCCGGGCTCGTTGCGCCTCGCATTGGACAACCGTACCAACACGCGGGTTGTGCCGGGCGTCTACATTGCCGGCAAGGCGATGCACGACATGCTCGGGAAGCGCCGACGGTTCCTGACCGCCCGGGGGCTATTGACCAATCAGACCTTTCGCGAAATCTACCGCACCAGCACACTCGACGTGGACCAGCGGCTGAAGATCACGAGCCTGACGTTTCTGTTCACCGACCTCAAGGGCTCGACCGACCTTTACGAACGCGTCGGAGACCTGGTGGCGTTTGATATCGTCAAAGAGCACTTCCAGGTCCTGCGCGAAATCATCGCCGCCGAATCGGGCGCCGTGGTGAAGACGATCGGCGACGCGGTAATGGCAACATTTTCGACCCCCGATCGTGCGCTCGCGGCCGCGCTGCGCATGCGCGAGGCGATGCGTGCGCTCAACGAGGAACGACGGAACGAGGACCTGCTGCTCAAGATTGGCATCCACGAAGGTCCGTGCCTTGCCGTCACGCTCAACGATCAGCAAGACTACTTCGGTCAGACCGTCAATATCGCCGCCCGCGTGCAGGGCCTTGCGGTGTCGCGCTCGATCCTCGCAACGTGTTCGATTGTCGACCATCCACACGTCTCCGCGCTGCTTGAAACGGACGGGATAAAGCCGGTGGCGCGGCGTGTGCCGATTCGTGGTGTCACGGGTGAATTGGCCGTATTCGAAATTCCGTGAGCAGCCAAGGTAGCCAGGCAAGGTTGCAATCTCGTAGCACCGCGCGGCGCCCATCCATGAACGATGTCCTGTTTCCCTTCGGCGACGCGGCAGTCACGGCCTCCGTCATCGCGTCGACGCAACGCTGGCTCGAGCGGGCGGTAATCGGGCTCAACCTGTGCCCGTTCGCCAAGGCCGTCCACGTCAAGCGGCAGATTCGCTACGCGGTGACCGCGGCGGGGACGGCCGACGAATTGCTCGCGGAACTGCGGCACGAGCTCGAAGGGTTGGGGCGGGCCAATCCGGAGGAGGTCGACACCACGCTGCTGATCCATCCGCAGGCAATGACCGATTTCATCGAGTTTCACTTCTTCCTCAAGCAGGCCGATGCCGCGATCAGGGACCTTGGGCAGGAAGGCACCCTGCAGATCGCGAGCTTCCATCCGGCCTACGCGTTCGCAGGCAGCGCGCCGGACGACATCGCCAACTGCACCAACCGATCACCGCACCCGACGCTGCACCTGCTGCGCGAGGCCAGCATCGACCGCGCCGTGGCCGCATTTCCCGACGCTGCCGCCATCTACGAGCGAAATATCGAGACGCTGCGCCGCCTCGGCCACGACGGCTGGAATCGGTTGCTCACGCCTGACCCGGGTGAGCGATAAGAAACCGCGACGGGCGACAACTTTCCCGGAGCGTTCGACCGGATACGAATGCGAAGCCCCACGATGATCGCGGGGCTTCGCAGGATCGCCACATCGCTGTGGCATCATTTCGTCGCGTCACCGCAACGTATGCCGGTGTCTGGACACCGGCGTCGGGGTCAACCTGTAGTGAATGTCATCTATAGAGTATCTCCCTATCGTCGAACACTACGACCTCGGCAGGATCTCGCAGCGACGAACCTCGGGGAGCATCCGGTTGCGCATAACGCCGCGCATGAAACCGGAGCGCGCCTCCGATGTCATCTCCACGAGCGCCGATCCACGAACGGCGCCTCCTGCAATTTCAAGCTACGCCGAAATATAGACTGTTTCAAGCCTCGGAAAGTTGCCGACCCTATCGCCGCATCGCATGCGATGCCCGGCCGCTCGAATCAATGACCTTTGCTCGACCGCATGTAAAGGGGTGAGTGTTGCGCGGACGGTGCGAGGTATCGCTCCTCGAGCTGGTGTCGCAACCGGTTCGCGATCTCGATTTCGGCATCCGTGGCAAAGCTGGCCGGCGGATCTCCGCTGTTGTCGAGTTTGTACAGTTCAATTTTCGGCATGACGCGCTCCTTCTATCGGAAGGGCCGGACCCAGTGGGTCCTCACACGAAAAGGAGCATATCGCGTGCCAGAACGAAACTTCCGCAATGACAGGGCATGCAGCCGAGGTTGGGAGGACAGAGCGCCTGAGGTGAAGCGCGGCGCGCATCGCTCACGACAGCGCGGTGGACGGACGGTAGCCGTCGATTTATGCGCAAATCGGCAGAGGTGCGTCAGGCGTCGTAGTCTTCCTGCTGAAGTTCCTGTCCGGCCATGAACTCGGCAATCGACATCTGGCACTCGGCCTCGTCGTGAACGTGACCGGACCGCCGGAATCCCTGCATCTTCCAATTGCCGCCTTGGATTCGAACCGGATCGTGCATCGCCTGCAGAGCAGGGAGGTCGTGCCGGTTCGGGGACTGGTTCATAGCACAAACACAAGCAGAAGAATGATCAACACAAGCATGCCGCCGCCAATATACATTTGAGACTCCGGTTAGGCGCTAACGCTCACTCGGGAGAGTAGGAGCGTAGGTTCATTGAAGCAGCCGCGCGCCTCGATGTCTGTACGATGGCGCACAACGCGTCCCCCATCCGGCGCGTGCCGGGCGAGCCGCACCACCGGGGAACGTCGGCGATCGGTGGCGTTCCTCATTGAGCAATGGTGAAGTAACTTCGCGGGAAGGTTATTTACTCCGGAAGTGGCGCGGGGCTGACCATGGACACCACGCTTCGCTTGTCCCGCGCGATGCGGTAGCTTCCCTGCATGCCGGTCGCGAGCCCGGGCGGCACCGGCGCCTGTCCGGCGGCGCGCGCGAGAACAAGCGCATCGTGCAATCCGGTCACGCCCAGGGTCTCGCATACGTGAGCGATTCGCCGGAGTGCGGCGGATCCAATCGCATCGGTTCGACCGGAATACCGGATTTCGCCGCTCAATATCATCTCCAATTCGTTGGCCGCTTCGATGGCGATGGTTTCCGCTTCGAATACCGAGAGCGTCGCGAGCATGTCGAGGTCGTCCGGCAGTTCGGTGCCCGTCAATTCCCGTTGCGTGTAGGCGCGGACCCTGCGTTCCAGGCTGCTGCCGCGGCCTCCGAGCGCGGCGCACGTCGCGCTCGCCGCCGCTGCCGGTCCACCTTGGACAGGCGCCGCGTGGGTGTAAGCGGCATGGAGCATTCCGGTGGCAACGACAGGGACCGAAAAGTCATAGCGAACCAGAATTCCGGCGGTCCCGACCAGATGATTGATGAACGGACGCCCGCAGGGACGGTAGCCGCCATCCATCAGGACCTGCGCGAGACTGTACGCGCGGGCGATCAGCGCGAGTTCTTCGGGCTCGTAGCCGCGGCGAAACGCGAGATCGAGCAACGCCGACCGTGATTGGACCAGTTCATCGGCGCGCATCGGTGCCAAGCGATCCGCGGGTGCCGGAAGTCGCGGCCGTATCGGGTCGACCTGTGCCAGGTGAGAGCGGAGGAAGTTCCTGACGCCTCCGAACGAGCGGTCGTCGTTCACGACATGCCATTTCCGGCTGAAGGCGTCGATGCTCGCCTCGCCCTCGGCGGCGGACCACCGTTCCCGGTAGAACCCGAGGTCGTCGAGCATGTAGTCGGAGTACGCCAGGTAGTGGACGCGGGACGCCGGTTCGAAGTACACCGGAAATCCGCGCCGCACGGATGCCAGAGCGACGTCGATGTGCTCGTGCACGCAGCGAATCGCCGGATCGAGGAATGACCCGTCCCGCAGCAGCTCGGTCCGGACGAGCATGCAGTGGAACTCGACGAAGTCGCACGGCCGGCGAGCGAGCTGACTCGCAACCTGCCGGGGGTCCGCGTCGTACAGTCCGTGCGCCTCGGCCAGTACCCTGCCGCCTTCGACCGGGGACTCGGTCAATCTTCCGCCGGCCATGTGGATCTTCGACGGACCGATGCCGTCGCCCCAGAGATACAGCGGACCCACGATGCCTGCGCCGGTTTCATCGGCGCACGCGACGAGCGCATCGAGCCATCCTGCCTCGACCTGCGTGTCGTTGTCGATGAACACCACATAATCCGTGTCGATCGATGCGGCCACGCGCTTCCTGGCCTCCTGCGGCCACAGCGGCTCGTCGAAACGGACCACCTCCAGCCCCCACTGCGCAGACCGCTGGGCGAACGTTTCGCGCAGCCAGTCCGGCGACTGGACATCGAGGTACATGAAGCGGAAGGGCCGGGCGGTCTCGGCGACGATGCTGTCGATCGCCGCTTCGGCGAGCGAATGCCGTTCGCGAGCGGTCATCACGATGGTCGCCCGCGGGGAGGTTGGGGAAGCTGCTGTCATGAACAACATTTTACGTCACGCCCGGTAGCCATCGCCGGAGCAATGTTCGCCGCGTGGAACCCGGTTCCCGTCCGCCTCACCGTCCCCAATTGCCACCGGCCCGGTCGCGGCAAAGCCGTGATAGGCTCTCGCGCGCAGGGACCCTTCAGGTTTGGATTCATCCGCATCCCATGACGAAAGCTGCGCGCTACGCCGTCGTCACGCCGTATTACAAGGAGCCGCGTGAGACGCTGGAGCGCTGCATTGGCAGCGTCGCGCGCCAAACCGTAAGCGCCGATCATATCCTCGTCTCGGACGGGTTCGCGCAGGATTGGCTCGATGGCGCATCGGTGAATCATTTGCGGCTCGGCCAATGCCATGCGGATTTCGGCGACACCCCGCGCGGTCTGGGCGCGATGCTGGCGATTGCGCAGCAGTACGATGCGATCGGCTTCCTCGACGCCGACAATTGGTACGATGAAGACCATATCGAGGCTTGCGTAGAGGCAGCCGCGCGAATACCCGACGCCGACGCGGTCATCGCCCGGCGGCGTTTCGTCCGCTACGACGGCTCGGTAATGAACGTCCCCGACGAGCCGGATCACGTCGACACAAGCTGTTTCTGGCTCTGCGAGGGATCGTTTCACCTGGCGCACTTCTGGCTGATGCCGGTGGAATTGGCGGCGATCTGCGACCGCGTCTTCTACGCCATGATCAAGGCCAGGAACCTCAAGCTCGAACACGTGCTGAAGCCGACGGTGAACTTCACCTGCCAGTACGCGGCCCTTTACCGCGCCCTCGGTGAGGCGCCGCCGCCTGGAGCGAAGCCGAACGTCGACGTGCGGTCGATTTGCGAATGGCTGACCGGCCTTTCCGAACGCAAGCGACACCTCGTGGCACTGCAATGCGGCGTCGATCTCGTTCCGATGGCACTTGCGGCGCTCGGCCGGGCCAGCGATGCGCCGCTCCAGCCCGTCCCCGACTCCGCTTCACCGCCGCGGTTCGGGCCGGAAGTACAAACATCGCCACGATGCGACATCAGGGTCGAAGAGTCCGGGGACTGATGGCGGTTCCTCGCTAGGGAAGCGCATTCAGCGGGTTCGAGCGAGCGCGGCGAGGTTGTCCGGCAGGTCCGGGATCCGGGTCGTTCGGGAGCCGATCGGCTGGAGTGTCCGGCGGAGGCCGATTCCGGAATTCAGCGCACGGCGAGGCGCCAGAGCGATGTGACCTCGGCGGCGCGCGCCGCGTGGAGCGGGTCGGTTTCGTCGGATACGCGCGGATGCGCCGGCCGCACGTCGATTCGATCCACGCACCTTCAACCCGGCCGCATCGATCCACGCGAGCAGTTCCGTTCTCGACCGCAGGCCCAGATGCTCCGCGAGATCCGAAAGGATCAGCCAGCCTTCGCCTCCGGGCGCCAGGTGCGCGGGCAGGGCCGCTCAGGAATCCCCGCAGCATGCGGCTCTCGGAGTCGTAGATCCCGTGCTCGAGGGGAGAGCTCGGTCGCGCGGGAACCCAGGGCGGGTTGCACACCACGAGCGCCGCGCGCCCGTCGGGAAAGAGATCGGCATGCACGACCTCCACTGCCTTCGCCAGCCCGAGACGCTCGAGGTTCTCGCGCGCGCATGCGAGCGCGCGGGGATCCTGGTCGGTGGCGACCACGCGTTGGACGCCGCGCCGCGCGAGCACCGCCGCCAGCACGCCGGTCCCGGTGCCGATGTCGAAGGCCACGCCGGACGATGCCAGGGCCGCGGGCAGCGGTGCCTTGGCGACGAGCTCGACGTATTCGCTGCGAATCGGCGCGAATACGCCGTAGTGCGGATGGATCCGGCCGCCGATCGCGGGGACATCGATGCCCTTGACGCGCCACTCGTGCGCGCCGATGAGTCCCAGCAACTCCCGCAGCGAGGCGACCGAGGGTTCTTCTCCGGGGCCGTAGGCTTCCGTGCAGGCTTGCCGGAGGTCGGGCGCGCGCCGCAACGGAATGCCGTAGTTCGCGTCGAGCCGCACCAGCAGCATGCCCAGCGTGCGCGCGCGCTGCGAGCGAGCCTGGCGAACGAGATTGAAGGCTTCGACGGGCGATACCGGCGTCGCGGTTGCGTGCGCTTGTCTTGGCTTGCGGGATTGGCGGTCCGCGCGACTCGCGAGCGCAACCAGCATCTGCCGCGCGTTCTGGAAATCGCCCCGCCACAGAATCGCCGTGCCCTGGCACGCGAGGCCGTACGCATGATCGGCCGTCGTCTGGTCATCGGCGATGACGACGCGTTTCGGCGGAGGCGCGCCGCGCTCCGAGCGCCAGCGCGCGGAGAACGCCGCGCCGCCCTCGGTCCAGTGAACGACCGGGTTCGCGTCCAGGTTAGAGATCGGTATATTTCCTGCTGTTTCCGCGCGCCTTGTCCGCCGGATATTTCTCTGCGTTCGCGAGGAGCTTGCGGCGGGCCGCGACGATCGGATCGATGCCCAGCTTGTCGCCGAGCCGAATCAGGTAGAGGAGAACGTCCGCGATCTCATCGCTTGCCGCCGCGTGCGCGTCAGGTGCGAGGCTGCGGCTTTGCTCCTCGGTGAGCCACTGAAATATCTCGAGCAATTCGCCGGCCTCCGCCGACAGCGCCATCGCGAGATTCTTTGGCGAATGAAACTGGTCCCAGTCGCGCGCGGCGGCGAATTCGCGCAATTGCTCACGCAGGCTTTCGAGTTCGGTCACGTTCGTGCTCCCGGCGTCGCGCGTACCGGTTTCAGAACTTCTCGTCGCGCCGGAGATAGCGCCACTGGCCCACCGGCAACGGGCCGAGCGGGACGCCGCCGCTGCGCACGCGCTTCAGGCCGGTCACGACGAGGCCGACCAGCTCGCACATGCGCCGGATCTGGCGCTTGCGGCCTTCGCGCAGCACGATGCGCAACTGGTGTTCGTTCTGCCACGAAACGCGCGCGGGCTTGAGCTTGACGCCGTCGAGTTCGAGCCCGTGCTGCAGCAGCTTCATCCCCTCGTCGGACAGCGTGCCCTCGACGCGCACCAGGTATTCCTTCTCCACCGCCGAGTCGCGGCCGATCAGTTGCTTGGCGATGCGGCCATCCTGCGTGAACACGATGAGCCCCGTCGAGTCGATGTCGAGCCGCCCGGCGGGTGCCAGCCCGCGCAGGTGGCCGGGCCTGAACTTGGTCGGAGACGGATCCTCGGCCCAGCGGTTCTCCGGTTTGATCAGCACCATGGCGGGCTGATAGCCATCCTCGGCCTGGCTGGAAACGTAGCCCATCGGCTTGTTGAGCAGGATCGTCACCTGCTCGCTCTGGTGCTGCGCCGCCGCCGGATCGATGTCGATGCGCGCGTGCGGCGACACGCGCACGCCGAGCGTGGCGACGACCTTGCCGTCGACCTTCACCCAGCCGTTCTCGATCCATTCGTCGGCTTCGCGCCGCGAGCAAAGGCCCAGCTCGCTCATCCGTTTCGAAAGGCGCGGATCGTCGGGATTCTCGTGACGGGGCGGGCGCGTCGGTGCGCCCGACGGCGCGGCGCGTTGCGATCGCGCTGGCGACGGCGCGGACTCCGCGTGAATGGATGCGGATCGCGGTGCGCCAGCGGCAGGCGTCGCCTTCGCCGGTGCACCGAACGGGCGCTTCGGTCCGGCCGCAAAGGTGCGCCTCGTCCGATCTGCGGCACCACCCGAAGGCGCGGTGCGGGTATCGCGCCGGCGCGATGACGTCTCGGGTGGCGATCGCTTGGCGCTTTGTGCCGGGGTCGAGGGCGTCGCTGCGCGACGTGCGTCCGGCGGAGACGGTCGCTGCGCGTCGCGCGCCCGCGCCGGGCGTGTTGCCATGGCGATCGTCGGAGCGCGCCGGGGTCGAGGGTGCACGACCGGAAGGAGCGCGCGTCGAAGCAGGCGCCGAGACCGGCCCGGGGGCAGGGGCCCCCAACGCCGGTGCCGATGACGGTGTCTTGCGCAGCGCCTTGCCGTGCAGCGCGCGCTTGGCGCGCGTGGTCAGCGCTTTCGGCGGCGCGTTCCGATCGACCGGCTTGGTGATCTTGAGTGTGATTCTGGCCATGGGCGAGGCGGTCGCCGCATGCAGCGGCAGCGCCTCGCATCATAGCGGACCTGCGGTATTTCGTCGTACACGCGCCACCACGGCACGGCGCGTGCAGCGGATCCTCAGTGGATTCGGCTATCGACCGTAGGTTGCGGTAAAGGTGGTCTTGGCGAGCAGTCCGGCGCCGATACCCTTGTTCAGCACGAAGCTGTACAACCCGGCTGTTCCGGTCAGCGGCACGCCGCCCGCGGTCTGCACGTTGTCGACACCGAGCGCGTAGAGCGTGAAGATGTAACGATGCGGTGGGTCTCCCGCCGGCGGGCACGGCCCGCCGTAGTTGCCGTTGCCGCCGGTCGTCCCGGTGTCGAGGAAGTCCGTGTTGCCGCCGAACGCCGGTGCGGGCAGGGTGGCCGCGGCGTTGCCGGCGCCGCGCGGCAGGCCGGTGGCCGATGGCGGAATGTTGTAGACGGCCCAATGCCAGAACCCGCTACCCGTCGGCGCGTCCGGGTCAAATACCTGTAGCGCGAACGACTTCGTTCCGGCGGGCGGATTCGACCATGTCAGCGCGGGCGAAATGTTCCCGCCGGTGCAGCCGAACCCATTCAGGATGTATTGCGTCGCGAACGTTCCGCCGGTCAGGTCGGGGCTGGATATCGAAAATACCGGCGTTTGCGCCATGGCGTCATAGCTGTCGCTGCAGCCGGTGATGCTGGCGGCGCCGGCGACGACCGACGAAATGACCATCAACGATAGAAGCGGTTTCGAGGTCATGACTCGCCTTTCCATGTGGATGATGGGGACCGTCGCAGCGACGGCCGGGTGACAACGCGAACATCCCGACGAAGTCCGGGCGGAAAGCTCCTCCGTGCGTCGTCTCCGCCATTGCCGACGTGCCACTGACCGCACGTCCGGCCTGGGATGACGCGCGAAATTCGGTAGATACCCCTGCGGAATCGCCCTGTCAAATGCGACAGCCACGCGTGCGTGTTTCCGATCTTCGTCGCGAGGGAAGTGGGGAACCAATCGCCGCGAGAGGCCGCGCCAAATCGCTGCGCCGAGGCATCCGATGACAGGCGATGTGTCGCTGACGGTAGTGCCCGTATTGCGAAATCAACGGGCGCCTACACAGGAATCCGCTTTGGACTACAGCGTCGCGCCGTCGCGGGATGGACGATCGCTCCAAAGGAGGAGGTCTGCCATGCGAATCCCAATCGCTCTGATCACTGTCGCGTTCGCCGGATCGGCCTTCGCAACCCTGCCGCCGCCAACCGAGGAAGCGAAGGCGAAGGCCGTGGAATCTGCCGCGAAGACTGCCTGGTCCGACAAGGTCGCGGCTTACCAGACGTGCGTCTCGATGGAACGCACGGCGGAAGCCTATCGCAACAGCCTCAAGGTCGAGGGCAAGAATGCGCCGGCTCCGGTGACCACGGCCCCTTGCGTCGATCCCGGCGCATACGTGTCGCCGATGACGCCGATGGCCTCCAAGCCGCTCGAAGCCTCCGGCGCGCATTCGCCACCGGGCACCGCGACATCGCCGCCAAGTCAGAGCAAGACGTCCGCAGAAATCTCCAGGGGCGGAAAGCCGTAGCGTCGGCGTGCGCGTCATCGCGGCAGAGGCTTGTCGCGAGCGTCAGCCCTATGGCCTTGGCGCCCCTACGGGCCGACTCTGTGTGGTCACGTTCCTTCGCAAGAAAAAGGGGAGGCGTCTCCCGACGGCCTCCCCGCGGATTCGTTCGGCATTCCTACGGCACGAACAGGTCGGCGCAATGACCCGGTTCGGAAGGCGTCTGGGAAATTTCTCCGCCCTTCGGAATGCATTGGCTCGGAGGTAGCGGCGAATTCTTCTCGACGTGCTCGACCAGAAGGTCGAACGCGCGTTGTGCATGCGGCTGGATCACCACCAGTTGCGGAAACGGAACAACGTAGCTTTCAATATGGTTTCCGTTTTGCACTTCGTATAGCCGGTACTGCGCATTGCGCTCGTCGTTGTTGCCTTTGCGCGACGCATTGACTGCCGTCTCGTAGGCGCGCGCCTGGTGCTGGATCACCAGCAGGGCATCCATCGTACCCGCCACCGTGATGAGGGGTCTCTTGATCTTCCCGGTGGTCCGCACCGCGGCGACGCTGTCGAACACGCCCGGCACCCCGAGCCGCGACAGATAGTCGTAGTTGCCGAGCCCGGCCGTATAGGTCGCGTACGTCGGATCGAAGCGCTCCTGCCACTGGCATGCGGTCACTTCCCAGAAGCTGGCGTTATAGCGGCCCCACAGCGAATCCACCGGCGTCACCGCGGTGTTCACGATGTCCGGCGGATAGCCGGCCGCGAGAATGTTCTGCGCCGCCGGGCTGTCGGGATCGTAGCCCGACGCCACGTAGTCCGGGAAATTCTTGATGGCGGGCGGAAGGTCGATCAGGATATTCGGTCCGCTCGGATCGATGAAGGTGCCTTCCCAATCGACCCCGCCGTCGAACAGATCCGGCGCCTCTTCCATCGCACGTCGCACCTGATAGCCGCCGTTGGACGTCCCGACCGCGTACGTATGCCGCGGAAAATGCTGATAGCCGACCTTGGCGGCCTTCTGCGCGAGCGACGCCGTCTTCAGCATGTACTGCGTCCATTGCGTGAAAGGCTTTTGCGGGTCGTTGTCGTAGAAGTGGACCCAGACGGGCGAGTTAGGGTTAAGCCGGCATGACAACGGGTCGCTGGCCGGTTGCGTCGCCGACGCCAGCGACACGAGGTAAAGATTGAGGACGCCCTTGTTCTGTGATGCGTACGCGTAGCCCTTGGTCAGAACGTAATCGCTCCACGCGAAGTCGCCGTTGTATTCGCTCCGCGTGCCGGACGCGCCGGCGACCACGAGGTCTCCGTTCCAGGTGTCGGGAAAGCGGAGGACGAACCGGGCTTCGTTCGAGGGGTCGTCCGAATACCAGCCCTCGACCTGGATGCCGGGCACCGGCGCAACGGAGGGCGCCGGGCCATTGGAGATGACGCTGCGGTCCGTGATGGGGGTGAATCCGTTTATGCCTCCGGCAAGCCCCGGAAATGGAGCGCCGTTGGCGAATGTGAGGATCGAATTGTTCGCCGGCGTGGTTAACGGATTGTTGGTTCGAAGGTCATCACTGTGAAAGCACAGAACGCCCACGGCCTTGTCCGCCAGAAACGACGTGATCTGCGGGCAGCCCGGAGCGGCGAGCGCCGACGCGGGGAATATCAAGGGGATCAGCGACGCGCCCAATAGTTTTGCGAATGTGTTCATGAATATTTGCTCCGACGAGAAAAGCGAAGACGCCGGGGCGGCGTCCGTTGAGAGGTGGCTGTAAATTTTTCAATCGCGGCCGCGATGCACGTGTCCAATGCGTCGCTTGACGGCATTCGAAGGAAGATCTGGCGCGAGCGCCGTCAGTCAACACGACTGAACGCGAATTCGACTGGCGCCTCGCGGTTTCGTTCCAGCCGAAACGGTCGAAAGAATTTCTGGCGATACGTCCGGACCAACGCAAAAAAGCCCGAGCGAACGGGCTTTTTTGTGACGGCGCCCCGGCGGGGCCCCGGGGCAACGAACGTTACGCGGGTGCGTGCCAGCCCGCATCCGCCCACAGCTCGCCGCTCACCGCCGAGTTGACCAGCATGAAGCAGATCGCATCGGCAATCTCGTCGGGACGAATCAGTCGGCTCAATTGCGTGAACGGCAGAATGTTCTTGCTGATGTAGTCATCACCCATCGCCCGCACCATCGGCGTGTCGGTGAATCCCGGGTGAATCACTCCGCAGCGGACACCGTAATAGACGGCCTCCTTCATGATCGTCGCCGCCGCGCCTTCGAGGCCGGCCTTGGTGCTGGCGTAGGAGATCTGGCCGCGATTGCCCTGCGAGGACACCGAGCCGATGAAGACGATGGCGCCTTGCATGCCCTCCGCTGGTTCCCATCGCTTCAGCCCGCGGGCCGCCCGGTTCTCGGCGATGCGTCCGATCATCTCGAGCGCCCAGTACACCGGCGCCACGAGGTTCACGTCGATGACCTGCTTGAACCGCTCCACCGGATAGATGCGCGCCTTCCCGGTGACCTTGTCGATGCGCACCGCGAGATCGTCGCGCGTGATGCCGGCGGCCGGCACGCACATCGTGACCGTGTCGAACTCGCTGCTGATCGAATCGAATACCGACGCGCGAAACGCCTCGTCGGTCGTGTCGCCCCGGTAGGGGTGGGCGACCTTGCGGCCGGCCTCCGCGTTGACTTCGGCGGCGACGCTGTCGATGTTCTCGCCCATGTCGACCAGCGCCATGGCGCGTACGTTGCGGCGCGCCAATTCGGCGGCGACCGCCCGCCCGATGCCGCTGGCGGCCCCGGTAATTACGGCGACTTTCCCTGCGATGTCCATTTTGGCTCCTGGCCCCTAGACCGATTGCTGCACTGCAACATCCTAACCGGTTTCCGGGCCAATGTCATCCGGTTCGGTCAGCAAGGCGAAACAACGCCTTTTTGGGTCTTTCCGTTCGGGCAGGGCAAGGCAGCGGGAGCCTGCGGCAATTTGCCGCATTCGAAACTTGGGGTCAGCGGAGTCCGGGCGCCGTCCTTTGCACGCTGGTTTACCATGGCCCACGGATCACGATGGGATGGATGAATAGATGCGGATGCGGCTGCGCGGCTTCACGATGATGGAACTGCTGGCCGTCGTGGCCGTCATCGCCATCCTGGCCACGCTTTCCCTGCCTACGTATCTCGATCGTATCGTCCGCGACCAGATCAAGGGCGATCTGCCGTTGGCCGACATTGCCAAGAAGCCGATCGCTGCCTCCTGGTTGTCGGTGCAGAGCTTTCCGGCAGACAACGCAGCCGCCGGCCTGCCCCCGGCGGACAAGATCGTCGGCAATTACGTGAGCGCGGTCGCGGTAGAGAACGGCGCGATTCACATCGCGTTTGGCAATCGCGCGAACCATGCCATCGCCGGAAAGATCCTCAGCCTTCGTCCGGCGGTTGTGGAGGACGCGCCGGTCGTCCCTATCGCGTGGGTCTGCGGTTACGCTGAGGCGCCCGACAAGATGACGGTCCACGGCCGGAATCTCACCGACGTTCCGGAGTTGCTCCTCCCGGTCGAGTGCCGCGCGTTCAAGCGGTAACGGCTTCGGGTGATCGCCAGGTCGCAGCGCGCCAAAGACGAATGGGACGGGCCGCTAGCTCTTTCGGTTCGCCGCGGCGATTTCGGAAACGACTTCCGGGCCGAATCCCGCCTCGGCAAGGATTGCTCCGATGAAATCCGTCTTTCCGTCGACGTAGCTGTCGATGTCGTCGCGGAATTGAAGAGCGAGGCGCTGCTTGAGCGCGCCGTAGGCGAGCGCATCGTCCGAATGGCTCCGCAGCCAGTCACGCAGCGCGAGGTGATTCGCCAGCGCCGCAGAATCCTCTGCGCACACGTATAGGCGATGGTCCGGGAGTCCCGCGGGCGCATGGAACGCCTCGCGGCCGGTGATGCCAAGATCCCCGCGATGCCGATAGCCGATAACGGCCAGTCGTTCGATGGTGGCGGGAATATCGTCGCGCGATGCGACCACCACCGTCATGTCGATGACCGGCTTGGCGGCGAGGCCGGGGACCGATGTGCTGCCGACGTGCTCGATCGCCAAGGCGATCTCGCGCACGGCTTCCGCGATGCGCGAACGAAGCGCCTCGAAGCGGGCGGGCCACGCGGGGTCATAGTCGACGACGATGACGTGAGGCATCGCCGAGATGCTCAGTCCGGCAATTTCGAGGCGCCACGCACGCGCACCGAATTCCACACGGCCACGAGCGACGCGACGAACAGGACCGGATAGATCAGGAGCAGGTCGACGCGAATGTTGCATTCGCCGGAGCAGAGGATCCGCGCATGCATCAGGTATTCGTAGGCTCCATAGAGCAGCCACAGTGCGGCGACGATCATCGCGCTCGTCGCCCGGCGCCAGCGCCACACGACGAGAAACGCGCCGCCGACGACGAACGCGATCCAGGGAAATGCGATGGTCAGCATTGCGCGTTCGATTCGGCGCGCTCGGACGCCGCGTCGTTACCCGCGGGCTGCGACGACGTCAGGGCAGGGGAATCCATTCCGTCTCGCCCGGCACCGTGCCCATTCGCTGCGCCGACCAGTCGCGCTTCGCCTGCTCGATGCGCTCGGCGCGCGACGACACGAAGTTCCACACCATATGGCGACGAGCCCCGATCGGCGCGCCGCCGATGATCACGAAGCGCGCGCCCGCGGGCGCTTCGATCCGCACCGTCGCGCCTTCCTCGAGCACGGCCATCGTGGACAGCGAGGGAAGCGCCGCCGACGCGCAGTTCTCCTTCCGCCGGAAAGATCGCGCGCTCGGCGGCAATCGGACCGAGATCGAGCGACGCACCCGCCTGCGCGTCGACGTCGACGTAGAGCGTGTCGGCAAACGTCGCGACCGGCGATTCGGCGCCGAAGGCGCGGCCGATCAGCACGCGCGCGTCGATGCCTGGCAGCCGCACCTGCGGCAGTCTCGCCCCCGGATAATGAGCGAACACCGGGTCGGTTTCTTCGTGCGTCTCCGGCAACGCCGCCCAGAGTTGCAGCCCATGAAGCCGATGGCGGATGGGACGCAGGTCGTCGGGCGCGCGCTCCGAGTGCACGATGCCGCGGCCGGCCGTCATCCAGTTGATCGCGCCGGGCTCGATGCGCTGCACGCTGCCGAGGCTGTCGCGGTGGACCATCGCACCCTCGAACAGGTAGGTGACGGTGGCGAGCCCGATGTGCGGGTGCGGCCGGACGTCGTGATTGGCACCAGGCTCCACGTCGACCGGACCGAAATGATCGAAGAACAGGAATGGCCCGATGCCCTGACGGCTCGAGGACGGGAGCACCCGGCGCACGATGAATCCACCGCCGAGGTCGTGCAATTTTCCGCTGATCGTGTTCACGGAATGCAGAGAACCGGCGGCGACGCGCTCGAGATCTCGGTCAAGTCGCGGGCTGGACGAGATTGATGAGGTTGCCGCATGTGTCCTCGAACAGGACTGCGGTGATCGGTCCCATCGCCTTCGGCTCGCCGCGGAACCTCACGCCGCGCTCCTTGAGGCGCTTGTGCTCGGCGCGGATGTCGTTCGTGATGAAGGCAGTGGCCGGGATGCCGGCGTCGAACAACTCCTTCTGGAAGGTGCGTGCGGGCGCGAAGGCGCTCGGCTCCAATACCAGCTCGACCCCTTCCGCGCCTTCCGGCGACACCACAGTGACCCACCGGAATTCGCCCATCGGGATGTCGGTCTTCTTCACGAAGCCAAGAACGGTGGTGTAGTAGTGAAGCGCATAGTCCTGATTGTCGACCATGACGCTGGCCAATCTGATCTGCATTCGAGCCTCTGGCTGATCCAGCAATTAGTGGCGCGGCGGCGGGCCGTGACGGGTGCCGTGCCGACGCCAACGCGATCGGTCCGGCCGCTGCGCCTCGAGTGATGCGTGTCCGACGCTACGGCAGCTTGCCGAGAATCCCGTTCATTTCCTCGCGATTGAATGCGCGTAGCGTCTGCGTGCGTATGTTGCCTGCCGCGCCCACCGCGAGCGAAAACGCGGTCGCGGTCTTGTCGTCGGGAGCCTCGATGATGGCCACGAGGTCGTAATGCCCCAGCGTCCAGTAGACGTGCGTCATGTCGACGCCCAGCTTCTTCGCCGCTTCCTTGACCGCTTCGGCGCGTTTGGGGCTGTCCTTGACAGTGCGAATGCCCTGATCGGTGAAGCTGGAGAGCGCGATATAGGTTGCCATGGTGATCCTCCCTCGAGTGGTTTAGTCTTGTGCTGCAAGACTGTCGGTGGCAGAGCAGCGCCGCCGGTCCGACATTGTAAAGTTTAGCGGGAAATTTTGCGCGCTTCGGCTGCTTTGGTTGGGATCATCGGTCGCGATGATCCGCGGGTGGCGAGTCATCACCGGCGTTGGCCCTTCGGCATTGCTCCAACAGGAACTCCTCATCGGTCGGCGACAGATCGAAGCGCCGGCTTGCCTCGTCGATGAGCTCGGGCGTCCAGTGACCCTGCTCGGCGAGCCACGCGACCGCGCGCCGCAGGGATTCGTGTTCGGGCAGCAGCGTCCTGTTTGGCATCGGCTCAGACGATGCGGCTGTCGTACGCCCAGTGCAGCAGCGCCTGCCGCTGCCGCTTCCGGCAGGTCACGTCGCCGGTGGCGCAATGGGCGCGGATCTGCGCGATGTGCCGCGTCATCGCCTTCCAGCGTCTTGATCTGGCGCGCGTCGTCGTCGCCGCGGCGGCCCATGTAAGTACCGGCAGTACCACTGGAACCAGCCGCGCGGATCGTCGGGGTGGATCCAGCCCTTGCGGCGCCACTCGGACAGCGGCTGCGACGCGTTGACACCGAAGAGATTCAACTCGGGCGCGTGGCGTTCGCGGATCGAGCTTGGCGCGCTCGAACCACTCGGCGGGAAATTCGTCGGCGCAGTCGGTCATGTACTTGCCGCCGAAGACGCCGAGCAGCAGCATTTCGCGCGGCGTCAGCTGCGGCCGGAAATCGGGATGGAAGTTGCGGCCCATCGGCTCGGTCGAGCACATAGACGTAACCCTGCTGCATGCGGTCGTTGACCTCGACCGTGCGGGGCCTGGGCGGCGTCACTGGATGCGGTGACGACGGAGGGGCGTCAGGGGGCATCGGCTCGGTCACGCGGCACCCGCGCAAGGTAGTCGGCAGACGTGCCGCCGGCGAGCGGCTTCGCCATCACCCGAACCGCGTTCGTCCTTGCGCCCATCGGGACCTGTGCGTTCGCGCATCTCGACATAGGCGCGGCGCTCCCAGAATCGTTCGGCGCGCACGTTTCCGCGCACGACGCCGAGGCGCAGCCACTGCGCGCCCGACGCGCCCATCCACGCCTCGAGACGGTCGTAGAGCAGGACGGCCGCGCCGCTGCCGTGCAGCCGGGTGGCGACGATGAACAGGCCGAGGTGCCAGACACCGGTCGCGAGGAGATCCGACACCACGTTGGCCATCCCGACCGTCGCGTCGCGCTCGTCGACGAAGCCGAGGATCCATTTCCTCGTGTACGGCCAGCCGGCAGGCAGTGTGCCATGTAGCTCCTCATCGGCTTCGTGCGGCGTCGGCGGCTCGCCGGTGATCGTCAGGAAATATTCGGGATTGTCCTCGAAGAACTGCTGCAGTTGCGGAATGTCGCCGGACCGAGCTCGACCGCGCGAAACGGGTCGGCGCGGAAGAGTTCGACGCGGGTTGGGGTCGCGGTCATGCGCGGAGGTGTGCGTCGCGTCGGTTAGCTGCGGGTTGCGATCGATCGCACGCAGCTGCGTCGCGCGGCACGATGCATTGTTACGCCGTGCCGCAACCGACGCCGCAGGCGCAGAGCGCGTCGATCTCGGCCGGGGCGAAGCCCCAGTCGGCGAGTGCGTTCTTGCCCGCAGCGCCGCGCTCCGGCGGCGCGTTGCGAATTTCCGAGGGCGTGCGCGAAAAGCGCGGCGCGGGCGCAGGCTGCACGACATCACCGACCGTGACGTGCGCGTGGCGCGCCACATTGTGCGGATGGCCGCGGGCTTCGTCGAATTCCAGCACCGGTGCGAAGCACGCGTCGGAGCCGTCGAAGATCCGGCACCATTCGTCGCGCGACTTGGCCGTAAGCACCTGCGTGAAGCGAGCACGCAGCACCGGCCAGCCGTTCCGGTCGTTCTGTGCGGGCAGGTCGTCGTGGGTGAGCCCGAGGCGGGAAAGGAGCTCGGCGTAGAATTTCGGCTCGATGGCGCCGATCGCGACGAACTTGCCGTCCGCGGTCGCGTAGGTGTCGTACCACGGCGCGCCGGAATCGAGAATGTTGGACCCGCGCTCGGCAGCCCACTGCTTCCCCGCGCGGAGCCCCCAGAACATGGTCGTCGAGGAGCGACGCGCCCTCGACCATCGCGGCATCGACCACCTGCCCTTCGCCGGAGCGCTGCGCCTCGAGCAGGGCGGCCAGCACGCCGCACGCGAGCAGCATCCCGCCACCGCCGAAGTCGCCGACGAGGTTGAGCGGCGGTACCGGCCGGCCCTTCGCGTGGCCGATCGCGTGCAGCGCGCCGGACAGCGCGATGTAATCGATGTCGTGACCGGCGCGCGGCGCGAGCGGGCCGTCCTGCCCCCAGCCGGTCATGCGTCCGATGACGAGTTTTGGATTGCGCGCGAGCAGGACGTTGGGCGTCAATCCGAGTCGCTCCAGCACGCCGGGACGAAAGCCCTCGATCAGGGCGTCGGCGCGCCCGACGAGCTCGAGCAGCGCGGCGACGCCGTCCGTCGTCTTGAGATCGAGCGTGATCGAGCGCCGGCCGCGCAGCATCACGTCGAAGCGGCGTGGCAGCGCGAGGCCAAGCTGAGGATCCGCCGGGCGATCGACGAGGAGCACGTCGGCGCCCATGTCGGCCAGCATCATCCCGCAGAACGGCACCGGGCCGATCGACTCGAGCTCCAGCACCTTGAATCCCGATAGAGGTCCCATCCGGCGATTTTACCGCCGACGCCGACGGTTTCCGGCCGCTGATGGGGTGGACGAACGCGGCCCCCGCGCAGGAGGGCGGGGCCCGAATGGCGACGCCGCGGCGCGCGGCGAGTGCGGCCGGTGCGAATCAGCGTGGCGGCGTCCCGCCGGCCGCCGCCTGCTTCGCAACCTCCATTTCGCTGCGCAGCTTCGTATCGCTGGGCGATTTTCGGAGCGCGGCCTCGAATGCAGCCACGGCCTCGGGGTAGCGCCGCATTTCCACGTAGCTCCGCGCGAGCAGGGTCCAGTCGTCCGCGCTGCCGTCTCGCTGCTGCAATCGCTTCGCGAGCCGATCCGCGGCTTCCTCCATCGACAGCGACGCCTTGCCGGGAATCGGATTGGCCGGCGCTGCGGCAGGTGCTGTGCTCGTTGGCATCGCGGGAATCGCGGGTGTGCCGCCTCCACGCGAGCCGAGTTGCATGTAGAGGAGCGCGCCGCTGACCGCGATCGCCAGCACGGCGATCGCGCCGACCAAGATGGAAGTCTTCCTGTCGAGGGCCATGTCGATTTGCGGGGCGGGGTTAGAAGTCCCAGCGCCAGCCGATGTAGTAGAAATACCGCTGGATCGTGTCGTCGATGAGGCTGCTCACCGTGCTGGTTCGCTCGAGGTTGAACTGACCCTCGATCGCGAGCCGGTTGACGATGCGGTACGACGCGCGCAGTCCGGGCGAGAGCCGCGTCAGCCGTCCGCCCCGGTCATCGGTCTGATGATACCAGCCAAACAGCGGCTCGAGCGTGAAGTTGGGCAGTGGCACGAACCGGTAGTCGATGCCTGCGTTCTGCGCGCGCAGCCGGTTGCCGGTCAGGTATCCGCCGTTGACGACGAGGATGTCCTGCATCTTCGCGAGGCCGCTGCCGATCGCCTGTGCCGTGAACGTCCACACGCTCCCGGTCGCGGGCGTGCCGGGCTGGCCCTGGAATGGCGGCGTACCGCTGAGCGACGACCAGCGCACGTCGAGGCCGAGCTGCCACTGCCCGGACACCTGCTGCGTGACGCCGAGCAGCGTCTGCTTGCTGATCGGCGTGAAGGCCTTCGCCTGATCGCGCACGGCGTCGACACCCTGCTGCGCGATCAGCGTCGACAGCGAGACGCCGGGGTAGGCGATCAGCGCATTGGTGAGCTGCAGCGTCGGCGCGCGGCGGTAATCGAGCAGCAGGTTCAGAGACGTCAGCGTCGGGAATTGCCACGTTCCCTGCACCATCCCGATGTTCACGGCGCGAAACAGCGGGTCGTAGTCGAGCATCGAATAGACGTTGCGCTCGCTGTCGAAGTAGCGGAGCTCGCCGCCGATGCCGAGCCGGTCGGTCTCGCCGGAAGCGACCTGCCGGATCGCAAAGGCGCTGCCGCCAAAGCGATCGCCCATCTTGTCGGCGTCCACACTCGCCCCATAGAACGTCGACGTCGTGTTGAACGGATCGTCGACCGGCTGACCGACCACCGCGTTGAGGCGAAACCCGGGCGCGAATCCCCAGCTTCCCACGGCGCCGTCGAAGAGCCCTAGCACGCCGCCGCTGGTCGCCGATTGCCGTCCGATGCGCGCCATCAGCTGACCGGGCAGATAGCGCGTCTCGCCATAGAGCGCGTTCAACCAGTTCCTGTTGCTGCCGCCGGCGAGAAAGTTCGCGACGTACTGGTCGCGGACCACGAGCCTGCTGTCCCAGTCGCCGGAGAGGTAGCGTGCCGTGAGATCGAGGTTGTTGACGAGCTGCGACTGATCGGTGCCGGAGATCTTGGCGGTCTCGAGCGTCGTCGCATCGGTGGCGGGCGTTACCACCGTGCGCGTCGTCGTGATCTGCGATTGCCCGCCGTAGTAGTACTGCGACACGCTGCCCCAGTAGCTCAGCGCCGGCTGCGCAATCGGCGCCTCCGACGGCATCGGGCCGCCGACGGGGATCGACGGCGTGGCGAGCGCATTGAGGTGCTCGCGCACGCGTGCGGCACCCGGGCCGTCGGGATAGAGCTTCAGGTAGAGCTGATATTCGACCAGGGCCTTGGTGAATTCGCCGTTGCGCTCGCGGGCGACGCCGACGAGCTCCTGCGCCTCCTGCGAATACACATTCGGCGGCAGGTTGAGCGCGCGGTTGAACGCCTGCACCGCCTTGGTGTTGTCGCCGGCGACGAGCGCAGCGCGACCTTCGGCGACATCGATTGCAGCCTGCTTTTCGAATTCGCTTGCAGGGGCCGTCGAGACTGTTGGTGGCGGCAGCGCAAACGGCCGGGCCGCAGCGGACGGGGTGGCCGGAGGCGCTGCCGCGAACGGTGGGACGGCAGAGGGTGCGGCGGCGGCAGGCTTCGCCGCGCGCAGCTTTTCCAGCTGATCCGGCGTCAGCGCGACATAGACCAGGATCGAATGATTGCCTTCCGGCTGCACGCGAAAATTCACCGACGACTCGAACAGCACGTCGATGTAGCGCTGCACCCCGGGGCGCTGCGCCGGGTAGACGACACGGAACGGCGGCAGCAGCCGATTGGGCTGCGCGCGCCGCTCCTCTTCTACGAGGCCGGCCGACGTGTCGTCGGCCGCGGTGATCTGGAAGTACACGCGGACCGCCGTGCCATGATTGGCCGGGACGTGGCGCAGGTACTGGATCAGTGCCGCGAACTGGATGCGGATTACCGCGTCGTTGCCTTCGACGTGCACGTCGACGGTGTCGATGATCTGCGCCTGAGCCGCAACCGCCGCAACGTACAGCGCGAGCGCCAGCGCAAGTTGCAGGAGCCTTGAGATTCGAATCGAGGTCATGCTGAGTCGTCAGGTCGGCTTGCGGCTTACCGCGCGAGCGTGCCGTTTGTGGAAGGTCCGAGTTGTCGTCGCGAGCGGCGTGTTTCGGTCACGGCAGAGCGCGTCGCGGCCAGCGGCATGCATCTACTGCGGCCGCTGCACGGATCCGACCCCGGCACCAGGCGGTCCCGGGCGCGGGCTCGGCATCGGCGCCGGGCGCATCCGTGCGCCACCCTTGAAATCCGCGCCATGACAAGCGCCACACGCCGGCTTCAGGTTCGGGTAGCGCCAGACTACGAGCTCGCTGTTGCCTGCATGGCAGTCCTTGCAGGTGACGCCCGTCGGGTGATTGGCGGGGTAGCCCGGCGACAGGTGCTGGTAGGGCTGGACCGGCCGCCAGGCGGTGGTCCGATGGCACGAGTCGCACGAACGGCTCGTCACGAAGTGGCTGGCGGGCTTCGCCGTGGCACCGCTCCCGTTGTGGCAGGTGGCACACGTTCCTGTCGCGACGCCCGTGTGCGTGAAGTTTGCGGGAATCCACGCGGTCGTGCGGTGACACGAGTCGCAGGACGCGAGGGTCGCGAGGTGGCGCGCCGGCCGACCCGGTGCGCTGCTGCCGTTGTGGCAGCTTGCGCATCCACCCGGCATGACGGCGGCGTGGATGGCGCCGCGCGCGCGCGGCTCCGCATTGCCGGGTGTCGCGGGAATTCCCGCGTTGGCCCGGGCTTGCGGCGGCGTCGGGGCGGCGTCGCGGCGTGGCGCGAGCGCCGTCGCGGACTCCGTTGACTTCGCTGCAGTGACGCGACTGCCGCCGTCGAACGACGACGTGTTGTGGCATTGCGAGCAGTCCGCGGTCGTCGGCGGATGGTCGCGCGGCTTGCTCCGCACGCCCGGAAACTGCCCGCCGTGGCAGCTCGAGCAGTTGGTTGTGATGCCGGTGTGGTTCATCGTCCACGTCTTGAACGACGTGGTCGACGTGTGGCATCCGCCGCAATCGAGGCTGGACGGGTTCGGGATGTGTCCGGTCGAAGGCAGCGTGACGATCGTGACGCCGTACCAGCTCTTGCCACTCTCGTGGCAGGTCGCGCAGGGCGTGCCGGCGACCGGCGTGTGGTTCATCGCGGTACCGCCGAAGTTGGTGAACTTCGCCGGGGCGTGACAGCTTTCGCAGGCGGCGCCGCCGGACGGGATGTGGGTGGCCGGCGGCGTGACCACGGTGACGCCGTAGAAGCTCTTGCCGGTGGCGTGGCAGGTGGCGCAGCCGGTGCTGATGCCGGCGTGGTTCATCGTGCCGCCGGCTGAAGTTGGTGAACTTGCGTGGCGGCGTGGCACAGCTTCGCAGGCCGCGGTCGTCGGGATGTGGGTCGCTGGCGGCGTCACCACGGTGATGCCGAAGAAGCTCTTGCCGGTGGCGTGGCAGGTGGCGCAGCCGGTGCTGATGCCGGCATGGTTCATCGTGCCGCCGCTGAAGTTGGTGAACTTCGACGCGGAGTGGCAGAGCTCGCAGGCCTGGGTCGTCGGGACGTGCGTCGGCGGCGGCGCCACCGGGACGATGTTGGCGAAGGTGAGGCCGGCGGCATGACAGGTCGCGCAGCCCGACGTGATGCCGAGGTGGTTCATCGTCGCGACGGCGTAGTTGCCCGGCGTGGTGTGGCAGAGCGCGCACGGCTGGCTCGTCGGAATGTGGTTCGGCGGCTTCGACGTGATGCCGCTCGAGAACGAGACGGTGGAGCTGTGGCAGCTGCCGCATTCACCGGTCAGAGGATGGTTCGGATCCTGCGCGGGCGTCGGTCGGGTGACGATGGTCACGCCGTACCAGCTCCTGCCGGTCTCGTGGCAGGTCGCGCAGGGCGTGCCGGCGACCGGCGTGTGGTTCATCGCCGTACCGCCGAAGTTGGTGAACTTGGCGGGGCGTGACAGCTTTCGCAGGCTGCTGTGCCGACCGGGATGTGCGTCGCTGGCGGCGTCACCACGGTGATGCCGAAGAAGCTCTTGCCGGTGGCGTGGCAGGTGGCGCAGCCGGTGCTGATGCCGGCATGGTTCATCGTGCCGCCGCTGAAGTTGGTGAACTTCGACGCGGCGTGGCAGATCTCGCAGGCCGCGGTCGTCGGCACGTGCGTCGCTGGCGGTGTCACCACGGTGATGCCGAAGAAGCTCTTGCCGGTGGCGTGGCAGGTGGCGCAGCCGGTGCTGATGCCGGCATGATTCATCGTGCCGCCGCTGAAGTTGGTGAACTTCGATCGCGGAGTGGCAGAGTCTCGCAGGCCTGCGGTCGTCGGGACGTGCGTCGGTGGCGGCGACACCGGGACGATGTTGGCGAAGGTGAGGCCGGCGGCATGACAGGTCGCGCAGCCCGACGTGATGCCGAGGTGGTTCATCGTCGCGACGGCGTAGTTGCCCGGCGTGGTGTGGCAGAGCGCGCACGGCTGGCTCGTCGGAATGTGGTTCGGCGGCTTCGACGTGATGCCGCTCGAGAACGAGACGGTGGAGCTGTGGCAGCTGCCGCATTCACCGGTCAGAGGATGGTTCGGATCCTGCGCGGGCGTCGGTCGGGTGACGATGGTCACGCCGTACCAGCTCCTGCCGGTCTCGTGACAGGTCGCGCAGGGCGTGCCGGCGACCGGCGTGTGGTTCATCGCGGTACCGCCGAAGTTGGTGAACTTGGCGGGGGCGTGACAGCTTTCGCAGGCGGCGCCGCCGGACGGGATGTGGGTCGCTGGCGGCGTCACCACGGTGATGCCGAAGAAGCTCTTGCCGGTGGCGTGGCAGGTGGCGCAGCCGGTGCTGATGCCGGCATGGTTCATCGTGCCGCCGCTGAAGTTGGTGAACTTCGACGCGGAGTGGCAGAGCTCGCAGGCCTGGGTCGTCGGCACGTGCGTCGCTGGCGGTGTGACCACGGTGATGCCGAAGAAGCTCTTGCCGGTGGCGTGGCAGGTGGCGCAGCCGGTGGTGATGCCGGCGTGGTTCATCGTGCCGCCGCTGAAGTTGGTGAACTTCGCCGCGGCGTGGCACAGTCTCGCAGGCCTGCGGTCGTCGGGATGTGGCGTCGGCTGGCGGCGTGACGACGGTGACGCCGAAGAAGCTCTTGCCGGTGGCGTGGCAGGTGGCGCAGCCGGTGGTGATGCCGGCGTGGTTCATCGTGCCGCCGCTGAAGTTGGTGAACTTCGACGCGGAGTGGCACAGCTCGCAGGCCTGGGTCGTCGGGACGTGCGTCGGTGGCGGCGCCACCGGGACGATGTTGGCGAAGGTGAGGCCGGCGGCATGACAGGTCGCGCAGCCCGACGTGATGCCGAGGTGGTTCATCGTCGCGACGGCAGTAGTTGCCCGGCGTGGTGTGGCAGAGCGCGCACGGCTGGCTGGTCGGAATGTGGTTCGCCGGCTTCGCGTCACCCCGCTCGAGAACGAGATGGTGGAGCTGTGGCAGGTGCCGCAATCACCGGTCAGAGGATGGTTCGGATCCTGCGCCGGCGTCGGCCGGGTGACGATGGTCACGCCGTACCAGCTCTTGCCGGTCTCGTGGCAGGTCGCGCAGGGGGTGCCGGCGACCGGCGTGTGGTTCATCGCCGTGCCGCCGAAGTTGGTGAACTTGGCGGCGGCGTGACAGCTCTCGCAGGCCGCGTGCCGTCGGGATGTGCGTCGCCGGCGGCGTGACGACGGTGACGCCGAAGAAGCTCTTGCCGGTCGCGTGGCAGGTCGGCGCAGCCGGCTGCTGATGCCGGTGTGGTTCATCGCGGTGCCGCCGAAGTTGGTGAACTTGGCGGGCGGCGTGGCAGCTTTCGCAGGCGGCCGTCGTCGGACGGATGTGCAGGTGTCGCTGGCGGGGTCATCGACGGTCACGCCGAAGAAGCTCTTGCCGGTGGCGTGGCAGGTGGCGCAGCCGCTGCTGATGCCGGCGTGGTTCATCGTGCCGCCGCTGAAGTTGGTGAACTTCGACGCGGAGTGGCAGAGCTCGCAGGCGCTCGGCTGTCGTCGGCACGTGCGTCGGTGGCGGCGCCACCGGGACGACGTTGGCAAAGGTGAGGCCGGCGGCATGGCAGGTCGCGCAGCCCGACGTGATGCCGGGGTGGTTCATCGTCGCCACGGCGTAGTTGCCCGGCGTCGTGTGACAAAGCGTGCAGGCCTGGCTGGTCGGAATGTGGTTCGCCGGCTTCGCGTGACGCCGCCCGTGAACGAGACGGTCGAGCTGTGGCAGCTGCCGCATTCACCGGTCGAGGGTGGTTCGGATCCTGCGCCGGCGTCGGTCGGGTGACGATGGTCACGCCGTACCAGCTCTTGCCGGTCTCGTGGCAGGTCGCGCAGGGGGTGCCGGCGACCGGCGTGTGGTTCATCGCCGTGCCGCCGAAGTTGGTGAACTTGGCGGGGCGTGACAGCTTTCGCAGGCGGCGGTGCCGACCGGGATGTGGGTCGCTGGCGGCGTCACCACGGTCACGCCGAAGAAGCTCTTGCCGGTGGCATGGCAGGTCGCGCAGCCGGTGCTGATGCCGGCGTGGTTCATCGTGCCGCCGCTGAAGTTGGTGAACTTGGCGGGCGCGTGACAGGTCTCGCAGGCCGCGCGCCGGTCGGGATGTGGGTCGGCCGGCGGCGTCACCACGGTGACGCCGAAGAAGCTCTTGCCGGTGGCGTGGCAGGTGGCGCAGCCGGTGCTGATGCCGGCGTGGTTCATCGTGCCGCCGCTGAAGTTGGTGAACTTCGACGCGGAGTGGCACAGCTCGCAGGCCTGCGTCGTCGGGACGTGCGTCGGCGGCGGCGCCGACGGGCACGACGCCGGCGAACGCTGAGGCCGCTCGCGTGGCAGGTCGCGCAGCCGCGACGTGATGCCGGCGTGGTTCATCGTCGCGCCCGCGTAAGTGCCCGGCGTCGTGTGGCAGAGCGCGCAGGGCTGGCTGGTCGAGATGTGGTTCGACGGCATCGCCGTGATGCCCGTCTTGAACGACGTCGTCCCGCTGTGGCAGCTGCCGCAGTCGCCGCCGGTCGGATGGTTCGGATCCTGTGCCGGCGTCGGTCGGGTGACGATGGTCACGCCGAACCAGCTCTTGCCGGTCTCGTGGCAGGTCGTGCACGGCGTGCCCGCGACCGGCCCGTGATTCATGACCGTCCCGGCAAAGCTCGCGAAGGCCGACGCCGCGTGACAGCTCTCGCAGGCAGCGCCGCCGAACGGGATGTGCGATGCCGGGCGGCGACACCGGCGTCACTCCCGGCGAAGGTGAGGCCACGTCGCGTGACAGGTCGCGCAGCCGCTCGCGATTCCCGTGTGGTTCATCGTCGTGCCGCTCCACGCGCGGCGTGGAGTGACAGGTGTCGCAGCGATCGCGGTCGGTGACGCAGGTGCGTCGGCCGGCTTGCCGCGGCGCGGTCGCTGCCCGTTGTGGCAGGTCGCGCACGTACCCGGCACGACGCCGACGTGATCGAACCGCGCACCGGCGAACGTCACGCGTGTTGTGGCACACCGAGCATGGCTGGTCGGTCGGCGGATGCGACGTCGTGATCGTGACGCTGCTGATGCGGGCGCTGGCCCGTGGCAGCCGACGCAGGTCTTCGGCGTGTCCTTGAACTCGCCGCGGACGTGGCAGCTCTCGCAACGCGTGCGCTCGTGCGCGCCGGTCAGCGCGAAACCCGGTCGTCAGGTGCTGCGCGACCTGCTTCGCGCGTCGAGCGGGCGCCGCGACGCGGCTCTGCGCGGACGCCGGGCCGACTGTCAGCGCTCCGACCAGGAGGCAGAGTGCCGCCGACGCAGAGCGTTCGCAGCGGCGCGAGAGACGAACGCGACGAGGCAGACGGGTTGTCATTGGCGCGTCCCTGGGCCGGGGACGGCGCTGCCGGTGCGCGGCGGCGATGCGCCGCCGGGACCGAATGCCTTGATGTCGCGGAACGAGCGCGGCGTGTGGCACCGCTCGCACTGGCCGCCGAAGTCGCCGCCGTGGACGTCGTCGGCGGCGTGGCAGGTGATGCAGGTCGTCGCCAGCGCGGGAATCCTGTCGCCCGCGACTCTTGTGGCAGGCGACGCACGGCACCTTTGCGTGCGCGCCGTCGAGCGCATAACGGGCGCGCCTCGCGTGGTCGAAGTCCCAGATCTTCCAGTCGCGCGCGTTGTGGCACGCGCGCAGTCGGTGCCGAGCGTGCCGCTTGTGCTTGTCGTCCTTCGCGTGGCACGCGATGCATTCGCGCTTCGCGTCCTTGAAGGCCGGCGTCGCGTGGCAGGACTTGCATTCGACGCGCAGCGTGCGCGCCCAGCAGCGGGAAGCGCGACTTGGCGTGGTCGAAGCGCACCGTCTTCTTCCAGTCCGCCGTGTCGTGGCACTCGCTCGCATTGGCGGCCGAGCTGGTCGCGGTGCTTGTCGTCCTTCCGGTGGCAGGCGTAGCAGTCCGCTGGCGAGCTTGTCCGCGATAGACGTGGCCGGCATGGCAGCTGTCGCACTTGGTCGTCGACGTGCCTGCCGGTCAGCGCGTACTTCGTGTCGCGGTCGTGGCGGAAGACGATGTCGCGCCACGTCGACTCGGTGTGGCAGGTCGCGCACTTGTCGCCGTAGCGGTCCTTGTGCGTGTCGTCCTTGCGGTGGCAGGCGATGCAGTTCTGCCGGCGCGCCCTGGTAGCTCTTCGGGTCGCGGTGGCACTCCTTGCACTCGACGTCGCGGTGCTTGCCGCGCAGCTTGAACTTCGACAGGTCGTGGTCGTACTTCGCCTCGCGCCAGTTCCGCTCGGTGTGGCAATCGCCGCAGGCGCGTGCCCAGCGTCGCGTTGTGCTTGTCGTCGGCCTTGTGGCAGCCGATGCAGGTCGTCGGGAGCTTCGATGCAGGCCTGCGGTCGACTTGTGGCAGCTCTCGCACTTCGCGGTGCGGTGCTTGCCGCGCAGCGCGAAGCTGCGCGTCGCGGTCGTGCTGGAACGCGCGCGACGTCGCGCCAGTCCGCCGCGACGTGGCAGGCCTCGCATTTCTCGCCGAGCCGCCCGCGGTGCTGCTTGTCGTCCTTGCGGTGGCAGCCGACGCAGGTCAGCGGCGTGTCCTTGAACACGTTGTTCGCGTGGCAGTCCTTGCACGTGGCGTCCGACGTGCTTGCCGGTCAGCGCGAACTTGCGTCTTGCCGTGGTCGAAACGGGCTGTCCTTCCAGCTTCACTTCGGTGTGGCAGTCCGGGCACTTGCGGTCCGAGCGCTGCCCTTGTGCTTGTCGTCCTTGCGATGGCAGCCGTCGCAGGTCGCCGGGTGCGGCGCGGTACTTCTTGCCAGCGACGTGGCAGCTCGCGGCAGGCTTCCTTGGCATGCGCGCCGGCGAGCGCGATATCCGGTCTTCGCGTGGTCGAACGCCCTTCTCGTCGAGCGGCGCGATGTTCACTCGCGCCCCTTGTGGTCGGTGTGGCAGGTGCGGCAGGCCTGCGGCTCGAGGCGGCCATGGAAGCCGTGCTTCGTCGCGCAGGTCACGGGCGACCTCCTTGTGGCAGTCGAGGCAGAGACTGTCCTGCGCGGCCTTGTTGAACTTGACGTGGCATTTCTCGCACTGCTCTTCGTACTTCGCGTGCCCGGCGATCGACCTTGCCGGGCATCAGGACGCCCTCCAGCGACTGCGCGCCGGCCGCCATCGCCAGCCATCCGATTGCCCAACCAATGAGGATCCGCCATCGCCGATGACCCGTTTGCATTCGTCATCAGTACATGTGCACGGCGACGACGTGGGCGATCGCCGACAGCACCATCATGTAGACGAGCGGCACGTGCAGCACGTGCCAGCACGAGAACAGCCGCTCGAACACGCCGAACTGCGCGACGCGCTGAACCGCCGCAGGTGCGCGGCGATCAGCTTCCGGCGGCTGTCGACGCGCCGCGCCAGTTCTTCCGGCGTCCAATTCTTCGCTGCTGGCGATGCGCTCGAGCGCATCGCGTCGTTTCCCGCAGTGCAGCGCCGGCGCGCGACCGCAGCGTGCAGCCCGAGCGAGAGGAACCGCCACGGGTGCACCGAGTCCGGCATTGCGCGTCTCCTCGGCGAGCCGAGCGAATTCGTTGAGCTGGCGCTCGACTTCGGGCGACGAAGGCGAGCTTCGAGCGCAGCTTCGCGGAATCGAGACCGGCCTGCGTCGCGCAACTCCGCCAGCGTCGCGCGGCGGCCGTAGAGGCCGTGGTGGATCTGCGCGTAGAGAAACCGGCCGACGATGCCGCTGCTGGCGACGAGCGCCATCGACGCGAAGGCGACCGTGGCATTCACGAGCCGAACGCGCAGCGTCGAATGCACGATGATCAGCAGCGGGCCCGCGATGCCCAGCGCCATGTGCAGCGCAGAACCAGAACCGCGTCGTTCCGACCTGCTGCGCATTGCGCGCCAGCGCTTGCGCAGCGGGTAGATGAACAGCAGCAGCATCGCCGTGCCGCCGGCGACGCCGAGCCAGTAGCCGAGATCCGACCCCGCGGTGAACCAGTTCGAGCGCGCGACCACGCAGCGCAAGCACGATCAGCAGGCCGAGCAGCGTAAGGCCCGCAGCCTCGCGGCGCGCGGCGCGCGTGCGCCGCGAGGCCGGCGTCGACCGGGGCCGCGCTGCCGGTACCTCGATGTTCGAGCTCGCTCCCGTCGCGTCGCCCGTCATGGATCCAAGCGGCATCAGCATCGTCGTCGCGGGTTCTGCGAGCTCGCGTGGCATCACCGCACCTTCGCGCGCGATGCGTCGCCACGCCAGTGCGACACGCAACGATGATGCGCGCCAATCGTTGCTGCACGTTCGCAGCATTCCCGCTAAACTGGTTTCGCCGATCGAACCGGATGTTGTCGATCGATGCCGTACCAAGACGATGCCCGACACTCACTTCCTTCGCGATCGCCCTGTACGGGCTGCCGGTCGCGGCCTTCGTGCTGATTCACATCGTGCGGCGCATGCGCCGCACTGCGGTCCACGCGACGGGAACTCGCCGCCGCCGACGAAGGCCGGGCTCACCGAGCCCGTCTCGCTGCATCCGGTCGTCGACCCGTCGCGCTGCGTCGGCTCGGCCACGTGCGTGAACGCCTGCCCCGAGAACGCGCTGGGCATCATCGACGGCAAGGCGCAGCTCACCAATCCCGTCGTGTGCATCGGTCACGGCGCCTGCGCGGCGGCGTGCCCGGTCGACGGCGATCACGCTCGTGTTCGGCACCGAACGGCGCGGCATCGACATTCCGCTGGTGAACCCGAATTTCGAGACCAACGTCCGCGGAATCTTCATCGCCGGCGAGCTTGGCGGCATGGGCCTCATCCGCAAGGCCGCGGAGCAGGGAAAGCAGGCGATCGAGACGATCGCCGAGCGCGAAGGCGGCGACGCCGCTCGACGTCGTCATCGTCGGCGCCGGGCCCGGCCGGCATCGCGGCGGGCCTCGACGCGATCGAGCCGCAAGCTTCGCTACCGGCTGATCGAGCAGGAAGCGCGATCTCGGCGGCGCGATCTTCCACTATCCGCGCAACAAGATCGCGATGACCTCGCCGGTCGACCTGCCGATCGTCGGTCGCCTGCCGATCGGCGAGATCAGCAAGGAGGAATTGCTGCGGAATCTGGCAGGACGTCGTCGACGCGCTCGGGCATCGAAGATCGAATTCGACACGCAGGATGGAGCAGCTCGGCGCGAATCGACGGCGGTTACCGGATCGAAACCACGAAGGGACCTATCGACACGGCCAATGTGCTTCTCGCCATCGGCCGGCGCGGCACGCCGCGCAAGCTCGACGTGCCCGGGGAGGAACTGCCGAAGGTCGTCTACCGGCTGATCGAGCCCGAGCAGTACCGCGGGCAGCGCGTCCTGGTCGTGGGCGGCGGCGACAGCGCCGTCGAGTGCGCGCTCGCCTGCAGCGCCCAGCCCGGCACGGCTGTCGCGCTTGCCTATCGCGGCGACGTGTTCAATCGCATCAAGCCGGCCAATCGGAAGCGGCTCGAGGATGCGGAGGCTGCCGGACAGATCGACGTCCGCCTCAAGACCGAGGTGAAAAGCGTGGCGCCCGGTCGCGTCGAGCTGATCGGCGAGGGTGGAACCGCAACGGTCGAGAATGACGTGGTCGTGGTTCAGGCCGGGGGGGTCCTGCCGACCGCGCTGCTGCGCGAGCTCGGCGTGACCGTCGAGACCAAGTACGGCACCGCCTAGCGGCGGCAGCCCGAGTCGCCCGCGAGCATGGGGCTTCGATGCTGTCAGCGCGGTCATTTAGGTTCCACTGGTCGTCCGATCGGCTTCCCCACAAGAGGGGGGTCGGCCGCGAACAGGGGGGTCCGGGCTCGAAGCGAATGCCCCTACTTGTGGGAAAGTTGCCCACAATATGCCATTGGAATAGTTGGGGACGTCAAGAGCGTTGCGGATCCGCCGACGGGCGGCGCGCGCGGTCTTCGCCCACGGCGGGCAGGTTGCCCATGCCCCCTTGGAAGACGGGATCCGCCGGCCCAATCGAGGGGTGGATTCGCGCCCGGGGATTCGGGCCGACGATTCGCCGGCATGTGCGCAGCGAGCCGGCGAACGCAGATACAGCGCGTCTTAAGCCGCGCGGTCAGTCCCTGCCCGCGAGCGCGGAGGGGTGTCGCACTCGAAAACGGTCGCTGCGCAACGGACTACTTGTCCGCCTGCATGTTCGCCCGTTTCGCGAGCTTGCCCAGCCGTTCCCGCTCGGCCGCGATGAAGGCGATGAAGTTGGCAGTCGTGCCGGGCTCGGGCTCGATGCCGAACGGCACCATCTTGTCGCGAAAGTCCGCGGAGCGGACGGCGGCCTCGAGTTCCCGGCTCATGCGCTCGACGATCGCGGGCGGCGTGCCTTTGGGCGCGAAGAGTCCCGCCCAGTGACCGATCTCGACGTTGGGGAATCCCTGTTCCTTCGCGGTCGGCAGCGTGTCGTACGAGCTGATCCGGCGGCTGTACGTGGTGGCGATGGCCTTGAGCTTGCCGGCCTTCACCTGCGGCAGCACGACGATGCTCGCTTCGGAGGTCGCGGGAACGTTGTTCGAGAGCACCGCAGTCATGCCCTCGGAGCCGCTCTTGTACGGAACGATGACGATGTCGACACCCGACTCGCGCAGCATCTCGGCGACGAAGTGCGGCGTGCTTCCGCCGCCCGCGGTGGCCCAGTTGATGCCCCCGCTCTGCGTCTTCGCCCACGCGACGAACTCCTTGAGGTTGCTGACGGGCACGGCGGGATTGACGACGATCACCGATGGCGCGACGGCGATCATTCCGACCGGCACGAGGTCGGCGTCCGCATAGGGCAGGTCCTTGCGGATCATGCTGTTGGTCACGACGCCGGCGGCGCCGATCAGCCACGTGTAGCCGTCGGGCTTGGCCTTGGCGACGTATTCCGCGCCGACGATTGCCCCCGCGCCGGGCTTGTTCTCGATGACGATCGGTTGCCCGAGTCGCTTCGCGACCACGTCCGCCGCGGCGCGCGCGATGAGATCGTTCGCGCCGCCGGGACCGAAGGGCACGACCCATTTGACCGGGCGATCCGGCCATTCCGCGAGGGCGTCGGGGGACGCGACGAGAACGAGCGCCAGAGCCAGCGCGGCGGCGACGACGAAGAGCGGGCGGGGAACGTTCATGAAGATGTCTCGCGAGCGTTGATGGAACGGCGGATGCCTCATGCAGCGCGCCGAAAATTCTACGCCGGAACGTCGTCCAACAGGATTCCGCGCGCGGACGCCGCGATGAGGCACGCGACGGATCGATGCACTCCCGCGCGGGCGGAAGAAGACGGGACCTCAGGAACTCCGAATCTGTTCAGAGGTTCCTAGCCGCGATCGCGATAGTGGACGCGACGCTGCGCTTCGGAAACGAACTCCTCGAGCTCGGGGTCCATCGCACTGCGCGCCGAGATGATACCGATCGGCTTGCCGTGCTCGACGACGGGGAGGTGACGAAAGCCCTTGTCGTGCATGAGCATCAACGCATAGCCGAATGGCTTGTCCGGATCGATGCATTGCGGCTCGCGCGTCATCACGTCGCCGATCGGGGTCGTGTCGGCATCAAGGCCGTGCGCCAGCACGCGCATCACGGCGTCGCGCTCCGTGAAGATGCCGACCAGCCGTTCGGCATCGACGACGATGATCGCGCCGACGTTGCGCGCGGCCATGAGCTTGGCTGCCTTGGTCACGACGGTCGCGGGCGGCGCGAGCAGCAGCTTGCGCCGCTGCATCAAATCCTTGATGGGTCTGTCCAGCATGGCGTTTAAGGGTCCAAGCCTCGCGTTTCGTCGTGTCTCATCCGAAATCCCGTCGGGATGACTGTCGGCGCCAACGGGAACGGCTCGCATTGGCGAGCGCCACCCGCATGAGATGTGGCAACGAGACCGTACGCCCGGCGAATGCCCGCAGCCTTGACTTCGATCAAGCCGCAGCGCCTCACGGGAAAGCGTGGATCGGTGCGATGTGCGGTTGCAACAACGCGGAAACACAAGGCGGCTCAATCGCCGTGCTGCACCATGCCGCTCGATGGCGCCGCGCGTTGCGCGCGGCACGATTCAGTCTTCCGCTTTGAAGATGACGCTGAACGGGCGTGGCGCGTCCAACAGCCGCTTGAAGAAATCCACGTGCACGTAGGGAGAGAGGTTTTCGAACAGCAGCCGGATGGCCTGATGTCCCTGCGTCTGCGCGGGGGGGCGGCGCAGCAGTCCGCCCGGCGCCGGCGGGCGGCGCCGTCCGGTGACGGCGAACTCCAGCCTCGAGACTTGCGGCTCGCGGCTCATGAAGTCTCCGTGCACCGCGATCTCGGCGATCTCGTAACGGTTGTTGACCGCCGTGCGGTTGAACGACAGTGCAACATCATGCGCGCTGTCCACGATCAGCTCCGCGCGGCGGCGCGGCAACGGCTCCATGATCTCGGCACTGGCGATTTGCTCCAGCTGTCCCGTTGCCCGATACAGGCGATCGCCGCTTTCGGGCGAATGGAGCTCCAGGAGGCCGTGCTGCACGAGCTCGCTCGCGAAGGCGCGCACGGCGATCGGATTGATGCCGAATTCGCGCATCAGCGTGCTGCGTCCGATGGTCAGCGCCTCGACCGGTTGCTGCCCGCCTGCACGCGCAAGCAGGCGTCGGGCTCCGTTGCGAAGCTGGACCGGATCGAGGCCGAAGTAGCGGCGATGCGAAAAAAGCGTGGCCGGGCGCATGGTGTCGACCCTTGTCGGGCTGACGATGTGACAAGCATAACCGCGGATGCCTGTCGTATACAACCCGGCGCTCGTCAGGGATGTGGCCGGCGGCGAGCCGGAATTCGATCGATGACGTGCCTGCACTCGTCGGCGTTCCGACGCTGGCACCGCGGCGTCAGAGGTCGATGCGAAACAGCAGATGCAGCGCGTCGTCACCATACGCCGGAGACCGGCGAAACGGTCCGACGAGCCGTCCGCCGTTGTTGAGAATGACTCTCTGCGACGCGACGTTCTCCGGATCGGTCGTGATGTCGATGTAGGCAAGGCCCTCACGGCGCGCCTCGGGAAGGAGCAGAGCAAGGGCACGCGTCGCGTAACCGCGCCGCTGCTTCCACGGAACGACGGCGTAGCCGACGTGCCCCAGCGTGTAACCGGGCAGCGCGGAGGTCCCCGGTTGCCAGCGAAACCCGATGCTGCCGCAGAATTCGCCGTCCCACAGCCACAGACGGTAGCCGGGCAGACGCGGCACAAAGCTGCCGTCGGGCATCGCGATGGGCGCGCCCTTCGCCTCACGGTCGCACAGCGACGCGACGAATGCGTCGGCGTCGCGCGCGATGTGCGCGAGCTCGTCCTTGGCCGCAGCGGCGCCGCGGACGTTGTCGGCCGACCACCCGCGCGCGAGCGCTTCCGCGTATTCCGCCAGGTGTTCGCGGCTTGGGCGCACCAGTTGCAGGTCCGTCATGCCGCGATTCTACGGGGTGGTGGCGGTAGCGGATGGCGCCGCGGATAACGCGCGGCCGAGACGCGCATTTGCGCCGCAAGCACGGTCTGCGTGAAGTTGACGCGACGCGAGGCGTGGCTGGCCGGCTCCTCCTGGCGGGGGGCGTGTCGCGCGCGGAAGCGACTATAATCGGGGTCCTTTCAACGTCCGCCGCGATCCCTCCATGAAAGTCCTCGTTGCCGTCAAGCGCGTCGTCGATTACAACGTAAAGGTCCGCGTCAAGGCCGACGGCTCCGGCGTCGACACCGCGAACGTCAAGATGTCGATGAACCCCTTCGACGAGATCGCCGTCGAGGAAGCGGTGCGGCTCAAGGAGAAGGGCGTCGTCACCGAGATCGTCGCGGTGTCGTGCGGGGTCGCCGGCAGCCAGGAGACGCTGCGCACCGCGCTGGCGCTTGGCGCCGATCGCGCGATCCTCATCGAGAGCGACGTCGAGCTGCAGCCGCTCGCGGTCGCGAAGCTCCTCAAGGCCGTCGCCGACAAGGAGCAGCCGGGCATCGTGTTCCTCGGCAAGCAGGCGATCGACGACGACTCCAACCAGACCGGTCAGATGCTGGCGGCGCTCTCGGGCTGGGCGCAGGCGACGTTTGCCTCCAAAGTGGAAATCGCATCCGGACGTGCGATCGTGAAGCGCGAGGTCGATGGCGGCCTCGAGACGGTGGAGATGTCGCTTCCGCTGGTGATCACCACCGATCTTCGGTTGAACGAGCCGCGCTACGCGACGCTGCCCAACATCATGAAGGCCAAGAAGAAGCCGCTGGAGACGACGACGCCGGCGGCGCTCGGCGTCGACGTCGCGCCGCGGCTCACGACGCTCAAGGTCGTCGAGCCGCCGAAGCGGCAGGGCGGCGGCAAGGTGGCCGACGTCGCCGAGCTCGTCGACAAGCTGCGCAACGTCGCGAAAGTGATCTGAGCCTCTCGCCCGCTCGATTCATCTCGAACGAAAAAACCCGAATCATGACCACTCTTCTCATCGCCGATCACGACAACGCGACGCTGAAAGCCGCGACGCGCAACACCATCACCGCCGCGCTCGAGATCGGCGGCGACGTGCACGTCCTCGTCGCCGGCGGCAACGCGGCCGCGGCCGCGCAGGCGGCGGCGCAGGTTCCCGGCGTCACCAAGGTGCTGCACGCCGACGCGCCGTGGCTCGCCTCGCCGGTCGCCGAGAGCATCGCGGCGACGGCGGTCGCGCTGGCGCGCTCGGGCGGCTACTCGCACGTGATGGCGCCGGCAACGGGATTCGGCAAGAACGTGATGCCGCGCGTGGCGGCGCTGCTCGACGTCGCGCAGATCTCCGAGATCATCACGGTCGTATCGCCCGACACTTTCGTGCGCCCGATCTACGCTGGCAGCGCCTTCGCGACGGTCCAGTCGAAGGATTCCGTCAAGGCGATCACCGTTCGCGCGACCGGATTCGATGCGGCGCCGGCGACCGGCGGCAACGCGCCTGTCGAATCGGTGACGGCGGCGCCGGATCCGGGACTTGCGAAGGTCGTCGGCCAGGAGTTGAGCAAATCCGACCGGCCGGAGCTCACCAGCGCGCGCGTCGTCGTTTCCGGCGGACGCGGCCTTGGCAGCGGCGAGAACTTCAAGATGCTGGAGGCGCTCGCCGGAAAGCTCAATGCGGCGATCGGGGCATCGCGCGCGGCGGTCGACGCGGGCTACGTCCCCAACGATTATCAGGTCGGGCAGACCGGCAAGATCGTCGCGCCCGACCTCTACATCGCGGTCGGCATCTCGGGCGCGATCCAGCATCTCGCGGGAATGAAGGACGCCAAGGTGATCGTCGCGATCAACAAGGATCCCGACGCGCCGATCTTCCAGATCGCCGACTACGGCCTCGTCGGCGACCTGTTCCAGATCGTGCCGGAGCTCACGGCGTCGCTCGGCTGACGCGCAGGCGCGCGTCGCGCGACACGACCGATCGCAAAGACTGCGCCGCGCGGGGCCGTCGCCGGCGGGATTTTAGAGGGTCTACTCTAGACGCGAAGGCTATGCTTCCCCTATCGCCGACCACGCCAGGACGATTTTCGCGATGAGCCAATACCACGCCCCCCTCGCCGACATTCAGTTCGTGCTGAACGAGCTTGCCGGACTCGAGCAGGTTGCCTCGCTGCCCGGGAACGAGGAAGCCACGCCCGACGTCGCGGCGGCGATCCTCGAGGAAGCCTCCAAGTTCGCGACGAACGTGCTCGATCCGCTCAACGCGATCGGGCGACCGCGAGGGCGCGCAGCGCCGCGACGACGGGACGGTGACGACGCCGGCCGGTTTCAAGGACGCGTATCACCAGTTCTGCGAGAACGGCTGGAACGGCCTCGGCAAGAGCAGCGAGTACGGCGGTCAGGGATTGCCCTACCTGTTGTCGATCGCGGTCGAGGAGCTGTGGCACGCGTCGAACCTCGCGTTCGATCTGCTGTCCGCTGCTGACGCAGGGCGCGATCGAGGCGATCGAATCACGCGGGTCGGATGCGCTGAAGCAGAAATTCCTGCCGCAAATGGTCGCCGGCACCTGGACCGGCACGATGAACCTCACCGAGCCGCAGGCCGGCTCCGACCTCGCCGCCGTCCGCACCAAGGCCGTTCCGCAAGGCGACGGCACGTACCGGCTCTTCGGCCAGAAGATCTTCATCACCTACGGCGAGCACGACTACACCGACAACATCATCCACCTCGTGCTCGGCCGCACGCCGGACGCGCCGCCGGGCGTGAAGGGCATTTCGCTCTTCGTCGTGCCCAAGTTCATCGTCAACGACGACGGCAGCCTCGGCGCGCGCAACGATGTCCAATGCGTGTCGCTCGAGCACAAGCTCGGCATCCACGCGAGCCCGACGGGTGTGATCGCGTACGGGGACCACGGCGGCGCGGTCGGTTATCTCGTCGGCGAGGAGAATCGCGGCCTCGAGTACATGTTCATCATGATGAACCTCGCCCGCTTCTCGGTCGGGCTCGAGGGCGTCGGGATTTCCGAGCGCGCCTACCAGCACGCGGTCGCCTACGCGCGCGAGCGCGTGCAGGGAAGGCCGGTGGGCCAGGACGGCGCAGCCAGGAGCGCTCCGATCATCGATCACCCCGACATCCGGCGGATGCTGATGACGATGCGCGCGACGATCGAGGCGATGCGCGCGGTCGCCTACGTCACCGCCGCCGCCGTCGACAACGCCCACCGCCATCCCGACGCATCGGCGCGGGCGCGCCATCAGGCCTTCGTCGATTTCATGATCCCGATCGTCAAGGGCTGCTCGACCGAGAACGCGCTGCGGCTGACCTCGCTCGGACTGCAGGTGCACGGCGGCATGGGCTTCATCGAGGAGACCGGCGCTGCGCAGTACTATCGCGACGCGCGGATCACCACGATCTACGAGGGCACCACCGGCATCCAGGCCAACGATTTCATCGGGCGCAAGACCGCACGCGACGGCGGCGCCGAGGCGCGCCGGGTCGCCGCGGAGATCGACAAGGTGGCGGCGGAGCTCAGCGCGCATCCGGACGCCAATCTCAAGGCGATCGGCGCGCGCCTCGCGCGCGCCGTCAAGTCGCTGCACGCAGCGCTCGAATGGATGGTTCCCGCGTTCGGCGCCGACACCCGCGCCGCGCACGCGAGCGCGGTTCCCTATCTCGAGTTGTGGGGGCTCGTCGCCGGCGGATGGCAGATGGGGCGCGCGGCGCTGGTCGCCGCCCGCCATCTCGCGGAAGGCACGGGCGACGCGCGCTTCCTCACCGCGAAGATCCAGACGGCGCGCTTCTATGCCGACGCCCTGCTGCCGCAGGCGACAGGCCTCGCCGACGTCGTCACGGCCGGCGGGAAGCCGGCGATGGCGCTCGCGGCCGAGCAGTTCTGACCCGTCCCGCCGCCGCCGCCGCCGTCGAGTCGCGGCGGCGGGCGGCGGACGCGTCCGCTTACTGGCAGGTCGTCGCGCCGGTCGCGGCGAACAGGAAGCGCGTGATCGACTTCGTCTGATCGACGACCGGCAGGCTGCCGGCTCCATTGGTGACGTAGTGGAAGCTCGCGTGGTTGCCGTCGGTGAACGTCACCGTCGCCGTCCCCACCGTCGGAATCGGCTGCACCACGTCGCTCGTCTTGTAGTTGTCGAAGCGCGGTCCCGACGTGCGGGTGAGCGGCCCGGTGAAGACGTTCCCCATGCCCTGCGTCATCAGCGCCGAGAGCCACAGCGGCGGATTGTTGCCCGCGAGCTTTCGCGTCATAGGTGTACCAGGTGGCGAACAGGAGGTCGCCCTGGTGCGCGAAGTTGACGCCCCAGCCCGACTCGGTCGGGACCCACCAGAGATCCTGATAGTTGGTCGCGGCCGCGAGGTTGGGCGCGCTCGGCGAAGGTGCAGGTCGGCTGCGCGGCCGCCCAGGCTGAAGCGGGTGATCGCCTTGGTCTGCTGGACGACGCTCGTCGCGCCGCCCGCGGTCACCTCGTAGAAGAAGACTGCCGTTGTTGGCATCGGTGAAGGTGACCGTCCCGTCACCGACCTTGGCCGGGCGTCCCGCTGCCGACGAAGTTGTTGAACGGCGGCCCGACGTCGACGTAGATGTCGCCATGGTACGCATTGCTCGTGGCCGAGGTGCGGGCGGCGAGCATCGACAGCCAGTACGCGTTGCCGCTCGTGTCGTAGGTATACCACGTGGCGAAGACCTGGTCGCCCTGATGCGCGAAGTTCACACCCCACATCGATTCCGCCGGGTTCCACCACAGGCCCTGGTAGTTGAGCACCGGCGGCGCCGTGGGCGTCACCGACGCGCTGACGCCGGCGAAGTTGGTCGCGACGTTGGGGCCGGTCATGCCATTCGCCATCAGTGCATTGACCCCGTCTGTCGGAAGCGTCGTGTAGTTCCACGTACTGACGCCCTCCCCGTAATTGACCGTGCCATTGGCGATCGGGAAGAATCCGTTCGGAACGATGTAATCGGGCGCGACGAGGTTGAGGGCGGCGAATCCCTGCGTCGCGACCAGGATGCGCTTGCCGTTGGTCGCGCCGCTCGTGAAGATTGCTGGGAAACCGAAAGATCTGCTGTCCGCCGGGACCCGTAGTCAGGATGGTGTGCCCGGCCAGCAGATCCTGGCCGTCGGAGAACGGAGCCAGCACCATGTACTGGACCGTGCCGTCTGCGTTCGAGTAGATCTCGCTGATGTTGATCAGGTGAAAGGTCGCCCGGGCGGCGGGCGCCAGGACGAGAAGCGTTGCGAGCATCAGACAGCGAAGCAGGCGTTGCATGGAATCCTCCGACTCGATTCGATCTGGCGTCGTCGATCCGCGACAGGCGCCGTTGCTCATTGTCGCAAACACGCGTCAACGGACCGTATTCCCGAATCCGATGGAACAACGCGCCGCCGAATCGGTTAACCTTCGCCGATGAAGGTTATCGGCACGATTCGACTGGATATCCGCCACGTCCGTGCCTTCGGGCGGGCCGTCGCCTTCGCATCCACTCTCCTGGCGCTACCACTCGCTTCGGCGAGCGCCGCCGGGCTCTTCATCGTCAACGAGCCCTGGGTTCGACCCGCCACGGCGGGCTCGACCGACGCCTACATGAACTTGCGGAGCAGCGAGGGCACCACGCTCGTCGGCGTCCGGTGCGAGCTCGCCGCGACGGTTACCATGGAGATGCCGGACAACGCGCGCCGCGGAAAATTCCGGGCAGTCACGCATCTTGCGCTTCCGGGCGGCGAAACGGTCAGGCTGGCGCCCGGGCGGGCCCACATTCGCCTCGCTGCGATCAGGCACGCCTTGAAACTGGGCGACCACGTCGCCCTGGTGCTGACGCTCGAGGCGGCCGATGGAACGACGCAGGAAATCCCGGTCAACGCGGAGGTCCGGCACCGCTCTCCGACCGACGATGAAATGCACGCGCACGGACACCCGCATCCCGCCGGGCACTGACCTCTGCCGGTCGGCGGCACTTCCGGCATTCCGAATTGCGCGCCGGTCGCGCGGCGCGTGACACACCGCGGTCCCCTCGACCGCGGCGCCGGAGCGCTCCGCCAGGATCATGCGGGCTCCTCCGGTGGCGGCGCGCCACGACGGGCGGCGCAGGCGGCCGAGGTCAGGCGGCCGGCGCGCGTGTCCCACAGCCGTGCGGCGACGACGCTCACCTTGCGCCGCCAGTTCGGCCGCTCGCGGTCGGTGCCCGGAAGATTCTGCGCGCTTGTCTCGCCGGCGAGATCGTCCGCCTGGAACAGGACGAGCTCGGACGGGGTCGCTGCGACAAAGCGATGCACGGCGGCCGTGATCGTTGCGTCGAAAGGCGCGGCCGGATCGATGCGCACTTCGCCCGGCGGCGCGTCGCGCTGGAGCGCGCGGGCGAGCGCCTGCACGTCGGCGGCGCGGGCGTCGCGCGCGGCCTCCGCCGCGTCCCGGGCGAGCAGGCCGAGCGATGCCTTCTCGTCGATGTCGGCGCCGCGCCACCATCCGGCGATCGTCGGCAGGTCGTGCGTCGACACGCACGCCGCCGCCTTCGCCGGATAGCGCTCCGGCGCGCGGAATCCATCGGCGTCGCGCTCGAACCACAGCACGCGGTAGGACAGCACGTCGGCGGCGGCGAGGCGCTCGCGCAGCCCGTCCTGCACCGTGCCGAGATCTTCGCCGACGACGATGCAGCGCGCGCGCTGGCTTTCGAGGGCCAGCACGCCGATGAGATCGTCGAGCGGGTAGGCGACGTAGGCGCCATCGACGGCACGGCCGCCGTCGGGCACCCAGAACAGCCGCGACAGCCCCATCACGTGATCGATGCGCAGCGCGCCCGCATGGCGCATGTTGGCGGCGAGAAGCCCGCGGAACTCCGCGTAGGCGCTCTCGGTGAGCCGATGCGGGATCGCCGGCGGCAGGTCCCACACCTGGCCCGTCGGCGAGAAGGGATCGGGCGGCGCGCCGATGGACACGCCGTCGGCGAGCGTCTCCGCGCAGGACCAGGCTTCCGCGCCGTCGGCAGCGGCGCCGATCGCGAGATCGCGGTAGAGCCCGTGCGCGAGCCCCGCGTCCCGCGCCTCGAGCGCGGCTGCGCCGAATTGCCGATCGGCCTGCCATTGCAGGTAGCACGCGAAGCGGACGTCGCGCGGATGCTGTTCGGCGAATTCCCCGACGTGCGCCGCGCCGGGGCTGCGCAACGCGGCGGGCCAGCGCCGCCACGGGAGGCGCGGATGCGCGGCGGCGATGGCCTCGAACACGGCGAAATTGCGCAGCGCGGCGCCGCCGGCGCGAACGAACGCTTCGAATTCCGCGACCAGCGGTTCGTCTCCGGGGCGGCGGTCGAACGTGGCGAAGCACGCGTCGAGCACGGCGCGCTTCGCCTGCCACACGGCGACGTAATCGACTTCGTCGCGCGCGGTCAGCGTCGCCAGCGCGCGGCGATTGGCCGCGAGCACCGCGCGCGCCTCGCGCGAGGCCTCGAGATCGGACACGCGCTCGACGTCGACGTAGATGGGGTCGACGAAGCGGCGGTCGGAGGGATGGTAGGGGCTCGCACGGTCGCGATCGACCGTGAACAAGGCATGCAGCGGATTGATCCCGAGGATCGTTCCGCCGGCGCGCGCGGTCGCCACCGCCGCTTCTCCCAGCGTCGTGAAGTCGCCGATGCCCTGGTCGTCGGGCCGCCGCAGCGAGTAGAGCTGCGCGGCGAGGCCGAAGCGGCGCCCGCCCGCGGCGAGATCGTCCGGCGTGAAGCAGCGCGACGGCGCCACGATCAGCGTGCAGGCATGCTCGCGCTCGTCGTCGAAGAAGAGCTGATGCACGCCGCGCGGAAGGGGAGGCAGCGTGACGACCCGCCGCGCGCTCTGGCGCCCGTCCGCGCGCGTGATCGTCCGCCCCGGCAGCGCGGCGGCGTCGACCGGATGATCCTCTTCGGCGCCGTCCTCGCGCACCACGTGCAGCCGGTGCCGGCTTCCGTTCGCGGACACGTCGCGCGTCACCGCGACGGTGATGGGTTGCATCTCGCCGCTGACGATGGTCGCGGGGAGCGATCCGCGCAGGCCGCGCTCGGAAATCTCGTTGAGCCGCGCACGCGCGTCGTCGGTCGACGCGGCCCCCAGGCCCATCGCCTCGAGGAGCGCACGCTTGGTGTCGGGACTCACCTCATGGCGCTCGCCCGCGACGTCCCACCACTCGCCGGCAATGCCGGCCGCATTGGCGAGGCGCGCGAGCACGGCGGGCTCCACGCCGGAGCGGCGCGGCTTCCATGCGATCGTCGGTTCCTCGGCGAGCACGATCACGGAGCGCGCGCCGATCGACGTCACCTCCGGCGCGCCCCCCGCGCGCGCGCCCGGCGGGCGTCCCGCCGGCAGCGCAGTGTCGACGAGACAGCGCCAGGCGAACCCCGCGCGGGGATCGGGCAGCTGCATCGCGCACGGCGCATCGCCCGCGTTGAGCGCGACGACGACGCGGTCGGCCTCGCTGTCGTCGGTCGCGCCGGCATAGAAGCCGGCGACGAGCGCCCGATGCCCGGGCGCGGTCCAATCGGCGGGCGCCAGCGCGCTGCCGTCCGGGAAGGCGCCATTCGACGTCGGGAATCCCCGACGCATCGACCGGCGCGCCGGCGAGCCAGCGATCGGCGCGCAGGGCGGGATGCGCATGGCGCAGCGCGCAGAGCGCGGCGACGAAATCGACCAGCACGTCGTCGGCATGGTCCCAGTCGACCCATGCCAGCGCGTTGTCCTGCGAATAGGCATTGTTGTTGCCGCGCTGCGTGCGCCCGAGCTCGTCGCCCATCGACAGCATCGGCGTGCCGCGCGCCACCATCAGCGTCGCGAGCAGGCTCTTCACGTCGCGCTCGCGCGCCGCGACGATCGCGGCGTCGCCGGTCGGGCCCTCGACGCCGTGGTTCCACGAGTCGTTGCTGTCGCTGCCGTCGCGGTTGCTCTCGCCGTTCGCTTCGTTGTGCTTGGCCGAATAGGCGACGAGATCCGCCAGCGTGAAGCCGTCGTGCGCCGTGACGAAGTTGATCGAGCGCGACGGGGGACGCGCGCGCGCCGCGAAGACGTCCGACGATCCCGACAGGCGCGTCGCGAGCTCGCCCTGCATGCCGGCATCGCCCCGCCAGAACCGCCGCACCGCGTCGCGGCTCCTGTCGTTCCATTCGCCCCAGCCGGCGGGGAACTGGCCGAGCCGGTAGCCTCCCGGGCCGGGGTCCCACGGCTCGGCGATCAGCTTCAATCCGCGCAGCACCGGGTCCTGCGCGATCGCCTGCAGCAGCGGCGCCGCGGGATCGAAGCCGCCGGCGCGTCGCCCGAGCGTCGTCGCGAGATCGAACCGGAAGCCGTCGACGCCGGCGGCCTGCGCAAAGTGGCGCAGCGAGTCGAGCGCGAGGCGCAGCACGTAGGGATGGTCGAGCGCCAGCGTGTTGCCGCAGCAGGTGTCGTCGACGTAGCGCGCGGCATCGCCCTCCGCCAATCGATAGTAGCTCGCGTTGTCGAGGCCGCGCAGCGAGAGCGTCGGCCCCGGCGCGTCGCCTTCGCCGCTGTGATTGAGCACGATGTCCTGGATGACCTCGAGGCCCGCGGCGTGCAGCGCGCGCACGCACGCGGCGAGCTCGGGGAGGCCGCCCGGCGCGAGATGGGGCGCCACGGCCATCCAGGCGATCGGGTTGTAGCGCCAGTAATTGGTGAGGCCGAGCGGGCCGAGATGGCGCTCGTCGATGGCGGCGACGACGGGCATCAGCTCGACCGTCGTGACTCCGAGGCGCGTCAGGTGCGCGATCGCCGAGGGGTGCGCGAGCCCGGCGAGCGTGCCGCGAAGCGCCGGCGGAACTCCGGAGTGCGTCATCGTGAAGCCGCGCACGTTGAGCTCGTAGAGGATCGTGTCCGCCCACGGCACTCTCGGGCGCGGCGATTCGGCGCGCGGCGCTGGTCGCGGCGACGATGGCCTTTGCGACTGCGGCGGCACTGTCGCGGGGGTCGGGCGCGGTGTCGCCAGCGTCGCTCCCGCTCATCACGGAATCGTAGGCGACGTGCCGGTCGAGCGCCGTCGCGTAGGGATCGATGAGGAGCTTCGCCGGATTGAAGCGATGGCCGTTGCGCGGGTCGAACGCGCCGTGCGCGCGCAATCCGTAGCGCTGCCCCGCGGCGATGTCCGCGACGAAGCCGTGGAAGACTTCGCCCGTGCGCTCGGGCAGCGTGATGCGCTCCTGCTCGCGCGTCCCCTGCGCGTCGAACAGGCAGAGCTCGATCGACGTCGCGTGCGCGGAGAACACCGCGACGTTGACCCCGCCTGAGGTCAGCGTCACGCCGAGCGGTTCGGGGCTGCCGGGTCCGAGGCGGGGCATCGGTCAGCGGCGCCTTCGCGCGATGAGCTCGCGATAGAGCGCGGCGTAGCGCCGCGCCGGGCGGGTCCAGCCGACGTCGGTCGTCATCCCGCTGATGCTGGACGCGGCGCCATTGCGCCCGATCGCGGGCGAGCGAGCGCACGCGCTGCAGCGCGAACTCGAGCTGCTCACCGGTGACGGGCGCGAATTGCACGCCCGTGGCGGCGCCGGCGGCCAGCGCCATCTCGTTCGCGTCGACGACCGTGTCGACCAGCCCACCCACGCGCGCGACCACGGGAATCGCGCCGTAGCGCATCGCGCAGAGCTGGGTGAGCCCGCAGGGCTCGAACCGCGACGGCATCAGCAATGCGTCGATGCCGGACTGGATCAGATGGGCGAGCGCCTCGTCGTAGCCGATCACCGCCGCCATCCGGCCGGGGCGGGCGGCCGCCGCTGCGGTGAACGCCTTCTCGAGCGCGGGGTCGCCGGCACCCAGCAGCGCGAGCTGGGCGCCCGTCGCGTCGAGCCAGGGGAGCACCTCGGGGAGGAGGTCGAGGCCCTTCTGCCAGGTGAGCCGGCTCACCACGCCGAACAGAAACGCCCGCGCGTCGACGGCGAGCCCGAGCCGCTCCTGCAGCGCGGCCTTGTTGGCCGCGCGCGGCGCGATCCGCTTCACGTCGTACGGCGCGCGCAGGTGCGGATCGTTCGCGGGGTCCCAGACGTCGACGTCGATGCCGTTGAGGATGCCCGAGAGCACGTCGGCGCGCCGGCGCAGCAGGCCGTCCAAGCCCATGCCGCCTTCCGGCGTCCGGATCTCGGAGGCGTAGGTCGGGGACACCGTCGTGATGCGATCGGCGAGCGCGAGACCCGCCTTGAGGAATCCGATCGAGCCGTAGTATTCGACGCCTTCGACGGACAGCGACGCCGGCGGAAGCTTCAGCGCACCCAGGAGATTGCGCGGGAACTGTCCCTGGAACGCGAGATTGTGGATGGTCATCACCGTCGCCGCGTGCACGCCGACGCCCGTGTAATGCAGATACGCGGGGACGAGGCCGGCCTGCCAGTCGTGCCCGTGCACGACGTTCGGGCGGTAGGCGGCGACGGCGCCCTGCGCGATCGCCGCCGCCGCCGCGGCGAGCGCGCCGAAGCGCAGTGCGTTATCGGGCCAGTCGTTGCCATCGGGACCGGTGTACGGATTGCCGGGACGCGCGAAAAGCGGTGGCGCGTCGAGCACGAGGAGATCGAGGCCTGCGGCATGCGCCTGCAGCAGGCGCGCCGGCCCTCCGGGCAGATCGGCGAACGAATGAATCTCCGCTGCGTCGGGGAGCGCGCGCAGGACGTCCGGATACCCCGGAACGAGCGTGCGCATGTGCACGCCTTCGGCGGCGAGCGCGCGCGGCAGCGCGCCGACGACGTCGGCGAGGCCGCCGGTCTTCACCAACGGATAGATCTCGGAGGCAACCGACAGGACGTCGACCTTCGTCATGCCGGTCGCGCCGCTCCGGCAGTGTCGCGCGCGGGCCTCACGCCGCGAGCCGGTCGATCATGGCCTGGGTGATGACGCAGATGCCATGGCTCGTGCGGCGAAAGCGCGCGGCGTCCTGCTCGGGATCCTCGCCGACGACGAGGTCGGCCGGAATCTTCACGTTCGCGTCGATGATGACATTGGCGAGCCGCGCCCGCCGGCCGATGTCGACGTACGGGAGGATCACCGCGCGCTCGATGGAGGCGTACGAATGGATGTGCACGCCGGTGAACAGCAGCGTGCGCCGGATCGACGAGCCCGACACGATGCAGCCGCCCGATATCAGCGACGAGATGCCGATGCCGCGCCGGCCCTCGCTGTCGTGCACGAACTTCGCCGGCGGCGTGATCTCCGGATAGGTCCAGATCGGCCAATCGCGGTCGTAGAGGTCGAGCGCCGGAACCGTGTCGGTCAGGTCGATGTTGGCGTCGAAATAGGCCTCGATGGTGCCCACGTCGCGCCAGTACGCGAGCGGCTCGGCGTCCGAGCGCACGCAGGAGCGGGTGAAGCGGTGCGCGACCGCCTTGCCGTTGGCGACGAGGAACGGAATGATGTCGCGGCCGAAGTCGCGGGTCGAGTGCGGGTCGGCGGCGTCGCGGCGCAGCTGGTCGTTCAGCAGCGTGCGGCGGAACGCGTAGATCCCCATGCTGGCGAGCGCGTAGCCGGGGCGGTCGGGGATCTCCGGCGGCTCGGCGGGCTTCTCGACGAACGCGACGATGCGCTCGTTCGCGTCGACGTGCATCACGCCGAGGTCGCGCGCCTGCGCGACCGGCACTTCCACGCATCCTACCGTCACGTCGGCGTTGTCATTGACGTGCTGGACCAGCATGCGCTCGTAGTCCATCTTGTAGATGTGATCGCCCGCGAGCACGACCATGTATTCCGGATCGTAGCCGTCGATGATGTCGATGTTCTGGTAGACGGCGTCGGCGGTTCCGGCGTACCAGCGGTCGTCCGACATGCGCTGGCTCGCCGGCAGGATGTCGAAGCTCTCGTTGCGCATCGGCTGGAAGAAATTCCAGCCGCGCTGCAGGTGGCGGATGAGGCTGTGCGCCTTGTACTGCGTCGCCACCGCGATGCGCCGGATGCCCGAGTTGAGCGCGTTGGAGAGCGCGAAATCGATGATGCGGGTCTTGCCGCCGAAATAGACCGCCGGCTTCGCCCGCGATTCGGTCAGCTCCATCAGCCGCGTGCCGCGGCCGCCGGCCAGCACGTACGCCATCGTCGAGCGGGACAGCGGAGTCGAGTAGGTCACCTTGTCCATAGGGAACCTCTGAATAAGTCGCGCGCGGTTGCGACGGGGAATTTTCGGGATGGGATGCGCGAAGCGAGGCGAAGCCAATGGCCGGCCCCCTTAGCGAGCCTCGCGGAACGAACGTTCCAGTGAAGGCTAACGTGAGCAGCGCGAACGTTAAGCCGCGAAGCGGCGGCCGGAACTACAAAGCAGACCGCCCGAAAAGCCCCGTCCCTTCGGGCTGCTGCCAAATGCGGCGCCTGCTTTGCCGCGCTCCTCGGCATCGTAGTGTGGACTACGACCTTCGTCGCGCGTCGCGCCGTCATCCGCATTTGGCCCTGCAGCGCAACCGCGTGGGACTTGTTCAGAGGTTCCATCGGGCTCCTTCGCGCGGACCGATGCGCGGGCCTTGCCATCATCCCTCTCCGTCGTGCATGAGCCAGAGCGTCGCGAGCGGCGGCAGCGTGATCGTCGCCGACGCTTTCTGATCGTGCCATGCCACCGCGGCCGCCTGCACGACGCCGGCGTTGCCCCGGTTCGATCCGCCATACGCCGCGGCGTCCGTATTGAGGATTTCGCGCCATCGTCCCGCGCGCGGCAATCCGACCCGGTAGCCCTCGCGGGACACGGGCGTGAAGTTCGCGATCGCCGCGACCGGCGCGGCGCCGTCGCCGCCGAAGCGAAGCCACGCGAACACCGAATTCTCGGCGTCGGCGACCTCGATCCAGCGAAAGCCGTCGGGCTCGCAGTCGCGCTCGTGCAGCGCCCGCTCGCGTCCGTAGATGCGATTGCAGTCGCGCACCAGCGCCTGCACGCCGCGATGCCAGCCGATGTCGAGCGCCGGCCAGTCGAGCGCGGCGTCGAAGTCCCACTCGCGGCCCTGCGCGAATTCCTGGCCCATGAAGAGGAGCTTCTTGCCCGGCTGCGACCACATGAGGCCGTAATACGCGCGGAGCGTGGCGAACTGCTGCCAGGCGTCGCCCGGCATCCGCGAGATGAGCGTGCCCTTGCCGTGCACGACCTCGTCGTGCGAGAGCGGCAGCACGAAGTTCTCGGCGAACGCGTACATGAGCCCGAAGGTCACCTCGTCGTGATGCCATTTCCGGTGCACCGGCGCGCGCCGCACGTAGGCGAGCGTGTCGTGCATCCAGCCCATGTTCCACTTGAAGCCGAAGCCGAGTCCGCCGACGTAGGTCGGCCGCGACACGCCGGGCCACGCCGTCGATTCCTCGGCCAGCGTGATGGCGCCGGGATGGCGTGCGTACACGGCCTCGTTGAGCTTCCTCAGGAACGCGATCGCCTCGAGATTCTCGTTGCCGCCGAAGCGGTTCGGCCGCCATTCGCCGGGCTTGCGCGAGTAGTCGAGATAGAGCATCGATGCCACGGCGTCGACGCGCAGCCCGTCGATGTGGTAGCGGTCGAGCCAGAAGAGGGCATTGGCGATCAGGTAGTTGACGACCTCCTGCCGCCCGAAGTCGTAGACCGCGGTGTTCCAGTCCGGCTGGAAGCCGACCCGCGGGTCCGCGTATTCGTACAGCGCGGTGCCGTCGAATTGCGCGAGACCGTGCGGATCGACCGGAAAATGCGCGGGCACCCAGTCGAGGATCACGCCGAGCCCCGCGCCGTGGCACCGGTCGACGAAGCGGGCGAATCCGGCGGGATCGCCGAAGCGGGACGTCGGTGCGAAGAGCCCGATCGGCTGGTAGCCCCACGATGCGTCGAGCGGATGCTCGGTGACCGGCATGAGCTCGATGTGCGTGAAGCCCATGTCGACCGCGTAGGGAATCAGTGCTTCGGCCTGCGCGTCCCAGTCGAGCCACTCGTTGCGCTCGTTGCGCCGCCACGATCCCGCGTGCACTTCGTAGATCGACATCGGCGCGCGCCTGGGATCGCGGTCGCGTCGCGCCGACATCCAGGCGTCGTCGCTCCAGTCGAAATGCCCGGTGTCGCGCACGACCGACGCGGTCGACGGCCGCAGCTCCGCGCCGAAGCCGACCGGATCGGCCTTGAGCGGCAAGAGCGTCCCGTGCGCGCCCACGAGCTCGTACTTGTAGAGCGTGCCTTCGCCGAGGCCGGGCACGAAGATCTCCCACACGCCCGTGTCGACGCGCTTCCGCATCGCGTGCCGGCGGCCGTCCCAGGCGTTGAAATCGCCGACGACGGAAACGCGCCGCGCGTTCGGCGCCCAGACGGCGAAATGCACGCCCGCCTCACCCTCGTGCTTGATCGCATGCGCGCCGAGGCTGTCGTAGAGCCGCGCATGCGTGCCTTCGCCGATCAGCCAGTCGTCGAGCGGACCCATCACCGGCCCGTACGCATACGCGTCGTCCTGCGTCCACGTCGCCGTCCGGTTCGCGGCGCGCAGCCGATAGCGGTCGCGCCGTGGCGCGCGGCCCTCGAAGAAGCCTGCCGGATGCCGCATCTCGAGATCCGCGAGGACGGCGCCGTCGCGCGCGAGCGCGCTCACGTGCTCGGCGCCCGGAACGAACGCGCGGATCACGATGTCGCTGCCGGTCCCGTGCATGCCGAGCACCGCGAACGGATCGCCGTGGCGGCCCTCCACGATGGCATCGACCGCAGCCTGGGCGAGCCGCCACGCCGGCGGCGCCGCCTCAGTTGCGTTCGGAGTCGCTGCCGGAGTCGGCTTGCCAGATTTCACGAGCATATTCTGCGATCGCCCGGTCCGACGAGAACCAGCCGACGCGGGCGGTATTCATGATCGAGGTGCGCCACCATTCGGCGGGGTCGCGCCACAGCGCGGCGAGCTGGCGCTGCTCGTAGCGGTAGGACTCGAAGTCGGCGCAGACCATGAAATAGTCGTGATGGCGCAGCGTGTCGACGAGGCCCGTGTAGCGCTTGCGGTCGTCCGGCGAGAAGACGCCCGCTTCCAGCGCGTCGAGCACTTCGGAGAGCGCCGGCGACGCCGCGATCGCCTCGGTCGCGTCGATGCCGTTGGCGCGCCGCTCGGCGACTTCCTCCGCGGTGAGCCCGAAGATGAAGATGTTCTCGGCGCCGACGCGGTCACGGATCTCGATGTTCGCGCCGTCGAGCGTGCCGAGCGTGACGGCGCCGTTCAGCGCGAGCTTCATGTTGCCCGTGCCGGACGCCTCCATGCCCGCCGTGGAAATCTGCTCGGAGACGTCGGCGGCCGGAATGATCGCCTCGGCGAGGCTCACGTTGTAGTTCGGCAGGAAGACGACTTTCAGCATGCCGCGCATCACGGGATCGTCGTTGACGATCCGCGCCACGTCGTGGGCGAGCTTGATGACGAGCTTCGCCTGCTGGTAGCTCGCGGCAGCCTTGCCGGCGAAGATCTTCACCCGCGGCACCCAGTCGAGCGTCGTCTGGCCGCGCATCGCGTCGTAGAGCGCGATCGTCTCCAGGATGTTGAGAAGCTGCCGCTTGTATTCGTGGATGCGCTTGACCTGCACGTCGAACAGCGCGTCCGGATCGACGCGGACGTTGGTGCGCTCGCGGATCAGCCGCGCGAGCGCCACCTTGTTCGTCCGCCGCGCGGCCGCGAAGCGGTCGCGAAACGCCGGATCGCCCGCCAGCGGGATCAGCCGTTCCAGCCCTTCGGCGTCATCCTGGACGTCGGCGCCGGCGGCGTCGACGATGAGGCGCGTCAGCGCGGGGTTGGCCTGGTAGAGCCAGCGCCGGAACGTGATGCCGTTGGTCTTGTTGACGATGCGGTCGGGGTAGAGCGTCGCGAAATCGTGGAACACGGTCTTGCGCATGAGCTCCGTGTGCAGCGCCGAGACGCCGTTGACCCGCCGCGCGCCCAGGAACGCGAGGTTGCCCATGCGCACGCGGCGGCCGTGGTCCTCCTGGATCAGCGACACCGATGAGAGCAGCTGGCCGTCCTTGTGCCCCTCGGCGCGCAGCGCGTCGAGGTGCAGCGAGTTGATGAGATAGATGATCTGCATGTGCCGCGGCAAGAGCCGTTCGAGCAGCGGCACGCTCCAGGTCTCGAGCGCCTCCGGCAGCAGCGTGTGGTTGGTGTAGTTGAACGTCCCCGTCGTGATCCGCCACGCCTCTTCCCATGCGAACCCGTGAACGTCGACCAGAAGCCGCATCATCTCGGCGATCGCGATCGCCGGATGCGTGTCGTTGAGCTGGATCGCCGCGTGCTCGGGCAGCGACGAGCAGCTGCCGTGCTGCGTGCGGTGCCGGCGCAGGAGGTCCTGCAGCGACGCCGAGGCGAAGAAGAATTCCTGCCGCAGGCGCAGCTCCTGTCCGGCCGGCGATTCGTCGCTCGGGTAGAGCACCAGCGAGATGGCTTCGTGGCGAACACGGTCGGCCAGCGCGCCGACGTGGTCGCCACGGTTGAACGCGTCGAGGCGGAACGGATCGACCGACTGCGCGTACCACAGGCGCAGCGTGTTCACGTGCCGGCCGCGCCATCCGGTGATCGGCGTGTCGAAGGCGACCGCAGTCACCATTTCGTCGGGATGCCACGCCGAGCTCACGGTGCCGTCGTCGGCGCGAATCGTCGCGACGGTGCCGCCGAATCCGATCGGATACGCGACCTCGGGACGCTCGAATTCCCACGGATTGCCGGCCGAGAGCCAGTCCTCCGGCCGCTCGTGCTGCCAGCCGTCGATGATGACCTGGCGAAAGATGCCGTGATCGTAGCGGATCCCATAGCCGTAGCCCGCGATCGCCAGCGTGGAGAGGCTTTCCATGAAGCACGCGGCGAGACGTCCCAGGCCGCCGTTGCCGAGCGCGGGGTCGGGCTCGATCACGCGCACCGCGTCGAGGTCGATCGACAGATCGGCGAGCGCCGCGCGCACCGATTCGGTGAGGCCGAGATTGCCCATCGCGTCGAACAGCAGCCGGCCGATCAGGAACTCGAGCGACAGGTAGTAGACGCGTTTTCGTCCATCGCGATAGGTCTTGCGCGTCGAATCCATCCAGCGGTCGACGACGCGGTCGCGCACCGCGAGCGCGGTGGCCATGTACCAGTCGTGCGGGAGCGCGTGTCCCGGATCCTTGCCGACCGAATAGGTGAGCTTGTCGAGGATCGCTGCGCGCAGGGCCGCGACTTCGGCGCTGTCCGGCGCGGCGGGGGCATCGTCCGCAGGGATCGCGCTCGCTGCCGGGCGGTCGTTCAGGGATTGCTCCATCGCGGAATCGTATGCGTGGTTCGGCGGGCCGGCGCCCGCCGCGGGTTCGGTAAGCAGGACCCGAGTCTACCTCGCCCCGCGCCGTTACGCAGACGGCGCGTCCCGCCCGTTGCCGGGCGAAGGCGTCGCGGTCTGCCTTCGGCGCGCCGGAGGTTGCCTGCCGCAAACAGGCGCGTCGCGAGGGATTCCCGAGGGGGCTACTTCCTGCTGGCGGCCTTGCGCACCGTTTCGAGCAGCGGGGCGGCGTCGTGGTTGTCGACCGTGGGGCGAATGAGAATGTCGGGCGGCGTCAGCCGGGCATTGCCGTAGTAGGCGCTGTTCCATTCGTCGTTGGCCATCACGACGGTGCCGTCGAGATTGACGCCGCCGTAGAGTCCCTTCGCCCGGCTGAACGTGACGAAGTCGGCGACCAGGTCCGATTTCGCCCCCGCGCCGACCGGACCGGCCGCGATGCTCGCGTCTCCGCCCAGCCGGAACGACGTCGCCATCAATGCGTTCACGGCGCGTTCGGTCATCACCAGCATCGCGACCTCGGACACGGAAACGCCGGCCTGGAAGCCGACGCTGCCGGTCGCCAGCGTGTAGAAGGCGGGGCCCTGCCACTTGCCTTCCCGGTCCTTCACGAGCAGCAGCGCGCGCCCGCCGGAGCCGCCGAAGATGAATCCGGCCTTCACGACTTCCGGCGCGATCAACACGCCCTTCGCCTGACCGATGTTCTGCTGCAGCCACGACATTTCGGGGTCGCGCAGGAAATTCTGCAGCGACGTGTTCGCGCTCAGCACGAGCTCCGACGGCGCAAAGCGTGCCCCCGTCGCGTCGTCGGCGGAGGCCGGCACCGGCGCGGCCACGATCGCGATGGCGGCGACCATGGCGGCGGTTCGAATCATCGAATGCAATTTCATTTATTGTTCTCCTTGGGACTGCGGATCTGGCGCCCCGGGGACGGGCACGCCAATGATTGTGATCGCGATCGTGCGCCAAAGTTCGCGATACGGGTGCTGCTGTTCACGGCGCGCCGGCGCGCAGTTTCGCGACGTCGCCGGCAGACGCATTTGCGGATGCGGCGTTGCCCCAACTCGTGCGAAGGTAGTTGGCGATTGCGGCGATCTCGGCGTCGCTGAGCTGTTTTGCGAACGAGGGCATCGGCACACGCTGATTCTGCGCGGGAATTCCCTGCAGCACCACCTTCAGGATGTCGGCGGGATCGGGCGCGATGACCACACCATTGCCGGCGAGCGGGGGGAACACGCCGGGGATGCCGCGCCCCTTCGCCTGATGACAGCCGCTGCAGTGATCGAGGTAGAGCCGGGCGGCCGCCGCGCGATCCGCATCGGGACGGACGCGCCCGGTGCGCAGCGAGGAATCCGGCGGAATCGATTTCAGATACGTCGCCATCGAACGCAGGTCGGCATCGGTGAGATGGCTCGTGCTGTTGCGGACGACTTCGGCCATGGGCCCCAGCGAAGTCGTCCTGCCCCGGAACGCACCGGTCCTGAGGTAGGTCGCGATGTCATCGACCGTCCATGTACCGAGACCCGCGACCATGTCCGACGTGAGGTCGAGTGCGAACCAGCCGTCGATGACCGCGCCGGTGAAGTCCTTGCTCTTCTCGATCCCGCCCAGCAGGTTGCGCGGCGAATGGCAGTCGCTGCAGTGGCCGAGACCCTCGACGAGGTAGGCGCCGCGGTTCCACGCGGCCGACATCACGGGATTCGCGCGAATCGTGCCTTCGCGGAAATAGAGCTCGCGCCATGCGCCCATCGTGAAGCGCTGGTCGAACGGGAAATGCAGGTGGTTGACGGTCACCGCGTTGCGCACGGGCTTGACGCGTGCGAAGGTAGGCGAAGATCGCGTCGACGTCAGCGCGCGTGGCCTTCGTGTAGAAATCGTAGGGCATCGTCGGATACATGTCCTGGCCGCGCTTGTTCACGCCGTCGTGGACGGCCCGATAGAAGTCATCGGCCGACCAGGCGCCGATGCCCGTGTCGGGATCGGGCGTGATGTTGGGCGAAAGCATGTAGCCGAACGGCGTGTCGAGTCGATACCCGCCGGCGAACGGCGCGCCGCCGCTCGCCGTATGACAGGAGATGCAGTCGCCGGCGCGCGCGAGGTATTCGCCGCGCGCGATGTCGCCGGCCTGCGACCATGCGAGCGGCAGGAGCCACGGCTGCACCAGGGCAACGAGCGCCAGGCGCGCCGCCGCGCGAGCGATGGTGCGGCAACCGAAGACGAGCCTCACGGGCATCGCCAATCGCGAACGGAGCAAACCGAGCTACTGCGGCGCAGCGTCATATGTCGATTATCCGCCGGCCGGCGGCCGGACGGGCGGGGGCGCCGGATGGCGCGCGAGGATCTCGTCGTCCTCGACCAGGCGGGGCGGGCGTCCCTGCAGCGCGTATTCGCCGTATTGCTGGATCAGCTTCGCGACCACGCCGGTCCAGCCCGTCTGGTGGCTCGCGCCCAGCCCGGATCCGTTGTCGCCGTGGAAGTACTCGTGGAACGGGATGAGGTCGCGCCAGTGCGGATCGTCCTGGAACTTCGCCCGGTCGCCGTTGACCGGACGGCGCCCGTTCTCGTCGCGGAGGAAGACGCCGATCAGCCGGCGCGAGAGGTCCGTCGTCACGTCCCACAGCGTCGCGTCGTTGCCCGAGCCGGTCGGCAGCTGCACCTTGAAATCGTCCCCGAGGAAATGGTGGTGCTTCTGCAGCGCCTCGATCAGCAGGAAGTTGAACGGAAACCACACCGGGCCGCGCCAGTTGGAATTTCCGCCGAAGAGCGCCGTCGTCGATTCGCCGGGCTCGTAATCGAGCACGAAGCGCTGGCCGTCGAGCTCGAGGACGAAGGGATCGGCGGCGTGCCGCTTCGACACCGAGCGTACGCCGTGCGGACTCAGCATGCCTTGCTCATCGAGCACGTGGCCGAGGATGCGCCGGAGCTTCTCCGTGTCGACCAGCGCGAGGCGAACGCGTTGCTCGATGCCGCGATGGGTGATGTCGCCGATGCCGACGAGGAGCTCGGGCCGGTACTTGGCGAACCAGCGGAACCGCTTCGAGAATTCGCTGAACATCCGCACGCTGTCGCGCTGGCCGATCGCGACGGCGAGCACCGGGATCAGCCCGGCGATCGTGTGGGCGCGGATCGGGATGCAGCGCTCGTCGGGCAGCTTCAGCGCATCGAAATAGAAGCCGTCGTCTTCGAACCAGAGGCCGCCCGCGCGTCCGGTCATCTGGTTGATCGCGGCGCCGATGTACACGTAGTGCTCGAAGAACTTGGTGGCGACGTCCTCGTAGACGGGATCCTCGCGCGCGAGCTCGAGGGCGAGCCCCAGCATGTTGAGGCAGTACATCGCCATCCAGCTCGTGCCGTCCGCCTGTTCCAGCTGGCCGCCGGCGGGAAGCCCTTTCGACCGGTCGAACGCGCCGATGTTGTCGAGGCCGAGGAAGCCGCCCTCGAAGATGTTGTTGCCCTCGCTGTCCTTGCGGTTGACCCACCATGTGAAATTGATCATGAGCTTCTGGAACGCGCGCTCGAGGAACGCGCGGTCGCGCCGGCCGTAGTTCTTCTCCTCGATCTGGAATACGCGGATCGCCGCCCAGGCATGCACCGGCGGATTGACGTCGCCGAAATTCCATTCGTAGGCGGGAATCTGGCCATTGGGATGCATGTACCACTCGCGCATCAGCAGCAGCAGCTGGTCCTTGGCGAAATCGGGGTCGATCATCGCCAGCGCGATCACGTGGAACGCCATGTCCCACGCCGCGAACCACGGGTATTCCCACTTGTCCGGCATCGACAGCACGTCGCCGGTGGCGAGGTGGGTCCATTCGTGATTGCGGCCGCGCCTGCGCTCCGGCGGCGGCGCCGTCTGCGCCGCGTCCCCCTCGAGCCAGCGGTTCACGAGATAGTGGTAGTACTGCTTGTTCCACAGCATTCCGGCGAACGCCTGCCGTTGCACGCGGCGCATGTCCTCGGGGAGCTCGAACGGCGTCACGCGAAGATAGAAGGCGTCGGCCTCGCGCTCGCGGATCGCGAACGTCGCGGCGAATTCGGCGCCGAACGGATGCGCGAGATCGCCCAGGTTGGCAAGGCGCAGGCGGATCGTCGCGCTTTCGCCCGGACCGATGGTGCGCCGGTAGCGAGGCGCCGCCTTGGTTCCCTTGCGCTCGGGATTGACCGCGTCGGCCCGGCCGCCGACGACGCAATCGTGGAACGCGTCCTTCACGTGCGCCGTGGCGTTCGGCGTGCCGAAGAGTCGCTGCGCGTTGGTCTCGTTCTCGGTGAAAAGGACGGCGTCCGCGGGCTCGGCATAGAGCCAGTACGCGCCGAGATCGCGGTGATCGGACTTCAGCACCAGCGCCTCGGCGTCCATCCGGTCGACGACGATCGACGGCCGTGTGCGCCCCGCGCGCCACGCCCAGTCGTTGCGGAACCACAGCGTGGGCAGGAGGTCGAGCGCCGCGGCCTCGGGGCCGCGGTTGAACGCCGTGATCTTGATCAGGATGTCGTCGGGCGCTGCCTTCGCGTATTCGACGAAGACGTCGAAGTAACGGTCATCGTCGAAGATGCCGGTGTCGAGCAGCTCGTACTCGGGGTCCGCGCGCGTGCGCCGCTTGTTCTCGGCCACGAGATCCGCGTATGGAAACGCACGCTGCGGATACTTGTACAGGTATTTCATGTACGCGTGGCTGGGAAGGTTATCGAGGTAGAAGTAGTATTCCTTGACGTCCTCGCCGTGATTGCCCTCGTGGCCGGTCAGCCCGAACATCCGCTCCTTGAGGAAAGGATCGGCGCCGTTCCACAGCGCGAGCGCGAAGCACAGGTGCTGCGCGTCGTCGGAAATGCCGGCAATGCCGTCCTCGCCCCAGCGGTACGTGCGCGATCGCGCGTGCTCGTGCGGAAGATATTCCCAGGCCGATCCATCGACGCTGTAGTCCTCGCGCACGGTGCCCCACTGGCGCTCGCTGACGTAAGGTCCGAATCGGCGCCACGGCGCCTTGCCGGCGCGCGCGGCCTCGAGCCGCTTCTCCTCGTCGGTCAATGGGGGCACGTCAACGGGCATCGTGGTCTCCAGCGCCTTTGTCCGCGACACGCACGAAGTCGAGGCCCTCGTGCAGCGTCTCGAAGATGTGATCTTCACCGACGACTTCGGTGATGCCATGCCGGTCCATGTCGGCCTTGAGGTAGGGCCGGACGCGGGCGAAGACCAGGCCGACGCCGCCGCGCTTCAGATCGTCGCACAGCTCGCGCACCGATCGTGCGGCCGAATAGTCGACGTCGGTGATGGCGCCGGCGTCGACGACGAGCCAGCGCACCGGCACCGGCGCGTTCTTGACGAGGGTCCGGAGCTCGTCGGTGAAGCGCGCTTCGTTGGCATAGAAGAGGTCGGCGCCGAAGCGGTAGACGATGAGTCCCGGCTCCGTCTCGATGCCGGGGACCGCCGATTGCGGAACCCATCGCCCCGACGCGTCGGGTGCCAGCACGCTGGTGTGCGGCCGGTAGCTGTGGCGCACATGCCTTGCGAGCGAGAGTCCGATCGCGAGCAGGATCCCCTGCTCGATGCCGATCAGCGCAACCGCCGCCGCGGTGACGAGCGCAAGCGTGAACTCTCCCGGGCTTTCGCGGCGGACGTCCGCGAGGCCCTGCAGGTCGATCATCCCGACCGCGATGGTGAAGACGATCGCCGCCAGCACGCAGCGCGGCAGATATTGGAGCGGGCCGGTGAGAAGGAGCAGCACCAGGACGACGACCGCGGCCGCGGCGAGCTGCGCGAGCTGGCTGCGTGCGCCTGCGCGCTCGCCCATCGCGGTCTGCGTCGGGCTGCCGTTGACCACGAACGCGCTGGAGAGCGCGGCGGCGGCGTTCGCCACCGACAGCCCGAGGATGTCGGCGTTCTCGTCGACGCGCTCGTGATGGCGGGCGGCCATCGCGCGCGCGGTCGCCGCGCTTTGCGCGATGATGATGAGGAAGCACGATCCCGCCACCGGAATCAGCGCGATCACCTCGTTCCAGCTGGCCGTCGGCACGGCGAGCGCGGGGAGCCCGCCCGGGATGGGGCCGATGACCGCGATGCCGCGCCCGCCGAGGTCGAAGGCGGCGCTGTAGGCGATCGCCGCGCCGACCGCGAGGAGCGGGACAGGAAGCCGCGGCAGGAAGCGCCGTGCGGCGAGAATGGCGCCGATCACCAGAACGGAAAGGACGAGCGTCGGCGGGTGAATGGCGTCGGCATGGCGGAGGATCTCGATCAGCCTCGGCACCGTGCGGCGCGCCGCCGCCTCCACGCCGACGAGGTCGCCCAGCACGGCAATGCCGACCTGGACGCCGACGCCGGTGAGAAATCCGATGAGGACGGTGCGCGACAGGAAGTCCGCGAAGAAGCCGAGCTTCAGCACGCGCGCAACGAGAAGGAGCGCGCTCGTGAGCAATGCCACGATGCCGACGAGCGCCATGTATTTCTCGCTCGCCTGCGCCGCCATCGGCGTGAGGCTGCTCGCGAAAATCGCCGCGGTGGCGGAGTCGGCGGCGACGACCAGGTGCCGCGACGACCCGAACAGCGCGAAGGCGACCGCCGGCAGCAGCAGCGTATAGAGACCCGTGACCACCGGCATTCCGGCGATCCGCGTATAGCCCATCACCTGCGGGATGTTCATCGACGCCAGCGACAACCCCGCCAGTGCGTCGCGCCACGCCTCGCGGCGATGCAGCGGACGCAGCCCCTCGAGAAGTCTCACGGCCAACGTTTGCTCCCTGGGCCGTCGCGGCCCCGATAGTCCGCGATTCTAGGCCTGTGCTCCTGGGCCCATCGGAACGTCCGCGTTCGGGCGGGGTCGAAAACGACGCGCGTCGGCGATGCGTCGATGTCCGGCCTGCGCCATAATGAAGGGCGCATGTCCAGGCGCAGGTCGGCGGGAGAGCCGCCGCCGAGACTGATCGGCGCCGCATGAGCAAGACCCGCTTCTGGATGCGCATGGCCCCGGGCCGGAATTCGCTCCCGGAATTTTCCGCTGCAAGAACGACAAGAGGAACCCACGATGACCCAAGACACGCTCCGAACGGACGCCGGCGCTTCATCCGCCTTGCCGCCACCGGGCTGGCCGCGGCGCCCTTTGCCAACGCATTGATGACCGGCACGGCCCAGGCCGTCGACACCGTCCCGGAATCGGATCCGACCGCGTCGGCGCTTGGGTACAAGATGGACGCGACCAAGGCCGCCAACCGCACCGACAAGGCAGCCACGTGCGCGAATTGCAATTTTTACTCGGGCAAGGCGGGCGCCGCCGACGGACCGTGCAGCGTGTTCGGGGGCCGGCTCGTCAGCGCCAAGGGCTGGTGCAGCGCGTACGCCAAGAAAGCCTGATCCCGGGATGGCGCCGGTGAGCGCCGGCCTCCGCGGAGGCGGTGGCCGGTCATCGGTCGTCATCCAAAGCGAGCGCGCCGCCGCGCGGGCGTGCGCATGACGGCCGCATTGCCGGTCGCTTGGATTGCGCGGCACGGTGAGACCGAATGGAGCCGCGCCGGGCGCCACACGGGACGGACCGACCTGCCGCTGACCGAGCGCGGTGAGGCGTCCGCGCGAAAGCTCGGTGCGCGGCTCGCGGGATTCACTTTCGCCGCGATCTTCACGAGCCCGCTCATTCGCGCCAGGCGGACCTGCGAGCTGGCCGGGTTCGGCGACGTCGCGCGAATCGATCCCGACCTCGCCGAGTGGAACTACGGCGAATACGAAGGACGGACTACCGCCGACATCCGCGCCGGCCGGCCCGACTGGCAGATATTCCGCGACGGCTGCCCGGGCGGGGAAATGCCGCAGGACGTCGGCGCCCGCGCGGATCGCGTCGTGCAGCGACTGCGCGCCGTCGAGGGCGACGTCCTCGTCTTTTCGAGCGCGCACCTGCTTCGCGTGCTGGCCGCGCGATGGCTCGGCCTCGCGCCGGGCATCGGCAGTTGCTTCGCGCTGTCCACGGCGAGCCTCGGCGCACTCGGCTACGAGCATGATCGGGCGTCGCCCGCGATCCGGCTCTGGAACGACACGCACCACGACGACGAATGAGCGTCTCGCCGAACTCGGCCGAGCGCCGCCGGGCGTCACGTAGAATCACGACCTGAAAAACCAGATTCGGGTACCGCGTGGCGAACTCCCCGCTGGCCGGCAAACCTGCGCCGAAATCCCTGCTGATCGACCCCGCGCAGCTCGAGCGCGAGTACTACGCACGCCGGCCCGACATGGCCAACGCGGCCGAGCGCGTGAGCTTCGGCACGAGCGGTCATCGCGGCTCGCCGCTCGGCGGCTCGTTCACCGAGGCGCACATCCTCGCGATCACGCAGGCGATCTGCGAGCATCGCCGCGGGCAGGGCATCACCGGACCGCTGTTCCTCGGCAAGGACACCCACGCGGTATCCGGTCCTGCCGAGCGCACGGCGCTCGAGGTGCTGGCCGCCAACGGCGTCGAGACGATGATCCAGCGAGACGACGGCTACGTGCCGACGCCCGTGATCTCGCATGCGATCCTCGTGCACAACCGCGGTCGCATCGAGCGTATGGCGGACGGCATCGTCGCCACGCCGTCGCACAATCCGCCCGAGGACGGCGGCTTCAAGTACAACCCGCCGAACGGAGGGCCGGCGGACACCGAGGTCACGCGGGCCATCGAGACGCGCGCGAACGAGCTCCTGCGCGGCGGCAACGTGGAGGTGAAGCGGATGGACGCCGCCACGGCGAGGCGCGCCACCACCACGCATCTGCACGACTTCGTCGCGCCGTACGTCGACGATCTCGCGCAGCGTGCTCGACATGGACGCGATCCGCGGCGCCGGCCTGAAGCTCGCCGTCGATCCGCTGGGCGGCGCCGCAGTGAACTACTGGGCGCCGATCAACGCGCGTTACGGGCTCGACATCGACATCGTGAATCCGGTCGTCGATCCGACGTTCTCGTTCATGACGGTCGACCACGACGGCAGGATCCGGATGGACTGCTCGAGCCCGTTCGCGATGGCGCGCCTGGTCGGTCTCAAGGACCGGTATCGCGTCGCCTTCGCCAACGACCCCGACGCCGATCGGCACGGCATCGTGACGCCTTCGGCCGGGCTCCTCAATCCGAATCACTATCTCGCCGTGGCGATCCGCTACCTGCTGCGGCATCGGCCGCAATGGCCAGCGCATGCCGCGGTCGGCAAGACGCTGGTGTCGAGCGCGATGATCGATCGCGTCGTCGCGCACGAAGGCCGCAGGCTCCTCGAGGTGCCGGTCGGATTCAAGTGGTTCACGCAGGGGCTCTTCGAAGGATCGGTGTGCTTTGGCGGGGAGGAGAGCGCCGGCGCGAGCTTTCTCAGGAGGGACGGCACGGTCTGGACCACCGACAAGGACGGACCGGTCATGGCGCTCCTCGCCGCCGAGATCACGGCGCGCACCGGCCGCGATCCGGGCGAGCACTACTCCGAGATGACGAAGGAGTTCGGCGCGCCGCGTTATACGCGCATCGACGCGCCGGCAACGCCCGCGCAAAAGGCGCGGCTCGCGAAACTCGCACCCGCTGCCGTGCGCGCGGCAACGCTCGCCGGCGAGCCGATCACGGCGAAACTGACCGAGGCCCCCGGCAACGGCGCGCCGATCGGCGGGCTCAAGGTGGTCGCGAAGAGCGGCTGGTTCGCGGCGCGGCCGTCCGGCACGGAGAACATCTACAAGATCTACGCGGAAAGCTTTCGCGACGAGCGACATCTCGGCGTCATCGTCGCGGAGGCGCAGGAGATCGTGAACGCGGCGCTCGAATGATGGTCACACCGATCCGGAAGGCGACGGGGTCCGTGACGCGGGCGCGCAATCCCGCGACCCGCGTCTGCGTGCGCCGGACAATCTGCTAAGCTTTGCGAAGCGCGAACTCCGTGCGGGCCGCGGCGCCGCGGCATCGGTTCCCGTCGTTCGCACGATACCCGGAGACGTCTCCATGAAGGCAACCCGGCAGCTGCACGATCTCGGCCAGAGCCTCTGGCTCGACAACATCACGCGCGATCTCCTCGCCAGCGGCACGCTGAAGCGCTACATCGACGAGCTTTCGGTGACCGGGCTCACGTCGAACCCGACGATCTTCGACCACGCGATCAAGAACAGCACCGCATACGACGACGCGATTCGCGCCGGACTTGCGCAGGGCAAGTCCGGAGAACAGCTCTTCTTCGAGTTGGCGCTGGCCGATCTCACGCAGGCGGCGGACCTGTTCCGCCCCATCTGGGAGAAGACTTGCGGCGTCGACGGCTTCGCTTCCCTCGAGGTCTCGCCGCTGCTCGCGCGCGACACCAAGACCACGCTCGCCGCCGCGCGCGAGCTTTCGGCGCGCGCCGCGCGGCCGAACCTCTACATCAAGATTCCGGGCACTCGGGAAGGGGTGCCCGCGATCGAGGAAGCGACCTTCGCCGGCGTGCCGATCAACGTCACGCTGCTCTTTTCGCGCGAGCAATACGTCGCGGCGGCCGACGGGTACTTGCGCGGGATCGAGCGGCGCATCGAAGCCGGCCTTCGTGCTGACGTGCCCTCCGTCGCTTCGCTGTTCGTCAGCCGCTGGGACGTCGCCGTCGCGGGCAAGGTGCCGGCCGCGCTCACCAACCGGCTCGGCATCGCGATCGCGCAGCGCACGTACAAGGCGTATTGCGACTTCATCGCGTCGCCGCGCTGCCAGCGGGCGATGAACGCCGGCGCACGGCCGCAGAGACTGCTGCTCGCGAGCACCGGAACCAAGGACCCGAAGGCTCCGGACACGATGTACGTTCAGGCGCTGGCCGCGCCCTTGACCGTCAACACGATACCCGAGAACACGCTGAAGGCATTCGCCGATCACGGAGAGGTGACGCAACCGATGCGCGCCGACGGCGGCGACTGCGAAGCCGTGCTGGCGGCGTTCGTCGACGCCGGCGTCGATCTCGCGAGCCTGGCGACGCGACTGCAGGACGAAGGGGCGGCCGCGTTCGTCGCCTCGTGGAACGAGCTGATGTCGGTCATCGCGTCGAAGAGCGCGGCGCTGAAGAAGACGGCGTGACGGCGCAAGGCGTCGGCGCGGCGCCCGGCGACAGCGCGGTACGAGATCCGAATCTGACGGATAACTCATGAACGTGCTGGTCATCGACGTCGGCGGAACCCATGTGAAGATCTTCTCCAGCGCGGCGGGCGAGGCGCGCGAGTTTCTCTCCGGGCCCGCGCTGACGGCGCGGCAGATGGTCGTGGGCGTGAAGCGGACCGCCGGCGACTGGAAATACGACCGCGTTTCGCTCGGGTATCCCGGGCCGGTGCTGCGCAATCGCCCGGTCGCCGAGCCGCACAACCTCGGCACCGGGTGGGTCGCGTTCGACTACGCCAAGGCGCTCGGGCGGCCGACGAAGGTCGTCAATGATGCCGCGATGCAGGCGCTCGGGAGCTACCGCGGCGGCAAGATGCTGTTCCTCGGCTTCGGCACGGGCCTTGGCACGACGATGATCGTCGACGGCGTCGTCGAGCCGATGGAGCTCGGCCACCTTCCCTACCGGAAAGCGACCTACGAGGATTACGTGGGCCTGCGCGGCCTGGAGCGCCTGGGCAAGAAGAAGTGGCGGGAGCAGGTGAACGATGTGATCGCGCTGCTCACCACGGCGCTGGAGCCCGACGACATCGTGTTGGGAGGCGGCAACGCGAAGAAGCTCACGACATTGCCGCCGCTGTGCCGGCTGGGCGACAACGCCAACGCGTTCGTCGGCGGAATGCGGCTCTGGGAGCCCGCGAGCGGCCACCGATTCGCGCGTCGAAAGAAGATCTTGACGCCGAAGCTGACGCCGAAGCGCGCCCCCGCCGCAAAGGCACGCCGATGAACGACGCTGCCGCAGTGTCGTCGGCTGGCGCCTGGAAGGCGCTCGCCGCGCATTGCGCGGAGGTCGGGCAGCGGCATTTGCGCGAGCTCTTCGCCGCGGACCCGGCGCGCGGCGAGCGGATGGCGCAGGAGGCCGCCGGCCTGTACCTCGATTACTCGAAGCACCGCGTCACCGACGAGACCCTTGCGCTGCTCGGCGCGCTCGCCGGCGCCGTCGGATTGCGCTCGCGCATCGACGCGATGTTCCGCGGCGAGCCGATCAACGTCACGGAACGGCGGGCGGCGCTGCACGTCGCGCTGCGCGCGCCGCGCGGCGCGTCGATCGTCGTCGACGGGCGCAACGTCGTGCCCGACGTTCACGCGGTGCTCGACCGGATGGCGGCCTTCGCGGAGCGCGTGCGCAGCGGCGCGTGGAAGGGGCACACCGGCAAACGGATCCGCAACGTCGTCAACATCGGCATCGGCGGCTCCGACCTGGGCCCGGTGATGGCGTACGAGGCGCTGAAGCACTACAGCGACCGTGCCCTGACGTTCCGGTTCGTGTCGAACGTCGACGCCACCGACTTCGCCGAGGCGACGCGCGACCTCGACCCCGCCGAAACGCTGTTCATCGTCTCGTCCAAGACGTTCACGACACTGGAGACGATGACCAACGCCGGCAGCGCGCGCGCCTGGGCGCTCGCAAGGCTGGGTGGCGATGCGGGCGCGGTGGCGAAGCACTTCGTCGCGGTGTCGACGAATTCGGAAAAGGTGGCGGGGTTCGGCATCGACACCGCCAACATGTTCGGATTCTGGGACTGGGTCGGCGGAAGGTACTCGATGGATTCCGCGATCGGGCTCTCGACGATGCTCGCGGTGGGGCCCGAGAACTTCCGCGCAATGCTGGACGGCTTCCACGCGGTCGACGAACACTTCAGGACCGCGCCGTTCGAGCGCAACCTGCCGGTGCTGATGGCGCTTCTCGCCGTCTGGAACAACAACTTCCTGGGCGCGCAAACCGTCGCGGTGCTGCCGTACGAGCAGTACCTGAAACGTTTCCCGGCGTACCTGCAGCAGCTCACGATGGAGAGCAACGGCAAGCACGTGACGCAGGACGGCGCGCGCGTCGCCGTCGACACGGGCCCGATCTACTGGGGCGAGCCCGGCACCAACGGCCAGCATTCGTTCTACCAGCTGATTCACCAGGGCACGCGGCTCGTTCCGTGCGATTTCATCGCCTTCGGCCTGCCGCTCAACGCGCTGGGGCGGCACCACGACATGCTGCTCGCCAACGTCTTCGCGCAGGCCGAGGCGCTCGCGTTCGGCAGGACCGCCGACGAGGTGAAGGCCGAGGGAACGCCCGACTGGCTCGTCCCGCATCGCGTCTGCGAGGGCAACCGGCCGTCCAGCCTGATCCTCGCCGACCGGCTGACCCCCGCGACGCTCGGCAAGCTCGTCGCGCTCTACGAGCACAACGTGTTCGCGCAGGGCGCGATCTGGAACGTCGATTCGTTCGACCAGTGGGGCGTTGAGCTCGGCAAGGTCCTGGCGCAGCGCATCATCCCCGAGATCGAGAGCCCGGTCGAGCCTTCGCTCGCGCACGACAGCTCGACCAACGCACTGATCCGCCGCTACCGCAAGCTGCGCCGGCCGTCCTGACGACTCACGATCGCATCCCGGACGTCGGTGGACACGCGCGGCGCGCCGGTCCGCCACCCGCACCCGCAAAGGAACAGAGCATGCAACTCGGAATGATTGGACTGGGCAGGATGGGCGCCAACATGGTGCGTCGGCTGATGCAGGGCGGTCACGAGTGCGTCGTGTTCGACCGGTCGCCGCAGGCGGTCGAGGCGCTCGCGAAGGACAAGGCGATCGGCGCGGCGTCGATCGCCGACTTCGCGGGCAAGCTCACGCGACCGCGCGCCGTCTGGCTGATGGTGCCGGCGGCAGTCGTCGACCAGACGATCGACGGACTGCTGCCGCATCTCGAGGCGGGCGACATCCTGATCGACGGCGGCAACTCCTATTACGTCGACGACATCCGCCGCGCGAAGGCGCTCGCGCCCAAAGGGGTCCACTACGTCGACGTCGGCACGAGCGGCGGCGTCTGGGGACTCGAGCGCGGCTATTGCATGATGATCGGCGGCGAAGCCGCGGTCGTGCAGCGCCTCGACCCGTTGTTCGCGCGCCTCGCGCCCGGCAAGGGCGACATCGAGCGGACACCCGGGCGCGAGCGTGCCAAGGGCACCGCGGAACAGGGCTACCTGCATTGCGGCCCCAACGGCGCGGGGCACTTCGTGAAGATGGTGCACAACGGCATCGAATACGGAATCATGGCGGCGTACGCCGAAGGGCTCGGCGTGCTGCGCGCCGCGAACGTCGGCAAGCAGGCGCACGCGATGGACGCGGAGACGACGCCGCTGCGCGATCCCGAGCATTATCAGTACGACCTCGATCTGCCGGACATCGCCGAGGTGTGGCGGCGCGGCAGCGTCATCGCGTCATGGCTCCTCGACCTCACGGCCTCGGCGCTGCTCGCGGATCCGGCGCTCGCGAAATTCGCGGGCCGCGTGTCCGATTCCGGCGAGGGCCGCTGGACGATCCGGGCGGGCATCGACGAGGGCGTTCCGACGCCGGTGCTGACGAGCGCGCTCTACGAGCGCTTCAGCTCGCGCGGCGAGGCGGATTTCCAGAACCGGCTGCTGTCGGCGATGCGCTACCAGTTCGGCGGCCATCTCGAAAAGCCGGCGGACAAATGAATCCGGAACGCGGGAAGTCGCGATGAGCGAGCTCCAGTCCGACGCGCTGGTGTTCTTCGGAGCGACCGGCGACCTCGCGTACAAGAAGATCTTTCCGGCGCTGCAGGCGATGGTCAGGCGCGGCCATCTCGACGTCCCGGTGATCGGCGTCGCCAAGGCCGGCTGGAGCCTCGACCAGCTGAAGGCGCGGGCGCAGGACAGCCTCGACAAGCATGGCGGCGGCGTCGATGCCGCGGCGTTCGCGAAGCTCTCGGCGCAATTGCGCTACGTCGACGGCGACTACGAGGATGCGGCGACGTTTCAGGCGGTGCGCCGCGAGCTGGGCGCCGCGCAGCATCCGGCGCATTACCTCGCGATCCCGCCGGTCCTGTTCGGGAAGGTCGTGGAGCAGCTCGCGCAGGCGTCCTGCACGGCGGGGGCGCGGGTGATCGTCGAGAAGCCGTTCGGGCACGATCTCGCCTCGGCGCGCGAGCTCAACCGGATCCTGCTCGGCACCTTCGACGAGGACCATATCTTTCGCATCGACCACTATCTCGGCAAGCGGCCGGTGCACAACATGGTGTTCTTCCGCTTCACCAACGCGTTCCTCGAGTCGTTCTGGAACCGGAAGTTCGTCAAGAGCGTCCAGATCACGATGGCGGAGAGCTTCGGCATCCAGGGGCGCGGCGCGTTCTACGACCGCGTCGGCACCGTGCGCGACGTGATCCAGAATCATCTCTTCCAGGTGCTCGCCAATCTGGCGATGGAGCCGCCCGCGCGCGCCGACGCAGAGTCGATGCGCGATGAGAAGGTCAAGGTGCTGAAGTCCATTCCGCCGATCGCCGCGAAGGACCTCGTGCGGGGGCAGTTCCTCGGTTACCGCAACGAGCCGGGCGTCGCGCCGGATTCGACGACCGAGACGTTCGCGGCGCTGAAGCTCGAGATCGACTCGTGGCGCTGGCAGGGCGTTCCGTTCTACATTCGCGCGGGAAAGAGCCTGCCGGTCACCTGCACGGAAGTCGTGGTCCGTCTGCGCCACTCGCCCAGGGTCTTCCCGACGTGCGCGCCGACGGCCAATCATTTCCGGTTCCGGATCAGCCCCGAGATGACGATCGCGATCGGCGCGACCGTGATGGATGTCGAAGACCGTTCGCTGGGCCAGCAGGTGGAGCTCCTCGCGAGCCGCCGAGCGGGGGCCGAGGAGATGGACGCGTACGAGCGCGTGCTGGGCGACGCGATGAGCGGCGACCGCACGCTGTTCGCGCGCGAGGATTACGTCGAGGAGGCATGGCGCATCGTCGATCCGGTGCTGCGGGCGCCGCCGCCGGTGCACGACTACGACCCGGGAAGCTGGGGTCCGCGCGAAGTCGACCGGACCGTCGTCCCCCACGACGGCTGGGAGAATCCCGTCGTCGCCAGCTGAAGTTCGTCGATGCGCCGATGACCACGATCCGGACCGTCGTGCTGCGCGACGCCGAGGCGGTCGCGACGGCCGCCGCGGCATTGATCGCGACCGAGGCGCGCGCCTGTGTCGCGGACAGGGGCAGATTCGTTCTCGCGCTGAGCGGCGGGCGCACGCCCTGGATCATGCTGCGCGCGCTCGCCGACGAAGACGTGCCGTGGGAGGCCGTCCATGTCGTCCAGGTCGACGAGCGTGTCGCGCCCGCCGGCGACGCCGAGCGCAACCTCGCGCATTTGCGGGAGAGCCTTCTCTCTCGCGTCGCGCTGCCGACCGATCGGATGCACGCGATGCCGGTCGAGGCGGCGGACCTCGACGTCGCGGCTGCGCAATATGGAGCAACGCTCGCCGCCATCGCCGGCCATCCTCCGGTCATCGACCTCGTCCATCTCGGCCTCGGTCCCGACGGCCACACCGCGTCGCTCGTCCCCGGCGATCCGGTGCAGGAGGTCGACGACCGCGACGTCGCGCTGACCGGTCCGTACCAGGGCCGGCGGCGGATGACGCTGACCTTTCCCGCGATCAACCGCGCGCGGAGGATCCTGTTCGTCGTGACGGGCGCGGACAAGGCCGCGATGCTCTCGCGGCTGCGCGCCGGCGATCGCTCGATTCCCGCAGGCCGTGTCAGGACGGACAACACGACGATTCTTGCCGATGCGGATGCTTCGCCCGATGCGAATGAATGACCTGCGAAAGGCGTGCGCCGGAATCGCCGCCGCCCGCAGCCGTGCCAAGTTGCCCGCGCGCATTCCAGGAGTGACCTTCGATGAGCGACGCCGATCTCGACCTTCTTGCCATCAACACCATCCGGACGCTGTCGATCGACGCGGTGCAGGCCGCGAACTCCGGCCATCCGGGCACGCCGATGGCGCTGGCGCCGCTCGTCTACACGATCTGGAACCGCGTGCTCCGGTTCGACCCGAAGGATCCGATCTGGCCGGGCCGCGACCGCTTCGTGCTGTCGAACGGCCACGCGTCGATGCTGCTGTGGTCGGTGCTCTTCCTCACGCGCACCCAGGCGGTCAACGCCGAGTACGAGACGGTCGGGCAGCCCGCGGTGACGCTCGACGACATCCGCCGCTTCCGGCAGCTCGGCAGCAAGGCGCCCGGCCATCCGGAATATCACTGGGTGTCGGGCGTCGAGACGACCACCGGTCCGCTGGGCCAGGGCATCGCGACCAGCGTCGGGATGGCGATCGGCGAGCGCTGGCTCGCCGCGCGCTACAACAAGGTCGGGTTCGACCTCTTCGACTACGACATCTACGCGGTCTGCGGCGACGGCTGCCTGATGGAGGGGGTGGGCTCGGAAGCGGCGTCGCTCGCGGGCCATCTCGCGCTCGACAACCTGTGCTGGATCTACGACAACAATCACATCACGATCGAAGGCAACACCGGCATCACGTTCACCGAGGACGTCGCGTTGCGGTTCCAGGGTTATGGCTGGAACGTCCTGCGCGTCGGCGATGCGAACGACGTCGAGGCGATCGAGGATGCGCTTGCGGGTGTTTCGCGAAACGCGCGGGCGTCCGACGATCATCATTCTCGACAGCCACATCGGCTACGGCTCGCCGAATCGGCACGACACCGCCGCCGCGCACGGCGAGCCGCTCGGGGCCGACGAAGTGCGGCTCACCAAGCGCGCCTATGGCTGGCCGGAGGACGCGCAGTTCCTCGTGCCGGACGGCGTCCGCGAGCATTTCGACGCGGGCATCGGCGCGCGCGGCGCCGCGGCGCATCGGGCATGGTCCGAGCTCTTCGCCGCCTACCGCGAAAAATATCCGCAGCAGGCGCGCGACATCGACCAGATGCAGCGACGCGAGCTGCCGGCCGGCTGGGATCGCGATCTGCCGGAATTTCTACCCGATGCCAAGGGCGTCGCCGGCCGCGATGCGTCGGGACAGGTGCTGAACGTCCTCGCGCGCAACATTCCCTGGCTTCTGGGCGGCTCGGCCGACCTCGGGCCGTCGACCAAGACGACGCTGAAATTCGACGGCGCCGGCGAGCTCGAGCCCGAGACGCCGGGCGGAAAGAACATGCATTTCGGCATCCGCGAGCACGCGATGGGCGCGATCCTGAACGGCCTGTCGCTGTCGAAGCTCCGCCCGTTCGGCGCGACCTTCTTCATCTTCAGCGACTACGCGCGACCGGCGCTGCGGCTCGCAGCACTGATGGAGCTGCCCGTCATCTGGGTGTTCACGCACGACGCGATGGGCGACGGCGAGGACGGGCCGACGCACCAGCCGATCGAGCAGCTCGCCTCGCTTCGCGCGGTGCCGGGGCTGACGCTCTTCCGGCCCGCGGACGCCAACGAGGTCGTCGAGGCCTACCGGAGCGTGATGCAATTGCGGCACCGTCCCGCGGTGCTCGTGCTGTCGCGGCAGCCGCTGCCGACGCTTGACCGCACACGATACGCACCGGCGTCGGGGGTCGCCCGCGGCGCCTACGTGCTGGCCGATGCGCCGAAGGCGAATCCGGAGCTGATCCTGATCGCGACGGGCAGCGAGGTGAGCCTCGCCGTCGACGCGCATGAGCGGCTTGCCGTGGCCGGCATTCGTTCGCGCGTCGTGTCGATGCCCTCGTGGGACGTCTTCGAGCAGCAGAGCGCCGCGTACCGCGACGCCGTGTTGCCGCCGGGGGTCGACGCGCGCATCGCGCTCGAGCAGGCGTCGGCGTTCGGCTGGGAGCGCTACGTCGGTCCGCGCGGACGCGTCGTGGGCATGCATACGTTCGGCGCGTCGGCGCCGCTCAAGGAGCTGCAGAAGAAATTCGGATTCGAGCCCGACGCCGTCGTGGCGATCGCGCGGGAGATGCTCGGCAAGTGAGCACCGCGAACGACGGCGCCGACCCGCGCAGCGATCCCGGAGCGCTGCGTCTCGCCGCGGGTGAGCTCGCCGCGCTCTTCCTTCCGGCGCACGGCATGCTGTGCGCATCGCTCACCTCGCGCGGCGTCGAGTGCCTGCGCCGCATCGACGATCTCGCCGCCGCCGCGAAGTCGGGTGCGGCTGCCGGCATACCGTTCCTGCATCCGTGGGCGAACCGGCTCGACGGATTGCGCTATCGCGCCGCCGGGCGCGATGTCGCGCTCGACCCGTCGTCGCCGCTGCTTCATTTCGATGCGAACGGTCTGCCGATCCACGGCGTGCCGTGGCCGCGGCTCGCGTGGCAGGTGCTGGAGGCTTCGCCGTCGCACGTCGTCGCGGGTCTGGATTGGACGCGCGAGCCGTTGCTGCGCGTCTTTCCGTATCCGCATCGCGTCGAGATGACCGCGGCGCTGGACGCGGAGGCATTGACGATCTGCGATTGCGCTCACCGCCGGCGCCGCGGCCGCGGTGCCCGTCTCGTTCGGCTTCCATCCTTATCTGGGGATTTCGGAGGCGCCGCGGGACGCATGGCGGCTGCGTTTGCCGCCGATGCGAAGCCTCTCCCTCGACACGCGCGGCATTCCGACCGGGGAAAGCGCGGACCACCCGGGAAGCGATGCCGCGCTGGGAGATCGCGTGCACGACGATGCGTTCGCACTGCACGACGAGCGCGCAAGCCTGGGAATCGAAGCGGCCGGCCGGCGCGTGACCGTGGAAATGCTGCACGGATACCGGTACGCGCAGGTCTACGTGCCAAAGGGCGGCGACTGCGTCGCGCTGGAGCCGATGACGGCGCCGACGGCGGCGCTGTCGTCGGGTCGCGGGCTCACGGTCGTCGGTCCGGGCGAGCGGTTCGACGCCGCATTCCGCGTCGTCGTTTCCTAGAGGCTTTTGCGGCGCCGCGACGCGCGGCGATTCGCCGCGGCGGCGCAGCGATCCATTGTTTCGGATGCCTCCTTGACCGCGGTCAAGGACGGGCCTTATACCGCGCGATCCACGGCGCAAAATTATTCTCGGGGACGGTCCCGAGGGCTCGGGGCCGGAACCAAGGTCGCACGCAGCAAGGAGGCAATATGAACAACCTCATCTCCTATGATCCGTTTGTCGATACGGGAATCGACGAACTGTTCCGCGGCTTCTTCAAGCCGGTGCGCTTCGAAGGGACGAAGACGCCGGTGACGATCAAGATGGACGTCACGGAAACCGACAAGGGCTACCTGATCCATGCCGAAATGCCGGGCGTGAAGAAGGAAGACATCAATGTCGACATCGACGGCAATCAAGTCACGATCACCGCCGAAATGAAGCGCGAGACGGAAAGGAAGGAAGGCGACAAGGTACTGCGCAGCGAACGGTACTATGGCAATGTGTATCGCAGCTTCACGCTGCCGCGTGAGCTCGACGAGTCGATGAGCGAAGCGAAATTCGCCGATGGCGTGCTCGAGCTGACGCTGGTTCCGATGCTGCCTGTCGCCGGCAAGAAGCTGATGGTGAAGTGATGGCAGGACGGGAAGGGTGCGTTGCCCTTCCCGGTGGCACCCGCGCGACCGCGCCTTTGCCGACCGCCGGTCCGGATCAGTGGCGGCCCGGCGGCTCCCCGGCAGGGGACGGTCGCGCGTCCGTTGGGCCTTGCCGCGCGCGTTCTCGTCGCGGCGATGCGGCGCCGCACACATCCCGCGCCCGCAGCGTCGCGGCCGAAGTCCGCGTGCAAGGGGATTGCGTTGCGGCGGTTCCTGCGGCAACGTGCCGGAGCGGGAACGCAGGCGATGCCTCCCGCTTGGTGGCGCGGCCGCGAAAGCAAAGGGGGAAAGACGTGTATGCGACGACGCTCGTCGATGCGCTGAAGCGCATCCTGAAGGGGAGGGGCATCACGTACGCGAGGGTCGCGGCTGGGCTCGATCTGAGCGAGGCGAGCGTGAAGCGGATGTTCTCGCGTCGCGAGTTCACGCTGCAGCGGCTGGAGGACGTCTGCCGCGTCGCCGGCGTCGAGTTCGCGGAGCTCGTGCACGAGACGACCGCGAGAATCGGGCATCGTCCATCTGAGCGTCGAGCAGGAGCAGGAAATCGTCTCCGATCCCAAGCTCATGCTGGTGGCGCTGTGCGCGGTCGGCAACTGGACGTTGGAGCAGATCGTCGACACGTACTCGATGTCGGAGGCCGAGTGCATCGCGCTGCCTCGTCGCGGCTCGACCGGCGGCGCATCATCGAGCTGCAGCCGGGCAACCGCATCCGCCCGCTCATCAGCCGCACCTTCTCGTGGCGGCCCGACGGGCCGATCCAGCGCTATTTCCGCGAGCGCGTGGAATCCGAGTACCTGTCCTGCAAGTTCGACCGGCCGGACGAGCTGTTCCTGTTCGTGAGCGGCATGCTCTCGCGCCGCAGCACGGCCGACGTCATCGCGCGGATGCGCCGCGTCGTCGGCGATTTCGCCGAGCTCCACGCCGGCGATCGCAGCCTGCCGCTGGCGCGAGCGCCACGGCACGAGCCTGCTCGTCGCGATCCGGCCGTGGGAGCCGCGCGCGTTTCGCGCGCTGCGCCGCGAAGGATCGCGCGCCGGTGCCGGCCGGCCGGCTGCTCGATCCGAGGCTGGGCGCGGGCCGCCGCGGCGCCACGCCGGTCGAAGTCGCGGTAGCGCGCCGCGGCACCGCCGGTAGCATCCGGCGCGACTTTCCCCGCTGCCGTTTACGGGCGATGCGCGGGGCGCGATCGTATCGCCGCGGGCACGTGCCCGCTCACGCAAGGCCAGAACAACCCATGCTCGAATTCTCGAAGAAAATTGCGCTCGCCATGGCAGTTCCGACCGTCGCTCTTTCCGGCTGTTATGTCGTTCCCATCGCGCCGGACGGTACCGCCGCGATCTATCCATACCCCTATTTCCGCCGCAGTATGCGACGCCGGCTAATGCGGGGGCACCGCCGCCCTCCGTCGTGAGCGGCGGACCGATGCCCGCCGTGCTGCAGGCGCGGCTCTACCCGACCAACGACATCGCCTCGCAGACCGGGATGATCACCGGCACCGTCACCAACATGATGACCGGCAAGGGCCGGTTCCAGCTGGAGTACAAGGGCGAGCTTCTCGCCGGCGAGGCGACACGCGTGTCCGGCGACGAGCGCCGCGGCGTCGCGAACGCGTACGGTCCGCGCGGCACGTACATGAGCTGCGATTACAAGATGACTTCGCCCTACCAGGGCGCGGGAAAGTGCACGATGTCGACCGGCGCCCAGTACGAGGTGCATCTGGGTTCCTGAACGCCGAGGGCGGCGGCTACATCCCCGGATAGTTCGGGCCGCCGCCGCCTTCCGGCGTCACCCAGTGGATGTTCTGCATCGGGTCCTTGATGTCGCAGGTCTTGCAGTGCACGCAGTTCGGCGCGTTGATCTGCAGCCGCTTCACCGCGGGGCGCTCGTCCGCTGCTGAAGCGGCTCCGCCATCCGCACTGACGTCGTCGACGAATTCGTAGACGCCGGCGGGGCAGTATCGCTGCTCGGGTCCCGCAAAGCGGCGCGAGATTGACCGCGACCGGAATCGTCGGGTCGCGCAGCTGCAGGTGGACGGGCTGGTCCTCCTCGTGGTTCGTGTTCGACAGATAGACCGACGACAACTTGTCGAACGTGAGCACGCCGTCGGGCTTCGGGTACTCGATTGGCGCGCAACGCTCCGCCGGCAACAGCTTCTCGTGGTCCGCCTGCCGCCTGTGCAGCGTCCACGGAGCGCGGCCGCGCAGGACGATCTGGTCGATGCCCCACAGGACGCGCGCCGGTGACGAGGCCGCGGTCGAGGTACGGCTTGAAGTTGCGCGCGCGGTGGAGCTCGTCGTGCAGCCACGACGACGCGAACGCCGCGGGATAGGCGGCGAGCTCGTCGCGGCCGCGGCCGGCTGCCAATGCGGCGAACGCGGCATCGCCGGCCAGCATCCCCGACTTGATCGCCGCGTGCGAGCCCTTGATCCGCGGCGCGTTGAGGAAGCCCGCGTCACAGCCGACGAGCGCTCCTCCCGGGAACACGAGCTTCGGCAGCGACTGCAATCCGCTCGCGTTGATCGCGCGCGCGCCGTACGCGATGCGCTTGCCGCCCTCGAGGAATGCCGCGATGGCCGGGTGCGTCTTGTAGCGCTGGAACTCCTGGAACGGATCGAGGTAAGGATTCGTATAGCCCAGCCCGACGACGAGGCCGACCGAGACCTGCCGGTTCGCGGCGTGATACATGAACCCGCCCCCGTACGTCGCATGGTCGAGCGGCCATCCCGGCGCTGTGCAGCACGAGCCCGGGCACGTGCTGCGCGGCATCGACCTCCCAGAGCTCCTTGAGGCCGATGCCCCAGGTCTGCGGATCGCGGCCTTCGTCGAGCGAGTAGCGCGCGATCACCTGCTTGCCGAGATGGCCGCGCGCGCCCTCGGCGAACAGCGTGTACTTGCCGACCAGCTCGACGCCCGGCTGGATAGTTGGCCGTCGTGCTCGCCGTCCCTGCCGACGCCCATGTCGCCGGTCGCGACGCCGCGCACGGCGCCGGCCTCGTCGTAGAGCACCTCGGCGCCGGCGAATCCCGCGAAGATCTCGACGCCCAGCGCTTCCGCCTGCCGGCCCAGCCAGCGCACGACGTTGGCGAGGCTGACGACGTAGCAGCCGTCGTTGAGGAAACACTCCGGCAGCAGCCAGCGCGGGTTGCGGATCGCCTTCGACCGCGTGAGCAGGTAGAAACGGTCCTCGCTGACGGGCGTGTCGAGCGGCGCTCCCTGCGCCTTCCAATCGGGGATGAGCTCGGTCAGCGCGCGCGGATCCATCACGGCGCCCGAGAGGATGTGCGCGCCGACCTCGGAACCCTTCTCGACGAGGCAGACCGACACCTCGGCCTTCGCCTCGGCGGCGAGCTGCTTGAGCCGGATCGCCGCCGCGAGCCCGGCCGGGCCGCCGCCGACGATCACGACGTCGTATTCCATCGCTTCGCGCTGCGCGGTCATTGATCCCTCATTGACCTTTGTCATTGGCGCGCCGGTTGTCCTCTGGCGCCCAGAGGGCGAATTGTATAATGCGCGATCGCTGTTCGCCTCGCCGATCCGCACCGCCTCCCGGCCCGACACTCCTCCGCCGATGAGCCCCCTCGGGATTTCGCTGCTCATGCTCGTCGCGTTCATCGCGTTCGGCCTGGCTTGCCTGGCGCAAGCTGCGCGATCGTCGTCGCGCTTTCCCCCGAAGTGCGCTGGGACCGGCCGCTGGCGCGCGCCTGAAGAGCCGTGCTGACGAATGGATTCCTGCAGTCGCGGATGATCCGGCGCGACTGGAAGCCGGGCGTGATGCACGCGGTGATCTTCCTCGGCTTCATGGCGCTGCTCGCGCGCAAGGTCCAGCTGATCGTGATCGGCTATCACGAGCCGTTCACCTACGCCGGGATCGGCGGCGGGATGTTCGCCGCGATGAAGGACGCCGTCGAGATCGGCGTGCTCGCCGCGCTCGCCTATGCCTACTGGCGCCGCTTCGTGCAGAAGCCGCGACGGCTCGAGGCGAACCGCGAGGCGCTGCTGATCCTGACGCTGATCCTCGCGATCATGATCACCGACCTCGCGTTCGACGGCTTCCGTTTCGCGCTGTTCGCCGGCGACGGATCCGGGGATCGCGCACGAGCGCGCGTTCGCCTTCGCCGGCAGCCGCATCGCCGACGCTCTTTCCGGATGGCCGGCGCCCGCGCTGGCGGCCGGCTATCACATTGCCTACTGGACGCAGCTTGTCGATCGTCTTCGCGTTCCTCGTGATCCTGCCGACCGGCGAGCACTTTCACATCGTCACCGCGTTGCCGGCGCTCTTCTTCCGCCGCGGCGGCCCGACGAAACCGGGTTCCGTCGCTCGATCTCGAGAAGATCATGGGCGAGGATGCCGATGAGGCGGCGATGCGAATCGGCGTCGCATACCGCGAAGCGACCTCACGTGGAAGGAAGGCCTCGACGTCTTCACCTGCACCGAGTGCGGCCGCTGCAAGGATGCCTGCCCGACGTTCCTCACCGGCAAGCCCCTGGCGCAGAAATGGGTGCAACGACAGCCTCAGGCAGCACCTCCTCGCGCAGCGCGAGCCGATCGTCGCGGCGCGCCGGCGACGCCGACCCGCTGCCGGCGCTCGTTCCCGGCGTGATCGGCGAGGACACGCTGTGGGCCTGCACCACCTGCGGCTACTGCGAGGCGGCGTGCCCGATCGAGCTCGAGCACCTGCCGCGGTTCTTCCGGATGCGCCAGCACCAGGTGCTGATGGAAGGCGAATTCCCGCACGAGCTGAAGGCGGTGTTCGACGCCTACGAATCGCAGAGCAATCCGTGGGGACTGCCCGCGCCGACGCGCGGCGACTGGGCGCGCGGCCTCGGCGTGACCGTCGTCACGACCGCGGAGGAGGTCAAGGCGCTCGATTACCTGTTCTACGTCGGGTCGGCGGCGTCGTTCGATCCGCGCGGGCAGAAGGTCGCGCGCGCGTTCGTCGAGATCCTGCAGCAGGCCGGCGTGCGGTTCGGCATCCTCGGCGCCGCGGAGACCTCGACCGGCGAATGCGTGCGGCGCGCGGGCAACGAGATGCTGTTCCAGCACGCTCGCGCCACAGTCTCGTCGCGACGCTGAACGAGCTCGGCGTGAAGAGGATCGTCACCATGCGATCCCCACGCGTTCAACTCGCTCAGGAACGAGTATCCCGAATTCGGAGGCCGGTACGAAGTGCTGCATCACACCCAGCTGATCGCGCGGCTGGTCGAGGAGGGGCGGCTCCGGCTGCAGCCGCAGTTCGAGCGCATCATCTATCATGAGCCGTGCTACCTCGGGCGGCACAACGGCGAATTCGAGGCGCCGCGCGCCATCCTGCGCCGGCTTTCCCGTGACGAGCCGCTCGAATTCGATCTCAACCGGGAGAAGGCGATGTGCTGCGGCGCGGGCGGCGGGCGGATGTGGCTGGAGGAGTCGATCGGCACGCGCATCAACGTCGTGCGCGTCGAGCAGGCGCTGCCGCAAGACGCCGGCGACGATCGCGACCGCCTGCCCGTATTGCGCCGTGATGATGGCGGACGGCGTGTCGGCGCTGGAGAAAGTGGGCGAGATCGCCACGCGCGACATCGCCGAGCTGGTGGCGGCGGCGATGGTGCGCGAGCCCCTTTCCGCGGCCCCGGCAACCGCGTGACGATGACGCAGCGTCCGCGTCTTCTCGTTCACACGTCGCGCCAGTCGATCCGCTGGGGCGACATGGACCTCCTCGGGCACGTCAACAACACGCTCTATTTCCGCTACATGGAGCAGGCGCGCATCGAATGGATCTACTCGCTATCCGGAGACGGGGACCGCCTACACCGGCGCGACGACCGGGCCGGTGATCGTCAACGCGAGCTGCACGTTCCTGCAGCCGCTCGTCTATCCGGGCGACATCGAGGTGAGGATGTTTCTGGGCGAACCCGGCCGGACCAGCGTCGGAAGCTTCTACGAAATCCTGATGGAAGGGCGCAAGTTCGCCGAGGGCGCCGCCAAGATCGTCTGGATCGAGCTCGCGAGCGGACGTCCGGTGCCGCTGCCCGAGAGAGTGATCGCGCCGCTGCGCGCGCTCGAATCCGCGGCACACGGCCGACGCCGCCTGAATCGCAGCGCCTCGTCGCTGATCATGTCGACGTCAACGTCTTCTCTGGCAGCCGAATCGCGAGCGCATCGCCGCGGCGAACATCACGGCGTTCGCGCGGCGCGCGGCGGAAGCCTCGGGCACGGCCATCTCCCGACTACGAGGCGCTGTGGCGGTGGTCGAACGACCAGCGCGAGCCATTCTGGCGGGCCGTCTGGGATTTCTGCGGCGTCATCGGCGAGCGCGGCGCGCGCACGCTCGTCGACCCGGAGAAAATGCCCGGCGCGAGATGGTTTCCGGACGCCCGCCTCAATTTCGCCGAGAACATGCTCGCGCGCGATCTCGCGCCCGGTTCGGCCGATGCGCTCGTGTTCCGCGGCGAGGACAAGAGCGCGCGCCGCGTTTCCAATGCCGAGCTCGTCCGCCGCCACCTCCCGAGTTGCGGCGGCGTTGAAGGCTCACGGAATCGCCGCGGGCGACCGTCGTCGCCGCCTACATTCCCAACATGCCCGAGGCCATCGTCGCGATGCTGGGCGGCGCCTCGCCTCGGCGCGGTGTGGTCGTCGTGCTCGCCCGATTTCGGCGTGCGCGGCGTGCTCGACCGCTTCAGGCAGATCGAGCCGCGCGTGCTCTTCACCGTCGATGGCTACTGGTACAACGGCAAGGCGATTCCGATCCTGGACAAGGTCGCCGAGATCGTCGCCGCGCTGCCCACGGTCGAGCGCGTCGTCGTGATCCCGTACCTGCGCGAATCCGGAGGCCCCGCGTCGGCGATGTCCGCGATCCGCGGCGCGATCGCATGGGACGATTGGCTCGCGCCCCATGCTGCGCAGCCGCTCGAATTCGCGCGCCTGCCGTTCGATCATCCGCTCTACATCCTGTATTCGTCGGGGACGACCGGCGAGCCGAAATGCATCGTGCACGGCGCCGGCGGAACGCTCCTGCAGCACCTCAAGGAGCACGTGCTGCACGGCGACGTCAAGCCCGGCGACCGGCTGTTCTATTTCACGACCTGCGGCTGGATGATGTGGAACTGGCTCGTCAGCGCCCGCGCCGCGGGCGCGACGCTGCTCCTCTACGACGGCTCGCCCTTCCTTCACGCCGGCAAGGCGCTCTGGGACTTCGCCGAGGACGAGCGGATCACCCATTTCGGCACTTCGGCGAAGTACATCGACGCGGTGAAGAAATACTGCGTCGTTCCGCGTCAAGGACTATGCGCTGACCGACTTGCGCACGATGTTCTCCACCGGCAGCCCGCTCGCGCCGGAGAGCTTCGACTACGTCTACCAGTGCATCAAGGAGGACCTCTGCCTGTCGTCGATCTCCGGCGGCACGGACATCGTCTCCTGCTTCGCGCTCGGCAACCCGACGCTGCCGGTGTGGCGCGGCGAGCTGCAGTGCCGCGGCCTCGGCATGGCGGTCGACGTCTACGACGACGCCGGCGCGCCCGTCCGCGGAGAGAAGGGCGAGCTCGTCTGCACGGCGCCGTTCCCGGCGATGCCGATCGGCTTCTGCAACGATCCCGACGGCGCCAAGTACCGCGCCGCCTATTTCGAGCGCTTTCCGGGCGTCTGGTGTCACGGCGATTTCGTCGAGCTGACCGAGCATGGCGGCATGATCTTCCATGGCCGCTCCGACGCGACGCTCAATCCCGGCGGCGTGCGCATCGGCACCGCCGAGATCTACCGGCAGGTCGAGCAGATGCCGGAAGTCGTCGAGAGCCTGGTGATCGGCCAGGACTGGCCGCCCGGCGAGGTCGGCGACGTGCGCGTCGTGCTGTTCGTCCGCCTGCAGGACGGGCTCGTGCTCGACGAGGCGCTCACCGAGCGGATCCGCCGGCACATCCGCGTCCACACGACGCCGCGTCACGTGCCGGCCAAGGTCGTGCAGGTCAGCGACATTCCGCGCACCAAGAGCAACAAGATCGTCGAGCTCGCCGTGCGCAACGTCGTGCACGGATTGCCGGTGAAGAACATCGAGGCGCTCGCCAACCCCGAGGCGCTCGAGCAGTACCGCGACCGCGCCGAGCTCCACTCATGAGCGCTCCGGCCCGGGCGCGTCGCATCCGTTGCGGGCGCCGCCCATGCTGATCGACGCGGCGCGCTCGCGGTTGCTCGTCATCGACATGCAGGAGAGGCTGCTGCCGGCGATTCACGATCGGGACAGCGTGATCGCCAACACCGGATGGCTGGTTCGCGTGGCGATGCGACTGGGCGTGCCCGTTGCCGCGCTCGAGCAGTATCCGAAGGGGCTCGGCCGCACCGAGGCGTCGCTGCGCGCGCTCGTTCCCGCGGAGGCGATCGCCGCGAAAGTCCATTTTTCGGGCGTCGCCGCACACTGCCTGCCGAACGTGCCGGGAAACGATCGCGTGCAAGCCGTCATCGCGGGCGTCGAGACGCACGTGTGCGTGCTGCAGACCGCGCTCGACCTCGCCGCGTCGGGAAAATCCGTCTTCGTCGTCGCCGACTGCGTCGGCTCGCGCCGCGCGAGCGACCGCGATCTCGCGCTCGCGCGCCTGCGCCAGGAGGGCGTGCGGATCGTGTCGCGCGAGATGGTGGCCTTCGAATGGCTGCGCGAGGCCGGCACACCGCTGTTCCGGGAAATCTGCCGTGAATTCCTGAAGCAGGGCGCGCCTGCCGGCGACGGCGCGAGCACGGTCCTCCGCGGTCTCCGGGATCGCGCCCGATGAACCTTCTCGCCGTGATGGCAGCGCTCGGGCTCGAGCAGTGGCGCGCATTCCGCTGGCGCGTGGCGATCGAGCGCGCCTTCGTCGGCTATGCGCGCTGGATCGAGGAGCGCCTCAACGGCGGGACGACGCAGCAGGGCATCGTCGCCGCGATCGTCGCGCTCGCGCCCCCCGTGGGCATCGTCGCCGCCGTCAGCGTGTCGCTCGAGGCGCTGAATCCGCTGTGGGGCCTGCTGTGGAACATCGTCGTGCTCTACCTGCTCATGGGCTTCCGCCGCTTCAGTCATGCGTACACCGACATCGTGACCGCGCTGCGCGCCGGCGACATCGCGGCGGCGCGGCGCGCGCTGGCCGGATGGCGCGGCACCGCGTCCGGCGACCTTCCGAGCGGCGAGATCGCGAAGCTCGCGATCGAATGCGGGCTCGTCGATTCGTACCGTCAGGTCTTCGCGGTGCTGTTCTGGTTCTCGGTGCTTCCGGGGCCGATCGGCGCGGTCCTCTATCGCGCGACGGCGCTGCTGACGCAGGAATGGCGCGGCGACGCGCGCGGCACCGAAGCGACACCGATCGGGCGGGCGCGCGAGATCTTCGGCGGTCCGGCGCGGCGTCTCCTGTGGCTGCTCGACTGGGTTCCGGTGCGCCTCACGGCGCTCTCCTACGCGGTCGTCGGCGATTTCGAGGATGCCGCGTATTGCTGGCGCACGCAGGCAGGGAGTTGGGCGAAGGAGGAAGGCGGCGAGCACGTGGGCATCCTGCTCGCGGCGGGTGGCGGCGCGCTGGGCGTGGTGCTGGGAGGACCCGTTCCGGTTCCCGGCGGCGAGCCCGACTTGCGGCCCGAGATCGGCGCCGGCGACGCGCCCGACGCCGACATCCTTCCCAGCGCGGTCGGCCTCGTGTGGCGCGTGCTCGTGCTGTGGCTGCTCCTGATGCTGCTGCTGACGCTCGCCTACGTGGCGCCCTGAGGAGACCTACCGAGCCGCGGCGCCCGCGCGGCTCTCCGCGACCAGCCGCTTCCACAGCGCGACGCGGAACGGCTGAATGTCCCCCGCGGCCACCGCGGCGTCGATCGCGCAGCCGGGCTCGCGATCGTGCCGGCAGTCGCGGAAGCGGCATCGGCCGAGAAACGGGCGGAACTCGACGAATGCATGCGCGAGCACGTCGGCGGCGACGTGCGCCATGCCGAACATCTTCATTCCCGGCGAATCGACGATCCATCCGGCGGCGGGGTCGTCCGACAACAGGTGCAGCGTCGAATGCGTCGTCGTGTGCCGGCCGGCGTTGAGCGACGCCGAGATCTCGGCGGTCTTGGCGCCCACGTCCGGAAGCAGCGCGTTGAGGATCGTCGATTTCCCCATCCCCGATTGCCCGATCAGAACGCTGTTCCGGCCTTCGATCCAGGGCAGGAGCGGCGCCGCATCCTCGCGCGCGGAGAGGCGCACGACCGCGTACCCGAGCGCGGCGTAGGGCGCGAGGCGCAGGAGCAGCACGTCGAATCCGAACATGTCGGCCTTGTTCGCGGCGAGGATGAAACGGCATCCTTCGGCCTCGGCGGCGACGATCCAGCGGTTGACGAGCTCCTCGTCGAGCGAGAGGTCGGGCGCGACGACGCCGACGACCTGCGTGACGTTGGCCGCGATCAGGCGCTCCTTGAACGCGTCGGAGCGGTAGAAGAGCGACGTGCGCGGCAGCAGCGATTCGATGACGCCGCCCTGGTCGGTGCGCGCGTAGGCGACCCGGTCGCCGCACGCGAGCGCCATCCCGCGGCCCTTCAGCACGCAGACGACGGCCTCGCCCGCGGCGGAGCGCACGACGAAATGGCGGCGGTGGCTCGCGACGACGAGGCCCTCGGACAGCGCCGCGCCCGCCGCCGCGGCGTCCTGCCCGCGGGGCTTCCGGGTCATGCCGCGAGCCGCTCGACCCTGGCCGCGCAGATGCAGTCGTTCTCGGTGACGCCGCCCGCGCTGTGCGTCGAATACGTCACCACGCAATGATCGTAATGCACCGAGAGGTCGGGATGATGATCCTCTTCGTTGGCGATCGCGGCGACCTTGTTCACGAAGGCGATGGTCGCAGGGTAGTCGCCGAATCGGAATGTCTTGGCAATGGCGCCGCCATCCTGCTCCCAGCCGGGCAGGGCGGCCAGGTCCGCGGCGAGCGCCGCATCGGACAGGCGCGGCGCGCCCGGCCGGCAGTGCATCCCGGCGAGTTCGAGGAGTCTGGTGCCGGGACTGCCGCGTGCGCCGGCGCTCATGGCTTGAACTTGTAGAACTGGAGGTTGAGGTAGGCGGCGATGTGCTCTTCCTCTTCGGGGAAATACCCCTTGCCGAGATTGGTATTGCATGCCTGCACCTGGGTCAGCAGCTGCGCAGGCGTTTTGACGCGGTGATCGGCGCGCGTGTACATCTTGTCGGGATCGCCGGGGAACCGACCTGCGTGGCAGGAGACGCAATCCTTTTCGACCAGCGTCTTGCCGGCCTCGCTGTTCCCGGCCTTGAACGGGGCGGGCGGCGTCTGCGCGCCGGCGCCCGCCATGAACGTCGAGACTGCAATTGCGACCGCAACGTGGATGGAACGCATGGTCACCTCCTGACATCGTGAGGCATCACGCCGCTTCGAGGCGCGCGATGCGCGCCGCGGCCGGCGGATGCGAGTCGTGGAACGCGGAATAGAGCGGGTCCGGCGTCAGCGTCGACGCGTTGTCCTCGTACAGCTTGACGAGCGCGTGCGCCAGCGCGGCCCCGGACGAATGGCGCACGGCGAAGGCGTCGGCCTCGAATTCGTGGCGCCGCGAGTAAAGCGACAGCACCGGGCCGAAGATGAACGTGAACACGGGCAGCGCCAGCACGAACAGGATGAGCGCGATGCCCGGGCGGTCGATCGACGCCGGTACGCCGAGGCCTTCGTAGAACCAGGGCGACGCCGCGAGCCAGGCGAGGAGCGCCATGAATGCGAGCGACGCGACGGTCGACCAGAGCATGGTCTTCATCACGTGGTGGAGCTTGAAGTGGCCGAGCTCGTGCGCCAGCACGGCTTCGATCTCGGCGGGGGCGAGGCGCGCCAGCAGCGTGTCGAAGAAGACGATGCGCCGCGCGCGGCCGAAGCCGGTGAAGAACGCGTTGCCGTGGCTCGACCGGCGCGAGCCGTCCATCACGTAGAGCCCCCGGCTCGCGAATCCGCAGCGGGCGAGCAGGGCTTCGATCGCCTCGCGCGCGGCGCCTTCCGGCAGCGGCGAGAACTTGTTGAACAGCGGGGCGATCACCGTCGGATAGAGCGCCAGCACGAGGAACTGGAAGGCGGTCCACGCAAGCCATGCCAGGATCCACCACCAGGGGCCGGTCGCGTGCATCAGCCACAGGATCAGCGCCGCGAGCGGAAGCCCGAGCGCCGCGGCGACCAGCAGCCCGCGCGCGAGATCGGCGAGCCAGAGCGCGCGGGTGGTCCGGTTGAAGCCGAATTTCGCCTCGATCCCGAAGGTCCGGTAGTACGAGAACGGCAGCGACACGACGCCGGTCACCACGGCGACGGCGACGATCAGCGCAAGATCGCGGACGATGGGTCCGTCGAACGGCACCGTGGACAGCGCCGCGAGCGCGGCCACGCCGCCACCGAAGGTGAGCAACAGGAGGACCGCCGCCTCGAACAGCGTCTCGACGATCCCGAAGCGCACGCGTGCGACCGTGTAGTCGGCGGCGCGCTGATGCGCGTCGAGGCCGATCCGCTGCGCGAAGGCGGCCGGCACCGCTTCGCGATGCGCGGCGACGTGCGCGATCTGGCGGCGCGCGAGCCACAGCTGAAGGCCCAGCGAAACGGCCAGGGCGGCAGCAAACAGCGCGGTGAAGGTGGCGGCGGTCACGGGTCCGGGTGCGCGGCGGCGTGGGGCAGAAGCGGGTGTGCGAAAATGGCGCCGTTCATTTTACGCGAATCGAATATGCCCCAAGACGCCGACCGCCTGGTCTGGATCGACATGGAGATGACGGGACTGAAGCCCGACATCGACCGGATCATCGAGGTCGCGCTCATCGTCACCGACAACGAGCTCGGCGTCGTCGCGCAGGCGCCCGTGTGGATCGTTCACCAGGACGACGCCACGCTCGACGCGATGGATTCGTGGAACCGGGGCACGCACGGCCGCTCCGGTCTCATCGACAAGGTCAAGGCCTCGACGCTGGACGAGGCCGAGGTCGAGACGCTGGCGCTCGCGTTCCTGCGCGAGCACATCCCGGCGAAGGCGTCGCCGATGTGCGGCAACTCGATCTGCCAGGACCGCCGCTTCCTCGCGCGCTGGATGCCGGCGCTGGAGGACTATTTCCATTACCGCAATCTCGACGTGTCGACGCTGAAGGAGCTCGCCCGGCGATGGCGGCCCGAAGCGCTCAAGGGCGTTCCGAAGGAAGGCAAGCACGAGGCGCTGGCCGACGTGCTGGAGTCGATCGAGGAATTGAAGCACTATCGCCTGCAGCTGATCCGCGTGCCGTAACCGGCGCGCTTAGCGCTTGCGCACGATCATCACGCCGTCGCCGATCGTCGCGAGGCAGGCATCGACGCGGCGGTCGGCGGCGATCTTCGCGTTGAGCGTGCGCAGCGCCACCGTGTCGTCGTCATTGACCGAGGGATCGGCGACGCGGCCGCCCCAGATCATGTTGTCGAGCGCGATCATGCCGCCGGTGCGCAGCAGCGCGAGGCCGGTCTCGTAATATGCGTCGTAGCCGGTCTTGTCGGCATCGATGAACATGAAATCGAAGCTCCCCTTGCCGCGCTCGCGCAGCAGCGTACCCAGCGTTTCGGTCGCGGGGGCGAGCCGCAGCTCGATCTTTCCGGCCACGCCGGCCTCGGCCCAGTAGCGCCGCCCGATCGACGTCCACTCCTCGCTGACGTCGCACGCGATGAGGCGCCCGTCGACCGGAAGCGCCATCGCCACGACAAGCGCGCTGTAGCCGGTGTACGTGCCGACCTCGATCGCGTTGTGCGCACCGAGCGTCTTGACGAGGAGCGCGAGCAGCGCGCCCTGATCGGCGCCGATCTGCATACCCGCATTGGGAAGGCGCGAGGTCTCGGCGCGCAGGCGCCGCTGGACGTCGGTCTCGGTGACGTTGGCTTCGACGTAGGATTCGACGGCGTCGGGGAGGAGCGAGCGTTTCATCGTGGGTTCCGGGGATTCCGGGTCTGTCGCGGAGTGGCGGATCATACTCCTGCGAGCGCGGGCCTGCGGGCGCGGGCGGCGCGACCTTCGATTGACCAGCGTGGCCCGTTCGGTGTTTGCGATAATGTGCGCTGACCGTGCATGGGAAGCCCATTGCGCGCATCATCCAGGTCATGAATTTCTGCAGCGTCTGCGGCTCCGACCGGATCGAATTCCGCATCCCGGAAGGCGACAGCCTGCCGCGCCACATGTGCGTGGGCTGCGGCGTGATCCATTACCAGAACCCCAAGGTCGTGGTCGGCTGCCTTCCCGAATGGGAGGACCGCGTGCTGCTGTGCCGGCGCGCGATCGAGCCGCGCCACGGATTGTGGACGGTCCCGGCCGGGTTCCTCGAGAACGGCGAGACCGTCGTCGCCGGCGCGGCGCGCGAGACCCTCGAGGAGGCGAGCGCGCGCGTCGAGGTGCTGGCCCCGTACACGATGATCAGCCTGCCGCACATCAGCCAGGTCTATCTCATCTTTCGCGCACGCCTGCTCGATCTCGATTTCAGTCCCGGCGCCGAAAGCCTCGAAGTGCGCCTCTATCATGAGCACGAGATCCCGTGGGAGGAGCTCGCGTTCCGCACGGTCACGCGGACGCTGCGCAATTATTTCCTCGACCGCAAGACGGGCGCGTTTCCGACGCGCGTCAGCACGCTCGAGCGACGGACCCGCGAGCCAGGGCCTTTCGCGCTTCGATGAGACGGCCCGAGCGGGACTGCGTGGCGCCACGCGCGCCGATCCGGCGCCGGAATTGAGGTAAACTTTTCCCCACGCAGCGCAGGTCGTGCAGCTCCCCGCGAGAGGGCGACGCGCATGGATGTTCACCTTGGAGGCATGATGAGGACTTATCGCATTCGCGTGTCGCTTTTCATCGCGGCGCTCACGCTGGCCGTCGCGCCGGCCGTGGTCGGGCAGACGCAGAACCGCATCTCCATCACGACCGGCGGCACGGGCGGCGTCTACTATCCCATGGGCGGCGGGATGGCCAACGTGCTGTCCAAGTACGTTCCCGGCCTGCAGGCAACCGCCGAGGTGACGGGCGGCTCGGTCGACAATCTCAAGCTCATCAACGCCGGCAAGTCGGAAGTCGCCTTCTCGATGGCGGACGCCGCATGGGAGGCAACGCAGGGGCTCGACAAGTTCAAGGACAACAAGGTCAACGCGCGCACGCTGATGGTCCTCTATCCGAACAAGATGCACGTCGTGACCATCGATGGCACCGGCATCACCAAGCTGTCCGATCTCAAGGGCAAGCGCGTGTCGACCGGATCCCCCGGAAGCGGCACCGAGATCATGGCGCTGCGCGTGCTCGAGGCGGTCGGCATCGACAAGAAAGACATCAAGCAGGAGCGGCTCGGCGCGGCCGAATCGGTCAATGCGATCAAGGACCGCAAGATCGACGCCTTCTTCTGGGTTGGGGGCGTTCCGACCGCGGCCGTCACCGACCTCGCCGCGACGCCGGGAATCAAGCTCAAGCTGATCGACCACGCGGAAGCGGCCGACGCGATGAACAAGAAATACGGGCCGCTGTACGTCAAGAGCACGATCCCGGCCGGCAGCTATTCGGGGCAGGACAAGGCGAACGAGGAAGTCGACGTGTGGAACATCCTCGTCGTGAGCGACAAGATGAGCGACCAGATGGCCTACACCATCGTGAAGACGCTGTTCGAAAAGAAGGCCGAGATCGTCGCCGTGCACAGGGAGGCAGACAACATCGACCTCAAGAACCAGGCGCTGGGCTCCCCGATTCCGTTCCATCCGGGCGCGAAGAAATACCTGGAAGAGAAGGGCATCAAGGTCAACTAGCGGCGGTCGTGCGGCGCTGCCGCATCGAACATTGCCGCGCAACCGCGGTCGGATCCGGAAAGCCGTCAGCGCGGACGGCGTGCTACCCTTCGGCGCGTAGATCGAGGAGGAGGAGTCGTGGCGACCGAGGCGCAAAGCCCTGCCACGCCCGAGCCGGCCGCGCCCGCGATCAGCGAGGAGCGCCTGCGCAAGGCGGTCGAGTACATCGAGGAAGACGAGGGCGCGACCAGCCGCTTTCGCGGCCGCCTCGCGGGAATCGCAACGCTGCTCCTCGTCGGCATGTCGCTGTTCCATCTCTACGCGGCGGTCGACATCGTGCCGGCGCAGGTGCTGCGCCCCGTGCATGTCGGCTGGACGCTATGCTCGTGCTCCTGCTGTTCCCGATCACGAAGCGCTTCCGCAACCGGCTGATGTGGTGGGACGTCGTTCTGGCGCTCGCCGGGGTCTCCACGATCGCGTACCTGCTGGCCGGCGGCGACGAGTTCTGGGACCGCAATACGCTTCCCGATCACTGGGACGTATTCTTCGGCGCCATGTTCGTGGTGCTCGTGCTCGAGGCGGTGCGGCGCACGTCCGGCGTGATCATGGTCTGCGTGATCGGCCTCTTCCTCGCCTACGGATTCCTGGGGCCCTGGCTGCCCGGACAATGGGCGCACCGCGGTTACGACGTCTCCAGCCTGACCGGATTCCTGTACCAGACCCTCGAGGGCATCTTCGGCACGGCCGTCGACGTGTCGTCGTCGCTCATCATCCTGTTCACGATCTACGGCGCCTTCCTGCAGCATTCCGGGGCCGGCAAGTTCTTCCTCGACTGGAGCTTCGCGGCGATGGGGGGCAAGCACAGCGGCGCGGGACGCACGGTCGTGCTCGCGTCGTTCCTGCTGGGCGGGCCCTCCGGCTCGGGCGTCGCGACGACGGTGACCATCGGCTCGGTCGCCTGGCCGATGCTCGAGCGCGCGGGATACGGCAAGGACGCCGCCGGGGGGCTGCTCGCGGCGGGCGGGCTCGGCGCGATCATCTCGCCGCCGGTGCTGGGCGCCGCGGCGTTCCTCATCGCCGAGTTTCTCAAGATCAGCTATCTCGACGTCCTGCTGATGGCGACGGTGCCGACGCTTCTTTACTACCTCTCGCTGTTCCTGATGGTGGAGCTCGACACGCGCAAGTTCGGAATGCCGGCCCTCGCCGTCGCGGCGGAGCACCGGCTCGGCGTGCTGACGCGCAAGTATTGGTACCACTTCATCTCGCTCATCTCGATCGTCGCGTTCATGGTGTGGGGCTTCTCGCCTGTCCTGTCGGTCTTCTGGGCGACGGTCGTCACGTTCGCCGCGTCGTTCATCCGCCGCGACACCGCGATGGGCGTGCGCAAGCTGATCGACGCGCTGCGCGACGGCTCCGGACAGATGCTGAGCGTCGCCGCGACCTGCGCCGCGGCAGGGATCATCGTCGGCGTCGTCGCCAAGACCGGCCTCGGACTGAAGTTCAGCGCGATCGTGATCTCGTACGCGGGCGGCAGCTTGCTGCTGACCGCGCTCTACACGTCGCTGATCGTCTGGATCATCGGGCTCGCCGTGCCGGTGACGGCGAGCTACATCATCTGCGCGGTGATCGCGGCGCCGGCGCTGACCAAGCTCGGCGTGCCGGATTACGCGGCACACATGTTCATCTTCTACTACGCGGTGCTCTCCGAGGTGTCGCCGCCCACCGCGCTGTCGCCGTTCGCCGCGGCCGCGATCACCGGTGGCGACCCTTACCGGACGACGATGCAATCATGGAAGTACACGCTGCCGGCGTTCGTCGTCCCGTTCGTGTTCGTCCTCGATCCCGCCGGCGTCGGCCTGCTGCTCAAGGCGCCGCCGCAGGGGTCCTGGGTCGAAACCCTATGGATCGCGGTCACCGCCTGCGTGGGCATCGCCGCGCTCGCCGCGGGTGCGCAGAATTGGCTGCTGCGCCGGCTGCACCTGCTGGAGCGCGTGATCCTGATCGTCTCGGGACTGCTGCTGATCTATCCGGCGCCGGCGGCTGATCTCATCGGCCTCGCCGGATGCGCCGTCGTGATCGCGACGCAATGGCTGCGCCGGCCCGCCCCGGCGACGTGACTCGGGAGGCTGCAATGCGCAAGGTCGACGAGCTGTTCGCGCGTTACGGCGAATCGCATACCAATCGCGCGAACGAGGCGATCCACTGGGTCTGCGTTCCGCTCATCACCTGGAGCGTGCTCGCGGCGCTCTGGGCGGCGTCCCCCATGGCGGCGTACGTGGGCATCGGCCTCTCCGTTGCCTTCTACGCATGGCTGTCGCCCTCCATCGCGATCGGCATGCTCGCGGTCTTCGCGCTGATGATCTGGCCGCTGACCGCGGCGCAGTTCAACGTGCTGCTGACGGCGGTGGCGGTGTTCGTCGTGGCATGGGTGGGTCAGTTCATCGGCCACGCGATCGAAGGGAAGAAGCCATCCTTCTTCGAGGACGTCAAGTTTCTCCTCGTCGGACCCGCCTGGCTGCTGCATTTCGTCTACCGGAAGCTCCGCATTCCCTACTAATCTTCCGGCAGCGCAGGCAATGTCGGGCGGTCAGCCGACGACCCTGACCCCGGCCTTCGCAAGCGTGTCGTGCAATCGGCGCACGTGCTCGCGGCCGGTCGTCTCGACGACGCACACGACGTGGACGGCCGTGAGATCCGGCCCCGAGAACGCGCGGTCGTGGACGATCTCCTTGATCGACGCGCCGGTCGACGCGATGATTTCGGTGAGCCGCGCGAGCCCGCCGGGGCGGTCGCTGATCGAGACCGAGAAGCGCGCGAGGCGTCCGTCGGCGACGAGCCCGGTATCGATGACGCGGTCGAGCATCGTGAGGTCGATGTTGCCGCCCGCGAGCACCAGCACGACTTCCTTGCCCTTCAGCGCGTCGAGCTTGCCCGCGAGAAACGCCGCGAGCGGCGCCGCGCCGGCACCTTCGACGACGCTCTTCTCGAGCTCGATGAGACGCAGCACCGCGAGGGCGATGCTCGTCTCATCGACGGTGACCACGGTGTCGACGACGTGACGCAGCAGCTCGAATGGCTTCTCACCCAGCATCGGCACCGCGAGCCCGTCGGCGAGCGTCGGGGAAAGCGCGATGGGCACCGGCTTGCCGGCCGCGAGCGCTGCGGTGAGGCAGGCCGCGTGCTCGGGCTCGACGCCGACCATCGTGACGTCCGGGCGCAGCGCTTTCACGGCCGTTCCCATCCCGGCGAGCAGCCCGCCGCCGCCCACCGGAACGACGATCGCCTCGACCGACGGCAGCTGCTCGAGGATTTCGAGCGCCATCGTGCCCTGGCCGGCGATGACCTGCTCGTTGTCGAACGGGTGGATGAACGTGAGCCCTTCGCGCTTTGCGATCTCGGCGGCTTCCGCGCGCGCCTCTCCGAGATCGGCGCCGTGGAGGACGACGGTCGCGCCGAGCGTGCGGCAATTGGTGACCTTGATCAGCGCCGCGAACTTCGGCATCACGACCGTCGCCGGGATGCCGAGGAGGCTCGCGTGGTAGGCGATCCCCTGTGCATGGTTGCCGGCGGACGCCGCGATCACGCCGCGCTTGCGCTCTTCGGGCGTGAGCTGCAGAAGCGCGTTGCGCGCGCCGCGCTCCTTGAAGCTGCCGGTGCGCTGCAGGTAGTCGAGCTTGCAGTGGATATGCGCGCCGGTGAGCCGCGACAGCGGTATCGATTCGACGCACGGCGAGAGGTAGACACCCCCCGCGATGCGTTCACGCGCAGCTTTGATGTCGGCGAGGGTGATCATCGAGGGGGCGTTGGCTGGGCAGAGGCCGCGCTGGCCAGGGAACGGGCGCGGCAGCGCGGGGGGCGTAGCCTAACATCCGCGCGCCATTCTTTCGAGGAACCCGGATTTCACCGGGCTCCCGTGCGCGCCCGGATGCGCGCGACGCCGTCATGCGCTTCGGGCGAACACGCGCCGTCAGCGCGCGACGTCACTCATTGCCCGGACCGGAAGAATTGAATCAGCCGCCGCGGCATCCAGTCGATCTGTCCCGGGAACGGCGCCACGGCGAATCCCGCGTGGCCGCCGTGCTCGGGCTGCTCCAGCACCACGTACCTGCTGACCGCTTCCGGACCGGGGAGCGATGCGCCCGGAATGAAAGGGTCGTTCCTCGCGTTGAGGACGAGCGTCGGCACCGCGATGTCGGCGAGCCACGGCTTGCTCGACGCCCGGCGCCAGTAGTCGGCGGCCCCCGCGAATCCGTGCAGCGGCGCGGTCACGACCTCGTCGAAATCGTACATCGACCGCACGCGGGCGATTCTCCACTCGTCCAGAAGTCCGGGGAAGCGCCGCGCCAGCGCGTGCCCCTTGGGCTTCAGCGTCGCCAGGAAATACCACGTGTAGATGATGTTGAGGCCGCGGCCGATGGCCTCGCCGGCCGCGGTCAGGTCGATCGGCGCCGACACCGCGGCGGCGGCGGCGAGGGTCGCGCTCGCGCCCGAGCCCGCGCGGCCCAGCCAGTTGAGGAGCGCGCTGCCGCCGAGCGACACGCCTGCCGCGTACAGCGGAATGTCGCCGCCGATGCGGACGCGAATCGCGTTCAGCATCGCGCCGACCTCCTCGTGGTCGCCCGAATGATAGGCGCGCGGCAGAAGGTTGGGCTCGCCGGAGCAGCCGCGAAAATGCGGAATCACTCCGCGCCAGCCGATCTCGGCGAGCTCGGCCATCACCGCGCGCGCGTAGTGCGAGTTCGAGCCGCTCTCGAGCCCGTGGAACAGCACGACCAGCGGCGCGGTGTCGTTGGCCGAGGGCGCGTCGGCCCAGTCGAAATCCCAGAAATCGCCGTCGGGCGTCAGCACGCGCTCGCGCCGATAGGAGATCGGTGACCTGCGGAGGAAGCGTGGCAGGATCGTCTGCGCGTGACCGCCGGCGATCCAGCGCGGCGACCGGTAGGCAGGTGCGTCGGTCATGGCAGGTGCTCGATTCACCCTGCGGCCCAGAACCGATCCGACTTCGCGAAACGGTCCGCGGCACGCGTGATGTCCTTCGCAAGCGCCGCCGAATGCGCCGCGACCCAGCCGCGTATGGCGCCCAGCATCGCGACGTCGCCGGGGGCCGCGAGGCCGGCGACGAGGTGACTGCACCGTCTGCGCGTCGTTCGCGCGTCCGAGCACATCCTGCAGCTCGGACAGCGACTTGAGATACCGGCGCGCGTGCTTGCCGTCCAAGAGCGGCGAGAAGAATTCGGCCGCGTAGCGAAGTTTTTTCGCGGCAATCCGCGCGGCATGCCGGGCTTCCGGAGTCGCCTTCGCGAGTCCGGTCGTGCTGCGCCCGACCTTGTGGTGCCGGCGATCGATGAGTCCCGAGGCGAACACGCGCGCCGGCGCGGCGAGCGCGCGCAGCGCTTCGTCGTCGTCGCGGCCGAAGTGCGGCGTTGCGCACAGCGCGCCGGCCGCGAGCACGAGGCGCGTGAAGCGGACCGAGCGCACGGCGTCGCGCACCATCGACCGTGCCTGGGCGCGACGGGCGGAAACGCGCCGCCGCAGGCGGGCGAAACTCGCCGCGGCGCTCCGCATCGGTGCCGAGCGCGGCCGCGATCGGCGGCAGCGTTTCGCCTGCGAACACATCCCAGTCGCGCGCTGTCCCCAGCAATCGGGCGAGCCATCGGACCTCGGCAATGAGCGCGTCGCGCCCGGGCGTCGCGGGAACGAGGCCGAGGCACGAACGCAGCCGCCGCGTCCCGATGCGCATCTGGTGCACCCATTCGGGGTCGGCGTCGGCGAGAAGTCCGGCGGCATTCCCCGCGATCTGCTCGAGGCAGCCTTGCACGATGACCCGCAATGCGTCTTCCGCCGACGTGTCGCTGGCCAGCGCTGCCGTGCGGGCGTGCACCGGCGCCCCCACCTCGCCGTCGCCCGCGCGCGAGCGCGTAGCCGCGCTCGGCCTTGTTCGCGCTGCCGATCGCCAGCGGCACGTCCTGTGCGAGCCGTTGCGCGAGGCCGAACAGCGGAAGCGGATTGCCGGTGACGATCTCCATCTCGATTTCGGCGATCGGCGTCGTCCGGCGGCCGGCGCGAATCGAGCCGGAATCGATCGCGAGGGTCGCCGTGGTTCCATCCGGGAATGCGAGCGGAATGGCGTGGCGCACGAAATCGGTCGTGAATTGCGGTGCGAGCAGGCGCTTGCGCACGGCCTTCAGCAGCACGCGATGCCACGGCGTCGCGCCAAGGTGCGCGACATCGAAGGACGCACGCCCGAGACGGCATTCGTATTCGCTGCGCGCATGCAGTCCGGCGCTGCTGCCGGGCAGCGGCGGGCCCTTGACCGTCTGCAGCCAGCGCTTGCCCTCGCGGCGCAGCCGCAGCGCGATGCCGTGCCGCGCGAGGCGCAGATCCCGGGTGTCGTAGTACGTGCTGGTCAGATGCGTCGTGCTCGCGCGGCCGCGCTTCGCCGCCGCGATCGCCGGATGCCGCGCGAGGCGCGAGCCGCCGCCGGCGCCGGAGAGCACGCGCGGATCGAGCGCGAGCTTGAGTTCTATCTCGGTCGCCACGGCATTGCGGCGGGACTCTCGCGTCGCGAAGCTACGCGGAGTCCGCCACCTTCACCCGCCGCCGGCGCACGGCGTCGGCAAGGAGCTCGAGCGTCGTGACGGTCGTTTCCCAGCCGATGCAGGCGTCGGTGATCGACACGCCGTATTCGAGCTCCCGGCCGGGGACGAGATCCTGGCGCCCCTCGTTGAGATGGCTTTCGAGCATCACGCCGAAGATCCGCTCATCGCCGCCGGCGATCTGCGCGGCGACGTCGCGCGCGACGTCGACCTGCCGTTCGTGGCTCTTGCGGCTGTTCGCGTGCGAGCAGTCGATCATCAGTCGGGCGGCAAGTCCCGCGGCGGCGAGCTCGGCGCAGGTCGCCTCGACGCTTGCCGCGTCGTAGTTCGGCGCCTTGCCTCCGCGCAGGATGATGTGGCCGTCCTCGTTGCCCGCGGTGTGCACGATCGCCGAATGGCCCCCCTTGGTCACCGAGAGGAAATGGTGCGGCGCCGATGCCGCCTTGATCGCGTCGACGGCGATGCGGACGTCGCCGTCGGTGCCGTTCTTGAACCCGACGGGGCACGACAACCCCGAAGCGAGCTCGCGGTGCACCTGGCTTTCGGTCGTGCGCGCGCCGATCGCGCCCCACGCGATCAGATCGGCGATGTACTGCGGCGTGATCATGTCGAGGTATTCGGTGCCGGCGGGCAGGTCGAGCTCGTTGATCTCGAGCAGGATCCGCCGGGCGAGGCGCAGGCCGTCGTTGATGCGGTAGCTGTCGTCGAGGTTGGGGTCGTTGATGAGACCTTTCCAGCCGACCGTCGTGCGCGGCTTCTCGAAATAGACGCGCATGACGAGGACGAGTTCGCTCGCCAGCCCGGCGCGAAGCGCCGCGAGTCGCGTCGCATATTCGATCGCCGCGTCGTAATCGTGGATCGAGCAGGGTCCGACCACGACCTCGAGGCGATCGTCCGCGCCGTGCAGCACGCGATGGATGGCCTGCCGGGCCTCGTAGGTGGTCGTCGCGGCGCGCCCGGAGGCCGGAAACTCACGCAGCAGGTGCGACGGCGGGGCGAGCTCCGTGATCCCGCGGATCCGCGTGTCGTCGATGGGCAGCGGGGCCGCGGAATGCGACGCCGCGGCGGCGCGGTTGCGGTTGGCAGTGGAGGCGGTCACGGTCGGGGTCTCGTTGGTTTATTCATTAAAAACAATGTGTTGCAATATCAAGCGCAGGCAACTCTTCATTCTGCCACGGCCGATGCTGCAATGCATCAGACGAATATGCCACACGCCCGGACCGGGGACCGCGGAAATCGTTGCTTCGCGTCCTTTTGTTGTCTTAGACTCAAGGCCGCCGCGTCGGAAACGCAGGACCGACCGAGGCGGCGGAAAGACCATGATAGTTCGGCCGGCTCCGGAATACCGGGTCCGACCTTCCCGCCCCACCGATTTCTAGGAGATCCGAATGCAAAAGCTCGTTGCCGTGGCACTGGGGGCGGTGTTCGCGCTCGCGGCCATCCCTGCCATCGCTGCCGACAACGCGCAGCAGGACAAGATGAAGGCCTGCAATACGAAGGCGACCGGGATGACCGGAGACGCTCGCAAGGAATTCATGAAGACGTGCCTCTCCGCGGATGCCGCCGCGGCGCCGGCTGCGCCGATGACGCAGCAGGAGAAGATGAAGGTCTGCAATGCCAAGGCGGGCGACATGAAGGGCGACGACCGCAAGAAATTCATGTCGACTTGTCTGTCGGGCGATGCTGCCAAGGCGCCCGCTGCGGCTGCGGCCCCGATGACGCAGCAGGAAAAGATGAAGGCGTGCAACACCAAGGCGGGCGACATGAAGGGCGACGATCGCAAGAAGTTCATGTCGACCTGCCTCGCCAGCTGACGCCGCACCGCACCCGCGCTTCGCGCGGGAACCGAACACGGCCGGGTGACCTCCTGTCCATCCGGCCGCGACTGACAGGGCCCCGCCGGGCAACCGGCCGGGGCCTTGTTTTTGGCGGCCCCGGCGTCAGCCGATCTTTCGCAGCAGCAATCCCTTGAGGTAGTCGCCTTCCGGAAATGCGAGCGTGACCGGGTGGTCCGGGCTTGCCGTAAAGCGACCGACGATCGCCGCGTCGGCCAGCGCGTCCTGCGCCGCGCCCGCCAGGATCTGCCCGAAGAGCTTCGCGTCGATGGCCGCCGAGCATGAGAACGTCGCGAGGAGGCCGTCATCGCGCAGCAGCTTGAGCGCGAGCAGGTTGATGTCCTTGTAGGCGCGGGCGGCGCGCTCGGCGTGCGCGGCGGTCGGAGCGAATTTCGGCGGGTCGAGCACGATCAGGTCGAAGCGTGCGCCGGCATCGCGCAGGCGGCGCAGCTCGGTGAACGCGTCGCCTTCCTGCCAGGTCGCGCGCTCGGCCGGAAGCTCCGGGTTTCGCGCCAGATTGTCGCGCGCCCGCGCGAGCGCGTCGCCGGCGCTGTCGATCGACAGCACGCTCGCCGCGCCGCCGGCGAGACCGGCCAGCGAGAATGCGCCCGTGTAGCAGAACACGTTGAGCATCGCCCGGCCCGCCGCGTGCGCGCGCACGGTCTTCCGGCTGTCGCGCTGGTCGAGGTAGAAGCCGGTCTTGTGACCCGCGACGACGTCGACGCCGTACGCGATGCCGTCTTCCTGCATCGACACATCGTCGGGCAGGGATCCGTGCATCACACCCGTGCGGGGCGGCAGCCCCTCGAGCGAGCGCACCTCGACGTCGGAGCGTTCGTAAATGCACGTGACGCCGGATTCCTCCGCGAGGGCTGCGACGATCACATCGCGCCAGCGCTCCGGTCCCGCCGCCGAGAGCTGGACCACGATGGTGTCACCGTACCGGTCGGCGACGAGCCCCGGCAACCCGTCCGCCTCGCCGTGGATGAGCCGGCACGCGGTGTGGCGCGCGTCGCGCAGCGGCACGCGTCGCTCCGCGGCAGCGTGAATCCGGTCCTGCAGGAAACGCGCATCGACCGGCTGCGCCGGATCGAACGTCCACACGCGGGCGCGAATCTGCGACGCAGGCGAGTACGCGGCGCGGGCCAGGAATTTTCCGGAGGCGCTCGCCACCGTGACCGTGTCGCCCGTCGCGGGATCGCCGTCGACGCGGTCGATTGCGCCGGAGAAGATCCACGGATGCCGCCGCTGCAGCGATTTCTCGCGGCCGGGCTTCAGTATCAGCGTCGCGTCGACGCCGCGCGGTGTCGGCAAGTTCGGATTATCCCAGCGCCACACCCGCCAGACGCCCGATCGCGTACGTCACCGTGCCGGCGATCGCGCCGAGCAACAGCATGCGGGCGCCCGAATAGACCGAGTTGCGGCCGGTGAAAAGCGATAGCAGCGCGCCAACCGTAAAGAGCGACACGGCGCTGATTGCGATGGCGATCGGCAGGGACTTCGGCCCGGGCGCGACGACGAAGGGAATGAGCGGCAGCAGCGCCCCCGCCCCGAACGACACGAACGACGAGATCGCCACCCCCCAGGGAGAGCCCAGCTCCTCGGGATTGAGCCCGAGCTCCTCGCGCGCGAGCGTGTCGAGCGCATGCTCCGGATCGGCGACGATGCGATTCGCGAGCTTGGTCGCCTCCGCCGCCGGCAGCCCCTTCGCCGCGTAGATGAGCGCAAGCTCCTGCGCCTCGGCCTCCGGGTACTGCATGAGCTCGTCGCGCTCGAGGCCGATCTGGTATTCGTAGAGTTCGCGCTGCGAGCGCACCGACACGTATTCGCCGGCGGCCATCGCGAAGGCACCCGCGCACATGCCGGCGACACCGGTGAGCAGCACCACATGCGGGTCGGCGCTCGCTCCGGCGATGCCGAGGATCAGCCCCGAATTCGACACGAGCCCGTCGTTGACGCCGAATACCGCGGCGCGCAGGTTGTTGCCGCTGCCGAGCCCGCGGTGGCGGTGCTCGAACGTCGCGCCGGCCGTCGGCGTCGTGTGGCCGGGATCGCGGCCGAGCGAGGTCCCGTAGACGCTCATCCCGCGCACCTTCATTGCGGCGAGCACGTTCTTGATGCGCCGCGGCCCCAGCCACTTCACGAGCCACGCGACGAATCGCGTGCGCGCGTCGGGCACGAACGGAGCGGGCGCCTCGGCGCCGCGGGCGGTGAGCTGCGCGCGCCAGATCGCCGCCTGCGCCTCGGCCTCGCCGGCGAGGCGGCGAAAGAGCTCGGCGCGGGTCGTTCCGGCCTCCGCCTCCGCACAGGCGCGATACAGAAACACCGAGCGCTGCTCCTCGTACCAGCTTTCGAGCGGGTTGGACATGGCGAAGTCTCGGAGAAGGCGGGCGCCGGATTCAGGCCAGCGCGGCCTCGATTCGCGCCATCACATCGGGCGCGAGCTTCGGCACGACGTCGAGCGCCTTCAGATTCTCGCGAACCTGCGCGGGACGCGTCGCGCCGGTGATCACGCTCGACACATTGGGATTCTTGAGGCACCACGCGAGCGACAGTTGCGCAAGCGTGCACGAGAGATCCTTGGCGATCGGCTCGAGCCGCTTCACGACGGCGATCTTCGCGGCGTCCGTCAGCCGCTCGGCCAGCCATTCGTAGCCCTTGAGCGCGCCGCGCGAATCGGGCGGGATGCCGGCGTTGTACTTGCCGGTCAGCATCCCGGATGCGAGCGGGCTCCAGATCGTCGTCCCGAGCCCGATGTCGCGGTAGAGCTGCGCGTACTCCTGCTCGACGCGCTCGCGATGGAAGAGATTGTATTGCGGCTGCTCCATCACCGGCTTGTGCAGGTGATGCCGCTCGGCGATCTGCCACGCCGCCATGATCTCGGCCGCCGTCCATTCGGACGTGCCCCAGTAGTGTGCCTTGCCCGAGCTCACGATGTCGTGCATCGCGTAGACGGTTTCCTCGATCGGCGTGTCGGGATCGGCGCGATGGCAGAACACGAGATCGACGTAGTCGAGCGCGAGCCGCGAGAGCGAGCCGTCCATCGCCTGCATCAGGTATTTCCGGTTGAGCGTGTTCTTCTCGTTGGGCCCGTCGAACATGCCCCAGTAGAACTTGGTCGAGATCACGTAGGACGAGCGGCGCCAGCCCATCTTCTTCAACGCCGCGCCCATGATTGTTTCCGAGGCACCCTTCGCATAGACCTCGGCGTTGTCGAAGAAATTGACGCCGGCGTCGTATGCGGCCGCCATGCAATCGCGGGCGAGGTCCTCGCCCATCTGGTTGCCGTAGGTCACCCACGAGCCGAACGAGAGCTCGCTCACCTTGAGACCGGAGCGGCCGAGCCGGCGATAGTTCATGGTCGTCATTGTGGTCTTTGCAAAATGGAAAATGGAGGTGCGGGGGCGCGGGCGCGGTACGGTGCCCGGCGTACAATCGCGAGCGCACATTGTACCTACAAGGACCCGGGAATGGCCTCCACGATTCATCGAAAGTCCCGCCGCGCGACCCGCCGCGTGACGTCGAGCAAGCCGCCACTCGACGTCGATGCGCTGTGGTCGATCAAGCGGATCGGCACGCCGACGCTCTCACCCGACGGCAGGCAGGCGTGCAGCGCGGTGACGAGCTTCGACATGGAGACCAACGAGAGCCGCACCGAGCTCTGGCTGTTTCCGACCGGGCATGGCGGCGACGGCGGGCGATTGCGCGCACGGCGACTCACCGCGGGCGACAAGGACAGCGATCCCAAATGGTCGCCTGACGGCCGCTTCATCGCGTTCACCGCGAAGCGCAAGGACGATGAGGAGGCGCAGGTCTACCTCATCGCGCCCGACGGCGGCGAGGCGACGCGCCTCACGCGCGTCGCGACCGGATGCCTTGCGCCGAAATGGTTCGCCGACGGCAAGCGGATCGCGTTCGTGTCGTGGGTGTGGCGCGACCTCGCGACCGACGCGCTGCAGGCGAAGCGGCGCAAGGAGCGCAAGGATTCGAAAGTCAAGGCACACGTCAGCGAGCGCGCTGAATATCGATTCTGGGACCACTGGCTCACCGACGGACGCGAGCCGCACGTGCTCGTCTGCGACGTCGCCTCGGGGCGCTCCCGCGACGCGCTCGCCGGCACCGGACTCGCGCTGCCGCCGTGGGAGCCGGGTTCGGGTGACTACGACATCGCGCCGGACGGTCGCGAGCTCGCGATCACCGCCGACCTCGCCCCCGAACCGGGGATGATGAACCAGCGCGACATCGTGATCGTGAATCTCGCGACGCGCCGCAAGCGGGTGCTCACCGCGGCGACGAGGACCGACGACGCATCCCCCGTCTACTCGCCGGACGGACGCACACTCGCGTTCCACTCGTACGACACCGATCGCTCGTTCAACGATCAGGGCACGATCACGCTGCTCGCCCGCACGACGGGGCGAAAGCGCACGCTTGCGCCGAAATCGATCGGCAGACGACGCATTTGACGTTCACGCCGGACAGCCGCGCGCTGCTGTTCACGCTCGAGAGCCACGGGCGCGTCGGCATTGCCAGGCTACCCGTTGATGCTCCGGATCGCGCCGTGCCCACGCTCGTCGCCGGCGGCGGCACGGTCGGCGGATTCGCGCAATCGCGCGACGGGGCCGTGATCGCCTTCGACCGCTCCTCCAATACGCATCCGCCTGCGCTCTTTGCGTGTCGCGCCGACGGCGGCGGCGAGCGCTCGATCGAATCGGTCAATCGGGCGCTGCTCGCGCGGCACGCCTTCGGCGAGATGCGCGAGGTGACGGTGAAGGGCTGGGGCGGCGAGCCGGTGCAGATGTTCGTCGTCTATCCACCGAACTTCGACCCGGCGAAGAAATGGCCGCTGCTGCATTCGATCCACGGCGGGCCGCATGCGGCGCACCTGGACGGCTGGCACTTTCGCTGGAACACGCAGGTGTTCGCGGGCAAGGGCTACGTCGTCGCCTGCGTCAACTACCACGGATCATCAGGATTCGGGCAGAAATGGCTGGAGACGATCACTCGCCGTTACGGCGAAAAGGAATTCGCCGACGTCGAGGCGGGCACGGACTGGTTGCAGCGGCAGGGTTACATCGATCGCGCGCGGCTCACCGCCACCGGCGGAAGCTATGGCGGATTCATGGTCGCCTACATGAATGGCAACACCGATCGCTACAAGGCGTACGTGTGCCACGCCGGATGCTATGACTGGGTCAGCATGATGGCGACCGACGGCTACCGTTTCTTCGCCAAGGAGCTCGGCGCGTTTCACTGGGACAACCCGGCGCTGGTGATGCGCCAGTCGCCGCATCATTACGTGAAGCGCGCGAAGACGCCGACGCTGGTGGTTCACGGCGAGCTCGACTATCGCGTCCCTGCGACACAGGCGCTCCAGTACTACGATTCGCTGAAGGCGAAGGACGTCCCGGCGCGGCTCGTGTACTTCCCGGACGAGAACCACTGGATTCTGAAGCCGCAGAACTCGCGGCTGTGGTACCGCGAATTCTTCGACTGGGTGAAGCGCTTCGCACCAGCAGGACCGACGCGCGGACGCTGATCGACATCGCCGCCGGCAGCGGCGCGGAATTCAGACCGCGGTGACCGGCGGACCGCCCAGCTTGCGCTCGTAGCGCTCCTGGCACGCGACGCATCGCGTGGCGGTCGGATGGGCTGCGAGCCGTGCCGGCGCGATCGGTTCGCCGCAGTCGCGGCACTCACCGTACGTGCCCGCGCGCATGCGGGCGAGCGCGGCGTCGACCTCGGCCAGCTCGGTCAGCGCATGCCGCACCTCGGCGATGTCGAGCTCCGCCAGCCCATCGGCGACGCCCCATTCGTCGCCGCTTTCCTTGATCCGGTTGCGCAGCCCCACGACCCGATCGTCGTCGCTGCCGTCGAGCTGCGTCTTCACCTCGACGCGTAGCGTGGCGCGGCGTGACTCGAGCTCGCGCTTCAGGCGGGGCAGGTCCACGGATTCTGCAGGCCGGTTTTTCATGTCGGGAGACCTTCTGCTTCAGGGGGGAACGGACTCGCCTCCATTATCGCCTTTTTGGGCGGCCGGCGAGCCGCCCCGCATTATCCCGTCAAAGCGCGGCCGCGGCCGCTTGAAACCCCGCGAACGGGCCGCAGATAGGTATGCGAGACGGTGGCCGGCTGGCGGTGCCATTTCCCGCGCGGTCCGGTGCCGTCGATTTCCCACGCACAGAAAAGGGCTAGACATGCACAATCTGATCCAGTTGGACCCGTTTGCCGATACCGCATTCGACAATCTCTTCCGCGGCGTTTTCCGGCCGCTGCGCGCCGAGCCGGCGCCCGTGCCGATCAAGCTCGACGTCGCCGAGCAGGACGGCGCGTACGTCGTTCGCGCCGATATCCCGGGTGTCGGCAAGGATGACATCCAGGTATCGATCGAAGGCAACCAGGTGACGATCGGCGCCGAAGTGAAGCGCGAATCCGAGACCAAGGAAGGGCAGCGCGTGCTGCATTCCGAGCGCTACTTCGGCAGCGTCCACCGCAGCTTCACGCTGCCGGTCGAGATCGACGAGGCGACGAGCGCCGCGAAATACGAGAACGGCGTCCTCGAGCTCACGCTCGCCAAGAAGGCCGCTCAGGCCGGACGCAAGCTGACGATCCAGTAAGTCACGCGGCGCCGTTCCTGTCGCGTGCGGCCACCGTGGCGGATCGCTTCCGCCGCGGTGGCTGCGCGCGTTCAGCGCACACGCTTCGCGGGATACTCCTCGTCGATGTTGTCGCGGAAGTAGCTCCACGGCGACGAGGCCGACAGCATCATTCGGTAGGTCTCGGCCGAGACGCCACCATACTCGAACGTGCCTGAGGTCAGCTCGACAATGAGCGAGCGCCGTCGGTCGTCGTAGCCTACGGCGCGCAGGTTGCCTCCGGTCAGCTTCTTCATTTCCATCGCAGCTCCTCGGTCGGCAGCGCAACAGAGACCGCTGGCTTCGCCCCCGGCGCCGAGTGCGACGGCCGCCCGAGGCGAGCGCCATCTTGCGCGCGGGCGGTGGCGAGGGTCAACGTCATTCCGACGCAAGTTTGCGTGGCCGCTTCGACGATGCCGTGGGGGATGTCCCGAACCGGGCTGGCGGAGCCCGGTGCTAGCATTCGGGATCTCCGATTCGACGGACGCCGCGCAATGCCGGAACGACTTTTCAGACCGCCACGACCGCGCCGACGGTTTGCGCTGCTCGGCGTGGCCGCCGCGCTCTTCGCGCTCGCGATCGCCGGCCGCGGGCGCCGATCCGCCGCGAACGCTGCGTGTCGTCCTCCAGACCGCCGAGACGAGCTTCGATCCGCAGTTCGCGAACGATGCCCCGTCGGATGCCGTCATCGACAACGTCTTCGAGGCGATGCTCGACTACGACTACCTCGCCCGTCCGGTGCGGCTCGTCCCGCGCACGCTGGAGGCGATGCCGGTCAGCGAGGACGGCGGCAAGACCTATCTCTGCCGCGATCCGCAAGGGCATCTTCTTCACGCCGGATCCCGCGTTCAAGGGCAAAGCCGCGCGAGCTGACCGCGCAGGACCACGCGTACGCGCTCAAGCGGCTGCTCGATCCCGCGGTCCGGAGCCCGTGGGCATGGCTTCTCGAAGGCAAGCTCGTCGGCGGCGACGAGCTCTTGGCAAGCGCCGGCAAGACGGGAAAGCTCGACTACGATGCGCCGTTTCCCGGGCATCGAGGTGGTCGACCGGTACACGCTCAGGATCCGGCTCAACGCGCCGGATCTGCGCTTTCCCTACGTGCTGGCGATCTCGAATACCGCCGCGATCGCGCGCGAAGTCGTCGAGGCCTATGGCCTGGACATCGGCGCGCATCCCGTCGGCACGGGTCCCTACATGCTGGGCGCGTACAAGCGCAGCTCCCGGATCGAGCTCTTGCCAACCCGGGATTCCGCGAGGTCACGTACGCGCCGGCGGGGCCGATACCGGCGTCGTCGCGATCGGTCGCGGCGGACCTCAGGGGCAAGCGGCTGCCACGCCCGCCGCGCATCGACATCAGCATCATCGAGGAGGCGCAGGGGCGCTGGCTCGCGTTCCTCAATCGGCGAAATCGACCTGCTCGATATACTGCCTCCCGATCTTCGCCACAGGCGCTGGCGGACGGCAAGATCCGGCCCGAATTCGCGGCGAAGGGCATCACGCACCACGTCCTCATTCGCCCGAACGTGTATTTCGCGTCGTTCAACATGGAGGACCCGATGGTGGGCGGCTACACGCCGGAGAAGATCGCGCTGCGGCGCGCGATAGGCATGGCCTTCAACGTCGGCGAGCTGATCCGAGTCTTCTATTATGGCCGCGCGGTGCCGGCGCAGGGCCCGGTACCGCCCGACATCTCCGGCTTCGATCCGCAACCTGCGCACCCGCGCGCAGGACTACGATCCCGCCGCGGCCCGCGCGCTGCTCGACAAGTTCGGCTACAAGGACCGCGACGGCGACGGATACCGCGAGATGCCGGACGGCAAGCCGCTCGTGATCCAGCGTTGGTCAGTGCCGACGTCGTCGCAGCGACTGGTGGACGAGCTGTGGAAGAAGAACTGGACGCGATCGGCATCAAGCTCGACATTCGCCATGACCGGCTGCCGGAGCTGCGCAAGATGGCGCGGCAGGGAAAGATCCCCATCCGCAGCGACGGCTGGCAGGCGGACTATCCTGACGCAGAGAATTTCATGCAGCTCCTGTACGGTCCCAACATCGGGCAGGCGAACGATGCCCGCTTCAATCTGCCCGAGTTCAACCGGCTGTTCGAAGCAGGCGAGCCGGCTGCCCGATTCGCCGGAGCGGACAAAGCTGTTCGACCGGATGACCGAGCTCGTGCTCGCCTATGCGCCGTGGCGCATGACCGTCAGCATCGTCGAGGACAGCTTCGCGCATCCCTGGGTGCGCGACTTCGTGCCGCACCCCATCCGCTCGCAGAGCTGGATGTACGTCGACGTGGATTCGGCGCGTCGCTGAGCTCGCGCGCCGGCGCGGCGCGTCATTCCGGCTTCGGCAGCTCGTATTGCTTGCAGTCCTCGAGCCGGGTGAGCTCGCCGTTGCGGATCAGCGACAGGTTGAGGTCCTTGCCGCGCAGCTCCATCATGCCGTTGGTATAGCGCAGGCCGGAATCCGAGGAGATCTGATAGAGGTTGACGCGAGTGCCGTTGGGCATCAGCAGGCGCACCTCGCCGACGTCGAGGCGGATCATCAGGCGTTCGCCGTCGAGCTTGCAGACGATCGTGTTGCGCGCCGCTTCGACCTCCTCCTTGCTGGCCTTGGGCGCGGCGCAGGCGGTGACGAGCGCCGCGGCGGCGAGGACGAGGAATGCCGCGACGCGACGGCTGCGCTCTGCTGGGCTGCGACGAATCATGCAAGGATCTCCGGCAAACGTTCGCCGCGAGAATATCACGCGCCGCCCGCCGGCCGCTTCAGCAGTCGACAACGCTGACGGCGAGTCCGCCGAGCGACAGCTCCTTGTAACGGCTCGCCATCTGGCGCCCGGATTCGACCATCGACCGGACGAGCGCGTCGAAGGCGACCTGCGCGGGTTCCGGTTGACGAATCCCGAGCCGCGCCGAGCGCAGCGCATGCGCCGCCGCGCGCGCGTTGCGGTCGATGCAGGGGTCCTGCACGAGGCCGCCGACCGGATCGCACGTGAGCCCCTTGTAGGGGTCGAGCGCGCGCTCCGCGGCGAAGAGGACCTGGCTGTTGCTCGCATTGTTCACGGCGGCGAGCCCGGCCGCCGCCATCGCGGCGGCGACGCCCACTTCGCCCTGGCAGCCCGAGTGTCGCAGCCCCGAAGTCCGCGCGAGGTGGCCGATGGCTGCCGCCGCGAGCAGGAACACGACGATTCCCTCGTCACTCGCCATCGGCGTGGTGGTCCGCCAATGGTGGAGCACCGCGGCGACCGGTCCCGCGGAGCCGTTGGACGGCGCCGCGACGACGCGGCCTCCTGCGGCGTTCTCCTCGGCGACCGCGGTCGCATACACGGCAGCCCACTCGGCGTCGTCGTGGCTGCCGGCGAGGGCTGCGGCGTTCGCGCCCGCGCGCCGCAATTGGCCGCCGCCCGGGAGAATGCCGTTGGCCGCGAGCCCGCGCTCGACGCTGCTGCGCATCACGGCGGCGACCTTGAGCATTCCCGCCTGGACCTCGCCGGGGCTGCGCAACGCGAGCTCGTTGATGCGCATCAGCTCGGCGATGCGCTTTCCCTTGGCCTGCCCCAGCGCGAGGAGCTCGCTGGCCGTTGCGAACGTGAATGGCACCCGCAGCGCCGAGCGGGCTCCGGGCGACTCGCCCTCCGCGAGAATCTGCCCGTCGCCGACCGAGAAATACATCTTCGTCGAGAGCGGGCCACCGGCGCCGTCGCGCGCGCTGATCCGGATCGCGTTGCTGTGGTAGTCGAAGGCCTTGTCGACGTGAAAGTGAATGTCGGCGTCAGGATCGAACGCAATCCGGTGGCGGCCGCCGAGTGAGAGCGCCTGCTCGGCGCCGACCCGCGCGGCGCATGCCGGCAGTGCCGCGGGCTCGACCGACTCCGGCGCTTCGCCGCAGAGGCCGGCGAGGATGGCGCGATCCGTTCCGATCTCGCGGCCCGTGCACGCGACCGACCCGTACAGATCGACCCTCAGCGTGCGCGCCTGGAAGAGCAGGCCATCGGCCTCCAGCTCATGGACGAAGCGTTGCGCCGCGCGCATCGGCCCGACCGTGTGCGTCGACGACGGTCCAAGCCCGATCCGGTACAGATCGAACGCGCTCATGAACATTCCCGAGCCCCCCGAGGCGCAATGCTCCGGGCAATCACGTCGCCCGAAGTCGTTGCAGCCAGTATCGGCGCGGCGGCAGATGAGGGGGCATGGACCCGAGGATCGGTCACTCCGGCCCGCCGGACGGGGAATTTGTGATCAACAAGCCTTGTGCCGGGCGTGCGGCGCGTCACGGGACGCGCCGCGGGTTCCCTGCGGGCGCGGGAAACCGAAGCGTATCCGGGTAGGAGAGCACCTCGACCAGGCGCCCGGTGCGGATGTCCTCCTGCGTGGCCTGCCACCATTCCGCCGTCAGCAGGTCGGCGTGGTGATAGGTGAAGGATTCGCGCGTGCGCGGGTCGGTCAGCAGGAATGTCGCGAACTCCTCCGGGAAGACGTCGTGCGGCCCGACCGGATACCAGACGTCGTCCGACATCTCGTCGATTCCGGGGGGCGGCGCCGGAATCCGGCGGAACGTGCAGTCGGTGAGGTATTCGATTTCGTCATAGTCGTAGAACACAACCCGGCCGAACCGCGTCAGACCGAAATTCTTGAACAGCAGGTCGCCGGCGAAGATGTTGACCCTCGCGAGCTCGCGGATCGCGTCGCCGTATTCGGCCAGCGCGTGCGCGCGCTGCGCATCGTCGCAGCGTGCGAGATACAGGTTGAGCGGCTCCATCCGCCGCTCGATGTACAGGTGCTTGATGACGACGTGGTCCGCGTCGAACTCGAGCACCGACGGCGCGACGTCCATCAGCTCGGCGATGAGGTCGTCGGAAAAGCGCTCGCGCGGGAACGCGACGTCGGAGTATTCGAGGATGTCGGTCATGCGCCCGACGCGGTCGTGATGCTTGACCAGCGTGTACTTCTGCTTGACGCTTCTGCCGGTCCGTGTCCTTGGTGACGGCAATCTTGTCGCGGATCACCTTGAAGACGTACGGGTAGGACGGCAGCGTGAACACGGTCATCACCAGGCCGCGGATGCCGGGCGCGATGATGAACTTGTCGCGCGAATGCGTGAGATGGTGCAGGAAGTCGCGGAAGAACAGGTTCTTGCCGGCTTTCTGCAGTCCGATCATCGTGTAGAGCTCGGCCGCCGTCTTGTCGGGCAGCATCGCCCGCAGGAAGGCGACGTACGCCGACGGCACCTCCATATCGACCAGGAAGTACGCGCGGTTTGCCGAGAACAGGACCGCGAGCTCGGCCTCGCCCATGAGCAGCGCGTCGAAATACAGCCTTCCCTCGCCGTCGTGCTTCACCGCGACGACGAAGGGATACGTATTGATGCCGTTGACGATGCGCCCGACGAGGTACGCCGTCTGGTTGCGGATGAAGGGCGACGACAGCACCTGGATTTGATGATTCGCCTCGAGCACGAACGGCCGCGGGAAACGCTTGCGGAACGCGGCGAGCACGTGCGCGAGATCGTGCCCGAAGTCGGCGAAGCGCCGCTCGAATCCGAAGTCGAGCACGATGTCGATCAGGGCGGGGCGCAGGCCCTGCTGCATCGGGTAGTAGCTCCGGTACGAAGGCGGGTCGGCGTCGATGTGCTCGGTGGAGATCGCCGGGCGCACGAAGATGAACTGGTTGTGAAAGTACGCGCGATGCAGGATCTTGACCGACACCGAGTTGAAGAACGTCTCCGCGCACTCGGGCTGCTTGTGGTCGATCAGGAGCGAGATGAACTCGCGCTTGACTTCGCCCCACACCGCATCGCGGTCAATTCCCGCGGCGCGCAGCTCGCGCTCAAGCCGGTCGGCGGTCTCCTGCACCCGCCGGTCGTAGAAGTCGATGCGGTCGCGGCCGACGTGCTGGATCGCGAGCCAGTTGCCGGCGTCGAAATGCCGTCGCGCCGCGCGCGCGCACTCGCGGAACAGCGCGTAGTGCTTGTCGAAGCCTTCGATCAGGGTGCGCGCGATCGCGCGGGACTGTCCCGGGACGCTCTCTGCGCGGGTGGCGGCGGCTTTGACGGTGGCTGCCATTGAACGAAACGGGCTGCAGGTCCTTGCGGCCGGGCGGGCAGGGCGACGAACGACCTTCGATGATACCCTAACGACTCTGCGCGACCCCGTCCGATGGGCCTTCGGCGCCGCTCCACGCAGCGACGGTGCTCGTGGCCGCGGCGACGACATGGCGGCGAGCTGCACCGACATCGCGACTGCGCAAGAGCGCGTGACCTGGGGCGCGACGCAGGAGGATCCGAAGGGAACGATGTTCGTCACCTGCCTCGCGGGGCTGGTGACCGAGGCGCGGCGCGAAGCCCCGTAACGACGCCGCGCACGCGCGGCGGGCGTCACTTCATCGCGGCGTCCGCCTCCGCCTTGAAGGCGGCCACGGCGGTGTTGTGCTCCTCGGTGGCTTTCTTGGCGGCCTCGATGTGCAGGTTCGCCTCGTCCACCAGCGGCTTGGCAAGCGCCTGCTGCTCGGTGACGAACTTCTTCAGGCAATCGAGGTAGGTGGTGACCGACTTGGCCCAGTTCTTGAGGTAGAGATCCTTGGCTTCGCCGCCGGGGTGCGGCCCTGGTTTCTGGCAATTGGGTTTCGGGGCGTCGGCCGTGTAGGTGACGGTAGGCGTGGCGGGTACCGCCTGCTGCGCGACGGCGTTCGCCGTGAATGCGGCGAAGGCGACGAGCGCAAGCGTCCGGATCGGCGTCATGGCGGATACTCCATAGAATGGCGGAGGCCGCATTGTAGAGCGCCGGACCGCGCGAGCAAAGCCCGTAATTCCGGGCGGCGTGAGGCGCCTCAACGCTGCGCGAACGTGTCGCACCTTCGCATGTCGCCGCTGGCGAGGCCGGTCTTGAACCAGCGCAGGCGCTGCTCGGCGGTGCCGTGCGTGAAGGATTCCGGCACCACGTAGCCTTGCGTGCGCTTCTGGATCTGGTCGTCGCCGATGGCGGACGCGGCAGTGAATCCTTCCTCGAGGTCGCCCGCGTCGAGCACGTTGCGCTTTTGCGCGAAATAGCCCCATACGCCGGCATAGCAGTCGGCCTGCAGCTCGAGGCGCACCGACAGCGCGTTGCGGCCGCGTTCGTCCTGGCGCTGCATCTGCGCGTCCACCTGCTGCATCGTTCCGGTGAGGTTCTGCACGTGATGGCCGATCTCGTGGGCGATCACATACGCCTGCGCGAAATCCCCGGGCGCCTTGAAGCGGCGCGAGAGCTCATTGAAGAAGGCGGTGTCCAGGTAGACGGCGCGATCCTGCGAGCAATAGAAGGGCCCCACCGAGGCGGAGGCGCGGCCACATGCGGACTGGACGGCGCCGCGAAAGAGGACGAGCCTGGGTGGAACGTAATGCGTTCCCGCGGCCTGGAAGATCGCGCCCCAGACGTCTTCGGTGTCGCCGAGAATGCGCGCGGAGAATTCCTTGGCCGGGTCCTGCGGCGCGGCGCTGCCGCCGGGTGCAGGCGCGCTGCGTTGCGGACCGTAGCCGGGCGCCGGCTGCGCCTGGTCCTGCGGCGCGGGCCCGCCGGAGTCGAGCCCGCCGATCAGCGTCAGCGGATTCACGCCGAAGAGCAGGCTCACGATCACGATGAGTATCAGCGCCCCGCCGCCGAGCTTCATTCCGCCGCCGCCGGGGAACCCGCCCCCCGAATCCATCCCGGTGCGGTCCTCGACGTTGTCGCTGCGTCGAAAATCTTCCCACTTCATCCCGTCTCCCGAGCGGCGCCGAGGTGCGTCTCGGCGCGGCAGCGTCGCGGTGCGCGTGCGACGCGCCGCATCGAGCGCATTATCGTCGTGCCGCCGATCGGCGGCAATCGCGCGCCGGGCGGTCCCGGCAAGGCTCAGGGCTTCAGCGCGCGGTAGAGGAAGGGCAGGCTGACGTTCATCCGGTAGTCGATGTCGGAATGATTGTCGTCGAATTCCTCGTAGGTGTGGCGGACTCCCGCCAGCGCGAGTCGCTCCGAGAGGATCCTGGCCCCGTAGTGGATGTGATACTGGTCGCGCGACCCGCAGTCGACGTAGATGCCCTTCAGCGAACGCAGGTTCTCGCGGTAGCGGCCGACGAGGTGGATCGGATCGTTCGCGAGCCAGCGCTTCCAGCGCGCGTCGAGCATCGCCCCCGTCTCCAGATTGAACGGCAGCCGGAAGCCGAGCGGCGCCGCGGGATCCGGATCGTAGCTCGCCGCCATGCAGACGTTCATGATCGCGTGGCCTTCGGCGAGCGAGAGCTTCTCCTTCACCCATACCGCTTCGAGGAAGCGGCGCACCCGGCCGTCGTCGTGGCCGGTCGCGAGTCCCTTGCGCGCCTTCGTTTCGGCGAGCACGTCGTAGCGGCCCTCGCGAACCTTCGGCACGCGGTATTTCGCGAGCTCGTTCAGCGTGTTCGGCCAGTCGTGCCGGTAGACGAAGTCGAAGTAGGCGTCGCCCGAGTGATCGGCGACGGCGCCCCAGTGCTGCGGATATTTCATCCCGTGGATGATCGCGCCGTAGCCGCCGGAGGACTTGCCGAAGCAGCCCCGGTGCTCGCGCGAGGCGAGCGTGCGGAATTCCCGGTCGACGAAAGGAATGATCTCGCGCGTGAGGTAGTCCGCGTAGCGCCCGACCGCCGTCGAATTGATGTACTGGTTCCCGCCGAGGCAGGTGAAGCAGTCGGGGAAGACGAGGATCACCGGCCCCATCTTTTTCTCGTGGATGAGCCGCGCCGCGCGCTCGATGACGTTTTCCCCGAACGGCTTCCAGTTGACGTGCGCGAGGCCCGAGCCGGTGAAGCCCACGAGGTCGTAGAGCACGGGATACCGTCGGCGGCGCCCCCCCGGACTGGCGCGATCGTAGTCCGGCGGCAGCCAGACGCCGAGGCTGCGCACGTGCGGATCGCCGAGCGGATTGCCGGCAAGCACCTTGGACGTGTACTCCCGCACGACCAGCGTGCCGGAGGAGGTCAGAGGACGTTTACGGGCCATCGGGCGATCTCGCAGGAAGGGAGCGCCGCGATTGTGCCGGGATGCGCGGCCCCGGGCAATGCGCAGGGGCCGGGATCCGCGGCGATGTCAGGCCCGCTCTTCGCGCAGCATCGACCCCTTGCAGCGCCGCGTGCCGCAGCGACAGGTGAACGCCTCGCGGATCTTGCGCGTGACGCGGCCTTCCCACGACAGGAGGTAGTCGTAGGTGAGTTCCTCGCCCGCGCTGATCTTGCGCCGTGCCTCGATGTAGACGCGGCCGTCCTCGTCCTCGTAGGTCTCGCAGTTGGGATCGCACGAATGATTGATCCAGCGGGCGGCGTTGCCGCGCCGGCCGGCGTCGATCACCTTGCCGTCGGCGAGCTCGAACACGAACGTGTGGTACGGGTTCGCGGGGTCGCTGTCGGGACGCCGCGATGCGACGGCCCACGTGGTGCGCTCGCCGCGGTATTCGAGGATGGTCGTTCCCTTGCCGATCGCGCAGGCGGCGAATACGCCGCGGCCGTGGATGATCGAGTGACGAACGCGATAGAGCGGCTTGCTTTTGGCAGAGGACATCGTGAAAAGGTCGAAATCCGGGCGGCTCGCCGGCACGAGCGATATTGACGTCCTCGAATTTTAGCGTATGTGCCTGCGCCGCGCGAGCGACGGCCCGCCCGCGGGGCAACTTGCCGCGTGCTCAGCGGCCTTTCGCCCCGGACTTCGCACGCGGGGCGATGCGCATGACCGGCGCCGGCGGCGGACGCCGCGCCTGCTGTGTATGCGGAACCTCGGCAAAGCTGCCGGACTTGTTCTTGGGGCCCTTGAAAGCGCCGCCCTTGCCTTTGCTCATGAAGACCTCCGTTGTGCGCTGGCCGAATTCGTTGTGTGTCCGGAGTCCGGGAGCCCGCAGGCTCCTAGGCCGACGGTTTCTTGCCGGTAAGCCGCTGGATCGCCATGTTGATGCTGATGCGCAGACGCTCGGTCGCGATCATCAGCTGATGAAGCTCGTTGCCGCTGCGCTGCGACACGCGCGCCAGGCCGAGATCGGCCGGCTTGCCGAGCGAGATCTGCTGCGTCGCCGCCGTCAGGCGCCGCACCGGCGCGACCACCGCGTAATACATGAATAGCATAGCGATCACGAACGCGGCGATGATCATCACCAGCTCCCACACCCCGACGACGTTGAGGGCGATGTCCCAGAACGAGCGCGCCGGCAGGCGGACGCTGATGATTCCGGCGACGTCGCCTTCCTTGAATCCGAACCCGTTCGTCGTGCCGTATCGCACCTTCACGTCCTCGGGCGCCTTCGCCGCGTCGCCGTGGCAGGCGATGCACGACGCCTTCTGGTAGACGGCGCGCGCATAGCGGAAGCCCACCGGCGTGAGCTCGTAGTATTCCTTGAGCTTGTTGTCGCGAATCTGGCGCAGCGCACCTTCCTCGAACGCGTCCGGCCGGTTGTTCGGGTTCATCACGTTGTGCGAGGTCAGCCGGAACTTCGACGGTGACGGCGAGCGCTCGACGGCTTCGGAGAACTCGCGCTGCGCGAGCGCGGGATTCTTCGAATAGAACTCGACCGGGGTGAGCTTGCCGGCGGCGCCCGCCGCGGGGTCGTCCGGCTGCAGCAGGCTCACGTGACCCAGAAAGCTCTTGTCGTCGTCCTTCACCCAGACGCGCCCGTATTGCGCGACCCACGAGCCGAAGGCGTCGACGTTGTCGGCGACGGTTTCCGCCTGGCTCTTCAGCTGGTTGACGTAGATCCGGTCGAGAATGAGGTAGAACGCCGCCCCCACGAGGGTCAGCGCGAGCAGGAACACGACGGCGAATTGAACGGTCAGCGAACGATTATTCAGCATGGTGGCCTTTCTCGATCAACCGGACGCTCGGCCGGCGAGGGCTGCGTTGCGATGCCGCGGCGGCATCGATCGGGCTTTTCTGCGGCAATGGGATCGCATGCGCGTTAGCGGACGCCGACGAGCGCGCGCGCCTGCAGCACGAATTCGGCGCGCTGCTCGCGGTCCTCGATCTCCTTCGCGAGCAATGCCATGTAGTCGTCGACGTCGCTGGTCTTCATCTTGTTGCCGGAGGCGAGCCAGCGGGCGCGCGCCTCCCCGGTGATCATCTGCCCGAACGGCCCCACCTGTTCGATGAACAGCGCATCGATGGCGTCGCACAGCTGCAGCAGGATGGGAAGTGCGCGGAAGGGCCCCGTCATGTCCGGTGCGATCCTCGTCGTTATGGTTCGTGCGCCCGCACGGCGCCCGCGGCGCCGACCGCCCGGGACGCATTCCCGTGACGGCGGAGTGAAGGCTATGCGTCCGCGCGCCGGGCGTCAAGGAATCCGGTGCAGGACGCATGCGTGCGCGGTGCAGGACCGGCCCGCGGGTCAATGCGACGCCGAGAGCGTCAGGACGAGCGGCACGGTCAGCGCGGCGAGCGCGGTCGACACGAGGAGGCTCGCCGCCACCGGTCCCTCGAGCGTGTTGAACTCGCGCGACATGAGGTAGACGTTGGCGCCTACCGGCAGCGCGGCCAGCAACACGACGACTTGCGTCTCGAGCTCGGGCAGCCCCGCGACGCGCGCGAGCAGCAACACCGCGAGCGGCTGCACGGCGAGCTTCAGCACGGTGATCGCCGCGCTCTCGCGCCAGCCCTCGCGAATGCCGAATTCGGCGAGTCCCATGCCGAGCGCGATGAGCGACAGCGGGACGGCCGGCTGGCCGACGAGCTCGAGCGTGCGGTCGACGATCGCGGGCAGCGGCAGGCCGGCAAGGCCCCACGCGGTCCCCGCCAGGATGCCGCCGACGATCGGGTTGGTGATCACGCCGCGCACGGTCTTCGCGAGCCCCGGGACGGACAGGTCGCGATGGCGCGCCCATTCGACGGAGACGGTGACGAGCGTCCACAGGATCAGCGCGTTGAAAACGAGCACCAGCGATATGGCGGGCATCGCGGCGTCGCCCAGCGCGATGCGCGCGATCGGCACCCCGAGCAGCACGTTGTTGGAAAAGATGCCGCCCATCGCGAACACCGATTGCGCCGTGCCGTCCATTCGAAACATCGCGTAGCCCAGCACCCGCCCGATGGCGAACACGACGAGGCACGCGCCGAAGAACACGATCAGCAGCGTCGGGTCGACCGGCGGCAGCCGCGAGAAGTCGCTCATCAGCCGGAACAGGAAGGCCGGAATGGCGATCGTGAACACGAACCGCGTGAGCCAGTCGGCGGCGACGGTCGGCCAGCGTCCCCAGCGCATCAGCGCGAAGCCCACGCCGACCAGCAGGAAGAGCGGTGCGGTGAGCGCGAGGACGGAGAGGAAGGACTGGATCAAAGGTCGCGGGCGGCGCTTGTCGCCGCATCGGCGCATTCGCGCCGAAGGTCGCGGGCGCGGCGGCCGACGCCGGATCGGCACGCTGGCCATTGTAGAGGGGAATGTGTCGGCGCGCCGCGATCCGCCTGATCGCCCGTCGCTGCCGGCGCCGGGACGACTCGCTTCCCGATTCGGCTAGAATGCCGGCAGCGCCGGATCGCCCCTGTCGCATGAAGGCGCCGGATGGCCCGATCGCCGTGGCGCGCGCCGCAGTGCGGTGGAAGTCCAGGCGTCACGAAGAACAACGCACGCGCCCGCGGCAATCGCGGCGCGGAGGAGAAATCGCGTGACACAGGGAATCGCGACCGACGCGGCGGCCGCCGTCCTCGGGATGAATCCGATGTGGATCGCCACGGGGATCCTTCTCGCGGTCTACGGCGTCATCATGACCGACCGCGTCAACCGCGCGATCCTCGCGCTGCTGGGCGCGGGAGCGCTGATCTTCGTCGGCGTGCTGACCCAGGACGAGGCGCTGCGCGCGGTCGACTTCAACACGCTCGGGCTCCTGCTCGGCATGATGCTGATCGTGAACGTCACCCGGCGCTCCGGCGTCTTCGAATACGTCGCGATCTGGTCGGCGAAAAAAGTCCATGCGGCGCCGTGGGGCGTGCTGCTGATGATGTGCGTGGTCACCGCGGTGTTCTCGGCATTCCTCGACAACGTGACGACGGTGCTGCTGACGGTGCCGGTCACGCTGCACATCACGTCGGCGCTGAAGGTCAAGCCGTACCCCTTCCTCTTCGCGCAGATCATCTCGTCGAACATCGGCGGCACGGCGACCCTGATCGGCGATCCGCCGAACATCATGATCGGCTCGGCGGCGAACCTCACGTTCAACGACTTCGGCGAGCACCTGACGCCGGTCATTCTCGTAGTCTTCGTCGCGACGATGATCCCGTTCTACCTGACCTGGGGCCGCAAGATGAAGGCGGCCGAACAGGATCGCCAGCGGGTGATGGCCTTCCGCGAAGATGAGGCGATCACCGATCCGCGCCTGCTGAAGCAGTCGCTCGCCGTCATCGCGCTGGTGATCGCCGGGTTCATGCTGCAGCGGCAGATCAAGATCGAGCCGGCGACCATCGCCGTGTTCGGCGCCGCGGTGCTGCTGCTGCTCGACAACTTCGGCCGGCCGGCGGAGGAGCAGTCGCAGCGCGTCCATGCGGCGCTCTCCGAGGCCGAGTGGATCACGCTGATGTTCTTCCTCGGGCTTTTCGTCGTCGTTCACGGCGTCGTCAAGACCGGCCTCATCGACATCCTCGCGCAGGATATGCTGCGGGCGACCGGCGGCGATTTCGCCGCCACGGCGGTCGCGATCCTCTGGTCTTCGGCGTTTCTTTCAGCGATCATCGACAACATTCCGTTCGTCGCGACGATGATCCCGCTGATCAAGGCGATGGCTCCGGCGTTCGGCGGCGACGCCGCGCTGATGCCGCTCTGGTGGGCGCTGTCGCTCGGAGCCTGCCTCGGCGGCAACGGAACGCTGATCGGCGCATCGGCGAACCTCGTCGTCGCGGGGCTCGCGGAGCGCGCGGGCATCGACGTTCCGGTTCGTCGAATACCTGAAGCTCGCGTTTCCGCTGATGGTGCTCTCGATCGTGATCTGCAACGCCTACGTCGTGCTGCGTTACCTCTGAGGAACGCCATGGGAACGCTCATCGAACTCAACGCGTCCGACGGCTTCCGCCCGGCCGCCTACCGCGCCGATCCGTCGGGACCTGCGCGCGGGGGCATTGTGGTCGCGCAGGAGATCTTCGGCGTCAACCGCCACATTCGCGCCGTGTGCGACGGCTTCGCCGCCGACGGATACGTCGCGGTCGCGCCCGCGCTCTTCGACCGGTGCGAGCGCGGCATCGACCTGGGCTACGCCGAGGCCGACATCGCCCGCGGCCGCGAGTTGAAGGCGCGCTCGGCGCTCGATCCGGCGCTCGCCGACATCGCGGCGGCGCGCGATGTCGCGAAGGCCGCGGGCAGAGTCGCCGTGATCGGCTATTGCTGGGGCGGCTACCTCGCGTGGATGGCGGCGGCGCGTCTCGAGGGCTTTGCCTGCGCGATCGCGTACTACGGCGGCGGAATGACCGATGCGATCGACGTCACGCCACGCTGTCCGGTCATGGCGCATTTCGGCGAGCGCGATCAGGGCATTCCCGTCGCGGGGGTGCACAAGCTCATGGCCGCGCATCCGGACGCGAAGGTGTTCCTCTACGCGGCCGGCCACGGGTTCAACTGCAATGACCGGGCCGCCTACGACGCGGCGGCGTCCGCGCAGGCTCGCGCGCGAACGCTCGAATTCCTCCGGCAGCACGTCGGCTGAACTCCGCTCGGCGCGGCATCGGTGGTCAGCCCCGGGGCCCGCACGGGAGCACGTGGCCGCATCGCGGCGGGGGCGTTCAGTGCGCGGCCGCGGCCCGCGAGTCCGTCGATTTCCCCGAGGTCGCCTTGCGCGCGGCCAGCGTGTCGAGCGCCGCGCTGACGGCGCGATCGAACAGCGGCACCGGCTCGACGACGAGCGAGGCCTTCCCGTTGACGAGCTTCCACGCGAGCTCCTCGGGCGTCAGCACGATGGCGCGGACATGGGAGCGGCTGGTGAAGATGTATTTCGACCGCAGCGGGCTGACCCAGGACAGCCGCGCCGTCGACGCGACGCCGTCCGCGTCGAACGAAAGCCACGTGCCGACCACCATCTCGTCGACGAAATCGTGGACGTTGCTTGGCGGCAGCGGGGCCGCCGTCGCCGTGAGCGTAGGGATCGCCGACTCGTCGGCGGCGGCAGCCGGGGTGCGTGGCACGGCGACCGGGCGCGGCTCGGGTGCGGGCTTGATCGCGGCCATATGGAGGCCGTACAGCGTCTCGAAGAACGCGCGCGAACGGTCCGCCGGCAGCTCGAGCGTCGCGCAACCCTTGCGCAGACCGCCGACGAGCGACGGGATCATCTTGGTGAGACGGGCCTTCTGCGCCGTGCGCTCCTTGGCGAGGATGCTCCACAGGAGGTCGTCCAGCGTCTGCTGCGCCTCGGACCATTCCGCGCCTTCGCCGCCCTGGCGCTTGCGCACGGCAGTGAGGTAATCGGCCCAGACGGTTTCGGCGAACGAGCGCACCTCGAACGGCAGTTCGATGCCGGCGAGGCGGTCGCGCAGCAGCGCGCGGACCTGCGCGCGGTCGGCCTCGTGCGCCTCGTCCGCGAGCGCCGCGGCGACGTCGACGCGCAACGCCGGCGCCGCCTCGCGCCGCTCGTTGTCGACGAAGGCCTGGATCTCGTCGATCGCCTTGTTGAAGACGGCGAGATCGGTTTCGAAGTCGCGGCACACGGCGTCGACCACGCGCGTCGCCACGCCGTCGAATGCGTCGCGATACGCGTCCTCGCCGGTGGCGCCGACCGCCGCCTCCGCGAGCAGGTCGAGCAGCCGGCGCGCCGGATGGTTGCGGTCGGAGAAGAATTCGCGCTCGAGCAGAGCCGCCTTGACGATCGGCACCTGCAGTCGACCGAAGATCCGGCGCTGCGAATCGGCGATCGACGGATCACGGAAGACGTAATCGAACAGCAGCGCGATGACGTCCATCGCGATCCGGTCGGTCGGATTGTCGATGCGGTCCGCGACGGCGGCGCGGATGTGCGGGACCAGGTTGAGCGGCACCGCGCCCGTGGCGCCGTCCGACGCACGCGCGGCCTCGCTCAGCGCATGCGCGAGATCGACCCGTTGCCAGTGGCCCAGCGTCGCGATCACCGGCATCAGGTCGCCCAGCGCCATGCTGGCGTCGAGGTCGGGAAAGTCGTTCGCCGACGCTCCGTCGGACGCGGCCGCACCCGCAGCCGGCGCATGCTGCGGCGCCGATCGCGCCCCCAGCGCGGCGAGGGTGGCCAGTCCGGCCAGGATCGCCGCCGGGGGGAGCATGCTCGGATTCGCGCCGCCCGCCGCCGCTGCGACCGGAGGCGCGGCGACGCCCGGCGCGATCACGGCGGGCGAGGCTTCCGCACCGCCCGGAGGCGTCGTCGCGCCTCGCGCGGCGTCACCGGTCGCCCCGGTTTCCGGCGACGCGGGGGGAACGACGATGTCGGTCGGCAATGCGTTCCCGGCCTCGGACATCATTCGCGTGAAGGTCGGCAGCAGGTCCTTGTCGTCGGCCGGCCGAAATTCGCTGCGTGCGCGAAGCGCGGCCTTGATCTCGGGCAGCACGCCGCGGTCCGCGAGCAGGCGATTGAGCGAGATGTAGATCTTGTTGACGGCCGGCGTCAGCTCGGTCAGCAGCCGCTCCATCAGCGGCCGCCACACGCGCGGGTTCGGAAACACGGCGCGCGACGTGGGGCCGAGCGCGTCGAGGATGTACGACGGCGAGAAGGGATCGTCGATGTCGCGCCCGGGCGCGACGGTGATGAGCTCGCCGACGCGCAGATCGAGCGCGTCGAGCTCGCGCTTGGTGAACCGGTGCAACGTCCCGACGGCCGCGACGAGCGCCGCCTGCCGCTCATGGTCGAATGCGGTCAGCACCCGCAGCGACGACAGCGACGCGTCGGCGTCGGGCCGCTTGCCGCTCCGGTGGGTTCCGGCGACCCGTTGCTCGAACAGCTCGCCGACCGCTCGTTCGAACCGTTGCCGCCACGCCGGCAGCTGTTCGCGGAACGCATGCACTTCGCCGTCGGGGATGTCGCTTCCGCTGTCGAAAAGGTCTTCCGCACCGTCGAGTGCCTTGCGGACGGACTCGAACAGCTTCGAGGCGAAATGCGTCTGGCACTCGCGCATCAGCGCCGATCGCCTGGTCCCGGCTCGCGCCGGGATCGGCGGGAGCGTCGCGGGGTGGGCTGTTCTCGAGCATGGGATGCGTTGCGTGTGCCGGTTGGGCGTCCTGACCGATCGCATGCAATGCGAATGCCAGGACGTCGGGCCGGTGCCACTAATCAGGATTGCCGGCCGGCAGGTGCGGGGCACGGCGTTCTTGTTTTCCCCGTCCAGCGGGCGCCTCGATCCCCGTAGTGTAGACCGCGGCGGCCTCGCGCGCGTATCCCCGGGGCCCCGGCGCGCGCACGACCAAGGCAGTGAAACACCCGATCAGGCACTTTGCGCACTGGAATGCCAAGGTCGATTTGCGCAGTGCCGCATCCCGCCCGGGGTTCCGGCCGGATGCCCCGCACGGGGATCGTCCGCCTCATGGCAGGCTTGTTGCTTTCTTTCTCCATGCCGGGTGCTGCGCTGCAACGACGGCTCGTCGGAGTCGCGCGCAACTGTGCACCGCCGGTGCTGTCCCAATGATGCAGAGGCTGGCAACCAGGAGCTTGCGCTGAACCTTCGCAGCACCGCGATGCGCCGCACCCTGACGCGCCCCGTCCTTTACGGCGCGTCGTTCGTGCTGCTCGTCGAGGAATGGCTCTGGACATGGACGACGCGTGCGCTTGCGCTGCTGTCGCGGTTCGCCTCGATCGCCCGGGTCGAGCGATGGATCGGCGCTCAGCCGCCGTGGTTCGCGCTGGTGCTGCTGGTCACCCCGTTCGTGACGCTCGCCCCGTTCAAGGTGCTGGCCTTCGTGCTGATGTACGTCGGGCATGCCACGCTGGGCGTCACCGTGCTTGTCGTCGACAAGCTCGTCATCACCGCCCTGTTTGCGCGCATCTGGCAGCTGACCGAGCCCGCCGTGACCAAGATCGAGTCCGTGCGCCGGATGCGCGACGGATTCCTGCGCCTGCGAAGGGTGCTGCACGCATGGCTCGAGCGCCAGCCCGCCTACCTCGAGGCCCGCTCGATCATCCGGCGGCAGCTCGCGGGGATGCGACGGCGCCGCAGCGCCGCGCGCCGCATCCATCGCCGGCTCGACGCGCGGCGCAATCCAGCGGTCACGCCCGCCCGCTGGGCCGCCGCCGCGAGCCGCGAAATCAGCCGCGACCGATGAAGGGCATCTTCGTCGCCATCACCGTCAGGAACTGGACGTTGGCCTCGAGCGGCAGGCTCGCCATGTAGAGCACCGCGCTCGCGACGTGCGCGACGTCCATCAGCGGCTCGACCGCGATCTGCCCGCTCGCCTGCGGAACGCCGCTCGCCATTCTCGCCGCGAGCTCGGTGTGCGCGTTGCCGATGTCGATCTGGCCGCAGGCGATGTCGTACTTGCGCCCGTCGAGCGAGGTGGATTTGGTGAGGCCCGTGATCGCGTGCTTGGTCGCCGTGTACGGCGCGGAATTGGGCCGCGGCGCATGCGCCGAGATCGATCCGTTGTTGATGATCCGGCCGCCGCGCGGGTCCTGGCTTTTCATCTGGCGGATCGCTTCCTGCGTGCACAGGAACACGCCGGTGAGATTGATGTCGACGACGCGCCGCCAGTCCTCGACCGTGATGTCCTCGAGATTGACGGCCGGCGCGCCGACGCCTGCGTTGTTGAAAAGCACATCGAGCCGGCCGAAGGCGGCCTTGGTCTGCGCGAAGAGGTCGCGCACCGATGCCGGATCGGCGACGTCCGTGGCGATCGCACGCACCCGATCGGCCGGCGCCGCCGACGCTGCGGCGACGGCGTCGAGCAGCTCGCGCCGGCGTCCGGCCAGCGCGACGCGGTAGCCGTCCCGCAGCATCGCGAGCGCGACGGCCTTGCCGATGCCGGTGCCGGCGCCCGTGACGATGGCGACCTTGGAGGCGGGATTCATTGGATGCGATCTCCTTCGAGGCGAGCCGCGCGTGGCTCGGGCGGCCATGGGCCGCGTCCGGCTAGTGTAGCCGCATCCTCGATCCGGAGCGGAAGTGCGCGGACGCGAGCGTAATCGCTGGCGCCGCGCCGGCCCGTCGCGCATCGGGCGATCGCCCCGGCGCCGCGGGCGTCACATCATTTGCTTTCGGTCGCCGCCTTGAAAGTCCGCTCGCGCGATTTCGCCTCGAGTATCTGATCGGAGGTCATGCCGGCGGACAGGTCGCCGAGCGCCCGTGCCGCATCCGAGCGAATGCCTCCGGCGGGCAATCCGTAAACCGAAAGGTCGATCCACTTCATCGCCTCGACCGGGTCTTTCGGGACGCCGTTGCCGCTCGCGTAGAGCAGGCCGAGGTTGAGCTGGGCGATCGCCATCCCCTGCATCGCCGCGCGCCGGAACCATTTCGCGGCGAGCTCGGGATCCTGCTTGACGCCGGTGCCCTCGGCGAAGCTCGCGCCGAGGTCGTATTGCGCAAGCGCGTCGCCTTGCTCCGCCGCGCGCGCGAACCACTTGGCCGCCTCGGTGTCGTCTTGCGGAACGCCCTTGCCTTCGGCGTACATGATGCCGATGTGCTGCTGCGCGGCGGCCACGCCCGCATCGGCCAGTGGCCGCCACAACGCGATCGCCTTCACGTAATCATTCGCCTTGTAGGCGGCGACGCCGTCTTCGAGTGCGCCGGCCCACGCGCGAAATGGCGATGCCGAGCGCAACCGCCGCGACGAGAGTTCGCAGCAAGGATCTCATTTCAGGCTTTCGTCATCGTGGATTTCGCGCGGGCGCGGAATGGGGCCGCGACGGGCGCGGTTTGCAAGGGCCGAGGCGCAAGAAAGGCAACAGTGGCCCGAATCCTACACACATTCGCCGCGCGCCGCCACGCGCCGCGCGGGCGGCCGGCACGCCCACCGGTCTCCTCGCGTCCGGCCGGCTGCCGGAGCCGCACGCGCGCCGCGCACCCGCGGCCGACGGGCGGTTGCCGTTCGCCGGGCCCGCCGTGCTATCATGACGTTGTCATATTGAATTCGCTCACCCATGGCGGCCGCGTACGCGATAGGAACCCGGGAAGCTCGTGCCACCTGCAGGATCTGCGGACAGCCCGCGCTGCCCGCAGTTCGGCTGTGCGCGCAGTGCAAGGCCGCGTTGAAGCGCGTCCGTCACGACACGGTTTCGCAGCTGATGCCGATGTCGCGGCGCACGCGCGGTGGCGCCCGGTCGCGACGGGAAGCGTGGCGTGCCGATTCTCCGGCAGGAGAAGAGTCGCGTCGCCGCCGCGGAGTGTCGTGGCGCGGGGTGCGGATTCCCGTCGTCCTGGGCGCCATGGTGGCCATCGTCGGCAGTGCGGGATATTTCATCGTGCGGCAAATCCATGCGGCGACACCGGCGGATGCGCCGATGATCAGCGCGACGGCGGACGCGGGAAACGCACGCGCCGCGCAAACCGTGGCCGTGACGACGCCGGTCATTGCGATCAACGCGGGCTCGGGCCCGCCGCCGGCGGCTCCTGTGACGAGCGCGACCGCGCCCGCCAATGCGCCGACCGCCACTGCGAAGCCCAGGAGCGTCGCGCGTTCGGCCAAGGGAACGTCCGCGCCCGTCGGGCCCCCGGCACCGGAATTGCCTCCCGAGCCCGCGCCGGCCCCGGTGGTGGTCGCCGCGGCGCCCGTGCCGCCGGCGCCGCGGCCGCTCGACCGAATGCAACTGCTGGCGCAGGCCTTTTCCCAATGTCCGCAGGAATCGCTGCTGCCGCGGATGGTCTGCGAGCAGAAGGCCCGCCTGCAATATTGCGATGGGTACTGGGGCCGGGCGCCGCTTTGTCCGAACGGCGCGCCCGAGAACAATCCGTCGCACTAGCGGACGGAGATCTAGACGGCGAGAGCCGCCGGGTCGTCGCGCCGGACCATCCGATGATGGCAAGCGCCGCGACCGACGCGCCCAACGCGGTCATCGCCGCGATGTCATTCGATAGCAGCGCAACCACCTGCTGGAGCACGGCCGGGTCGGCCTGCTCGACATACCGGACGAGATCGATGATCTGGCTCGAGGTCGCCTGCGCCGCGTCCTCCAGCGACACGGGAATCTCCGGCCAGCGTGCGCGGCCGATGTATTTGGCGAACATGCCGCCGCCGATCACCGCGAGTGCCATCGGTCCCAGCGCCGACAGCAATCGGCTCAGCACCTCGACGCGCAGGCGCGGGCCGATCCGCACGAAGGCCTTCGCCACCGCAGCAGGCAGCGACAGATGCCGTGTCGTCGGTCGGCGACGAACCGGCACCGCGTCAATCCCGGCGTTGGCCGCGCGCGAATCCGCGCGCTGAATGCGTTTGCTCTTCATTTCTCCCTCCAGTTGATTCGCCGGTCGTCGCGCATCGCGCTGTCGCGACTGGACATTCACGTGCACCTAGCCGACCGGAACAGAGGACGCCGAACGAAGGCGTCTGTGATGCGACTCCGCATGCCGGCCGTAGTTCCGCCGCGCACATGACCATTTGGAATAACACCGAGCGATCGGCATCGCGCAACGGCTGCGACGCGTCGGAGCGCGGCAGGGCCGGGCTGGTATCACGTTGCAATTGGCGGCGGCTGGAACGTCGCGGGACGGCGGGCGTAAGATGCGATAATCTTTTCGCGCGCGGAATCGCGGCGCCACGCCGCGAGATCTTCGCGCCAGTCATCGAAGGGCTCGGCACGAATGGCCACACGCAAGGCCGGCAAACGCATCGGACGCACGACCGCGGCGCGCCCGGCGCCGGATCGCGTCGCACGCGCGCCCGAGCAGCCGAACGAAGCCCCGCTCGTGGGTGTCGCCCAGCAGGTTCGAGCGTGGGCCGATTCGGTGCTGGGCATCGCCGGCGCGGCGGCGGACGTCTCGATCGGGGCCGCGCGGGCCATTCTGGTGAAGCCGGAGCAGCGGGCCGCGCTCGCGAAGGCCGGCGTCGTCCTGCGCGGGATGCGCGAGGCGGCGGGCCTGAGCCTCAAGGAAGTCGGCGAGGCGATCAACCTCAAGGATCCCTCTCTGCTCGAACTGGTCGAGAACGGCAAGGTGGCGCTTCCGTTCGAGATCATCCTGCGGCTCGCCTCGGTCCTCGGGCGCAACGACCCGATCTCGTTCGTGATGCGCTTCACGCGCTCGTACAATCCCGAGGTCTGGCACACGCTCGAGGGAATCGGCGTCGGGCGCTTCGCGTTGCAGGCGGGGCGCGAGCGCGAATTCGCCAACATCTACCGCGGCAGCGACGCGGCGCGCCGCCTCTCCGACGAGGAGTTCGCGGCGGTGCTCTCCTTCATGAAGGCGGCGTTCGAGCTCGCGCTCACGTTTCACCGCGGCAAGGCGGCCGAGCCGGCGCCGCCGGCGCGGCGCGTCGGTCGCAGGGCGACGCGCACCTGACGCATGCCGAAACGCGAGCGACGAGGTGAACGCGCGATGAATGCGCTCAGCGATGACCCGGTTGGCCGGGACCGCGGCCGTTGCGGTCACGCTGCTCGCCGTCGCGCCGGTTGCGCTCGCGCAGCCGAAATATTTCGAAGTCGCGCGCGGCGCGCACCCGCACGACGTCGCCGCGACGCCGCGCGCCGGCGGGCCGGTGTATTACACGGCCCAGGTGACCGGCAAGCTCGGCATCCTCGACCCGTCGTCCGGTCGATTCGAGGAGATTCCGCTGGGCCCGAATTCGGCGCCGCACGGCGTTGTCGTCGGCCCCGACGGCGCGCCGTGGATCACCGATGGCGGCCAGAACGCCATCGTGCGCGTCGACCCGGTCACGCACGCCGTGAAGAGCTGGCCGCTTCCGCGCGACGCGCCCAACGCGAATCTCAACACGCTGACCTTCGATCGCAGCGGCCGGGTGTGGTTCACCGGGCAGAGCGGATACTACGGACGGCTCGACCCCGCGCGCGGCGACGTCGAGGTGTGGAAGTCGCCGCGCGGCTCGGGCCCGTATGGCATCGCGACGACGCCTTCGGGCGATGTCTACTTCGTCTCGCTCGCCGGCAATTACCTGGCGCGCATCGACACGGCGACCGGCAAGGCAACCGTCATCGAGCCGCCGACGCCACGGCAGGGCGCGCGGCGCGTGTGGTCGGACTCGCAGGGGCGCCTGTGGATCTCCTACTGGAACACCGGACAGGTCGGCATGTACGACCCGGCCTCCGGTCGCTGGCGCGAGTGGACGCTGCCGGGTCCGGGTCCGCAGGCGTATTCGGTGTGGGTCGATCCGGCCGACAAGGTCTGGCTGACCGAATGGTCGGCGAATGCGATCGTGCGCTTCGACCCCGTGACCGAGAAGTTCGAGCGCTTTCCCTCGGACCGCTCGGGCGCGCGCGTCCGCCAGATGCTTGGGCGCGCGGGCGAAGCCTGGGGGGCCGAATCCGGCAACGACCGGCTGGTCATGGTGCCGGCGCACTAGTCGGCCGCGCGACCTCGCGCGGAGACGAACCATCCGAGGCGGGAGGTGAGATGGGAAAGCCGCTTTCCATTCTTTGCGTTCACGGCATCGGCCACCAGGAGCTCGATCCGGACCTCGAATCGAGCTGGAGCGATGCGATCGTGCAGGCGCTGCAGACGTTCGATCCGGCCGCGGCGCCGGCGATCGATTTCATGCAGTACGACGCGCTGTTCGACCATGCACCGCTCGACCTCGCGACCTACGGCGAGGCCATGGCGAAACTGATGGCGAGCGCCATCGTCCACGAAATCGGCGACGTGTTCGCGCCGTCACGCGATTTCGGCGAGCTTCCCGAGAAGATCCGCTGGACCGCCGGAATGATCGCGCAGTGGTCGACCGAGCCGGATCTGCGGCAGCGAGCCCGGGACGCGGTTCTCGCGGCACTCGCCCGCGGCCAATACGATGCCGTGCTCGCGCATAGCATGGGCTCGCTCATATGCTACGACGCGTTCGCGCGCGATCCGGCCGCCATTGCTGACAAGGTGTTCGTGAGCTTCGGCTCGCAGATCGGGCATCCCGCAGTGCGCGACGTGTTCGCCGGGCGCATCGTGATGCTGGCGGCGCGCGACTGGTACCACCTCTACAACCCCGACGACCGCGTGTTTACCTGGCCGCGGAGCCGAATCCGGCACTGACCGCCTGGTCATGGTACCGGCGCATTCAGTCGGCGCCCGGCATCGCGCGGCGGCGAACCCTGCGACGCGGGAGGTGAGACGGGAAAGCCGCATTCCATTCCTTGCGCGCGCCCCCGCGCAGCGCCCGGTAACCGTGGCGCGACGTCTGTCCATGCCGCCGGCGGAGCCGGAACGGATAAACTCTGGCTCCGGTGAGCATCGAACAAGAGAGAACCATCATGACCCCGATTTCCGATCGAATCCGCGCGCGCCTCGTTGCCGCGGGGCTGTCGTTCAAGGCCAACGACAACATCGCGGCCTGCATCGAGCAGGGCGAGCTCGAGGCGCTCACCGACGAGGTGGCGCAGCAGGTCGAGGAGTTGCTGCACGCGCTCGTGATCGACACGAAGAACGATCACAACACGCAGCAGACCGCGCGAGCGCGTTGCCAGGATGTACATCGACGGAGGTCTTCTCCGGGCGCTACATCGCCTCGCCCGATCTCACGGCGTTCCCGAACGTCACGTCCTACGACGAGCTCTACGTGGTCGGCCCGATCACCATCCGCTCGACCTGCGCCCACCACCTGCAGAACATCCGCGGCAACTGCTGGGTCGGCATCTATCCGGGCAAGAACGTGCTCGGGCTCTCGAAGTTCTACCGGCTCGCCGAATGGATCGCCTCGCGGCCGCAGATCCAGGAAGAGATGACGATCCAGATCGCCGATCTCGTCGAATCGGAGACGAAGGCGGAAGGAGTCGCCGTGGTGGTCAAGGCCGAGCACATGTGCGTCACGCATCGCGGCGTGCGCGAGCATGCGTCGGACATGACGACCTCGGTGTTGCGCGGCATCCTGCGCGACAGCTCGGACACGCGCGCGGAATTCTTCCGTCTGCTGCAGGGGATGAAGGGTTTCGCCGGCTAGCCGGCGGCCAGCCTGCTCGCGCCTCGGTGTCGCGGAGGCCGCATCGTCGCGCGCCCCGCGTCGGCGGCGGGCGTCACCGCAACGCGGGGCACCGATGCCCCCGGACCGTGCGCGGCGTCGCCGCGGCGGCCCTCGGGGCCGGTGGCGTCAGCGGGGGATCAGGCGTCGTACTTGAACGACAGCAGGATCCGCGCGCGGTACGCGACGATCTTGCCGCCCTCGACCTTCATGTCGAGCTTCGCGACTTCGGCGATGCGAAGATCGCGCAGCGACTTGCTCGCCGCGTTCACGGCGATCTGTGCCGCGTGCTCCCAAGACTGGGTGCTCGTGCCGATCACCTCGGTGACGCGATAGACGCCGTCGGCGGCTGCCTTTTTCTTTGCCATGTTGTGCTCCTCGGGGAGTGCGGTCGAATGGTATTGCCCGGCAGGGCGCCGGGCCGACCATCATACCGCGCGGCGGCGCGCGCCGCACTGCTAGGGAAAGGCGAACGCCGGAGGTTCCTCAGAGCCCGAGCCACGCAATGGCGGCGTTCTCGACATCGCGGTTCGGCGCAACGAATCCCTTGTAACCGACGGCTTCGAGCGCGTCGCGCCCGGCCTTGGTCTGGCTCATGCCGACCAATGCGTCGCGGATCTGGTCCTGCTCCTCGGTGGACATCCGCGTCGAGGCGATGATCTGCTTGATCGGCACCGAGCGCGATTGCGTCATTACCACGCCGCCCTTGTCGGTCCATGTCTTGACGACCGCCCGGGCCGCGGTGGCGCCGACGTCCGCGAAGCCGTGCTCGAGATAGAACGGCACCGCATCCTGGTACCGGGTCGTGATCACGCGCGCGGCCGTGGGCGGCGGCGGCTTGGCGTCGGTCGTGGGCAGGTTTCCGGTGCGGAACATCGCGCGCACCATCACGGCGGTGATCGAATCCGGGTCCGGCGTCACCACCGTGTGCCCGCGAACGTCGTCGAGCGTCTTCAACGGTGCGCCGGCCTTGGTCAGCAGCGACACCGTGTAGTCCGTGAATCCGGAGGTCCAGGCGATCGCCCGATACCGCCCGGACTTGATCGCGGCCATCGAGACATGGGCCGGGTGGACGAAGGCGAGGTCGTATTCCTGCTTGGCAAGGCCGACCCGAAGGTCGTCGTAGGCCGGCACCAGGACGACCTTGACGTGCCGGCCGGTGGCCTTGCCGATGTAGTCGGCGAGCGGCGCGAATTTGTCGCGGATTTCCTTGGGCGTGGCCTGATACGTGACGCCCTCGGTCACCGCAAGCGTGACGTTGGCCCCCTGGGCCGCGGCCCCAACGGCGAATGCACCGGCGAACGCCGCCAGCGCGAAAATTCTTGCGAGCAAGGTCTCCCCCCGAATCCGCATGGAACGACGCACGACGGACGGCCGAGGCGCCGATGCTGACGATGAAGCAGTCCGCGAATTATACGACCGCCGATCAGCTTGTAGTGATCAAAGCCGACCGCCGGCGACGTTCCTCGCCGGTCCGAAGGGGTTGGCACAGTCCATGCTGTAACGGCGGTACGGGAGGCCGATGCGCTCCCGCAGCAACGATGGCCGGAGCCTTGGGCTCCGGGGATTCAGGGAGGTCAGATGGACCGGCGCCGCGAAGGTTTCTGCTTCATCTCGACAGGCTTCGTTGCCGAAGCTCGGGCATTCCGCCAGTCGATTCACGATCCGGCGCTCAGCGCCGACGATCGGAGGCGCGCCTACGACCTCATCGTTCACCACGCTGCGTTGCTCGACCCCCGCGACTCAGGATTCGCCGGGGCGGGCGTAGCCCTCAAGGAAGCCCTGTGCGCCTGGCTCGACGTGGCGCTGAGAACAAGCCACTGATCCCCTGGCGGCAGGCGTCGTGCCGCGCCGGGGTGGCCCCCGCGTGCTAGGGCATGTCGTCGTGGAACACGACGGCGAAAGGCCGCGGCACGTCGCGCATTTCGTTCACGAGCTGCACGTGAACATATGAGCTCAGCGCGGTGAACGCGGCCCTGATCTCCCGGGCGCCGTCGGCCTTGGTGCCGACCTTCAGGAAGCGTGAACGGCGCGCCAGCGGCCGTACCCGCAATACGATGCCCAGCCCGACATCGGCAATCTCGCTGTCGCGGCTCATGTAGCCTCCAAAGGTCGCGATCGTCTCGATTTCCAGCGGGTTGCGCGACCAGCGGACGTTGATCCGCGTCGCCAGCTCGATCGCCTTGGCGACCAACAGCTTGGCGCGGGCGCGCGACAAGGGCGGGACCACCCGGGCGTTCGCGATCTCGGCGAGGCGGCGGGTCGGCCGGTAATGGCCGGCCGACGTCGTGCGCTCACGCAGCAGGCCCTTGGCGACGAGCTCGCCGACCAGCACCTGTCCCTCGACGGTGGTGAGATCGAAATCCTGGCGCAGATTGCGGGCGCTGATGCGCGCGTGCTCCCTGCGCAGGCCGGAGACGCGGGTCAGCACGCGCTGGGCGGAACTGCGCAGGCGATCGGGTTCCAGCCCGAAATACAGCCGGTCGGCAAGCAGGGTACGTTCCTTCATGGGAGGCCTCCGCGGTTCGCTGCCAGTCCTATGACAATAGCATAAACCTCCGAGTTCGGCAAATGCCTCGAGGCATGGATCAGGCGGAATTCGGATAAGCTCTGCCGGTCCATCCCGTCCTCTGTCCGCCGCCGGCATTTCCGCTCCGCAGAAGGCCCGCATCCTCGCCGAGGCGCTCCCGTACATCCGGGCCTACCATGCGACGACACTGGTGATCCGGTTCGGCGGCGGCGCGATGGCCGATCCCGCACTGACCGCCGGATTCGCGCGGGACGTCGCGCTGCTGCGCCTGGTCGGCATGAAGCCCATCGTCGTCCACGGCGGCGGCTGGCGGATCGACGCATTGCTCGAGCAGATGGGCATCGCGATCCGCCGGCATCACGGAATGCGCATCACCGACGAGCGCACGCTGCAGGTCGTTGAGATGGTGCTGGACGAGCGTAACCAGGAGCTCGTCGGGCACATCAACCGGTTCGGCGGGCGCGCCGTGGGGCTGAACGGGCAGGATGGGCGCTTCATCCACGCGCGGGCGATGGCGCCGCCGCCGGACGACGCCGGCGCTCCCGCACCGGATTTCGGATTCGTCGGCGACGTCGAGTCGATCGACACCGACGTGATCGACCTGCTGCTGTCGCGCAGTTTCATTCCGGTGATCATGCCGATCGGCGTCGGCGCCGACGGCACCGCGTATCACATCAATTCGGACATCGTCGCCGGCGAGCTCGCGCGTGCTCTCCGTGCGGAGAAGCTGATCCTCATGACGAATGTCGCCGGCGTCCACGATGCCGCGGGCAAGCTGCGCTACGTGCTGACGGCCACCGAGGCGGAAGGGCTCTTGCGCGACGGCACGGTGCATGGCGGGATGCAGCCGCGGCTCACGGCGGCGCTCGAGGCGGTGCGCAGCGGCGTGCGCTCGGTGCACATCATCGACGGCGGCGTCACCAGCGCACTGCTGCTCGAGGTGCTGACCGCCGATGGCGTCGGAACGGCGGTGCGCTCCGACGCCGGGCCGCATTTTCTCGCCGACAGCGAGTCCTACCTCGCCGGCAGCGCGTCCTGATCCGGCCCTGACCGCGCGCTATCGGCCCGCGTCGATGTTCGCGAAGAACAGCCGGTGGTGCGACGTCGACTCGGTCACCGCGACGAACACCTCGCGCAGCAGGATGCCGAGGCAGGCGATCATCGCGAACATCGAGAGGATGAACAGCACGGCGACGAGCCGCGACAGATCGACGGCGGTCAGTGCGCCGACGAAGGCGCAGGCGACGACCAGGCAGACCAGCAGCGCACCCACGACCGCGGCGAGAATCGCGAGATAGACGAGGCGGATGCGCTGGAACAGGATGCGCAGCTCGACGTGCACGCCCTCGAGCGCGTCCGGTGACAGGCGCGTGATCTGGTCGAGCAGCACGCGTCGCCGGTCGATCGCGCGCCCGAGCCGGATGTTGAGCGCGTTGATGAGCGTTGCCACCGCCGTCAGCAGGAACACCGGCGCAACGGCGAGCTGGATGACTCTTGCAATGTCGTTGATGTGCGGTTCCATGGCGACCGGAGCCAGGTAAATCAGCGCGGCGGCGAGACGCCGAGCGCCGTCAGGCGATCGTGACGTCCCGGGACAGGTACACGTCCTGGATCGCGTTGAGCAGCGTGACGCCGTCCTGCATCGGCTTCTGGAACGCCTTGCGACCCGAGATCAGTCCCATTCCCCCGGCGCGCTTGTTGATCACCGCGGTGCGCACCGCATCGCCGAGATCGTTGGTCCCGGACGCGCCCCCCGAATTGATGAGGCCCGCGCGGCCCATGTAGCAGTTTGCGACCTGGTATCGCGTGAGGTCGATCGGATGGTCGGTCGCGAGCTCGCTGTACATGCGCGTGTCGGTCTTGCCGTAGGGGTTCTCCTTGCTGCTGAGCGCGAGGTAGCCGCCGTTGTTCTCCGGCAGCTTCTGCTTGATGATGTCCGCCTCGATCGTCACGCCGAGGTGATTCGCCTGGCCGGTCAGGTCGGCGGACACGTGATAGTCCTTGTCCTTCTTGAACGCCGCGTTGCGCAGATAGCACCAGAGCACCGTCGCCATTCCCATCTCGTGGGCGGCCTCGAACGCGCGGCTCACCTCGACGATCTGGCGGCTCGATTCCTCGGAGCCGAAATAGATCGTCGCGCCGACCGCGACCGCGCCCATGTCCTTCGCCTGCTTCACGCTGGCGAAGAAGATCTGGTCGAACTTGTTGGGGTAGGTGAGGAATTCGTTGTGGTTGAACTTGAGCAGGAAGGGGATCTTGTGCGCGTACCGGCGCGCACAGGCGCCCAGGACGCCGAGCGTGGAGGCGACCGCGTTGCAGCCGCCCGCGATCGCGAGCTTCACGATGTTCTCGGGGTCGAAGTACATCGGATTCTTCGCGAACGAGGCGCCGGCGCTGTGCTCGATCCCCTGGTCCACCGGCAGGATCGACAGGTAACCCGTTCCGGCGAGCCGGCCGTGGTCGAACATCTGCTGCAGGCTGCGCATCACCGCCGGCGGGCGATCGCCCGGCGCGACGATCCGATCGACGAAATCGGGCCCCGGAGCGTGCAGCGATGATTTCGGGATTCCCTTGCACACGTGCTGCAGCAGGCCTTCGGCTTCGGCGCCGAGGAGGCCGACGATGTCGGTCATGATGCGAGTCTCCGCAGGAGCTTGACGATCCTCCTGACCATTATCCCGCCAAACGGGCGGCGTGGGGAAACCGGCGCCGCGCGCCGTCGGTACGGCTGCGACGGCGCATACGCAAATTGTCGTATCATTTTCGGCACGCCCGACGACGCCGAAGGAGTACAGGAATGGGAACCGGAAACGCGCGGCCCGCCGCGAAAGCGCCATCGTCGGGCCGGACTGCGCGCCGGGTGACGCGAAAATCCGCAACGCCTTTTCCCGCGGGCGAGGCCGTCCGGATCGTCCCGCTGCACACCGGCAAATCGATGTTTGCGCTCGGCGATCTCGCCGCGCGCGACGCCGGCGACCTGTTCGACGGCAAGCCGCATTTCGCTCCGGCGTCCGCGAAGCTGACCTATCGGGGCGGCCCCTTGCTGCGCAACGTGGAGGTGTACACGGTCTTCTGGGGCCGAAAGTGGAGCGGCGCGACTGCGAAGCCGATTCGCGCCGGCATCAATCAGTTCTTCGCCGACATCCTCGGCAGCGAACTGCTCGATCAGCTCGCCGAATATTCGGTGCCGGGCAAGTCCATCGGCCACGGCAAATTCGTCGGCAGCAAGATCGTCAGCGCCGCCGCGCCGACCGGCAGCGTGACCGACACCGCGGTCAAGCAGGCGCTCGCCAAGTGGATCAAGGCGAAGACCGTTCCGAAGCCGAACGCGAACACGCTCTATTTCGTCTATCTCGATCCGGGAATCGTGTCGATCATGGGCGGCAGCAAGTCGTGCCAGAATTATTGCGGCTATCACAGCAACGCCGGAGCGACGTACTACGCGGTGATGCCGTACCCGACCTGCAACGGGTGCCTGGGCGGCATGACCGCGCTCGACGCGATCACCGGGACGAGCTCGCACGAGCTGTGCGAGGCGATCACCGATCCCGTCCCCGGCAAAGGCTGGTACGACGACGTCAACGGCGAGATCGGCGACATCTGCGCCTGGAATTTCCGCAAGGTCGCGGGACACACGGTCCAGCTCGAATGGTCGAACGCAAAAGGCAAGTGCGCGTGAGGGCAGGCGCGAATGCCTGCCGCAGAGCCGGCCGATGCCGGTGATTCACCCGGGCGGGGCAACGTCTCGGGCGCAGGACCTGACGCGCTTCGCAGCGACGGCCGCCGTCACTCGCCGGTCGAGCCCTGCTTTTCCTTCGTCAGCCGCCACGAGACGATGGCCAGGACGACGCCGATGCTGCCGAGGAAGAGCCAGAACCAGGCGTATCCGCGGCCGTCTTCCACGAGCTGCGGATCCGCGCTGGCTTCGATCGACGAGAACCCGAATCCCGCATAGGCGATGCACAGGCACGCGAATACCAGCGAGAACCAGAACATGAGCTGAATGGAGAGTTTCATCGTTCTATCGCGACGCCCGGGACCGAGGTCAAGTGTACTACGCGGCGGCGCTTCGCCCGGCAGGCCCGCCGGTCGCCGCCCGGAGCGCGCTGTCGTGCCGGTCGGCAGCTTGTCGCGTGGTCGCACACGCCGACGCCGTAATTGCTACCTTCCTGTTCGGTGCGCGCGGCCGCGCTGGCGGCCGGCAGGCGGCCGGGCATGGCAGGGCGCACCCCGCGCCGCGGCGGCCGCGGACTTGAACGATTTTCACCACCTGACGAGGAGGATTCAAATGCGATCAATCAGAATGCTCGTGACGGCGCTTTGCTGCGCCGCCGCGCTGGCGGCCACCGCGGCGACGGCGGCGGATCGGCCTTACACGCATGGGCTCGGTGTGGACCGTGACGATGGTCCGCGTCAAGTACGGCATGGACTCGACCTATCTTGCCGACCTCGCCGCCAACTGGCGGCGCGTGATGGACGCGGCCAAGAAGCAGAACCTCGTCGTCTCCTACAAGATCCTCGACGGCAACGCGGCGAGCCGCGACGACTGGAACATGCTTCTGCTCGTCGAGTCGAAAAACTGGGCGGCGTTCGACGGCGCCGACGAGAAATTCGACGCGCTGGTCGAGAGCATGATCGGACCGGAAAAGGCGCAGATGGAGCAGCTCGTCAAGCGCAGCGACATGCGGGAAATCGTCGGCGTGAGGAATTTCCAGGAAGTGATCTTCAAGTAAGGCGGCTGTCCCGACCGGCCGCGGCCGCGCCGCCTCCTCTCGCGGCGGTCCGCGCCAGTTCCCTCGACCCAGCGCCTGCGCGGCCGACTCACCGCAGCGCAGGGCGCAAGCGGCCGCGGGGGGCTTGACAAGGTTTCGATAATTCCGGAATAATGGAAACGATGCAAATGCGGAACGACAACGCGGTGGTGGCCCTGGCCGGGCTCGCTCAGGAGACGCGGCTCGCCATCTTCCGGATCCTGGTCGAGCAGGGACCCGAGGGTTTGGCGGCGGGAACGATCGCCGAGCGGCTCGACCTCGCCAATGCCACGCTGTCGTTCCACCTGAAGGAGTTGTCGCGGGCGCAGCTCGTCAGCGCCCGCCACGACGGCCGCTTCATCTACTACCGCGCGAACTACGCGACGATGAACGGCCTGGTCGATTACCTGACCCGCAACTGCTGCCGTGGCGCCGGATGCGAACCGGCGTGCGGCCCTGGACCAGAACGATGAGGAGAGCCTGATGAAACGCTTCCATGTGCACGTCGCCGTCAACGACATTCCGGAGAGCATCCGGTTCTATTCGACGGTATTCGGGATCGAGCCGTCCGTCGTGAAATCGGATTACGCGAAATGGATGATCGAGGATCCGCGGCTCAACTTCGCCATCTCGACGCGCGGCAGCGCGCCCGGGCGTCAATCACCTCGGGCTGCAGGTCGACTCCGACGACGAGCTCCGCGCGATGCACGAGCGTCTCGCCGCCGCCGACGCGGGAATGGTCGAGGAAACCTCGGCGAATTGCTGTTACGCGAAATCGGACAAGTATTGGGTCACCGATCCGCAGGGCATCGCGTGGGAGACCTATCACACGCTGGGAGAGATTCCCTTCTTCGGCGCGGATTCGGCGGCTGGCGATCCCACTGCGTGCTGTGCGCCGACGACGGGCGCGGTCAGCGCGGAAATTCGTGGTGAAGGCAGGCCCTCGCTGCTGCTGACCCGCAGGGCTGCGCGGCGAGCGTGCGGCGGTCTCAAGGCACCGCCGCGCGCGCACGGGCGATGCGCTCTTCGAGATCCGGATGCGTCGAAAGGTACGCGGGCGGCGTGACGCGTCCGCGGTGCTTGCGCGGACAATCCTCGCCGCTTTCCTTGTCGGCGGCCACGGGCGCTCGGCCGCCTCCGCCGGCGAGCAGTCGGACGACGCGATCGCCTCGAGCGAGTCGGCGAGGAGCGCCGGCGACAGGCCCGCGCGCGGCAGCAGCTTGAGCGCGTAATCGTCGGCTTCCTCCTCGCTCGTGCGCGAGTAGCTCAAGCCGATCAGCATCGCCGGCGCCGTCAAATACAGATAGATAATTCGCACGCCGTGGGCGCGGACGGATGCGGTCGGGATGGATTTAATCCCCGTGTGAAAACTACAGCCATTCTAGCTTTCTGACATGGCCGACAGCCGAGCCGATTTCAAAGGTCTTTGGTTTATGGCGGAAGGTCAATTTGGACGGCCAGCAATCCGGTTCAGGGTACTGAAAGGAGGTCAATATGATTTTATTTTTTGCTGAAATTTCTTCATTCGGTCCGCCTTTTCTAAATCGTGAATTTATCTTGCCGGTTTTGGGATCTCGATGATGTATCGTGTTAGGACCACGCGCGGTATCATCGCGGATATATACATTTGTGATATGCCCAGCCCCGGCTCGCCTATCGGATAACCCCTCAAGTTGTGAACCTACCCGTTGAGCATCGTCCCACCGGCTAAAATAAATGTTTTTTCCCGCCGAAAGATATTGGAGTTGGTTTACTGCATAAACATCATCTTCGGTCGCTATCTCTACAAATGGAGTGCCTGAAGCATTTGGGACGGAATATACCCCGGCATCGTAGCAAAGAGCTGAGAGCCTTGGGGTAAGCGGCATCGATAGTATCGCGCCGGAGCTTTTTAACCCGAAGTTTCGCGACTTTAGTTTTTGGAGTTGGAAACGATTGGTCATGACCGCAGGGTTATCCGATGTCACAAAATCAATATTCGTCGCGTTACTAAAGATGATCACTTTCAGGTCTTCCATATAACTAAGCCACTGAATTGCGTAAGCCATCGATTGGCGCATTACTTCAGCATCGGTACGGTCGTCCACGGGTCGTTGGTCCGGCACACTCGCAAAGGTAGCGTCTGCCATGCTGCTAGTAAAATTCCGCATTTGCTCAATGGCCATTTCAGTACGGCGCATTTGCACAAGAATGAAAATTTGCAGCCAACCCAAATCGTTTGCGGCGAAGGCACCTCTACCACTTAACAAAGCAACAACACGTGAGTAGTTTCCTTCCAACTTCATTAGTAGTTGTTCTGGTCTGAGATCCTCTTTCGCATATAGGTAATCGCGAGCGCATTGACCTTTGACGGGGACATTCTCAATCGATCGCTTGCTGCCGATGTTGTAAAGGTTGATTGCGTGGCCGGCGCAATCCAAGCTGAATGGTTTCAGCGCGCATCTTGGAACAAAGTGCTGATTTTTGTGCGCTGGCATCGTCTAATTAGTTTGCCGCTCTCGTCAATTCTGAAACATCCCGAAATCGACCAATAGGGCGCGCCCCCGCTTTTTTATTTTTAAAAATCGGTATCGATAATTTTAGGTCGTTGTCCTTCACCCGCGCGCTCAGTCGCTCTTTTCAGCGCGCGTTCCCACTGCTCTTGATCCGCATCCTTCCGAGTTTTCAGTGCCGTGTCCGACACGCCAAATTCGCGATGTTTCAGACATCGGAACCACACGCCATCGAAAGTGCCCGGATCAATTTGTTCAGCTTCCGATTTGCAAATTGGACACATCGTCATCGCGAATATCCTTGGGTCGATCGATCGTACACCACCGCGCAGGTTCAATTAGGCGCTCCGTGAGGTGCCTGGGGGCGTTTTGAGGTGTTTACGCGCCAGCGAGCGGGTGACAGCGCCCTGCGACAATTACAGGATCTTATTGATCAAACGTTGACCAAAACAAACTGTATCTTTCAAAACCCTTGATTTTATTGGCGCTCCCTAGGGAAGTATCACACCGTTCTACATCAGTCACTTACACCGACTGACGGCCCTTATTGGCTTGATCCGATGCTTAAGGGATGTTGCGTGGTGACTGACGCGCCGACCACCCTCGCCTCTCCCACAACGGCGGGAGGTGACCCCACCGCGACAGACCGCGCACTCGCCTGAGCAGGGGTTATGAGCGACACCTGGTTATCGCAGGTATTCGAAAGACAATCCTGCGGCAAACAGGATGCTGATCACGATTAGAGCAACGAGCACGGCGCGGTCAGGCATGGAATTGGCTGCTTCTTTATGAGAGCGGCCCCAGCCTTCTGGATGGTGCGACGGAGGACCGGGACCGCTCTTAGCGGAGTAAAGGGATCAACTCCGCTTGAGTGAACTCTCTGCAAAGATCCGGCCAATTGAAATTGTAGCAGGCGTTAATCATGGTCCCTATGGCACTCATGCCACACATGGGATTAATCGATGCCGTATGTGTCAAATGACATAATTGCCCGACGGAACTTCGGAACGCCGCTGGCGCCGCACCGGAAGCGTGAGCAAAGCGCAAGCAGGCTTAAGTGAAAGCCGTAGCGTCAGTGCCCGTTTTTGGCATCATTAAATAGTTCGCAGCTAATTCCAGCCTGTCGCATGCGCTCGACTATCCCGATAGCCGTGCGCAACCGATCCAATTCCACTTTTTGCTTCGCTTTAAAATCGTCGTCGTCCCCGCTGGATTGCGAATAATACTGGATGGCATCCGAAAACTCCCGTTGACCGGCCACGTGACGCTAGCGGATGCTCTGGTAATCACATGACACAAACGTGTGAATTATCTGCAGCGCTTTGCATCTTGACTTTCGCGCTACGCGCCTGACCCCGATGCAAGCGCTGGTTGCAGCGGCATCGCAAGCGATTGATCCATAAGCAGTTGGGAACCCAACCAATCTGACCGCTGTGTCGGGAACCGCACACATCACAAAGCGTTTTGTTATGGGGCAAACGGTTGTTTGCCATGACCTATATTGACATCGTTTTTGCTTCAGCAGCCGCGCGTCAGGTCAAACGGCCACGCTGCCTTCGATGCGGCAGGCCCATGACGCTTGTATCTGTCACGCCTTTGGTCCCGCACATGATGGAACGCACGTTTGAGTGTCGAAGGTGCCGCTGGTCTGGCGACCGGGTTGAGGTTACTGCGCAAGGGGTTGGTGGTGGCAACACCGGACAATCGCTTTGTGCTGGTGCAATACGCTGACGATGAGCGTGACCGCACCGGTCGCATCAAGTGCGTGTGCCGCATACCAGCGCCACAACCGACAGCGAAGCCTGCGCCGGTCAATGTCACCGGCATGAAGATCACGAAGCTGCCACCCGGTGAGGCCAGAGGTGCGCGTGATCTGCAAAACTGGCACAGCAGCAAGTGAGGCAGCGTGACAACGACCGACCGTCGTGGGTGACGACATCGACGACACCATCATCGAGGGCGGCTTCGCCACTGATGCGGCGGCGTGGGCATGGTTCGACGCCAGCGATGCTTGCCTTAAGAGCTGAGTACCTCGCTTGTTTGCCCATTCACTTGCGCTGGCAAGGCATCAATTTGCGCGGCTTCTTTCCCAGATCGTCGGGAGCGAGAATATCGCCACAAGTCCCCATGCGTACGGACTTGGTCGAATATGAACAGGCGTATCGCTGAAGACAGGTTGCCTGCCTGCCGTCCTTTGTCGATCTTCTTGACCACTTCCGACAGCGTGACTTGTTCCATGTGCGCGATTGTCTTCAGGTCCCTCCAGAAAGCATCTTCGAGGCTCACGCTCGTTTTGTGTCCATCAATGACGACGGAGCGTTTCACGACCAGTGATTTCATGGATATCTCCCAAAACGTTTTCGCAGATATTCTGCGCCGAGTTGGCGTCATGGGGTCGTCAGACAAGTACCTTTTGCCAAAAAAATATCTCGGTTCGGTATCGAGACACTATTCATCAGCCACGAAAGTGAAACGCGAGCAGCTGTGTGGTAACGCATGACCGCAGCAGAGCAAGAGCGTTGAGCAGCGCATGAGCAACAGACATCAGCGTCGTGCCGATGTTGCCAGCTTCCGGCGTCAGGCGTCACACGGTCTGCTGACGTACCTGATTGACGCCGACGACACAGCCCTTGCGCAGGAGCCGCTGTTTCAGGCGCGGTGACATACTGGCGCTCGGGCATCACGACACGCAAACCGGTGTGCATTTCGTGTCGCGCAGTATTCACTGCCGAAGGTGCGCAACCCGGCGCATTTCTGTTCGCGGTCGCGCCCGCCGCGCCTAAATCGGCCAGCGTGTCGGGAATTTGCGTCCGCTGCTGGCAGCGTTTGTCTGACGATGAAATTACCGCAATGGCGGTCCGCACATTGCGGACCCTGATGCCAAACGCAAAGAAGTTTGAGGCATGAAGCCGCTTCGTCATCCGCTGGTGCCGGTCGGACGCGGCCACCGTTCACCGCAGACGTTGCTGCTGATCGATCAGCGAAACGCATTGCTGATCGAGGCGGCAGGGTTTTATCCCGGCGCCAGTGATCGTGAAGCGGCGCGGCTGATCCGCGTTTCGCTGTTGCGCTATCGTGACGGTCGCTGGCGGCGTGATCGCAGTGAAGCGACATGCCCGGTGCAGCATCAGGGCAAGCTGACGCAAACGCTGTGGCGCATTCTCAAGACGCGCGATGCTGTGCCTTCCGCGATGACGATCCGTCGCGCTTTTCGTGATCCAGCAATCGTGTGATCCGTTCCGGTCATCACACGATGGAGGCGAGCATGGCAGGATTTCCGCAAGCGACACCGGCAGACATGGGGCCGGTGATTTTGCACGGCAACGTGACGCCGAATGATCCGGCTGAAGTTCTCAGCGGCGAGCCGCTGCGCAAGGTGATCGCATTGCACCAGCGCAGCCTCGACCTGCACGCGACGGTGCCTCCATTTTCCGATGTGCAGGAGTTGCAGACCATCAGGATGCGAAGACGCAAAACCGCATCGCTGAATTATTGAGGCCCCGCAGTGAAAATGGTTTCGGTGAAAGTGAAGCGGCAGGCGTGGTGATCCATGAGCGCAAAAAGTTTGGCACGCGCGAGCGACGAACTGAAGCGGGTGCAGGATGCTGAAGGAAATCCGCAGCGGCAGATGGAACGCCGCCGCGCGGCTCGACCAAGCCGTCTGCGATTGGCTGTTGCAGGGCGGCATTCCTTCTGGTTGCCGGATCGAAAGCGTCGAAGATGCGCCGCTGTCCGAACTGCTGACCAAGGCTGACAACGGTCGCATCGATGCGGCACTGGATCGCTGTCGGTTGAAGCTGCGCGAACGTGCTGCCGATTTGCATCGGGTGCGCAGCGCACCGTGGCCCGTAGCGGTGGCGAAGGCGGCGTCAAAAGTCAGATTGATGCGATTGCCGATGCCGCTGCACCGGACATCGACCGCGCCGTTGAACACAATCTGCCGGTCATCTTTGCCACGACGCACTTGGCGGCACTGGTGCGCAACCTTGATGCGCCCGGTGCCGCCACCGTCAGCGAAGTGCCCGACGCCTTCGGCACACTGGTCTGGTTATGCCGCGAACAGGTACCGGCAAAGATTTTCGCCGCCCTCGACGAAGCCGCCGACGACAGCAACGCACTCAGTGAGCAACAGCGGCAGGAAGCCGAAGCGACCATCACTGCCGACATGCTTGCGATTGAGCGCCTTGAGTGTGCCGCGATCTGGCACGCCGAAAGCGATGGCGAAGTGTTCGATTTCCGACAGGACACGTCACCGCAGGCGGTCTGGGCGTCAGGTTTGATCACCGCACCGCGTGCCGCTGCATCACCGGGGTCGAGCCTCGAACATGCGCTCGACATCGTCGGCGGTCGATGAACACACGCCGCGCAGTTTCCTATGCTGCTGCGTGGCGTGTTGGGCGGCGCACCTGCGCAAGCGGATGCGTCGCCTGCCTGTCAGCGCCATTCTTCCTCGCGCTCGCGGCGCACCGCATCGCTCGCCGGGTTCTTCGATCTTGAGCCACGTCTTCGACGGCCCGCTGCGATAGGGCGCATGGCGCTATTGGTTTGCCAAATTCAGATGTTCCAGACACCTTTATGAATATCGAACTTCACCGCGCCCTCATCTCGCATTTTCAAAAGCAACGTCTGGCACTCGTCTTGGCTCTTGATGTTGACGCGCTTCATGATGTTGAAAGTGGTTAGCGGCTTATCCGCGAGAGCCGCGAGTATTTTTTGTCGATCGGTTTGCATTTTCAATTCTCTTTTTGGTTCCACCATCGTGGACCGACGCCTGACTATTCGCTTGGTATCGGCTAATGGCAAGAAAGGCTTTCCTTTAGGTGGGTGCGCGTGTGCCATAGCGGTCACGTTTTATTTCGTGAACCCACAGTGGGCCGGTCGGTGGGCGGGATGCCTTCGACGGCAGGCACGGAGCGATGAAGCCGGAGGGACGCCGCGCGACCATCAGCGCAGCGCGAAGTACAAAACTGCGCAGGCGACAATGATCACCGCCACGATCAAGGTCTTGGTCTTCGTAAAAGCCCTTTCCAGATCAGCCACCGTCGCCGCAATCGCAGCCGAGGCTGCGTCGATTTTAGGCGTGCTTGGTTTGGTCGTGTTTGCAACCGCGCCATCTTGGTCATTGGCGCCGATCAGCCGATACTGAAAGTCGATGCTTTCGACAGCGACGAAGCGGTTTTGCTGCGTGGCATTTCGCCAAACCATCATGCTGCCGTCTGGCGCAAAGTCGTAGTCGAGCGGCGACCCTTTGCCGAAAAGATCATGCCGCAACTCCACCGTCACCGACACAGGATTTATCCCGCCACGAATGTTGTTGAGCAGCAGGCTGTAATCGCTTGCAGGTATGGTCACGTCAAAATGGATGGAAGGCGGCGCTCCACCATCGTCGTTTGTCACGCCCTCCAAAATAGCCCATCCTGTTGGTGTGCGACAGATCGCGCCCTTCGGATGCAGGGCGG
>CAVUIG010000016.1:0-96564 GCA_963741355.1 uncultured beta proteobacterium
AGGGCATCAACGCGGCGGCGGCCACAACGGCCATCCGGGAAAGGCATCGGGCGAGCGGTCGCATCGGCATCTTTCTTCCTTACGGGATCGAGGGCGAGGTCGAAGTGCCGGCCCGGGCTGCGCGGCAGCGTTGCAGATTCCCGCGGGATGCGCAACTGCCGGGAGCCCCGGGTTGCGCCGTGCGGAACGGAAACGGATACTCTGCCAACGATGATGTCCGACAATTCGAATCCGCCGCCGGAACGGTCGGTCCTGTTCGTCTGCATGGGCAATATCTGCCGATCGCCGACGGCGGAAGGCGTCTTTCGCGCCGCGATCGAGCAGCAGAACCTCGGCGCGCGCATCCGTGCCGATTCGGCCGGTATCGGCGACTGGCACGTCGGTGCGCCGCCGGATCGGCGCGCGATCGCAGCGGCGCGCCGGCGCGGCTACGATCTCGCCGCGTTGCGCGCGCGCCAGGTCGAAGTCGCCGATTTCGCGCGGTTTGGCTGGATCCTGGCGATGGACCGCGGCAACCTGCGCGAGCTCGAGGCGATGCGCCCGTCCGCGTTCGCGGGGCATCTTGGCCTCTTCCTCGATCTCGCGCCCGGGCTCGGCGTGCGCGAGGTGCCCGATCCGTATTACGGGGGAGCCCGACGGATTCGAGCGCGTGCTCGACCTCGTCGAGACGGCAAGCGCCGCGCTGATCGAGCGGCTGCGCGCCTGAAGGCGCGGGGCATCGCCGGGCCGAATCTCCTGCCTCGTGCGCACGCGGCAAATCGCCGCAGCGATCCAAGCAATGGGACCCGGTCGCCATCGCGGCGACGGTGCCGTCCGCGACAGCGCGTTCCGCGCAATCGTACAATGCGGACTGGGGCGTCACTGAGTCCGGCAAATTCACGCGCTGCCGCGACCGCCAGCACGAACAAGCAAAGGATGTGTCGATGAAGTGCACATTGGTGGGTTCCCGTTACTTCGGGGCTTTGGTGTTCGAGGCGCTGCGCAAGGATGGCGTCGCTGTTCGCGGGCGTCGTCGCACCGGCGGCCGACGACCGGCTGGCGCTGGCCGCGCAATCGGCCAACGTTCCCGTCCACGTTCTCGCGAATCCGAGGATCGTGCCGGGGGAAGCGATTCCCGAGGGGACGGATCTCATCGTCGCGGCGCACACGCATGCGCGCGTCAGCAACGAGGCGCTCGCGAAGTCGCGCCTGGGCGGCGTCGGCTATCACCCGTCGCTGCTGCCGCGGCACCGAGGCATCGCGGCGGTCGAGTGGACGATCCTCGAGGGCGATCCGATCGCCGGCGGCAGCGTCTATCACCTGGCCGATGGCTGGGACGCGGGCGCCATCGCGGCGCAGGACTGGTGCTTCGTCGCCAAGGGCGAGACGGCGCGCGAGCTGTGGGAGCGCGCGCTGGCGCCGATGGGGTTGAAACTGCTGGCGCAGGTCGTGCGTTACGCCGCGGAGCATGGTGCGCTTCCGGCGTTCAAGCAGGACGATCGGTTTGCGACGAAGGCGCCGATGATCAAGCGAAGCGTCTCGCTGACCGAGGAGCAGGCGCCGGCGACGGCGTCGCTCGTCGTCACGGCCATCGGTTCCGATCGGCCGGGCATCGTCCGGCAGCTGTCCGAGCGCGCTCAGGGCTTCGGCGCGAACTGGGCGGGCAGCCGCATGGCGAACCTCGCAGGACAGTTCGCGGGCATGGTGCATTTCGAGGTGCCGGCGGAGAACGCCGACCGGCTCGCCGCCGCGTTGCAGGGACTGGAATCCGCGGGACTTCGCGTCGTCATCGAAAAGACGGCCGCGCCGCAGGTTCCGGCGGACCGGCGGCTCATCACGCTCGATCTCGCGGGCGCCGACCGCCCGGGGATCGTGCGCGATCTCTCGCACCGGCTCGCCGATCGCGGCGTCAGCATCGAGGAGCTGCACACGGAGATCGTCGATGGAAACGGCGGCGCGCCGCACCAGTTCAAGGTGAAGGCGCTCCTGGTCGTGCCGAAGGCGCTCGCGAACGACGCATTGCGCGCCGAGCTCGCCGCGCTCGCGAATGAATTGACGATGGATATCGCGCTGGGAGAGCGGGCGGCCGCGCCGCAGGCAGGCTGATTCGCGCAGCCACTCCGGGCGACGGCGCGCGACGCCACGATGCAGCCTCGCCTGCGCAAAAAAGGGCGAGCCCGCAGGCTCGCCCTTGACGAAACGTTCGCGTGATCTCGATCAGGCCGCGGGCGGCTGATTCTCCTTCTGCGTTTCCACGAGCTGCAGCGGCTCTTCGGGGATCTCGACCTTCGGCGGGCGCACGCGACGCGGGCCCTTGGGCCGATCGAGCTCGTCATCGGGCAACGGAGCGGCAGCGTGCTTCGTCTCGACGAGCTCGAGCCCCAATTCCGGCGGAAGCGTCAGCGCGACCGGGGGCAGCTCGGGAATCGGATGGAATGCGGGGGCCGGGCGCGGCTTGGGCGCGGCTTCGACGTGGGCCGGTGGCGGCGGGGTGAACGCCTCCACGACCGGCGCGGGCGCATGCACGGCGGGCTCGGCATGTTCATGCCGTTGCTCCACCGCGCGCTCGACTTCGAGCGGAGCCGCTTGCGACTCGGCAGCGCGTTCGATCGGCGCGGGCGCTGCCGCGGGTGCCGTCGCTTCGACGGCTTCCGGCCACACCTCCCACGGCGCCTCCGGCGCCGGGGTGCGGGCGAGCCGGCAGCAGGTTGCAACCGCAGCGCTCGATGCCGTGGTCAGCGCATCCGCGGCTTCCGGCTGTCCTTCGCGCTGGTCAGGGCGATCGGGCCGATCGCCACCTCCGCGACGACGCCGGTCGCGCCGGCGGCGGTTGCCTTCTTTCGCGCCTGCGGCGGCGTCGCCTTCGCGCGCCATCCGCGGTTCCGCGGCCTCGATGGCCGGCAGCGAAGCGTCGGCGGTCGGTGCCGGCGCGGCCGGACGCGGCTCGCGCGGCGGACGGGGGGTCTGTCCTTCGCGCGGCGGCTGGCCGTCACGCGGCGGACGCGGCTCGCGTGCCTCACGCGGCGGACGCGGCTCACGCGGCGGCTGGCCTTCGCGCGGCTGCCTGACCTTCACGTGGCGGCTGGCCGTCGCGGCGCGCGTTGCGCGGCTGCTGCCCTTCGCGCTGCGCTCCGGGCTGGCCTTGCTCGCCACGCGGGGGGCGGTTGTTCTTGCCTTCGCCACGCCGCTCGTCGCGACGACCGTCGCGGCGGTCCTGGCCGCGCGGACGATCGCGCTCGCCGCGCTGGTCGCGCTGGTCTCGGCGCCCATCGCGTGATTCGCGCGGCTTGTCGGCGCGTTGCGGCGGCGCTGCAAGCGCGGGCTTCGGGCGGAACCACGCGAGCACGCGGTCGAGCCAGCTTTCGCCACTCGGGTGCGCCGCCATCGTCTGGCCGGGAAGCGGCTCGACACGGATCGGCGCGGGCTGGGCCGGCGTGATGCCCTTGACCACGGCTTCCTGCCGCGGCTCCTTGGCCTCTTCCTTCATCTGCTTCGCGGGGTCCATCTGCTCGGGCTGCACGACCATGTCGAACGACGGCGGCAGCGGCTCGCTCTGGTTGAGATCGTCGTGGCGCAGGCGTTCGACCGTGTAGTTCGGCGTCTCGAGATGCCGGTTGGGCACGAGCAGCACGTTCACCTTGAACCGGGTCTCGACCGAGAGAACCTCGTTGCGCTTCTCGTTGAGGAGATACGTGGCGACGTCGATCGGCACCTGCGCGACGATCTGCGCGGTGTTCTCCTTCATCGCCTCTTCCTGCAGGATGCGCAGGATGTGCAGCGCGGAGGACTCGGTGCCGCGGATGTGGCCGATGCCGTGACAGCGCGGACAGGCGATGTACGCCGACTCCGCAAGGGCGGGGCGCAGCCGCTGGCGCGAGAGCTCCATCAGCCCGAAGCGCGAGATCTTGCCGAGCTGGACACGGGCGCGGTCGTACTTGAGCGCGTCCTTCACGCGGCCCTCGACCTCGCGCTGGTTCTTGGCGCTCTCCATGTCGATGAAGTCGATGACGATGAGGCCGCCCAGGTCGCGCAGCCGCAGCTGGCGGGCGATCTCGTCGGCGGCTTCCATGTTGGTGTTGAACGCGGTGGTCTCGATGTCGCCGCCGCGCGTGGCGCGCGCCGAGTTGACGTCGACCGACACCAGCGCCTCGGTATGGTCGATCACGATCGCGCCGCCCGAGGGCAGCGGCACCTGCCGCGCGTACGCGGTCTCGATCTGGTGCTCGATCTGGAAGCGCGAGAACAGCGGGACGTCGTCCTTGTAGAGCTTCACCCGGTTGACGTTGCCCGGCATCACGTGGCTCATGAACTGCTGGGCCTGCTCGTAGATCGCCTCGGTGTCGATCAGGATCTCGCCGATGTCCGGATGGAAATAATCGCGGATCGCGCGGATGACGAGGCTCGACTCCTGGTAGATCAGGAACGCGCCGGACTGCAGCTTCGAGGCGTCCTCGATCGCGTGCCACAGCTGGAGCAGGTAGTTCAAGTCCCACTGCAACTCTTCGGTCGTGCGGCCGATGCCCGCGGTGCGGGCGATGACGCTCATCCCGGCCGGCACCTCTAGGTCGTTGATGGCGTCGCGCAACTCGTTGCGCTCCTCGCCCTCGATGCGGCGCGACACGCCGCCGCCGCGCGGATTGTTCGGCATCAGGACGAGATAGCGTCCCGCCAGCGAGATGTAGGTGGTCAGCGCGGCGCCTTTGTTGCCGCGCTCGTCCTTGTCGACCTGGACGATGAGCTCCATGCCTTCGCGGAGCTGGTCCTGGATCCTGCCGCCGCCTTCGCCGTCGTCCCGGCCGCCCTTCACGTATTGCCGCGCGATCTCCTTGACCGGCAGGAAGCCGTGGCGCTCCGCGCCGTAGTCGACGAAGCACGCCTCGAGGCTCGGCTCGACGCGGGTGATCACTGCCTTGTAGATGTTGCTCTTGCGTTGTTCCTTGCTTGCGGACTCGATGTCGAGGTCGACCAGCTTCTGGCCGTCGACGATCGCCACCCGGAGTTCCTCTGCCTGGGTGGCGTTGAACAGCATGCGTTTCATGATTTTTCCCGGCGCGAATCCGGCCGGGCGTGCGGTGGGGCGAAACGGGCGCCGCGCGATGCGCGCGGCGTGACGCTATCGTGCGGCGGGAGCGGGCGAGAAGCGCTGCGCCGGCAGCGATAGCTGCGGGCGGACGAGAACGTGATGGACGCGAGGTCGGGTCATCAGGGCTGCGGCCCCGGCAACGCCGGGGCGGTGGTTTCTCGTTATGCGGTCTTCAGTATCGCGTTGAAGCGATCGAGCCCTCGGCGGTTGCGTCGTGACCTTGGTCGCCGACACGGGGCCGAAAGCAAAAAATCTTCGCCAGGTGCGCCGCGCAATGCGCCGCTTCGAACCGGCCGCAAGCCGGGTGCGGAGAATGCGCTCTTCCATTACCATCGCTACTTCTCCGGGGGGCAACGCCCGGACGGTGAAGCGAAAAAACCGGCGGCCGATCGATTCTGAATGCCACGGCCGGCTTGTGCCCCGACCATCGGGGCCCCCGCAAGGCACGGAACCACCGGCGCCGCGAAGTGCGGCGGGGGCGTCTCCTGGCGCATCGAATTATTCTTCCGCGCGCCTCGGCCAATGCGTGTTGCAGGTCATAATTATAAGGAAATGAAGGATTTGCGCAAGGACGCCGTGAATTGGCTCGATCTCGGGGACGAGGTCGCAGGGCCAGCGGATCGACAATTACCTGCTGAAGATCCTGAAAGGCGTCCCCAAGAGCCACGTCTACCGGATCCTGCGCAGCGGCGAGGTGAGGCTCAACGGGCGCCGGGTGGGCCCGGAGGCGCGCCTTGCCGCCGGCGATCGCATGCGGGTCCCGCCGGTGCGCGCCGCGGCGCCCTCCCGGGGCCTACGGCAGGCGCCCGCATCCTCCGCGGTGGCACTGCCACCGGTCCTCTACGAGGACGACGCGCTGATCGCGTTCGACAAGCCGTCGGGCCTCGCGGTGCACGGCGGCAGCGGCATCCAGTTCGGCGTCATCGAGCGGCTGCGCCACGCCCGACCCGACGCACGCTTTCTCGAGCTCGTGCACCGGCTCGACCGCGATACCTCCGGCGTGCTGCTCGTCGCCAAGAAGCGCACGGCGCTGACGGGCCTCCATGCGCAGTTGCGCGATGGCGAGGTCGACAAGCGCTACCACGTGCTGGTGCGCGGCAAGTGGCGCGATGCGATGCGCCGGGTCGAGCTCTCGCTCGAGCGCTTCGTGACCGGCGAAGGCGAGCGGCGCGTGCGCGTCGACCGCGAGGGGCGAGTCGCGCAGACGGTGTTCCGCCGCATCAGTACATGGCCGCGCCACGATCCGCCGATGGCGCTCCTCGAAGCGGAACTGATGACGGGCCGCACGCATCAGATTCGCGTGCACCTCACGCACATCGGGTTCCCTCTCGCCGGCGACGATAAATACGGCGATTTCGCGTGGAACAAAGTGCTTGCCAAGCAGGGATTGAAGCGGATGTTCCTGCACGCGCACCGCATCGGCTTCGCGCATCCCGACGATGGTCGGGCCATCATCGTCGAGTCGCCGCTGCCGCCGGATCTTGCCGGGTTCGTCGCCACGCTGGATGCATCCGAAGCGGCGAGCAATGCCGGTTGACACGGCGCCGCGGCGGTTCCGGCTCATCGTGTTCGACTGGGATGGAACGCTAGTCGACTCGACGTCGATCATCGCGCGCTCGCTCCAGCAAGCGTGCCGCGACGTCGGGGAGCCCGTTCCGGACGACATTCGCGCGCGATACGTGATCGGCCTGGGGTTGGCCGATGCGCTCGCCCACGTCGCGCCCGGCCTGCCTGCCGAGCGCCACGGCGAGCTCGCGTTGGCGTACAGGACCCATTACCTCGGGCAGGAAGACGCGATACCGCTTTTCGCCGGGGCGGCGGAGCTGCTCGACGAGCTACAGGCAGCGGGATACCTGCTCGCGATCGCCACGGGCAAGAGCCGGAAGGGCCTCGATCGCGCGCTCGCGCAGCAGGGCGTCACGCATCGATTCGTCGCGACACGCTGCGCCGACGAGGGTCCGCCGAAGCCCGATCCGGCAATGCTGCGCCATCTTATGGACGAGGTTGGCGCGACTCCCGGCGATACTCTGATGATCGGCGACACGACGCACGACCTGGAGCTGGCGTCACGGGCCGGGGCGAGCGCAGTGGCGGTCGCCTACGGCGCGCACGCGGCCGACGGGTTCTCGCCGTTCGCGCCGCTCGCGACCGTGCATTCGATCGCCGAGCTCGCGCGTTGGCTGCGCGCGAACGCCTGACCATCCAGACGCTGCGTCGGTTGATCGTGGCGATCGTGTGGGGCAGACCGGTGGCCGGGGTCTTGCCTGCCCGGCAGCGCCGAGAGTGAGCCGACGATTCCTTTAAATGCCAGATTGAAACAGGCCGAGTCGCGCTCCCTTCGCGATGGCTTCTTGCCGATTGTGTACGCCCAGCTTGCTGATCATGTTCGAGAAATGGAAATGGACCGTGCGATCGGAAATGCCCAGCCTGTTCCCGATTTCAATGCTTGTGTGACCTTGGGAGGCCAATTCGAGACATTGACGTTCGCGCGGGCTGAGAGGGACTCCCACCGACGCAGGCGCCAGCCCTTTCTCGACCACTCCTTTTGCGAAAAGCTCGTGAAAATATTGCCCGAAAAGCATGATGTCGCCCAACGACCGGACGATTTCGTCGCGCCGTTCCTTGCAAATGATCGGCGCCGCAGAGCTTAATGAAACGAGATTGCGAGACGGCAATGGGGTGTAGACCGCGAACGAAACGCCACTTCCGACTCCATTGGCCGCGGCATCGGCGAGGAACTCGTCAGTTCTGACGCTGCGCCCGCGCTCGCTTGCCTGGTCCCAGATGAGGGGCATCGAACTATCGAATACGGCGAGGACACGCGGGTCGCACTCCACGTACGCACGCTGATCGTAGAGCATCACCCAGGTCAGCGGCAGTGTCGTGACAAACCAGATTCGCTCGTCATTGCCGGGCCGCACGTGAAATTTTGCGGTGGCATACATGAACCCGTCGAAGCCGAATCCGCGGACGATGGTCTGCAACGCCGGCACGACGTCGTCCCCGCGGCGCGTGGCCTCGACCAGCGGCATCAATGAAGGCGGCAGGTACCGAGATCGGTCAACCGCGACGGGGCCAAGCCGAAGTTGGTGCAACACAACGATCCTCCCCGGAGATCTGTTTGTCCGTATTCATCTCCGATGCAAACACCCAATGGCTTTGGCGCGTTCCCGACTGCCTCGCTTCCACGTTGCTGCTTTCGCTAACGTAAAGTTCGCGGGATTCAACGTCAAGGCCGCTCGTCGGCGCACCCCACTCATCAAAGTCTGCACGCAAGTTATGTCGCCACCCGTAAACGGAGGATCACTTGCAACCAGCGCCTGACGCAGCAGGCGGCGTGGCCGCCGCATCAAGGTGCCATGGCAATGATGCCGGTGGCGATCCCGCGCGCGATCGCCTGGTGTCGGCTGACTACGCCGAGCTTCAGATAGATGTTGTTGCAGTGGAACTGGACGGTACGCGCGGTCACATTGAGCTCGCGCCCGATCGCGGCGCTGGTGAGTCCCGCCGCGGCCATCTGGAGGCACTGCCGCTCGCACGCGGATAGTCCCTCGAGCGCTGTGTCCGGCTCAATCTGCTGCGCGACGGCCGGCGCCATGAACACATCGTGGAACCGCGTCGCGAGCAGCATGTATTCGCCGATTCCATTCGCGATGCGTGCCTGCCGCTCGCGGTCGACCGGACTCACAGCCGAGTTGAGCGTGACGACGATGCGGGCGCGGCTCGCATCGCGGAATGACAGCGACACGCTGCTGCGGATGCCGAAGCTTGCAGCGACGTCGAGGAAGCGCGACAGATGCGCGCGGCCGCGCAGCGCCGCGCTGTCCCAGACGAATGGAGTGGCGCAGTCGAAGGTGTTCACTACACGCGGATCGATCTCCACGTAGGCTCGGCGATCATAGAGATCGAGCCACGCGCGCGAGTGGGTCGCCCAGCAGCAGCATCGCGCATCGCGCGTGCACGAGTCGGACAGGTGCACGTACATGAAATGGTCGAATCCGTGGCGACGCATCACCGATTGCATCGCCGGAACGAGTGGCCGGCCGAGCGAGGCCGCGGCGAGCAGCGGAAGGATGGGGCGATCGAACGGCGACGTGCGAACGCGCGCCGGGCGCGCGAGCTCCACGAAGGCGAGCATGGTTTCCTCCCCCAAGAAACGCGTGAGCCCCAGCGCAGGCTGCCTCGTCGCCGCCGCGTGTTGGGGGTCTCGAGGCCCCCGATCACGTGGCGGACGTCAATCTTTTCCCCGGGGCCGACCTCGGCCTCGGGGGATACTTTAGTCGGCTGGCTTCCTACCAGCCTGAAATCGCTCTAGAGCGATCCTCCATCAAAATATGGCCATCGACTGCGGTAGCCTACCGGCGGTGTCGCAAACGATTGCTTTCAGACCGCCTCCAGTGACGTCGAGCGCAGAGATGCGCGGACCCGCGATATTGCCGCCGACCACTCCGATCGGATCGGTAACGTAAATAGCCTGTCCGGTCGGAGCGGCAACGACTCCACCGGCGCCCGCGGGAGGCAGCAGGCACCATTGGCTGCCTGTTGCCGGAAACGTGACCATGGAGGAGCTCAGAGGATCAGCGGTGCTGACAGTCGTAAATCCACCCTGGCGCGGGATATATAGCGTTTGTCCATTGGTAGACACCGCCATGCCACCGGTGTTGGCCGCGCCAATGTCGAGGTCCATTCCGCGATGTGTGAGCGCACCGGTCGCAGAGTTGATGGTCCACGCGGAAACCCAGTTTGTATTGCTGATCGCCGGCGGGACGATCGCATTGAATAGTATGAAGAGCACCCCGCCGGCTACCTGCATCGCTTGCGGGGCACCGCCGACCGCAACGCAATTCGGCATCGCCCCGAGCGAACCACTGGCCTGGATCGTATGGGTGCAGAGCTGCGGGCCCGTTGGGCCGCTGGCGCGATGGCCACTGAACACAAACTTCCCCGCGATGCCGTCGACCTGCAACGAACTGACGCCATTGGCGGCGAGCGTTTGAATGCTGGTCAGGTTTCCGGCTGCGCCGATGGAGAAGACGTTGATGTCGTTGGAACCGAAATTCCCAACGTAGACGGTGGTGTTCGTCGCGGCGATGTAATGTGGCGGCTGGCCCGCGGGAACCGTTCCGTTCAGTGTGAGGGCCCCTGTCATGGGAGCGATTGTGAACGCCGCGACCGAAGGAGGACCGGCCGCGTTGCCGTCGGCGGCGACGTATAGCGTCTTGTTCACTACTGTCATCGCGCTCGGGTTGCCAATATTAGTGGGATACGTAGCGCCTGTCGTCCGTGTCATCTTGGAGAGCTGCCCGGCGAGATATCGAAGGTCTCGATTGCCGGGACCGAACTTCCAACATAAAGGAACGAACAACCCGTGCCGGTTGCAACAACGAGCGCCATCGCGATGAGATGCTTGAATTTCGAGCAGTGTGCGGTGCGGGCCATGGGGTTCTCCTTTGTGGTCAGGTGACACAAAGTGGTAAGCACGTCAGCAGGGGAAAGAGCGGCGCCGGAAAGCATCCGCTTTCATAGTCGAAACAATTGAGTTTGGCTCCGTCCCCAACTATGAGCCTCCAGCGCAGGCTGCCCCGTCTCCGCCGCGGGTCGGGGGTCTCGGGCTCCCGATCGTGCGACGGACGTGAAATCGTTCTTCGTGGAGTGAACGTAAGGTATGCTACAAACAGCGTCAAGACCGCTCGTCGGCAGTCCGCGGGCATTTTCGGCGCGCAGCAACGTCAGTTGGCGCGCCATGCGCCCAATCACTGCGGCCCGGGCTTGGGCAACCCCAGCACGCGGTCGCCGGCGTGAATACCGCGCTCGCCGAACCAGCCTTTCTTCATCTCGAGCGCGTATTGCGCGGGCCCGCGTGACCAGTGGGTCGAGTCATCCTGCGGCGCCATGTCCTCGATGTTGAGAATGACGCCGTTCGCGTCCAGGTAGGCGACCGACAGCGGAATGTAGGTGTTGCGCATCCAGAAGCCGAGCGGTTCGCTGTTCGGGAACACGAACACCATCCCGTGGTCCGGCGCGAGGCTGAATCGGTACATCAGCCCGATCTGGCGCTGCGTTGGCGTCGTGGCGACTTCGGCGACGAGCTTCGCGGCGCCGATGGTCAGCGGGACGCTCGGAAGCGACTGCGCGCGGTCGATCGCGGCGCCTTGCGGCTCGGGGGCAGGCGCCGCGGGCTTCGTCGCCGCCGGCTTCTGAGCGTCGGCTTTGGGCGTTGCGGGCGGCTGCGCGTGGGTGCCGGCCGCCGCGGCGGCAAGCGTCAATCCGAGAATGACGACAGAGGGGCTACGATGCTTCACGGTTTCCATTCCCTGAGTTGGTGACTCGGTGCGGTGCTGATAGACGAGCCACAGCACGAAACTGCCGACGGTGAATCCCATCATGCCGAGGGCGAGCGATTTGAGCGAATGCGCAAGCGCCGGCGAGATCGTGCCGGCATTGACGGCCGACAGCATGAACGCGACGAAGCCCTGCAGCGATGACGCCATGCCGCGCATCGTCGGAAAGAGGTCGAGCAGCATCAGCGTCACCGACGGCATCACGACGCTCGTCCCCATGGTGAACACGAAGATCGGCATCACGTTCCACGGCACGCCGGCCGGCGCGAGCCAGCAGATCGCGAGGTTGATCGCGACCCCGCCGAACATCAGGGCGTAGCCGAGGCGAATCGTCCGCTGCGGCGAGCGCATGCCCGCGAGCCGCCCGGAGAGCCAGGCACCGATCATGATGCCGCTGATCATGGGAATGAAGAGCCAGGCAAAGCCCAGCGTGGTGACGCCGAGGAGATCGAGCAGGAACACCGGCGCGCTCGCGATGTAGAGGAAGAACGCGGCGAAATTGAGCGCGGGAATGAATGCCAGCAGCAGGAAATCGACGCGCGAGAGCACCGTGCGATAGCTGTGCCACAGCGCGCGCGGATGCATCGGCTGGCGCAATTCGCGCGGCAGGGTCTCCGGCAGGCTGCGCGCGGTCCATACGATCAGCAGCACGACGACGGCGAACAGCACCCAGAAGATCGAGCGCCAGCCGAAAAGCGTCAGCAGCACGCCGCCCAGCACCGGCGCGATCGCCGGCGCGAGGCCGAACACCAGCGTCATCTGCGACATCAGGCGCTGCGCCTCCGCGCCGTGGAAGCGGTCGCGGATGATCGCGCGCCCGATCACGAGGCCCGTGCCGGCGGACACGCCCTGCAGCGCGCGGAAGAGCCACAGCGACGCGATGTTGCCTGCGATCGCGCAGCCCAGCGTCGCGATCGCGTAGACGACGAGGCCGGCGAGGACGACCGGCCTTCGCCCCAGCGCGTCGGACAGTGCGCCGTGCCAGAGCATCATGCCCGCGAACGCGAAGAGGTACGCGGACAGCGTCTGCTGCACGGCGATGGAGGTCGCCGAGAAATCGCGGGCGATGGCGGGAAACGCGGGCAGGTAGGTGTCGACCGAGAAGGGGCCGAGCATCGACAGCGAGGCAAGCAGTGCGGCAAGCGCCCACGAGCGGCGCGGCGCCGTCACCGGGGCGGCCCTTCGCCGCGTGCGGGCGCGGGCGAATCCGCGTCGACGGCCGCCGGGCCGGCGGCGCCGCCCGCGAGCGCCGCATCGACGGTCGCGCGGTCGAGCGCCGGGGCGAAGCGATGGATGAAATCGTAGACGTAGCCGCGCAGGAACACGCCGCGGCGCAGCGCGATGCGCGTCGTCGACGGCGCGAACAGGTGCGCGGCGTCCAGCATCTCGAACGCCGTGTCGCGCACCGGGTCCCACGCCATCCGCGCGATGATGCCCACACCCATGCCCATTTCCACGTACGTCTTGATCACGTCGGAGTCGAGCGCGGTCAGCACGACGTTGGGCGCGAGGCCCTCGGCTTCGAACGCGGCGTTGATCTGCGAGCGCCCCGTGAACGAGAAATCGTAGGTGACGATGGGATATCGCGCGAGCGCCGCGAGCGTGAGCGGGGCCGTCTTGCCGAGCGGGTGGCCGCGCGGCATCAGCACGCAGCGGTTCCACTGGTAGCAGGGCAGCGTCACGAGCTCGGGGAAGCCGGCGAGCGCCTCGGTCGCGATGCCGACGTCGGCGTCGCCCTTGACCGTGTGCTCGGCGACCTGCACCGGGTTGCCCTGGTGCAGCTCGAGCTTCACCTTGGGATATCGCGCCACGAAGTCGCGCAGGATCGGCGGCAGCACGTAGCGCGCCTGCGTGTGCGTCGTCGCGATCGCGAGCGTGCCCTCGTCCTCGCTCCTGAACTCCGCGCCGACGCTTTTCAGGTTGCCGATCTCCCTCAGCGTGCGGCGCGCCGAGGCGACGATGGCGTCCCCCGCGGGCGTCAGCGAGGCGAGGCGCTTGCCCTGGCGCACGAACACCCGCACGCCGAGCTCGTCCTCGAGCTGGCGAACCTGCTTGCTGATGCCGGGCTGCGAGGTGTGCAGCGCCAGCGCCGCGTCCGAGACATTGAGCCCGTGATCGACGATCGCGCAAAGATAGCGGAGTTGCTGAAGATTCAAGGCAACCTCACCGGCGGAGCTTCAATTGCATATAACCCTCAGTTAGAATCTATGCCAATTATATAGCTGGGAGACCGCAAGATGGCCTCCCGGTCTTCCCTAGCCGACGACCATGGCGCAGCTCTTCCAAGTCCATCCGCTGGATCCCCAGCCGCGGCTGATTCGCCAGGCCGCCGGGATCCTCAGCGGAGGCGGGGTGATCGCCTATCCGACCGATTCGGGTTACGCGCTCGGCTGCCGGATCGGCGACGCGGACGCCGCGGGGCGGATCCGGCGGATTCGCGGTGTCGGTGATGACCATCTGTTGACGCTGATGCTGAACGACCTTTCCGAGATCGGCCATTTCGCGCGCCTCGACAACTGGCAGTTCCGGATCGTTCGCCGCGGCACGCCGGGAAGCTTCACCTTCGTGCTCCCGGCGACCCGCGAAGTTCCGCGTCGATTGCAACATCCGCGCAGAAGCACCGTCGGCTTGCGCGTGTCCGAACACAGAATCGTGCGTGCGTTGCTGGCGGAATTGAACGAGCCGGTCCTGTCGTCGACCCTGATCCTTCCCGGCGCGACCGAGCCGCTGCACGACGCGGAGTCCATTCGCGAGGCGATCGAGCGCGACGTGGACCTCATCATCGATGCGGGTGCGTGTCCCGCGCAGCCTACGACGGTCGTCGACCTCGCGAGCGAGCCGGGGCGCATCGTGCGTCTGGGCGCCGGGGATCCCGCGCGACTCGGACTCGACGCGGGCGCCTGACGCTCGGATCGCCCGGCGAGGAGGCCGTCGCGGGCGGGAAAGGGCCAACTCGGGTAAAATGGTCGGCTAATGGATGTTTCGCTCGCGACCATCGCGCTCTATGCCGTGCCGGTGGTCTTCGCGATCACGTTGCACGAGGCCGCCCACGGTTACGTCGCCAGGATGTTCGGCGACCAGACGGCCTGGATGCTGGGGCGCGTGACGCTGAACCCGTTGAAGCACATCGATCCGATCGGCACGGTGGTTCTGCCGGCGATTCTGGTGCTGATTCATTCGCCGATCCTGTTCGGATGGGCGAAGCCGGTGCCGGTGAATTTCCGCAATCTGCGCAATCCAAAACGCGACATGCTCTGGGTTGCCGCGGCCGGACCGGCCGCCAACGTGGTCATGGCGATCGGCTGGGCGCTCCTGCTGAAGGATTCGGTGCCGGGCGGCTCGTTCGACAGCGAAGCGCTGAGCACGATGGCGCTCGCAGGTCTCAAGGTCAATGTGATGCTGATGGCTTTCAATCTGATTCCGATCCCGCCGCTCGACGGCGGCCGCGTCGTCGCGAGCCTCCTGCCGCGAACGCTCGCCAATTCGTATGAGCGCATCGAGCCCTACGGCCTGTTCATCGTCATGGGGCTGCTGCTGCTCGACCAGCAGCTCGGCATCATCAATGCGTTCATGCGCCCGATGATTCAGGGAGCCGTTTCGCTCATCGGCACGCTGGTCGGCATCTGATCCCGGCCGGCACGCCCCATCACGAATGTTCACAGACCGCGTATTGTCCGGGATGCGCCCGACTGGCCGAATGCACATCGGCCACTATCACGGCGCGCTCAAGAACTGGGTCAGGCTGCAGGAGGAGTACGAGTGCCTGTTCTTCGCGGCCGACTGGCATGCGCTGACGACTCACTTCGACGCCTCGGAGTCGATCGCCGAAAGTGTGTGGGAGATGTTCGTCGACTGGCTCGCGGCGGGGCTCAATCCGACCCGCGCGACGCTCTTCATCCAGTCGCGCGTGCCCGAGCACGCCGAGCTCGCGCTGCTGCTCGGGATGATCACGCCGGTCGGCTGGCTCGAGCGCGTGCCGACGTACAAGGACCAGCAGCAGAAGATCGCCGACCGCGACCTCTCCAATTTCGGCTTTCTCGGCTATCCGGTGATGCAGGGCGCGGACATCCTCATCTATCGGGCCAACATGGTTCCGGTCGGCGAGGACCAGGTCTCGCACGTCGAGCTCGTGCGCGAGATCGCGCGCCGCTTCAACCACATCTACGGGCGCGAGCCGGGCTTCGAGGACAAGGCGAAGGCCGCGATCAAGAAGCTCGGCAGCAAGAAGGCGCGCCGCTACGCGGAGCTGCGCACGGCGTTCCAGGAGCGCGGCGACGAGGACTCGCTCCACGCCGCGCGCGAGATGCTGAACGAGACGCAGAACCTGTCGCTGGGCGACCGCGAGCGCCTGTTCGGCTACCTCGAAGGCTCCCGCCGCGTGATCCTGCCGGAACCCGAGCCGCTGCTGACGGCGACGCCGCGCGTGCCCGGGCTCGACGGCGAGAAGATGTCGAAGTCCTACGGCAACGCGATCCTCATGCGCGAGGAGCCCGCCGAGGTCACGCGGAAGATCCGGACGATGCAGACCGATCCCGCTCGAGTGCGCCGCTCGGACAAGGGCGATCCGAACCGCTGCCCGGTGTGGCCGCTGCACGGAATCTATTCCGACGCGGCGACGCGCGAGTGGGTGGTCAAGGGATGCACGACCGCCGGGATCGGCTGCCTCGAATGCAAGCAGCCGGTGATCGACGCGATCATCCGCGAGCAGGAGCCCATCCGCGAGCGGGCGCAGCGCTTCCTCGACGATCCGCAGCTCGTGCGCAATATCGTCGCCGACGGCTGCGAGCGCGCGCGCAAGCTGGCCGAGGAAACGATGAAGGACGTTCGCGGCGCGATGGGACTGGATTACACATGAGCCAATGACAGCGGGGCGAAGACCAGGACGCCCGCGCGAGCGGGGCGAAGCCCAGGCCCGAAGGGCGCGTCCGCGAGCGCGGGTGGCGCCCGACGCGCGAACCGTCCGCGCATCGAACCGTTGCAAGGAGGGCGCACCGAAGGGCGCGTCCGCGAGCGATTGTGCACGGCCGACGCGGCGGTCGGTGCACGGCGCAAACGGTCCAAGGAGGCCGGACATGAGTATTCCGCGATGAGCATCGAAATCGCCGATCTCGCCCAGCAGGCGGGCGCGCCGGTGGCGCGCATCCATGGCGAGCCGCTGCTCGAGATGCCGTCGGATCTCTACATTCCGCCGGAGGCGCTCGAGATCTTCCTCGACGCGTTCGAGGGGCCGCTCGACCTGCTGCTCTATCTCATCCGCAAGCAGAACATCAACGTCCTCGAGATCCCGATGGCGGAGCTCACCCGCCAGTATCTCGGCTACGTCGAGATGATGCGCCGCTCGCAGCTGGAGCTCGCCGCCGAATATCTGTTGATGGCTGCCGTCCTGATCGAGATAAAATCACGGCTGCTGCTGCCGAAGCCGCCGGGCCTTCCGGGCGAAGAGGGCGAGGATCCGCGCGCCGAGCTCGTCCGCCGCCTGCAGGAGTACGAGCGGATGAAGCAGGCGGCCCGCGAGATCGACGCGCTGCCGCTCGCCGACCGGGATTTCGCGACGGTCCGCGTGTGGTTCGAGCGGGTCGCGCTGGCGCGGCTGCCCGACGTTTCGCCCGAGGACTTGCGCACCGCCTGGGCGGGCCTCGTGGCGAGGGCGAGGGCGAACCGGCACCACCTCGTCTCGCGCGAGCAGCTGTCGGTGCGCGCGGAGATGAGCCGGATACTGAAGGCGCTGGCGCCCGCGCGGTTCGCCGAGTTCACGACGCTGTTCGGCGCACGCGTGGACGTGGCGCACCTCATCGTGACGTTCCTCGCGCTGCTCGAGCTCGCGCGCGAGCAGCTGGTGGCGGTGACGCAGGCGGAGCCCTATGCGCCGATCTACGTGAAGCTGACCGGCAGCCCGGGATTCGCGCTCGAGGCGTGACCGGGCGCCGCATCGAAACTGGAATTGACGGCATGGCGATGGATGATCTCCAGCAAATAAAGGGCATTCTCGAAGCGGCGCTGCTGACGGCCGGAGAGCCGGTCGCGTTGCCGCAGCTCGCGCGGCTGTTCGAGCCGCCGCTCGAGGCCGATCTCGTTCGCAAGCTCCTTGACGAGCTCCGCTCGGACTGGTCGGGGAAGACGGTAGAATTGGCGCAAGTGGCGTCAGGCTGGCGCTTCCAGGGCAAGCCCGCGATCCAGCCCTTCCTCGACCGCCTGTCGCCCGAAAAACCGCCGCGCTATTCGCGCGCCGTGATGGAAACCCTGGCGATCATCGCCTATCAGCAACCCGTGACCCGCGGCGACATCGAGTCGATCCGCGGCGTCGCCGTGTCCACCAGCGTGATCACCGCGCTGATGGACCGCCAATGGGTCGAAGTGGTCGGCCACAAGGAGACGCCGGGACGCCCGGCGCTCTACGCGACCACCAAGGCCTTTCTCGACGATCTCGGCCTGCGCTCGTTATCCGAGCTTCCTCCGCTGGCCGAGCTCGACGCTTCCCACCTGCTGGAGATACCCGATGCACCCACCAAAGCCGCCGAAGCGCAGCTCGCGCTCGCGAGCCCGATCCTGGCACCGTCCTCCGACGGGCCCGGTGCAGCAGCCGAGCCTGGCGCTGCAGCAGATCTCGGAGAGCCTGGCGCCGCCGCGCCACCGTTCCTCCACTGACACCGTCTTCACCGAGCCGCAGCGCCTGCACAAGGTGCTGGCGTCGTGCGGCTTCGGCTCGCGCCGCGCGATGGAGGAGCTGATCCTCGCCGGGCGCATCACCGTGAATCGCGAGCCCGCCGACGTCGGCCAGAAGGTCGGGCCGGGCGACGAGGTGCGCATCAACGGCGAGCTCGTCAAGGTGCGCTTCTCGGAGCCGCGCCCGCGCATCCTCATGTATCACAAGCCGTCGGGCGAGATCGTCACGCGCGACGATCCGGAAGGCCGGCCGACGGTATTCGAGCAGCTGCCCAACATCGGGAACGGCAAGTGGATCGCGATCGGCCGTCTCGATTTCAACACCGAGGGCCTGCTCCTGTTCACCAATTCGGGCGAGCTCGCGAACAAGATGATGCACCCGCGCTACGAGGTCGAGCGCGAGTACGCCGTGCGCGTCGTCGGCACATTGACCGACGAGCAGCAGAAGGCGCTCCTGACGGGCATCGAGCTCGAGGACGGCCCGGCCAAGGTCGAGGCGCTCGAGGACCGCGGCGGCGAAGGGACGAATCACTGGTATCACATCGTGCTGAAGGAAGGCCGCAACCGCGAGGTGCGCCGCCTGATCGAGGCGCTGGGACTCGGGGTGAGCCGCCTCATCCGCACGCGTTACGGAACAATCGCCATGCCTCCGCGGGTGAAGCGCGGGCAGATGCAGGAATTGACCGCCGGAGGAAGTGGGCGCGGTGCTGGTCGAGGCGGGCATGCGCTCGACGGGACCCGCGCCGCAACAGCGGCCGGGCCAGGGCGGCAAGCCGCGGCACGCGGGACAGGGTCCGAAGCAGCGCGGCCCGCGTCCGCACGGGCAGGGACGGCCGGGACCGCAGGGCCATGACGGCGTGCCTCGCCATGACGACATGGCGCCGCGCGCGGCGGATTCCGATCTGCCGCACGACGACGAGAACGTCATCGAGCCCGGCAACAGCGTGCACGGCAATCCGACGCACGGGAACCGGCCGGTCTCGAGCATCTTCGGTCAGAAGGGATCGGGGCAATCGCGATTTCGCGACCGTGGCCGTGGCGCGGGAGGCGGCGCGTTTCGCGGACAGGGCGGCAATGGATTCCGCGGGCAGGGCGGTGGCGGATTCCGCGGACCGGAAGCGGGCGGGCAACGGCCGCCGCGCAAGAACGGCGGCAAGGGACCCCGGCCGGGCACGCCAAACGGCGGCGGATCGCCGTATGTGACGACGACGCTGACGATTCCGGGAGCGGTGCCCGAGGGATTGCCCGGCACGGGGCCGGCGAGACCAAAGGGCCCGAAGGGCCCGCCGCGGCCGAAAGGCGGCCAGGGGTTCGGCCCGAACCAGGGGCAGGGCAAGAATCGCAATCGTGGCCGCCGCAACCGCGGCGGACCGAATGCGAATCGCGCATCAGGCGAGACGGCGGCGCCTCCCGCGACGGGCGAGCTTCCCGACGACAACGTGGGCAACAAGTAGGGCGGGATCCGCCGAACGTCTCTCAGCCCAGGAAGAGATCCGGCAGCAGGTCCGTTCCGGGCTTCACTGCGTAGCGTGCGAGATCGGTGACGCCTGCCGCGGCGAGCACGTCCTCGTCGATGAAGCACTGTCCGGTCGTCGTGCGCGCATCACGGGTCAACACCGCCTGCGCGGCGTCGGCGACGATCTCCGGCGTGCGCATCCGGGCCGTCTGCTCCGCCGCACCGGGAATCATCGCAATCGCCGCCGTCGCGATCACCGAACGCGGCCACAGCGCGTTGACGGCGATGCCGTCGGCGCGAAATTCCTCCGCCATCCCGATGACGCACATCGTCATCCCGTATTTCGCGATCGTGTACGCGACATGGTCGCGGAACCACTTCGGATCGAGGTTGAGCGGAGGCGAGAGCGTCAGGATGTGCGGATTGCGCCCCGCTGCCGCGGCGGTGCGCAGGTGCGGCAGGCACGCCTGCGAGCAGAGAAACGTTCCGCGGACGTTGACGCCGAACATGAGGTCGAAGCGCTTCATCGGCGTCGCCAGCGTGCCGGTGAGGCTGATCGCGCTCGCGTTGTTGACGAGCACGTCGATGCCGCCGAATTCCTTCACCGCCGCGTCGACCGCGCCCACCACCGACGCCTCGTCGCGAATGTCGCAGACGACCGGGAGCGCCCGCGCGCCGGCGGCGGTCCCCGCCCGGGTGACCGCCTCTGCTGCGGTATAGATCGTTCCCGGCAGCTTGGGATGAGGTGTGGCGGTCTTTGCGGCGATGACGACGTTGGCGCCGTCGGCCGCGACGCGCGTGGCGATCGCGAGGCCGATGCCGCGCGACGCGCCGGAAATGAAGACGGTCTTTCCCTTCAAGGTAGGCATTGAAATCTCCGCGTGATCGCGCCGTGTCAGAGCGCGCGATGCATGATCAGAACATCGGTCGGTCCCTGCGCCGCGTGCCTGAACGCGGCGGGAACGCGGCCGACGATCGCGAATCCGTGCCGCTGCCACAGCCGGACGGCACCCGTGTTGGTCGCGACGACGAAGTTGAACTGCATCGCCGCGAAGCCGGCGTCGCGCGCCGCCGCGAGCGAGTGCGCGCACATCGCGCCCGCAATGCCGCGCCCGCGAAAGGCAGGGTCCGTCATGTAGCCGCAGTTGGCGACGTGGTCACCCAGGCCGGGCTGGTTCGGCTTCAGCGAGTACGACCCGACGATTCGTCCGCCGTCCTCGGCGACGAAGGGCATGGCCGGAGGGTCGAGCCACCAGCGTTGCGCCTGCTCCCGCGAAGTGTCGGGCGGATAGGCATAGGTGTCGCCGGATGCGACGACCTGCCGGAAGAGCTCCAGCACCGCCGGAAAATCTGCCGCGACCGCGGCGCGGATGGCGAGCACGGTGCCAGTATTGCGCGGTCAGCCGCCGCCGAATCGCGGCGGCCGCTTTTCGACGAACGCGCGGATGCCTTCGACAAAGTCGTCGTCGGCGGTGCAGGCGCCGAAACTCTCCGCTTCGGCATCGAGCTGACGCGAAAGCGTGTTGCCAAGCGATTCGTTGACGAGGCGCTTGGCGTTCGCCGTCGCGAGCCGCGGCCCGGCGACGAGCGCGTTCACGAGCATGGCGGTCGCGGCGTCCTGCTCCTCCGCTGGCACGACGCGATTGACGAGCCCCATCGAGAGCGCCTGCTGCGCATCGAAGCGCTCGCCCAGCAGCATGATCTCCATCGCCTTCTTGACGCCGACGATGCGCGGCAGCGTGTACGAGCCGCCGCCGTCCGGCGTGAGTCCGATGTGGCGATACGCCGACGTGAAGAACGCATTGTCGGCGGCAACGACGAGGTCGCAGGCGTTCATCAGCGACAATCCGAATCCGGCCACCGCGCCGTGGACGCTGGCGACGACCGGATGCGGCATCCGCTGCAGGTTCTCGATGGCGGCGTGCAGCCGGCCGATGAGTGCGGTGAAGCGCGCCTTGCGCTCCGCACCGGGCAACGGCAGCAACTCCGCGAACACGTGAAGATCGCCGCCCGCCATGAAATGCCGGCCGGCGCCCTTCAGGACGACGCAGCGAAGCGACTGATCCGCGGCGACCGCGGCCGTGTGCGCGACCAGCGCCTCCATCATCGTGAAATCGAGCGTGTTGAGCGACTCGGGGCGGTTGAGCGTGAGCGTCGCCACCGGGCCTTTGCGATCGAGCAGGACGGATTCGGTCATCGGCGGCGCAAGACAGGCGGCTTGTCGCGGGGTTCAGGCGCGGCGCACTCGAGGAGGCGCCCATCGGAAAAGTCTAGCACGCGGATGCGCGGCGCGATCATCCGCGGAAGGGACTCGAGGCCGCGAGCTCGTCCTGCATGTGCGCGATCTCCACCTGCTCGCGCCGGCAGAAATCCGCGATCGCCTGCGCGAAGTCCGGGTCGGCGATCGCGTGGGCCGAATGCGTCGCGACGGGCAAGAGGCCGCGCGCGAGCTTGTGCACACCCTGTGCGCCGCCTTCGAACGAGGCGATGCGGCGCTCGATGCAGAATTCGATCGCCTGGTAGTAGCACGCCTCGAAGTGCAGCCCGGGAATGTATTGCAGCGTGCCCCAGTAGCGCCCCCACAGCGCGGCCTCGTCGAAGACGTCGAGCGCGGCGCACAGCCGTTGCCCGCCCCGGGAGCCGATCGCGAGCAACAGGTTGTCCGGCATGGTTGCGCCGATGCGCAGGAAGAAGTCCAGCGACAGATAAGGCGTCGAATGATGCTCGCGATAAGTGCCTTCATAGCAGCGATGGAAGAAGATCCAGTCCTCGCGGGTGATGTCGCGTCCCGCGCGCCGGACGAAATGAACGTCCGCAGCAGCCACCTTGCGCCGCTCCTGCTGAACTTTCTTGCGCTTGTCGTGGTTGAACGTCGCGAGGAAATCGGCAAAGTCGCGGTATCCCGGATTGGACCAGCGGAACTGGACTCCGCTGCGCATCGTCATGCCGGCGCGCCGGCACAGCGCGGCGTCGGCGGCATCGGGAAACAGGACGTGCAGCGACGAGAATCGCGGCGGGCCCCCGGCCGACGCGGGCTCGATCCGCGTCAGCGCATGCGCAAGCAACGCGGCGCGGACGTCGTCGCTCCGCGCGAAGAGCCGCGCGCCGGTCGTCGGCGTGAACGGAATCGCGCAGACCAGCTTGGGATAGTAGCGGTGACCATGCCGGCGAAAGGCGTCCGCCCAGGCCCAGTCGAACACGTACTCGCCGTAGGAGTGCGCCTTCGCGTAGACCGGCATCGCACCGGCGAGCGAAGCGCCGCGCCATGCGGTGAGGTAGCGCGGCTGCCAGCCCGTCGCCGTCGAGGCGCATCCGGTGGCATGCAGCGCCGTGAGAAACGCGTGCGACGCGAGCGGCTGCCCGGCGGCGAGCGCATTCCATTGCGTCGCCTCGATGGCTTCGATCGGCACGTCGTCACGAATGACGATGCGATCCTGCAATTCGGGAGTTTCCTGGCGTGGCACGGGCAACGGTCGTCGAGCCGCATTTTCGCGTGCCGCAGCCGCGCGGACAAGCCCTGCCGGCGCGACCGGTTCGGCGGTGGGCGCATGTTAAAATTTGCGACATGCGGATCGCTGTCGCACAGCTCAACCAGGTCATCGGCGATCTCGGCGCGAATGCCGCGGCGATCCTCGACGCCACGCGCGCGGCGGAGCGTGACGGTGCGCATCTGATCGTCACGCCGGAGCTCTCGCTCTGCGGCTACCAGCCGGAGGATCTGCTGTTGCGCGACGCCTTCGTCGACGCGTGCCGGCGCGAATTGACTGCGCTCGCGGGCGCAGATCGGTGATACCGCAGCAATCGTCGGATTTCCGGAGCGCGCCGAGGGCCGCACCTTCAACGCGGCCGCCGTTCTGCGCTCGGGACGGATTGTCGCGACCTATCGGAAGCAATGCCTTCCCAACTACACGGTCTTCGACGAAGAGCGGTATTTCACGCCGGGATCGAAGCCCTGCGTCGTCGACATCGACGGAGTCGCCTGCGGCATCGTGATCTGCGAGGACATCTGGTTTCCGGGCCCCGCCGCGGACGCCCGCGCGGCCGGTGCGAAGCTCGTGATCGTTCCGAACGGCTCGCCCTACCACACGCAACAGCAGGCGGCGCGCCAGCGCGAGGTGTCGGCACGCGCGCGCGAGACCGGCCTTCCGGTCGTGTACGTCAATCGGGTCGGCGGGCAGGACGAGCTGGTCTTCGACGGCGCCTCGTTCGCGGTCGACGCCGCCGGCGCGGTCGTCCAGCAATTCCCGGCGTGGCACGAGACCGTCGGCATCGTCGAATTTCGCGACGGCGCGGTGAAGCCGGTGCGCGGCACGCTCGATCCGCGCGTCGAGGCGCACGTGTACGACGCGCTCGTCATGGGCGTGCGCGATTACGTCGGCAAGAACCGCTTCCCGGGCGTGCTGCTCGGCCTCTCGGGCGGCGTCGACTCGGCGCTGACGCTCGCGATCGCGGTCGACGCGCTCGGGCGCGACCGCGTCCGCGCCGTCATGCTGCCGTCGCGATACACGCGCGACATCAGCGTCGAGGACGCGCGCGCGATGGCGGGCCACCTCGGCGTGCGCTACGACGAGTTTCCGATCGGCCCGATGGTCGACGCTTACGCCACGGCGCTGGCGGACGAATTTCGCGGCGTGGCCCCCGATGCGACCGAGGAGAACATCCAGGCACGGATTCGCGGCACGCTGCTGATGGCCCTGTCGAACAAGTACGGGTCGATCGTGCTCACCACCGGCAACAAGTCCGAGATGGCGGTCGGCTACGCGACCTTGTACGGCGACATGGCGGGCGGCTTCGCCGTGCTGAAGGACATCAGCAAGACCATGGTCTACCGGCTGTGCGCCTACCGAAACAGCCTTGGGCGCGTGATCCCGGAGCGGATCATCACGCGCGCGCCCTCCGCGGAGCTCAAGCCCGATCAGGTCGACCAGGATTCGCTGCCGCCGTACGCCGCGCTCGACGCGATCCTCGAAGCGTATGTCGAGCACGACCGCAGCCCCGCGGAGATCGTCGCCGCCGGCGCGGACCCCGCCGACGTGCGCAAGGTGATCCGCCTCATCAAGCTGTCGGAGTACAAGCGACGCCAATCGGCGGTCGGCATCAGGATCACGCCGCGCGGATTCGGCAAGGACTGGCGCTATCCGATCACCTCGGCGTGGGCGGAGTGGAACGACGTGGGCGGCCCGCTGGAGCCGCCACGCTCGATGGTGTAATGTACCCACCCGGCACGAACGAGCCCATCGCCCCTTTCGCGAGTCCCGCCCCAATGAAGAAAATCGAAGCGATCATCAAGCCGTTCAAGCTCGACGAAGTGCGCGAGGCGCTGTCCGAGATCGGCGTATCCGGCCTGACCGTCGCCGAGGTCAAGGGCTTCGGGCGGCAGAAGGGTCACACCGAGCTTTATCGCGGTGCCGAATACGTCGTCGATTTCCTGCCCAAGATCAAGGTCGAGCTCATCATCGGCGACAACCTCGTCGATCGCGCGATCGACGCGATCGTCAAGGCCGCGCGCACGGGCAAGATCGGTGATGGCAAGATCTTCGTCACTGCGGTCGAGCAGGTCGTGCGCATCCGCACGGGAGAGAGCGGCGAGGCCGCCGTCTGACGCGGCACGGCCGCGAATATCGTCCACGGGGAAGAGCGCCATGTCATTCGTAAGCGAGTTCCGCGAGTTCGCGATCAAGGGCAACGCGATCGACCTGGCGGTCGGCGTGATCATCGGCGGGGCCTTCGGCAAGATCATCGACTCGATCGTGAAGGACCTCGTGATGCCCGTCATCGGGCGCATCATCGGAAATGTCGATTTCTCGAATCTCTACGTGCTCCTCGGCAGCCCGCCCGCCGGCTACGCGGGGCCGATGACCTACGAGGCGCTCACCAAGGCCGGCGTTCCGCTCTTTGCCTACGGCAACTTCATCACGGTCGCGATCAATTTCCTGATCCTCGCGTTCGTCGTGTTCATGATGGTGCGAGCGATCAACCGGCTGAAGCGTGACGAGCCCAAGGCGCCGCCGCCGGTCCCCGAGGACGTCGTCCTGCTGCGGGAGATCCGCGACGCGCTGAAGAAATAGCGCGGCCCCCGGGTCGCGGCGGGGCGACAACCGAACCTTTGTTGCGGCAGGTCAAACCCCTGAGGGGGTCCGCCGTTGACCGGCCAGGGCCGGTTTGCCAGAATCGACCGAATGCGCCAACGCGCGGAATGCGATTCGCGCGTGGACGCACCAATCGCGGCCGTGGCACTTGCCCGGAGCCGCGCGTCAGAAGCCTCTCGAACGAGGGCACTAGAGGAGAACCGATGAAAGCCCGCCACACCCTTGCCACGCTGGCCGTCGCGGCCCTGGCCGTCGCCGGCGTCACCGCCCCCGCGCGCGCCGATGTCAACGTCGGCGTGACCCTCTCGGCGACCGGCCCTGCCGCCTCGCTGGGCATTCCCGAGAAGAACACCTTCGAAATCCTGCCGACGACGATCGCGGGCGAGAAGATCAACTGGATCATCCTGGACGACGCGTCGGACACGACCAAGGCCGTCACCAATACGCGCAAGCTCATCACCGAGGACAAGGTGGATGTCGTCATCGGCTCCACGATCACGCCGAACTCTCTGGCGATGGTCGACATCGTCTCCGAAGCCGAGGTGCCGATGATCTCGATGGCCGCGTCGGCGCGCATCGTCGACCCGGGCAACCCGAAGACGAAATGGGTGTTCAAGACGCCGCAGAGCGACGCGCTGATGGCCGATGCGATCGCGATCAACATGAAGGCGAACGGCGTCAAGACGATGGGCTACATCGGCTTCGCTGACGCCTACGGCGAAGGCTGGCTCAACGAGATCAAGAACTCGGCACGGACCGCAGGCATCAAGGTCGTCGCCGAGGAGAAATACAACCGCAACGACACGTCGGTCACCGGACAGGTGCTGAAGCTCGTATCGGCCAATCCGGACGCCATCCTGATCGGCGCCGCCGGCACGCCGGGCGCCACGCCGCAGAAGGAGCTCGTCGCGCGCGGCTACAAGGGCAAGATCTACCAGACGCACGGCGTCGCCAACCCCGACTTCCTGCGTGTGGTCGGCAAGGATGGCAACGGAACCATCCTCCCGATCGGGCCGATGCTGGTCTACGAGCAGCTGCCCGACTCGAATCCGCTCAAGAAGTCCGCCGCGGAATACATCACGAAATACGAGGCGAAATACGGCAAGGACTCGCGCTCGACCTTCGGCGGTCACGCATGGGACGCCTACGTGCTGTTCGGCCAACGCGCTGCCAACCGCGCTCAAGAAGGCCAAGCCCGGCACGAAGGAATTCCGCCTCGCGTTGCGCGACGCGCTCGAGGCCGAGAAGGAAGTCATCGCTACGCACGGCGTGTACACGATGACGCCGACCGACCACAACGGGCTCGACAACCGCGCCCGGACGATGATCAAGATCGACAACGGCAAGTGGGTCCTCGTGAAATAGGCGGCGAATGAGGACGCGCCGGCTGCGCTGACGCGGCCGGCCGTCCCGCCGGCGCGCCGCGGCTTTCGCAATCCGCATGGATTTCTCGATCGCTGCGCTGCTGGCGCAGGACGGAATCACCAACGGCGCGGTCTACGCGCTGCTGGCACTGGCACTCGTGCTGGTGTTCACGGTTACGCGGGTCATCCTCATCCCGTCCGGCGAGTTCGTCGTCTACGGCACGCTGACCCTCGCCGGATTCCAGCTGGGCAAGCCGCCGGGGACGATTCTTCTCGTCGTCGCGATGGCGGTGATCGCCGGCCTGGTCGAGGCGATCGCCTGCGTCCGCCGCGGCGAGCCTCGGCACGTTCCGCGGCAACTCGCGCTGTGGACGGGAATCCCGGTCGCGATCGCGGCCGCGTCGGCCGGGCTGGCCTCCGAGACGCTTCCGTTCTGGGCGCAGATCGCGCTGACGCTGGCGCTCGTCACGGCGCTGGGCCCGCTGCTGTATCGGATCGTCTACCAGCCGGTGGCGGAGGCGACCGTGCTCGTGCTCCTCATCGTCTCGGTCGCCGTGCATTTCGTCCTGACGGGACTGGGGCTCGTGTTCTTCGGCGCGGAGGGCTCGCGCACTCCGGCGTTCTCGTCGGAGTCCTTTGACGTCGGCGGCGTCAATGTCAGCGTGCAAAGCCTCTTCGTCGTCGGCACCAGCCTCGCCCTCATCGCCGTGCTCGCGCTCTTCTTCGGGCGGACTCTCTATGGCAAGGCGCTTCGCGCGACGGCGCTGAACCGGATCGGCGCGCGCTTGACAGGCGTCTCGCCCAATCTCGCCGGCGCGCTGACGTTCACGCTGGCGGCGCTCCTGTGCGCGTTCTCCGGCGTGCTGATCGGTCCGATCACGACGGTCTACTACGAATCGGGGTTCCTGGTGAGCCTCAAGGGATTCGTCGGCGCGATCATCGGCGGAATGGTGAGCTATCCGCTGGCCGCGGCAGGCGCGTTGCTCGTGGGATTGCTCGAATCCTACGCGTCGTTCTTCGCGAGCGGCTTCAAGGAAGTCATCGTGTTCACGCTCATTATCCCGGTGCTGCTGTGGCGCAGCCTCACCTCACATGACCACGACGAGGGCGACGAATGATCGAGGGCGGCCGACGGCGCGACGGCGCGCATGCCACGGACCGTGCGAAGGCGAGCGGCATGAGCCGCAAGCTGCCCTTCGGTGCGGCGGGCTACGCCGGATTCATCGCCGTGCTGATGTGCGTGCCGCTTTTTGCGCCGCCGTTCTGGGTCACGCTCGGCAACTACATCGGCCTCTACAGCATCGTGGCGCTGGGCCTGGTCCTCCTCACCGGCGTTGCCGGGCAGACATCGTTCGGGCAGGCCGCGTTCGTCGGCATCGGCGCCTACACGACGGCGATCCTGTGCACGCAATTCGCGCTGTCGCCGTGGTTGAACCTCGCCGTCGGCATCGTGCTCACGATTCTGCTGGCGCTGTTCCTCGGATTCATCACGCTGCGCATGCGAGGCCATTACCTGCCGCTGGCGACGATCGCCTGGGGGATCAGCCTCTATTTTCTGTTCGGCAACCTGGAATTTCTCGGCGGGCACACCGGGATCACCGGAATTCCCGCATTGAAGATCGCAGGCGTCGAATTGCGCAACGAGCGCTATTTCTATTTCCTGATCTGGGGCATCACGCTGGCGGCGCTGTGGGCGACCGACAATCTGCTCGATTCGCGTCCCGGACGCGCGATACGGGCGCTGCGCGGCCGGCTGGAGATGGCGGAGGCATTCGGGGTCGACGGTGCGCGGCTCAAGATCATCGTCTTCGTCTATGCCGCGGTGTTGGCATGCGTTTCGGGATGGCTCTACGCCCACCTTCAGCGGTTCGTGAATCCGACGCCGTTCGGACCGAATCCCGGCATCGAATACCTGTTCATGGCGGTGGTGGGCGGCGCCGGCAGCGTCTGGGGTGCGGTGATCGGCGCATCGCTCGTCACGCTGGTGAAGGAACTTCTGCAGGACGTCCTGCCGTCGATCCTGGGGCGATCGGGCAATTTCGAGATCGTCGTATTCGGAATGCTCATGGTGATACTGCTGCAATTTGCGCGCGAAGGCATCTGGCCGCTCATCGCGCGCGCATTGCCGCGACGCACGCCGCCGCCGGTCCCCGACGCCGCAGGGTTGCCCGTGCGTCGCACCGTCGCCGTCGGGAGCGCCGCTGCTCGAGGTAAGGCATGCGCGCAAGCAGTTCGGCGGTCTCGTCGCGGTCGACGCGCTCTCGTTCTCGCTCGATCGCGGCGAGATCGTCGGCCTGATCGGCCCGAACGGCGCGGGCAAGAGCACGATGTTCAATCTCATCTCGGGCGCGCTGCCGCTGACCTCGGGCGAGGTCGTGTTCGCCGAGATGCCGATCGCGGGACTGCGGCCGTTCGAAATCGCCCGAAGAGGGATCGCGCGCACCTTCCAGCACGTGAAGCTCATTCCCGGCATGACCGTGCGCGACAACGTCGCGCTCGGCGCGTATCTGCGCGGCCGGACCGGTGTCGCGCGGGCGGCGGCGCGTCTCGACCGTGCCGAGGAGGCGCGCACGATCGCCGACGCGGCGCGCGCGGTGGCACGCGTGGGGTTGGCGCCGCAATTCTTCGACCCCGCGGGCACGCTGCCGCTCGGCAAGCAGCGGATCGTCGAGATCGCGCGCGCGCTCGCCGCCGATCCGGTGCTCCTGTTATTGGACGAGCCCGCGGCAGGCCTGCGCCACCTCGAGAAGCAGGAGCTCGCCGCGTTGATCAGGGCATTGAAGCGCGACGGAATGACGGTGCTCCTGGTCGAGCACGACATGGAATTCGTGATGGGACTCGCCGACCGTCTGGTCGTGATGGATTTCGGGCAGAAGATCGCGGAAGGACTGCCGGCGGACATCCAGAGCAACCCGGCCGTGCAGGAAGCCTATCTGGGGGGCGTATGAGCGACCCGGCCCGCGCGTCGACGAACGCGAACCGCCTTCGACCGCGCTTCTCGAGGTGAGGGACCTTCACGTCCGCTATGGCAAGGTCGAGGCGGTGCACGGGGTTTCGCTCAAGGTCCTGCCGGGCACGATCGTCAGCGTCATCGGACCCAACGGCGCCGGCAAGACGACGCTGCTCGGCGCGATCATCGGGCTCCTCCCCGCGCACGGCGACGTCGTGTACGGCGGGACGTCGGCCGCGTCGCTGTCGGTCGAGCAGCGCGTCGCGAGCGGATTGATCCTCGTCCCCGAGCGGCGCGAGCTCTTCGCCGCGATGAGTGTCGCCGACAACCTCGAGCTCGGCGCCTTCGCGCGCGCACGGCGCGGCGAGCGCGGCTGGCGCGCGACGCAGGACGAGGTGTACGAGCGCTTTCCCCGCCTCAAGGAGCGGCGCGCTCAGCTCGCCGGAACGCTCTCGGGCGGCGAGCGGCAGATGCTCGCGATGGGGCGCGCGCTGATGGGCAAGCCGCGGCTCCTGATGCTGGACGAGCCGTCGCTGGGACTCGCGCCGCTCATCGTGCGCGAGATCTTCAGCATCATCGCCGCGCTTCGCGCGAGCGGCGTCGCGATCCTGCTGATCGAGCAGAACGCGCGCGCGGCGCTGCATGTCTCGGATTACGGCTACGTGCTGGAGACGGGCGAGCTCGTGCTCGAAGGCGCCAGCGCGGGACTCGCGGTGAATCCGCGGGTCGTCGCGAGCTATCTGGGACGCGGCGTGGCGCCTGCTGCCTGAACGCGGACGCGCCAATCCTGTCGAACCGGCAGCACACGCAGCTTGCCGCGGGGTGGCTTCCGCGGGGACAATGGCGATTCGGCGCCGCCTCGGCCGCCCCGGCACCGCCCATTTTCCAGGACCTCCATTGAACGACCTCTCGCTTTCCGCCGTCGACGGCGCGCGTCTCGCCGAAGTCAGCCGCCTGCTGCTCGAACCGGCGGCGCTGTCGCGCTCCGATCTCGACCGCGTGCTGGCATCGATCCACACGCACGAGGTGGATTTCGCCGATCTCTATTTCCAGTATGCCCGGCAGGAAAGCTGGAGCCTCGAGGAAGGCATCGTGAAGTCGGGATCGTTCAACATCGAGCGCGGAGTGGGCATCCGCGCCGTGCATGGCGACAAGCAGGCGTTCGCTTATTCGGACGACATCACGCGCGACGCGCTCGACGAAGCTGCCTTCGCCGCGCGGGCGATCGGCCGGCAAGGGCAATCGAGGGTGGCGGCCTTCACCGGCGCCACTGCGCCGCACGCGCTCTACCTGCCGCAGGATCCGATCGCGACGCTGCCCGAGGAGGCCAAGGTCGCATTGCTGGAGCGCCTCGAGCAGATGGCGCGCTCGCGCGACCGGCGGGTGACGCAGGTGATGGCGTCGCTGGCGGGCGAATACGAGGCGATCCTCGTCGCCCGAAGCGACGGCCTCGTCGCTGCCGACGTGCGGCCGCTGGTGCGCGTGTCCGTGTCGGTCATCGTCGAGGAGAACGGACGGCGCGAGCAGGGCTACGGCGGAGGCGGCGGGCGCTTCGACTACGGCTATTTCACCGACGCGGTGCTCGACGACTACGCCGCGAAGGCGGTCGCGCAGGCGCTGCTCAATCTCGACGCGCGCCCGGCGCCGGCGGGAACGATGACGGTCGTGCTGGGACACGGGTGGCCCGGGATCCTGCTGCACGAGGCGATCGGGCACGGGCTCGAAGGCGACTTCAACCGCAAGGGCACCAGCGCGTTCTCGGGCCGCGTGGGCGAGCGCGTCGCCGCGAAGGGCATCACGGTGATCGACGACGGCACGCTTCCGCAGCGGCGCGGCTCGCTCAACATGGACGACGAGGGCAATCCGACGCAGCGCACGGTATTGATCGAGGACGGCATCCTCAAGGGCTACATGCAGGACGTCCTCAACTCGCGGCTGATGGGCGTCGCGCCGACCGGCAACGGGCGGCGCGAGTCGTTCGCGCACCTGCCGATGCCGCGGATGACCAACACGATCATGCTGGCCGGCACGCACGATCCGCGCGCCATCCTCGAGTCCGTGCAGGATGGCCTCTACGCCGCCAACTTCGGCGGCGGACAGGTCGACATCACGAGCGGCAAGTTCGTATTCTCCGCCGCGGAAGCGTGGAAGATCGAGAACGGGAAGCTCGCGTACCCGGTGCGAGGCGCCACGCTGATCGGCAACGGTCCGGACGCGCTGACGCGCGTGACGATGGTCGGCGACGACCTCGAGCTCGACTCGGGGGTGGGGACCTGCGGCAAGGACGGGCAGAGCGTGCCCGTGGGCGTCGGTCAGCCGACGCTGCGCATCGACGGCCTGACGGTAGGCGGTACCGGATAAGGTGCAGATGGCTTTTAGTGCAGCGGGCCCTTGGGCTCCGCGACGATGCGCTCCGGCGCGGGCGATGCGTGGTGCATCACGAGGCGCCACCCGGAGGGCGTGCGCAGGAAGACGTTGGTGCAGATCGCGGCGCCGCGCGGGCTCCCATCGCTGACCAGCGTGATGTGCTCGACGACGCTCTGCATCGCGAGCCCCACCGTCTCGATCACGACAATCTCGTCGAGGCGGAACGACAGGCGCGCGTCGCCGGCGAAGATCTGCTCCCACCCCGCGCGCACGGCATCGTAGCCGATCATGCGCACTCCGCCCGGATGCACGCAGACGATTTCCTCGTCGTCGGCCCACGTCGCCATCATCGCGTCGACATCCCTCGCCTCGAACGCGTGGTAGAACGCCAGCGCTGCGTCGGCGGGCGTCGTGAAGATCTGCGGCGTCCTGACTTTGGCCATGGCGGCTCGGCGTGAATTAGGAGCGGGACTCGTCGTGCGGCGGCAGCTCGGGCAAGAGCGCGAGACGCGCGAGATCATACACCGAGCGCGGCGCGAGATCGCGCATGCACTTGAAATGGCCCAAGGGGCATTCGCGCTTGAAGCAGGGGCTGCATTCGATGTCGATCTTTGCGATCTTTGCGAGGTGCGACAGCGGCGGCGTGTAGCGCGGCGAGGACGAGCCGAACAGCGCGACCATCGGCCGGTCCACCGCGGCGGCCGCGTGCATCAGCCCGGAATCGTTGCTGACCACGACCGACCCGAGCGACAGCAGGTCGATCGCCGTGCCGAAGATCGGTGCGGCCGGTGAGATCGCGCAGGTAGCGTCCCGATTCGCCCGCCGCCTGGATCACCGATTCGGCGGCGAGCTTGTCGTTCGGCGAGCCGACGATCCAGACCTGCATGCCGTCGGCGAGGAAGCGCGCCGCCAGCGCCGCGAAATGGGTGGGCGGCCAGCGTTTCGCCGGGCCGAATTCCGCTCCGGGGCACAGGATCGCAATATTGGGCTCCATCCTGAGATCGAGCGCGTGCACCGCCGCCGCGCGATTGGCGACGTCCGGAACGAGCACGGGCCGCGGCGGCATGGGAACGAGATCGTTCGGCTTGCCGGCCAGCGCGGCGAAGCGATCGACGAGGCGGGGAACCGCCTTGCGGTCGAGGCGACGGATGTCGTTCAGCAATCCATACCGCGCCTCGCCGCGGTAGCCCGTGCGCTGCGGAATCTTCGCGAGCCACGGAATCAGCGCCGATTTCCACGAGTTCGGCAGCACGAGCGCCCGCGAGTAGCCGTTGCCTTCGATGGTGCGCGCGAGCGCGCGCCGGGTCGTCCAGTCGAACCGCCCGTGCACCGTGGTCGATTCGATGATGCTGCGAATGCCGCGAATGCGCTCGTAGACCGGCGCGACCCACGCCGGCGCGAGCACGTCGACGACCGGCTCCTCGAGCGGATCGCGCAGGAGCGCCACCAGCGGCTCGGAAAGGATGGCGTCGCCGATCCAGGAGGGGGCAACGATGAGGATCCGGTCCATATCAGCCCGATGATGCAATGACCGCGCCGGACTTCCCGGCGCGATCGTTCCCTTGCGCCGAGGCGGCGCGCGACATCGCGCGTCGGAGTGGCGTCAGTGCCGCTTGGGCGCGAGCCCGCCGGCGATGCGGTACCGCGTGCCGCAATAAGGGCAGGACGCTTCTCCAGTGACCTCGAGATCGAGGTAGACCCGCGGATGCGACGACCACAGCGGCATGTGCGGATTCGGGCAGAACGCCGGCAGGTCGGCGGGCGGGACTTCCACCGCCGGCGCGAGGCTCGCGGTTGTGGCTACTGCACCTTGGTCAGCCATGATTTCTTCGCCGCGTTGCGGCCGTTGACCGTGTCGAAGAAGAGCGTCTGCAGCCGCGTCGTGATCGGACCGCGCTTGCCGTCGCCGATCGGGCGGTTGTCGTACTCGCGGATCGGCGTGACCTCGGCCGCGGTGCCGGTGAAGAACGCCTCGTCGGCGAGATAGACCTCGTCACGGGTGATCCGCCGTTCCACGACCGGGATGCCGAGCTCGCCTGCGAAGGTGATGATCGTGTCCCGAGTGATGCCGTTGAGCGCGCCGCCGGAGAGATCCGGCGTGTGGAGCTTTGCCGTCGCGCACGATGAAGAGATTCTCGCCCGAGCCCTGGCAGACGAAGCCCTGCGGGTCGAGCAGCATCGCCTCCTCGTAGCCATCGTGCGTTGCCTCCTGATTCGACAGGATCGACACTGCGTAGTTGCACACCGCCTTGGCGTTGCACATCGTGATGTTCGGGTGGTGGTGCGTGAACGACGACGTCTTGACGCGAATGCCTTTCTCCAGCCCGTCGGCGCCCAGATAGGCGCCCCAGGGCCACGCCGCGATGGCGACCCGCACCGGGTTCGATTTGGCGGCGACGCCCATCGCCGTCGAGCCGTAGAACACCAGCGGCCGCAGATAGCACGATTCGAGCTTGTTGTCGCGCACGCAGGCGATCTGCGCCGCGGAAATTTCTTCGCGGGTGAACGGGATCTTCATCGCGAAGATCTGCGCCGAGCGGAACAGCCGGTCGGTGTGATCGGAAAGCCGGAAGATCGCGGGTCCGTCGACGGTCTTGTAGGCGCGCACGCCCTCGAACACGCCCATGCCGTAGTGAAGCGTGTGCGTCAGCACGTGCGTGGTGGCGTCGCGCCACGGCACCATCTTGCCGTCGTACCAAATCCAGCCGTCGCGGTCAGCCATCGACATGGCGGGGATCTCCCTCGAATCGTCGCAAACCGCGATTTTAGCCGATTCGGGGCCCTCGGCCGGCCACGCCGCGCATTCGTGTCAGCGCGGCCCGTCGAAGGGACGGATCAGCCTCGCCGCGCCGCCGCCGGTCCCGGGCGGGATTCCACCGCTCTCGGCGCGCCGAACACGTGGCGCCAGAGCGCATTGACGGCGTCGCGCCGCGCCGCGTGGACCTCCGCGGGAACGCGAGCCTGTGCGGCGCCGGTCAACCGGATCTGGTGCTGCAGCCGGCGAAAATCGCGATAGGCCTCTTCGGCGCCCGCGGCGACGGATGCAGGCACGAGCGAGAGCTCCGCGGCGAGGCCCAGCAGCGCGATGTTGCCCGCATTGCGGGTCAGTGCCGGATGCTCGTGCGAATGGGCGAGCACCAGGAACTGGACGGCGAATTCGACGTCCACCATGCCGCCTGCGTCGTGCTTGAGATCGAAGAGCGCCGTCCGGTTCGGGTGGCCGGCCGCCATGCGGCTGCGCATTTCAGTCACGTCGGCGTGCAGCCGCGCACGATCGCGGGAGAGCCGCAGGATCGCCTCGCGTTCGGCCTCGAACGCGGCGCCGAGCGCGGCATCGCCGGCGACGAAGCGGGCGCGCGTCAGCGCCTGATGTTCCCAGGTCCACGCCTGCTCGCGCTCGTACCGGCAAAAACCCGCGAACGACGAGACGAGGAGTCCTGCGGCGCCGTCGGGCCGCAACCTGAGATCGGTCGAGTACAGCGCGCCGGCGCCCGTCGTCGCGGTCAGCCAGGTGACGAGGCGCTGGCCGAGCCGCGCATATTGAACGGGCGCGGCTTCGTCGTCGTCGTCGAACAGGAACACGAGATCGAGATCGGACGCGTAACCGAGCTCCTTGCCGCCGAGCTTGCCATAGCCGATGACGGCGAATTTCGGCATCGGCGCGTCGACGCCGCGCAGCTGCTTCCAGACCTCGGCCTGCGTCGCAGCGATGACGATGTCGGCGAGCGCGGAGAGGTGATCGGCCAGGCGCTCGACCGTGAGCAGGCCCGCGAGATCCTGCGCGAGCAGGCGGAACGAATGCGCGTGCTGGAAATGGCGAAGCGAGTCCATCTGGCGCTCCGGATCGCCGGCATGACTCGCCAGCAGCGCTGCAAGCTCGCGTCGCCATGCATCCCAATCGGGCTGCTCGAGCAGGACGCGCGCGTCGAGGAGCTCGTCCAGCAGCATCGGATGCCGGGTGAGATAGTCCGCCGCCCAGGCCGATGCGCCCGCCAGCTCGGCGAGCCGCGGCAGCACGGGCGGATGCTCGGTCAGCAGCGCAAGGTAGGCGCTGCGCCGGCTCACCGATTCGAGGAGGGTCAGGAGGCGCCGGAAGATCGTCTGCGCGTCGGCGGCGTCGACCCGGGTGGCGGCGGCGACGGCGAGAAGCTCGGGCACCAGCGCGTCCATGCGCTGCCGCGACAGCGCCGGGAGCTGCAGGTAGCGGCTCCCGGTGCGCACGCGCGCAAGGTCCTCGCCGAGCCGTGCGGGCTCGGCGAACCCGAGCGTGGAGAGCATTTCGTTCGCCGTCTCCGCGGCGAGGTCCCCGCGCCAGAGGGCGGCGAGCGACTCGCGATCGACGCCACCGGACGTCCCGGCTGAGGCGGCGGGCGGCGATTTGCCGTTCGCGTCGCCGAAGAGTGCGGCGAACTGCGTGGTCACGCCATTGCGCTGCGCCGATTAGCGCGGTCGCGAAGGCGTCGGCGGAGGGGAATCCAGCCGCGTGCGCGAGTGCTTCGAGCTCGGCGGCATCGGCAGGCAGCTTCTGGGTCTGCCGATCGTCCCGGTACTGGAGCCGATGCTCGACATTGCGCAGGAAACGATAGGTCCGCTGCAGGTCGGCGGCAGCGCTGCCGGGCAGGATGCCGCGGGCGCCGAGCGCGGCGAGGGCCGCCTGCGTCCCGCGCAAACGCAGCGCAGGCTCGCGTCCGCCGCGCACGAGCTGCAGCGCCTGCGTGATGAACTCGATTTCGCGGATCCCGCCGGGGCCGAGCTTGACGTCGGGCGCGTAATCGCGCCGCTTGCCTTGCGTCCTGATCTGCCGGTGCACGTCGCGCAACCCTTCATACGCGTCGAAATCGAGGTACTTGCGATAAACGAACGGCGTGATCAGCCCGTCGAGCTCGGCATGGCGCGCCCCCGTGAGCGGGCGTGCCTTCAGCCACGCATAGCGCTCCCACGTCCGTCCCTGCGTGATCAGGTATTCCTCGAGCGCCGCGAACGGAACGCTCAGCGGTCCGCTCTCGCCATAGGGCCGCAGCCGCATGTCGACGCGGAATACGTAGCCCTCCTCGGTGGCCTCGTGCAGCGCCGCGATGACCCGACGGCCGAGACGGTCGAAGAACTCGCGGTTGTCGATTGCGCGGCCGCCATCCGTGCTGCCGTCGGAGGGATACACGAAGACGAGATCGATGTCCGACGAGACGTTGAGCTCTCCGCCGCCCAGCTTGCCCATGCCGATCACGACGAGCTCTTGTCCCTCTCCATCGCGGTCGCGCGGCTCGCCGTGCGCCAGCGCGAGTGCGTGATGATGGAGCGATACCGCGGCGCCGATGCAGACTTCGGCCAGCCGCGTCATGTTCGCGCAGACCTCGGCGAGATCGGCCGCACCGTCCAGGTCGCGCAGCATCGTATGCAGATAGGCGCGCCGTCGCAGCCGGCGCAACGCCGCGGCGAGCGCATTGGCGTCGCCGGAGACGACCGCCGCGGCCGTTGCCTCCTGCGCCGCCGCCCAGTCGAACGGGGCATCGCGAGTCGCCCCGAGCCACTCGGCATCCGCGGGATGCGCGGCCAGCGACTGCGTCGCGTAGCGGCTGTAACGAAGGGACGCGAGGGTCGAGGGCAGGGACGACATCGTCGGGCGCGTTGCGATCGGGCAGGGGAACGGAACAGGGCGGAAAGCGTCAATGAAACGGGGTCCCCGCCCGTTCCGATACAATGGAAGCCCGATTCCCATTATGCCCTTCGTGCGCGCCATTCTTCGCGCCCCGGATGCGAACGCGCCTGTAATGGCACGCATCGCCCGCGCGGCGGGTGCCCTTTTCGTCGCCGGATTCGCGATTTTTGCGCTGCTGCTGCTTGCGCTGCGTTTCGTCGTGTTTCCGCGCGTCGACGACTATCGCGGCACGCTGACGGCGGCGCTGTCGCGCGAGCTGGGGCAGCAAGTCGAGATCGCGTCGCTCACGACCGGATGGGACGGCTGGAATCCGAAGCTCGTGATCGGCGGCTTCCGGGTCGGTGGCGGCGCGCAGGCCGTCGGGCAGCCGGTGCTCGACCTGCCGCAAGTCGAGCTGATCGTCGCGTGGACGTCGCTCCCGCTGATGGAGCTTCGGCTCAAGGAGCTCATCGTCGAGCGCCCGCAGCTCGCGGTCCGGCGCGATCCCTCGGGAATCTTGAACGTCGCCGGACTGCGCTTCGACCCCAACGAGTCCACCGGACAGTCTCCCGTCACCGAATGGGTGCTGCGGCAGCCTCGGATCATCGTGCACGACGCGCTGATCACCTGGGACGACGAAGTGCGCAATGGGCCGCAGCTCGTGCTGGAGCACGTTCAGTTCAAGCTGGAGAACCGGTTCGGCCGGCACCGCTTCGGACTCAAGGGCACCCCGCCGCCCGAGCTGTCCGCCCCCCTCGACCTGCGCGGCGACTTCCGTTTCGTGACGAAGAACGACTGGAAGACCGCCGACGGAACGCTGTATGTCCGCCTCGACTACGCCGACGTCGGCGCCTGGCGCCAGTGGGTGCTGCTGCCGGTCCAGCTGACCTCCGGCAAGGGCGCGCTGCGGCTCTGGTTCGAGGTCGCCCGCGGGGACGCGCGCAGCATCGTCGCCGACCTCGAGCTCGAGGACGTGCGGGCACGCCTCGCGGAGACGGTGCCGCCGCTCGATCTCGCGCACCTCTCCGGGCGCGTGTCGGCGAAGTCGTCGCCGACGCTGCGTGAGATCTCGACGCGCGATCTCGCCTTCGTCACGGCGGGCGGATTGCGCCTCGACGCAACCAATTTCCTGCTCGCGTTCAACGAGCCGGATGCGCCGACCCAATCGGGCAGGATCGAATTCGACCGGATTCAGCTCGAGCCGCTGTCCGATCTCGCGATTCACGCGCCGCTGCCGGAGCGCTGGCGCGCGGATCTCGTCCGCTTTGCCGCCCGCGGCACGCTCACGCACGGCCGCCTGAACTGGCAAGGGGACCTCGAGGCGCCAACCGCTTATTCCGGCGCGGCCGAATTCAGCAACGCCGGGTTCCGGGCGCAGGACGGCCTGCCGGGGGTGACGGGCGCGACCGGCAGCGTCACGGCGACGGCCGCCGGCGGCGCGCTCACGATTGCAAGCCGGAAGGGGGCGCTCGAGCTGCCGCAGATGTTCGCGGCGCCCGTCGCGTTCGAGCGGCTGTCCGGCAACCTGCAGTGGGAACGCAAGGGCGACCGCATGACTGTCCGCGCGGAAAAGCTCGATTTCGCGCTGCCGGGCGTCACGGGCACCGCCGCCGCGACGTATCGCACGGAGCCGACAGGAAGCGGCGAACTCGAGATGACGGCGCAGCTGTCCAGCATCGACGTTCGCGAATTGCATCGCGAGCTTCCGCTCGCCGTGAACGCCGCGACGCGCGACTGGTTGCGCCGCGGCCTCGTCGCGGGAACGGCCTCCGACACGCGCGTCAAGTTCATCGGCCGACTTTCCGATTTTCCGTTTGCCGACGGCAAGACCGGGCAGTTTCTCATCACGTCGAAGCTGCGCGGCCTGACGCTCGCCTATGCGGAGCATTGGCCGCCGCTGGAGGCGCTCGATGCCGAGTTTCGCCTTGAAGGAACGCGGCTGACCATCGATGCTGCGCGAGGCCGCACGTTCGAGCTCAAGCTCGGCCGCACGCACGCGGAGATACCGGATCTGCGCCCGGCGGTGCCGCTGCTGCGCGTCGAAGGCGAGGCGGCCGGGCCGGTCAACGACCTCCTTCGCTTCGTGTCGATGAGCCCGGTCGCGGAGATGATCGGGCACGTGACCGACGGCGTCGACGGCACCGGCGGGGCGCATTTCACCACCAAGCTCGAGCTGCCGCTCGGCAAGCCGGACGTGAGCCGGATCTCCGGAGAGCTCACGCTCGCCGACACCCAATTCCGCCTTGCCGGGATGCCTACGCTGACGAAGGTCAACGGCAAGCTCGCGTTCACCGAGAAGGACGTGCGGGCGCGCGACGTCACGATGGACGTCGCCGGCGGGCCGGCGCGGCTCAGCATCGCGAATGCCGAGGGTCATGCGCGCATCAGCGGCGCCGGCGTCGCCAATCTCGCCACCGTGCGCGCGCTCTATCCGTCGGAGCTTCTCGATCGGGTCAACGGCGTCGTCGACTGGACCCTCGGCGGCGACCTGCGCCGTGACGGCTCGACGTGGCAGTTCGACAGCAACATGAAGGGCGCGACCATCGACCTGCCGGCGCCGCTCGGCAAGCAGCCCGGTGACATTGTCCCGCTGCGCCTCGCGCGGCGAAGCGACGCCGCACATCCGAACGAGGACTCCATCGAAGTCGTATACGGCCGAGTCATGCAGCTGGCGCTCGCCCGCCAGCGCGCCGGCGACAGCATGGCGACACAACGGGCCCTGCTCACGCTGGGTCGCGCGGCGGAAAGGGCGGGCGCCGCGCACGCCGAGCGGCCGGGTCTCTGGGTCCGGGCCGATCTTGCGACCATCAGCATCGATGATTGGCTCGCGCTGCGCGCATCGATGAAGCAGCGAGAGGCCCTCGTCGTCCGATACTCTCGTCTTCGCCGGATTCGACCTCGACGCCGGCGTGCTCGAATCGTTCGGGCGCCGGTTTCACGACATGAAGATTGCCGCGCGCCGCGCCGGGGACGAATGGAAGCTCGACCTGCGCGCCCGTGAGGTCGTCGGGACCTCGCAGTGGTCGATGCCCGACACGGCGCATCCGAACGGCCGGCTGGTGGCGCGACTCACGCGTTTCGCGATGCCGGGCGCCGCCGAGCTGCCGCCCTGGAGCGGCGCGGGCAAAGGCGGCGCGGCAAGCGCGCCGGCGGAATCGACGAACTCGTGGCCGGCGATGGACATTGCCGCCGACACCTTCGTGTCGCACGAACGCGACCTCGGCCGCGTCGAAGTGATCGCGCAGCCGAACGACAAGGACTGGCAGATCGAGAAGCTCGTGCTCGTCAACGACAGCGGGCGGATCGACGCCAAGGGCGCGTGGCGCGCGACGGGAAAGGCGCAGCAGACGCGGCTCGACGTGGCGCTGGAGACCAAGGATGCCGGAGCCTTCCTGGCGCGCTTCGGCTACCCGGACGCCGTGAAAGGCGCGTCGACCAAGATCAACGGCCAGCTCGCCTGGGCCGGCGGGCCGGGCGAGTTCGACTATCCGACGCTGTCGGGCGCATTCAAGATCGCCGTCGGCCCCGGACGCTTCACCAAGATCGAGCCCGGGATCGGCAAGCTGCTGGGCGTGCTGTCGCTGCAGGCGCTCCCGCGCCGGATCACGCTCGACTTCCAGGACATCTTCAGCGAAGGCTTTGCCTTCGACGACGTCACCGGTAACGTGCGTGTGAAGGACGGTGTGATGACCACCGACGACCTGCGGCTGATCGGGCCGGCGGCGAAGGTCGACATCGCCGGTGACGCCGATCTCGCCCGCGAGTCGCAGCGCCTCAGCGTCCGCGTGCAGCCTGCGCTCTCGACAGGCGTGTCGGCGGGCGCCGCACTCCTGTTCCTCGCCAACCCGATCATCGGCGCCGCGGTGGGCGCGGGAGCGCTGCTCGCGCAAAAAGTGATGAAGGATCCCATCGAGCAGATGTTCAGCTACCAATACACGGTCACCGGAAGCTGGTCCGAGCCGATCGTCACGCGCGGCGCGACTGCGACGGCGAGCGCAACGCCTCCGCCTGGCGTGCCTGCCGAGGGAAGCGTGAAATGATCGCGGACGCCGTGCCGCCTTCCCCGGGTGCCTCACCCGCGCCGGCGTTTCGCGTCGCGGCGGTGCAGATGGTTTCGGGTGGCGACGTGGCCGCGAATCTGGCGGCGGCGGAGCCGTTGATCGCGGCGGCGGCGCGCGAGGGCGCGCGGCTCGTCGTCCTTCCTGAATATTTCGGCATCCTCGGCGCGCGCGCGACCGACAAGCTCGCGGTGCGCGAGGCCGAGGGCGACGGTCCGCAGCAGGCATTTCTCGCGCGGCTGGCCAGGGCGCACGGCATCTGGCTCGTCGGCGGCACCGTGCCGGTGGCGAGCGCCGATCCCGCGCGGGTCCGCAGCAGCTGCCTCGTGTACGGGCCCGACGGCACGCGAGTTGCACGCTACGACAAGATCCACCTGTTCGCGTTCGCGCGCGGCGACGAGAACTACGACGAGGCGCGGACGATCGAGCGAGGATCCGCGCCGGTTGCGATCGACTTGCCGTGCGGCCGCGTCGGCCTGTCGGTGTGCTACGACCTGCGCTTCCCGGAGCTCTATCGCGGACTGGGTGAGCTGTCGCTGATCCTCGTCCCGTCGGCGTTCACGGCGACGACCGGCGCCGCGCATTGGCATCTGCTGCTCCGCGCGCGCGCCGTCGAGAATCAGTGCTATGTACTGGCGGCCGCGCAGGGCGGCGCGCACCCGAACGGACGCCGGACCTACGGCCATTCAGTGCTGATCGACCCGTGGGGAAAGATCGTCGCGGAACAGGACGAGGGGCCGGGCATCGTCGTCGGCGACGTCGACGCCGGGCGCCTCGCCGAAGTGAGAGCGGAGCTACCCGCGCTCATGCATCGGGTCCTCTAGCTCGAACGAGATGAGCGACTCCGACCTGGCGGCACCGGTGGAGGACCGGTATTTCGAGGACTATGTCGCGGGATCGGTCGGCGTCTTCGGCGGAATCGCGATCACCGAGGCGGAGATCGTCGAGTTCGCGCGGCGCTACGATCCACAGTCCATTCACGCCGATCCGGCCGCGGCGCGCGCCGGGCCGTTCGGCGGGCTCATCGCGAGCGGCTGGCACACGGTCTCTCTCGTGATGCGCGTGCTGGTCGAGCGTTATCTGTCGCACGTCGCCGCGCTCGTGTCGCCCGGAATCGACGAGCTTCGCTGGCTGGCACCGGTGCGCCCGGGCGACACCCTCACCGTGCGCGTCACCGTCACCGAGGCGACGCCGTCGCGCTCGAAGCCTGACCGGGGCCTCGTCCGTTCGTTCATCGAGGCAATGAATCAGCGCGGCGAGGTCGTGCTGACGATGAAGGCGATGAACATCATGTTGCGGCGCGAGCCCGGGAGCAGGGGCCCGCGCGCGAGCGGTGGAGCGCCGGCGAGTAACGGCGGGGATGCGAGCGAATCGCGAGTCGCGTTCGGAGAGCCGACGAACATCACCTTCGCGAGGCCAACGCCACGTTCGGAGGCCGAACCGCGCGCGATTAGCGCGTGGGGATGCGACCAAGGCGAGTCGACGCGGGAGGCCGACGGCGCGACAGGTGATATTCGGCATTACCGTGGTGGAGGCCGAGGGCGCGAGCCCGGGAGCGACCCGCCGTCCGCCGGCTGAAACGCCTCACGTGCCGCGCAGAAGCACGAGCACCGCGCCGCCGCCGCCCGCATGCCGCGGAGCTTCGCAATAGGCGAGAACGTCATCCCAGTGCGACAGCCATTTGCGCACCTTGCCCTTGAGCACGGGCTCGCGCTGAGGCGACGTCAGCCCCTTGCCGTGGATGACGCGGACGCAACGGTAGCCGTGCTGCCGGGCTTCGACCAGGAAATCGGCGAGCGCGTCGTGCGCTTCATCGGACGTGTGTCCATGTAGATCGAGTTCCGATTGCACCGACCAATGCCCGCGGCGAAGCTTGGCCAGGATGTCGGCGCCGAGGCCGCGGCGGACGAAGGTCTGGTGTGCCTCGTGCTCCTGGCCGACTTCCCACGTGTCTGCGATTGGCTCGGCGCCGTATTTCGACGCCGCTAGCGCGGCGGCATCGTCGGCGATGCGCTGGTGCGGGATCGGGGCAGGGCGCGGAGGAGCGGTGCCGTGCGCGCGTCGTTTGCGGCAGACGCTTCACGTCGGCGAATGCCCGCTCGATGTCGATGTCGCCGTCGGCGTGCTTCGTCGCCGATACCGCGCGGCGGGCCGAAAGCGGCTTCGCCGGCGCGGAGGCCGGGGCGCGCGCTTCGGGGCGAGGTGCGCTCGCCCGTGCTTCGTCCACGAGCCGCTTCAGATCCGACAGCTTCGCCATCGCCGATGCTCCGCCTTCGCGCCGCAACCCGCGGCGGCGCGCGAAATCCGCCCTGCGCTCCGGTCAGGCGTGACCCTCGAGAAACGCTTCGGCGTCGAGCGCCGCCATGCAGCCGGTGCCGGCCGACGTCACCGCCTGCCGATAGACGTGGTCGGCAACGTCGCCCGCCGCGAATACGCCGGGAACGCTGGTCGCCGTGGCGTCGCCGGCGGATCCGCCTTTCACGGTGATGTAGCCGCCGGCCATGACGAGCTGTCCCTCGAAGAGCTTCGTGTTCGGCGTGTGCCCGATCGCGATGAACACACCCGTCAGCGGGAAATCCCGCGTCGCGCCGGATTTGACATCCTTCACGCGTGCGCCGGTGACGCCGGTGCCGTCGCCGAGGATCTCGTCGAGCGTGTGATTCCAGACGATCCTTACGTTGCCGCCGCCCTTTGTCTTCGCGACCAGCCTGTCGACGAGGATTGCCTCGGCGCGGAACTTGTCGCGTCGGTGCACGATGGTGACCGACTTCGCGATGTTGGACAGGTAGAGCGCCTCCTCGACGGCGGTGTTGCCGCCGCCGATCACCGCGACATCCTGGCCCTTGTAGAAGAATCCGTCGCAGGTCGCGCAGGCCGACACGCCCTTGCCGTGAAAGGTCTGCTCCGAGGGAATTCCGAGATAGCGCGCCGACGCGCCGGTCGCGATGATCAGCGCGTCGCACGTGTATTCGCCGTTGTCGCCGATGAGCCGCATCGGCCGCTCGTCGAGCTTTGCCGTGTGGATCTCGTCGAAGATCAGCCTGGTCTCGAAGCGCTCGGCGTGCTGCTGGAAGCGCGCCATCAGGTCCGGACCCTGGACGCCGGCAGCGTCGGCGGGCCAGTTGTCGACGTCGGTGGTCGTCATGAGCTGGCCGCCCTGCGCGAGCCCGGTGACGAGCACGGGCTTCAGGTTGGCGCGCGCGGCGTATACTGCCGCGGTGTAGCCGGCGGGTCCGGAACCGAGGATGAGCAGGCGGGCGTGTTGGGTTGGCATGCTTGGCGTTTTTCTTCGTTGCGATTGGCTGTTCTTGTCGTAGAGCCATCCGATTTTACTTTAATTGGGGCCGCCGCCCGGGCGAGGCAAGCCGCGCCGTGATGCATGCGGGGCGCGCCGCTCGCTCTCGATCGGCGCGGCGTCCGGCCGGCGCGGACCCTTCGTGCCCGCATCGGATTTCCCTCAAGTCTCATGTATAATGCGTCGCATGAACAAAGTGCGGCACCCCGATGTTTTTCAATAAGAAAGCGCCTGTCACCGGACGCCGGGCTGCGGCATCGCAAAGTGCTCGCAAGGCCGATCTCGCGACCCGCTCGCCGCGATTCGCGCGCCTTGTCCGCGAGTCATGGTGGCTGCTCGTCGTCGCGGGCTTCGTCTGGCTCGCGCTGATCCTCGCCACTTACTCGAAGGCCGATCCGGGATGGTCGTTCACCGGAACCGGCGCCCCGATCGGCAATCGCGGCGGCATGGCGGGCGCATGGCTCGCCGACCTGTTGCTCTACCTCTTCGGCGCATCCGCGTGGTGGTTCGTCGCGGCGGGCATCGCGCTCGTCATCGCCGGCTACCGCCGCATCGGCCACACGGCGCACGAGTCGGATCACCCGCTGTCGCTCGGGCTGCTCGGTTTCGGCCTGGTGCTGTTGTCCAGCGCCGCGCTCGAGGGGCTGCGGCTCTATCGGCTGCCGATGCGGCTGCCGCTGCGGCCGGGCGGCGCGGTCGGCGAGGTCGTCGGCGAAGCGCTGTCCAAATTTGCCGGATTCAACGGTGCAACGCTGCTCCTCATCGTCCTGCTCGCGGTGGGCTGGTCGCTCTTCACCGGCATGTCGTGGCTGAAGCTGATGGAGCGGCTCGGCGCGGGCCTCGAGCGCATGGTCGCGACGCAGCGCGAGCGCGCACAGGCGAAGCGCGAGCGCGAGCTCGGCGCGCAGGCGATGGCCGAGCGCGAAGCCGTCGTGCTGGCGAAGCACGACACGGCACCGCGCGAGCCGGTGCTGGTCGTCGCACCCGCGGCCGAGGTGCAGAAGTCGGAGCGCGTCGTCCGCGAGAAGCAGCGGCCGCTCTTCGTCGACATGCCCGACTCGCCGCTGCCGCCGCTGGCGCTCCTCGACGACGCCCCGTCGAAGGAGGAGGCGGTCAGCGCCGAGACCCTCGAATTCACGTCGCGCCTGATCGAGCGCAAGCTCGCCGATTTCGGCGTCGCCGTGCACGTGCTGGCCGCGTATCCGGGCCCGGTGATCACCCGCTACGAGATCGAGCCGGCGGTGGGCGTCAAGGGCGCGCAGATCGTCAACCTGATGAAGGACCTGGCGCGCGCGCTTTCGGTCGTGTCGATCCGCGTGGTCGAGACCATTCCCGGCAAGTCGTGCATGGGGCTCGAGCTGCCGAATCCCAAGCGGCAGATCGTCAAGCTCACCGAGATCCTCTCGTCGACGACCTACCACGACACGGCGAGCCCGCTCACTTTGGCGCTGGGCAAGGACATCGCCGGCAAGGCGATCGTCGCCGATCTCGCCAAGATGCCGCACCTGATGGTCGCGGGCACGACGGGCTCGGGGAAATCGGTGGCGGTCAACGCGATGATCCTGTCGCTGCTCTACAAGGCCGAGCCTCGGCAGGTGCGGCTCATCCTCATCGATCCCAAGATGCTGGAGCTCTCGGTCTACGAGGGGATCCCGCACCTCCTGGCACCGGTCGTCACGGACATGAAGCTCGCCGGCAACGCGCTCAACTGGTGCGTCGCCGAGATGGAACGCCGCTACAAGCTCATGTCCACGCTCGGGGTGCGCAACATCGGCGGCTACAACGCGCGCGTCGCCGAGGCGCGCAAGGCCGGGGCGCCGCTGACCAACCCGTTCTCGCTGACGCCGGACGCGCCGGAGCCGATCGAGGAAGTGCCTTACATCGTCGTCGTCATCGACGAGCTCGCCGACCTGATGATGGTGACGGGCAAGAAGATCGAGGAGCTGATCGCGCGGATCGCGCAGAAGGCGCGCGCGTCGGGCATCCATCTGATCCTCGCCACGCAGCGACCGTCGGTCGACGTCATCACCGGACTCATCAAGGCGAACATTCCGTCGCGGATCGCGTTCCAGGTCGCGAGCCGCGTCGACTCGCGCACGATCCTCGACCACATGGGCGCGGAGACGCTGCTGGGGCAGGGCGACATGCTGTTCCAGCCCCCCGGCGTTGGGTATCCGCTGCGCGTCCACGGTGCGTTCGTCTCGGATGCCGAGGTGCATCACGTCGTCGACTACCTCAAGGCGCAGGGCACGCCGCAATACGTCGAGGGGCTGCTCGAGGGCGGGGCGAATGGCAACGGCGACGATGCGGCTGCCATCAACACGGCGGACGCCGAGGCGGATCCGATGTACGACCAGGCAGTCGCCATCGTGCTGCAGACGCGGCGCCCGTCCATCTCCCTCGTTCAGCGCCATCTGCGCATCGGCTACAACCGCGCGGCGCGCCTGATCGAGCAGATGGAGCGATCCGGGCTCGTGAGCCCGATGCAGGCAAACGGCAATCGCGACGTGCTGGCGCCGGCGCCCAAGGGCGAGGGCCGATGAGCAGCTGCCTCCGGACGCCGGCTTGCACGTGCGCAAGTGCTGCTTGTCGGCGTGACCGCGCTGCTCGCGGCGCGCGCCGTGCTCGCGGGCCCCGTGCTCGTCTACCGCCAGGACGACTGGTGCCCGCACGATCGGCCGGCGAGCGCACCGCGGATCACCGCCGAGCAGGCGATCGAGCGAGCGAAATCGCTGCTGCCGAAGGAATTCTGCGGGCCGAACTGGTACGTGGACGGCTGCGACTACGATCCCGAGCGCGCCTTCGATTCGTGGCGCGTGTACGCGCACCAGTACAAACTCGTCGGCGGGCGCAAGGAATTCGCGGGGCGCGAACACTCCTACGTGGTGCTCGACGCCGTGGGCAACTGCCTCGCCAACATCCCGGGGACATGACAGTGCCGGTGCGCTCGATTCAACGGCTGATGCTTGGCGCGATCGCGGCGCTCGCCCTGCTGCCCGCGTCCGCGTTCGCGGGCGGGCTCGAGCAGCTCAAGGCCTTCGTCGACGGCACGAGGTCCGGAAGATCTTCGTTCCAGCAGGTCGTCACCGGCAAGGATCGGCGCGAGCGGACCAGCACGGGGACTTTCTATTTCCAGCGGCCGGGACGGTTTCGCTGGTCGTACGACAAGCCGGTCGAGCAGCTCATCGTCGGCGACGGGACCAAGCTGTGGATCTTCGATCGCGATCTCAATCAGGTGATCGTGCGAGCGCAGGCGGCGGCGCTGGGCGGAAGCCCCGCGGCGCTCCTCGCCGGGGACAACGCGCTCGAGCGCAATTTCACGCTGTCCGACGCCGGCACCGCCGATGGGCTCGCGATGGTCGAAGCGCGTCCCAAATCGCCCGATGCGGGACTCCAGCGCGTGCGCTTGGGATTCAGAGACAACCTGCCGCGCCGGATGGAGCTCGTCGACGCGTTCGGCAATACGACGCTTCTCACGTTCGACCGATTCGAGCGCAATCCGACGCTTGAGCCGGCATTGTTCGCCTTCGTGCCGCCCCCGGGCGCCGACGTCGTTGGGGAGTAGCGCCGCGAGCGAGTGAGCAGGGGCCCCTTGCCGGAGGCAAGGGGATGCGAACAAGCGCGAGTCGGCGCTTGAGGCCGACAACGCGACAAAAGCGAACCTCGCCCGTTGCGGAGGCCGAGGCGGCATCGACGGGCCCCGACGGTGCAATGGGGCGGCTTTCCCAAGGCAGCCGTTGAAATTCGCGGAAGCGATGGGTCGGACGACGTCGCTACAGGAATCGAATCCGATCCGTCCTTCGCCAGGTGAAGGAACGGCCCTAATTCTTCGTGCACCCTTGATTGTTCCTGCCTTTGACGCAGGTCGTTCCGTCAGCGGTCTTGGCCACGCCCACGCCATCCCTGCTCTTCACCTCTGCGCCTCCGGCGGTCTTGGTAGTGGTCACTCCGCTCCGATCCGTTTGCGACACGGCGGCGTTGCCGGTTTTCGGATTGTAGGCCGCCTTCGCGCCGTTTCTGCTTTGCGCAGTCGTCGCTGTTCCGCTCGAGTTCCTTTCCGCCGATTTCACCGTGCCCGTGTTCTTGTTCACGACCACGGCCTTGTCGCCGTTACTGCAAACGGTCTTGCCCTGCGAGTTGGTGACGCAATCGGCTGCGAGTGCATTTGAAGCAAGGAACGCGCACACGATCATCAATGCAAACTTCATCGGTGTCTCCCTAATATTCGACCATTGCGAATCACCGGCTTGATATGCAATTACGGTCTTGTCCCTGCCATTCGCTTTGGCGGATACATTCGGCCGATGCGATGCGCGAATCAATACGGTGGATTGACGACGACGAACTGCGATCCCTGCGGGGCATACCAAGTGCCGCCGCATTGCTGATAGACCATGCCGCCGTAGTTCACCGGCGCGCAGCCGGGCGGGACGGTGCGCACCATCGACCCGACGACGGCCGAGGTCACGGCAACCGCCGCTCCGACCGCCGCTGCGGTGGCGACCGGGTGATAGTCGTTGTCCCAGCCGTTATTGCAGCAGCCGTTGTTTCCGCTTACGTTGACATTCCGTTCGACGTTGACGTTGTTGACGTTGTTGACGCTGCCGCTTCGGGTATTGTTGGTGCGCGCATCGGCCCTGCTGTTGTCGACCTGCGCGCTCTGCCGGGCACCACCGCCACCACCCCCGCCGCCCGATGCGCGGGCACCGCCGCCGCCACCGCCACCACCGCCCGATGCGCGGGCGCCGCCGCCACGCCACCACCGCCACCACCGCGACCACCCGCGGCGTCAGCGTAGGGAGCCATCGCGAAGCAGGCCAGAACGAGGACAGCCAGCCCGGCCGGAACCAAACTGCCGAAAGAGTTTTTCATGATGGCGCTCCTCTACTGGGTCTTCCGCGGAACGATCTCGATCTTGGTCGCGCCCTTGGGCGGCGTGAACTTGAATACCGCGTCCTTGAAGGCCGGCTTCAGGTTCCAGTCGATCAGCGAAACCGACTGCGGACGCGCGTCGTCGGCACGATTGGTGATCACGATCTTGCGCGGCAGCGGCTTGCTGCCGGTGGTGATCCAGATCTGCCAGTCGACCTTGCCCTGGCGATAGGCATAGTGGTCACAGAGATCGTCGCCGACGAAATCCTGGCCGGCATTCATCGCCGACTCGAGCTTGTCGAGCGGGGCCGCCGGCGTCCCGAAGAGGAAGAGATCCGACAACGGAAGCTCGACGCCATACCTATCTTCCAGCTTGTCGATCAGGCTGCCAATCGTCTCGGTGAATTCCACCGTCGAGTAATACTTTTGCGCCGGCGTATAAAGCGTGACTGTCTTGCCGTCATAGATGATCTCGCGCTCGGAACGGGCGCTTTTCATCACCGCGCGTATCTTGTTCGGACGCTCGACGTCCATGTCCGCCGTCGCCGTGTGCTGAAGTTTCTGGCCGTCGGCCAGAACGCGTTCGCCGGTCAGCTCGGTCGACACCCGGAAGCGCTTCAGCGTCTGCAGGTACGCCCCCATGTCCTTGAGGACCTGGACCGAAGCCGGATCGACGGCGTTCGTGCTAGGCGCGGCGGCGCCGGGCGTGGCCGTCTGCGCGTGAACGCCCGATGCCGCAAGCGACACCGTCAGCACGCCGAGTGCCAGAAACTTTCCTACCATGATTGCCTCCCGGGATTGAGGGCTCGACTCGAGGAGCCGTAACAACTTTACCGCAAACTTCTTCCTGTGGTCACGCGGGGATTGATCGCGTCGACGACCGAGCTCGCAGGCAGTCCGTCTTGTTCGCCGGCATTCGCGCCGCCCGCGGCCGAGCGCGGGCGGCGAAACCACGGAGCGTTGGTCAGTTGACGGAGTTTGCGACGGTGCCGCTTACGACGAGGGGCACCGCGTCCGGCGGCGATCCCTTCTTGTAGACGCGAAGCTGGTACGTGTACACGAGATCGGTCGTGTTGAGGTCATCCGCCGGAAAGAGGGCTACCGTGGACTGCCGGAGGGGAAACTGCGCGGATGCACCCGCCATGTTCGCCCCGACGATGTGGACACTGTCAGCACGAAGCTCGTAGTCGGGGCTTCCGACAAGGATCCAGCCGAGCGTGGTCCCGGACAGCCCCTTCGGCATCCGGAACTCGTTCCAGGTAACACGGGCCACTGGCGTTCCGCTGGCGTCCGGCACGACCATCACGTGCGTCCAGCACCACGTATACATGCACCGAACCGGACTGCTCGCCGTTTGCGCAGTCGCCGCCTCAATCCCACCAAGCAGACCGGCTGCGACGATGACACTGATTACTGTCTTGCGGATCATGGTTGATCTCCACGTTTGGCACAAACCTTGCCGTCGAAATGTCTTCCCGTCAAGAAAACAATATTCCCTGACGCCATTTTGGCCGCGCCCGGGACATTTCTATTAGACCCCGGCCAGCTTCATTAATGTTGATTTGCGTTAAGAAAAATGGTGTTTTGGCGGGATGGCCTCGCACGCGAATGAGCTGCAGGATCAACCGTCGGCCGGTGCGGTCACCGCACGAACCACCAATCCCATGGCGTGCCCGCGGGGACTCGGTCGATGCGCCGCGCCGTGAAGTTCGGTCGCCCGATGTCCGTTGCTGCCCGCGCCCGGACCCGAGGGTGCGCAGGGTGTGCGGGCAGCGTCCTGCCCTATGGATCAATGGAGGGTGTTGGCGCACAATCGTAGTGAGCTTGTTTGCGTTCGCAATGGTCCCGCGAGTGCATTCGATTGCGACGCAGCGCCAGCGTCTAGTTGCGTGCCGTCAGTCATTGGTGCGAGTGCGGTATCTCGTGACGTCGGCTTGAGGATCGGCAAACCTGTTGAAAGGGAGGGCAGCATGAATCGTCGAATGATGGTCCTGGCAGTGGCATTCGCGCTGGTCGCGCCCGGAATCGCGCTCGGTGCCGACAAGGCCAAGGAGCAGGCGGAGGTGCGCAAGGCGGGGCAGGACGCGCTCGCCGCGGTCTACGCCGCGGCGCCGGGGGCGCGCAAGGCCGTCGAGTCTGCGGCGGGCTATGCCGCGTTCAGCAACTTCGGCATGAAGATCTTCGTCGCCGGGGGCGGTTCGGGCAAGGGCATCGCGGTCAACAACAAGACCAAGTCGATGACGTACATGAAGATGGCCGAAATTCAGGCCGGCCTGGGCTTCGGGGCCAAGAAATTCCAGGTGGTCTGGGTGTTCGAAACCGATAAGGCGCTCAACGATTTCATCAACTCCGGCTGGGAGTTCGGTGGACAGGCGACCGCCGCGGCAAAGACCGCCGACAAAGGGTCCGCCTACCAGGGCGCGGTTGCCGTGGGGCCGGGGGTCTGGATCTACCAGGTCACCGAGAAGGGCCTGGCGCTGGAGCTGACCGCCAAGGGAACCAAGTATTACAAGGACAGTGATCTCAATTGAGGCGTGCGACGGCGGGCCGCTGAGCAGCGGGTCCAGCGCCACCCTGTGAGCGAGTCTTAGCCGTCGCGGACGGGCATGACGCGCATTGGCGAAACCCCGTCGAGGATCCGGTGAGCGGCCCGGCGCCGCCGTCAGCCCGAGCCGTTGAATCGCGAGCCCGACGAGCCGCCCAGTCCTTGGGAGTCGGCAATGCGGGCGAGTGCCAGCTCCTCAGGCCGGCTGAAGTGCGTCTGCACCGCCCAGTCCAGCAGGTCGAGTTGCACGTCCAGCGCGGGATGGCGGTGCTCCGGCAGCGTGCCCCGGAGGTTCAACAGCATCGCGCGCATCCGGCGCGCGATCTGGAGATTGTCCGCGCCGCATGCACGGATCTCGCTGCAGGCGACCTGCACGTAGTCCTCCCAGTTCGGCGTACGAAAGATGACGCGTGGCTGTCCCCCGTCGTCGAGGATGATCTCGCCGCGCAGCTTTCGCCGGCCCACCATCCGCAACAGCCGGTGCACCTGGTCCAGCGCCAGCACCCCGGTGGTCGGATCATTGATGGCCGGCGACAGCGCCTTCAGTCCTATGTCGACGATGATGCGGAACGCGAACATCGGGTCCTGCTCGAGCGTCCGCTCGGGACCGAAGGCCACCGTCGAGCGCAGTGCGCGATCGTCGATCGACATCGCGCCGCCGTGGAGCACGAACAGCGGCTCGTCCGCGGCGACGAAATCCCCGACCTGCGGAACGAATTCGATCATGCCGTCGTGGCTGCGTGCCAGCGCCACCAGCGTCGCGATGTCGACGGCGAGCACGATCTCCGATGTGTCCCGATGCTCGACTTCGCGGCGTGGCCATCGCAGCTGTTCGTCCAGCGCGATCGCTTCCGGCGGCAGCGCCGCCGCAGGCTCCGGGTAGACGGCCTTGATCATTGCCACGCCCTCGTCACCGATGCGGGCAACGACGGCGACCGGCCGCAGCAGGCGCGCCGCGTAATCGATCAGGAAAAGGAAGATGGCGATGCTCGCGACCCCGAGGATCCCGGTCACGAGTGACACCAGCTGGTGCACCGATTCGTTCTGCCGGTTGAGCGCCGCGACGGCGAACGTCAGCGTGAATACGAAGAGACCGACGCTGTAGCGCACGACGTTGTTGCGCAACAGCGTCGTGGCGATGATCCGGGGCGTCAGCTGGCCGCCGGCGACCTGGATCGCCACCAGCAGCGAGCCGAACGTGAACACGAGGAACGACAGCGTCATCGTGATGACCGTCTGGTAGAGCGCCGTCGCCCCGGCCGGCGAGAGCCCGCCCAGAATCCAGCGCTGCCAGTCATCGAATGCGCGGATCACCGGTGACAGCAGCAGCTCCAGCGCGATGGCGAAGAGCGGGACCGTCCACAGCGCGGACTTGAGGTAGCTGGTCACGCGGTACACGCGGCCCCAGGCCAGCCTGCTCCTGACGAAAGCCTCGAACCGGCGCCGACGTGTCGTCATGTCCCCTCCCGTGGAGCGCGTTCGCGGGTCTTCGGGCTCATCGCCGAGACCCCTTCATTGTGAGTTCTTGAATCGACAGGACCCGCCTTGAGTCTAACGTGTCGCCCGGCGCTGCGGGAAGTCGCGCCGCCGCCCACTGGCGGAGTATTCCTGCGCGACCTGCAAGGATTGCCTGGGAACGCTCCGCTCGACGGCATCGCTGCCTGCAGGATTGCTGTCGGGAAGTCACCCAATGGCTGCGTCTGTGCCCGATGGCGACGAACTTCGGGTCACGACCCGAAGCGGGTGTCGGATCTGCTCGGGCTTCTTACTTGGAGCGACTTGTTCTCGCTGACAAATTGCGATGCTCGGCTCATCTCGACGACTTGACGCGGGCCGGTGCCTCGACCGCACTCAGGGAAATGACCCGCACGAGCCGCGGTAGTTATCTGAATCTTCGCGTTGACGGGCTCGAAAGATCAATCGATCAGAACCGGTACACCGCTGCTGCGAGGATCGACATGCGCTCGCCGAGCCCGCCCTCGAGCAGAACATAGCCGTCCTTGCCGAACTCGAAAAGGCCGCCGAGCAGCGTGTTCCACGGCTGCACCGGCGATTGGAGCACGACGAACTGGAGGTCCGTGTTGGCAACGCTGCCGGCCACGACTTGCTGGATGTTCTGATGCATCGCGCCGATCCAGATCGCCGCGCCGTTGGAAGGACCGACCGTGCCATGCAGGCCCACTCTGGCCGAGAAGACCGTCGCGATCGGCTTCGTGTTGGCGATCAGCGTTTCGTTCTTGAACGAAAGGTCCGTCTGGGTGCGGTTCCAGTCGACCACCACGATGGCGGTCAGGTCCCGCCACTCGCTGACCTTGGCCCCCCCTTGCAGAGTAAAACCTGCGCCGTAGGTCGGGCCATAGAACGAGGCATTGAGTTGAAGTACCCTCGGTTCGATGAGGCCAAGGATGGGATCCTCGGGAATCTGGATGAGACCTGCCGTGGTTCCCGTGGTATAGCCAAGGAGGCCGTAGACATCGAGAAACGGGAAGACGAGTACGTCGAACTTCGCCGAGATGTTCTGCTGGGACGTGTCGACCCGATTGATCTGCAGGAAATTCTTGACCGACACCGGGTCCTTCCCGTTGAATCCCAATTGCAGGTCCTGAATGTTCACCGGCTGTCGGGCCGAGTAGGCAGTGACGCCGATCCCGAACGGGAGCGGAATCTGATAGCCCCTGGCCTCCGCTTCCGCGCCCCATATCGGCAGTCCCGACCAGTGCGGCTGGGGAATCGCGGCGTCATCGGCCAGCGCGCCGCCGGAAAAAAGGGAAAGCGCCAACAGGCCGCTTGCAATGAGCGGCGCCGGCGGTGGGGACCAGGATATTCTCATCGTCAAGCGCTCCTTGGGACCGTTGCTGATACCGCTGCCGTGAGACGATTCAAATCATGCCGACGATCGTCCGACATTCTAGTATGCCCGGGATCGTCAGCAACGCATTCCCCGTGGCGGGAGCTGTCGGACGCCGCGGCGTAAGCGTGCCTTGCGCTCGGCGCCGCGCGCGAAAGGACGCGACGGCGACGCTCGCGGTGCTCTTGCTTGCGATCGCCGAATCGTCCGGCGCGAGCGCTCAGGCGATGACCGAGCCGCTGCGCGATGTCGAGGTCGTTTCCGAGGCGACGGAGCAGGACGCCAAGCGCACGGGAAGTGCGCGGTTCGTCGATCCGCAGGATGGTCAGTTCGACCTCAGCTATTTTCTCGAGAACCCTCGCGGCTTCCTGCCGATCCCGATCGTCGTGACCGAGCCGGCCGTCGGCTACGGCGGCGGAGCCGCGGGCATGTTCCTCCGCCCGCGCCGCGAAGCGGGCGATGAAGGCTGGGCGCGTCCGGACATCTCCGCCGTGGGCGCGTTCGCCACCCAGAACGGAACCTGGGGTGCGTTCGCAGCCGATGCCAGCCGCTGGCTCGATGGGCGATTGCGCACGCTGATCGGTGCGGCCACCGGACAGGTCAACCTCGATTTCTACGGCCTCGGTCCGGACACGTCGTCCCTCGACCAGGGGGTGCGCTACTCGCTGCAATTCAGCGGGGCCGTCGCGCAGGCCAACTGGCAACTTGCACCCAAGTCGCCTTGGGCAGTCGGTGTGCGCTATGTCTATGCCGACGTCGACCCCAAGCTGCGCGACGATCCGCGTTTTCCGGGTCTTGCCAATGGGCTTCGCGTCAAGATCTCGGCCCCGACGGCCATCCTGGAATTCGACACGCGAGACAATGTGTTCACGCCCACGCGAGGCATCTATGCCGAATCTTCCTGGCTCGCGTCGCGCGAGGCCTGGGCGCCAGTGACGATTTCGAACGATTCGAGCAGGTGCTGATCGGCTGGCACCCGCTTGCCGATAACCTGACGCTCGGCGCGCGCGGACTCTATTCGTGGTCATCGGACGGAACGCCATTCTTTCTGCGCCCATACGTGCAGCTCCGCGGCGTACCGGCGATGCGCTATCAGGGTGACCAGGCCGCTTCGATCGAGGTCGAGACGCGCTGGCAATTCTTCGGCCGCTGGAGCGTCGTGGCCTTCGGCGGCGCCGGCACGACCCGAACCGATCGACAAACCTTCGTCGCGACGCAGAACGTCGGCAGCGGAGGGCTCGGCTTCCGCTACAAGCTGGCAAGCAAGTTCGGGATGGACGCCGGCATCGATGTGGCGCACAGCCCGGGGACGACTGCAGTGTATTTCGTGGTGGGCAATGCGTGGTTCCGGCCCTGATACGCCAGCATCGCCCGACCTCCTGCGACTATTTCTTCGGAACCGCCTCCACCACCATCGCCATCGCCTGTGTGTATACGGCATACATTTGATCGCCCTTCTGGATCCGCTTGAGCTGCTTGGGGTCGTCAACCCTCACATTCAGAGTGAGTTCCGGTCCCTTCAGCGTAATAACCTGCGTTTGGCGGTCGACGGCGACCACATCGGCAACGACGGTGATGCGGCGGCCCGCGACGCCGTGCGGCTGCGATCCCGGTGCCGCACCCTGGGCGCTTTTCTCGTCGGTGCGAACAACCGCCAGGTCGGCGCCATGCTTCAGCTCGAGCACGAGCGCCTCGATGTATCGGGTATGGACCTTGTCACCCACATTGATCTGGTCGAAGTTCTTGACCTCGGGGCCGGCGGTGACGACGATCCAGTTGCCCTTGGGGCCCTTCAGCGTGATGTCGCGCGTAGACCTGTCGATGGCAGTGACCGTGGCGGTGATGTCGACCGTTTGCTCGATGCTGGCCTTGCCCGGTTCACTGCTGCTCTTCATGGTGGTGGTCTGCGCGGGAGCATTGATGGCGAAGGCCGCGGCGATGGCGAGGATGACGATTGCAGGCTTATTCATGACTGGAGATCCTTCTCGCGTGGGATTAGTGAACGAATCAAAATGTTAGTTGTTGAGAGCCCGACCAGCCGATCACGAGGCCAGCCGGCGTCGGTCGGAAGTATGTTCACGGCGCCTTTCGCTTGCGCATGATGAAGAACAGCACCACCGCGATGATGACAGCAATCAGCAGGTACCCCATCGGCCCAAGGCCGGATGGCTCGGCCGCCGGCGAGCCGGCGGGGTGATGCTCGGCTGAGGGGAGGGCGCCGCGGCCGGTGGCTGCGCCGCGGGTGCCGCTGCCGCCATGGTGGGAGCCGGCGCTGCCTTGGAGTCGCTGACGGTCGCCTGCACTTCCTTTTCCGTCACCACGACCGGCGGTCTCTTCGAGATGATCGCCGCCGTAAGGACGTCGCCCTCATGCAATTGGTTGATGCGGACCACACGGCCATCCTTGACGATCTGGATGTCACGCTCGTCCAGCTGCTCCTGGGTGAAGCGCTGCCGCACTCCGTCGGCGCCGCGCACGGTCACCGAACGCGGCTCCGCCCTCAGCACGACCCCCTCCTTGATTTCGGTGACAACGACCGGCGTGACCGTCGTCTTGGTCGTGATCGTGGCCGTGCCCTTCATCCCGGGCTTCAGCTCCGACACCGGCACCTTCTTGCCGTCGACGTTAAAGCGGAAATCGTCCGGCACGGTGATCTCCTCCGTGCCGTTCTGGTCGCGGGCGACGAGCTTGTTCCCATCGACCGAAATCACCTCGAAATTGCGCACGTCTTGGGCGGTCGTCGTCTGTGCCGAGGGGGCACCGGCGAAGGCGAGCCCCAACGCAACGATCACGGTGATTTGAGCCAGCCATGTTGCCTTCGTATTCATCGTTACTCTCCTCGAGAATTCGAAGCAATCGTTTCTTCCGGCAGGGCGCTCACATTGCATATTGGAGAAACCATTGAGCGCGGGCGCGGCGTCAGCCCGGCATCCCGCGGGGAATGATACGACGCCGCACCCGTACGCGCAATTTATGCATTTGGCATGGGTAATGAGGCCGGCCGCGAGGATGAGCCGCGGTCCTGGTCCTTGAATGTCCCCTTTGAGGCGATTTGGCTGACCTCGGTCTATGGCCACATGTGCTCGACACCAGTCAACCACCAGGAGCCACCCGATCGACGCATCGTGATCGCCGGCGCCATGCAAAGTGGAGTGTGGCGAAAAGGGCGCCGCGACCGGAATTCGCTCGCCACCGAAGGCACCCCCAGTTCGCCATAATTTCGCTCAAACCGGTCTGGAAAGAACGGTGTATTATTTTCTTTGCTGTACAAGAACGAAAGTGCGTTTGCCTATGCATTTTGCGCAGCAGATCGGCGGCTAGGCGCTGCGGATTTGGGTGCCCTGGCCCCGTCCGGAAATCTTCATGGGAGGGGCAACATGGATTTCTCGTCGATAGGGAGTTCGCTGGGAAACGCACTCGGGGCGGAATTGCCTCGCATCCTTGGCGCAGTCGCGATCCTCATCATCGGCTGGATCGTCGCTGTCTTCGTGAGGGCCGGGGTCCGTCGCCTGCTCGCCTTGGCGCGACTGAACAAACGGATCGCCGACACGACCGAGCAGAAGCTCGATCTGGAATCGGGGGTTTCTACCGGGTTCTTCTGGCTGATCATTCTGGTCACGCTGATCGCCGTGTTCAATTCGCTCGAGCTGACGCTTGCCTCGGGCCCATTCGAGGTCCTGGTCAAACAGATCGCCATCTTTCTGCCGCGCCTGGTCGCGGGTGCGCTGCTCGTGATCGTCGCCTGGCTCGTCGCGGTTGCATTGCGTGCTCTCGTCAATCGCGCGCTCGATGCGAGTGGCTGGGACGAGAAGCTCTCAGCAAATGCGGGAATGAAGCCGATGCGCAAGAGCGTCGGCAACATGCTCTTCTGGCTGGTGATCCTTCTGTTCGTACCCGCCATCCTCCACGTCTTCGACCTCGGCGGCCTGCTCGATCCGATCAAGGCGATGGTGACCAAGATCCTCGACATGCTGCCCAATGTGTTCGCCGCGCTCCTCATCGGCTTTGCCGGCTGGCTGCTTGGAAAGGTGCTCGCGGGCCTCGTGACCAACATCCTCGCGACCGCCGGCGCCGATCAGGGTGCGCACCGTCTGGGGCTCGACCCGACACTTCGCATTTCGCAGGTCGCCGGCACCATCGTGCTGATCTTCGTTTTCGTGCCGGCGCTGATCGCCGCGCTGGATGCGCTCAAGATCGAGGCGATTTCGAGACCTGCGACCGACATGCTTGGCAAGTTGCTCGCGGCCGTTCCGAACATCGTGGCCGCAGCGCTGATTCTCCTGGTCACCTACTACGTCGCGAAGTTTGCCGCCGGGCTGCTCGGGCGCCTGCTGAACAGCATGGGCTTCGACACGCTGCCCGAGAAGCTCGGTCTCGCGCGCGTCGTCACGGGAGGCACGCAGCCGTCGCGTATTGTGTCGATGCTGGTGCTGTTCTTCGCCATGCTGTTTGCGACCGTCGAAGCGGCCAACCGCCTCGAATTCACGCAGGTTCGCGATGTCGTCACGCTGTTCATCAAGTTCGGCGGCAACGTCGTCCTCGGCGGCGCGATCCTCACGATCGGTTTCTGGCTGGCAAGCGTCGCGCGCAACGCGATTCAACGCGCCGACACCACGAACTCGGAGAGTCTCGCCACCATCGCGCGGGTTGCCATACTGGGCCTTGTTATCGCGATGGGGCTCCGCGCGATGGGCATTGCCGACGACATTGTGAACCTGGCGTTCCTCTTGGCCTTCGGGGCGGTCGCGGTGGCCGTGGCACTGTCGTTCGGACTCGGCGGTCGAGAGGCAGCCGGCAGGCAGATGGAGCACTGGCTGGCGAAGTTCAGAAAGAATGGCTGAGCGGTTCGGTAGCACATAGCGCAGCGGAGGTGCGGCTCCTTCGGGTCAATGTCGCTGCGCGAGCCGCCAGACGGGAAGTTGCCCTGTCGCTGCGGCGCACGCGGCGACGAGCGGCTGCAACGCATTGGCGATTGGATTCGGAACGCGTCGGTGCATTTGTGTTTCCGGTTGTCTGGATCAACGAGGGAGGCAACGCATGCCTGGGAAATCAGCGAAGACTGGCGGAGTGACGGATAAGCGCGCTCCGACCACGCAATCAGTAATGCCGGCGTCCCCAGTCGATCCCACGGCAACCAACGCCGGACCAGAGCGTGCTGCCGGCGCGGGTGCGTCCAGGAGAAAGCGCGCACGCGAGAAGGTCGCGAGTGCTGCCAGATCTACCGGCAGCTTTGTGAAGGATGCCGCGACATTCGCGGGCGACTTGAATCGCGATGGCAAAGTCGATCAGGAGGATGCAAGAATCGCGGGCGGAAAGGCCAGAGAAATTTGCATCGGCCACCGCTGCGGGGGCGGAGAAACTTGGCAAGGAGGTTCTGAAGCACGACATGGGCAAGGACGCTGCCGCCGGCGCCGCCATCGGTGCTGTTGCGGGGGTTCCCATTCCGGTCGTCGGCCCTGTGGCAGGAGCGGCCGTTGGAGCGATCGCCGGGATGATCAAGAATGTCCGCTCCAAGAAGAAGAAGTAAGGCCCCGAAAGGCGACACGACAAGCGCGTTATCGTAGCGTTTCCCCGGGACCGAGCCGATGCCCCGCGCTTGACCGGTGGGCGGAGCCGGCTGCTCTCAGAAATGCAGGCGTGCGCGATTCGGCTTGAATCTGATTGAGGCCGCGGGCCCTGAGCGCAGGGTCGAACTCGCCAAGAAGGCCCGGTTCGATGACCGCACGGGACGCCCTTCTTGTCCATTGTGAAGTTGGGGTCTATCACGTGCTGCTGGTCCGCCGGGCGGGGTATAGACTCACGCCGGTGCAATGCAGCTGATTCACCACGCCGCGTGACGTTTGAGCGCGACGCAACACGCAGACAGCAAGAGATTGGTGTGCAGCTGCACCGTGATGCGGCAGGTGGTATTGCGACCCGAATTCGCACAACAATTACGGAGGAACCCAAATGTGTGATGTGTGTGGCGATGCGCAACACGTACCTCAGGTAACGCGCCGGGATTTCCTGAAGACCGGCGCACTCGCGGCGCTCGTTCCGTGGAGCATTGGCACCGCCTTTGCGGCCGACCCGCCAGCGCCCGGCGCAGCGCCACCCGCGAACGCCATCGCGCCTGCGGAGGCGTTGAAGCGTTTGATGGATGGCAACGCGCGCTACGCGGGCAACACGCTCAACGAGCGCGACTTCTCATCGGGCCGCGCCGCCCGCGTGCAGGGGCAGTATCCGTTTGCCCAGATCCTGAGCTGCTCCGATTCGCGCGTCGCGCCGGAGCTACTGTTCGACCAGGGGCCGGGCGAACTCTTCATCATGCGCGTCGCCGGCAACATCGTGACCCCGGACCTGCTGGCCTCCATCGAATACGGCGCCCAGTTCCTGGGCGCGCCGTTGATCATGGTGCTGGGCCACAGCGGATGCGGCGCGGTCGACGCCGCAATCAAGGTGCTGAAGACCAAGGCCGTCCTGCCGGGCCATTTGCCGGCGCTCATCACCGCGATCAAGCCGGCGGTCGTCGTCGCCGAGAAGACGCAGACCGGCAACCTGCTCGACAACGCGGTCGCCGAGAACGTGCGACGGCAGGTCGCTCGACTGAAGAACTCGCCGCCGGTCGTCCAGAAGCTTTACGCCGCCAAGAAGATCGACATCGTCGGCGGCGTGTACGACCTCGCCACCGGAAAGATTGCACTCGTCTAGACGCGAGGATTGCCCGGTTTCGGCGCCGGCACACGGCGCCCGGGCATTCAGGGCAGCCGAACGGCTTCGTTCAGGATGAAGTGGCGGAAGGCTTGACCCGCCACCACCAGAACGCTGCCACCAGCATCGCCAGGGCGAGCCCCGCGTAACCACGCTCGGGGTCCCAGATGCTCGGGTCGGAGATTCCGAGCTGGCCCGTTTTCTGGCCCGCGCCAAAGAACGTGTACGCCAATGCGTTCCACAAGGCGTGGCACACGCTCGGCACGATGATCGAGCCCGAGCGCAGGCGCAGCAGACCCATCGCAATGCCAAAAACCGTGGACCCGATCACGTATTGCGGCACCTTGCTGAGGGGCTGAGCGAAATCGGGCTCGATGATCGGCACGGCGAGATGCCACAGGCCGAAGGCAACGCTGGTCCAGATGAGCGTCTTTGCCGGAGAGAATCCGGCCCGCAGGCAGCTTCCCCACAACGCGCCTCGAAAGAATCCTTCCTCGGTGATCAGCGCCAGCACGAACGTGACGAGAAAGTTCAATGACAGACGCCTGAAAACCGTGGTTGCGGAAAGATCCTTCAGATCGATCAACTGCGCTGCCCATGCCCCCAGCGCGACGCAGCCGATGATGCCCACCGGATAGGCCAACGCGATGAAATAAGACGTGCGATCGCCGAGCGCGATGCCCACCTCGCGCCGGGTCAGGCGTTGCGCGACCCACAGCGCGATCATCATGACGGCGAGCCAAAGACCGTAGAACGCACCTTGCCCCGTCGCGAGCTCGAGCAGCGGAGAGATGGCGATCGCGCGCGATGCCGGCGATCAGCGGCCAGGTCGTGGTCTTGATGCGAGCAGCCATGACGATCTCCGGTAGCCAGGGAACGCCTTCCGGCGTCACGGCAAAGGAATACCCTTCGCGCTCATCACGGTGCGCGCGCGGTCCGGGTAATCGGTGATGAGGCCGTCCGCGCCCGCGTCGATGAGCGCGGCCATGTCGGACGGTTCGTTGACGGTCCACGGCAGCACCTTGAGATCGAGCGCGTGCGCCTCCGCGACGAGCGCCGGCGTGAGGTTGCGCCAGAAGGGCGACCAGATCGCGCAACCCGCCGACTTGACGAGCCGCGGCAGCGATCCATTGGCCTTCGAAAGTTCAAGCCCGGCGAGCCAGGGAGAAGGCGTCGCCGACTTGCTCTGCACCGTGTCGAAGTTCTGCGTCTCGATCGTAAGGCATGCCGTCTCGATCTCGGGCGCGAGCTTCTTCGCCTCCACCAGCGTGCGCCAGTCGAACGACTGGATCGACGTGCGCGACGTCATCCGGGCCGCGCGAATGGCGTCCACGACGAGCCGCGCGAACGTGGCGGCGTCGACCGTATCACCAGGATTCGTCGGCGTGATCTTGGTTTCGAGGTTGAGCCGCACCGGCTTCGGCGCTTCCTTCGCCAGCGCGAATACCTGGGCGAGCGTCGGGAAGCGCTGGCCGTCGACGGCCAGTTGCTGCGGGAACTGCTGCGCGTACTTGCTCGCGGGATCGAGCCGGCCGATGTCGTAGCGCTCGAGCTCGGCCTGCGTCAGCGAATGGATGGGCGGCCCCTTTTCGGCGAGCCATCGCCCCTCCGGGCCGCGGACGACATCGGGATTGAGAAACGGATCGTGCGAGATGACGAGCACGCCGTCCTTCGTGACCGCGAGATCGGTCTCGAGCGTCGTCACGCCGATCTCGATCGCGCGGCTGAACGCGGCCAGCGTGTTCTCGGGCCTCAACCCGCGCGTGCCGCGATGACCCTCGAGATCGAATGCAAGCGCGGGTACGGTGGCGAGCCACGCGAGCGTTACGGCGAAGGAGAGGCGCAACAGCAAGGGGATCGATGGCGTCGTGTGTCGGGACGGAGCAGGGCCTGCGCATCCGCATGACGGCCCGCGCGGATGATCGCCCGCCGGGGGCCCCACGGCAAGGGCATTCGCGTGGGCCGACCCGGCGCCGACTACAATGACGGCATGTCGGACCTGTTCGCCACGGTCAATCCGGCGACGCCGCTCGCCGAACGCCTGCGCCCGACGTCGATCGGCGACGTCATCGGCCAGCGGCACCTGCTGGCGCCCGGAAAGCCGCTCGCCGTCGCTTTCGCGTCGGGCAAGCCGCACTCGATGATCCTGTGGGGACCGCCGGGCGTGGGCAAGACGACGCTGGCGCGGCTGATGGCCGATGCCTTCAATGCCGAATTCATCGCGCTCTCCGCGGTTCTGTCAGGCGTGAAGGACATCCGCGATGCCGTCGCGCGCGCGCAGGCGACGCTCGCGCAAAGCGGCCGGCACACGATCCTGTTCGTCGACGAAGTCCACCGTTTCAACAAGGCGCAGCAGGATGCATTCCTGCCGTTCGTCGAGCAGGGCGTGGTCACGTTCATCGGCGCGACGACCGAGAATCCTTCGTTCGAGGTGATCGGCGCACTGCTGTCGCGCGCGGCGGTGTACGTGCTGGAGCCGCTCGCACCCGACGAGCTCGCGCAGCTGCTCGATCGCGCACTGGCCGCCGGCGCGCCCGGCATCACGCTCGACGCCGGCGCGCGCGATGCTCTCATCGCCTACGCCGATGGCGACGGGCGCCGCCTGATCAACCTCGTCGAGTATCTGGCGACCGCGGCCGGCGAGGGGCGCAAGGCGCCGATCGACGTCGCGTTCGTCGAGGCCACGATCGCGCGAAGCCTGCGCCGCTTCGACAAGGGCGGCGAGGCGTTCTACGACCAGATCTCCGCGCTGCACAAGGCCGTGCGCGGTTCGAGCCCCGACGCGGCGCTCTACTGGATGTGCCGGATGCTCGACGGCGGCACCGATCCGCTCTACGTCGGGCGGCGGATGATCCGGATGGCGAGCGAGGACATCGGCCTCGCCGATCCGCGCGCGTTGTCGCTGACGCTCGCCGCCGTCGAGACGTACGAGCGCCTGGGTACGCCCGAGGGCGAGTTGGCCCTCGCCGAGGCGGTGATCTACCTTGCCTGCGCGCCGAAGTCGAACGCCGTCTATACGGCCTACGGCGCGGCCCGCGCGTTCATTCGCGACGACGGCTCGCGTCCGGTTCCGCTGCGGCTGCGCAATGCGCCGACCAAGCTGATGAAGGAGCTCGACTACGGCAAGGGATACCGCTACGCACATGACGAGGAGGGCGCGTTCGCCGCCGGCGAGCGCTATTTCCCCGACAACATGCCCGACGTGTCGTGGTACCAGCCGACCGACCGCGGGCTCGAGGCGAAGATCCGCGACAAGCTCGAATGGCTGAAAAGCCGTGACAAGGCGTCGCGCGACGACGAATCCTGACGGTTCACGCGGGAACGGCACCGCGGCATTTGATAAGATTGCCGGATGCTCGACATCAATCTTTTCCGGAACGACCTTGCCGCGGTCGCCGCGGGACTCGCGCGGCGCGGCGTCGTGCTCGACACGGCGCGCTTCGAGGCGCTGGAGCGCGACCGCAAGGACATCCAGACGCGCACGCAGGCGCTGCAGGCGCGGCGCAACGCGCTGTCGAAGCAGATCGGCGTCGCCAAGGGCAAGGGAGAGGATGCCGCCGCGCTGCTGGCCGAGGTGGCGGGGATCGGCGACGAGACGAAGCGGCAGGAAGGCGCGCTGGACGAGGTCCAGGCGAAGCTGCGCGATTTCCTGCTCGACATTCCCAATCTCCTGCACCCGGGCGTGCCCGAACGGCAAGTCGTCGGAGGAGAACGTCGAAGTGAGGCGCTGGGGGACGCCACGCCAGTTCGACTTCGCCATCAGGGACCACACCGACATCGGCGAGGGTCTCGGTCTCCTCGATTTCGCCACTGCCGCCAAGATGTCGGGCGCGCGATTCTCGTTCCTGCGCGGCGAGCTCGCGCGCCTGCATCGCGCGCTGGCGCAGTTCATGCTCGACACGCAGACGCGCGAGCACGGATATACCGAGTGCTATACGCCCTACATCGTCACCGCGGAAACGCTCGTCGGAACGACGCAGCTGCCGAAATTCGCCGCCGACATGTTCTCGGTGAGGAAGGGCGGCGAGACGGGCGATGGCGAGCCGCTCTACCTCATTTCCACGGCCGAGATCACGCTCACCAATTCGGTTCGCGACGAGATCCTTCCCGGCGAAGCGCTGCCGATCCGGCTCGCGGCCCATTCGCCGTGCTTCCGCTCCGAAGCCGGGAGCTACGGCAAGGACACGCGCGGCATGATCCGCCAGCACCAGTTCGACAAGGTCGAGATGGTGCAGATCGTCCATCCGGAGAAGTCGTACGAGACGCTCGAGGCCATGGTGGGCCACGCCGAGGCGATCCTGCAGAAGCTGGCGCTGCCGTACCGTGTGGTCACGCTCTGCGCCGGCGACACCGGCTTCGCCAGCGCCAAGACTTACGATCTCGAAGTGTGGCTGCCCGCGCAGAACACCTATCGCGAGATCTCGTCGTGCTCGAACTGCGAGGCGTTCCAGGCGCGGCGGATGCAGGCGCGCTTTCGCAACGCGCAAGGCAAGCCCGAGCTCGTGCACACGCTCAACGGGTCGGGGCTCGCAGTGGGCCGCACGCTCGTCGCGGTGATGGAGAACTGTCAGCGCGCGGACGGGGGCATCGACGTGCCGGCCGTGCTGCACCCCTACATGGGCGGCGTTACGACTATAACGAAGGATTCTGCCGCCCTGCGTTCCCTCTACACGATAATGCGCAGTGGCCGGCACGCCACTCGCGGCAGCCCCTCGGCGAAGAGCGCACGACGCGATCCACCCCCCGGCGCAGAGGTGCACCAGGAAGCTACTGGCGACCCGGGGAGAATGCCATGACGTTCAATACTGTCGCCGCGCTCACCGTTATAGGGTTCGCGGTTGCTGTGATTGCTGGTTGCGGGCCGACAGTGGACCCCAACAAGCCGGTGCCCAGCGTGGGAAAGTCGGGCGTGTCGGAAAAGATTGATCCGAATAAGCCGGTGCCCAGCGTCATAGGGACCAAGCCTACACCGGGGCCTGATGGAGGGATCGATGCGTGCATATTTCCGCCGCCGCCGGCGACCGGCACTATTCCAACGTGCAAGGAAATTGGGCACTGCGAGAGAGTGCCCGGCTTTGCCGACTGGTTGCCTTCCGATTTTGGCGTTAAGGACAACGTGAAAGGAGTTGATGTCCGATGTCTGTTGCCCGCCGACAACCCATACTTGCCAGGCAGCAAGGTGTTTTCCTGATGGGCCGCCGTGTTGATTTCCTCGTCTCGAAAGCAGCCATTCGCGGCTAGCATCGCATGCCTTCGCGCGGGCCCGCTCACCGCTCGCGCGCTAGCGCGTATTGCCCGTATGGCCGAGCGAATAGCGGCCGGGCTGAGGCCAGACGGTGAGACCGTGCGGCTCCTTGCCGACCGGAATCGACGTTACCGCGCCGGTCGCCGTGTCGATCACGTACACGACGTTGTCGTAGCGACCCGACAGCCAGAGCTTTTTGCCGTCGGCGCTGACGTTGCCCATGTCCGGGCTGCCGCCGCCCGGAATCGGCCAAGTGACATCGACTTTTCTCGTCGCGAAGTCGATCACCGATACGCTGCCCTTGCCGTGCGGCTTGCCGTGGATCTTGTTGGAGCCCCGGTTCGCGACGTAGAGCTTCGTCCCGTCGCGGCTGGGATAGAGCCCATGCGCGCCGACGCCGGTCGGTATGAAGCCGGTCTGGCGGAAACTGTCGCCGTCGACCACGTGCACGCCGTCGGACATCATGTCGGCGACGAAGAACGTCTTGCCATCCGGTGAAACGCGGACGTCCTGCGGCATGCCCTTCCAGGTGGTGCAGATGATCTCGTCGCGGCCGTCGATGCCCTTGACGGTCTGCGTTGGCACCCCCGGCTTGAGGAGCTGGAGATAACCCAGCACCTTCCTGTTCACGAGGTCGACCTTCGCGACGGTTCCGGTGAACTCGCAGGTGAAGATCGCGAAACGCCCGTCGATCGAGAAATCGGCGTGGTTGATGCCGTCGCAGCGCGGGACGTCGAGCGAGTATTGCATCGCCATCGTCTTCGGATCGCGGAAATCGAGCCGCCTGTGGGCCTCGGCGACGACGATCGCCGACGTGCCGTCCGGCGAGAAGTACATGTTGTAAGGATCGTCCACCCGGATCGGCTTGCCCGGCTTCCCGGTGCGCGGGTCGACCGGCGTCAGACTGCCGACCTTGGTGTTCTCGGCGTTGTTCGCGACCCACAGCGTGCGCAGGTCCCACGACGGCACCACGTGCTGTGGATTGAGGCCGACGCGGAACTTGTCGACGACCTTCATCGTTTCCGGATCGATCACGTACACGTTGTTCGACTGCAGGTTGGGAACGTAGACGCGAGGAAGGTCGGCGGCGACGGCAGGGCTCAGCTTGCCCGCACCGGTCTCGCCGTAAAGATTGGAGGGGTCCGGGACGCCCGGCATTCCCGGGACCGTAACGACCGCGGGCGGCGCAGTTGCGGTACCCGGAGCGGCCCCCACTGCGATTTCGATGGCAAGCATCGCGACAAAGGCTGCGGCCGCGGGCGCGGCAAGGCGAAGCAACTTCGACATCCGGCATTTCCTTCGAGTGGTTGTTGGTCGAACGGTGAATGATGTGCGAACCGGCGTCAGCGGGCGACCGCCTTGCGAATCGCGGCGACGGTTTCGCTGACGATGAGCTCCGCGCCAGGCACTCCGAGCGCGGCACTCGCGCGGCGCGGATCGCCGAAGACGCCGGCGCTGCGCCCGCCGCTTGCCGCTGCCTCGAGCTGGTCGGTGCGAACGCTCTGCGGATTGACGGCGAGCGAGAGCGAGGTGTCCGCGAGCGCCGCGTGGGTGCCGATCTCGTCGTCGCGATAGCCCTTGCTCGCAAGGAGGCGCGCGTACCCGGATTCGGCGGCGCGGTAATACTCCTCGATCGCGTGGACCCGCACCGGTGTGGCCGCCCATTCGCGGTTCAATCGCGCCGCCACCGCCTTCAAGTCCTTCTGGTAGCTGGCATGGTCGCCGAGAAACACGATGTCGCGAAATCCGTGCAGTCTGAAGCTGCGTGCCGCGTACTCGAGCGTCGTCTCGAACGCCGCATCGGGAACCGTGATCGTGCCCGGGAAGCGCATGTGGGACGACGGCGGCGTGATGCTGCCCTCGGGCACGTAGGCGATGACCGGCGCCACCAGCGCGTTGCCGAGCGAGAGCGCGATCCGCTCGGCGAGCGCGCGCACCCGCGCGTTGTGCTTGCCGAGCGTCATGTGCGGGCCGTTCTGCTCGGTCCCGCCGATGGGGACCAGCACGATCGTCTTGCCGGCGTCGATCGCCCGCCTGAGCTCGGGCGAGGTCAGGTCTTCAATGAATACCGGCGCCGGCGCCGGCGACTGCGCGAATGCGCACGACGCCGCCACGAAAAGTGCGATGAATGCGAGGCGCGGCGATGCGAACGTCACGGGCGAATGATAGGCGATCGGTGCCACTGGGCCAAATGCGCGAACCGCCGCGCTTGACTATTTCGCGGCGGGCGCCGCAAGGGGTGCCGCAATGTCGGACGATCCGACGCTCAGCGTGAGGCGCGGCTTGTGCGGCGGTTCCTGCGCCAGCAGCACGTCGTAATACCCGCGCACGCGATCGACGAACGCGACGGGCATGCCGCCGCGCGCGTAGCCGAGCTTCGCCTCCTCGTAATACTCCGGATTGGAGAGCAGCGGCAGCACTTTCTTCACGTCGCTCCAGAGGTCGGGATTGAGCTTCTGCTTCTGGGCGAGGATCCGCGCGTCCTCGAGGTGGCCGAGCCCGATGTTGTACGCGGCGAGTGCGAGCCACGTACGGTCCGGCTCGTGGATGCGTTCCGGCAGCTTGCTCTTGAGGTCGTGCAGATAGCGCGCGGCGCCGAGGATATTCTGTGACGGGTCGAGAAGGTCGTTGATGCCGAGCCGGCGCGCGGTGTCCTCGGTGATCTGCATGATGCCGCGCACACCCGTCTCGCTCTGCGCCGAGCCGTCCCACTGGGATTCCTGGAACGCGATGGCGGCGAGCAGGCGCCATTCGATGCCGGTCTTCACCTGCGCGTCGTGAAAGATCGGGCGCAGCCGCGGCAACATCGACGGCACGCGATCGATCAGGGCGCCGGCGTCGATGCGGCGGAAGACGGTGTCGTTCTGCATGTACCGCTCCGTCAGGCGGGCGAGAGTGCCGTCGCGCTTCACTCGCGCGATGAAGCGGTCGAGCTCGTCGCGCAGCGCCGGGAAGCGCTCGGCGACGGCCCACGCGACCTCGCGCTTGCCGCCGATCGGAAACGCGACCTCGAAACCGAGGTAGATGTTTCGCGCGACCGCGGCGCCCGCCGAGGATACGACCGCATAGGACAGCGTTCCGTCCGACACCTGCGAGATGAGAGCCACGGGGGGAACGCTCACCGGCCGCCAGAGCACTTCGGGATGCAGCTTGCGCGCGGCGTCGATTTCGGGCTCGAGACCCAGGCCCTCGACGTACGTGACGGTCTCGCCCTCGAGGTCGCCCCAGTCGGCGGGCTTGAATCCGTCGCCGTTATAAATCAGCACCGGTTCGATCGAGCGCATGCCGGAGGTCCACAGCACGACCGGCGCCGGGTCGACCGCGGGCGCAGTGCTTGCGGCCGGTGCGGGCGCGGATACGGACACGGGTCCGGAAGGTTTCACGGCGAGTGGGCGCAGAAGCCCGCCCGCGCCGATGTGCGCCTCACCGCGGCCGATCGTCGCGAAGATTTCGGCGGGGGTATCGACCGTGACGAAGCGAAGCCGCAGCTTTTTCTCGATCGCGAACATGCGCGCAAGGTCGGCCTCGATTCCGACCATGCTGCCGTCCGGGCCGGGGAAGTAGTCGATCGGTCCCGGCCGGACGACGACGACGAGATCGCCTCCCGCTTCGGGCGCACCGACCATCGGCCGCGTCCGCTCGGGAAAGACGTCCGCGTTCTGCACCACCAGCAGCGCGGCGACGAGCGCAATGACGAGGGCGGCGAGAATGTAGGGCAGGCGGCGCATCGGACGCGGATTCGCTGGCGGCGGGCGAGGCAGCCTGGGCCGCGGCCGATTATAGCCATCACGGGGTTTGCGGCCTCCGCCGGATCCGGCGCGCCGCGGAATGGCACTGCAAGGAGCATGGAGTGCGCATGGCGTGACGCGAAGGCATGCGGATTCCATGCGGCTTGCCGCAATAGCGTCTATCGCCGATAATCAATACCTTGCGCAGGTGCGCTCCGATCAACGGCGGGTCGCCCCGCATTGCGGCGTCGTGAATCTGGTCAGGTCCGGAAGGAAGCAGCCACAGCGATTAGCCACAAGTGCCGGGGGTCCGGCTCGCCACCCCATGCTCTTTGCTCGCCCGATCGGCTTGATACTTCGTTGCTCGCCGGCTCGAACGCTCATGTACGTCGTCATGTACACTGCGCGTTCTCGCCGGCTCACGCCGCGTCTCGGCCGATCTGACGGCAAATGGGCCCTTCGTTGCCGCCAAGTGTTGAGCGGGCCTGCCTTGAGCGTCTTGTTTTCGGCCGATACGCCGGAAGATAGGTTCAGCGACGCATTTGCGCGCAACGCGCAAATCGGACGCCAACCCATCCACAGTCAGTCACTCGACCCGCATGAGTTATCAGGTTCTCGCCCGGAAGTGGCGGCCCAGGACATTCGCCGAGCTCGTCGGGCAGGAGCACGTCGTCACGGCGCTCACCAACGCGCTGTCGAGCCAGCGGCTGCACCACGCCTACCTGCTCACCGGAACGCGCGGCGTGGGCAAGACGACGATCGCGCGGCTGCTCGCGAAGAGCCTCAATTGCATCACCAACGGCGTGACCGCTACGCCGTGCGGCACCTGCGCCGCCTGCGTCGACATCGACGCCGGGCGCTTCGTCGACCTGCTGGAGCTCGACGCGGCGTCGAACACCGGCGTCGACAACATGCGCGAGATCCTCGACAACGCGCGTTACGCGCCGACCGTCGGCCGCTACAAGGTCTATCTCATCGACGAAGTGCACATGCTGTCGAAGTCGGCGTTCAACTCGATGCTGAAGACGCTCGAGGAGCCGCCCGAGCACGTCAAGTTCGTGCTGGCGACGACGGACCCGCAGAAGATCCCGGTGACGGTGCTCTCGCGCTGCCTGCAGTTCAACCTGAAGCAGCTGCCGCAGGCGCAGATCGCCGGGCGCCTCGAATTCATCCTCGCGGAGGAGAAGATCGCCGCCGACCGCGACGCGGTCGCGCTGATCGCGCGCGCGGCGTCGGGATCGATGCGGGACGCATTGTCGCTGCTCGACCAGGCGATTGCCCACGGCAACGGCGAAGTTCGCGAAGCAGCGGTACGGTCGATGCTTGGCGCCGTCGACAAGGATTACGTCTATCGCATCGTCGCCGCGGTCGCCGCCGGCGACGGCAAAGCGCTGCTGCGCGAGATCGACGCCATGACCGAGCGCAGCATCGACTTCGAGGCGGCGCTGGGCGAGCTCGCGTCGCTGTATCACCGCATCGCCGTGGCGCAGACGGTGCCGGCGGCGGCGAGCGCATTCGACGACGCCGAGCGCATCGCAGCGCTCGCGGCCGGCACCTCGCCCGAATCGGTGCAGCTCGCCTACCAGATTTGCGTGCAGGGCGCGGCCGACCTGGCGCTCGCCCCGGACGAGGCCACCGGTTTCTCGATGGCGCTGCTGCGGCTGCTCGCGTTCCAGCCCGGCGGTGCGGCAGGGGGTGTGGAAGGGGATCGGCCGATCGCCGCGCCAAAGACTGCGCCGCCGGTTGCGAAACGGGCGGGCGGATTGGCGTCGCCACCCGCCGCTGAAGCGCCGAGGGCGGCGCCGCCGGCATCGCCGAGCGAAGCGGCGGGCGCCGCGCCGGCGCCGCGCGTCGCCTTGCCCGAGGACGTCGCCGACTGGCCGTCATTCGTTCGCGGCCTCACCCTGCCGCCGATGGCGGCGCAACTTGCGGCGCAGGCGGAGCTCAAATCGATCGCGGGACACGTCCTGACGCTTTCCTTGCCGGTGACGCACAAGCACCTCGCCGACAAGGCGTATTCCGACAAGCTCAAGGCCGCGCTCGAGCAGGCAACCGGACGCAAGCTGCTGCTGGCATTCGAAGTGGGCGCCGCCACGGACAGCTCGCTCGCCGCGCAGGAGCGCCGTGCGCGCGCCGAGGAAAAGGCGAAGGCGGAGGCCGCCTTCCGCGACGAGCCCTTCGTTCGCGACGTGCTGGAGCGCTTCGACGCGACGATCCGGCCGGATTCGGTCAAGCCCGCCTCGTGAACGCATTGCCGCCGCCGATCCCGCGCGGCGTCGAAACAGGAGTGCATTGGTCATGATGAAGAACCAGCTGGCCGGCCTGATGAAGCAGGCGCAGGAGATGCAGGACAACCTCAAGAAGGCGCAGGACGAGCTCGCGCAAACGGAGGTCGAGGGCCAGTCCGGGGCGGGGCTCGTCAAGGTCGTGATGACCTGCCGCCACGACGTGAAGCGCGTGTCGATCGACCCGTCGCTCTCCGGAGAGGACCGCGACATGCTCGAGGATCTCGTCGCCGCGGCGATCAACGATGCGGTCCGCCGGGTCGAGCAAACCACGCAGGAGAAGATGGCCGGGCTGACGCAGGGCCTGCCGATGCCGCCGGGATTCAAGCTGCCGTTCTAGGCACGGCCGAGGCCGTCAGACCGATGGATTCCGCTTCCCCCGTCACGCCGTCGACCGGGCTCGACGACCTCGCGCGCGCGCTGCGCTGCCTCCCCGGCGTCGGTCCGAAGGCGGCGCAGCGCATCGCGCTGCACCTGCTGCAGCACGATCGCGAGGGCGCGGTGCGGCTCGCGCAGGCGCTGGAGCACGCCGCGCAGACGGTGCGGCACTGCGAGCGCTGCAACACCTTCACCGAGGACGAGGTGTGCGCGCTTTGCCGCTCGGCCAAGCGCGACGCGTCGCTGCTGTGCGTCGTCGAGACGCCGGCCGACCTCATCATGGTCGAGGCGACGCAGGCGTACTCCGGACTCTATTTCGTGCTGATGGGCCGGCTGTCGCCGCTCGACGGGATCGGCCCGAAGGAAATCGGGCTCCCGCGCCTCATCGCCCGCGCCACCGACGGCATCGTGAAGGAAGTCGTGCTCGCGACCAACTTCACCAACGAGGGTGAGGCGACCGCGCATTACATCGGCGAGCTCCTCGCCGCCCGCGGCCTCGCCGTGAGCCGGCTCGCGCGCGGCGTGCCCGTGGGGGGCGAGCTCGAGTACGTCGACAGCGGAACGCTGGCGCAGGCGCTGCGCGAGCGGCGGGCGCTGGGCGCCTGACGCCGGCGCGCGGACGGCTGTCGACGACAGCTCTCAGATGCGCCCGAACGAGGGCGCCCGCGCGAGGGCGTGGACGACTCGCCGCGACGCGGGTATAAACTCGACCGCAAAGGGGGCGGTGCCGGTTTTGCGACTCGCGCCGACCCTCCGGCAGCACAATCGGGGTTCATTGACACATCATCCCCGGCACGGCGCAACGACGCCATTTCACTAGGAGGAATCATGACCCGCAAACGCCTGCGCTTCGGCGAAAGCCGAATCCCGTCGCCCGCACGCTCGCGCCGCAAGTTCCTGAAGGCCGCCACCGGCGCCGCCGCGGCAGGCGCCACCCTCGGCTTCCCGATGATCGCGAAGTCCCAGGCGCCGATCGTCTGGCGATTCCAGAGCACGTGGCCGGCAAAGGACATCTTTCACGAATACGCGCAGGACTACGCGCGGCGCGTCAACGAGATGGCCAGCGGCAAGCTGCGGCTCGACGTGCTGCCCGCCGGTGCGGTGGTCGGCGCCTTCGGCATGCAGGACGCGGTCAGCAGCGGGCGTGCTCGACGGCGGCCACGGCGTCTGCGCCTACTGGTACGGCAAGAACAAGGCGTTTTCGCTGTTCGGCACGGCGCCGTCGTTCGGGTGGAGCGCCAACGATCTGCTCGGCTGGTTCTACTACGGCGACGGCGAGAAGATCTACAACGAGCTCATCAACGACATCCTCAAGGTCAACGTCGTCGGCTGGCTCACCGGGCCGATGCCGACGCAGCCGCTCGGCTGGTTCAAGAAGCCGATCACCGACGCCGCGCAGATGCAGAAGCTCAAGTACCGCACCGTCGGGCTGGCGGCCGACCTGATGAACGAGATGGGCGCGGCGGTCACGATCATCGGCGGCCCGGATATCGTTCCGTCGATGGACCGGGGCGTGCTCGACGCGGCGGAGTTCAACAATCCGTCGTCCGACCTCGCGCTCGGGTTTCCCGACGTCTCGAAGGTCTACATGGTCCAGAGCTTCCACCAGGACATGGAATGCTTCGAGATCATCTTCAACAAGGCCAAGTACAACGCGCTGCCGAAGGAGCTGCAGGCGATCCTCAAGTACTCGGCCGAAGCCGCGTCGGCCGACATGTCGTGGAAGCTGGCAGAAGCGCTATCCGGAGGACCTCGCCAAGATCGAGAAGAGGGCGTCAAGGTCTACGAGACGCCCAAGTCGGTGCTCGACGCGCAGCTCGCGGCGTGGGACAAGGTGCTGGCGAGACTCTCGCAGGAGAACAAGTTCTTCGGCCGGGTAATCGAGTCGCAGAAGGCGTGGGCCAAGACGGTCGTCGGCTACAAGGCGCAATTCGAGTCGCCGCGCGAGCTCGCCGTCGAAGCACTTCCTCGGACTCGAAGAAGGCCTGACGGTCGAACGTAGCGAACCTTCGTCCCGCGATGGGCGATCGCCTGACCGTGCGAGCGGTCGCCTTGTCCGGCGAAGGTTTGTTTTGCGCTCGGCGCGCATGCGACGCGCGCGTCGCGCCGCGGACGTGCCGCATCGCGTAGAGCGCATCTGACGCTGGAGAGGCGCATGCAGCGCTACCTGTTGCTCGTCGATGACCTGAGCACCTGGGTCGGCAAGACCTTCTCCTGGTGCATCCTCCTCCTCACCGCTGGTGACCTGCTACGACGTCGTGATGCGCTACGTGTTCAGCGCGCCGACCGGCTGGGCCTACGACACCGAGTACATCCTGTACGGCACGCTGTTCATGATGGCGGGCGCCTACGCGCGTGTCGCAGGACGCCCACGTCCGCGGCGATTTCATCTCGCGGATGCTGCCGTTCAAGGTGCGCGCCGCGCATCGAGCTGGCCTGCCTGTTCCTGTTCTTCTTCCCCGCGATGCTGGCGCTGCTGTATTCGGGCTGCGACTTCTTTCACCTGTCGTGGCTGCATGAACGAGCACAGCGCTCGTCGAGTCCCGACCGGGCCGCCGATCTATCCGTTCAAGGCGGTCATTCCGCTCGCGGCGATCTTCATGCTGCTGCAGGGGACGGTCGAGATGATCCGCTGCGTCATCACGCTGCGGACCGGCAAGGTCGCCGCAGCGCCGGCGTGACGTCGAGGAGCTGGAGAAGGTGATTCTCGAAGAGGCGCAGGCGGGCAAGACCGCCGCCCAGATCCTGCAGCGACGTCGAGCATCACGGAGAAACGCAAATGACCGATCCCCAAGTCGGCGTCCTGATGCTCGTGCCTGTTCATCTTCACGATCTTTCTGGGCTTCCCGATCGCCTTCACGCTGATCGCGCTGGCCGTGTTCTTCGGCTACTACGCGATGGGCGACAACGTCTTCCAGCTGCTCGTCCAGCGCGCGTTCGGCGTCATGTCGAACGACGTGCTGATCGCCGTGCCGCTGTTCCTGTTCATGGGATACATGGTCGAGCGCTCGAATATCCTCGATCGGCTGTTCCACAGCCTGCAGGTGTCGGCCAAGCACGTGCCGGCCTCGCTTGCCGTCGCGACGCTCGCGACCTGCGCGCTGTTCGCCACCGCCACCGGAATCGTCGGCGCCGTCGTCACGCTGATGGGGCTGCTCGCGTTTCCGGCGATGCTGAAGGCGGGCTACGACATCAAGCTGTCGGCTGGCGTCGTGGCCGCGGGCGGCTGCCTCGGCATCCTGATTCCGCCCAGCATCATGCTGATCCTGTACGGCGCGATGGCCAGCGTGTCGGTGGTGCGCCTCTACGCCGGCGCCTTCCTGCCCGGCTTCCTGCTCGCCGGGCCTGTACATGGTCTACGTGATCGGGCGCGCGATGCTCAATCCGAAGCTCGCGCCGAAGCTGCCGAAAGAGCAGACCGACATGCCGATGCGCAAGGTCGTGATGCTGCTGGTCACGTCGTTTTTCCCGCTGGCGATTCCTGATCCTGTCGGTGCTGGGCGCGATCCTGTTCGGGCTGGCCACCCCCAACGAAGCGGCGGCGTTCGGCGCCTTCGGGTCGATCGTGCTCGCGATCGGCTACGGCCAGTTCAATCTGCAGCGGTTGAAGGAGGCGGTGTTCCTCACCGCGCGCACCGCCGCGATGGTGTGCTGGCTGTTCGTCGGCTCGTGGTCGTTCTCGTCGGTGTTCTCGTATCTGGGCGGGCAGGCGGTCATCGAGAATTTCATCCTCGGCCTCAACATGACGCCCGGTGACGTTCATGCTGCTCGCCCAGTTCATCATCTTCCTGCTGGGCTGGCCGCTCGAGTGGACCGAGATCATCATCATCTTCGTGCCGATCTTCCTGCCGCTGCTGCACCACTTCAACATCGATCCGGTGTTTTTCGGCGTGATGGTCGCGCTCAACATCCAGACCTCGTTCCTGACGCCGCCGATGGCGATGGCGTGCTATTACCTCAAGGGCGTGGCGCCGAAGCACGTGACGCTCAATCAGATCTTCGCCGGGGCGCTGCCGTTCCTGTTCATGGTGTTCGTGACGATGTTGCTGGTCTATGTCTTTCCGCAGATCGCGATGTGGCTGCCGGACTACATCTATCGCTGACGCATGGCGATGGCGACTCGGCGGCCTGACGGCTGGCGCGCCGGCCTGCCGGGGCGTCGCGCGGCCCGGCCGGACGTGCCGTTGCGCGCCGCGCTGGCGACGGGAGTAACCTGATCGACGGCCCGTCGCGGCGCGGAGCCGGCGCAAGGAGGCGCCATGCTCGTCAGCGAAATCCTGCGCATCAAGGGAAGCACGCTCTTCACGACGCCGCCCGAAGCCCCGGTCGCTGGACGCCGTCAAGGTGATGGCGCAGCACGACATCGGGTCGCTGGTCGTGATGGACCACGGAAGGATGGCGGGGATCGTCACGTTTGCCGAGGTGCTGCGCGCGCTCGCCGACCGCGACGGCACGCTGGGACCGCTCAAGATCGGCGAGATCATCGAGCGCGACCCGCTCACCGCGACGCGGGGCATGGACGTCAACGAGCTGCGCCGCACGATGCTCGAGCGGCACGCGCGCTACGTGCCGGTGCTCGACGGCACGACGCTGCAGGGCGTGGTGTCCTTCCACGACGTGGCCAAGGCGGTCCTCGAGGAGCAGAGCTTCGAGAACCGCATGCTGAAGAGCTACATCAGCGACGAGCGCGCCTGAAGGCGCGTGATCGCGACGTCGCCGGGCACCGGCCGCGTCACGCGGCCTGCAGGATGAAAATCGCCGGCCGCTTCGCGTACCGCGCGAAATCGTGGCCGCGCCAGTCGCGCGCCGGCCGCGATTCCACCGATTCGCTCGCGAGCGTGAGATCGGCGGCGACGCAAAGCCGCGTATCCGGCCGCACCGTGTGCACCAGCGCTTCCATGAGCTGCGCGTTGCGGTAGGGCGTCTCGATGAACATCTGCGCGTATCCGGTCCGGGTGCGATTCCGCCTCCAGCCGGCGAATGGCCTCCGCGCGCGGCACGGACTTGACCGGAAGGTAGCCGTGGAACGCGAACCCCTGGCCGTTCATGCCGGAGGCCATCAACGCGAGCAGGATCGACGACGGCCCGACCAGCGGCACGACGACGATTCCCGACCGATGCGCGGCGGCGACGACGCCGGCGCCCGGGTCGGCGACGCCGGGGCATCCCGCGTCGGACAGGAGGCCGAGGTCGTGTCCCGCCCGGACCGGGGCGAGCAGCGCCTCGCAACGCTGCGGCGTGGGCTCCGCGCCGATCTCCTCGATCGCGATCGACTGCAGCGGCAGCGCAGGTGCCAGCGACTTCAGGAATTGCCGCGCGGGCTTCGCATTCTCGACGACGAAATGCGCGAGGCCGCGCGCCACCGCGAGGGTGCGCGCCGGCAGCACGTTCTCGGGGGGACGACGCCGAGCAGATTGGGAACGAGGAAGAGGCGGCCCGGCATCGGTTCGATTGCGATCGGCCGCTCAGGCGGCCGGCGGCACCGGGATTCCGGCGAGGCGAAGCAGCGCGCACAGGCGGATCAGCGGCAGGCCGATCAACGCCGTGGGGTCGTCGCTCGAGATCCGCTCGAACAACGCGATGCCGAGGCCCTCGGATTTCACCGAGCCCGCGCAATCGTAGGGGCGCTCGCGTTCGAGGTACGCCAGGATCTCGGCATCGGCAAGCTCGCGAAAGGTGCTGGCGACGTCGATGCACTCGGTCCGGCACGCCCCGCTGGCGCTGTCGAGGAGCGCAAGCCCGGTGTGAAAGACGACCGTCTTGCCCGACAGCCGCCGCAGCTGGGCGAGCGCCGCCTCATGCCCGCCGGGTTTGCCGATCGCGTCGGCTCCGCATGCGGCGATCTGGTCCGACCCGATGATGAGCGCATTCGGATATGCGCGGCGCCGCGGCGCGCGCCTTGGCCTCGGCGAGCCGCACCGCGGACTTTGCCGGCGCCTCGCCCGGAAGCGGGGCCTCGTCGACGTCGGGGGCGAAGGTCTCGAACGGGAGGCCGAGGCGCGCCAGAAGCAGGGCGCGGTAGCGCGACGTCGAGGCGAGCACGAGCTGACGCATTGGCGCGGCGGACGGCGCTCCGGTGGAAAGGGTTCTGGCTGTTGTTTTTGCTGGCATTTTTTGACACAGCCGGAAGTTCGCGCTATTATCCAATGTTTTCGCTGGCCGGCACAGCCTGCGGTCGGTCGCGCGATGTGTTTGCAAGCGAAGGGCGGGCGGATTGCCGATTCGAGGGGGCGTGGCGATGGCCGGGCAGGAGGTTTCGACAGGTCGTCGCGCCGGTGCCTTCGACGCGTGGGACCTCGCCGCGCGCGGCGAATCGATTGCGGGTTCGGTCGCCACCGGCGAGTTGCCGAAAATCGTCGACCGGATCGCGGAAGGCGAGCCGGAAACCGAGCTGGCCTGGCGGATCGCCGGCACGGCCGATGCGATGGGCCGACCGGCATTGGCGATCGCATTGGACGGCGAGTTGCCGCTCGAATGTCAGCGCTGCATGAGGACATTCGCATGGCCGGTCCGGCAAGAGACGCTGGTGCTGCTCGCAAAGGACGAGCGCGAGCTCGTGCGGCTCGACGATAACGACCTGCACGAGGTCATTCTCGCCGCCGACGTGCTGGATCCGATGTCGCTCGTCGAGGACGAATTGCTGTTGACGTTGCCGTTCGCGCCGCACTGCGAACAGGCCGACTGCGTCGTGCGGACGGAGGGGCATGTGGACCTCGAGCCAGCCGGCAAGGCATCGCCCTTTGCCGCGCTGGGCGCGCTGAAAGGTGACCCGGCGAAGAAGCCGCGTTAGGCATCGCCGAACGGGATTGATCGATTTTTCATCAGGAGAAGCACATGGCTGTCCAGCAGAACAAGAAATCACCGTCGAAGCGCGGCATGCACCGCGCGCACGACTTCCTCGGCAATCCGCCGCTCGCGGTCGAGCCCGTGACGGGAGAGGTGCACCTGCGCCATCACGTGAGCCCGAGCGGGTACTACCGCGGCCGCAAGGTCGTGAAGACCAAGGCCGACGAGTAGCGACCTCTTTGCCGCGCCGGTGTGCGCGGCACCGCATGCCACGGCCGCGGGCCGCGGCGTTGTAAACTTCGCCTTCGCCACGCGCATTCCGCGCGCGGCAGCTTTCTCCGCCCATGACGCGCGACCCGCCGACTCCGCCATGCCGATCACGGTAGCCGTCGACGCGATGGGCGGCGACCACGGCCCTTCGGTCACGCTTCCCGCGGCGCTCGCGTTTCTCGAGGCGACGCCCGACGCGAGCGTCATCGCGGTCGGACTCGAAGGTCCGCTCCGCGCGGCGCTGGCGAAGCTCAAGTCGCCCGCGTCGGCGCGCCTTGTCATCCGTCCCGCGAGCGAAGTCGTCGAGATGCACGAGCCGCCCGCCGATGCGCTGCGGCACAAGAAGGACTCCTCGATGCGGGTCGCGATCAATCTCGTCAAGGACGGGACCGCGCAGGCCTGCGTCTCCGCCGGCAACACCGGCGCGCTGATGGCGATCGCGCGGTTCGTGCTGAAGACGTTGCCCGGCATCGACCGGCCCGCGATCGCGTCGCAGCTGCCGACACGCAAGGGCGTGACGACGGTGCTCGACCTCGGCGCCAACGTGAATTGCACGCCCGAGCAGCTCGTCCAGTTCGCCGCGATGGGCTCGGCGCTGGTCACCGCCGTGGACGGGATCGAGCGACCCACGGTGGGCTTGCTCAACGTCGGCGAGGAAGACATCAAGGGCAACGATCTCGCCAAGCGCACCGGCGAGCTGCTCAAGGTGTCGGGACTCAACTTCGTCGGCAACGTCGAGGGCGACGACATCTTCAAGGGCACCACGGAGGTCGTCGTCTGCGACGGCTTCGTCGGCAACGTCATGCTGAAGGCGTCCGAGGGGCTCGTCACGATGCTCTACGAATTCCTGAAAGCCGAATTCACCCGCAACCCGATGGCGCGGCTCGCGGCGTTCACCGCCTATCCCGTGCTGATGGGCTTCAAGCGCCGGATCGATCCGCGGCGGCACAACGGCGCGACGCTGATCGGGCTGAAGGGCGTGGTGGTGAAGAGCCACGGCGGCGCCGATGTGCTCGCGTTCAGACACGCGCTTGCCAAGGCGCACGCCGAGGCGACGCACGGCGTCCTCGAGAAGATCGCCCAGCGGATGGCGGCGATGCCGGTCGCGCTTGCACCGCCCGGCGTCCAGGCCGGCTCGCCGCTCGCCGCCGATGCATAGCCGAATCGTCGGGACCGGCGGCTACCTGCCGGCGAAGATCCTGACCAACGAGGAGTTGTCGCGGCGCATCGACACGACCGATGCGTGGATCCGCGAGCGCACCGGGATTCGCGAGCGCCGGATCGCCGCGCCGGGCGAGCAGACGAGCGATCTCGCGCTGCACGCGTCGCGGCATGCCCTCGCGGCCGCCGGCATCGCGCCCGCGGACGTCGACCTCATCATCGTCGCGACGTCGACGCCCGACATGATCTTTCCGTCGACGGCGACGATCCTGCAGGCGAAGCTCGGCGCCGCAGGCGGGCCGGCGTTCGACGTGCAGGCGGTGTGCAGCGGATTTGTCTACGCGCTCGCCATCGCCGACCGCTTCGTCGCGAGCGGGATGGCGCGCAACGCGCTGGTCGTCGGCGCCGAGATCTACTCGCGCATTCTCGACTGGAACGACCGCGGCACGTGCATCCTGTTCGGCGACGGCGCGGGCGCCGTCGTGCTGGTGCCCTCGCGCGTGCCGGGCATCCTTTCGTCGCATCTGCACGCCGACGGCCGCCATCGCGAGATGCTGTGCGTGCCCGGCTCGGTCGCCGATGGCGCCGTCACCGGGACCCCGTTCGTGCACATGAACGGCAGCGCGGTGTTCAAGTTCGCCGTGAAGGTTCTGGCGGAGGCCGCGCACGAGGCGCTCGCCGCGAACAACGCAACCGGCGAATCGATCGACTGGATGATCGCGCACCAGGCGAACATCCGGATCATTCATTCGACCGCGCACAAACTGGGCATTCCCGACAGCAAGGTGGTGACGACCGTCGACCGGCATGCGAACACGTCGGCGGCGTCGATCCCGCTCGCGCTGGACGAGGTCGTCCGCGACGGCCGCATGCAGCCCGGCCATCGCGTGCTGCTGCTGGGCGTCGGCGGCGGATTCACGTGGGGCTCGGTGTTCCTGGTCTGGTGAGAAACACGCTGCTCGTTCCATGACTTCCGGATTCCCATGACATTCGCTTTTGTTTTCCCGGGGCAGGGTTCGCAATCGGTCGGCATGATGGCCGGGTTCGACGGCCATCCCGATGTGCACGGCACCTTCGACGAGGCGTCCGACGTGCTCGGCCAGGATCTGTGGCAGTTGGTCACCAACGGCACTGACGCCGAGCTCAACCAGACGGTGAACACGCAGCCGGTCATGCTGACGGCCGGCATCGCCATCTGGCGAGCGTGGAGTGCTGCCGGCGGGCTGATGCCATCGGTGCTCGCCGGACACAGTCTCGGCGAGTACACGGCGCTCGTCGCCTCTGGTGCGCTGGCCTTCCACGACGCGCTGCCGCTGGTGCGATTCCGCGCCGAGGCCATGCAGCAGGCGGTGCCGTCGGGTGTCGGCGCAATGGCCGCCATCCTCGGTCTCGATGCGCCCGGTGTCGCCGCGGCCTGCGCGGATGCCGCCCAGGGCCAGGTCGTCGAACCCGTCAATTTCAATACGCACGAGCAGATCGTCATCGCGGGTCATCGCGAAGCGGTGCTGCGCGCGATCGACGCCGCCACCGCGCGCGGCGCCAAGCGCGGCGTGCTGCTGCCGGTGTCCGCGCCGTTCCACAGCTCGCTGATGAAGCCTGCGGCCCTGCGCCTCGCCGAACGGCTCGAACGCGTCGCGATCGTGCCGCCGCGGATCCCGGTGCTGCACAATGTCGACGTGGCCGAGAAGGCGTCGCCCGCGGCGATTCGCGCGGCGCTCGCGGCGCAGGCGTCGAGTCCGGTGCGCTGGGTGGAGACGATCGAAGCGTTCGCGGCGCGTGGCGTGACGCACGTCGTCGAATGCGGACCCGGCCGCGTGCTCGCGGGCATGACGAAGCGCATCGACCGCAATCTCAAAGGGCTTGCCCTCGATGCGGGCGCGGACATCGAGGCGGTCCGGATCGCGCTCACGGCGTGATCGACGCGACGAACGGAGGATCGATGGGCAACAACGCATTGAAAGGCCAGATCGCGCTCGTCACGGGGGCGACGCGCGGCATTGGCCGCGCCATCGCGCTGGGGCTCGCGCAGGACGGCGCCACGGTGATCGGGACGGCGACGACCGACGAGGGCGCGGCGAAGATCGGCGAGAGCCTCCGGGAAGCCGGCAACGCGGGCGCCGGCATTCGCCTCGACGTCAGCGACGGCAGCGCCGTCGACGCCGAGATCGGCGCGATCGAGGCAAGGTTCGGTGCCGTGACGATCCTCGTCAACAACGCGGGCATCACGCGCGACAACCTCCTGCTCCGGATGAAGGAGGATGAGTGGGATGCCGTCATGTCGACCAACCTCAAGCCCGCGTACCGGCTCGCCAAGGCGGTGCTGCGCGGGATGATGAAAGCGCGCTCGGGACGGATCATCCAGATCGGCTCGGTGGTCGGATCGAGCGGCAACCCGGGGCAGGTGAACTACGCGGCCGGCAAGGCGGCGCTGATCGGATTCACCAAGAGCCTCGCGCAGGAAGTCGGCAGCCGCAACATCACGGTGAACTGCGTGGCGCCGGGCTTCATCGACACCGACATGACCCGTGCGCTCACCGAGGCCCAGCGCACCGGGCTCCTGCAGAAGATTCCGCTCGGCCGGCTGGGCAGTCCCGACGACATCGCGCACGCGGTCCGCTTCCTGGCCTCGCCCGAGGCCGCCTACATCACGGGCGCGACCCTGCATGTCAACGGCGGCATGTACATGACGTAGGGAGCCTCTGCACAAGTATTCACGATTGCGCTGCTCCGCCCGATGCGGATGGCTGCAAGACGCGCGACGAAGGTCGTAGCCGAGCCTACGATGCCGAGGAGCGCGGCGCCGCAGACGCCGCATCGGGCAGCAGCCCGAAGGGACGGGGCGTTTCGGGCGGTCTGCTTTGTCGCGAGCCTTGCGAAGGGGGCCGGCCATTCGCTGCGGCTCGCTTCGCGCATCCCACCCGAAACGCCTCCGTCGCAACCGCGAATACTTGTGCAGAGGCTCCCCAGGGCCACCCCCAATCGCCGACGCGAGCGGGGGGCGCAATTCTGGTAAAATCGCCGGGTTTTGAGTCAACGTTCCCGCTTCGGGAGGAGATGCATGGAAAACGTCGAACAGCGAGTGAAAAAGATCGTCGCTGAGCAGCTGGGCGTCAACGAGGCCGAAATCAAGAACGAATCGTCGTTCGTCGACGATCTCGGCGCCGATTCGCTCGACACGGTCGAGCTCGTGATGGCGCTCGAGGAAGAGTTCGAGACCGAGATTCCCGACGAGGAAGCCGAAAAGATCACGACCGTCCAGCAGGCGGTCGACTACATCAGCTCGCACGTCAAGAAGTGAGCCGCCCGGGGCGGGCGCGGCCGGCGCGATCCGGCCCACCTCGCCTGCGGCGACAGCGGACCGGGGCCGGATGCGGCACCTGCCGACGGCCGCGACACCCGCCCGCAACTGCCCATCCCCGTCTCCCATGAGCCGCCGCCGCGTTGTCGTCACCGGACTCGGAATCGTCTCGCCGGTCGGCGTGGGCGTGACCGCGGCCTGGGATTCGATCTGCAACGCGCGCTCGGGCATCGGGCCGATCACGCGCTTCGATGCGTCGACCTTTCCGACCAGGATCGCCGGCGAGGTCAGGGATTTCGACGTCACCAAGTATCTTTCGGCGAAGGAAGCCCGGCGCTACGACACGTTCATCCATTTCGGCCTGGTCGCGACGATGGAAGCCGTGCGCGACGCGGGCATCGAGAGCTACACCGGCGATCGCGAGCGGGTCGGCGTGTGCATCGGCTCGGGCATCGGCGGCCTGCCGATGATCGAGGAGACCAAGGCCGACTTCATGAAGGGCGGCGTGCGCAAGATATCGCCGTTCTTCATCCCCGGCTCGATCATCAACATGGTCGCCGGGCTCGCCTCGATCCAGTATGGATTCGAGGGGCCCAACATGGCGATCGTCAGCGCATGCTCGACCGCGAACCACAGCCTGGGCGAGGCCGCGCGCATCATCGAATACGGCGACGCCGACGTCATGGTGGCCGGCGGCTCCGAATCCACCGTCTGCGCAGTGGCGGTCGGCGGTTTCTGCGCATCGCGTGCGCTGTCGACGCGCAACGACGAGCCGGCCACGGCGTCGCGTCCGTGGGACCGCGACCGCGACGGCTTCGTGCTGGGGGAGGGCGCCGGCGTGCTGGTGCTCGAGGAGTACGAGCATGCGAAGGCGCGCGGCGCGCGCATCTACTGCGAGCTCTCGGGGTACGGCATGAGCGCCGACGCGCATCACATCACGGCGCCGCCGGAAGACGGCCGCGGCGGGATGCGCAGCATGCGCAATGCGATGGCCAACGCGAAGCTCAACCCCGAGGACATCGACTACATCAACGCGCACGGAACGTCGACGCCGCTGGGAGATCTCGCGGAGTGCGTCGCCGTCAAGCGCGCGTTCGGCGACCACGCGAAGAAGGTCGCGGTGAGCTCGACCAAGTCGATGACCGGACACCTGCTGGGCGCCGCGGGCGGCATCGAGGCGGTGTTCACGGTGCTCGCGATGCGCGACCAGATCGCGCCGCCGACGGCGAACCTCGTCAACCAGGATCCGCAGTGCGATCTCGACTTCGTTCCGCTCACCGCCCGCCCGATGAAGATCCGCGCCGCGTTGTCGAATTCGTTCGGCTTCGGCGGCACCAACGCCACCATACTGTTCCGGACCCTCTGACCCCACCCTGACGCAACCGCCGGGCGCTGCCAGTGCTCTCGCGGAAACCCTCGCATCGGCAATGTCCCTTTTCGTCCAGAAATACGGCGGCACCTCCGTCGGCAGCATCGAGCGCATCCGCAACGTCGCGCGGCGCGTCGCCCGCTATCATCGCGAAGGCCACGACCTCGTGATCGTCGTCTCGGCGATGAGCGGCGAGACCAACCGGTTGCTCGCGCTCGCGCGCGAGCTCTCGCCGACTCCGGATCCGCGCGAGCTCGACGTCGTCGCCGCGACGGGCGAGCAGGTCACCATCGGGCTCCTCGCGATCGCGCTGCACGAGCTCGGCGTCAAGGCGAAGAGCTACACCGGCGGCCAGGTGCGCATCGTCACCGACAACGCGTTCACCAAGGCGCGCATCCTGACGATCGACGAGGCGCCGATGCGCGCCGATCTCGCTGCCGGAACCGTGGTCATCGTGGCGGGCTTCCAGGGAATCGATGCCGATGGCAACATCACCACGCTGGGACGCGGCGGTTCCGACACGTCGGGCGTGGCGCTCGCCGCCGCGCTCAAGGCCGACGAATGCCAGATCTACACCGACGTCGACGGCGTCTACACGACCGACCCGCGCATCGTCCCCGAGGCGCGGCGGCTCGACACCATCACGTTCGAGGAAATGCTCGAGATGGCGAGCCTCGGCTCCAAGGTGTTGCAGATCCGCTCGGTGGAGTTCGCCGGCAAGTACAAGGTAAGGCTCCGCGTGCTGTCGTCGTTCGAGGACCCCGAGTCGACGTCGAAGGGCACGCTCATCACGTTCGAGGAAGACGAAGCCATGGAACAGGCGATCATTTCCGGCATTGCATTCACCCGCGACGAAGCGAAGATCTCGGTGATGGGCGTCGAGGACAAGCCGGGCGTCGCCTACGCGATCCTCGGTCCCATCGCCGACGCCAACATCGACGTCGACATGATCGTGCAGAACATCGGCGCGTCCGGCCACACCGACTTCTCGTTCACGGTGAACCGGTCCGAATACCAGAAGGCGCTCGACGTTCTCGCGCGCGAGCGCGGCCGCGTCTTCAAGGCGCGCGAGATCATCGGCGACAACAAGATCTGCAAGGTGTCGGCGATCGGCATCGGGATGCGCTCGCACACCGGCATCGCGTCGAAGATGTTCAAGGCGCTCGCGGCGGAGGGCATCAACATGCAGATGATCTCCACTTCCGAGATCAAGATCTCGGTCGTCATCGACGAGAAGTATCTCGAGCTCGCCGTGCGCGTGCTGCACCAGGTCTTCGCGCTGGACCAGCCGCCGAAGGCCGCGTAACTATCGGTTTTTCTGCGGGTTTTTGCGGCGCCTGTTTGACGGGGCGGACGCCGGCCCGGTACAATGGCGCGCGTTTTACGGAGACGTGGCCGAGTGGTCGAAGGCACTCCCCTGCTAAGGGAGCATACGCCCAAAAAGGTGTATCCAGGGTTCGAATCCCTGCGTCTCCGCCAGTCAAGATGCGGCCCCTTTCGGGATCGGTTTTTTTGCAGCATAGCGATCGTGCGTGGGCGATTTAGCACGGCGCCGCGCGCACTTCCGGAAGCGCCGAGTTGTGCCGATGAGCCCAGTACTGCGGGCTGATATAATCCGCCCTTCGCGCCCGTAGCTCAGTTGGATTAGAGTACCTGGCTACGAACCAGGGGGTCGTGGGTTCAAATCCTGCCGGGCGCGCCAATAAATCAAGGGCTTGCAGCAATGCAGGCCCTTTTTCTTTTACGGTGCCGTAAACAAACGTACCTTCGGCCCGATCATCCACGAACCCCAAGCCACAGAGGCGATCCGCATACGGGGCAAGGCGTTCGGCCGAGCCTGTGGCGCGCGCCCGTGGCATCGCGTCGCCGTATCTGAAGAAGCGAGATCGCGTGGCGATCGCATGCGCCTACACGGCGCGGAAGTGCGACCGCCGCCGCACGACGAACCGTAATCGCGTCCGACCGCGGCACGCGGCGTTATTACTTGGTGCGCGTGGCGGCGTCCTTGGCGTCAGCCGCGGCGTCTTTGCTGCTGGCCGCAGAATCCTTGCTGCTGGCGGCCGCCTTTGCAGCATCATTCGCAGCGGACGTTGCCTGATTGGCCGCGGCCTTGGCATCATCGGTCGCGGAAGGATTCGGCGCGACGACCACCTGCGGAGGTGGCGCCGGTTGTTGCACGACGACGGGCTGCGGCCTGTCGCAACCGGCCACCAGGGCGCTCAGCGACCAATGGCGAGAATGGATCTGTTCATTCAGACCTCCTCTGATCAAATCGGTTGGCCCGTTTTCGAGCACGCAGCAAGCATAAGTGCCCGGCCCGCAGCTCCGCTGTCAGCGTCCAAATGTTCTGTCCGTAGGACAACGCGCAATTCGAAGCTCAATGGCCGGCAGACCCGCGGCAGCGTCCTACACAGAAATCGGGCGAGTTCCGACTGCCGGACGCAGCCACGCGGAAGCCGAAATATTTGCCTGCACTGGACTCACAAATCGCCGCCGAAAAGAAAAGCTACTACGACCAAATTTGGAATCGGGCGGCAATTGTAACCATCTAGACGCGCTCGCAACGCTCTACCCAATGATTGCGGCGTCCAATACGCAACGAGCGTCTTGCATAGGGAGCATGAGCGTGAAACGAATTCTTATTGCAATTGTATTCGCCCGTGTAGCGGCCGGTCGGCGTTACTTGCGGAGCCTGTGAAGCGTGGATCACCGACCGCGGCGCCTGCGCCGCATTCGTATCTGTCTCGGTGAGCCAAACACGAATTCTTCAGTCCGACGGACGGCGTCTGCGCGTTTTTTGAAATGCACATTTTCCCGTATACTTCAAGTCTTATACCGAAGAACGGTGCCGTTCAATGCAGAAACGATCGCTGATCGTGGCGCTCGCGGCCGCGGCGTTACACTCGGCGCCCACACCGGCGGGCGCAACGCCGGTCGTGCAGTCAGGCCCGGCGGCCAACAGTCGCGCCGTCGAGTCCGCTGCAAAGGGAGAACTCGCAGCGGGCCTGGACGCGCTGAATCGAGACGACCTCGCAGCCGCAGAAGCGGCGTTCCTGCAAGCCGCGAAGGCTGATCCGAAATCGACCGCGGCCTACATTGGCTTGGCCGAAGTGGCAGGACGGAAAGGCAACGCGGCGCAGGTCGAGAGTTGGCTGCAGAAGGCGCTCGCCGCCAATCCCAATGATGTGGAGGCCCTGCGGACCTGGGGTCGGTATCTTGTCCGCCTCGGCCGCTTCACCGAAGCCGATACGGCACTGAAGAAGGCGGTTTCGATCGACGCGAAGTCGGTCGACGCGCGTCTCGACCTCGCCGACAACGAACTGCACGGGCTGAAAAACCCGAAGGCGGCGGAACAGAGTTTCCGAGCGGCTACGAAGCTGGATGAAACAGACGTTCGGGCGCTACTGGGCGTCGCGAAGAGCCTGGCGGCGCAGGGCAAGGACGCCGCCGCGGTGGCCGCCTTCGAGCAGGCCGCCAAGGTTGCGCCGACCGACCCGAGGCCCACGCATTTGCTGGCGAGGTTCGAAGCCTCCCGGCTCAAGTTCGACCTGGCTCTGGCCGCACTCGCTAGAACGATCGCAATCGACCCCGGGTATCTGCCGGCCTACCTCGATGAGGGCGATCTGTACTTGGGAAAGGGGGACGTCGATCGGGCAGAGGCCGCGTATCGCGCCGGGGCAAAGGCCGCCCGCGAACCGGCGATGGCGTCGTTCAGGCTCGGCAAGGTGCTCGAGGCGAAGGCGCAATGGTCCGAAGCCGAGCAGGCTTATCTCGATGCGGTCAAGAGCGATCCGCAGATGTACGGCGCGTACAACAACTTGGCCTTCATGGCCGCGACGCGCAACGCGAACCTGGACAACGGCCTGATCTGGGCCAAGAAAGCCATCGAGATCGCGCCGGCGGAGACGACGCTTTACGACACGCTGGGATGGGTGCACAGAGCCCGCGGCGAGCTCGATCCGGCGGCGAAGGCGATAGAGCGGGCGGTGGCGGCCAATCCGAAGCACCCCAGCTTTCACTACCACCTGGGCGTTGTCTACGCCGATCAGGGCCGGAACAAGGAAGCGGCCTCAGAGCTGCAGAAGGCGCTCGACACTCGACAAGAACTTCCGCTACGCGGCCGACGCTACCAAGCGCCTGCAGCAACTCGCTGCGAAATAGGCCGCCGCGAAACGGGCGCCACGAGCATTCGCAAGCACGCCGCGAACAAAAAGAGCGGCCCGCAGGCCGCTCTTTTATCAGCGAGAGCTAGTATTCCGGATCAGGCTCCGCGATTGCGACGTCCACGGCCGAAGCCCAAGCCCAGCAGGCCGATCGCCAGCAGAACCAGCGTTCCCGGCTCCGGAGCAGCAGCGAAGGTGTCATGCTCCGGACGCGACGATACCGCCGTCGACCAGCGCGTTCGTGTCGAACGTCTTGTCACCCGGCGCCAGGCGAGTGAACGCCACGTCGAAGGTAAACGTGCGGTCGATCGAACGGTCATACACGCCAATTGCATCAGGGCCGACGCAGGCGCCGATGTCAGCCGTCAGGCACGTCACTGTCATGCCGATCTCGGCAGCCGGCACCAGGTCGCCCACGGTCACATCAGCGTAGTTCACGAAGGCCGACCCGACGGCGGCAATGATTGCAGCGGAGATGGCCGCCGGGTCCGTGCTTGACGGGACGTCCGTGCCGCCGAGGCCGGTGATCGAGCTGGTGAAAGTGGGCGCCGACCCGCATGTGCTCGACGAAGCGCAGAAGTCTATCCCGATCAGGTGCGCGCCGACCGCAGTCAAAGCGGCGATGGTGGACGCCTGGTTGAGGCGCCGTCCTTGAACCCTGCGTCGCCGAGCGCGACGATGAAACGGCTCGAACCCGGACGCCAGGAAGCGGTCGAGGCCGCGTCGCCGATGCCGTCATAGCCCAGTTCCGGATAGTCGCCGCCGCCGCCGGCGCCATACGGGTTGATCTGCGCCCTGGTAACTGCAGGGTTGGCGTTAAGGTCCGAATCCAAGGCAGCAACCCGGGTCGTTGTAATGGCCCACGCCGCTGAACAGCCCGCCACCATACGTCGCATTCAGCGTATTCAGCACCGATCAGTCGCCGTCGACTTCGCACCGGCGATCGCGCCGCCCATGCTTCCGGTGGTGTCGAACACGAACACGATGTCGACCGGCGCAGAGGTGGGACCGCCCGCGGAGACCGTGACCGTCTTCGTCACGTGGACCGTATCCCCAAGACCGAGATCGGCGCTGAAGGTGGTCGGGGAGATCGAATCGGCGAAAGCGCTCCGTGGCAAACAGCCCGAGCGTTCCGATTGCAATTGCGGCGGACCTTAGCCACGGTCCGGACCAACGAGTTGAAGAGCATTTGACCTCCCGGAGGCGTTATTAGAACTGCCGACGTTAGATATGCAACGGCCATGCCACAACTTGTCGATCACAAGGTAACTGCTTGATAGGAAGGCTAAAAGCAGGCTGCGTCGGCGTTAGTGCGAGATCGCGTGACGGCAGCACTTGTAAAAAAGACCGACAACCCGAACGACCATGCAGTGTCCCGACCCGGGCCCGACCGGCTCGATACCAATACGGCCCTCGTTAGGGTGCCTGGCTACGAACCAGAGCGTAATGGGTTCAAACCCTGCCGGGCGCGTCATGCGTCTAGGCGGCGCGGATGGCGTCGTATCCCGCGAACGCCCTGACGAACATGAGTAGCGTGGAACGCGGCCAGGTGTCCTGGCGAGGCGGTCGATGGCGTCGAACTCATCGCCGGGCGTGATGAACAAGTTCGTCGGTCAATTGCGACATGTGCAACGGACAGTCAGGCGCCCAGCGTGTGTGTGCGCCTGTCCGACGGGCACGGTCATCCACGTCTCGCCCGAGAAGTTCCTGCTCTACGCGAGTGTCACCCCGCTCGAGCTGCCGCGCTACGAACCGTAATCGCGTTCGACCACGGCACGCGGCGATATTATTTGTTGCGTGCGGCGGCGTCCTTGGCGTCAGCCGCGGGCGCGTCCTTGCTGCTGGCCGCAGAGTCCTTGCTGCTGGCAGCCGCCTTTGCAGAATCATTCGCAGCGGCCGATGCCTGATTGGCCGCGGCCTTGGCGTCATCGGTCGCGGAAGGATTCGGCGCGACGACGACTTGTGGAGGTGGCGCCGGTTGTTGCACGACGACGGGCGCCGGCTTGTCACAGCCGGCCACGAGGATGCTAAGCGCACCAATGGCGAGAATGGATCTGTTCATTGGGACCTCCTCTGATGAAATCGGTTGGCCCGTTTTTGGGCACTCAGCGAGCATAAGTGCCCGCTCCGCAGCTCCGCTGTCAGCGTCCAAATGTTCCGTCCGTAGGACAACGCGTCAATTCGAAGCTCAACGGCCGGCAAACCAGCGGCAACGTCCTAAACCAAAATCGGGCGAACTCCGAGCGCTTCCTGGAGCAATCGATTCACTAGTGGTCTCCGCGGTAGGGACACCAAGTCCGACTTGGCGTCACCGGCGGACTTATAAGTGAACTTATTTGTAGAACACAGACAATGTGTGATTATTAGCAGGACCGTCTTCGCCGTTAAGCTCCGCGCGTTAAAGGGTTAGGCGACATGACTAACCTTCTTTCTTCTTTTCGGGTTACCGTAGACAGCCCAAGGAGTTCGGGCTGGTGCATGTATAGCGCAACGACGTTCAACCTCTGACGCTGGACGTGATTACCGCAGTCGACTCAAAACAAACGTTGGCGGCGCTCGACCGGGGACTTGCATCTCCTGACAAGGCCAATCGCCTGACACCTGTGTCCCACAGGGCAATCGTCAACAAATTGGTATCAAGTTTGCTTTCGACGGCGTATGTCACCCAAATCTGCATACGCCGGTCCGATGACCCTCGAACTCGTCGGCGAGCCTGCCGGCTGATGATGTCGCGGGCGGGGTGAACAACACACCCAAGGCGGGTGAAAAGCCCGCTGGCGCGACCCTCGCGGCGGGCACGGATAACTCCCTGGCCGAGGCGACCAAGCGAGTTCGACCAAGGCCGCATCGACGGACCCCTTTGGACCCGGTCGGTCGTCGGCGCCAAAGGCGACAAGGCGCAGGCGAAAGCCGCCTATCTGCGGGCGCGTGCCACGGCACTCCAAGCTCAAAACCGCGATCCGGCTCCGGGAGTGCCGCCCCGCAGGCATGGATGCCGTCCGCGTCCGCGATTTGCCCGCCGGTGCTGCGTCGCGTCCCCCAGCGGCCGCGGGCAAGGCCGATCGAGGCGACAGCGGCGATGCGACAGCCCGGCCCGCCGGTCCGGCGTCCCGTCCCGCGGCCGAGTCGGCAAGGCCGATCGGGGCGAGAGCAGCGATGCGACAGCGTGGCTCCGATCCCCCGCCGGAATTCTGGCGGTGCTCACATTGCTGGTCGTTGTCGCCACTCTGTCTTACGCGTTATGGCCGCGCAATTCGGAAATGGAGGCAACCGTAGCTGGTGTGGCGCCCGGCGGCGCCCGGTCCGCGTCGGTGCCGGCGAGCAATGCGTCAGCCCGCCAGGAACAAGGACAGGGTTTCATGGGCACGATCCAGAACCTGAAGGGAACAAGAAACTGGAATGAAGTCGTGGTCCAGGCATTGGCCTGGACGCAAAAGGAGCCCGGAAACGCGGCGGCATGGAATGAGCTCAGCATCGGCTACACGAACACGCGGCAACGCGACGACGCGCACGCAGCGGCAAGACGGGCGGTGGACCTTGCGCCGAAAAACGCGCTTTACTGGCGAAACCTCGGGGATCTCAACCTGGATCGGGACGCTCCCGTCGAGGCGCTCCTCGCCTTCGAGGAGGCGACTTCCTGGAACACCCAGGACGGCTACAGCTTCGTGCAGACCGGAATCCTGAATACGCGACTGGATCGCCTGCCGGAAGCGAAGGTCGCGTTCACGAAAGCATTGGCGCTGAATCCGAACGACACGAATGCGCGGTGTGGTGCAGCGATGATTGCGCAACGATTGACGCCATCCCAGGCGAATGCAAGCGCCAAATCGGCCGACGGCACTTGTCGCGACTTGGTCGAGCGGGCGAGCGCGCCCGTGAATTTGATGGGACCGTCGGCGTCCAGCGGCGCGGATTCCGGCAGTCGCTGATCGTACCGCGGGCGAGCAGCGCGGCGGGCGCCGCCCATGCCGTGGGCGCTGACGCTGTGGCAGCAATTCTTCCCCTCAGTTGCTCATCCTGATGGCTAAGGCGGGGTCTCGGCCGTTGCCCGAATCCGATCTCGCCTGTTCGCCGCGAATGCCGTGTCGAGGACGGCGAGGGTCCAGACGAATGCGCGGTGTGGTGCGGCGATGATTGCGAAAAGATTGACGCCATCCCCGGCGAATGCAAGCGCCAAATCGGCCGACGGCACTTGTCGCGACTTGGTCGAGCGGGCGAGCGCGCCCGTGAATTTGATGGGACCGTCGGCGTCCAGCGGCGCGGATTCCGGCAGTCCTGATCGTCCCGCGGGCGAGCAGCGCGACGGGCGCCGCCCGTGCCGTGGGCGCTGACGTTGTGGCAGCAATTCTTCCCCTCAGATGCGCATCCTGATGGCTAAGGCGGGGTCCCGGCCAATGCCGGAATCCGATCTCACCTGTTCGCCGCGAATGCCGTGTCGAGGACGGCGAAGGTCCAGATGAACTCGCGATGCAGCTTCGTAGGCGGTCATCAGGCTCGCCTCGATCACCGTGTCGATGGCACAAAGTGTCCCGGGCTAGGCACACTTACGCCGATGATCCCTCGAATGCGCGCGGTTGCGGGCCTCGTCGCGTTCGCCAGCGCCACGGTCGCGCTTGCGGCGCCGACGCTGAATGTCGGCTCCAAGCGGTTCACCGAGTCGTACATCCTGGGCGAGATCCTGGCGCAGACCGCGCAATCCGCTGGCGAGAGCGACGCGCGCACAGCCAAGGGCTTGGGCAACACGGCCATCGTGCTGAACGCGCTCACGACCGGCAGCATCGACGTCTACCCTGAATACACGGGCACGATAGCCAAGGAAATCCTGAAACTCGACTCGTTCCATCGCTCGCCGACCTCAACGCCAAGCTGGCGGCCATGGGGCTGGCGGTCGCGGTTCCCCTGGGGTTCAACAATACCTACGCGCTGGCGATGCGCGCCGACGATGCGCGCGCCAAGGAATATCGTGCGGCTGTCCGATCTCAAGGCGCATCCGGAGCTGCGGCTCGGACTGTCGCAGGAATTCATCGGGCGCGCCGACGGCTGGCCCGGATTGAAGCGCACCTACGAGCTGCCCTTCGACACGCCGCGCGGGCTCGATCACGGGCTCGCCTATGAAGCCATTGCGCAGCGCCAGGTCGATGCGATCGACATCTACTCGACCGATGCCAAGATCGACAAGTACGGCTTGACGGTGCTCAAGGACGATCGCAAGTATTTTCCGCGCTACGACGCCGTGCTGCTCTATCGCGCAGATCTGCCGCAGCGCCTGCCGAAGACCTGGGCCGCGCTCGCCCGCCTCGAAGGCACCATCGACGATGCCTCGATGCGGCGGATGAACGCCGCCGCCGAGCTCGAAGACAAGGACTTCGCCGCCGTCGCCGCGAACTTTCTGGCGCGGCAACGCGTCGGCGTCCGTCGCGCGCGGAGCGCCGGCGCGAAGGCGGGCGGCGTTCGACGGCTTCTGGCGAAAGCTCTTCGGTCCGGACTTCGCTCGCCTGACCCTCGAACAGTTGGCGCTCGTCTTCCTTTCGCTCGCCGCCAGCATCGTCGTCGGCATCCCGCTCGGCATCCTCGCCGCCAAGCGTCCGGCAACCGAAGGCTTGATCATCGGCGCGACCGGTGTCGTGCAGACGATTCCCTCACTGG
>CAVUIG010000017.1:0-193114 GCA_963741355.1 uncultured beta proteobacterium
ACTTCGAGACCATCCTTCCTGAGCTGTTCAAGCGCCTCGATGCCGTTGAGCAAGGGCATGCTAATGTCGGCGACGATGGCATCGGGACGCAGCGTACGTGCCGCATCGATCATCCTTTGTCCGTCTTCGACGACGCCAATCAATTCGAAGTCGGGAGCGAGGAACTCTGAGTCCTTCCACCACGATCCGGTGATCGTCGGCGAGCACGATTCGGGGACGTGTCATGCGGCCTCCTGCATGGGCACCCAGGCAACCACCGAGGTGCCGTGTTCGGGTCGACCGATGATGTCGAGCTTACCGCCAACAAGGCGAACCCTTTCACGCATGCTCACGAGGCCGAGGCTCGCGCGGCCATCGGCGCCTGAATCACTCAAACCCCTGCCGTTGTCGTGCACGGCAAGCGTGATTCCGCCTTCAGTGCGCCGGCAACGAGACCTCGACGCTACTTGCGTTTGCATGACGCACGACGTTGCGCAGCGCCTCCTGCGCGACTCGGAACAGACAGATGGCCGTGTTCGCATCGACCTTTTTCGGGATGTCCTCAGAAGCAAAATCCACGCTGATGGGCTCCTGGCGCGCAATTCTGTTGCATTCCACTCTCAACGCCGCGACCAGTCCCAGGTCCTCGATCACCGCGGGGTGCAGGCGATACGACAACGCGTGTACGTCCTGGCTCAATTCCACCAAGCGCTCGCGAATGGTATCCAACGCTTCGCTGCTCGCAGAGTTTGCCGCATCGTGCTGCATCTTGGCGGCATCGATGGCGAGGGCAGCCAAGCGCTGCGTCACGTCGTCATGCATCTCTCGCGCAAGCCTGCGTCGTTCATCCTCCTGTGCCGTCAGGATGCGCCCTCCGAGGCGCTGAGCATCTTGTTCGGCCCGCCGGCGTCGGCTCCGCTGGATGAGGAGCGCGGTGATCAGCGACGCCTGCAAGAGCAACGCGGTCGTCGTCGCGATGACGGCGACTTGGTGCTCCTCCCAGATCGACGGAGGTTTGTACCGGACATCACTGCCGGGCGGAAGCCTCCCGCTGTCGATGTTCCACCGGCTTCATCGCACCAGTCGTACACCGGAGCCTCGGAACCGATGATGTCGACCTGCGGCTGAAAATCGATTGGGATGTGCAGCGCGCGAAGGGTCGCCGTGGCGATATGCTCGCCCCGGATACGTTGCGAGGAATACGGACCGCCGACGATGCCCTTGCCAAGTTCGCTTTCGTATAAGCCGAAGTTCGGAGCGATCGCCGCGGAATGAAGCTGCGCCAGCGCGTCCTGCCTCTCGTGAGGAACGCCCGCGGCATCGACAATGGAGCGGAGCGACAAGACCGCCGAATGCGATGAGCAGCTTCGCAATTCGCTCCTGCATCTGTGCAAGCGAGAGGTCGTTGAGCCACTCGAACTTGACCCGGCTCGTGAACGATGCGAACTCCGCGTTTGAGTTCCCCGAGCCAGAAGCGTTCGAGTTCGGATGCGCCGACCACGACAGCAATGGTCTGGGTTTCGGCAGCACCTGCAGTATGTTGCCGACCAACGCAGGAAGGTCGAGCTCCGGCCACCACGGCATCGCCCGGCAGCAGGGGAAGCTGCTGCGAGAATCGTGCGTCCAGGGCACCCATGACGAGCGGCGCATTGGCGAATAGTTCCGCCCGGTGCCATATGTAGAGACCGAGCAGCGGGGGGGCCAAGCGTTACCACGACATCCGGTGGGCCGTCGTCGGACCGAGCGTTTAGGAATTCGACGTAAGCGCGCTCTTCCTTCTCATTGGCTACGCGCCTGAAGTCGAGGTTGGATTTCAACAAACGTGAGCGGCTCGGTGGAGCGCCGCGCGAGATAGGTGCGAAAGGTGGACGCGATTGCGTCGTACGGCGCGAAGTCGCGGCTTAAGGAGTGAATGATAAGCACGCGCTTGGGGACCTGCAGCCTCGGCGCCAAGCGCGAACGACGACGTCAAAGGCCCCGAGGGCAAAAGCCGTTACGCACGCGCGCAATGAAGCTACGCGAGGTCCCGCGCAAGAATTCCATACAGGGTTATGATTTTTCGAGATCGGCTCCGCCATGGCGCTGTTTTCAAGTGAGGAAATGTGCCAGCGAGTCATTGAAAGCAACACGGCACCCACGCCCTCACTAAATTGCGAATCCATCGCATTGGAAGCAAGTTTTATGAAGTATGGCGATATTCGGCGGACCCCGCAATCGTCGGCACAAATCGCATCGGTCAGCTTGACCTCTTAACCAAAAACGCGCAGCGACGTAGGGGCCACCCCGCCCCCATTACCGCGGTGGGCCACAAGCCTGGCCGAGTACGAGGGCCCAGCAGGAATCGGCCGAGGCACTGCGACGCGCCACGAAACAACCAGTGAAAAGGAAGCCGAGCGCCAAACGCTAGATCGCCTCTCGCGATGGTTCTATTGATCAGACCCGGCCTCGCGCCGGGTTTTCGTTAACCGGAGCCGATCAACATCGTGCTTGCGAATGTCGGGGTTGGGGACGTTTTGACACCGGCGCTGACCGGCCGGACATGGCCGCGAGTTGCCTGTCGGCCTACCGGTTCCAATTGCCTGACTGCAGACGTTCAGATGCCCCGCTTCGCGTGCGCTAGTCGCGGTCGGTCAATCGAGCAGCGCTTTCCGCACCTCAGCGCTGGTCTTGCCGACCAATTTCTTCTTGTCGATGGCTGCGAGCTTCTTGATCGCAGCCTCCAGCCTGCCTGCCACGGACTGGTTCGGGCAGGCGAACTTGGTGAGCAGCCGACGCGGGGGATTCGCGCGCGTGTAGCGCGCCCCAGTGCCGGCCAGGTGCTGCGCGTACCGCGCCGCCACGTCAAGCGCGATCCCGGTGTAGATCGTGCCGCTGCGGCACAGAATCAGGTACACATACCAGCGCTTGGCCGCCCGCTCTCGGGCCGCTCGCGACCGGGGCGATGGAGTCGGCATGACCCGATTCTAGGGCCGGTTCACGCCGCCGTCCGTTGAAGATCGACGAAATCCGCTGGATGCTGACGGAAATGCCTTGCGCGTGGCGCCAGGACAACACCGCCTAATTCACGGCGCCAATCGTCACGGTGACGTCACTGTGACGGCTTCGGAAAGGCTGTTTGAGCTCGCAAGACGACAACCCGTCAGGACGTTGCGTCACGGTGACGTTGTTTGCCTCTTAATGTCGACGGTCTCCGAAACCTCCGCCAAGCCGTTGACGGAGCGCCATCGATGCGGTGGCGGCGGCTCCGTTTCCCGTCACAAGTCCACGAACGACAGGCCGGCAGGTTCACCTCCACGTCCTGCCCTACGTCGCAACAAAGCAACGCTTGGCGACGCGCCTGCAAAACGGGTACTGGGAATGTCGTAACGGGTAGATCACTCGTGATACGGTAATCGTGCAAAGTCGATCGGCCGCGCTTTCGAGCGCCTGGCTGTCGCCAACGACTCGGGCACTTGCTCCTCGCGTTGGCATAAATGGCAGGAAGCGCCTGCAACAAGGCGCAGGTCGGGGCGCCGGGAGGCACGGTCCCGGTCGCTCTCCTGTCATCGCGAATGAGAGGTTCGCGAACTTGATCGACATGAGGCCGACTTTGCAAACAGACAGAACAGCACCAAGGAACACCGAGGTCGAACTTCCCGACGCGAACAAGAAGGGCCTTAGCGTCGCCTCTGACGAACGCGCTCGACGACAAGCACCTCGCGGAAGAACATCACCTCAAGCGGGTAACCGCATACGTCAAGGAAATGCCTGCGGCGCCTAATGATTCCGAAAAGAAGGGATCGGCCGTTCGCATGGAGCGCTTGAGAGCCAAGAAGAGTGCTCAAGGGCTTGTCCAATCTTATGTGCCCGCGGACATTCTTGCCATTGCCGGAAACGATGGTGACGATTGGGAGCCGACCCGAGCGGCCATCGCAATCGGTCGCCGTGCGCTCGCGCTCCGTGGCTGGCGCGCGAAGATTCTTAGCCTTGCTCCTGCCTCGTTCGTGAGCACGGCGAACAGTTCAGTATCCGAGTTCTAGTCCAGCGCCTTTCGTGCGAGGAATCCGGCCATCAGGTCGGCAATCTGGACGTTGTTGATGGTCGGCGAAAGGAAAGTGTGTCTTGCCACGGATGCAAGCAACGGCGGAAACAGCTCGTCCCCTGGGGACTCGCGGGAAGTCGCCCGTTGGGCGACCACGGAAGGCGCTTCGCGCCGGGGAAGGCGCTTCGCGCCAACGGAAGCCGCTTCGCGGCAATGGAATCCGCTATCGCGGGCCGGCAACGACGACAGCCATCCGCGTGGCCGCATCACCGGCACTGCGACCGCGATACCCTTCAGAGCTCGAGAGTCGCTTCCTCCGGCCGCGGCACATCGAATTTCAAGCGTCGTCACCAGGCCGGTACGGAAATCCAAGGGAAAGGAATAGGTCATCGACCGACGTTTTTGATAATTAGGCGCGCTCATGCCAAGGACCACTAACCGAGCATTGCGTGATCCGCAGCATCATGCCAAGGAAATGGTAGGCTGAAGCCACGTCGAAAACCGGCGAAGCACTGCTGATGCAAATCAGCAGACTGCAAACGGGCCCATTCGTGGCTGCCCGAGTTTAGTGGACCGTGTGAGTTGCATTCGCACGCAATCTCTAACTCGACTGGCGGCCAATGCTCGTTTTTATCTTCAGTGAAGCAGGGCTCGTTTGCGTTGATCGTTCGCACGCATACGCAACTGCTTTCGCGGAGCCAGATATGAAGCTTGGTCGTCGGAAGAACGGTGCGTCGGTGAGCGCACCGCTGTTCGCAATTAGGAAGAACAGCGATGACCCGCGACCGCGATCCGAAGTCGGTGACGATCCTCCCGTCCCTTGGCGCTCCGACATATCGACACCGCCGTGACGTGTTTCCTTCCCCTCTTTCTCCGTTGGCGTGAGGCCCATGAAATCCGAAAACGTGAATCAGATCGCCCTCTATCTGCGGTCGAGCAAGGACCGGTCGGACGTATCAATCGACGCGCAACGCCGTGAACTGACGGCACTTGCGAAGCAGCGCGGACTCGTCGTCGTCGACGAGTTCGCGGATGCCGTCGAATCAGGCAGGGATGAGAATCGACCTGGATTCCGCCGCCTTCACGCGGCGATGTGCTCACGCGCGCGCGCCTGGACCGCGGTCATGATGCTCGACACCAGTCGCCTCGCGCGCGACCCGTGGATCGCAGCCTTCTTCGAACGTGACGCCAGTCGGCACGGGGTGCAGGTCATCTACAAGTCGATTCCGGATGAAGATCCGATCATGAGCGTGGTGCTGAAGGCCGTCATGCGGGGATTCGACCTGTACCACTCGCTCATCAGCAAGCAGAAGGGCCTTGCCGGGATGGCGGAGAACGTACGGCAGGGATTCCGGGCCGGCGGTCGCGCGCCCGAGAGGATACAAGCTCGTCGTCAATCGACACCGGCGCCGTGCGCGAGGGTGCCGGTCACGAAGACCAAGCTCGAACCGGATGACGACGCGCCAAAGGTCTCCGAGTATCTCCGCCTGCGTGCAGAAGGTACTGGGCCGCGGCACGCTAGTTCGGCGGCTCGAATTGCCGTGGCCGGAAACGACACTCAACGGCATGGAGTGGAACGCCCTGACCTATGCCGGCCACACGGTCTGGAACGTCCACAATGAAGTCGGGACGGATGGCTACAAAGGCGGCACCAAGCGCAGGGAGCGGTCCGAGTGGGTGATTCAACGCGACACCCACAAGGCGCTGATCAGCGACAACGTCGCCGAGGCCCTGCTCGCCCAGCTTGGGAGCGCGAACCGCAATGCGCCGCGGCAACGCGCGTCGTCGCACCTGTTGAGCGGACTGCTCAAGACGCCGGATGGCATGCCGTGGCGGGCGAACCGGACGGCGAAGTCGGAGTTCTATCGGGTCGCCGTCACCGGCCGCACGCGGAACATGCCTGCGAAGCGAATCGAGACGGCGGTGGTCGAGACCGTCTCCCGTGATCTCCTTTCGCCGGCGTTCGTGCGGGCGGCACTGAAGTCGACGCGCGAACGGCTCATCGCCACGCACTCGGCCGAGATCCAGCAGGCGAAAGGCGAGATCGCTGCCCTGGAAGGCCGGGCGAGCAAGTTCCTGGAGATGGCGGCCGAACTGGAAAACCCCTCCCCCGTGTACCGCAAGATCGATGAGGTCGAGCGGGAACGCGCCGCGGTGATGCGGCGGATCGTCGAGTGGGAGAAGGAGGACGAAGCCGCGCAGGCGCTGGCGAACATCACCGAAGCGCAGGTCCGCACCATGCTCAGCCATCTGGCCGACGAAATGCGGCTCTATCGACCCGGCGACCTGAAGGACTTCCTGACGACGATCCTCGACCGGGTCGAACTGGACCCTGACGAGGCGTCATTGCGGCTGTGCTACCGCATCCCACTTCGCAGTGGGAATAAGGTGGCGTCCCCAGGGGGATTCGAACCCCCGTACTCACCGTGAAAGGGTGATGTCCTAGGCCTCTAGACGATGGGGACCCGATACTGCGGCCGCCTGCTGCGGTTGTTGGACGGTGGTGGAGGTAAGCGGGATCGAACCGCTGACCTCTTGCATGCCATGCAAGCGCTCTCCCAGCTGAGCTATACCCCCACAGCGAATCTGAAATTATACGTTGCGCTCGGATCGTTGGCAAACCACGCGGCGCGCCAAGGCGTCGGCGCGCAGAGGATGCGGTATCATCGCCGGCCACGTCTCGCCGCTGCGCAACCGCCCGATCCATTCCCGGCGAAAAACGTCCATCTGGACCGCGCGCGACCGCCCGAAGTCCCAGGATGCCGCTTCCCTCGCCCGCCACGACTTCGGCTGCCGATCTCTCCGGACGCGTGATCGTCGTCACCGGCGCGTCGGGCGGGCTCGGCAAGCCGCTCGCGATGGCATGCGCGGCGCGCGGCGCGACGGTCGTCCTGCACGGACGCACGGTGCACAAGCTGGAAGCGATCTACGACGCGATCATTGCGGCGGGACACCCGCAGCCGACGATTCTTCCGCTCGATCTCGCGACCGCGGCCGCCGATGATTTCGGCAACGCCGCCGGCGCGCTGCGCGCGCAGCTCGGACGCCTCGACGCATTGGTGCACACGGCCGCCTTCCTGGGATCGCTGGGACCGGTCGAGCACCAGACCTTCGACGCGTGGCAGACAGCGTTTCGCGTCAACGTCAGCGCCGCGATGGCGCTCACTCGCTCGATGATGCCGCTGCTCGCGCAGGCGGCCGACGCCTCGATCGTGTTCACCCTCGATTCGCGCGGCGCCGATCCGCGCGCCTACTGGGGCGGTTACGCGGCGGCGAAGGCGGCCCTCGGCGCCCTCGCGACGGTGCTCGCCGATGAATGCGAAAATCGCCCGGCGCTGCGCGTCAACGCCGTAATCCCCGGCCCGATGCGTTCCCCGCTGCGCAATCGCACGCATCCCGGCGAGGAGAAATCCGCGCTGGCGCCGCCGGAGGCGCTCGTGCCGCTCTACCTGTACCTCGTCGCCGGACAGCCGAAGTCGGAGAGCGGCGCGCGGATCGACGCGCAGGCGTGGCTCGCCGGTCAGCCGGCATCGACGCCGTTGGTCGCGGCTACCACCGGAACCCGGCCGTAACGCAGATAAATCCTGAGCCGGCGGAAGTCGTCGGGAGGAAGCGTGTCGGGCAGCACCAGAATGACGTCGGCCGGCCGCCACCACGGCGCGCCGCGCGCACGCCAGACGATGGTCGAGAGCAGCGAACCGACATAGGAGTCCGCGAGGACGAAGCCGTCGCGAGACCGGCCCTGCCGATCGGTGACCGTGATGGTCCGGTCGATGCCGACGTGAACGATTGCCGGGACGCCGCGGCCGATCAATTGACGATGGGCGCGGTACAGCGCGAGGCCGATCGCAACGAGGCAGGCGAGCATCGCCCACGACGGCAGCGGAAGGGTCGCCACGAGCATGGCGGCGGCGAGGCAGCCGATCGTTGTCAATGCGAGCCCGGCCATCGAAGGCCGCGGCTCGAGGCGCAGGCGGGGCAGCGAATGCACGGGCCGCCATTGCGCGCGATCGCGGCCGCTCGGGTCAATCGTCCGAAGGGTCGAAGGCCCTGCGCGCGGCGAAATCGACGGAGCGATCGGATGACCGCGCGGAAGCGTCAGGCGGCCTTCTTCCCCGCCAGGAGCAGCCAGGTCTCGACCACCGAATCCGGGTTGAGCGAGATGCTCTCGATCCCCTGCGCGACCAGCCATTGCGCGAGGTCCGGATGGTCGGACGGCCCCTGCCCGCAGATGCCCGCGTACTTGCCCGCCTTGCGGCAAGCCGAGATCGCGAGCGACAGCATCGTCTTCACCGCGTCGTCGCGCTCGTCGAAGGTCGCGGCGATCGGACCGCCGCTGTCGCGATCGACGCCGAGCGTCAGCTGGGTCATGTCGTTGCTGCCGATGGAGAAGCCGTCGAAGTGCTCGAGGAAGCGATCGGCGAGCACGGCGTTGGACGGGATCTCGCACATCATGATCACGCGCAACCCGTTGCGTCCGCGCTCGAGCCCCTCCTCCTCCATCTTCTCGATGACCCCTTTCGCCTCGGCGACGGTGCGCACGAACGGAATCATCACCTCGACGTTGGTGAGCCCCATCTCGTCGCGGACGAACTTCATCGCCTCGCATTCGAGCGCGAAGCAGTCGTGGAACTCGTCCGCGATGTAGCGCGACGCGCCGCGAAAGCCCAGCATCGGGTTTTCCTCGTGCGGCTCGTAGCGGCCGCCGCCGAGCAGGTTGGAATACTCGTTCGACTTGAAGTCGGACAGCCGCACGATCACCTTCTTCGGCCAGAACGCCGCGGCGATGGTCGCCACGCCTTCGACGATCTTGCTCACGTAGAACGCGGTCGGGCTCGCGTAGCCCGCGATGCGCTCGCCGATCTCGCGCTTGAGCTCCGGCGTCTGCTGCTCGAGCTCGATCAGCGCCTTCGGGTGAATGCCGACGTTGCGCGCGATGATGAACTCGAGCCGGGCGAGGCCCACGCCTTCGTTGGGCAGCCGGCGGAATTCGAAGGCGAGCTCGGGATTGCCGACGTTCATCATGATCTTCGTCGGCGACGGCGGCATTTTGTCGAGCGCCGTGTCGACGATCTCGACGTCGAGCAGTCCCTCGTAGACGTTGCCGGTGTCGCCCTCGGCGCACGACACCGTGACGCTGGCCCCCTCGGCCAGCACGCGGGTCGCGTCGCCGCAGCCGACGACCGCCGGGATGCCGAGCTCGCGCGCGACGATCGCCGCGTGACACGTGCGCCCGCCGCGATTGGTGACGATCGCCGCGGCGCGCTTCATCACCGGCTCCCAGTCCGGATCGGTCATTTCGGCGACGAGCACGTCGCCTGCCTTGACACGCTCCATCTCGGCGATCGATTTCACGAGGCGAACCGTGCCCTGCCCGACTTTCTGCCCGATGGCGCGCCCGCTCGCGAGCACCTTCGATTTCTGCTTGATCCGATAGCGGCGAAGCAGCTCGGCGCCTTCGCGCGACTTCACCGTTTCCGGCCGCGCCTGCAGGATGTAGAGGCGACCGTCGATGCCGTCGCGGCCCCACTCGATGTCCATCGGACGCTCGTAGTGGGCCTCGATCAGCGTCGCGTAGCGCGCGAGCTCGTGCGCCTCGGCGTCGGTGATGGCGAAGCGATGCCGCTCCGCCGCCGGGACTTCGACGGTGACGGTGGACGTCGTGGCCGCCTGGCCGTCGCCGAACACCATCTTGATGGCCTTGGTGCCTACGCTCTTGCGCAGGAGCGCGGGTCGCCCGGCAGCGAGGTTGGGCTTGTAGAGATAGAACTCGTCCGGATTCACGCTTCCCTGGACGACGGTTTCGCCGAGACCGTAGGACGCCGTGATGAACACGACTTGGTCGAAACCGGATTCGGTGTCGAGCGTGAACATCACGCCGGACGCGCCGATGTCGCTTCGCACCATCCGCTGCACGCCGGCTGACAGCGCGACGTCGGCGTGGACGAACCCCTGATGCACGCGATAGGCGATGGCGCGATCGTTATAGAGGCTTGAAAATACTTCCTTTATCGCATGAAGAATATTCTCCATGCCTTTGATATTAAGGTATGTTTCCTGCTGACCGGCAAACGAGGCGTCGGGAAGATCCTCGGCGGTGGCGGACGATCGGACCGCCCAGGTTGCGTCGGGATCGCCGGCGGCGAGCGCCGAGTACGATTCCTTGATCGCGTCGATCAGCGCCGGCGGCAGCGGCGCATCCGAGATCCATCGGCGGATCTCGGCGCCGGCTTCGGCGAGCTTCTTCACGTCATCGACGTCGAGCCCGGACAGCCGTGTTGCAATTCGCGCGTCGAGCTTGCTCTGGGAGAGAAATTCGCGGAACGCGGTCGCGGTGGTGGCAAATCCCGACGGAACGCGGACGCCGGTGGCGCCCAGTTCCCCGATCATCTCGCCCAGCGAGGCGTTCTTGCCGCCGACTTCGCCGACGTCCCCCATGCGGAGACGATCGAACGCAATGACCCGTGCCTTGTCGCCCATGTGCGCTCCCCTCGTGCCGCCGTCTGCACGTGGTGCGTCGCGCAAAATCGGGGCGGAAAAGTCACATTCTACGCTTCCGGCGACGCTCGTCAGACGGCATGTTGCGCTGCATTAAACGAAGAACCCGCCGAAGCGGGTTCCAGTGTCAGCCTTGCGTGCGGAAGCGAGTCCGGTCAGGTGGAATGCGACGGATCCGTTTGCCCGGGAGTCTCGGCGACGGCGGCCTCGGCCTCACCCACCTCGACCTCGTCGAGGGAGAGCGGCGCCCCGCCGGCCTTGTTGCGGCCCTTCACGGCACGGCGCAGCGTCCGGTACAGGTCGGAGTGCGACTCCTTGAGATAGCTGATGATCTCGAAGTCGACGCGCCGAACCTGCGACAGGTCGATCTGCTCGACGTGCACGAGGCGCAGCAGTTCGCGCACGGGCTTCGGCATCTCGCGTCCGCTCTCGTAGCGGGAGCCGCCGCTCTGCGTGACGCCGATCTGCGTCCAGAACTGCTCCTGGTTCAGCCCCAGGCGCCGCCGGATCTCGCGCGGATTGAGAACTCGATCAAACAGCTTCACGAAATCGCTCGTCGTCAATGAATGCGATCATCGGCCTGCCGCCTCGGCAGGGCTATACCAATGGCATATTCTTGACCGAAATGCTGCATCCACGCAAGGGGCATTCGTCCGATTCTTGGCATTCGCATCAACAGGATGCCCAATTTTGACACGGTCCGGCCCGCAACGTTTTGAATTCCGGGACCAAGTCCGGGCATCCGTGCCGGCTTTGCGGGCCTCGCGAGGACGTCCCGCGTCGTCCGACCCGCAGTCCGGACCGGCGGGCCACGGATGGCTTCGATCGGCGCCGCCAGCCCGGCGCAGCGAACCCCGGACCGCCCCGCCACGCGAAAAAGGCACGCGGGGGCCCTGCTAGAATCGGGATGCGGTCGCCTCTGCCCTGGCCGCCATCCCGATGCCGCATTACGACCTCCATTCCCATTCGACGTACTCCGACGGCTTGCTCGACCCGGGCGCGCTGGTGCGCCGGGCAGCGGCGCGCGGCGTCGACTTTCTCGCCCTCACCGACCACGACGAGCTCGCCGGCCTGGCCGAAGCGCGCGGCGCGGCGATGGACGCGGGCATCACGCTCGTCAACGGCTCCGAGCTGTCGGCGAGCTGGGACGACCTCACGATCCACGTCGTCGCGCTGCGCATCGATCCCGCCGACGCCACGCTGAATCACGGTCTGGAGTCCATCCGCCAGGGGCGCCGCACCCGCGCCCGGCGGATCGCCGATTCGCTTGCCGAGGCCGGGATCCCGGACGCGTTCGAGGGCGCGCTCAAGTACGCGACCACCGAGCGGCTCATCACGCGGACCCATTTCGCGCGCCACTTGATCGAGATCGGGCGCGTCCGCGACATGAAGGACGCGTTCGCAAAATTCCTCACTCCCGGCAAGCCCGGCTACGTCACGCACGCGTGGGCGACGATGCCGGAGGCGATCGGCTGGATCCGCGGCGCGGGCGGCCAGGCCGTGCTCGCGCACCCCGGGCGCTACAAGGTCGACGAGCGCGGAATGCGCCGCCTGCTCACGGAATTTCGCGACGCGGGCGGCGAGGCGATCGAGGTGCTCTCCGCGTCGCATTCGTCGGCGCAGGTCGCGGAATACGCGCGCTACGCGCGGGTCCTCGGATTGAAGGCATCGTCGGGCTCCGATTATCACGGGGCCGGCGAAAGCAATACCGACCTCGGCGACCTGCCGCCGCTTCCGGCCGGCGTCGTCCCCGTCTGGGCCGGCTGGTAGGTCGAGAGCGCCGCGAGGCCGATCGCATCGGCCGCGTCTCCCGCATGTCGAATCGCCGCACCGTCTTCTTCGTGTCCGACCGCACCGGCATCACCGCCGAGATGCTGGGCAACAGCCTGCTGTCGCAGTTCGAGGAATTCCAGTTCCAGCGGCACACGGTTCCGTTCGTCGATTCGAGCGAGAAGATCGACGCGGTGATTCGCCAGATCAACGAGAACGCCACGAAGGAAGATCGGGCGCCGATCGTGTTCAGCTCGATCGTCGACGAGGCGATGAGCGCGCGCGTACGCGAGGAGGCGCGGGCGCTGACGCTGGACCTCTTCCAGATCTTCATCGCGCCGCTCGAGGTCGAGCTCAACGCGAAGAGCTCGCACGCGGCGGGCCGGTCGCATGGCATCTCCAACAGCCACGAGTATTTCGCCCGGATGGACGCGATCAACTTCACCCAGTCGCACGACGACGGCGCGTCGACGCGCGACCTCGCCAAGGCGCAGGTCATCCTGGTCGGCGTGTCGCGTTGCGGCAAGACGCCCACGTCGCTCTACCTCGCGCTGCAGTTCGGCGTACGCGCCGCGAATTTCCCGCTGACGCCGGACGATTTCGTCGACCGCCGGCTGCCGTCGTCGCTGCTGCCGTTTCGCGACAAGCTGTTCGGCCTCACGATCAATCCCGAGCGGCTGCACCGGATCCGCGAGGAACGCCGCCCCGGCAGCAAATACGCGAAACTCGACAATTGCCGCTACGAGGTGCGCGAATGCACGAATCTGCTGGAGACCGAGGGGATTCCGATGCTCGACACCACGGCGAAGTCGATCGAGGAGATCGCCACGACGATCCTGCACAAGGCGAAGCTGCAGCGCCACGCCTACTGAGTTCCCGCATGACCGGAACGGGCGATGCAGTCCGCCGTGCCTTGGACTCGGATCCCATTCCTTGATCGTCGTCTTCGGCTCCATCAACGTCGACCTCGTGGCGCGCACGCAGCGGCTGCCACGCGCCGGCGAAACGCAGGTTGGCGACGCGTTCGCGATGCTGCCCGGAGGCAAGGGCGCGAATCAGGCGCTGGCGGCGCGGCGCGCGGGCGCCGAGGTCGCGCTGGTCGGAGCGGTTGGCCAGGATGCCTTCGCGACCATTGCGCTGTCGGGCCTGCGCGAGGCCGGCATCGCCCTGAACTCGATCGCCCTGTCGCCGCTGTGCACGGGCATCGCGCTGATCCACGTCGACGCCGTCGGCGAGAACTGCATCACCGTCGTCGCCGGCGCCAACGCCGAGGCCGACCCCGCGGCGATTCCGCCCGAGCTGCTGCACGCAGGAATCACGCTCCTGCTGCAACTCGAATTGCCGATCGAAAAGGTGACGCACGCCGCGTTGCGCGCCCGCGGATGCGGCGCGCGCGTCGTGCTCAATGCGGCCCCGGCGCAGCCGCTGCCGGAGGCATTGCTGACCGCGCTCGACGTCCTCATTGTCAACGAAGGCGAGGCGGCCGCCCTTGCGGCTGACCTTGGCGTCGAGCGTGCCGCCGAGGCCTTCGCGACGGCAATCCACCGGCGCTTCGGCTGCGCCGCCATCGTCACGCGCGGCGCGCACGGTGCGATCGCCGTCGCAGACGGCAACCTCTGGCGCGTGCCGGCGCCGCGCGTCCCGGTCGTCGATACGATCGGTGCTGGCGATGCGTTCGCCGGAGCGCTTTCAGCCGCGCTCGATCGCGGCGCCGCGTGGCCCCGCGCGCTCGCCGACGGCGTTGCCGCCGGAGCGCTCGCCTGCACCGCGAGCGGCGCGCAGGCCGCGCTGCCCGGGGCGATCGCCATCGCGAACCTTTCCGATTCGGTAGAATCCAACGTCCTCTTTCACCGGCTCGACTGACTCCTCATGCGCTTCCGTGACCTTCGCTCGCTTGCATTCGCCCTGACCCTTGCCGTCGTCGCGCTGACGCCTGCCGCCGCACGCGCCCAGGATTACACCGACATCTGGTGGAACGCCGGAGGCACCGAGAGCGGCTGGGGCGTCAACTTCGTGCAGAACGAGAACATCGTTTTCGCGACGTTCTACATCTACGACGTCAACAGGCAGCCCATGTGGTACTCGGCGGCGATGACTGAGCACAGGCTCCGGGAGCTTACGTGGGGCCTCTCTATCAGACCGCGGGATCGTTCTTCGGCAATGCGTGGAATCCGGCCGACGCACCCTGCGCGCGGCACTGGTCGGCTCGTCGACATTCACGCCGACTTCCGCGACAACCGGCACGCTCAACTATAACGGTCAACAACCGGTCCCAACCGGGCGCACGCGTCAGAAGCAGATCGCGCGCTTCGCGTTCAAGACGATCCTGCTGGGCGGCAATTATTCCGGCGTCATGTCCGACGACCGTTTCGAAATGCCAGGACAGCACCAACAACAGCACGGGGCTGATCATACGACATCGATCCGCAGGTGACGCAGACGACGGACGGCACGCTGCAGATCATCGTCGCGTTCATCCGGAGACCGGCAGCTGCACGCTGTCCGGACCCGTGGTGCAGGAAGGCCAGCTGTTCAGCGTTCCGGCCGCGACCTACACGTGCACGTTCGGCGCCAACACGACCGCGACGCTCTATGAGGTCAAGGCGACCTCGCTCGGCATCGAGGGGCGCTGGGTCGCCGCCAACATCGGCGGCGGATGCCAGCAGGACGCGCAGGTTCTCCGCGCTGCTGAACTAAGGCATCTGGCCGCCGCGCGGCGGCGCGCTGCCGCACGCATTCGAACAGGCACACCGCCGTCGCCGCGGCGGCGTTGAGCGATTCCATTCCGCCCGGCATCGGAATGGTCACGCGTTGCGTCGCCTGCGCGAGCAGAGCGCTCGGCGCGAGTCCCGCCCCTTCGTTGCCGATCGCGACGGCGACGCGTCCCGCGAGCCGAGCGGCGTAAAGGCCGTCTCCGCCCGCGGCGGTCGCCGCGACCACCTCGCCGCCGCCTGCGCGATAGCGCGGACGCCCATTCGGCGAGGTCGACGTCCTCGTAGATGTCGATCGAGGAAATGCGCGCCCTGCCCCGCGCGCAGCACCTTGGGCGACCACGCGAACGCGCAGTGCTTCGACATCAGCACCTGGCGCACACCGGCCGCTGCCGCGGTGCGCAGCATCGAGCCGACATTGCCCGGGTCCTGCACGTCGTCGATCAGCAGGCAGAAGTCGGCCGGTGCGGACGGCGCGGGCGTCAGCGCCGGGACGACCGCGATGGATGCCGACCCCTGCCGGCAATGCGGCGAGCTCGGCAAGCAGGGCCGAGCGGCACGACCAGCGTGCGCTCGGAAAAGCGCTCGGCCAGCGCCGAAGGTGCCGGGGCGCGCGAGCGCGTCGTCGGCGACGATCAGCGTTTCCGGGGCACCGTGCCGCTGCGCGAAGGCCTCGATGAGATGCTCGCCTTCGAGCACGCATTTCCCGGCCTTGCGCCGATCGCGCGCCGAGGCGATGAGGCGCGAAGCTTCCTGCAACCGCGGATTGTGGCGTGAGGTGATCCTGAGCATCGCGGCCGCGCGGGCGGGTACGAGTCAGCGCCGGCCGGCGGGTGGCTGCGGCACGGGCGCGACGTTCGGGCCCGAGTCGGAGCGGTCGGTGACCGCATTGCCCCGGCCGGAGGGCGTCGCTGCAGCGTCCTGGCGGAATTCGAAGAAGATCTCGTCCTGCCGCACCATGCCGAGTCCGGAACGGGCGCGCTCCTCGATCGCGTCGAAGCCCGTCTTGAGGTCGCGCACTTCGGCGTCGAGCGCGTCGTTGCGCTCCTTCAGCTTGGCATTGGCCGCGCGCTGCTCAGCCACTTCGCGATCGAGCGCGCGCACCTGCAGCCAACCACCCTTGCCGAGCCACATCGGGTACTGCAGCGCGGCGATCAGGGCCAGGAAGACGAGCGCGAGCCAGCGCAAAGTGTCGATGCTCCCGCGGTTACCTGAGCTGGAAGAACGCCGCGCGTCCGGGATAGCTCGCCGCCTCGCCGAGATCCTCCTCGATGCGCAGCAGCTGGTTGTATTTCGCGATGCGGTCGGAGCGCGACAGCGAGCCGGTCTTGATCTGGCCGGCGTTGGTTCCCACCGCGATGTCGGCGATCATGCTGTCCTCGGTCTCGCCGGAGCGGTGCGAGATCACGGCGGTGTAGCCGGCGCGATTCGCCATCGTGATCGCCCCGAACGTCTCGGTCAGCGTGCCGATCTGGTTGATCTTGATCAGGATGGAGTTGGCGACGCCCTTGGCGATTCCCTCCTTCAGGATCTTCGTGTTGGTGACGAAGATGTCGTCGCCGACGATCTGCACCTTCTTGCCGAGGCGCTCCGTCAGGTGGATCCAGCCGTCCCAGTCGTGCTCGGACATGCCGTCCTCGATGCTGATGATCGGGTACTTGTCGCACCACTTGGCCAGCATGTCGGCGAGCTGCTGCGAGGTGAGCGTGCGTCCCTCCGACGCGAGGACATACTTGCCGTCCTTCCAGAATTCGCTCGCCGCGCAGTCGAGCGCGATGGCGATGTCGGTTCCCGGCGTGTAGCCGGCTTTCCTGATCGCCTCGACGAGCAGCTCGAGCGCGGCTTCGTTCGACGGCAGATCGGGCGCGAATCCGCCTTCGTCGCCGACCGTCGTGGGCCATCCCTTGGCGTCGATGATCTTCTTCAGCGTGTGAAAGACCTCGGCGCCGTAGCGCAGCGCCTCGCGGAAGCTCGGCGCGCCGAGCGGGACCAGCATGAATTCCTGGAAGTCGACCTTGTTGTTCGCGTGCGCGCCGCCGTTGATCACGTTCATCAGCGGCACCGGCAGCTCCATCTCGCCGGCTCCGCCGAGGTAGCGGTACAGCGGCAGCGACGACTCGTCGGCGGCGGCCTTCGCCACGGCGCACGAGACGGCGAGGATCGCGTTGGCGCCGAGCCTGCGCCTTGTTCGGCGTGTCGTCGAGCTCGATCATCGTCTTGTCGATGAACGCCTGCTCGGTCGCGTCGAGGCCGATGATCGCCTCGCAGATCTCGGTGTTGACGTTCTCGACGGCCTTGGTGACGCCCTTGCCGCCGTAGCGCGCGGCGTCGCCGTCGCGCAGCTCGACGGCCTCCTTCGTCCCCGTCGACGCGCCCGAAGGGACCGCGGCGCGCCCGGAGATGCCGGACTCGAGGACGACGTCGGCCTCGATGGTGGGATTGCCGCGGGAATCGAGAATTTCGCGGGCGATGACGTCGACGATGGCGCTCATGTTGAGGTGTCCGGAGGTTTGGGTCGATAAGCGTTGGAAGGTTTGCGCGACCGCGGCATCAATGCGCCGCCGCAAGCAGCGCGTTTTCGGGAAAGCCCGCGCGTTTGACGGTCGCGTCGAGCGCGACCAGGGTTTCCAGCAGTTCACGCATGCGGTCGAGCGGCCATGCGTTGGGCCCGTCCGAGAGCGCCCTGGCGGGATCCGGATGCGTCTCCATGAAGACGCCCGCGACGCCGGCGGCGACCGCTGCGCGCGCCAGCACCGGCACGAACTCGCGCTGGCCGCCGCTCGCCGTTCCCAGGCCGCCCGGCAGCTGCACCGAGTGCGTCGCGTCGAACACGACCGGGCAGCCGGTGCCGCGCATCTGCGCGAGGCTGCGCATGTCCGAGACGAGATTGTGGTAGCCGAACGACGCGCCGCGCTCGCAGACCATGATGTTGTCGGCGCCGCTCGCGGCCTTGGCCTTGGCGACGACCTGCTTCATGTCGTCGGGGGCCAGGAACTGGCCTTTCTTGATGTTGACCGGCTTGCCGGCGCGGGCGACGGCCTCGATGAAATCGGTCTGCCGGCACAGGAATGCCGGCGTCTGCAGCACGTCGACGACCGCCGCGACGGCGGCGACCTCGTCCTCGGCGTGCACATCGGTCAGCACCGGAACGCCGATCTGGCGCTTCACTTCGCCGAGGATGCGCAGCCCCTCGTCCATGCCGAGGCCGCGAAACGACGTGCCGGAACTGCGGTTCGCCTTGTCGTACGACGACTTGAAGACGAACGGAACGGAGAGCGCGCCGCAGAGCTCCTTCAGCCGCCCGGCGACGTCGAGCTGCAGCTGCAGCGATTCGACGACGCAGGGGCCGGCGATGAGGAACAGCGGACGGTCGAGGCCGACGTCGAAGCCGCAGAGCTTCATGCCGTGCCGGCGCGCCCGGAAGCGAGCGGCCGGGACCGGAGGGCGCGTGGCTTCATCGCGACGCGCCTTCAGATCGACGCGACGAGCTCGGCGACCGCGTCGGCGGCGCCATGACCGCGCGCGCGCCGTTGCTGTTCCTGCGCGGCGCGCACGAAGGCGATGAACAGCGGATGGCCGCGCCGCGGGTTCGACGTGAATTCCGGGTGGTATTGGCACCCGAAGAACCACGGATGCTGCGGCAGCTCCATCATCTCGCAGAGGTCGCCGGCGGTCTCGCTCTTCGCGCGTGCGCCGACGACGAGCCCCGCCGCCTCGAGCCGCGGCAGGTAATGGTTGTTGACCTCGTATCGGTGCCGGTGCCGCTCGGCCACGGCAGTCGCGCCGTAGATCTGGTGCGCGAGCGAGCCCGGCACGACTTCGCAGGGCTGCGCGCCGAGGCGCATCGTTCCGCCCAGGTCCGAGCTCGCCGTGCGCTTCTCGATCGAGCCGTCGCGATTCTGCCATTCGGTGATGAGCGCGACCACGGGATGCGGCGTGTCAGGCTCGAATTCCGTGCTGTTGGCATCGTCGAGGCCGGCCATGTGCCGCGCGAATTCGATGACCGCGAGCTGCATGCCGAGGCAGATGCCGAGGTACGGCACGCCGTTCTCGCGCGCGTAGCGGATCGCCTTGATCTTGCCCTCGACGCCGCGCTTGCCGAAGCCGCCGGGGACGAGGATCGCGTCCATCGTCGCGAGGCAGTCGACGCCGTCGCGCTCCACCGTCTCGGAGTCGACGTAGTGGATGTTGACCTTGCTGCGCGTGTGAATGCCGGCGTGGGTCAGCGCCTCCGACAGCGACTTGTAGGATTCGGTGAGGTCGACGTACTTGCCGACCATCGCGATGTTCACGGTGTGCTCGGGATGCGTGAGCGCATCGACCAGCGTGTTCCAGATCGTCAGGTCGGCAGGCGGCGGCTGGATCTGCAGCTTCTTGCACACGATCGCGTCGAGGCCCTCGGCGTGCAGCGCGCCCGGAATCTTGTAGATCGAATCCGCGTCGAGCGCGGGGATCACGGCGTCCGGCGTGACGTTGGTGAAGAGCGCGATCTTGCGCCGGTCGCCGTCCAGCAGCGGCCGGTCGGCGCGGCAGAGGATGACGTCGGGCTGGATCCCGATCTCGCGCAGCTCCTTCACCGAGTGCTGCGTCGGCTTGGTCTTCATTTCCCCGGCAGAGGCGATGAACGGCACGAGCGTCAGGTGGATGTAGCAGACGTTCTCGCGGCCGAGCGTGATGCCCATCTGCCGGATCGCCTCGAGGAACGGCAGCGACTCGATGTCGCCGACGGTGCCGCCGACCTCGACCACCGCGACCTCCGCGTCGCCCGCGCCGGCCGCGATCCAGCTCTTGATCTCGTCGGTGATGTGCGGAATCACCTGCACGGTGCCGCCGAGGTAGTCGCCCCGGCGCTCCTTGCGGATGACGCTCTCGTAGATCTGCCCCGTCGTGAAGTTGTTGTGCTTGCCCATCTTCACGTCGACGAACCGCTCGTAATGGCCGAGGTCGAGATCCGTCTCGGCGCCGTCCTCGGTGACGAACACCTCGCCGTGCTGGAACGGGCTCATCGTTCCGGGATCGACGTTGATGTACGGGTCGAGCTTGAGATTGGTGACGCGGACGCCGCGGGAAGCGAGGATCGCGGCGAGGGAGGCGGCGGCGATGCCCTTCCCCAGGGAGGAAACGACGCCGCCGGTCACGAAGACGAACTTGGTCATGGGCGACAAGTTCCGGAAATTTGTATTTTACACGGATTCGCGCCACTGTCGCGCGGGCAGGCGGGCCCCGCGGATGGCATTCGCGTCAGGCGTTCAGGAGAGCGCGCTCGAGTCGTGCTCGCGTCGCCTCGCGGCCCAGCAGCGCGAGCACGGCGTCGATCGCCGGGGTCTGCGGCGTGCCGCAGACCAGCATCCGCAGCGGCATCATGACCTGCGCCGGTTTGAGCGCGTGTCGTCCCGCGACCGCCTTCAGCGTGGCGCCGATCGCCTCCCGGGTCCAGTCGACCGTTGCGAATGCGTCGAGAATCTCGGCCAGCGCCGGCCGATTGGATGCAGTGACCGTTTCCGCCAGCCTGTCCGGCGAAAGATGCGGCGCGGCGTAGAAATAATGCGCGGCGTCGGCCATTTCCACCAAGGTCGCGACGCGATCGCGCAGCAGCATGGCGACCGGCCCCGGCGCAGGACCGTGCGCAGCGTCGAGCCCGGCGCCGTCGAGATACGGCGCGAGGCGCCGTCCCAGCTCATCCTCGGCAAGCCGTTTCATGTGCTCCTGATTGACCCACTTGAGCTTGTCGGGGTCGAATCGACCGGGCGAGGGCGACAGCCCGCCGAGGTCGAACCAGGCGAGGAACTCGTCGCGCGAGAAGATCTCGTCGTCGCCGTGCGACCAGCCGAGGCGCGCGAGGTAGTTGACGACGGCCTCGGGCAGATAGCCGTCGTCGCGATACTGCAGCACGCCTTTCGCGCCGTGGCGCTTGGAGAGCTTCTCGCCCTCCGGCGTCAGCACCGTCGGAAGGTGCGCGTAAACCGGCGGCGTGGCGCCCAGCGCGCGCAGGATGTTGATCTGGCGCGGCGTATTGTTGACGTGGTCGTCGCCGCGGATGACGTGCGTGATCCGCATGTCCAGGTCGTCGACGACGACGCAGAAGTTGTAGGTCGGCGTTCCGTCGGGGCGCGCGAGCACGAGATCGTCGAGCTCGGCATTCGAGATCTCGATCCGTCCCTTGACCGCGTCGACCCACGCGACGGCGCCTTCCAGCGGGTTCTTGAACCGGATCACCGGCGCGACACCCGCCGGCGGCGTCATGCCGACGGCGTTCTCGGGTCGCCAGCGGCCGTCGTAGCGGGGCTTTTCGCCGCGCGCCATCTGCGCCGCGCGCAGAGCGTCGAGCTCGGCGGGCGACGTGTAGCAGGGATAGGCGAGGCCGCGCGCGACCATGTCGCCCAGGACCGCACGGTACCGGTCCATCCGCTGCATCTGGTAGTACGGGCCTTCGTCGTAATCGAGCCCGAGCCACGCCATCGCGGCGATGATCGCGTCCACCGATTCCTGCGTCGAGCGCTCGACGTCGGTATCCTCGACGCGAAGGATGAACGCGCCGCCGTGCTTTCGCGCAAACGCCCACGGAAAGAGCGCCGAGCGAATGTTGCCGAGATGGATGAAGCCGGTCGGGCTGGGCGCGAAGCGGGTGCGGACGGTGGTCACGACGAAGATGCGGCGGGAAAGCGTCGCATTCTACCGGACGCCTCTGTCATCAGCGGAACGCCGGTTGCCAGCGCAAGTCGAGCGTCGCCGGCGTGGCGGGATTGGGCGGTTGGGCCTCGAGCTTCATCCGCCCGGGCGTGTGCCCGTGCGCCCAGAAGCGGGCGACGCGTCGGGCCTCCGCCTCGTTCGCGTTGACCGGGAACGTCTCGTAATTGCGCCCGCCGGGATGGCTGACGTGATACGTGCAGCCGCCGAGGGCGCGCTCCGACCATGAGTCGACCAGATCGAACACCAGCGGCGCCTGCACGCCGATCGTCGGATGCAGCGCCGACGGCGGGCTCCAGGCGCGAAAGCGGACGCCGGCGACGAACTCGCCGGGAACCCCGGTCGGCACGAGCGGCACCGCGCGCCCATTGCACGCGATCCGGTGGCGCTCCTCGGTCATGCCCATCACCTTGATCTGCAGGCGCTCGACGGAAGAATCGACGTAGCGCGCCGTGCCGGTGCCGCTCACCTCCTCGCCCAGGACGTGCCACGGCTCGATCGCCTGGCGGAGCTCGAGCGTGACATCCGCATAGCTGACGGTGCCGAAGCGCGGAAAACGGAATTCGACAAAGGGCGCGAACCATTCCCTTGCGAACGGATAGCCGAAGGCGGCGAGATCCGAGACGACGTCGCCGATATCGGCCGCGACGAAATGCGGCAGCATCCACCGGTCGTGCAGCGCCGTCCCCCAGCGAACCAGCGGGCCCCGATACGGCTTCTGCCAGAATCGGGCGACGAGCGCGCGCAGCAGCAGCATCTGCACCGCGCTCATCCGCGCGTGCGGCGGCATCTCGAAGGCGCGAAACTCGAGCAGTCCCAGCCGGCCCGCGGGACCGTCCGGCGAGTAGAGCTTATCGATCGAGAACTCGGCGCGATGCGTGTTGCCGGTGAGGTCGGTGAGCAGATGCCGCAACAGCCGGTCGACGAGCCACGGCGACGGCGTCTCCTTGCCCGCGTCATGCTTGCGGCGCATCTGCTGGAACGCGATCTCGAGCTCGTAGAGGCGGTCGTCGCGCGCCTCGTCGACGCGGGGCGCCTGGCTCGTCGGACCGATGAACATCCCCGAGAACAGGTACGACAGCGCCGGATGGTTCTGCCAGTACGTGATGAGGCTCTGCAACAGATCGGGACGGCGCAGGAGCGGGCTGTCGGCAGGCGTCTTCCCACCCAGCGTCACATGGTTGCCGCCGCCCGTCCCCGCATGCCGGCCGTCGACCATGAATTTCTCGGTGCCGAGCCGCGATTCCCGCGCTTCGGCGTAGAGCGTCTGCGTCGTCGCGACGAGCTCGTCCCACGACGATGCCGGATGGATGTTGACCTCGATGACTCCGGGATCGGGGGTGACGCCGAGCACACGAACGCGCGGGTCGCGCGGCGGCGCGTAGCCTTCGATCACGACGGCCTTGCCGACCGCCGTCGCCGCGGCTTCGACCGCGCCGAGCAACTCGAGATAGTCCTCGAGCCGCGGCAGCGGCGGCATGAAGACGTGCGGATGGCCACCGCGGACCTCGACGCAAAGCGCGGTCTTGACGATGGCGCGCCGCGGGTCCGGCTTGGCGCGTGCGCGCTTTCGCCGCGCCGCTCGAAGCGGTCGGGCAACTCGTCGCGCGGCGCGAACGGATCGATTGGATGCAGGGCGTCCTCGTCCTCGGGCAGCACCTCCGGCAGTGACGCGAGCGGCAGCCGAAGCCCGAGCGGGGAATCGCCTTCCAGCGCATAGAGTCGTCCGCGGCGAAGCGGCCACGGGCTGCTCGACCATTCCGATTCGGCATCGCGTTCGCGTTTCACGGCCCGGATCGGCAGCACGAATCCGGCCGGGCGGTCGAGCCCCTTCTGCAGGAGCCGCGCGAGGCGCGCGCGCTCGTCCGGCTTCGTCAGATCCGCGCGCAGCGGATCGGCATTGGGCGGCAACGCGGCCTCGGCGACAAGGAGGCGCGGCACATCCTCGAACGCAGGGATCACGTAACGCCGGACCGATGCCCGAGATGCGCCGCGAGCGCATTCGCGATCGCGAGCGCGTCGTCCTGCGTCGCGGTGCCTGGCGACGCGCGTGTCGGCGATCAGCGCGGGGTCGCGCCAGAGCGGCTTGCCGTCGGTGCGCCAGTAGACGCCGAGCGCCCACCGCGGCAGCGGCTCGCCGGGATACCACTTGCCCTGTCCCGTGTGAAGGAACCCGCCCGGCCAATGCGCGCCGCCATCTTGCGCAGCAGCGTCTCGGCGAGCTCGCGCTTCTTCGGCGACAACGCGGTGAAGTTCCATTCGTCCCCGTCCATGTCGTCGATCGACACGAACGTCGGCTCGCCGCCTTGCGTCAGACGAACGTCGTCCCGCGCGAGTTCGCTGTCGACGCGATGGCCCAGCGCATCGATCGCTTCCCACTGCGCGTCGGTGTACGGGCGGGTGACGCGCGGGTCCTCGTGGACGCGGGCAACCGTCATGGCGAACGAGAAATCAACCTTGCACGGGTCGGTGAAGCCGATCACCGGCGCGGCATTCCGGGGTCTGCCGTGCAGGCGAGCGGAATATGCCCCTCGCCGGCCAGAAGCCCGGAGGTCGGATCGAATCCGACCCAACCGGCACCAGGAAGGAATACCTCGGCCCACGCGTGCAGGTCGGTGAAATCGTGGTCCGTTCCCGCGGGGCCCTCGAGCGGCTTAACGTCGGCGACGAGCTGAATGAGATAGCCGGAGGTGAAGCGCGCCGCGAGGCCGAGGTGGCGCATGATCTGCACGAGCAGCCAGCCCGTGTCGCGGCACGAGCCGCAAGCGCGATCCAGCGTATGCTCCGGGTCCTGCACGCCGGGCTCCATCCGCACCAGATAGCGGATCTCGTGCTGAAGCTGCTGGTTGAGTCGCACCAGCATGTTGACAGTGCCCTCCGCACGCGTGAGCGTTGCGCGAAACGTGCGGAGCCACGCGTCGAGGCGCGGACCGAGCGGCGCAGTCTCCAGAAACGGAATCAGCTCCTTCGCGAGCGCCGGCGCATAGGCGAACGGATATTGCTCGGCGTAGGGCTCGACGAAGAAGTCGAACGGGTTGATGACCGTCAGGTCGGCCGTCAGGTCGACGACGATCTCGAGTGCGTCGGTCGGCTCGGGAAAGACCGCCCGCGCGACCCAGTTGCCGTAGGGATCCTGCTGCCAGTTGAGGAAGCACTTCGCCGGCGTGATGTTGAGCGAGTAGCCCAGCACCGCCGCGCGGCAGTGCGGCGCGGGGCGCAGCCGTATCTCGTGCGGCGAGAGTTTGACCGGCCGATCGAAGCGGTAGCCGGTGCGGTGCTGCAGCCCGACGCGGATCGCCATCGGCGCGCGCTACTTCCAGTCGGGATTCGGCAGCTCGGCGAACACCCGGCGAAGCCCCTCTCCCCACTGCGTGTGCACCATCTGGAAGTACGGATCCGACTCTTCGATGCGCCGCTGAAGTCCGACTGCGAGCGAATCGGTCTCGTAGACGAACAGATCGATCGGCAGACCGACGGAGATGTTGGAGCGCATCGTCGAATCGAACGAGACCATCGTGCACTTGGTCGCGTCCATCAGCGAGGTGTCGCGCGTCAGGACGCGGTCCAGCACCGGCTTGCCGTACTTGCTCTCGCCGATCTGGAAATAGCAGGTGTCCGGCGTCGCCTCGATGAAGTTGCCCTCGGCATAGACTTCGAAGAGGCGCGGCGGCTCGCCGCGGATCTGCCCGCCGACCAGGAAATTGGCACCGGAGTCGATGTTGTTCTGCGCGAGATACGGGCCGTCGCGGGTCTTGACGTCGCGCAGCGCATCGCCCAGCAGGCGCGCGACGTCGAACATCGACATCGAGTTCCACAGGTGATGCGAGTTGTCGCCGGCGCGGGCGCGCTGCTCGAGGATGTTGATCGCGTTCTGCGTGATCGAAAGGTTGCCCGACGACAGCGTGACGATCACGCGCTCGCCGGCGCGGATGAACGTGCGCATCTTGGAGAAGCGCGAGATCTGGTCCACGCCCGCGTTGGTCCGGGAGTCGGACGCGAAGATCATTCCCGCATCGAGGGACATCGCGACGCAATAGGTCATGGCGGTGGCATCGGGGAAAACGGCAATTCTACCGAATCCGCTCGCGGCCCTTGCCATCAGTAGGTCGGAGCGAGGAAATGCCGGCTGATCTCATTGCCGAGCGCCGAAATCCGGCCGAGAAAATCGATCAGGTACTCGTGCAGGCCCTGCCTGATGATGTCGTCGGCCTTGCCGTAGTGCAGTTTCGCGTGCAGCTCGCCCGGCGACGCGCTCGATCTCGCGGCTGCCGTCGTCGCACAGGAGCTCCAGCGACTCGAAGATGAAATTCATGCAGGCGTGCAGCGAGCGCGGCATGTCGTCGCGCAGGATCAGGAGCTCGGCGACGCGGCGCGGCGTGATCACGTCGCGGTAGACTTGCGGTACGACTCGAAGCCCGACACCGAGCGCAGCAGCGCGCCCCACTGGTAGTAGTCGACCGCGCCGCCGACGTCGGCCGCGCTCGGCAGCAGCGTGTGGTACTTGACGTCGAGGATGCGCGCCGTGTTGTCGGCGCGCTCGAGGAGCGTGCCGAGGCGGATGAAGTGGTAGGCCTCGTCGCGCAGCATGGTGCCGAAGGTCACGCCGCGGAACAGGTGCGAGCGCATCTTCACCCAGTCGAAGAACTCCGAGACGCCGCTGCGCCTCGATCGCGGCGTAGTCGAGCGGCGCATCTCGAGCCAGGTCGAGTTGAGGTCCTCCCACATCTCGGAGGTGATCGCGCCCGCGCACCGCGCGCGCCGTTTCGCGCGCCGCGCGCAGGCAGCAGAAGATCGACGACGGGTTCGACGGGTCGAGGACCATGAATCGCAGCACGTTCTCGGCCGGACAGCTCGGCGTAGCGCTCGTAGTACGTCTTGGCAAGGCCCGACGTGATCCAGCGGCACCGCCCACGGCTCGGCCCACGCGAGCCCGGGCTCGACCACTTCGTACGGCAGCAGCGACATCCGGTAGGTGACGTCCAGCAGGCGCGCGGTGTTCTCGGCGCGCTCGATGTGGCGCGACATCCAGTAGAGCTCGTTGGCGGTGCGGCAGAGCATGCGATGCCCGGCCTATCCCGCGACGACCCAGGTGTCCTTGGTGCCGCCGCCCTGCGACGAGTTCACGACCAGCGAGCCCTCGCGCAGCGCGACGCGCGTGAGCCCGCCGGGCACGAGGCTCACGTCGCCGCCCGACAGCACGAAGGGCCGCAGGTCGACGTGGCGCGGCGCGAGCCCGGCCTCGACGAAGGTCGGGCAGGTCGACAGCGCCAGCGTCGGCTGCGCGATGTATTTGTCCGGGTGCGCGAGGATCCGCGCGCGGAACGTCGTCGCGCTCGGCCGCGGTCGACGCCGGCCCGATCAGCATGCCGTAGCCGCCCGAGCCGTGGACCTCCTTGACCACCAGCTCGTCGAGATGCGCGAGCGACGTAGTCGCAGCTCGTCGGGCATGCAGCAGCTGCTAGGTCGGCACGTTGTTCAGCATCGGCTCCTCGCCGAGGTAGAAGCGGATCATGTCGGGCACGTACGGATAGATCGACTTGTCGTCGGCGACGCCGGTGCCGATGGCGTTGGCGAGCGTGACCCTGCCGGCGCGATAGGCGGCGAAGAGCCCCGGCACGCCCAGCATCGAATCCGGCCGGAACGCGAGCGGGTCGAGGAAGTCGTCGTCGATGCGCCGGTAGATCACGTCGACGCGCTGCGGGCCGCGCGTCGTCCGCATGTAGACGGTGTCGTCCTGGACGAACAGGTCCTGGCCCTCGACCAGCTCGACGCCCATCTGCTGGGCGAGGAAGCGTGCTCGAAGTAGGCGGAGTTGTAGGCGCCGGGCGTCAGCACCGCGACGGTCGGGCGCTTCCTCGCCGGCGGGCGCGAGCGCGCGCAGGTTTTCGAGCAGCAGGTCGGGATAGTGCTCGACCGGGCGGATCGGCTGCGTCGCGAACAACTCGGGGAAGAGCCGCATCATCATCTTGCGGTTCTCCAGCATGTAGGACACGCCGGAGGCACGCGCAGGTTGTCCTCGAGCACGTAGAACTCGCCCTCGCCCGCGCGCACCATGTCGACGCCGGCGATGTGCGCGTAGATGCCGCCCGGCACGTCGATGCCGCGCATCTCCGCGCCGGTATTGCGCGTTGCCGAGCACGCGCTCGCGCGGCATGACGCCCGCGTCGAGGATCGCCTGGTCGTGATAGATGTCGTGCAGGAACGCGTTCAGCGCCTGCACGCGCTGGCGCAGCCCGCGGTCGAGCATCTTCCACTCCTCCGCGGGAATGATGCGCGGAACGATGTCGAACGGAATCAGCCGCTCGGTGCCGGAATCCTCGCCGTAGACCGCGAACGTGATGCCGACGCGATGAAACGCGCGCTCGGCCTCGTCCCGCTTCTGGGCAATCCGGGCCGGGGTAGTCCGGTCGAGCCACCCGGCGAACCCCTGGTAGTGCGCCCTGACGGTACCGTCGGACCGACGCATTTCATCGAATGGTGGCCGGGACACGGGAGAATTCGCGAAGGGGTTGTTTAAAGGGTTATTGCAACGCAAAACCCACGCCAAAGGGGAATTCGCCTTTGGCGCAGTGGGTTACCGGAACGGCCTCACATGCGGTCCCTGCGACCGCCCGTTCAGGGGCGGGATGTGCACTTGGCTGGTGCATTTTCTGTCCATGACATTCATGGACAAATGCGGGAAATTGGTTTGACCCCCCGCTCGGCAGCATGCTTAAATCTGGGCTCCTGTCTGGGTTCGCGGGGCGGTTAGCTCAGCGGTAGAGCACTGCCTTCACACGGCAGGGGCCACTGGTTCGATACCAGTACCGCCCACCAGTCGAATCAAGGGGTTGGCCTTAGTGGTCAACCCCTTTCTTTTTTCAAGTGCTCGAGATCGCGCTCAGATTCGCGCGGGTTTCGCACAAGTCGCGCACGCGAATTCTTTCATGCACGCATTCGCCACGCATTCGTGCCAAGAGCCTTTGCGCGCACTGCGCTCATCGCTTGGGCCTTCGCGTGCCGCGCGCGACGCGCCGCACGCCCCGCCTGTCGATGCCGGCGACACTGCCCGGCATGCGGCACGCCGCGACCGCTTCGCGAATCGCGCGCATCGCGTCCGGCCTCGGAAAGCTTTTCCGATACGCGAGGACGACACGCCGCGTCGGCGTCGGCTGCGCGAACGGCACCGGCACGACGAGCGCATTGTGGTGCCTCGGCGCCATCGCGTCGCGCGGCAGCACGGACACGCCGAGCCCGGACGCCACCATGTTGCGAACGGTCTCGAGCGAGTTGGTCCGCGTCACCTGCGCCTCCGAGCGGTTGAGCTCGGGACAGGCGTCCAGCACCTGGTCGCGAAAGCAGTGGCCGACGTTGAGCAGGATCGCGTGCTCCGACGCGAGCTCGTCGGCCGCGACGCAGCGGCGCCTGGCCCACGGATGGCCGCGCGGGACGACGATCTCGAACGGCTCCTCGTAGAGCGGCTCGGTGACAATGCCGGGCGGCGCGAACGGGAGCGCGACGATCGCGGCGTCGATCCGGCCGGCCTTCAGCGCGCCCTCGAGCTCGCGCGTCAGGTTTTCCTCGATCTCGAGCGGCATCTGCGGCGCGTGCTCGTGCAGCGCGTGGATCAGATCGGGCAGCAGGTACGGCGCGATGGTGAAGATGACGCCGAGCTTCAGCCGTCCCGCAAGCTGGTCGCGCCCCGCCTGCGCCATTTCCGGAATCCGGGCCGCCTCCTCGAGCACCTTTTGCGCCTGCTCGACCACCCGCGCGCCGACTGCGGTGACCGTGATCCGCGCCTTGCCGCGCTCGAACAGCCGCGCGCCGAGCTCCTCCTCGAGCTTCTGGATCGCCACCGACAGCGCGGGCTGGCTGACGAAGCATTTCTGCGCCGCGCGGCCGAAGCTCCGCTCGGCCGCGACGGCGACGATGTAGCGGAGCTCGGACAACGTCATTGCGGCAGCTGCTTCTCGCGCAGGAACCGCGCGAAGGCCGCGGCAAGTCTCGGCATGCTTCAGCCCGAAGTCGACGGTGGCCTCGAGGTAGCCGAGCTTGGTGCCGCAGTCGTAGCGCCGGCCTTCGAACTCGTATGCGAGCACGCGCTCGTCGCCCAGGAGCCTCGCGATCGCGTCGGTGAGCTGCAGCTCGCCTCCCGCGCCGGGCGGCATCGCGCGCAGATGCTCGAAGATCTTCGGCGTCAGCACGTAGCGTCCGACCACGGCCAGCGTCGAGAGAGTGGTTCCCGCGGCGGGCTTTTCGACGATGCGCGTCACGGGTCCGGTGCGTCCCGTCATCACGCCGGTCTCCACCATCCCGTAGTTCGCGGTCTCCTCCGGCGCGACCTGCATCACGCCGATCACCGAGCAGCCTTCATAACCCGCGACGGCCGTCATCTGCTGCAGCACGGGCACGCCCGCGTCGATGAGGTCGTCGGCGAGCAGGACCGCGAACGGCTCGTTGCCGACGACCGGCGCGGCGCACAGCACCGCATGTCCCAAACCAAGCGCCTCGGTCTGGCGGATGTAGATGCAGTTGATGCCCGGCGGCGTTGCCGACTGCGCCGCGCGCAGCAGATCCGCCTTGTTGCGGGCGGCGAGCTCGGCCTCGAGCTCGTAGGCCTTGTCGAAATGGTCCTCGATCGCGCGCTTGTTGCGGCCGGTGATGAAGATCATGTCGGTGATGCCCGCCGCGGCGGCTTCCTCGACCGCGTACTGGATCAGCGGCTTGTCGACGACCGGCAGCATTTCCTTGGGGCTCGCCTTCGTGGCCGGGAGGAAGCGGGTGCCGAGGCCCGCGACGGGAAAGACGGCCTTGGTGATCTTCTGCATCGTGTTCCCTTTCGCGCTTTAGGAGCCTGTCGGGCCTGATTTCGCGTATGCGACGGAGGCGGTTTGGGCGCAGTTCAAGGCGCGAGACCGAGAGCATATCGGGAATATGCCGAGGGCGAGCAACGCAGATCAGGAAATAGGCGCCCAAAGCGCCCCGTCCTTCGCTTCGGGTTGGCTGCCAAAAAGCGCGTCTGCTTTGTTGCTCGGCTTGCGAAGATTCACGATATTCGCTGCGCCTCGCGCCGCGCATCCATCGCTTTTTGGCCCGGCAACGCATACGTGAAATCAGGCCCGACAGGCTCCTAGGGCGTGCCCTTCGCAAGCAGGCGCCGGAATCCTTCCTCGTCGAGGACGGAGACGCCGAGCGCCTGCGCCTTCTCGAGCTTGCTGCCGGCCTCTTCGCCGGCGATGACGTAATCGGTCTTCTTCGAGACGCTTCCGGCGACCTTGCCGCCTTCGGCCTCGATCAGCGCCTTCGCCTCCTCGCGCGTCATCGCCGGAAGCGTTCCGGTCAGCACCAGCGTACGCCCCTGGAGCTTGCCGGCCGCGGCGCGCTGCGGCGCCGACTCGGTCCAGTGCACGCCGGCATCGCGCAGCGCGCGGATCACGTCGCGATTGTGCGGCTCGGCGAAGAATCGCGCGATGCTCTCGGCCAGCACCGGGCCGACGTCGGGCGCCTCGGCAAGTGCGGCCTCGTCCGCCGTCATCAGCGCGTCGAGGCCGCCGAAGTGACGCGCAAGGTCCTTGCCGGTCGCCTCTCCGACATGGCGGATGCCGAGCGCGAAGATGAAACGGGCGAGCGTCGTCCGCTTGCTCGCCTCGATCGCGGCCACGACGTTGGCCGCAGACTTTTCGGCCATCCGCTCGAGCCCCTCGAGCGTCTTCTGATCGATCCGGTAGATGTCCGCCGGCGTGCGCACGAGCCCGGCGTCGACCAGCTGGTCGACGAGCTTTTCGCCGAGGCCCTCGATGTCGAGCGCGCGGCGGCCCGCGAAATGCAGCAGCGCCTGCTTGCGCTGCGCGGGGCAGAAGAGCCCCCCGGTGCAGCGCGCAATCGCCTCGTCGGGTAACCGCAGCACCGCCGAGCCGCATTCGGGGCAGGCCGTCGGCATCACGAACTCGCGCGCGTTGGCCGGACGGCGGGCGAGGTCGACGCGGAGCACTTCCGGAATCACGTCACCGGCGCGGCGGACGACGACGGTGTCGCCGATGCGGACGTCCTTGCGCCTGACCTCGTCCTCGTTGTGCAGCGTCGCATTGGTGACGGTCACGCCGCCGACGAACACGGGCTTGAGGCGCGCCACCGGCGTGATCGCGCCGGTGCGGCCGACCTGCACGTCGATTCCGGTCACTTCGGTCGTCATCTCCTCGGCCGGGAACTTGTGCGCGATCGCGAACCGTGGCGCCCGCGCGACGTAGCCCAGCCGCTCCTGCAGCGCGAGGTCGTTGACCTTGTAGACGACCCCGTCGATGTCGAACGGCAGCGATGGCCGCCGGGCGCCCATCTTCCGGTAGTAGCCGAGGACTCCGTCGAGCCCGCGCACGACGGTGCGCTCGCCGGTCACCGGGAAATGCAGCGCGGCGAGCGCCTTCATCAGCGCGTCGTGGCGTCGCCGGCACGGCCGTCGCGCCCCAGCGCACGTCCCCAACGCCGTAGGCGAAGAACGTGAGGCGCCGCCCCGCGGTGATCTTCGGATCGAGCTGGCGCAGCGCGCCGGCCGCGGCGTTGCGCGGATTGACGAAGAGCTTCTCGCCTTTCGCCGCCTGCGCGGCGTTGAGCGCCTCGAAATCGGACCGGAGCATCACGACCTCGCCGCGCACCTCGATCAGCGCCGGGAAACGCTTGCCCGGCAGCGCGAGCGGGATGGCGCCGATCGTGCGCAGGTTCGCGGTGACGTTCTCGCCCGTGGTGCCGTCGCCGCGCGTGGCGCCGACGACGAAGCGTCCGTCCTGATAGGTGAGGCTGATGGCGAGGCCGTCGAATTTCGGCTCGACCGCGTAATCGACCGCGTCGGCGCCGGCGCCGGCGCGGACACGGCGGTCGAACGCCTCGACCTCCTCGTCGCTGAACGCGTTGCTGAGCGAGAGCATCGGCGTGCCGTGCGTCACCGCGGCGAACGTGGCCGCAGCAGAGCCCGACACGCGCTGCGTCGGCGATTCGGGCGTGACCAGCGTCGGATGGCGCGCCTCGAGCTCGGCGAGCTCGCGGAACAGCGCATCGTACTCGGCGTCGCTCACCGTCGGCGCATCCATGACGTAATACCGGTGGTCGTGGCCGTCGATCTCGCGTCGCAGCGCCGCCGCGCGGGCCGCCGCGGCCGCCGGAACTGCATCACGCGACCCGGAGCCGGTAGCGCTCATCGATGCATCGGCGCTCGGGGAGCGCTGCCGCTCAGCCGCCGAAGAGCGCGAGAGCGCGCGCGCTGCCGGGCTCGATGTGCACGTCGCGCAGCGCCGCCGCCGCGGCGTCGACCTGCTGGCGGATCGCCGCCAGCGCGGCGTCGTCGAGCGGTCGCCGGTTGTCGTCGACGAGCGCCGTGTCGAGCGTCTGCGCCATTCGCCTGGCGGCGAGCTTCATCTGGTCGAAGGCGCGCGCCGGTTCGGCGACGCGCGGAACGTCGAGCAGGAAGACGACCCCGCTCATCGACATGACGCGCAGCGTGTCACGGGTGAGCGGCTCGGAGCGCAGGTTCTGCAGCGAATACAGCACGGCGCCCGTTTCGTCCTGGACCCAGTCGAAGCGGCCGGCGTCGTCGAGGCGAAATCCCGCCGCCTCGGCGACACCACGGAGACGCGTTCCCGCGATGGTGGCGGGCTCCGGCTTCAGCAGCGTGAGCCCGATCTGGACGTCGAGCTCGGCGCAGATCCGGTCGAGCGCCTCCGCCCGCGCCGCCTCGTCGGCGGCGTCCGGCGCGTCGACCGTCGCGCCCTGCGCGGCGGCGAGATCGCAGACGAGCGTGATGAAGTCTGCCAGCATTTCGCGCGTCGCCGGTCCGCCGCGGTCGGCCAGCAGCATGCATGCAGCGAACTCCGAAAACTCGCCCGACGCGTCGGACTTGATCCGCTGCCACGCCGACCCTTCGTCGCGGCGGCCGAACCAGCGCAGCGGCTTCCCGGGCCTCGCATGAAGCCCGGACGCCAGCGCGCCTGCGCTGACGGGCGCGACGCATTCCACCGCCAGCACGCATTCGATGTCGGGGTCAGGCTGTGCGGTACTCCGATCGGGCGCGAGCGCGCGCGAGGCGACGCGGGCCGGAGCCCCCGCACCCGCAGCGAGGTCGGTCGCGATCCTGGCGTGGATGGCGAGCGGAGGCTCGTAGGCGGAATCCTCGTCGCCTGCAGGGAATCGCCTCGGGCGAGCCCTCATCCGGCAAGACCGTCCCGTGTTCCGACGCCATGGTCGGCTCGATGCGCTCACCGTCGGAACGTGTCGTCCGCCGCGGACGAGCTCCGCCGGCGCGCGGGCGAGTCCGCGATCGTGCTGCGCGCGCCCTTCAATTGCCGGCGCAGCCTGCGCATCTGCAGCCAGTTGTAGACGACGACACCGACGACGAGCACCGTCCCGGCGGCAATGAGGCCCAGCTGGAGGGAGGTCATGCGCGATCGCCCCGGCCGAGGGCGGCGGGAGTCCGCCAGGAAATGCGAAGTACGAAGGACGAGGCGGCCATCGCGTCGATTATAGCGAATGCGTGATGCATCGGCTGCGGCTATCCGTCCCGCCGTGACGCCCTTCGGACCCGAGTGCGGTCAGCGGTGCGCGGAACCGTCAGGCGGCGGCGACGCCCGAGTCGGCGAGCTCGAGCGCTTCGGCGATGTCGACGGCAACGACGTGCGACACCCCGGGGTCCGGCATGGTGATGCCGATGAGCTGGTTGGCCATCTCCATCGTGATCTTGTTGTGCGAGATGAACAGGAACTGCGTCTGCGCCGACATCGCCTTCACCATCCGGCAGAACCGGTCGGTGTTGGGATCGTCGAGCGGAGCGTCGACTTCGTCCAGCAGGCAGAACGGCGCCGGATTGAGCTGGAACAGCGCGAACACCAGCGAGATCGCGGTCAGGGCCTTCTCGCCGCCCGACAGCAAATGGATCGACGAGTTGCGTTTGCCCGGCGGCTGCGCGACCACTTGCACGCCGGAATCGAGAATCTCCTCGCCGGTGAGGACGAGCTTCGCCTGCCCGCCGCCGAAAAGCGCGGGGAAGAGACGTGCAAAATTTACATTGACCGCCTCGAACGTCTGCTGCAGCAGCTGACGCGATTCGCGATCGATCTGGCGGATCGCGTTCTCGAGCGTTCCCATCGCCTCGGTGAGGTCGGCCGCCTGCGCGTCGAGGTATTGCTTGCGCTCGGTGGCGATGCCGAGCTCGTCCAGTGCCGCGAGGTTGACGGCGCCGAACGACGCGATCAGCCCCTGCAGCCGCTCGATCTCGGGGGCGAGTCCCGACTTGTTGCCGAATGCCTTCAGTCGCTCGGCGATTCCTTCGAGCATCGCATGCGCCTCGGCCAGCTGCTCGGCATACTGCTGCGCCTGCAGCACGGCGGCCTGTTCCTTGAGGCGAGTCTCCTCGATCTTGGCGCGCGCCGGCTCGAGCTTCTGCTCGCAGGTCATCCGCGCTTCCTCGGCGGCGCGAAGATCCGTGCCGAGCGTCTCCAGGCGGTCGCGCGCCGCCGCAAGCGCCTGCTCCGCAGCCGCGCGTACGGCGAGCTGGCGCTGCAGCGCCTCCTCGACCGGAGTCCAGTCGACCGCCGCGCGCTCGGACGTGAGCTGCGTCAAGAGCTCGCGCTGTTGCGCCGTCTGCGCCGCGAGCGTCTCGCCGCGAAGCGCGAGCTCGGCGATGCGGTCGCGGCAGCTCCGCTCGGCGAACGCGGCCTCCTGCGCGGCCCGTTCCGCGATGCGCGCGCGCTCGCGGCCGCGGGCCAGCGCGACGTCGGCTTCGTTGCGCGTGTGGCGCACCGCGTCGCGCTTCGTCATTTCCTCGCCGAGCTGCGCGGCGGCCGCGGCCTGCTCGGCATCGAACGAGCGCGCCTGCTCACGCTCGGCGCCCTCCTGTGCGGCGATTTCCGCATGCTCGGCCGCGATCTGCTGGCGCCGCTTTTCCGCGGCTTCGGCGGCCTTGCGAAGCTGCAGCAGCTCCAGCTCGAGGTCGTGGCAGCGCCGCTGCTGCGACGTGAACGCGAGGCTCTCGGCGTGGTATTGGGTCTGCGCCTCGTCCTGCTCGGTCTCGAGCGCGGCGAGCGCCGCGCGCGCCGTGGCGGCGCCCTCGCGCGCTCCGCTGATCGCGGGGCCGAGCTCCGCGAGCTCGCGCTGCCGCGCGAGCACTCCGTGGAGCTCGCTGTCGGGCGCGAAGAAGGCGATGGCATGCGCATTGACGACGTGACCGTGCGGCGTCACGAAGGCTTCGCCCTGCTGCAGGTCACCGCGCGCGCGGAGCGCCTCGGCCAGCGTCGGACGGCAGCGGATGCCGCGCAGCCAGTCGGCGAGAAGGCGCGCGATGCCTGGCTGCGCCGATTTCACCTTGGCGAGCAATGCATCGGCCCCGCCCGGTGCCGGATTCGCCGCGCCGCCGCTGTCGCGCGCGTACGCCGCGATGCGGCCGGGCAATCCGTTGCCACCCTTGTCGGCCGCGCCCGCCGCGTCGCCGATCCACGCGAGTGCCGCGTCGAGCCGGTCGAGCTCGATCGCATTGAGCCGCTCGCGCAGCACGCTTTCCAGCGCATCCTCCCAGCCGGGCTCGATGTCGAGGCCCTGCCAGAGACGACGCGCGTGCGTGAGCCCCTTCCCCGCGAGCCACGCCGCGCTGTCCTTGCCGTAGCCGATGGCGTCCTGCAGCGCCGCGAGCGCCGACGCCCGCGCCTCGAGGTCGGCGAGCCGCCGGCCCGCGGCCTGCGCGGCCTCGCTCTCGACACGCTGCCGCTCCTGCAGGTCCTGGACCGTGTCGCGCAGCGCATTCAGGCTCGACTCGTTGGTCGCGAGCTCCGCCTTTTCCTGGCGCAGCTGTTCCTCGACGTCGGCGACCTGTCCCGTGACCGAGGTCGACAGCGTGGAGAGCTCCGCATCGAGGCGCTCGCGACGCTCCTGATGTTGGGCGAGCACGCGTGCCACGTGCTCGCGCCGCGTCTCGACCACGCGGATCGACTGCTCGATCAGAGCGATCTGCTGTTGCGCGTCGTTGGCGAGGCGCGTCGCCTCGGCGACCGCGGCCTCGAGCGCGGGCAGCGCGTCCGCGGCGCCCGATTCCTCCGCGGCCGCGGCCTCGCGGGCCGTCAGCGCCGCCTCGAGCGAGCGTTCCGCCGCCGCCTGATCCCCGGCGAGCGCGGCTTCCTGCCCCGCGAGCGCCTCGATCTGCGCGGTCAGCTGGCCGACTTCGCGGGCGATCCGCGTTTCGGATTCGCGCGCGAATGCGAGCTGCTGCTCCAGCCGCGTGACCTCGGAATTGGCGGCGTAGAAGCCGCCCTGCTTCTCGTGCAGCGCGTCGCCCGCGGTGTAGTGCTCGGCGCGCAGCGCCTCCTGCCGCGCTTCCGCCGCGCGCACTTCCGCCTGCACGCCCTCGAAGGCGGCGACCTGCACGGCCACCGCGCCGGCGTGGCGCTCGCGCGCATTGTCGGCGTCCTGCTGCTTCGAGAACCAGAGGAGGTGCTGGACGTCCTTCAGCCGCGCCTCGTGCTCCTTGTATTCGGCCGCGACCTTGGCCTGCGCGTCGAGCTTCTCGAGCTGGGCGCCCAGCTCGATGCGGATGTCCTCGACGCGTGCGAGGTTCTCGCGCGTGTCAGCGAGCCGGCCTTCGGTTTCCTTGCGCCGCTCCTTGTACTTCGAGACGCCGGCGGCCTCCTCGAGGAAGATGCGCAGCTCTTCGGGCTTCGCCTCGATGACGCGCGAGATCATCCCCTGCTCGATGATCGCGTACGCGCGGGGGCCGAGGCCGGTGCCGAGGAAGAGGTCGTGGATGTCGCGCCGGCGCACCGGGATGTTGTTGATGTAGTAGGTCGAATCGCCGTCGCGCGTCAGCACGCGCTTGATCGACAGCTCGGCGAACTGGCCCCACTGGCCGCCGATGCGTCCGCTGCTGTTGTCGAACGCGAGCTCGACCGAGGCGCGGCCGACGCGGCTTGCGGTCCCCGGCGCCGTTGAAGATCACGTCCTGCATCGACTCGCCGCGCAGCGCCGAGGCCTTCGACTCGCCCAGCACCCAGCGCACGGCGTCGATGACGTTGGACTTGCCGCAGCCGTTCGGACCGACGATGCCGACGAGCTGACCGGGCGTGCCGATCGCCGTCGGATCGACGAACGACTTGAAGCCCGCGAGCTTGATCTGGACGAGGCGCAATTGAATCGACGGCCGTGCGTTGCGAGGTCCGCGGCGCAGGCCACGGCGTGGGGCGCCGCCGGCTCTCCTGCCGGCGCCGCAAAAACAGAAATTATAGCCGATCCGCGCGTTCCGCCGGGCGCCGCGGGCGCGCGCAACGGCCGCGCCGGGGCGTCACGCCGGGTCGAACGCCGGCACTGCGGCGAGCCTGCCCTCCGCGACCGCGTGGCAGGCGACCGTTGCGCCCGCTCCCGCGGGCAGGAGTTCCGGCAGCTCCTTGCGGCACCGGTCGTTGGCGTAGGGGCAGCGCGGATGGAACGCGCAGCCCGGAGGCGGATCGAGCGGATTCGGCACCTCGCCGGCGACCGCGGTGCGCGCAACCCCCGTGAGCCCCAGGTCGGGCACCGCCGCCAGCAGCATCCGCGTGTACGGATGCTGCGGCCGCGCGAACAGCTCGCGCGTCGGCGCGAGCTCGACGACGCGCCCGAGGTACATCACGCCGACCCGGTCGGCGATGTGATGGACCACCGCGAGGTTGTGCGAAATGAAGAGGTAGGTGAGACCCAGCCGGCGCTGCAGGTCGCGCATCAGGTTCAGCACCTGCGCCTGCACCGACACGTCGAGCGCCGAGGTCGGCTCGTCGCAGACGAGGAAGCGCGGCTCGCTGGAGAGCGCCCGCGCGATCGAGATCCGCTGCCGCTGGCCGCCCGAGAATTGGTGCGGATAGCGCGCACCGTCGGCGGCGGCGAGGCCCACCTGCGTCAGGAGCGCCGCGACCCGTGCCTCCAGCTCCCCTCGCGCGGTCTCCGGTGAGAGCGCGAGGATCGGCTCGGCGACGATGTCGGCGACGCGCCAGCGCGGATTGAGGCTCGCATACGGGTCCTGGAAGATCATCTGCATCTGCCGGCGCGCCGCGCGCTGCGCCGGCGTGGCCATGCCGCGCACCCCGAGATCGACTCCGGCGAAGGACACCGATCCGTGCGTCGGCGCGTACAGGCCCACGATGACGCGCGCGACGGTGGATTTTCCGCATCCCGATTCTCCGACGAGCCCGAGCGTCTCCCCCGCAGCGATCGAAAAGCTGACGCCGCCGACCGCGGTCAGCAGCATGCGCGGCTTTCCCGCCAGCACGCGATCGAGCCACGGCGGCGAGACGTCGAACGTCTTCACTACGTCGGTGAGCGTCAGCAGCGTGTCCGGCATCGGGGTGTCACCCGGTCGCGCGCTGCGCGACCCAGCATGCGGCGCGAGTGCTTTCGATGACGGCGAGCTCGGGACGTTCGCGGCGACAGCGGTCCACGGCCAGCGGACAGCGCGGATGAAAAGCACATCCGGACGGTATCGCGTCGAGCCGCGGCATCGCGCCGTCGATCTGCGCCAGACGCTCGCGCTCGGCCGCGATCGACGGGATCGATCCCATGAGCCCCGCCGTGTACGGATGCGCAGGCCGGTGGATCACCGCCTCGACCGGACCGATCTCGACGATGCGTCCGGCATACATCACCGCCACGCGATCGGCCGTCTCGGCGATCACGCCCATGTCGTGCGTGATCAGCATCACCGCGGTGTGATGGTCGCGGGCGAGCCGCTTCAGGAGCTGAATGATCTGCGCCTGGATCGAGACGTCGAGCGCAGTCGTAGGCTCGTCCGCGACGATGAGGCGCGGCTTGGCCGCGAGCGCGAGCGCGATGACCACGCGCTGGCGCATCCCGCCGGAGAATTGATGCGGGTAGTGGTCGATGCGCCGCGCCGCGCCGTGGATGCCGACCTCCTCGAGCAGCGCGACGGCGCGGTCGTGGGCCTCGCTCGTGCTCACCGGCAAGTGCGTCGCGATCGTCTCGATCAACTGGCGGCCGATCGTGTAGAGCGGATTGAGCGAGGTCAGCGGGTCCTGGAAGATCGCGCCGATCTCGCGGCCGCGCACCTTGCGCATTTCGTTCGGACCGAGGTTGTCGATCCGTCGTCCGCCCAGCCGGATCTCGCCGGCCGCGATGCGCCCGGGCGGGTCGATGAGGCCGATGATCGCCGCGCCGGTCTGCGATTTTCCCGCGCCCGACTCGCCGACCACACCCAGCACCTCTCCGGGGGCGATGGAAAACGAAATGTCCTGCACCGCCACCAGCGTCCGGTGCCGCGTCGGGAATTCCACCCGCAGGCCTTCGACGCTGAGGAGCGGACCGTCGAACGATGGCCGCGAGTCCCGTTCTGCCGCGGCGGCGGGCATGGCCATCGTCCCGCTCATTGCAGCTTCGGATTGAGCGCGTCGCGCAGCCAATCGCCGACCAGGTTGATCGCCAGCACCATGATCACCAGCGCGGCACCCGGAAAGATGGTGATCCACCATTCGCCGGAGAAGAGGAAATCGTTGCCGACGCGGATCAGCGTTCCGAGCGAAGGCTGCGTCGGCGGGACGCCCACGCCAAGGAACGACAGCGTCGCCTCGGTGATGATCGCGGTGGCGATGTTGAGCGTCGCCAGCACGAGGACCGGGCCCATCACGTTCGGCAGCAGGTGCCGGCGCATGATCTTGAGCGGCGTGATGCCGATCACCCGCGCCGCCTGCACGTATTCCTTGGTCTTCTCGACCATCGTCGAGCCGCGGACGGTGCGCGCATATTGCACCCAGTTGGCGAGCCCGATCGCCAGGACCAGCACCGCCAGCGCAACGCCGGTCTGCGCATCGCGCGGCAGCACGGCGCGCGCGACGCCGTCGATCAGGAGGGCGATCAGGATCGCAGGAAACGAGAGCTGGACGTCGGCGATGCGCATGATGATGGCGTCGACCTTGCCGCCGACGTACCCCGCGATGAGCCCCAGCGTCACGCCGAGAAGCATCGCGAACGCCACCGACGCCAGGCCGACGAGCAGCGAGATGCGCGCGCCGAACATGATCGCCGACAGCACGTCACGCCCCTGGTCGTCGGTGCCGAGCAGGAACCCCGTTCGGCCGCCCTGCTCCCATGCGGGCGGCGTCAGCGCGTCCTGCAGGTTCAGCGTCTTGAGATCGAACGGATTGTGCGGCGCGACCCAGGGTGCGAAGAATGCCGCGACGAGGCAAATCAGCAGCGCGATCGTGGAAGCCACCGCGACCGGGTTCCGGCGGAAGCTGTAGAGAATGTCGCTCTTCCAAGCCGCCGACAGGCGCGCCCCGCTTGCGCCGGTCACATCGGCGACGGAGACCGGATCCGTCATGCGCGCGAATCCGTCATCGTTGCCGTCGTCCCGTGCCCGGATCGGCTCACTTCACGACGACCCACTTGAGCCAGTTGTTGTTGTCGGCGAGCTGCACCAGCGAGACGTTCTTGCGCATCGCCCATGCGAGCGCCTGCTGGTGCAGCGGCAGGTGGCCCACGTCGTCGCTGTGCAGCTTGAACGCCTCGGCGATCAGCGCGTTGCGCTTCCCTTCGTCGAGCTCGCTCGCGATCTGCGGCCCCAGCGCGTCGATGCGCTTGTTGCTGTAGCTGCCGAGGTTGAACTGGCCCTGGCCGCTGGCCCCGGGGCTCATCACCAGCGCGAACAGCGCGTTGTGCGAATCGTACGAGCTCGGCGTCCAGCCCAGCAGGTAGAACGACGTGTTGCGCGAGAGGATCTTCGGAAAGTAGGTGACCTTGGTCTCGGCCATCAGGTTCACCTTGACGTCGATCTTCGCCAGCATCGCCGCGATGGCCTGGCAGATCAGCGAGTCGTTGACGTAGCGGTCATTGGGGCAGTTCATCCCGATCTCGAAGCCGTCGGGATAGCCGGCCTCGACCATCAGTTTCTTCGCCGCCGCGGGATCGTAGGGCAGCCGCTTGTTGAGATCGCCCGAAAATCCGCGGATGCCCGGCGCCACCATCAGGTTGGTGGGCGTCGCCGCTCCGCGCATGATCCGCGCGCGAATCGCATCGATGTCGATCGCCTGGTAGAACGCCTGCCGGACCCGCTTGTCCTTGAACGGGTTCTTGCCCTTGACGCTGGAGAACAGGAGCTCGTCGCGCGACTGGTCCATGCCGAGGAAGATCGTGCGGAGCTCGGGTCCCTGCAGGATCACGAGGTCGCCGTTGGCCTTGAGCTTCTCGATGTCCTGCAGCGGCACCGGCTCCATCATGTCGATCTCGCCGGTGATGAGCGCCGCCACCCGCGTCGCGTCGTTCTTGATCGGCGTGAACACCGCCTCGGTGACGTTGCTCTCGACCTTCTCCCAGTAGTTCGGGTTGTTGACGAGCACGGTCTTCACACCCGGCTCGCGCGTCTTCAGCATGAAGGGCCCGGTGCCGTTCGCCTTCATCGTCGCGGCGTTCTCCTTGCCCTTGCGCACGTCGACCGGCGTGGTGGCGTTGTTCTTCTCGCACCACGCCTTGCTCATCATGTACCAGGAGTTGATCGTGTCCGGCAGGATGGGGAACGGCTCGGTCGTCACAATGTCGATGGTGAAGTCGTCGACCTTGCGGATCTCCTTGATCGGCCCGACGTAGGTCTTGACGTCGGAACCTTCGCCCTTGCCGCGCTCGTACGAAAAGATCACGTCGTCGGCCGTGAAGGGCGAGCCGTCGTGGAACTTGACGCCCTTGCGGAGGTTGAAGCGCCACAGCGTGGGCGCCGTCTGCTTCCACGACGTCGCGAGCAGCGGAATGAGCTCGAGCTTCTTGCCGCGTCCGACCAGCGGCTCGTAGATGTTGCCGGTGACATTGAGCTGCAGCGTCTCGTTCAGCGAGTGCGGATCCATCGAGATCGCGTCGCCCTGGTCGGCGAAGCGCAGCACCGCCGCGCCGGCTCCCGTGGCAAACAGCAGTCCGGCGACGAGTGCGGCCGCGGCCGCGCGTTTCATTGCAATCATTCTTTCCTCCAAGGAGTCGCTCGACCCCGTTCACTTCGCCGGCAGCGGCATCGCGCGCTCGGCGAGCGCCGCGAGGTAGCCGGCGCCCAGCGGAATGACGGCGTCGTTGAAATCGTATTTGCTGTTGTGCAGGAAGCAGCCGCCCTCGACGCCGCCCTGCCCCAGCCGCGCGAACGCGCCGGGCTTCGCCTGCAGCATGAACGAGAAATCCTCCGAGCCCATCGACGGATCGAGGTTGCGCACGACGTTGCCCGCGCCGACCAGCGCTTCGGCGACGTCGGCAGCGAAATCGCGCTTCGGTCGTGTGATTGATCGTCGCCGGATAGACGCGCTCGTAGCGGATCGTCGCGCTCGCGCCGAACGCGGCCGCGATCGTCGGGACGAGCTCGGCGAGGCGCCGCTCGATCATGTCCTGCGTCGCCGGGCGGAACGTGCGCACCGTGCCGACGAGCTTTGCATGCGCCGGGATCACGCTCATCGCGCCGGGATTGCCCGCCTGCATCGCACAGATGCTGACGACGGCGGTGTCGATCGGGCTCACGTTGCGCGCGACGATCGACTGCGCGGCGGTGATGATGTGCGCGGCCACGAGCACCGGGTCGATCGCCGAGTGCGGATGCGCGCCGTGGCCGCCGCGGCCGTCGATCGTGATCTCGATCCGGTCGGCCGCCGCCATCGCGGGCCCGGGCGTGATGCCGATCTGCCCCGGCGGCAGGCCGGGCCAGTTGTGCAGCGCGAACACGCGCTCCGCCGGGAAGCGCTCGAACAGACCGTCGTCGATCATCTCGCGCGCGCCGGCGTAGCCTTCCTCGCCGGGCTGGAAGATGAGATACGCCGTGCCGTCGAAGGCCCGGGTCTCGGCGAGATAGCGGGCCGCGGCAAGCAGCATCGTCGTGTGGCCGTCGTGGCCGCAGCCGTGCATGCGCCCGTCGTAGCGCGACTTGTGCGCGAAGTCGTTCTCCTCCTGCATCGGCAGCGCGTCCATGTCGGCGCGCAGTCCTACCGATGCATTGCGCGTGTCCTTGCGCCCGCGGATCACCGCGACGACGCCGGTGCGCCCGATGCCCGGGTGAAATTCGATGCCGAGCGCCGTCAGCGCCTCGCAGACGACGCGGGCGGTCCGGTGTTCCTCGAAGCCGAGCTCGGGATGCTGGTGAAGATCGCGGCGAACCGCCGCGAATTCGTCCTGCCAGCGCGTGATGTGATCGACGGGATTGGGCATCGGCATCAGTGGGCGAGCGCGCGCTCGACGCGCAGCCGCGGGTCGACCGCGTAATACGTGAGGTCGACGACGAGGTTGATCAGCACGAAGATGAGCGCGATGAAGCACAGGTACGCCGCCATCACCGGGATGTCGGCAAAGTTGACCGCCTGGATGAAGAGGAAGCCCATTCCGGGCCACTGGAACACCGTCTCGGTGACGATCGCGAACGCAACGATGCCGCCGAGCTGCAGTCCGGTGATCGTGATGACGGGCACCAGCGTGTTCTTCAACGCGTGGCCGAAATACAGCGCGCGGTCGGTGATACCGCGGGCGCGGGCGAACTTGATGTAGTCGGTGCGCAGCACCTCGAGCATCTCGGCGCGCACGAGCCGCATGATCAGCGTCATCTGGAAGAGCGAGAGCGTGATCGACGGCAGGATCAGCGCCTTCAGGCCGCTCTTGGTGAGGAGGCCCGTGGTCCACCAGCCGAGCGCGACGGTATCGCCGCGGCCGAACGACGGCAGCCAGCCGAGGATCACCGCGAACACGAGGATCAGCAGGATGCCGATCAGGAAGGTCGGCAGGCTCACCCCCACCAGCGAGCCCGCGAGCATCACCTGCGCGAGCACCGTGTCGCGCCGAAGCGCCGTGTACACGCCCGAGCGGAATGCCGATGACGAGCGCGAGTGCGGCGGCGACCGCAGAGAGCTCGAGGGTTGCCGGCAGCCGCTCCTTGATCAGCGTCGCGACAGGACGGCCCTGCCGCAGCGAAAGCCCGAAGTCGCCCTGCACCGCATGGCCGACGAAGCGCGCGAACTGCACCGGAAACGCGCGGTCGAGCCCGAGGTCGCTGCGCAAGCGCTGCGCGCTCCTCGAGCGTCGCGTCCTGTCCGACCATGAACGCAACGGGGTCGCCGACGAAGTTGAACATGCCGAACGCGATGAATGCGACGACCGCCATCACGGCGACCGACTGCAGGATCCGCCTGACGATGAATGCTAGCAAGGAAGTGCCGTTCGCACCGGGGAGATCAGCTTCGTTGCATTGCGGTGCAGAGGGGAAAATCGCATCGGACGATCATGCCCAAACCCGGATGGAGCGTCAATGCGTTCCGAACCTGCGGCAGGCCCGGCCGCCCCCCCGTCGCCGTCTGCGGGCGAGATATTTTGTGGTTCAATACCATGCCTGCGCCGCCAGCAGGGGCCGGCCGAGCGCTTCGGGCGCGGACCGAGTCGCGTTTCCAACCTTCCATGCTGCGCTTCTTCGTCACGCGAGTCAGCCTCATCATTCCGACCTTTCTCGGGATGACGCTGCTCGCGTTCTTCCTGATCCGGCTCGTTCCCGGCGACCCGATCGAGACGATGGCGGGCGAGCGCGGCATCGATGCGGCGCGACACGCGGCGCTGCTCAAGGAATACGGGCTCGATCGCCCGGTGCTCGTCCAATACGGGATCTACATCGGGCGCGTCCTGCACGGCGACCTCGGCAAGTCGATGATCACGCAGGAGCCGGTGGTGCACGAGTTCGCCGCGCTGTTCCCCGCGACGATCGAGCTCGCCTTTTGCGCGATTGTCTTCGCGCTGGTCATCGGCATTCCTGCGGGGATGATCGCCGCGGTGCGCCGAAATTCGGTGTTCGACCACGGCGTGATGGGGGTTTCCCTCACCGGCTACTCGATGCCGATCTTCTGGTGGGGGCTGCTGCTGATCCTGCTCTTCTCGGTCGAGCTCGGCTGGACGCCGGTGTCCGGCCGCATCGCGGTCAAGTACTACATCGAGCCGGTGACCGGGTTTCTCACGATCGACGCGCTGTTGTCGGGAGAGAAGGGAGCGTTCGAATCGGCGGTGTCGCACCTTATCCTGCCGATGATCGTGCTGGGCACCCAACCGCTCGCCATCATCGCCCGAATGACGCGCTCGGCGATGCTCGAGGTGCTGGGCGAGGACTACATTCGCACCGCAAGGGCCAAGGGCTTGTCGCAACTGCGCGTCGTCGCGCTGCACGCGTTTCGCAACGCGCTGATCCCGGTCATCACCGTCATCGGGCTGCAAGTGGGCGTGCTGTTCACGGGTGCAATCCTCACCGAGACGATCTTCTCCTGGCCGGGCGTGGGCAAGTGGATGATCGAAGCGATCAACCGGCGCGACTATCCGGTGCTGCAGGGCGGCTTGCTGATGCTGGGCTTCATCGTGATGATCGTGAATCTGCTGGTCGATGTCGCTTACGGCGTGATCAACCCGCGGATAAGGCGGGCGAAATGAGCGAGCGGGGCGAAGCCAAGGAGCGAAGCTCGCGTCTGCGAGCGCGGGCGGCGGTCGACGCGCCGGGCTTCGATCAGCCTCGACGCAACGCGGAGGCCGCGCGTCCGCGAGCGATTGAGGGAGGCCGACAACGCGGCGCAATGTTGGCCGCAGTCCGTGCGGAGGCCGAGACATGAGTACGCCTCGCTGTTGCCAACATCACCGTGCCCGCGCCACCCGGGCCGCTGCGCGAATTCTGGGGCTATTTCAGCGCCAACCACGGGGCGGTGGCGGGCCTGATCGTTGTCGTCACGGTGCTGCTGATGGCGGCGTTCGCCAACGTGCTGGCGCCCTATCCGCCGGACCTCACCAACAATTCGGTGTTCCTGAAGCCCCCGGTCTGGCAGGCCGGCGGCTCGAGTGCTTACCTGCTCGGCACCGACGCGATCGGGCGCGACATCCTGTCCCGGCTCATCTACGGCGCCCGCCTTTCGCTGCTGATCGGCATCGCCGTCGTCGCGCTGTCGATCGTCGTCGGCATCGCACTCGGCCTGATCGCAGGGTTCGCGCGCGGCGTGACCGAGATCGCGATCATGCGACTGATGGATATCATCCTGACGCTGCCCAGCCTGCTGCTCGCCATCGTGATCGTCGCAATCCTCGGACCGGGAATCATGAACGCGATGCTGGCAGTCGCCGTGGTCGTGCTGCCGCATTACGTGCGCATCACGCGGGCCGCGGTGATTTCGGAGACGGCGAAGGACTACGTCACGGCGGCGCGCGCCAACGGGGCGGGACGGTTTCGGCTGATGTTCAACGAAGTGCTCCCCAACTGCGCCGCACCGCTGATCGTCCAGGCGTCGCTCGGCGTGTCCGTGGCCATCCTCGACGCCGCGGCATTGGGCTTTCTGGGCCTGGGCGCGCAACCCCCCGCCTCCGAATGGGGAACGATGCTGGCGGACGCGCGTGAGTTCGTTCTGCGCGCATGGTGGGTGGTGACGTTTCCGGGAATCATGATCCTGACGACAGTGCTCGCCTTCAACCTGCTGGGCGACGGGCTGCGCGATGCGCTCGATCCGAAGCTGAAACGCTGATCGCCGCCATGGCCCTCCTCGAGATCGAAGACCTCCACGTCGAGTTTCCGTCGCAGGGCGCCGTGATGCACGCGGTCGAGGGGGTGAGCCTCGCGCTGGACGAGGGCGAGGTGCTGGGGATCGTCGGCGAATCGGGCTCGGGCAAGAGCGTCACGATGCTCGCGGTGATGGGGCTCACGGCCTACCCCGGGCGTGTGCGCGCCAAGCGGCTGCAATTCGCCGGCCGCGACCTGCAGCGACTGTCCGACCGCGAGCGCCGGACGCTCATCGGCAAGGATGTCGCGATGATCTTCCAGGATCCGACGACGAGCCTCAATCCGTGCTTTACCGTCGGCTTCCAGCTTTGCGAGACGCTGCGGTTGCATCTGGGGATGGATGCGAAGGCCGCACGCCATCGGGCGATCGAGTTGCTCGAGCAAGTCGGGATCCCCGCCGCGTCGAGCCGGATCGGAGACTTTCCGCATCAGCTCTCCGGCGGCATGAATCAACGGGTGATGATTGCGATGGCCATCGCCTGCAACCCGCGGCTGCTGATCGCGGACGAGCCGACGACCGCGCTCGACGTGACGATCCAGGCGCAGATCCTCGACCTGCTGCGCGGGCTGCAGCGCGAACGCGGCATGGCGTTGATCCTCGTCACGCACAACATGGGCGTCGTCGCCGAGATGGCCCGCCGCGTGATCGTCATGTATGCGGGCCAGGTCGTCGAGGAGCGCCGCGCCGATGCGCTCTTCGCGGCGCCGGAGCATCCGTATACCGCGGCGCTGCTGGCGGCGATGCCCGAGCGCAGCACCGGCGAGACGCGCCTCGCCACCATCCCGGGCGTCGTCCCGGGGCTCTACGACCGGCCGCAGGGCTGCCTGTTCGCGCCGCGCTGCCGCTATGTCACCGGGCTCGCGTGTCGAACGCGCCCGGAGCTCCGCCCCTGGGCCGACGGCCGGATTCGCTGCCACTTTCCGCTCTCCGATCCGCAACGTGACGCGGCGATCGCGCGTGACGCCATCTCCGTCCAGTCGACGCCGTGAGCAACGCCGCAACGTTGAACCCGCCTGTCGTCGAGGCGAAGGACCTGACGCGCATCTACGAGATTCGCCACGGTCCGTTCCGCGAAGCGGCAAGGCTCCACGCGGTGGCCGGCGTTTCGTTCACGATCGAGGCGGGCCGGACGCTGGCCGTGGTGGGCGAATCCGGCTGCGGCAAGTCGACGCTTGCACGCGTGGTTTCGTTGATCGAAAAGCCGAGCGGCGGCGACCTGCGCCTCGGCGGCATCGATGCGGTCAACACGACGTCATCGCAACAGCGAGCGCTGCGCAAGACCGTGCAGATGGTGTTCCAGAATCCTTTCGGCTCGCTCAATCCGCGCAAGAAGATCGGCGCGATCCTGGAAGCGCCTCTTGAGATCAATGCCGACCTCGGACCGCCTGAGCGAGCCCTGCGCGCGCGGGCCATGCTGGCGAAGGTCGGATTGCGGCCGGAGCACTACGTCCGCTATCCGCACATGTTCTCCGGCGGCCAGCGCCAGCGCATTGCGATTGCGCGGGCGTTGATGCTGAATCCGGCGCTGGTCGTGGCCGACGAGCCCGTTTCGGCGCTCGACGTATCGGTCCAGGCGCAGGTGCTGAACCTGCTTGCCGACCTGCAGGGCGACCTCGGCCTCGCGTACCTCTTCATTTCGCACGATCTGGGGGTCGTCCGGCACATCGCACACGACGTGATGGTGATGTACCTTGGCCTCGCCATGGAGCAAGGCAGCAAGGAGCGCATCTTCGCCCGCCCGCTTCACCCCTACACGCAGGCGCTGCTGGCCTCGACGCCCGGCCTCGCGGCGGCCGGCCGCCCGGAGCGCATCGTGCTCAAGGCGAATTGCCGTCGCCATTGAACCCTCCCGCAGGGTGCGTGTTCTCCACCCGCTGTCCGCACGCCATCGAGCGCTGTCGCATCGAGCGGCCCGTCTTGCGCCCCCTCGGCGGCAGACAGGTATCATGCCATCTCGCGGAACGCTTCCTCGAACCCGGCCATTCCGACGCGGGCGATCCCGTGCCGCAGGTCACTTAAGCCCCACTGAGAGAGGAGTCCATGTCATGACGAAGCTCGATCCGACCCTGCGCCGGTTCCCCGGCGCCCGCCGAGCGCTGTTTGCAGCGCTGGCGCTTCCGGTCCTGTTCGCCACCGCCGGCGTCGCGGCGAAGACGCTGGTGTTCTGCTCCGAAGGCAGTCCCGAGAACTTCTACCCCGGCGTGAACACGACCGGCACGTCATTCGACGCCAACAGCCAGATCTACAGCCGCATCGTCGATTTCGAGCGCGGCGGCACGACCGTCGTCCCCGGCCTCGCCGAGCGCTGGGAGATCTCGCCCGACGGCAAGGTCTACACGTTCTACCTGCGCAAGGGCGTGAAATGGCACAACCACCGCGCGTGGAAGCCCACGCGCGATTTCAACGCCGACGACATGATCTTCGCGATCGAGCGGCAGTGGAAGGAATCGAATCCGTATTTCAAGGTGACGAGCACCAACCACTCGTACTTCAACGACATGGGGATGCCGAAGCTCTTGAAGTCGGTCGAGAAGGTCGACGACTACACGGTGCGGATCACGCTGGAGCGGGCGGAGGCGCCGTTCCTGTCCGACCTGGCGATGGAATACGCGGGTGTGCAGTCGAAAGAGTACGCCGACGCGATGCTGAAGGCCGGCACGCCGGAGAAGATCGACCAGGAGCCGATCGGCACCGGACCGTTCTATCTCGTGCAATACCAGAAGGACGCGATCATCCGCTACAAGGCGTTTCCGCAATACTACGGCGGCAAGGCGAAGATCGACGACCTCGTGTTCTCGATCACGCCGGACGCGTCGGTCCGCTGGGCGAAGCTGCAGAAGGGCGAATGCCACGTGATGCCGTACCCGAATCCTGCCGACCTCGACGCGATCCGCAAGGACCCGAGCGTCGTCGTGCTCGAGCAGCCCGGCCTCAACATCGGCTATCTCGCCTACAACGTGACCAAGAAGCCGTTCGACGACGTGCGGGTGCGCAAGGCCGTCAACATGGCGATCAACAAGAAGGCGATCATCGACGCCGTCTATCTGACGACCGGCGTGGCGGCGAAGAACCCGATTCCGCCGACGCAATGGTCGTACAACGACGCGATCAAGGACGATCCCTACGACCCCGCCGCGGCGAAGAAGCTGCTGGCCGAGGCCGGCTATCCGAACGGCTTCACGACCGACCTCTGGGCGATGCCGGTCCAGCGGCCGTACAACCCCAACGCGAGGCGGATTGCGGAACTGATGCAGGCCGACCTGAGCAAGGTCGGCATCACGGCCGAGATCAAGAGCTTCGAATGGGGCGAGTACCGCAAGCGGATGCAGAACGGCGAGCACCAGATGGGGATGCTGGGCTGGACCGGCGACAACGGCGATCCGGACAACTTCCTGCACAACCTGCTCGGCTGCGACGGAGCGAAGCCCGGCGGCAGCAACGTGTCGAAGTGGTGCTACCAGCCATTCGACGATCTCGTGATCAAGGCGGTGTCACTGACCGACCAGAAGCAGCGCGCCGACCACTACATGAAGGCGCAGGTCGTCTTCAAGGAGCAGGCGCCGTGGTTCACGATCGCGCACGCGGTGCAGCTCAAGCCCGTGCGCAAGGAAGTGATCGACTACAAGCTCTCGCCGTTCGGCCGCCACACGTTCTACGGTGTCGACATCAAGGAATGACCGTAGCGATTTTCCGAGAGCGTACGATCTAAACGCCCCGCCGCACGCGGGGCGTTTTTCTTTGCGCTAGCCTTGCCGTTCGGCGACCCGCGCCCGCCGCGTCGCGAAGAGGCAGATGCCTGCCGCCACCGAGACGTTGAGGCTCGCGACGGTCCCCGAGAGCGGAATGCCGACGATGCGGTCGCACAGCTCGCGCGTGAGACGGCGCAGCCCCGACCCTTCCGCGCCCAGCACCCACGCGACCGGGCCGGTGACGTCAGCGTCGAACAGGCTCTCGCCGCCCGCATCGGCGCCGAGGATCCACACGCCCTTCGACTTCAGGTCGCGCAGCGTGCGCGCGAGATTGGTCACCGTGATGACGGGGATGGTGTCCGCCGCGCCGCTCGCCGCCTTCGCGACGGTCGCGTTGACGCCGACCGCCCGATCCTTGGGAACGATCACCGCATGCGCGCCGAAGGCATCGGCATCGCGCAGGCAGGCGCCCAGGTTGTGCGGATCAGTAACGCCATCGAGCACGAGCAGCAGCGCCGGCTCCGAGAGCGTCTCCATGACGTCGTCGAGCGAAACGGGCGCATCCGCCGCAGATACGATGGCGACGATCCCCTGATGGCGGTCCGTGCCGGCGATTTCGCGCAGGCGCGTCTCGTCGGCCGAGTGGACCGGGCATTGCGCGAGCTCGGCGCGTGCGATCAGATCGCGCGTGCGCGCATCGTGGCGCCCCGACGCGACATAGAGCGACTGCACCGAATCCGGCCGCTGCCGCAAGCGCGCGGTCACCGCATGAAAGCCGTGGAGGGTCCTCGTGTCAGCCAAGGGAAGAAGGGCGTCATCGGACGCGAATAGCGCGCCAAGCCGGCGCCGCGCCGAGTGTACCGCAGCGGAGGCGCCCATCGGCGCGGCAACACGGCTCGCGGCGGCCTGCGCGCACCGAGCGAAAGGCGCCGCCCTCTGCAGGTAGCGTCCATCGGACCGGCCACTTGGGGCCTGCCACGCTTTTCCGCTATAATTTCGCGTTTCGCTTCGTGCCGGCGTAGCTCAGTTGGTAGAGCAGCGCATTCGTAATGCGAAGGTCGAGGGTTCAACTCCTTCCGCCGGCACCATACTCCCCCTAGCCGATTCCCTTCGGCGTCCAGTTTTCCCTCTAGCCGCGCGCTCGTCCCCGGGGCTACTGCACCGCGAAGTTGACTTCGGTGCTCCAGGTGATGTCGACCTTGTCGCCCACCTTGACCTGATCGAACACCTTCGGATCGACGACCCGTCGGCTGTATTTCCACCCGTTCGGCCCGACAAAAGTCATCGACGACGCTGCCCTTGTCGATTTCGGCGATAGTTGCCGTCATCGTCCGCACCATCGACGCCGTGCCCCCGGGCCGCATTTCCTTTCCCATGGTAGAGGACGTGTCGGCGGAATCGACCGCCGCCTCGCCCGCCGGCTTCAGGCGCACGATGACGTTGTTGTTATACGTCACCCCCACCTTGTCCCCCACCTTGAGCTCGTCGAAGCGCTTGGCGCTCGCGGGCACGTCGAGGGCGACGAACTTGCCATCGGCCGTCTTGATGTTCACGGCGCGTCTGCTTTGATCGATCGTCTCTACAGTGCCGGTAACGGTGACGGTCTGTTTCGGGAGCTCTTTGACCTGCGCCCAACTGGGCAGGGCGAGGGCCAAGGCCACTGCGAACGCGCTCAGCATCGTTATTACTCGCTTCATGTTCTCTTCTCCTTTTGGTTGCCCATCGCTGGGGGCAGATGAAGGCGGGTGTCGGGTGACTGGCGTCGGTGTTGCCCGGCTTTTTTGTGTGCAGCAAGTCCGCGGCTCCGTTGAGTGTATACGCACAAAAAAGCGTCAACACGTCCACGACGTACCGCGATAAACAGCCGCCACCCGCCCGGGCCATGCGTTGGCGGCAAATTTCATTAAAACCCCGCCATCACATAATTGGCCATCCACTATTTGCACATGGCTACCGCTGCGGGAATCAGCGCCGCGCTGATTTGCGCGTAGGAGCACGTCCGACAAAGACGGATGATGGTGGCCCCGCATTGCGAAGAACACGGTGACGACGGGCGGCTTTGCGAGTCGGGAAGCCGGCAGGAAGGCCGCCTTGCGCACGTTCGCCGAGCGCAGCGGTGTAAACGTTGCAAAGAGACTGAACGGCAGCTTATTTCGTCGGTTGACGGCATGGCGGTGCACCACGACCGTTCGAATCGGAGCCGTTGGCCGCCCATGGCCGACTCTCCGCCGGCACCAAAATCGAATAAGTTTGGCACGCCCCCTAGGGATCGGCAGTGCGGAATCTAACGCCCGGGCGGACTAGGCAGCTGCTGCGTATCAGCCCAGATCGCCGCGGCCAGGGAATCGTCCTGCCTGTCGTAGCGAGGCAGGTCAGTCAAAGCGTTGGTCGGCGTCCCGTCTTTCGTGTGACTGTAAAGGTACGCGTTCCGGCCGCGTCTTACGTTGATGCCGACATGGTCCGTGTTCTTGTAGCTGTCCTGACCGACTTTGTGCATTACCCAAACCTTGTCGCCGCCACGAATGAGACGGGCAACGTCCTCGCACCAAATCCGTTCGCCGTGCCGAAGTGCAACCATGCCGTTGCGCTCGTCCCGCACGACCTTGTGCAACAGCACTTGATCGATCTCGCCAAGGTTCATGTTCCAGTGGATCGCGCTGATGCCGTAATGGTCCATTTTCGCCCTCGTACCTGGTAGTGGCGCCCCGCGGCCGAAGTTGATCTGGCCACCTTCCGCCTGAGGCGTAGCAATTCTAGCGCATGAGCTCGCGCGGCGCGGTAGCGGCGCTGTCCGCGGGCCAAGTGTGCCGCGCGGCAATCGCCGACGTGGGCGGCTCAACGCTCGCGCCAGGATTTACGTTACGGCGCGGGCGGTCTTGCTCTGGAGAGGGAATCTGACTTCTCGGTCACGCGATTCCATCCGGCGGGCAGCACGACGGAGCTTCGCAAGCGCCGCGTCGGCCCGCCGCTCTCCGTCTCGCGCAACGGACATAAGAGCGCTCAGCAGGAATCCCGCACTACCGCCAATCCAGAGACCCAGAAAAAACCAGAACACGTCGGTCATGGCCTACTCCTCTGTTACCTCCCTGGCACCCAATAACACGGCTCAAGCTTGATCGTTGGCGCGAAGGGACTGTGCAGGCCAATCTCCCGATCGGCCGTAGGACCAAGCACGACAATTCGAGTGAATTCAGTCGCGGTCATGATGCCTACGCCGTCGGCATGGCCATCGCTCCCCGATTCCTTGATCCAGGTGCCATTCGGACGCGCCGCGCCATTGACGAGGATCAATCGCCCTGCCCCCAGGCGGAATAGCCTGAGCGTGTGTTCCAAGGGATGGGACCGGGCCGATTCATCGCCGCGTCCCGATACGTCAACTGAACGGGAGATGCCAGATGCTGAGCTTCAGGACCAAATCGATTTGCGCGGCGACGATCTTCGCGCTGAGCGGTGGAATTGCGTTGGCGGCCGAGGCCGATCTGCAGAAGCAGATCGACGAGGTCAAGGGCGCGCTGCCCAAGTTCGCCATTCCGATGCGCGAAGTCGGCGACCGGTTCCAGAACATCTATTTCGCGGCCAAGGACGGCAATTGGGCGCTGGCCGCCTACATGTCGAAGTACATGAACGGCTCGATGAACCCGGCGAGCGTCACCAAGCCGGCCGAGTACAAGGTCTGGAAGGGGTTCTACGATGGCACCTTCGCGTCCGTGAACAAGGCGATCCAGGCCAAGGACTGGAAGGGCTTCGAAACCGCTTACACCGCCGTCATTCCCGAGTGCAACAACTGTCATCAAGGGATGGGATACGGATTCATCAAGGTCGTGAAGATGGCAACACCCGCGGACAACGGCATCGACTACAAGACGATCAAATCCGAGCCGGGCGACGTGCCCAAGTAATTCGACGCGCCGGGCAATCAAGGGCGGGATATCCCGCCCTTTTCTTTTGGCGCACCCGGCGGACATGGACGGACGAGCAACACGCAGTGCGCCCAGTCACCGGCGCGCGTCCCGCAGACACCCGGCGTTGCCCCGGCGCCGAAAAAGTGTGCCAATCCGGCCGCTTCGTTGGACAATTGCGGTTTACGCGTCCTTTCGGAGCCCAAATGAATCGCGTCTGCCGCCTGCTGGTCGTGACCGCGGCCCTCCTCGCCACCGCTGGCGTCCACCGCGCTCGCCGCAGAGCCCGTGAAGCTGGGCGAGCTCAACAGCTACAAGACCTTCCCGGCCTTTCTCGAGCCCTACAAGAAGGGCATGGAGCTCGCGCGGGACGAGATCAACGCCGCGGGCGGCGTCCTCGGGCGCCCGATCGAGATCGTCGTGCGCGACGACAACGGCAATCCGGGCGATGCGGTGCGCGTCGCCGAAGAGCTCCTGTCGCGCGAGAAGGTCGTGATGCTGATGGGCACGTTCGCATCGAACGTGGGCCTCGCGGTCGCCGACCTCGCCCGGCAGCGCAAGGTGCCGTTCCTCGCCGCCGAGCCCCTCACCGACAAGATCGTCTGGGAGAACGGCAACAAGTACACGTACCGGCTGCGCGCGTCGACTTTCATGCAGACGGCGATGCTGGCGCCGGAGGCCGCGAAGCTCGGCAAGAAGCGCTGGGCGATCGTCTACCCGAACTACGAGTACGGCCAGTCGGCGACCGCGGCGTTCAAGAAGCTGATGATCGCGCTGCAGCCGGGCGGCATCGAATTCGTCGAGCAGGCGGTGCCGCTCGGCAAGATCGAGGCCGGACCGGTCGTGCAGGCATTGATCGACGCGAAGCCGGACGCGATTTTCTCGTCGCTCTTCGCCACCGACCTCGCCCGCTTCGTCCGCGAAGGCGAGCTGCGCGGGCTCTTCAAGGATCGCCCGGTGTTCAACCTGCTGGGCGGCGAGCCCGAATACCTCGATCCGATGAAGGACGAGGCGCCGGTCGGCTGGTGGGTGACGGGCTACCCGTGGTACGCGATCGGAACCCCCGCGCACAAGCGTTTCCTCGACGCGTATCAGGCGAAATGGAAGGACTACCCGCGCTTAGGCTCCGTCGTCGGCTATACGACGATCGTCACGGCCGCCGCCGCGATCCGCAAGGCGGGATCCACGGACCCCGAGAAGATCGTCGCCGCGCTCGGCCAACCTCAGCGTCGAGTCGCCATTCGGCAGGATCACCTTCCGGACCCTCGACCATCAATCGACGATGGGCGCGTTCGTCGGACGCACGGCGGTCAAGGACGGCAAGGGCGTGATGGTCGACTGGCGCTACGCCGACGGCAAGGACTACCTGCCCTCGGACGATGCCGTGAAGAAGCTTCGACCCGCGGACTGACCGAGACATTCGGACAGTACCCCGGCGCTACGTGACGCCAATCGCCGGGGCCGCGGAATGACGCCGCGTCGACGGCGGGCGCGCCCGGCGGGCTAGAATCGCGGCCTGCGGCGCTACGCGCGCCGCCGACCCGATTCCCCGCCGCGTGTCTTCCGCCTCCCTGCTCGCGCAACTGCTGACCGGCCTTTCCGGCGCGTCGTCGCTGTTCCTCGTCGCCGCGGGCCTGACGCTGATCTTCGGCGTCACCCGCGTGGTCAATTTCGCCCACGGCTCGCTGTACATGCTGGGCGCGTACATCGCCTGGACGCTGAGCGAAGCGCTGGGGCGCGGCCCGCTCGGCGTCTGGGGCGGCGTTCTGGTCGCGGCGCTGGCGGTCGCCGCGCTCGGCGCGCTGATCGAGGCGCTGCTCCTGAAGCGCATCTACTCGGCGCCCGAGCTCCTGCAGCTCGCGGCGACGTTCGGCATCGTGCTGATCGTTCGCGATGCGGCGCTGGCGATCTGGGGGCCGGAGGATCTCCTCGGTCCGCGCGCCCCCGGCTTCACCGGCGCCATCGACGTGCTGGGGCGCGCGGTGCCGACCTACGACCTCCTTCTCATCGCCGTCGGCCCGGTCGTGCTCATCGGCCTGACCTGGCTCATTCACAAGACGCGCTTCGGCATGCTCGTGCGCGCGGCGACGGAGAACCGCGTCATCGCCGGCGCGCTCGGCATCAACGAGCGCGCGCTCTTCACCAGCGTATTCGCCCTCGGCGCTTTTCTCGCCGGCCTCGCCGGCGCCCTGCAGCTGCCGCAGGAGCCGGCCAATCTCGGCATGGACCTCGCAATCATCGCCGAGGCGTTCGTCGTCACCGTCGTCGGCGGACTGGGATCGATCCCGGGCGCCTTTCTCGCCGCGCTGGTCATCGGATTGACGCGTGCGCTGTGCATCGGCCTCGGCACCGTCGAGATCGGCGGCATCGCGATCGCGTTTCCGAAGCTCACGCTCGTCGCCGAATTCGTCGTGATGGCGGTCGTGCTGGTCGTGAGGCCCTACGGCTTCCTCGGCAAGGCCCCGCCGGCGCCGCCGACGACGCCCCTCGCCGAATTTCGCGCGCTCATCGTCGCGCCCGGCCGCCCGGCCGCCATCGCCGCGTTGGTCGCCTTCGCGCTGGCGGCACTGCTGCCGTTCGTCGGTGACGCGTACACGCTGGTGCTCGCGACCGACGTCATCGTGTTCGCGCTGTTCGCCGCGAGCCTGCAGTTCCTGATGGGGACCGGCGGAATGGCCTCGTTCGGGCATGCCGCCTACTTCGGCGTCGGCGCCTACGCCGCGGCGATCGCCGCCAAACACGGTTGGCCGATGGGGACGGCGCTCGCGGCCGCGCCATTTGCCGGATTCGCCGGCGCGGTCGTCGTCGGCTGGTTCTGCGTGCGGCTTTCGGGGGTCTACCTCGCAATGCTCACGCTCGCCTTCGCGCAGATCGCGTGGTCGATCGCGTTCCAGTGGGACAGCGTGACCGGCGGCTCCAACGGCCTCGTCGGCATCTGGCCGCCGGAATGGCTCGCGCAGGGCCGCGCCTACTACTGGCTCGTCCTCGGCCTCGGCGCGACCGCCCTCGCCGCGCTCGCCTGGATCGCACAGGCGCCGCTCGGGTACGCGCTCCGCGCCTGTCGCGACTCGTCGCTGCGGGCGCAGGCGATCGGTATCGACGTTCGCGGCACGCAGCGCACGGCATTCGCGCTTGCGGGCGCGTTCGCCGGGCTCGCCGGCGGGCTGTATGCGTTCTCCAAGGGCAGCATCTCCCCGGAGACGCTCGCCATTCCGCGTTCCGTCGACGCGCTCGTCATGGTGCTGCTCGGCGGGCTCAATGCGCTCGCCGGCCCTCTCATTGGCGCAGGCGTGTTCACCTGGCTTTCCGACACGCTCGCACGGGTCACCGACTACTGGCACGCGGTGCTGGGTGCCGCGATCCTCGTGATCGTGCTCGCGTTTCCGATGGGGATCGGCGGCGCGCTGTCGCGTTTCACCGCACGGTGGCGGGCATGACGACGATCCTGCGCGTCGACGGTCTCTGCCGCGATTTCGATGGCGTGCACGCGGTGCGCGACGTGTCGTTCGAAGTCGACGCCGGCGAGCTCGTCGCGCTGATCGGTCCCAATGGCGCCGGCAAGACCACCTGCTTCAACCTCGTCAACGGCCAGCTCGTGCCCGACGCGGGCTCGGTGCGACTCGGCGACGCGCGCATCGACGGGCTGCCGCCGCGCACGATCGCGAAGATGGGTGTGGGCCGCACGTTCCAGGTCGCGGCAACGTTCGCGTCGATGACCGTCCGCGAGAACGTGCAGCTCGCCCTGCTCGCGCACGCGGGGAAGGACCGCGGCGTCGGCGCGCGGGCAACACTCGCGCTTCGCGCGGAAGCCGACGCGCTGCTCGCCCGAGTGCGCATGACGAAGTTCGCCGATCAGGGCTGCGCGACGCTCGCTTACGGGGACGCCAAGCGCGTCGAGCTCGCGCTGGCGCTGGCCGGCGGCCCGCGGCTCCTGCTGATGGACGAGCCGACGGCGGGCATGTCGCCCAACTCGCGCAACCGGCTGATGCAGCTCGCCGCCGATCTCGCGCGCGAGCAGCAGATCGCGGTGCTGTTCACCGACCACGACATGGACGTCGTGTTCGGGCATGCCGACCGCGTCATCGTGCTCGACCGCGGCCGCATCCTCGCCACCGGGCACGCCGGAGGAAATTCGCGCCGATCCGCGCGTGCGCGCGATCTACCTCGGAGAGGACGAGGCGGCGTAGACGCGGGAACCGCGTTACGCGCGGAGCGGCGCGCACGGAACGTCAGCCGGTGAGGCGCGCGAATCCGTCGGCGAGATCGTCGATGAGATCGGCCGGATCCTCGAGCCCGATGGCGAGCCGCAGGCACGGGCCGCCCGCGTCCCAGCGCGTCGCGGTGCGCGCGCGCTCCGGATAGGTCGGAATCACGAGGCTCTCGAATCCGCCCCAGCTCCAGCCCATGCTGAACAGGCGCATCCCGTCCAGCATCGCGTCGATGCGGGCCTTCTCCACGGGCTGCAGCACCACGGCGAAGAGTCCCGACGCCGCCACGAAATCGCGCTTCCACAGCTCGTGGCCCCGCGAGCCGGGACGCGCCGGATAGATGACCTCCTTCACCTCCGGCCGGGCCGCGAGCCACGCCGCGATCTCGAGCGCGCTCGCCTGGTGCCGCGCGAGCCGGGTCGGCAGCGTGCGCAGGCCGCGCAGGCCGAGAAAGCAATCGTCGGAGGACGCGGTGACGCCCATGTCGGTCCACAGCCGGTGCAACTCGGGAAAGGCGCTTTCGTTGCTGACGATGAGTCCGAGCAGAACGTCGGAATGGCCGCCGATGTATTTGGTCGCCGCGTGGACGGAGACGTCGACGCCATGATCGAACGAGCGGAGGCCGAACGGAGTCGCCCATGAATTGTCGATGATGACGCGCGCGCCGCGGCGGTGCGCGACCGCGGCGATTGCCGGGATGTCCTGCACCTCGAAGGTCAGCGATCCGGGCGATTCCGTGAAGACGAGCTTCGTGTTGTCGCGGAAATCGCGCTCGATCGCGGCGCCCGCCAGCGGATCGTAATAGCTCACCTCGATGCCGAAGCGCGGCAGATGCAGGTCGCAGAACCGGCGCGTCGGCCCGTAGACGGCGTCGGTGACGAGGACGTGATCGCCGGTGCGCGAGAGCGCCAGCAGCGGGAACGTCGTCGCGGTGAGTCCGGAAGGAACCGCCAGCGCCGCGAAGCCGCCTTCGATCTCGGCGACCGCGCGCTGCAGGTCGGTGACGGTCGGCAATCCGTGCAGGCCATACGTAATGCCCGGATGCTGGCCGCGTGCCGACTGCTCGAGCTCGGCGACCGTTTCGAAGAGGATCGTCGTCGCGCGAAACACCGGCGTGTTGACGGCCCCCATGAACTTTTCGGAGTCGCGCCCGAGGTGGCCCGCCTGCGTGGCGGGCCGCATCGGTTTCTTTTCCTTGGTCATGCCGCGTCCTTGTTGATGGCGGGTGCCAGCGCCGCGCGGATCTGCGCGATCTTCTCGGGGATCGGCGTCGCCACGTCGACGACGATTGCATCGGCGGCTCCTCGAGCGTGGCGAACTGGCTTTCGAGCAGCGTCGCCGGCATGTAGCGATGGGTGCGGCGACGAAACGCGGGGCAAGATCGCCTCGTAGTCGCCCTTGAGATGGACGAAGCGGACCTCGCCCGGCCGCCCTCGCGGCGGACGGCGATCCGGTCGCGATACGCTTGCTTAAGGGCCGAGCATGCGAGCACGGCGTGGCCATCGGCCGCGAGCACGGCAGCGATCTTCGCCGCGAGCGCGTCGAGCCAGGGCCAGCGATCGACGTCGGTCAGCGGCGTGCCGGCCGCCATCTTCGCGACGTTTTCCGGCGGATGGAAATCGTCGCCGTCGAAGAACGGCCAGCCGAGCGCCTCGGCGAGCGCGCGCCCGACCGCCGATTTGCCCGACCCCGACACGCCCATCACTACGACGACCATCGGTCCACCGCTCGTTTCCCCTCAGTGCGAATGCGCCTGCGAACCCCTGCCAGGGCGCCCCGGGATGCTACCGAGTAATCGCGATTCCGCCAATCGAGTCATCGCGTGGGGTAACGCGTCGCCAGGAAGGCCGCGCCGACGATCAGCGTGCCTCCGATGAGCGTTCGCACGCCGGGAACCTCGCCCAGGAGGAGCAGCGCCAGCGCGATCCCGTAGACGGGCTCGAGGGCCACGATGACGCTCGCCGTGTGCGCGCTGATGGTGCGCAACCCGGCGATGAAGAGCGTGTGCGCGAGCGCCGTGCAGACGAGGCCCAGCACCAGGATCAGCGCGACGTCGCGGGCGCCGATCGCGCCGAGCGCCGCCGGGCTCGCCCACGCGAAGGGCAGAAGGCACAGCGCTGCGGTCAGGTTCTGCCAGAAGGCGACGTCGACCGCGCGCCGGTTGGCGACGAGGCGCCGGTTCAGCACCGCGAGCAGCGCAAAGGTGAATCCGGAGACGAGCCCCCACGCGAGCCCCTGCAGCGTGCGGTCCTGCAGCGAGAACGAGGGCACGAGCGCGACGAGGCCGAGCGTCACCAGGAGCGCCGTCGCGACCTTGCGCGGCGTCCATTGCCTGCGCAGCAGCAGCCATTCGAGGATCAGCACGAACAGCGGAAAGCTCGCGAACCCGAGGAGGCCGATGGCGACCGTCGACGGTCTGGATCGCCGCGAAGAAGCTCACCCAGTGGAGCGCCAGCACCGCGCCGTTGGTCACGAGACGAAGCTCGAACGGGCGCCGGACCGCGCGCGTGCGGAGCAGGACGATGCCGAGCGCCGCCGCCGCGACGGCGGCGCGGCCCAGCACGATCGCGACGGGCGAAAGGTCGATCCACTTGCCGAAGAGCCCCGCGAATCCGAACAGGAGCACCGCCGCGTGCAGTGCCGCAAGCGCGCTCCCGCGGGACATTCAGCAACGGCGGACGTTCGGCGTCATGGACCGCATTGTGCCACCCCGGCCATCGGAGGCCGCGCTGCGCTAGAATCGCGCTGCCACGAACGATTTCCGATGCCCGAGGCCGCGCGCGCCACAGAACGCGCGCGCCAGACCCCCGCACCCGGAGGAGCCGATGCCGAATTCCATGCCGGCAAGCAAAGTGATTGCCGCCGTTCGCAATGCCCCCGGAAACCGGGTCAAGGTCGCGTGCTCCGACATCGACGGCGTCCTGCGCGGCAAGTACATCCACAAGGAGAAGTTCTACTCCGCGGTCGACGGTGGATTCGGCTTCTGCGACGTGGTGTTCGGCTGGGACATGATGGACGTCACCTACGACAACACGACGATGACGGGCTGGCACAAGGGGTTTCCCGACGCCGTCGCGCGGATCGACCTCGGCACGTTCCGCACGGTGCCGTGGGACGACGGCGTGCCGTTCTTCCTCGGCGAGTTCGTGCACCAGGTCAAGGGCCGCGAGGCGCCGCTGCCGATCTGTCCGCGGCAGGTGCTGAAACGAGTGCTGAAGCGTGCGGAAAAGCTCGGCGTGATGCCGATGTGCGGAATGGAATTCGAGTGGTTCAACTTCGCCGAGACGCCGTACTCGTGGGCGCAGAAGAAAGGCGTCGGTCCGACGCCGATCACGCCCGGCATGTTCGGTTACTCGCTGCTGCGCGCGAACGAGAATCGCGAGTTCTTCGCGGCGCTGATGGCGGATACGGAAGCCTTCGGCATTCCGATCGAGGGGCTGCACACCGAGACCGGGCCCGGCGTGTACGAAGTCGCGATCCTGTTCTCGGAAGCGCTCGAATCGGCCGACCGCGCGATCCTCTTCAAGACCGCGGCCAAGGAGATCGGCGCCCGCTTCGGCATCATGCCGAGCTTCATGGCCAAGTGGAATCCGCAGCTGCCCGGCTGCTCGGGCCACATCCACCAGTCGCTCTCCGACGGGAAGAAGAATCTCTTCGCCGATGCCAAGGGCCGGAATGGCATGAGCCGGCTCTTCGAGAGCTATCTCGCGGGACAGGTCGCGGGACTGATGGAGCTGGCGCCGATGTACTGGCCGACGATCAACAGCTACAAGCGCCTCGTCGACGGCTTCTGGGCGCCGGTGAAGCCGACGTGGGGACTCGACAACCGCACGGCGAGCTTTCGCGTGATCGCGAGCTCGCCCAAGGCGACGCGCCTCGAGACGCGCTGCCCGGGCGCCGACATGAATCCCGTATCTCGCCGCCGCCGCGTGCATCGCGGCGGGACTTGCGGGCGTCGAGAAGAAACTGAAGCTCACTGCCAAACCCATACACGGCACGAACCAGGGCGCCGAGCACATCGCGCGGGCGCCGCGCACGCTGATCGAGACGACGCGGATCTTTCGCGAGTCGAAGCTCGCGCGCGACTGGTTCGGCGACGAGTTCGTCGATCATTTCGCCGCGACCCGCGAGTGGGAGTGGAGGCAGTGGCTCGACGCCGTCACCGACTGGGAGATGAAACGTTACTTCGAAATCATCTGAGATCGCGATCCGCCGCCTCGAGCCCGCCGACGCCGCGACCTATCGCGCGCTCAGGCTGCGCGGTCTCGCCGAGCATCCCGATGCGTTCACGTCGAGCCATGACGAGGAAGCCGCCAAGCCCCTTTCGCAAAGCGCGCACCGCCTCTCGCCCGACAGCGGCGACGTCCTGTACGGCGCGTTCGTCGACGGCGCGCTGGTCGGCGTCGTGGGCTGGTCGCGCGATGCGCGCGCCAAGAACCGGCATGGGATCAAGGTCGTCGGCATGTTCGTGGCGCCCGAGCATCGGCGTCGCGGCGTGGGCACCGCGCTGCTCGCGCATCTCGTCGCCGACGTCCGCCGCGACCCCAGCATCCTTCAGCTCATCCTCACGGTCACCCATACAAACCATGCCGCGCGCACGCTCTATGAGCGCGCCGGCTTCCGCTCGTTCGGCGTCGAGCCGCGCGCGATCCGCGTCGATGGCGAGTTCTTCGACAAGAATCACATGATCCTTTTCCTCGAGCAGCGATGACCACCACCACGATCAGCTTTCCGACCACCATCCATTTCGGACCCGGCACGCGCAAGCTCGTCGGCGAGCACCTGCGCGCTCATGGCAAGAAACGCCCGCTCGTCGTCACCGACCGCGGCGTCGCCGCGCTGCCGCTGCTGAAGACCGTGACGGATGAGCTGACCGGTCTCAAGTTTGCGGTCTACTCCGGCATCTGGGGCAATCCGGTGAAAAGCCAGGTCGAAGGCGGCGTCGCGGCCTTCAAGGCGCACAAGGCCGACTCGATCATCGGCCTGGGTGGCGGCGCCGCACTCGATGTCGCGAAGGCGATCGCGCTGATGGCGACCCATCCCGGCGACGTCCTCGAATACGCGTGGGATCATCCGCAGGTGCGGCCGATCGAGAAGGAACTTCCCTATTTCGTCGCGCTGCCGACGACGGCGGGCACCGGCTCGGAAGTCGGCCGATCGTCGGTCGTCTCCGACGACGCGACGCACGTGAAGAAGATCATCTTCTCGCCCAAGCTGCTCGCGAAATGCGTGTTCGCCGATCCGGAGCTGACCCTCGACCTGCCGCCCGCGATCACCGCGGCGACCGGCATGGACGCGCTGACGCACAACGTCGAGTCGTATCTCTCGCCGGAGTATCACCCGCTGTGCGACGGCATCGCGCTCGAGGGTGTGCGCATCGCCGCGCGCGCGCTGCCGATCGCCGTCCGGGACGGGAAGAACCTCAAGGCGCGCAGCGACATGCTGATGAGCTCGCTGATGGGTGCGATCGCGTTCCAGAAGGACCTGGGCGCCGTGCATTCGTGCGCGCACGCGCTGTCCACCGTGGCCGACCTGCACCACGGACTCGCCAATGGCATCATGATCGACCACGTGATGCGCTTCAACCTGCCCGCCGCGACCGCGAAGATGGCGGAGCTCGCGCGTGTCGCCGGAGTGCCCGACGCGGCGAGCCTGTCCGACAAGGCGGCGGCGCGCGCCTTCATCGAGTGGCTGACGCAGATGAAGGCGGACCTCGGCATCCCGGCGACCGTTGGCGCGCTCAAGGCCGCCCGCCCCGTCACCAAGGCCGACATCCCGGCGCTGGTCGAGGTGGCGATCCACGACACCTGTCACAAGACCAATCCGCGCGCCTGCACGCGCGCGGACTTCGAGCGCATCTTTTCGGAAGCGATCTGAGGCCACCATGCTCAAGATCGGCATATCGGCATGCTTCTTCCACGAGGACCCGCAGCGGCCGGTCTTCAAGGGGATGACGCTGCAATACATCGAGCAGAACGTCGCGCACTGGCTGATGCAGCGCGACGTACTGGCCTTCATGGTGCCATCGCCCGAGGGGCGCACGCGGCGCACCGGCAGCAAGACGACCGTCGAGGCGTACGCGGACGAGCTCGACGGGCTCGTGCTGATGGGCGGGTCGGACGTCTGCCCGGAGACCTACGGCGAGACAGCGCAGAAACCGGAATGGAGCGGCGACCGGATCCGCGACGAATACGAGATCGCGCTGCTGCGGGCGTTCATGTCGCTGCGCAAGCCGGTGCTGGGCGTGTGCCGCGGCGCGCAGATCATCAACGTCGCGCAGGGCGGCACGCTGTATCAGGACATCGCGACACAAGTGCCGCAAGCGCTCAACCACCGCAACTGGGCGATCTACGAGCAGAACTGCCATGCGACGTCGTTCGTTCCCGGAACGGGGCTCGCGAGACTTTATCCGCGCGCGACGGTCGTAAAGACGAACTCGATTCATCACCAGGGACTGAAGGACATCGGCCGCGACCTCGTCGTCGAGGCGCTGTCGGAGCCCGACCGAATGGTCGAGGCGATCCGCCACACGGGCCGGGGCTACGTATTCGGCGTGCAGTGGCATCCTGAATTCCACGCGCCGGACGACCCCTCGTTCCTCGACGACACGCCGATCCTCGACGAATTCCTCGCCGCCGCCTCCGCGCACAAGTCGGCCGCCTACGCCATATGAAATCCGGAACCGGAATGAAGATCATGAATCCCGCCAACGGCGCGGTCATCGCGAGCGTCGTGGCGGACACCAGCGCGGTCGTGCGGCGCAAATACGCAACCGCGCGCAGCGGCCAGCACGACTGGGCGCGCGTGCCGCTGCGCAAGCGGCTCGCCACGATCGCCAAGTTCCGCGAGCGTATCGTCGCGATGCACGAGACGCTGGCGCGCACGCTGACGCAGGAGGTCGGAAAGCCGATCCGCCAGTCGCGCAACGAATTGAACGGCCTACTCGCCCGGATCGATTTTTTTCTCGCGGAATCGACGCGCGCACTGCGTGACGAGACCGTCCACGCCGACACCGGCAAGAAGATGGAGGAGCGGATCACGCACGAGCCGCTGGGCGTCATCGCGAATATCTCGGCTTGGAACTATCCCTATTTCGTCGGCAGCAACGTATTCGTGCCGGCGCTGGCGGCGGGCAACGCCGTCCTCTACAAGCCGAGCGAGTACGCGACGCTCACCGGATTGCACATCGCGGAGATGCTGCACGAGGCGGGTGTGCCGCGGGATGTGTTCGTTCCGGTGATCGGCGACGGCGCGACGGGCGCGGCACTGCTGCGCCAGCCGGTCGACGCGGTGTTCTTCACGGGATCCTACGCGACGGGCGCGCGCATCGCCGCGAGCGCCGGGCGCCGGATGATCAAGATCCAGCTCGAGCTGGGCGGCAAGGACCCGGTTTACGTCTGTGAGGATGTCGACGTCAAGGCGGCGGCCGCCGCGGTCGCCGACGGCGCGTTCTACAACACGGGCCAGTCGTGCTGCGCGGTCGAGCGCATCTACGTCCACGAGTCGATCCACGACGCGTTCGTCGATGCGTTCGTCGCCGAGGTGCGCGGCTACAAGCTCGGCGACCCGATGGACGAGGCGACCTACGTCGGCGCGATCACGCGCCGGGCGCAGCTCGACGTGCTGCGTCGCCAGGTCGCCGACGCCAAGAGGAAGGGCGCGAAGCTCCTCCTTGGCGGCGCGACGGTCAAGCGCAAGGGCAACTGGTTCGAGCCGACCGTGTTCACCGACGTCGATCATTCAATGCTGCTGATGAAGGACGAGAGCTTCGGCCCGATCATCGGCATTCAGAGCGTCGCCGACGACGAGGCCGCGGTGAATCTGATGAACGACAGCGAATACGGACTGACCGCCGGCGTCTACACGTTCGATTCGCGGCGCGCGCGCAAGCTCATGGCGCAGCTCGAGGCGGGCAGCGTCTACTGGAACTGCTGCGACCGGGTGAGCCCGCGCCTGCCGTGGTCGGGCGTCAAGCACTCCGGCATCGGGCTGACGCTGTCGACCTACGGCATCCAGACGTTCACCCGCACCAAGGCCTGGCACCTCAAAGGTAACTGAGAGGAAATTGAGAGGCCCGAAGGCACCTGAGGGAAGCTGATCCGCCACGTGGCTAAGCGTCGCGCAGTTCGGCAGCGCGCAGCGTGTTCGCGAGCAGCGTCGCGATCGTCATCGGGCCCACACCGCCCGGCACCGGCGTGATCCACCCGGCGCGCGCGCTCGCGGCGGCGAAATCGACGTCGCCGCAGAGCTTGCCTTCCGCGTTGCGATTCATCCCGACGTCGATCACGATCGCGCCCGGCTTGATCCAGTCGCCCTGGACGAAATTCGCCTTGCCGATCCCGGCGACGAGGATGTCGGCCTGGCGCACGATCTCCGGCAGGTCGCGCGTGCGCGAATGACAGATGGTCACCGTGCAGCGCTCGATCAGGAGCTCGAGCGCCATCGGCCGGCCGACGATGTTCGACTGGCCGATCACGACCGCATGCTTGCCCGCGAGCGCCTCGCCGGTGTCCTTCAGCAGCGTCATGCAGCCCCACGGCGTGCAGGGGCGCAGCAGCGGACGCTTCAGCACGAGGCGGCCGACGTTGTACGGATGGAACCCGTCGACGTCCTTGCCCGGGTCGATGCGCTCGGTGACGAGGTCGACGTCGATGTGCTTCGGCAGCGGCAGCTGCACGAGGATGCCGCTCACCGCAGGATCCCGGTTCAGCGCGTCGACGAGCGCGAGCAGCTCCTCCTGCGAGGTCGACTCCTTGAGATCGTGCGCGAACGAGCGCATCCCGGCGCTCTCGGTCGTGCGCCGCTTGTTGCGGACGTAGATCGACGACGCCGGATCGGCGCCCACCTGCACGACGGCGAGACCCGGCGGCGCGCGGCCCGCGGCGACACGGGCGGCGACGGCCTGCGCAACGTCGGCGGTCAGGCGCGACGCGCGCGCCTTGCCATCAATGATCCGGGCGGTCATGGAGAATCTCGCAGGAAGGGAATCGGGAAGGGGATGCGGTCACGAAGCTCGCCGGACTACAATCGGCCGGTGATCGAGGACGATATTGTAACGGCGATCGCGGATCGGCTCGCCAATGCCCTGGCGCCGCCGCGCATGCCGTTGATCCCGCTGTGTGTGGAGAACCGCGCGGCGGGCCGGGTCGACGCCGCGCGCGCCCTGCGGCTCGCACGGTTCGACGACGTGTTCGAGGTCGATGCGCGGGCCATTCGATTCGTGCCGGGTCTCGACGACGAGCCGGCGCGCACCGCCGCGCTCCAGCGGGTCGCGCGAGCGCTCGAGCGCGAAGGACTGCTGACCGCCTGGCGCGACGAACGCTACGCCGCCGCGCCGGAATTCGGCGCCACACCATGGTTCCTGCTCGAGCGCGCGGCGGCGCGCTACTTCGGGATTCACACCTACGCGGTGCACGTCAACGGACTCGTCCGCCGCGGTGGCGAAATCGCGATGTGGATCGCGCGGCGCAGCCCCGCGAAGGCGATCGATCCCGGGATGCTCGACAATCTCGTGGGCGGCGGCATCGCCGCCGGTGAGTCCGTCGCCGCGACGCTGGTGAAGGAATCCGCCGAGGAGGCCGGCATCGGCGCCGCGCTGGCCCGTGAGGCCATCCCGGCCGGCGCGGTTCACATCTACCGCGCGCAACCGGACGGCATCCAGCACGAAACGCTGTTCGTGCACGACCTGTGGCTCCCGGAATCTTTCGTGCCGACGGCAGTCGACGGTGAAGTCGTCGCCAGCACGCTGGTCACATTGAGGCACGCCGCCCGCATCGCGGCCAATTCGCAGGGCACCGATGTCGCGACCGCGGACGCTTCCCTCGTCATCGCCGACTGCCTGCTCCGCCACGACGCGATCGCGCCGGACGCGCCGGGCCGACGAATGCTCGAATCACTGCGCCGCCCGGCCGCGCTCGATGATCGGTGCCCTTCGCCGTAGCGTGCAGCGCGCGATCGCTGGTAGGATTGGCGCCCGGCCGCGTCGTCGAGCGCGCGCCGTATCTCGCCCGATCCTTCCGACGGAGGCTTTCATGCAACGATTCCTGTCCATGATCCCGGTGGCTGCGCTGGCCTTGATGCTGGGCGCGTGCGTGAGCGGTGGCGGTGGTGGCGGCGGCGGCGGGCCGCCCGAGGTCGAGGTTCGCGCCGGCACCGTCGAGCAGGTAAGCCTCACGCAGGTGAAGTCGAACCACGACCAGGGCCTGGGCGCGATCGTCGGCGGCATTGCCGGCGCGGGACTCGGCAGCCTGATCGGCGCGGGCACGGGCCGCGATGTCGCGATCGCCGCGGGCGCGATCGCGGCGCGATCGGCGGCAACTACGCGCAACAGAAATACTACGACAAGCCGCAGGAAGCGCAGCAGGTCATCGTGCGCCTGAAGAGCGGCGTGCTGGTGTCCGTCACGCAGCCCGTCAATCCGGCGCTGCGCCCCGGCCTGCGGGTCTACGTCGAGGGCTCCGGATACGACGCGCGCGTCGTGCCGCAGCAATAGCGGACCGTTGCCGGAGGGCCTCGGAATACCTACGCGGCCGCCCGCGTGGCGGCCGGTCGCGGGCTCACGTCGCGGATGCCCATCTCCGCGAGCGTGTCGCGCACGGCGTTCACCGCGTGGCGCATCTCGTCGGGGCCGATCGCGCCGATGCAGCCGACGCGGAAGGTCTCGACCTGGGTCAGCTTGCCGGGATACAGGACGAAGCCCTTGTCGCGCACGCATTCGTAGAACCGCTTGAACGTGTACGCCGGGTCGACCGGGGCGTGAAACGTGACGATGATCGGCGCCTGGATGTCCGGCCTTCAGGAAGGGTCGGAATCCGAGCTCGGCCATCCCGCTCAGCAGCGTCGCGCAGTTCCGCGCATAGCGCGCATGCCGCGCCGGCTGCCCGCCCTCGGCGATCAGCTGGTCGAGCGCCGCGTTGAGCGCGATCATCACGTGGGTCGGCGGCGTGTAGCGCCACTGCGTGGTCCGCTCCATGTATTCCCACTGGTCATGGAGATCGAGCGCCAGCGACGACGAGTTGCCGGCGCAGTGCTCCAGCACATCGCGGCGCACGAAGACGAATCCCATGCCGGGCGGACCCTCGACGCATTTGCCCGGACGCCGCGATGAGGGCATCGAAGGGTGTGGTCCGCGCGTCGATCTCGATCGCCGCGAACGAGCTCATCGCGTCGACGATGAGGCGCCGACCGTGTTTCTGCACGACGGCCGCGATCTCGCGCAGCGGGTTGAGGATTCCGGTCGACGTCTCGCAATGGACGAGCCCGACGTGCGTGATCGACGCGTCGGCGGCGAGCAGGCGGTCGACGTCCTCGGGGGTCGTCGGAACGTCCTCGGCGGTCTCGAACGTCGAGAGCTTGCGTCCCATCATCCTGGTGAGCTTCGCCATCCGCGTGCCGTAGGCGCCATTGATCAGCACCAGCACATGGCCGTCGCGCGGCACCAGCGTGTTGACCGCACCCTCGACCGAGAACGTCCCGCTGCCCTGCATCGGCACGCAGACGTGCGTCGCCTCGCCGTGGACGATCGCGACGAGCTTGCGCCGCAGTTCCGCGGTGACGGCGTTGAACGCCGCGTCCCACGAGCCCCAGTCGCGCAGCATCGCCGACTTGGTCGCGAGCGACGTCGTCAGCGGGCCCGGGGTGAGCAGGATCGGATCACGGGAAAAGAGGCTCATCGTCGGCTCCGGTGGTTTTCATGCAACGCTTGCCGCGAATAATCGTCGGCATGCCCGATTTTCCACCAGTCCCGCCGATCGCTCAAGCCGCCGTCACCGGCTTGCGCCACGCCTGCGTGCGCGTCAGCAGCACCCGCGTGACGAGCGCGTAGAGGAGGCAGACGATCGTCGAGCTCGCGACGATCAGCGTGGCCATCGCCGCCGCCGGCGCCGATCTCGCCCGCCTCGTCGAGGTTCAGGATCGCGACCGCGGCGAGCCGGGTGTCGGGCGAGTAGAGGAAAACGACGGCGGAGATCGTCACCATCGCGTTGACGAAGAGGTAGCGGCCGATGTCGAGGATCGCGGGCAGGCACACCGGCACCGTGACGCGGTGGAAGGTCTTGTAGAACGGCACCTTGAGCGACGCCGACACCGATTCGAACTCGCTGTCGAGCGCCTTCAGCGCGGTGACGGCGGTGAGGTGGCTCGACGTGTAGTAGTGCACGACGGTCGAGAGCACGAGGATCGTCAGCGTGTGGTACAGGAAGTTGAGCGGATTGTCGGGATGGTTGAAGAAGAGGATGTAGCCCAAACCCAGCACCATGCCCGGCACGCCCATCGGAATCGCCGCGAGCAGGCGGATCAGCGCCCGCAGCGCGGGCACGCCGCGCGTCTTCTCGAGCAGGTACGCGCAGCCGAAGATGAACAGCGTGCCGAAGAAGGCCGCCGCGAACGCCATCTTGCAGGCTGTTGAAGAAGGTGTCGATGACGCCGCCGTCGATCAGGCCGAACGTGTAGTGGCGAAGGCTGAACGAGAGATCGTACGGCCAGAGCTTGATGAACGACGTGTAGACCGCCATGCCCAGCACCGCGAGCAGAAGCAGCGCGACGATCGTGCAGAAGGCGAGCATCGCGCGTCGAACCAGCGCCTTGCGCTTCGGCGCATACGGCACGGCGCGCGCCGAGAACTGCGACTGCTGCTTGCCCTGCATGATCCAGTCGACGATGAACGCGACCAGCACCGGCAGCAGCAGGACGATGCTCACCACGGCGCCCTTGTTGAAGTTCTGCTGGCCGATCACCTGCTTGAAGATGTCGACCGCGAGCACGCTGAAATTGCCGCCGATCACCTTCGGAATGCCGAAGTCGCTGACCGTGTACGAGAACACGACCATCGCCGCGCTGACGAGCCCGTACTTGGCGCCGGGCAGCGTGATGGTGAGGAACTTGCGCCAGGTCCGCGTGCCGAGCGACTCCGCCGCCTCGTAGAGCCGGCCGTCGGCGAGCAGCAGCGAGGTCAGGACGATCATCAGCGCGTGCGGAAACGTCGCGTAGATCGAGCTGATGATGATGCCGAGCGCGCCGTAGACCTGCGCGCCGCCGAGCAGCCCCTTCAAGATCCCCTGGTTGCCGAACCACTGGATGAACGAGATCGCCGCCAGCAGCGACGGCGCGAGGATCGGCGTGAGCCCGATGACGCGGAACAGCCCCTTCGCGGGCATGCACGAGCGCGTGAGCGCATAGGCGTACGTGAACGCCAGCGGAATGGTGATCCCCGTGACGATCGACGCGACCAGAGCGTGTTCCAGATCGACTGGCGCAGCCGCGGCGTCGCGAAGTAGTCCTGGAACTGCATCAGACCGACGAAGGCGCCGTCCTTGTCCTGCACGCTCTTCACGAGGATCATCGCGAGCGGCCCCAGCAGGAACACCGCGAGCGCCGCGCAGCAGCAGCACCAGCAGCCCCTGCGCGAGCCGGTCCTGCCAGTGCACGCAGCGGCTTCACGGCCGGCCCGACGGCCGGCGGCGTCAGCGTGGCGGCGCGGGTCGCCATCGATCTTCGCGCGGCGTCAGCCCAGCACGCGCAGGCATGAAGGCGGCAGGCCCACGCTGACCTGCGCGCCCGGCGCGAAGCCGCCCGCGTCGACCGCCTGGCGCGGAACGTTCGCGGTCAGCGGCGGGACGCCGGCGACGTCCGGCGCGAGGCCGACGAGGCAGAATGCGCCCAGGAACTCGACCTTCGTCACCTTCGCCGACAGCGCATTGGGTCCGCTCGCGACGGCGCCGCCCACATGGACGGCGATGTCCTCGGGCCGCAGGTAGAGCCTCGCCGCTCCGCCCGCCGGCGATATCGGTGCGCACGACCATCGAGCGTGAGCTCGCCGACGCGGAAGCTGGCCGCGTCGTCGGCGATCGCCGGCAGCACGTTGATCTTGCCGATGAAATCGGCGGCGAACGGCGTCGCGGGCCGTCTCGTAGATCTCGCGCGGCGTGCCGACCTGCTCGATCCGACCACTGGTTCATCACGACGATGCGGTCGGCCATCGACAGCGCTTCCTCCTGGTCATGCGTCACCAGGATCGTCGTCACGCCCAGCCGCTGCTGCAGCGCGCGGATCTCGCCGCGCAGCCGCAGCGCGCTCGAGCGCGTCGAGCGCCGACAGCGGCTCGTCGAGCAGCAGGAGGCCCGGGCGAGGTCGCGAGCGCGCGGGCGAGCGCGATCCGCTGCTGCTGTCCGCCGGAAAGCTGGCCGGGATATTTCGCGCCGCTGTCGGGCAGGCCCACGAGCGGCAGGAGCTCGGCGACGCGTGCGCGTGATCTCGGCGCGCCCCTTGCGCCGGTTGACGAGGCCGTAGGCGACGTTGTCGGAGATCGTGAGGTTCGGGAAGAGCGCGTAGGACTGGAACACGATGCCGTAGTCGCGCCGGATCGCCGGCAGCCGCGAAATGTCCTTGCCGCCCTGCACGAGCGTGCCGGCGTCCTGCGTCTCGAGGCCGGCGATGATCCGCAGCAGCGTGGTCTTGCCGCACCCGGAAGGCCCCAGAAACGTGACCAGCTCTCCGCGACTGCACCGCGAGCGCGACTCCGCTCAAGCGCCTGGAACTGCCGAAGCTCTTGCTGATGCCGTCGAGCTTCGAGGTACGGCTCGGCATTACCGTTGAGGCTGGCCTGCACGAGTTCCGAAGCTCCCTCGGCTCGCAGGGCGCGCCGCGCCCCGAAACGCGCCCCGCTCGGAGGCGGGGCGCGTTCGAAACATCAACCGGTTATTTCGGCTCCGACTTCCCGTCGTAGCGCTTCGTCCACTCGGCGAGGATCTTGTCGCGGTTTTTCGCGGACCACGCGAAGTCGTTCTTCACCAGCCGCTTCTCGTAATCCGCGGGCACGTAGTCGAGCGGCTTCGCCATGCCCGGCATCGCCAGCACCGCGAAATTCTTCGCGAAGAGCTCCATCGCGGCGGGCGTCGGCGAGCCAGTCCATCAGCGCGCGGCGCCGCCTCGACCTTCTTCGTGTTCTTCATGATGCCGGACGGCCTCGAGGTCCCAGCCCAGGCCCTCGGTCGGGAAGATGATGTCGATCGGCGCACCCGACTTCTTGGTCGTTACCGCGCGGTATTCGAACGACACGCCGATCGGAAACTCGCCGGCGCCGGCCTGGCGGCACGGCTTGATGCCCGAGTGCGTGTACTGCGCGATGTTCTCGTGCAGCGCGTCCATGTACTTCCACGCGTCGGCCTCGCCCCACATCTGGATCCAGCCGGCCACGTCGAGATAGCCCGTGCCCGACGACGCCGGGTTCGGCATCACGATCTTGCCCTTGTAAACCGGCTTCGTCAGGTCCTTCCACGTCTCGGGCTTGGGCAGGTCGTGCTTCGCGGCCTCGACCGTGTTGAAGCAGATCGCCGCGCCGTAGACGTCCATGCCGACCCAGTCCGGCGGGTTGCGCGGATCGCGGTACTGCGGCGAGATCTTGTCGAGGCCCTTGGGCGCGTACGGCTGGAGCATCCCTTCATTCGCGAACACCGCGAGGCTCGACGCCGACGTGCCGACGACGAGGTCGGCCTGCGGGTTCGCCTTCTCGGCGAGGAGCTTCGCCGTGATGACGCCGGTCGAATCGCGGACCCACTTGAGGTCGATATTCGGGTTCGTCTTCTTGAAGCCTTCCTCGTAGGCCTTGATCTGGTCGGTCTCGAGCGCCGTGTAGACGAGGAGCTCGGTCTTCTGGGCGGCGGCCGGAAGCGCGACGCCCGCGGCGAGCGCGAGCAGCCAGCAGAAACTGCGGAACGATTTCATCGGGACTCTCCTTGATGGTCGTGGATCGGCGTGACGAGAAAGATTCTCTGGCGGCGGCGGCACCGCCGCATCCGTAGGCGTCGCATGCTACGCCGCGGCAACCCGGCGGGCAACCGACGCGGGGCCGCACGAGCGCTTGCAGTATTGCGTGAGGCAGATGTCGGGCCGGTGACGGCGCCCGCGCGGCGATGCCGCGCGAACCGCGCCGCGGTCGCCCGCCGCCATCGCAAACGTCCACCCGATTGCCATTCCCCTGTTTTGCATATTGTTGACAATCTACACTTCGCGTGGTCTGATCGCAAGATGCTGAAATCGGTCTCCGCCGCTCAGCGCGGGCGGACCGCCGCCACGGTGCCGCGCCGCGCGCCGCGCAAGGCCGCGGCTCCGGCCAACGCCATCGCGCTCCTGCAGTCGAACTCGTTGCCGACGCTCGTCGCGCACGAGCTCGAGCGGATGATCGTCGCGGGCGATCTCGTGGCCGGCGCGAAGCTCAACGAGGAATCCGTCGCCGAGATGCTCGGCGTCTCGCGCGGGCCGGTGCGCGAGGCGTTTCGCGCCCTCGAGCAGGCCGGCCTCGTGCGCACCGAGAAGAATCGCGGCGTGTTCGTCCGCCAGGTGTCGCTCGAGGAGGCCAACGAGATCTACGAGGTGCGGGCGGCGCTCGACGGCCTCATCGGGAGGCTCGCGGCGCAGCGCATCGAGGCGGCACAGCTCGCGAGGCTGCGCGACATCGTCCGCCGGATGCAGGTGATCGGCCGCATGCGCAGCGCCGATGCCTACTTTCCGCTCAACCTCGAATTCCACGACGTGCTCGCCGAAGCGGCCGGCAACCGCGCGCTGGTGGCCAATTACCGCCGCATCGTCAACGAATTGAACCTCTACCGGCGCGAGACCCTCGCCCGCAACGCCGAGAACATCCCCATTTCGACCAAGGACCACGAGGCGATCGTCGACGCCGTCGCGCGTGGCGATGCGGCACTCGCCGAGCGGCTCCTGCGCGAGCACGTCCTCGACAGCCGCGAGCGTCTGCACGCAGCGCTCGCCGCCGCCCCGCCCCGCTCCCCCTGACCGCCGCACGCGCGCATGGCGCGCCCGGCACGACTTCCGGAAAAGAACCCGAACGCACGATGAGCCCCGCCCAGAGCAGACCCTCCGTCGACGTCAACGGCGTCGCCTACCGATGGCCGGTGAAGCCGGTCGTCGTCGTGTGCATCGACGGCGGCGACCCCGCGTACCTGCGCCAGTTCCTGGCCGACGGCAGCATCCCCAACATCGCGCGATTCATCACGCAGGGATTCGCGACGGTCGCCGACGGCACGGTGCCGAGCTTCACCTGTCCCAACAACATGTCGATCATCACCGGCACGCCGGCGTCGAAGCACGGGATCTCCGGAAACTACTACCTCGACACGGCGACCGGCGAGGCGGTGGTGATGACGGGGCCCGAGCTCCTGCGCGGCGACACGATCCTCGCGCAATTCGCGAAGGCCGGCGCCAAGGTGGTCTCGATCACGGCGAAGGACAAGCTGCGCAGGCAGCTCGGCAAGGATCTCGACGTCGGCAACGGCAACGTCAGCCTCTCCTCCGAGCTCGCGAACCGGTGCACGCTCGAGGAAAACGGCATCGAGAACGTGCTCGAGCTCGTCGGCGCGCAGCAGCCCGGCATGTATTCGATGGAGCTCTCGCTGTTCGTGCTCGACGCCGGGATCAAGCTGCTGGAGATGGAGCGGCGCGACCTCATGTACCTGTCGCTCACCGATTACGTGCAACACAAGTACGCGCCGTCGGAACCGGAAGCGCGCCGCTTCTACCAGGAGCTCGACCGGCGGTTCGGCCGGCTCGCCGAACTGGGCGCGACCGTCGCGCTCACCGCGGATCACGGCATGAACGACAAGTCGAACGCACGGGGCGCAGCCGAACGTGATCTGGCTGCAGGACGTCCTCGACGCGAAATTCGGCAAGGGCGACGCCCGCGTCATCTGCCCGATCACCGACGCGTTCGTGGCTCACCACGGTGCGCTGGGCGGATTCGTCCGCGTCTGGTGCCAGGGCAAGGCGACGCCGCGCGAGATCATCGACGCGATCCGCGGCCTCGAGGGCATCGAGTCGGCGCTCGACAAGGCGACCGCCTGCCGCGTGCATGACCTCCCGCCGGATCGTGAGGCGGACGTCGTCGTCATCGCGACGGCCGACGTCTGCGTCGGCGCCTCGGAAGCCGACCATGACCTGTCGGGTCTCGCGGGCCACCGGCTGCGCACGCACGGCGGCGTCGCGGAGGCGAAGGTGCCGATGATCCTGAGCCGCCCGCTCAACGACGAATACAAGCTGAAGGCCGCCGTCGCGACGCCGAAGAGCTACCAGGTCTTCGATTTCGCGCTCAACGGAACGGCAACCGCATGAGCGCCGCCAGCATCCGGGCCGTCGACGCGCCGCGGCGCGAAGCGATGCGCATCGCCGGAGAGAAGGTGCATCGCGACCGCGTCGTCGAGGTGCGCTATCCGTACACGGGCGAGGTCGTCGCGACCGTGCCGAAGGCGACCGTCGACGACGTCCGCCGCGCGCTCCGCATCGCGAAGCAATACCGGCCGAAGCTCACGCGGCACGAGCGCTACAGAATCCTCATGCGTGCCGGCGAGATCATCGCGTCGCGCCGGGACGAGATCGCGCGGCAAATCACGCTCGAAGCCGGAATCTGCCTCAAGGATTCGACCTACGAGGTCGGCCGGGCGTCCGACGTGCTGCTGTTCGCGGCGAACCAGGCGCTGGTCGACGACGGCCAGGTGTTTTCCTGCGACCTCACGCACCACGGCAAGGCACGGCGCGTCTACACGATGCGCGAGCCGCTGCTGGGCGCGATCGTCGCGATCACGCCGTTCAACCACCCGCTGAACCAGGTGATCCACAAGGTGGCGCCGTCGGTCGCGACCAACAACCGGATGGTGCTGAAGCCGACGGAGAAGACGCCTCTTTCCGCGATCCTCCTCGCCGACGTGCTCTACGAAGCCGGTCTGCCGCCGGAAATGCTGTCGGTGATCACCGGCGACCCGCGCGAGATCGCCGACGAGCTCCTGACCCATCCCGACGTCGACCTCGTCACCTTCACCGGCGGCGTCCCGATCGGCAAATACATCGCGGCGAAGGCGGTCTACAAGCGGCAGATACTGGAGCTCGGCGGCAACGATCCGATCATCGTGATGGACGACGCCGACGTCGCCAGGGCGGCGGAGCTCGCGGCCAACGGATCGTACAAGAACTCGGGCCAGCGCTGCACCGCGGTCAAGCGGATCCTCGTGCACGAGAAGGTCGCCGAAGCGTTCACCGACGCCCTCCTCGCACGGACGAAAGCGTGGACCTACGGCGATCCGCTGGATCCGAAGGTGGACATGGGCACGGTGATCGACGAAGCGGCGGCGGAGCGCTTCGAGGCGCTCGTCGACGGCGCCGTCGCCGGCGGGGCACGGCTTTTGCATGGCAACGTGCGCAAGGGCGCGCTGTATTCCCCGACGCTCGTCGACCGCGTCCGGCCGGAGATGGACGTCGTCCGGCACGAGACGTTCGGCCCGGTGTCGCCGGTGATGACGTTCAAGGATGTCGACGAGGCCATCCGGATCGTCAATTCGACGGCCTACGGCCTGTCCTCGTCCGTGTGCACCAACCGGCTGGACGACATCATGCGGTTCGTGCGCGAGCTCGAGGTTGGCAGCGTGAACGTCTGGGAAGTGCCCGGATACCGGCTCGAAGTCACCCCGTTCGGCGGGATCAAGGATTCGGGGCTTGGTTACAAGGAAGGCGTGCAGGAAGCGATGAAGAGCTTTACCAACACCAAGACGTATTCGTTGCCGTGGTGATGCGCAAAGGCTGAGCGAGCGTGAAGCGCGATCCAATGCCGCCCGCGGGCGACCTCGCCGCCGAAGGCGACGTGAACCTGTCGCAGGAGCGGCGTGCGTTCGAGGCGCGCCACGCGCACGCGCCGACCCGCGCGCTGCTCACCTCCGACGCAAATGTGTTCCTGCATCAGTCGCTGTCGACGCCTTGCCTCGACGCCCTCGAGAGCTGCGAGGGGATCTGGCTGACCGATGTCGAGGGCCGGCGGATCATGGATTTCCACGGCAACAGCGTGCATCAGGTGGGCTACCGGCATCCGCGCGTGATGGACGCCGTGCGGCGCCAGCTCGACACACTCCCCTTCTCGCCGCGCCGCTACACGAACCGGGTCGCGATCGACCTCGCCGAAAAGCTCGCGGCGCTCGCGCCGGATCCGCTCGGGAAGGTGCTGTTCGCGCCGGGCGGCGCGCTGGCGATCGGCATGGCGCTGAAGCTCGCACGCGTGGCCACCGGACGGCACAAGACGCTGTCGCTGTGGGACTCGTTCCACGGCGCGTCGCTCGACGCGATCTCGATCGGCGGCGAGGCGGCGTTCAGGAAGGGCATGGGGCCGCTGCTCCCCGGCACCGAGCACGCGCCGCCGTGCGACCCTTCGTCATGCCGCTTCGGCTGCGGCGGCACGTGCAACGCGCGCTGCGCCGAATATCTCGACTACGTCCTCGGCAAGGAGGAGGACATCGGCGCCGTCGTCATCGAGACCATCCGCTCGACCGACGTCGCGATTCCTCCCCCGAGTATTACCGGATCGTCCGCGACGCATGCGATCGCCACGGCGCCCTGCTCGTCCTCGACGAAATCCCGATCTGCCTCGGCCGCACCGGGCGGATGTTCGCCTTCGAGCACTACGGCATCGTTCCCGACATGGTGGTGCTGGGCAAGGGACTGGGCGGCGCCGCATTCCCGATGGCCGCGCTGATCGCACGCCGCGACCTCGACGTCGCCGCCGACCGCGCGCTCGGCCATTACACGCACGAAAAGAGCCCCGTCGGCTGCGCCGCGGCGCTCGCGACGATCGACGTGATCGAGCGCGAGGCGCTGTGCGCGCGGGCGCAGTCGCTGGGCGCCGCGTCGCTCGAGCGCATGCGTGCGCTGAAGGCGAAGCATCCGATCGTCGCCGCGGTCCGCGGCATCGGGCTCCTGCTCGGCATCGAGCTCGCCCGCGGCGGCGTTCCCGCGCGGCGCGAGGCGGAAAGAGTCATGTACGAATGCCTCGAGCGGGGCCTGAGCTTCAAGGTGGGTCAGGGCAACGTGCTGACGCTCTCGCCGCCCCTGGTGATCGCGCCCGCGGATCTCGACCGCGCGTTCGATATCCTCGACGCGGCGCTTGCCACCGTGGGGAGGCAATAGCTCCAGCATGCAGACGCTGCTCAACCTGCTGGCCGGCGTGTCGCTCCTCATCTGGGGCACGCACATCGTGCGCACCGGCGTGCTGCGGCTCTACGGCGGCGACCTGCGGCGCGTGCTGCGCCGAAGCGTGAGCAACCGCGTCGCCGCATTCTTCGCCGGCGTCGGCGTCACCGGCCTGATCCAGAGCAGCACGGCGACGGCGCTCATCGTCGCCGCGTTCGCCGGACAGGGCATCATCGACACGGCTCCCGCACTGGCGGTGATGCTGGGCGCCGACGTCGGGACCTCGCTCGTCACCGTCATCCTCTCGCTCGACCTCTCCTGGCTCGCGCCGCTGCTGATCTTCGTCGGCGTCACGCTCTTCCTGTCGCTGCAGGCGTCGCCCGTGGGGCGCTTCGGGCGCATCCTGATCGGGCTCGGACTCATCGTCTTCGCGCTGCAATGGATCACCGTCGCGGCCCGCCCCGTCGTGGAGGCGGCGGGGGTGAAGGTCATCTTCGCGTCGCTGACCGGCGACGTGCTGCTCGACATGCTGGTCGCGGCGCTCCTCACCGTGCTCTGCTATTCGAGCCTCGCCGTGGTGCTGGTCGTCGCCGCGCTCGCCTCGCTGCACGTCATCGCGCTGCCCGTGGCGCTCGGCCTCGTGCTCGGCGCCAATTTCGGCAACGGCCTGCTCGGCATGCTCTCGACGCTGCGCGCGCCTCCCGAAGCGCGGCGCGTGACGCTCGGCAACTTCCTGTTCAAGCTGATCGGCTGCCTGCTCGCGTTGCCGCTCGCGACGCACCTCGAGACGCTGGTCGCCGGATTCCAGGTCGACCCCGCGCACGAGGTCGTGCTCTTCCACCTCGGGTTCAACGTCGCGCTGGCGCTGCTTTTCATCTTCTTCACGGCGCCGATCGCGCGGGTCGCCGAGCGCTTCCTGCCGACGCGGCCGCCGGCCGATGATCCCTCGAAGCCGCGCCATCTCGACCCGTCGGCGCTCGCCACCCCGGCCCTGGCGATCTCCTTCGCCGCGCGCGAAGCCCTGCGCATCGGCGACGTCATCGGCGACATGCTGGACGGCATGCTGACGGTGCTGAAGACCAACGACCGCGCCCTCGCCGTGCGCCTGCGCAGGATGGACGACGTCGTCGACGATCTCTACACGGCGGTCAAGCTCTACCTCACGCAGATCTCGCGCGAGGCGCTCGAGGAAAAGGAGGGGCGGCGCTGGGCCGACATCGTGTCGTTCACGATCAACATGGAGCAGGTCGGCGACATCATCGAACGCATCGTCAACGACCTCGAGGAAAAGAAGATCGACAAGGGCCGAAGGTTCTCCGAGGCGGGGATGACCGAGATCTGCGACCTCCACGCGCGTCTCGTCGTCAACCTCCGTCTCGGGATGTCGGTGTTCCTCGACGGCGATCTCAAGGCCGCGCAGGAGCTCCTCGCCCAGAAGGTGCTGTTCCGCGATCTCGAGCGGGCGTATGCCGATTCGCACTTCGAGCGGCTCACGAGCCAGACGGTGCAGAGCATCGAGACCTCGTCGCTGCACCTCGATCTCATCTCCGACCTGAAGCGCATCAATTCGCACATCTGCTCGATCGCCTATCCGATCCTCGAGCAGGCCGGCGTGCTCGCCAAGACGCGCCTGAAGGAGCCCGAGCGGGCGCGGCCGAGGGCGCGTCGCCCCGCGAACGGCAATGGCGGCACCGCCGACGAGCCGAACGCCGACCCGTCGGCGCCCTGGCCGAAGCGCAAGCCGGACGCGGCCTGACCCGACGTCGATGCAGCCTTCCGGCATCTCGCTCGGGGTCACGCTCGCGGTCCTCGGCGCGGGCATGCTGCATGCCGGCTGGAACGCGCTCCTCAAGAGCGCGCCGGGCGGCGATCCCCTGCTCGATACCGCCGGCGTCGTCGCGACCAGCTCGTTCTGGTCGCTGCTGGCGCTTCCGTTCGTACCTGTTCCCGACGCGGCCGCCTGGCCGTTCATCGCGACGTCGGCGACGATTCATTTCGCGTACTACCTGACGCTCACCGGCGCCTACCGCACCGGCGATCTGTCGTTCGCCTACCCGTTGATGCGCGGCACTGCGCCGCTGCTGGTCGCGCTGCTCGGCATCGCGCTGCTGCACGAATGGCCAACGCTGCAGGCCGCTGCCGGCATCGCGCTGATCTCGGCGGGCATCGTCAGCATCGCCTTCGTGCATCCGGGACGGCATCCGCCCGCCGCAGTCCGTTGGGCGCTCGCCAACGCCGCGATCATCGCCTGCTACACCTTCGTCGACGGCGCCGGCGCACGCGCGTCGGGCAATGCATGGGGCTACGCATTCTGGCTGATGTTCCTCGAGGGATTGCCGTTCCTCGCGTGGATCGCCGTCCGGCGCGGCCGCCCCGCCTTCCACTACATGAAGACCGGAGTCCCGCGCGCGCTCGCCGCGGGCGCCGGGAGCGTGCTCGCCTATGCGATCGTGCTGTGGGCGATGACGCGCGCTCCCGTGGCCCTGGTGGCCGCGCTGCGCGAAACGTCGGTCATCTTCGCAACCCTGTTCGGGGCGCTGATCCTGAAGGAGGGGCTCGGATGGCGACGCTTGGCCGGCGCCACCAGCGTCGCGCTGGGCGTTGCCGCGCTGAAATTGTGACGGCGGCGCGCATGCCTTCAGCTCTCCCCACGCAGGCTCGCGTCGTCATCGTCGGCGGCGGCATCGCCGGCGCAGCCACCGCCTATCACCTGACGCGACTCGGCGTGCGCGATGTCGTCCTGCTCGAGCAGGGCAAGCTGACCTGCGGCACGACCTGGCACGCGGCAGGCCTCGTCGGCCAGACCCGCGCGACGCGCAACGCGACGCGGATGAGCCGATACGGGATCGAGCTCTATGCGTCGCTCGAGGCGGAGACCGGGCTCGCGACCGGATGGAAACGCTGCGGCAGCCTCAACGTCGCCAGAACGCCCGAGCGGCTCACGCTGATGAAGCGGCAGATGGCGCGCGCGAAGAGCTTCGGCATCGACTTCGAATTCATCACGCCGGCCGAAGCGGGAAGGATCGCCCCGATCCTTCGCACCGACGATCTCGCCGGCGCGGTGTTCATTCCCGGCGATGGCAAGGCGAATCCGACCGATCTCACGCAGTCGCTCGCGAAGGGCGCGCGCATGGGCGGCGCGACCATCGCCGAAGGCGTCAAGGTCACCGGCGTCGATGCGTCGCGCGGGCGTGTATCGGCAATCCGCTGGCGCACGGCCGACGGCGAGGGTGCGATCGCCTGCGAGACGATCGTCAACTGCGCCGGACAATGGGCGCGCGAATTCGGGCGGCTCGCGGGTGTCAGCGTGCCGCTCTATGCCGCCGAGCACTTCTACCTCGTCACCAAGCCGATTGCCGGCGTCACGCCCGACATGCCGGTGATCCGCGACCCCGATGGCTACCTCTACTACAAGGAGGAGGTCGGCGGTCTCGTCATGGGCGGATTCGAGCCGCAGGCGAAGCCCTGGAACGTCGATCCGATTCCCGACGGCTTCGAATTCCAGCTGCTGCCGGAGGATTGGGACCATTTCGAGGTCCTGATGCGCAACGCGATCCATCGCACGCCGTGCCTCGAAACGGCGCAAGTGAAGCTCCTTCTCAACGGTCCGGAGAGCTTCACGCTCGACGGCAATTTCATCCTCGGCGAAGCGCCGGAGCTCGCCGGCTATTTCGTGTGCGCCGGATTCAACTCGGCGGGGATCGCCAATTCGGGCGGCGCCGGCAAGCTCGTCGCCGAATGGATCGTCGGCGGCGAGGCGCCGGTCGACCTGTGGGACGTCGACGTCCGGCGCTTCGCGCCGTTCCACGCGAACCGCCGGCATCTCGCCGACCGCACCGTCGAATCGCTGGGACTGCATTACGCGATGCGCTGGCCGCGCGAGGAGCTCGTCACCGTGCGCCCGCTGCGCCGCTCGCCGCTCTACGATCGTCTCGCCGCGAAGGGCGCGGTCTTCGGATCGAAGATGAACTGGGAGCGGGCGAACTACTTCCTGCCGCAGGGTGTGCCGCCGCCCTCCCCCACGTTCGGCACGCCCGGCTGGCTGCCGCACGTGCTGGACGAGCAGCGCGCCTGCCGCGAGGATGTCGTCGTCTTCGACCAGACGTCGTTCTCCAAATTCGTGCTGAAGGGCCGCGACGCCCTTGCGCTGCTGCAGCGCCTCTGCGCGAACGAGATCGACGTGCCCGTCGGGAGGATGGTCTACACGGCGATGCTGAACGCGCGCGGCGGATTCGAAAGCGACCTCACCGTCGTGCGCGCTCGCCGCCTCCGAATTCCTGATCATCACGGGTTCGTGCGCAGACGACGCGCGATTTCAGCTGGATCGAGCGGCACATCGACGCCGATCTGCACGCCGCGCTCGTGGACGTCACCAGCGCGTGGTCGGTGATCTCGCTGATGGGCCCGAAGGCGGAGGCGCTGCTGCAAGCGCGCCTCCTCCGACGACCTGTCGAAGGCGGCGCTGCCGTTCGCGATGACGCGCGAGGTCGACGTCGGGTATGCCCGCGTGCGGGCCGCGCGCATGAGCTACGTCGGCGGCCCTGGCTACGAGCTCTACGTGCCGACCGACCAGTGCGTCACGCTCTACGATGCGCTCGTCGCGGCGGGCGACGAATTCGGCCTCAAGGATGCCGGCTATTACACGATCGACGCGCTGCGCGTCGAAGCCGGGCGTCGCGCGTGGGGCGCCGAGCTCTCTCCCGACGAGACGCCGTGGGAAGCGGGCCTCGCCTATGCAGTGAAGCTCGACAAGCCGGCGCCCTTCATCGGCCGCGATGCGCTCGCGGCGACGTCGCCGCTGGCGGTCACGAAGCGGCTGATACGGTTCACCTTCGACGATCCGGCGGCGTTCCCTTGGGGCGGCGAGCCGATCCTGATCGACGGCTCGAACGTCGGCGAGATCACTTCCGCCGGCTACAGCCGAAAGCTGGGCCGCGCCGTCGCGATGGGCTACGCGCGCACCGCATCGCCGCTGACCGACGCGGCGCTGGCCGCGGCGACCTGCCACGCCGACATCGCGGGCGATCTCTACGCCGTCACGCCGGTCGTCGGGCCGTCCTGACCCGTTCCGCCCGCAACCGCGCCGGCGGAATTCTGTGTTAGCGTGGCCGCTGTCCGACAGCCGTCACGGATCATCCGCGCATGCCGCATCGCTTCACGACGCCGCCCCGCCGCGGCCGCACGCCGCTCAAGCCCGGGGGAACCTCCACCGCGCAGGTGCAAAGCCTCACGCGCGGCCTCAACATCCTCGAAGCGCTCGCGCGCGCCGAAGGCGGCCTCACGCTGACCGACGTCGCGCAGCGCGTGACGCTGCCGCCGTCGACGACGCATCGGCTGCTCGCGACGCTCGAGAAGATGGGCTACGTGTTCCAGGCGGGCGAGCTCGGCCGCTGGTACGTCGGGCTGCAGGCATTCGCCGTCGGCTCGAGCTTCCTCGCGAGCCGGGATTTCGTCGCGCAGAGTCATCCGTACATGCGCCGCCTGATGGAGCAATCGGGCGAGACCGCCAACCTCGCGATCCTCGACGGCACCGAGGCCGTGTTCATCGACCAGGTCCAGTGCCGCGAGATGATGCGCACGATCGTGAAGCTCGGCAGCCGCGTCCCGCTGCACGCGTCGGGCGTGGGCAAGGCGATCTTCGCGTCGCTGCCGGACGAGCAGATCGACGCGATCCTCAAGGTCAAGGGCCTGCCGCGGATCACCGCGAACACGATCACGTCGCCCGAGACGATGTGGGCGAGCATCCGCGTGATCCGTCAGCGCGGCTGGTCGTTCGACGACGAGGAGCATGCGCACGGCACGCGCTGCGTCGCTTCGCCGATCTACGACGAGCACGCCGAGCCGCTCGGCGCCATTTCGCTCGCCGGGCCGTCGTCGCGGCTGCCGGACGAGCGGATCAAGCAGCTCGGCCACGTCGTCGCGCACACGGCGGAGGAATTGACGAAGAAGCTCGGCGGGCGCTGGCCGCACCCGCATTGAGCGCCCGTGGCACCCGCGCCGCTGCGCCGGTCGGTCAGCGCCGCGGTCGGCGCGCCGCGCATCCGATCGAGCCGGCGCGCGCGCTCCGCCGATGCCCGCGGCGCAAGGCGCGCGAGCAGCGTGTCGGCGCCGCCGAGATCGTTGCAGACGAGCACCATGTCGCATCCCGCGGCGAGCGCCGCCTCCGCGCGCGCGACGACATCGCCGACGCCATGCGCGCCGGCCATGTCGAGATCGTCGGAGAAGATCGCGCCGTCGAACCCGAGCCGGCCCCGCAGGATTTCCTGCAGCCACTTGCGCCGAGAAGCCCGCCGGCGCCGCGTCGACCGCCGGATACACGACATGCGCGGGCATCATCCCGCCCAGACCGCGCTGCGCGAGCGCCGCGAACGGGACGAGATCCTCGGCGGTGATGGCGGCGAGGCTGCGCTCGTCGCGCGGCAGCTCGTCGTGCGAATCCGCGGCGACGTGGCCGTGCCCGGGAAAGTGCTTGCCGACCGCCGCCATCCCCTCCGAGCGAAGTCCGGCGACGAAGGCCGCGGCGAGATGCGCCGCGGCGTTGGGATTGCGATGGAACGCGCGATCGCCGATCACGCCGCTTGCGCCATGGTCGAGGTCGAGCACCGGCGCGAACGTGAAATCGACGCCATGGTCGGAAAGCTCGCGCGCGATCGTGGCGCCGATCCCGTGCGCTTCCCGCGTCGCCCCGGCGACATCGCGATCCCATCGCTCGCCCAGCGTGCGCATCGGCGGGATCGCGGTGAAGCCCTCGCGAAAGCGCTGCACGCGCCCGCCTTCATGGTCGACGCAGATCAGGAGCTGCGGGTCGCGCACGCTCCGGATCGATGCCGTCAGCGCCGCGAGCTGCGCCGGCGACGCGTAGTTCCGCGCGAACAGGATCACGCCGCCGGTCGACGGATGCGCCAGGCGGGCGCGGTCGGCAGGCGTCAGTTCGAGCCCCTCGATGCCGTGCATCACGGGGCCGAGCGGCAACGCAGTCACGGCGCGTCGCGCTTTCCGGCCGCTTCGCGCAGCAGCGACTTCATCTGGCGCACGGCTTCGCGCAGGCCCACGAAGATCGAGCGCGACACGATCGCGTGGCCGATGTGGAGCTCGCGGATGCCCGGGAGCGCCGCCACCGGCTGCACGTTGAAGTAGTTGAGCGCGTGGCCCGCGTTGAAGCGCATCCCCGCCTGCCGGATCAGCTCGCCGGAGGTGCGAATGCGCTCGAGCTCGGCGATGACCGGCGCGCTTTCCGGATCGCGGCCCAGCGCGTGAAACGCGTGCGCATACGGTCCGGTATGGATTTCGCAGACGCGCGCGCCGATGCGCGCCGCGGCCTCGATCTGGCGCGGCATCGGCGTCGATGAAGACGCTGGTGACGATTCCCGCGTCGGCGAGCTTCGCGACGGCCTCGCGCAGCTTCGCTTCCTGGCCCGCGATGTCGAGCCCGCCCTCCGTCGTGATCTCCTCGCGGCCCTCCGGCACCAGCATCGCCATCTCGGGCTTGAGGCGGCAGGCGATCCCGATCATCTCCGCGGTCGCCGCCATCTCGAGGTTGAGGCGGATGTGGACGAGATCGCGCAGCCGCCGCACGTCCTCGTCCTGGATGTGCCGGCGGTCCTCGCGCAGGTGCACGGTGATGCCGTCGGCGCCGCCGAGATGCGCCTCGACCGCGGCCCACACGGGATCGGGCTCGTGCGTGCGGCGCGCCTGCCGCAGGGTCGCGACGTGGTCGATGTTGACGCCGAGCTCAATCACGGTGGGACGTTTCCTTTCTGGTCCGGTCGTCGAGCGAGCGCAGCTCGCGGATCACGCGCCGGCTCTCGACGCCGCGCTGCTCGAGGTAATGGTCGAGGATCTCGCGCATCAGCCGCTTCGCCTCGGCGACGGTCTCGGCATCGGGATATCGCTGCTCGGAAAGCGCGAGCAGCGTGGCGCCGCGCACCAGCGGCAGCGTCATTCCCGTTGTCGGCGCGCTCCGGCGAGGGCCGCGGTCGAACGCATAATGGTAACGCGCCGACGGATCCACCGGCGCGCCGGTGTCCGCTTCGCGGAGCAGCGGCAGCGCGTAGCCCAGCCCGGCGAGCAGCGCCACCTCGAAGCGCCGCAGGATCGTCGCCTGCTCGCCGCCCGTCGCGAGATCGACGAGCGCCTGCTCGTAGTCCGCGAAGAGTTGCGGGTGCGGATCCTCGCGCGGCAGGAGCTTCAGCACGAGCTCGTTGAGATAGAACCCGCACCAGAGCGCCGCGCCGCCGACGAGCGGCAGGCCGCCGCGCCATTCCGCCTTCGCGAGCGTCTTCAGCTCGTGCGCGCCGAACCACGACAGCGAGAGCGGCTGGAAGCCCTGCAGCAGCCCGCGCAGCTCGGAGCGCGGCCGCTTGGCGCCGCGGGCGACCATCGCGACCCGGCCCCACTCGCGCGTGAACGCCTCGACGATGAGGCTCGTCTCCCGGTACGGATACGTGTGCAGGACGAATCCGGCCTGATCGTCGCGGCGCAGCGGCTGGGCGCGGGCGGGCATGGCGGCGCGTCGGATTGCCGTGTCAGTAGCCGAGCCGCGAGAGCTGCGCGTCGTCGTCGGCCCAGCCGCGCTTGACCCTGATCCAGACCTCGAGAAACACCGGGCCGCCGAACAGGCGTTCCATCTCGGTGCGTGCCGTGCTCGCGATCTCCTTCATCTTCGCCCCACCCGCGCCGAGCAGGATCGCCCGCTGGTTCTCGCGGTCGACGTACACCGTCGCGTGAATTCGGCGGACCGCGCCTTCGTGCACGAAGCGGTCGATCGCGACGGCCGTCGCATAGGGCAGCTCCTCGCCCAGCAGCCGGAAGATCTTCTCGCGGACGAACTCGGCGGCGAGAAAGCGCTCGTCGCGGTCGGTGATCTCGTCCTCGCCGTGCACATGGGGCCCGGCCGGGAGGAGATTCCGGAGCTCGTCGAAGAGCGGCTCCAGCCCTCGGTCCTTTTCGGCGGAGATGGGGACGAGCGCGGCAAACGGAAAAAGGGCCGCCAGCTCGGCCATCTGCGGCAGCAGCGCGTCCTTGTCCTTCAGCTGATCGACCTTGTTGAGCGCCGCCACCGCGCGCGCGCCGGGCGGCAGCAGGCGCACCACCGCGCGATCGGCCTCCACGGTGCGTCCTGCCTCGATGACAACCACGACCGCGTCGATACCCGCGAGGCTCTGCGTCACCGCGGCGTTCATCCGGGTGTTGAGGCGGGAGCGGTGCAGCGTCTGGAATCCCGGCGTATCGACGAACAGGATTTGCGCGTCGCCGCGCGTCAGGATGCCGGTGATGCGGTGGCGCGTCGTCTGCGCCTTGGCCGACGTGATGCTGATGCGCGCGCCGACGAGGCGATTGAGCAGCGTCGACTTGCCCACGTTGGGCCGGCCGACGATGGCGACGTGGCCGCAGCGCTGTGGCGTGTCGGTCATCGGTTCAGCGGACCGGCGATTCGGGAGCCGCCGCGGCGAGCGCCGTCCAGGCCCCGGCCGCTGCCGCCTGCTCGGCCGTGCGCCGGCTGTTTCCCTCTCCCCGGGTCGCGACGCCGAGCGCGCCGATCCTGCATTCCACGGTGAAGGTCTGCGCGTGCGCCTCGCCTGCGATCGACACCACTGCATACTCGGGCACCGCGATGCGCCGCGCCTGCAGCCATTCCTGCAGCCGCGTCTTGGGATCCTTGCCGGGCACGCCGGGGTCGATGCGCGCGATCAATTCGGAATAGATGCGCGCGATCGCCTCGCGTGCCGCGTCGAAGCCCGCGTCGATAAAGATCGCGCCGATGAGCGCTTCGAACGCGTCGGCGAGAATCGAGGGCCGCAGCGCGCCACCGCTCTTCACCTCGCCCTCGCCCAGCCGAATCGCGGCGCCGAGCGCGTGCTCCTGCGCGAGCCCCGCGAGCGTGTCGCGATTGACGAGGCCGGCGCGAAGGCGCGAGAGATCGCCTTCGTTCATTCGCGGAAATCGCTCGTAGAGCGCCGCCGCGATCGCGCAGTTCAGCACCGCATCGCCGATGAATTCGAGCCGCTCGTTGTGCGTCGCGCCGAAGCTGCGGTGGGTCAGCGCCTGCTCGAGGAGCTCGGGACGCCGGAATTCGTGGCCGAGGCCTTTGCGCGGCGCGTCTGGCGTCATCCCGTTGCCGCGATCCCGGCGGGCCCGCGCTCAGCGCGTCGCCGTCGCCTCGAAGTCGAGGTACAGGCTGACGTTGCCGGCCAGATGGAGTTTGCGCGCCCAGACCACGGAGGCGGTCACCTCGTTGCCCTGCTTCTGGATGTCGACGTCGCTGGCGTTCACCGAGTCGATGTAATCCGTCTGGAGGTACTTGGTGAAGGACTTGCGCACGTCGACCGATGCGAGGTGGGGTCCTTCGCGTCCGCCAGCGACTTCTCCAGCGACCTCTGCACCGAATAGAATTCTATGTACGCCGGCACCATCCGCGCGCCGACCGCGATGAAGATGACCGCCACGGCGGCCACCAGCAGGAACCCTATGATGGTGAGTCCGCGCGCCTTCGCTCGGTTGTGCATCGCCCCCCCTATCGAATGCCGCTGCCGACGCGCCTGAACGCGAGGCTGCTCAAGTCATCCCAGTTGAACCAGATGAAGAACGCCCGGCCGCGGATGTGGTCGTCCGGGACGAATCCCCAGTAACGGCTGTCGTCGCTGCGGTCGCGGTTGTCGCCCATCATGAAATAGTGCCCGGGCGGCACCTTGCAGGTGAAGCCGCTGCCGTCTGGATTGTAAACGCAGTTCGCCTGGTCGGGAAACGAGCGTACCTGGGGCGGGCTGACCGACGGCTGCGTCGGATCGACCGCGATCTCGTGCTCCTTGCGCCCCTCGCCCGTGTCGACCGACTCGTTCTCGCGCGCGAGCGCTTCGAAGCGCAGGCCTTCGATGTAGCCGTAGCTGCCGTCGGTCCGAATGGGCCATGGCTGGCCGTTGACCGTGAGGCGCTTGTCCTTGTACGTCACGACGTCGCCGCCGACGCCGATCACCCGCTTGATGAAGTCCTGCGACGGGTTCAGCGGATAGCGGAATACCACGACGTCGCCGCGCTTCGGGTCGCCGACCTCGACGATCTTGCGCTCGATGATCGGCAGGCGCAGCCCGTAGGCGAACTTGTTGACGAGGATGAAATCGCCGACCTCGAGGGTCGGCCGCATCGACGATGACGGGATCTTGAACGGCTCCGCGACGAACGAGCGCAGTGCGAACACGATCAGGAGCACCGGGAAGAAGCTCTTCGGGTACTCGATCCACCAGGGCTCGCGCTGCAGCCGCTCCTCGAGGGACGCCCGCTCGTCGCGCACCGCCGCCGTGCCGGTCCCGGGATCGCCCGCGTGCGCGCGGTCGAACGCGGCAAGCGCTTCGGCCGCCTCCGCCCGTCGGCGTTTCGCGAAAACGGCGACGTCGAGCGCGTACATGACGGCGCAGAAGACGGTCGCAAGAAAGAGTATGAGAGCGAAGTTCATCGTGGCGTCAGGCGTCCGGGGCAGGGTTTGATGGTGATGTGCCCCGCAAAGCGGCGGTCCCCGGACCGCGCGCCGGCGCATTCTCGCACGGACCGCCCGGGCGGGAACCCCGCATCGGCGCAGTTCGTCTCGCGAATTCCGCGTCTCGTCTCATTGCTCGCCGACCTTGAGGATCGCGAGGAAGGCCTCCTGCGGAATCTCGACGCTGCCGACCGCCTTCATCCGCTTCTTGCCGGCCTTCTGCTTCTCGAGAAGTTTCTTCTTGCGCGTGATGTCGCCGCCGTAGCACTTGGCCAGCACGTTCTTGCGCATCGCCTTGATCGACTCGCGGGAGATGATCTGCGCGCCGATCGCAGCCTGGATCGCGACGTCGAACATCTGCCGCGGGATCAGCTTGCGCATCTTGGCGGCGACCTCGCGGCCGCGGTAAAGCGCGACCGAGCGGTGCACCATCACCGACAGCGCGTCGACGCGATCACCGTTGATGAGGATGTCGAGCTTGACGACGTCGGCCGGCCTGAATTCGAGGAATTCGTAGTCGAGCGACGCGTAGCCGCGCGAGACCGACTTCAGCTTGTCGAAGAAGTCCATCACCACTTCGGCGAGCGGCAGCTCGTAGGTCAGCATGACCTGCCGGCCCATGTACAGCATGTTCCTCTGCACGCCGCGCTTCTCCGTGCAGAGCGTCAGCACCGGGCCGACGTACTCCTGCGGCATCAGGATCGTCGCGGTGATGACCGGCTCGCGGATCTCCTCGACCCGAGACAGGTCGGGGAGCTTCGACGGGTTCTCGATCTCCAGCACCGTTCCGTCGCGCAGCAGGACCTGGTAGATCACGGTGGGAGCCGTGGTGATCAGGTCCATGTCGTACTCGCGCTCGAGCCGCTCCTGGACGATGTCCATGTGCAGGAGCCCGAGGAATCCGCAGCGGAAACCGAAGCCCAGCGCCTGCGACACCTCCGGCTCGTAATGGAGTGACGCGTCGTTGAGCTTCAGCTTGTCGAGCGCGTCGCGCAGCGCCTCGTACTGGTTCGACTCCACCGGATAGAGCCCGGCGAATACCTGCGGTTTCACGTCCTTGAAGCCGGGAAGGGGTGCTGCCGCCGGCCGCGCGGCGAGCGTCACGGTGTCGCCCACCTTGGCCGCATGGATCTCCTTGATGCCCGCCACGATGAAGCCGACGCCGCCTGCGGAGAGCTCGGGGCGCCCGACCGCCTTGGGCGTGAACACGCCGACCTGCTCGCAGTTGTAGGTGGCGCCGGTCGCCATCAGCTGGATCTTGTCCTTCGGCTTCAGCGTCCCGTCGATCACGCGGACCAGCATCACCACGCCCACGTAGTTGTCGAACCACGAGTCGATGATGAGCGCGGAGAGCGGCGCGGCGGGATCGCCCTTGGGCGGCGGGATCCGCGCGATCACGGCCTCGAGCACATCGTCGACACCCTCGCCGGTCTTGGCGCTGCAGCGCAGCGCGTCCTGCGCGGGGATGCCGATGATGTCCTCGATCTCGGCGATCACCCGCTCGGGCTCGGCGGACGGCAGGTCGATCTTGTTCAGGACCGGAACGACGGTGACGCCCTGCTCGATCGCCGTGTAGCAGTTGGCGACCGTCTGCGCCTCGACCCCTTGCGACGCGTCGACGACCAGCAGCGCGCCTTCGCAGGCGGCGAGCGAGCGCGACACTTCGTAAGCGAAGTCGACGTGACCGGGCGTGTCGATGAGATTGAGCTCGTAGGTCTGCCCGTCGCGGGCCTGATAGGTGAGGGCCGCCGTCTGCGCCTTGATCGTGATGCCGCGCTCGCGCTCGAGGTCCATCGTGTCGAGCACCTGCGCTTCCATCTCGCGCTCGGCCAGCCCGCCGCACCGCTGGATGAAGCGGTCGGCCAGCGTCGACTTGCCATGGTCGATGTGAGCGATGATGGAGAAGTTGCGGATGAGATCCAAGTTCGAAGGCCCCGGTGCCGCGCGGAAAAAACAAAAAGGGCACGTTCAGTGCCCTGTCTGCCGCACGAAGAACCTTGAATTTTAGCGGATTTTCGCTCCCGGCGCGATGTTATTCGGCGCTCTCGAGCGCGGCGGTCACGCGCGCCGCGTCGAGCCGGTAATGGCAAAGCTCGTTGACCGGGTCCGGCTCGCCCGCAAAGAGCACGGGAACCTTGTCGCCCCAGTCGGCCTCGAGCGCCGCGTGGGCAGGATCGTCGAGGTCGATGACCGCCACCGTCACATTGTGCCGGGCGGCGAGCGGACCGAGCGCGTCCATCATTTCGTCGCACAGATGGCACCACGCGCGTGCGAGCATCGTCAATCGCATGGACGGGCTCCGCGCCTTCCGACGCGCGGACTCGCGCACCCTGTCTCCGGTCAGCGGCGACGTGTCGCCCGCACACCTGACGCGGTGACGACACGGCGCGCTATTCGGCGCTGCCGCTGCTGCTGTTGTTGAGCTTGAGCGTCGAGTAGAACTCCTGCTCGCCGCGTTTCAATCTGAACGTCACCGAGGCGCCCTTCTCGAGCTTCCCCAGAGCGGCGTTGACCTGATCGGCCGACTTGGCGTCGGTCGCCTGGCCGCGATTCACGATCGCGAGGATCACGTCTCCGGGCTGCACGTTGCCGCGCACGGATCCCGTGATGTCCTCGATGCCCACACCATTCTTGATCTGGAGCTCTTTCTTCTGCTCGTCGGTGAGGTCGACGAGCACGAGGCCCATCTTGTTGGGCTTCGCCTTCTCCTTCGACGGATTCGCGCCGCCACGACGCGGCTGCGGCCCGCCCGCCGCATCCTCCTTCAGCTCGGCGACCGTCACCGCGAGGTCCTTGGTCGTGCCCTTGCGCCAGACCGTCAGCGTGATCTTCGTGCCGGGCTTGACCGCGGCGATGATCCGCGGCAACTCGCTCGAGCTCCTGACGTCGCGGCCGTCCACCTTGATGATGATGTCGCCCGATTCGATGCCGCCCTTGTCGGCCGGGCCGCCCTTCTCGACCGAGTTCACCAGCGCGCCGCTGGCCTTGGCGAGCGCGAAGGCGTCGGCGGTCTCCTTGCTCACGTCCTGGATCTGCACGCCGATCCGGCCGCGGGTCACCTTGCCCTTGTCCTTGATCTGGTTCGCGACGTTCATCGCGAAGTCGATCGGGATCGCGAACGAGATCCCCATGTACGTACCGGTCTGCGACAGGATCTGCGAATTGACGCCGATCACTTCGCCCTTGAGATTGAACAACGGTCCTCCGGAGTTGCCGGGGTTCACCGCTGCGTCCGTCTGGATGAAGGGGACGAGGTTCTCCTGGGGCAGGTCGCGGCCCTTGGCGCTGACGATCCCGGCGGTCATCGTGTTCTCGAGGCCGAACGGCTTGCCGATGGCAACGACCCATTCGCCGACCTTGAGCTTCTCCGGATCGCCGATGACCACGCGCGGGAGATCCTTGGCGTCGATCTTGATCAGCGCGACGTCGGTCTTGCGGTCCGCACCGATCACCTTGGCCAGGAATTCGCGCTTGTCGCCGAGCGTCACGCGCACCTCGTCGGCGCCGTCGACCACGTGCGCATTGGTGACGACGTAGCCGTCCGCCGAAATGATGAATCCGGAGCCCACCGACTGCTGCTCGAGGTCGCGTCCCGGCGCGCCGCGCCGCGGAATCTGACCGAAGCGGCGGAAGAACTCGTAGAACGGGTCGTCCTCCGACAGCTCGGGCATCGGGTGCCGCTTGAGCTTCTGGGTGACGTCGATGCTGACGACCGCTGGCGCCTGCTTTTCATAGAGCTCGGTGAAATCGGGCAGGCTCATCGTGCGGCCCTGCGCCGACGCGAGCGGGGCCACGACACAGAGGACGACCGCGGCGGCGAGCGCCACGGCGAAACGGCAGGGGTTGCTGCACAAGCTCATGGGACGGGCCTCTTACGGGAAATGCCGATGATGCAAATTCAACGGCGGACGACGGAGAAGGCAACGTCCTTCAGCGTCGCGCCGGGCGCCTCGCCAAGCACGGTGACCAGGTAGTCGTCCACCTGGCGCGTATAGGCGTTGATCGAGCCCTGCTGCACGGCGCCGGCATTGCGCGGCGGCGCGTTGAGCGGCTCGACGAACACCGAGATGGCGACGAGGCCATCCGAGTATACGATGTGCGCGACCGGCTGCCGCTTGCCGTGCAGACGGGCGATAACCCTCGGCGATGCGCGCAAAGCCGGCCGGCAGACGGGTCGCGACCCATCCCGTGTTCCGGGCGTCCGGATCGGACGCGGTGGCATTCTGCACCTGCCAATCGGCCGGCGCGGCGCCGGCCATCGACGCGACCTGATCACGGGTGATGTGGGCGCCGAGCGTGATATCGAGAAAGGCGAACTGCTCGAGCACCTCATTGCGCTCGTTGACCAGCGCCGCCTTGAGCAGGATTCCCGTCGCGAGGTCGGTCCAGAGCTTGTGCGGGAAGCGATTGCCGTCCTTGGGCGTGAACATCCACGCCTGAGCGTCCCGTCCGGCAATGCGGTCGGTCTCCGCCTTGCGCACGTCGTAGAAATCGAGCAGCGTCTTCTGCTGCTGCGGCGACAGCGTCGGGAAGGCGTTGCGGAACTCGGGCGACTCTATCCGGACGACCTTGGCGTCCGAGTAGTAGCAGCGGACTTCGCTCGCCGTGCGAATCACCTCGCGCCGCGGCCCTTCCAGGTTGACGAGCTTCGACTGCTCGATCCCGGCGCTCGTTGAGATGGACGAGACGCGACGTCTGGTTGCGGCTGCCGCGCTGGTAAAGAATGGTCCCGGTGTAATTCTGCTGCCTTGCGGCGGCCGCGGCGCGCGTCAGCACGGCGGCGGCGTCCTGCGCGCCGGCGTCGGCGGCGAATGCCAGCGCCGCAAGCGCGATGCCGGCGAGTCGGCCGAACGGGAGCGCGCGCGCAACGGCGGCGCGCGGCTGCGGGATGTCGGAAGCCATCCCGGTGGCGAGCATCGTCATGCGCAGCGCGGCAGGATCACCGCGTCGCATCCGTCGCGGCGACGGTCGCGGCGTGGAAATTCGGCCCCACGCCGAGGCTTTGCGTGCTCGGCGAATACTCCTGATGCGCGAGCAGATAGTCGGACGGCACCGGTTGCGGACGCACCTGCGCCGCCCGGACGCCGCCCGCCTCGCGCGATTTCGCGACGGCGGTCGCGGCAGGGTCGACCGTCCCGAAGGCCACCCAGCCGGTGAGCGCCACCGCGGCCACCGAGGCCGCCGCGGCCCAGACGAACGGCAGCGGCCGGCTTCGTTTGAGTCCGGGCGCCAGCACGGTGGGCTCCGTTCGCAGCAGGGCGCCGAAGCGTCCGGCGAAATTCGTCACCGGGCCCTCGGTGCCGCGCAGCGCGTCGCCGATCACGTGATAACACGCCCAAGTCGCCATGCCGTCGGCTCGGTCGAGCTCGGTCCAGGCGAGCTTGAGCTCGCTTTCCTCGAGCTCGCCATCCATCAGTCTCGAAATCCTGTCAGACATCACCATCTCCGGTCTTCGTCAGTCCCCAGCAGCGGCCGCAATTCCGCTGCAATCGCTTCCCGCGCCCGGAAAATCCGGGATCGCACCGTGCCAATCGGACAATTCATCACGTTGGCTATTTCCTCGTAGCTCATGCCCTCGATCTCGCGCAGCGTGATCGCGGTGCGCAAATCGGCGGGCAACGCATCCATCGCCTTGTTCACCGTCGTCGCGATCTCCCGTCCCATGAGCTCGCTCTCGGGCGTGTTGCTGTCGCGCAGCTGCTCCGCATCCTCAAAGTTCTCGGCCTCTGCGTTGTCGAAGCCGGTCGACGTCGGCGCACGGCGCCCCAGCGCGACCAGGTAATTCTTCGCGGTGTTGATCGCGATGCGGTACAGCCACGTGTAAAACGCGCTGTCGCCGCGAAAGCTCGGCAACGCCCGGTAGGCCTTGATGAAAGCTTCCTGCGTCACGTCCTCGACCTCCGCGGGGTCGCGCACGAAGCGCGACAGCAGACGTCCCAGCTTCCGCTGGTACTTCGCAACAAGCAATTCGTAGGCCCGCTTGTCGCCCTGCTGCGCGCGCTCGACCAGTTGCGCATCGACCTCGCGATCACCCATCAGGTCCCTGAATCATCATTGTTATGCCCGCCGAACGGCAGGTGCGCCCACCGGCTCCCGGGCCGAGACGGGCGCCCGAAGAATGCCGCATTTCCGGGGTCTCGAGGTCGCGGTGCACGCTTGTTGACAAAGACCGTCCCGAAGAGCGTAAGTTCACGGCCGAAGGGGTTATTCCGACGTCCGGGACATCAATGCCCGGATTTCGCGAATTTGTTCAGTACAAGCACGGGGCGGACTTCGCCGGTGATGATGCCCCGGTAATTCCTGACCTTGGGTGCGCCCCACTCGGCGAGCTCCGCCCGTTGTCCCGCATCGAGGAGGCCCAGCGCGTCGAGTGTCGCCACGGTGGCCGGATTGAGGCCGCGCTTCGACCCATCGACCGACTTGACGACGATGCCCCACCCGCGGCTCCGGATTCCAAGCGCCTGCACGCCCTCCGCGCCGACCTTGGTCACCCAGTCGCCACGTCCGGCGCGCATCAGCGCGAGATCGTTGCGCCGCTCGCCGGAGACCATCTCGGGATGCCCGATCATCGCGTCGGCGAGCCGCTTCGGCGCGTTGCCGTAGACCGGATCGTCCTTTCCGCTCGCGAGTCGCGCGAACGCCCGCGCGAGGCCGGTCAGCGGCACCGCGTAGTTCGGCGCCGAGCAGCCGTCGATGCCGGCGATGAGTTCCGCTTCCGCAACCGCGGTGAAATGCGCGACCGCGTGGCGGATCTCGCGCTGCAGCGGATGCTCGAACTCGAGGTAGGTTTCCTTCGGCGCCCCGCAGTGGACGCAATACGCGAGCATTCCGCTGTGCTTGCCGGAGCAATTGTGCGCGAGCGGCGAATACGGCGGCGGCGGCGGTACCTCGCCTCGCGCCTCGAAATAGCCCGGCGCGTGCGTCCCGCATTGGAGGTCGGTCGCGGCGTTGCCGGCCTTGGCGAGCATCTCGGCGACCTCGCTCACATGCCTCGGCTCGCCTGAATGGCTGGCGCACAGCAGCGCAACCTGACGGCTCGAGTAGCCGAATCGCTCGATGCCGCCCGCCGCCACAAACGGCATCGCCTGCAACGGCTTCAGCGCGCTGCGCGTCATCGTCACGAAGCCGGGGTCGCCTGCCCCATAGAGCAGCGTGCCCTCGCCGTCGACCACCGCGACCGAGCCGAAATGCACCGCGTCGACGCCATCGCCGCGGACGGCGACGGCGAGCGGAGCATGCGGGGGAGCGGTGCCGGCGTGAACCGGACGCGGATCGTTGGGCATGGGCGTGGCTTCGCGCAAAGCGCCCATTATCGCCGATCGGCGTCCCGCCGATCGCGCGAACGCCGCCCGGACCGCGGCGGCGCCTGGCGCGATGCCGCCCGACAGCCCTATCGCGCCGCGAGCGCCGCGCGGATCTGCTCCAGCGCGGCCGGATCCTCGATCGTCGTCAGATCGCCCGGGTCGCGGCCTTCGGCGAGCGCCTGGATCGAGCGGCGCAGCAGCTTGCCCGAGCGCGTCTTCGGCAGCAGCGTGATGAAATGCACGGCGCCCGGGCGCGCGATCGCGCCGAGCTCGCGGTCGACGGTATCCATGACTTCCTTGCGCATCGACGCCACACCCTCGGGTGTTGCGACCCGCTGCGGATCCTTGACGACCGCGAACGCCACCGGGACCTGACCCTTCAGCGAATCGGCGACGCCGACCACGGCGACTTCGGCGATGCCCGAATGCGCCTGCACGGCCTCCTCGATCTCGCGCGTGCCGAGCCGGTGCCCGGCGACGTTGATCACGTCGTCGGTGCGCCCGAGCACGAAATAGTAGCCGTCGGCGTCGCGCGTCGCCCAGTCGAAGGTCGAGTACGCGAGCTTGGTTCCGAAATCGGAGAAGTACGTCTTCACGAAACGCGCGTCGTCGCCCCAGACCGTCGTCATGCAGCCCGGCGGCAGCGGCGGCATGATCGTCAGCACGGCCTTCTCGTCGGCGCCCGCCTCGGCGCCGGTGCCTTCGCGCAGCAGCCGGACGTCGTAGCCGTACACGGGGAACGACGGGCTGCCCCACTTGCGCGGCGTCTCCTCGACGCCCGGCTGCGCGGACAGGATCGGCCAGCCGGTTTCCGTCTGCCAATAGTTGTCGACGATGGCAACGCCCAGATTCTCCGATGCCCAGTGCGCCGTCGGCTCGTCGAGCGGCTCGCCCGCGAGGAACAGGTACTTGAGCGAGGACAGGTCGTGCTGCTTCATGAACGCCGGGTCCTGCTTCTTCAGCACGCGGATCGCGGTCGGCGAGCTGAACATCGTCTTCACCTTGTTGTCCTCGACGATCTTCCACCAGATCGCGGGATCCGGGCGGATCGGCAATCCCTCGTACATGATCGTCGTCGAGCCGTTGATGAGCGGCCCGTAGATGATGTACGAATGGCCGACGACCCAGCCGATGTCGCTCGTCGTGAACATCGTCTCGCCCGGCTCGACGCAGAAGATCCGCCGCATCGACGACGCCAGCGCGACGGCGTAGCCGCCGGTGTCGCGCTGCACGCCCTTCGGCTTGCCGGTCGTGCCCGAGGTGTAGAGGATGTACGACGGCTCGGACGACTCCAGCCATTCGCACGGGACGCTCGCGTCGAGGTGCTGCGCCCGCAGCGTCGCGTAGTCGACGTCGCGGCCGGCGACGATGTTCATCTTCGGGTCGAGGCCGCGGTTGACGATGACGACCGAAGCCGGCGGATACTTCGAGAGCCGCACGGCCTCGTCGACGAGATGCTTGTACGGCACGGGCTTGCCGCCGCGCATCCCGCAGTCGGAAGTCACCATCACCTTCGGCTTCGCGTCGTCGATCCGGGTCGCGAGGCTCGCCGCGGCGAAGCCGCCGAAGACGACCGAGTGAATCGCGCCGATCCGCGCACACGCGAGCATCGCGAAGGCCGCCTCGGCGATCATCGGCATGTAGATGAGGACGCGGTCGCCGCGGCCCGCGCCCTGCGCTTTGAGCACCGCCGCGAAGCGGTTGACCTCGGCGTGGAGCTCGCGGTACGAGTAGGTCTTCGTCTCGCCGGTCTCGGTCGACAGGTAGATGAGCGCCTTCTGGCCGCCGCGGGTCGCGAGATGGCGGTCGATCGCGTTGTGGCAGAGGTTGGTGCGCCCGCCGACGAACCACTTCGCGAACGGCGGATTCGAATAGTCGAGCACGTCCGCGAACGGGGTCTGCCAGTCGACGAGCGCGGCCTCGGTGCGCCAGAACGCATCGCGGTCGGCGAGCGAGCTCCCGTGGAATTCCTTGTACTTGGCCATCAAGCCCTCCTCGACGACGATTCGCGACCGGCACGCGCCGCGCGCGGCCGGGCGCGGCCGCTCCCGCATCCGCCCCTTTCCCGCCGGCATTCGGCCCAGAGGTTAGGCGAGCCGCCGGCGCGACGCCTTGCGCCCGGTCAATATCTCTTATATAAGACATAAGACGAGCCCACCGGCCGACCGGCTCAAAGCGCCGCGGCGAACCCGGGACCGGTCGTGCAAAGGCTACCCCGGCATCCGGGGGCGGCCTTGCGCCGGATCAAGTCTGCGATGAACCGGTGCCGGCCGTTCCGGCCGGCCCGCTGAGGCGACCGTCTCAGGGGTGCGTGTCCGGCGCGATGCGCACGACGGTGCGCCCGCGGACCATTCCCTTGATGTACGGATCGAAGTGCGTCGGCAGGTCGTCGAAGTCGATCGTACGAACCTGGTCGTGCACCTTGTCCGGCCGCCATTCGACGGCGAGCTTGTTCCACAGCTTCTGCCGCAGCGGCATCGGGCAGTTGGCGCTGTCGGCGCCGAGCAGGCAGACGCCGCGCAGGATGAACGGCATCACGGACGTATGCAGCTTGTGGTCGGCGGCGAGGCCGACGGCGGCCACCGTGCCGCCGATCTTCATCGTGGACAGCAGCCATGCGAGGACGTCGCCGCCGAGATTGTCGACCACGCCCGCCCACCGCGCCGAATCGAGCGGCCGGATCTTCGAGAGGTCGACCGACTGCCGGACGACGACCTCGCGCGCGCCCAGCTCCTTGAGGTAGTCGGTCTCCTCCTTCTTGCCCGTGATCGCGACCACTTCGTAGCCCGATTTGGCGAGGATCTCGACTGCCACCGAGCCCACGCCGCCCGTCGAGCCGGTGACGGCGACGGGGCCGTTCGCGGGTGCGAGCCCGTTGTGCTCCATCAGCATGATCGCCTGCGCGGCGGTGAAGCCGGCGGTGCCGAGCGTCATCGCGTCGAACGCGGTCATGCTCTCGGGGCGGCGGACGACCCAGTCGCCGGGAACCCGGACGAATTCGGAATACCCGCCGTCGTGCGCGACGCCCATGTCGTAGGCGTGCACGATGACCTTGTCGCCGCGCTTCCAGCGCGGATCGCCGGAGCTCTCGACGGTGCCGGCCATGTCGATGCCGGCGTTCGTCGGATACTTGCGCATGATCTTGCCGGCGCCGTTGTACGAAAGGGCATCCTTGTAATTGATCGTCGAATACTTGGTGCGCACGACGACATCGCCCGGGTCGAGCTCGTCCAGCGACATTTCCACGAACCGGCTCGCGACGCCGGTCGGCTCCTGGAACGTCCGGTAAGCCTTGAATTTCTGCACGGGAGTCTCCTTGTCCGCTGCGGGGATATGCGGGAAATCGGGGGCGAGGCGAGGTCGGGCCGAAGGGGCTAGTCCGCCCGTTCGGCCGCGACGTGCGGTTCCGCCATGTAGTCGCGGGATTGCATTTCGGCGAGGCGGCTCACGGTGCGGTCGAACTCGCCGCTGTGATGGCCGGCGCGATAGAGGTCGGGCGCGGCGACGTCGGCCGAGAGCAGCAGCTTCACCCGATGATCGTACAGTATGTCCACGAGCCACGTGAAGCGCCGCGCGACATCGCCCATGTCGGCCGTCATCCGCGGCACGCCGGAAAGCAGGATCACGGAAAAACGGCGGGCGAGCTCGAGATAGTCGCGCTGGGAGCGCGGCCCGTCGCATAGCGCCGGAAAGTCGAACCACGCGGCGCTGCCGGCGACCCGGCGCGCAAGGATCGGCCGCCCCTCGACCGTGAGCTTCGGGCTTTCGTCGCGGCCCGAACGCATCGCCTCGAATGCGGCGCCGAGGCTTGCGTCCGCCGCCGGCCCCGCCGGCGTGTGGTACGTGCGCACCTGCGTCAGCGCGCGCAGCCGATAGTCGACGCCGGCGTCGACTTCGACGTCGTCGAGCCAGCGCTTGATCAGCGCGATCGTCGGCAGGAAACGCTCGCGCTGCAGCCCGTTCGGCCAGAGACCGTCCGGCGGATAGTTCGACGTCATCACGAATACCACGCCGTGCTCGAACAGCGCCTGCAGCAGCCGGCCGAGGATCATCGCGTCGGCGATGTCGGACACGTGGAACTCGTCGAAGCAGACGAGCCGCCAGCGGCGCGCGATGCCCGCCGCGACGACGGCGAGCGGATCCTCCTCGTGCTTCACTTCGGCGAGCGCCGCATGCACGTCGCGCATGAAGAGATGGAAGTGCACGCGCGTCTTGCGGCGAATGGCGACGGTCGCGTAGAAGCCGTCCATCAGGAAGCTCTTGCCGCGCCCGACGCCGCCCCACAGGTAGATGCCGCGCGGGACGTCCGGCGGCGCGAACAGCTTCTTCAGCGTCGATTGCCGCGCGGCGCGAAACGCGTGGAGCTCGTCGGCCAGGACCTGCAGGCGGTCGAGCGCGTTCGCCTGCGACGGATCGAGCGTGGTTCCGCGTGCGGCGAGGATCGGCTCGACCCAGGCTGCGAGCCCGCCGCGCCGCGCCGCGATCGACGCGTCGGTCGCCGTATCGCTCAAGCGTTGCCTCCGCCCGCGCGGGCCGACATCACGAAGGGATCCGCGTCATCCGCGGCACGTCGCCGCGGCAGCACATTCGCATCCAACACGTCCGCTGCCCGCACGACGCGCGTCAAAAATTGAGCGTCCGGCCGGCGACGCCGAGCGCGGCTTCCTTCGTCGCCTCGGCCAGCGACGGGTGCGCGTGGCAGATCCGCGCGAGGTCCTCGCTCGACGCGCCGAATTCCATCGCGACGACGCCCTCGGCGATCAGCTCGGAGGCGAGCGGGCCGATCACGTGCATGCCGAGGATGCGGTCGGTGGCCGCGTCGGCGATGATCTTGACGAACCCGGCGGTGTCGCCGAGCGCGCGCGCGCGGCCGTTCGCCGAGAACGGGAAGCTGCCGACGCGATAGGCGACGCCTTCGGCCTTGAGCTCGCGCTCGGTCTTGCCGACCCATGCGATCTCCGGCGACGTGTAGATCACCCAAGGCACGGTATTGAAGTCGACGTGTCCGTGCTGTCCGGCGATCCGCTCGGCAACCGCGACGCCCTCCTCCTCGGCCTTGTGCGCGAGCATCGGACCGCGGACGACGTCGCCGATCGCCCACACGTTGGCGAGGTTCGTCCGGCATTCGGCGTCGACCTCGACGAAGCCGCGCGCGTCGAGCTTGAGTCCCACCGCTTCGGGCGAGAGCCCCGCGGTGTGCGGAACGCGGCCGATCGAAACGATCAGCCGGTCGAACACGGCCGACTGACCCGCGCCCGCGGCGTCGTTCCACGCGACCGTGACGTCGTTCTTCGACACCGTCACCTTCGTGATCGAGACGCCGAGATGGATGGCGAGTCCCTGCTTCGCGAAGAGCTTCTTCGCCTCCTTCGCGATCGCTTCGTCGGCGACGCCAAGGAAATCCGGCAGCGCCTCCAGCACCGTCACCTTGGCACCGAGCCGCCGCCACACACTGCCCATCTCGAGGCCGATGACGCCCGCGCCGACCACGCCGAGCGTCTTCGGCACCTCCGGCAGCGCCAGTGCGCCCTCGTTGTCGAGCACGCGCACGTTGTCGATCGCCGTCCCGGGCAGCGGACGCGGCTTCGACCCGGTCGCGACGATGACGTGCTTCGCCGTGAGCTCGGCCGGCTTGGCGCCGTCGACCTTCACGGTCCAGCCCGCGGCGGCGCTGCCGCCCGCGAACGCGCCGCGGCCATGGAAGAACGTGACCTTGTTCTTGCGGAACAGGAAGAGGATGCCGTCGTTGTTCTGCGCGACGACCTTCTCCTTGCGCGCCTGCATCCTCGCGACGTCGATGCCGAGGTTGTCGAGCGTGATGCCGTGATCCGCGAACGCGTGACCCGCGTGCTCGAAATTCTCCGACGACTGCAGCAGCGCCTTCGACGGGATGCAGCCGACGTTCGTGCACGTGCCCCCCGGCGCCGGCTTGTCGCCCGCGCGCGTCCAGTCGTCGATGCACGCCGTCTTGAATCCGAGCTGCGCGGCGCGGATCGCGGCGATGTACCCGCCCGGCCCGCCGCCGATCACCACGACATCAAATTGGTCTGCCATGAACGATCTTTCGAAGTTCGAGTCAGGACGAACGAAATTCGATCTGCAGGTTTCACGATGCGCACCGCGTCGCAGAGCGAGCGCAGCGAGCGGCCCTGAGGACGAGGCGCAGCGGAGCGAGCGGCCGAGATAGTACATGTTGGTACAGCGAGGCCGCGAGTGAGCAGCAACGAAGTCATCGGGGCGCGCAGTAGCGTCCGTCGCGAGTACGAGCCGCGACGCCATCACAAATCGAGCAGCAACCGTGCAGGATCCTCGAGGGCTTCCTTGATGGCGACGAGGGAGAGGACGGCCTCTCGCCCATCGATGATCCGGTGGTCGTAGGACTGCGCGAGATAGTTGATCGGCCGCACGACGACCTGCCCGTTCTCGACCACCGGCCGCTCGCGCGTCGCATGCACGCCGAGGATCGCCGACTGCGGCGGGTTGATGATCGGCGTCGACAGCATCGACCCGTACACGCCGCCGTTGGAGATCGTGTACGTGCCGCCGGTCAGATCCTCGACCGAAAGCTTGCCGTCCTGGGCGCGCTTGCCGAAATCGGCGATCGCGATCTCGATCTCGGCGAACGACATCTGGTCGGCGTCGCGCAGGATCGGCACGACGAGGCCGCGCGGGCTGCCCACGGCGATGCCGATGTCGAAATAGCCGTGGTAGACGATGTCGGTGCCGTCGATCGACGCGTTCACCGCCGGAAACTTCTTGAGCGCATGCACGGCGGCCTTCACGAAGAACGCCATGAAACCCAGCTTGACGCCGTGCTCCTTCTCGAAGCGCTCCTTGTACTTGTTGCGCAGGTCGATGACCGGCTGCATGTTGACTTCGTTGAACGTCGTCAGGATCGCCGCGGTGGATTGCGACTGGACGAGCCGCTCGGCGACCCGCTGGCGCAGCCGCGACATCGGCACGCGCTGCTCGGGACGGTTGCCAAGCGCGGCCGGCAACGGCACCGCGGGGGCCGGTGCAGGAGCGCGCGCGGCGGGCGCCGGCGTCTCTTGCCTCGCCTGCGCGGCGGCGGCGACGTCGGGCTTGGTGATGCGCCCGCCGCGGCCGGTTCCCGTAACATCGGCGGCGCCGATGCCCTGGTCCGCCATCATCTTGCGCGCCGCAGGCAGCGCGATCGCTGCGGCACCGCCTGCAGGGGGTGCCGGTTTCGCCGGGGTTGGTTGCGCCGCCGCCGGTTGCGCCGCCGGCGCAGCCGCCACCGTCGCGGCCGCGGTCGTGTCGATCACGGCGACCACTTCCTGGCCGATGACCGTCGCGCCGTCGCTCTTGCGGATCTCGGTCAGCACGCCGGAATCGGGCGCCGGCAGTTCGAGCACGACCTTGTCCGTCTCGACGTCGATCAGGTTCTCGTCGCGCTTGACCGCCTCGCCGACGCTCTTGTGCCAGTGAACGAGCGTCGCCTCGGCCACCGATTCGGGGAGCTGCGGGATCTTGACTTCGACTTGCATCGCGATGTTTCCCTGTCAGGTGCCGACGAGCATCTCGCCCTCGGACATCGCGGGAGCGAACGCGTCTTCAACGAGCTTCTGCTGGCGCTCGACGTGCTTCGACATGTAGCCGACCGCGGTGGTCGCCGCGACCGGCCGGCCGGCGTAGGCGACGACCTGGTTCGGCCGCGCGTCGGCGCGGAAATAGGCGCGCAGCCGGTACCACGCGCCCTGGTTCTGCGGTTCTTCCTGACACCAGACGATCTCGGTCGCGTTGGGGAATTTCGCGAGCGCCGCCTCGAAATCGTCGTGCGGAAACGGATACTGCTGCTCGAAGCGGATGATCGCGACGTCGGTGATCTTGTGCTCGCGCCGGTACGCGACGAGCTCGTAGTACACCTTGCCGCTGCAGGCGATCACGCGGCGTACGCTCTTCGCGGCGAGCTTCTCGGTCTCGCCGATGACGTTCTGGAACCGACCCAGGGCAAGTTCCTCGAGCGTCGAAGTGGCCTCCTTGTGCCGCAGCAGGCTCTTCGGGCTCATCACGATCAGCGGCCGGCGGAACACGCGCAGCATCTGCCTTCGCAGCAGATGGTAGATCTGCGCCGGCGTCGACGGCACGCATACCTGCATGTTGTGCTCGGCGCACAGTTGCAGGTAGCGCTCGGGCCGCGCCGACGAATGTTCCGGGCCCTGGCCTTCGTAGCCATGCGGCAGCAGCAGCACGAGGCCGCAGATCCTGCCCCATTTCACCTCGCCCGACGCGATGAACTGGTCGATAACCACCTGCGCGCCGTTCGCAAAATCGCCGAACTGCGCTTCCCAGACGACGAGGCGCATCGGGTCCGATGTCGCGTAGCCGTATTCGAATCCCAGGACCGCGTTCTCCGTCAGCACCGAATCGATGATCTCGATCGTCGGCTGGTCCTTGGCGAGATGCTCGAGCGGCACATAGGTGCCCGAATCCCACTTCTCGCGGTTCTGGTCGTGCAGCACCGCGTGCCGGTGCGAGAACGTGCCGCGGCCGGTGTCCTCGCCGGACAGGCGTACGCCATACCCCTGGTCGAGCAGCGTCGCGTACGCGAGCATCTCGCCCATGCCCCAGTCGAGCGGCTGCGCGCCGTCGGCCATCGCGCGGCGATCCGCCATGACGCGTTCGGCCCGCGAATGCAGCTTGAATCCCTCGGGAACCTCGGTGATCTTGCGCGCGAGCGCGCGGATCCGCTCGATCGGGAGCGCGCCGTCGTAGGGCGCCGTCCAGTCGCGGCGCACGAACGGCGCCCAGTCGACCGTCATCGGCGCCTTGTAATTCGACAGGATCGTCGTGTTCGTGTGCTGGCCCTTGTCCATCGCCGCGCGGTACGCGGCGATCATCGCGTCGGGCTCCTCGGGCTTGACCACGCCCGCCGCGACCAGGCGGTCGGCGTAGAGCCTGCGCGTGCCGGGATGCTGGGCGATGCGCTTGTACATGAGCGGCTGCGTGACCATGGGCTCGTCGGCCTCGTTGTGGCCGAGGCGGCGGAAGCAGACGAGATCGATGAAGACGTCGCGATGGAACTGCTGCCGGTAGTCCATCGCCATGTCGACGGCGAGCAGGCACACCTCGGGATCGTCGGCGTTCACGTGGAAAATCGGCGCTTCGGCCATCTTGGCGATGTCGGTGCAGTAGAGCGTGCCGCGCGTGTCGCGCGGATCCGACGTCGTGAAGCCGATCTGGTTGTTGACGACGATGTGGACGGTGCCGCCCGTGTAGTAGCCACGGGTCTGCGCCATGTTGAGGATTTCCTGGATCACGCCCTGGCCCGCCAGCGCGGCGTCGCCGTGGATCAGCACCGGCAGCACCTGCGCGCCGTCCTTGTCGTTGCGCCGATGCTGGCGCGCACGAACGGAGCCCTCGACCACCGGATCGACCGCTTCCAGGTGCGACGGATTGAACGCGAGCGTGAGGTGCATCGGCCCGCCCGGCGTGGTCACGTCGGACGAGAAGCCCTGGTGGTACTTGACGTCGCCCGCCGAGAGCTCCTGCGCCTGCTTGCCCTCGAACTCGGTGAAGAGATCGCTCGGCATCTTGCCCAGCGTGTTGACGAGCACGTTGAGGCGCCCGCGATGCGCCATGCCGATCACGGTCTCCTTGACGCCCGCGGCGCCGGCCTTCTGCAGGAGAAGGTCCAGCATCGGAATCATCGTGTCGCCGCCCTCGCCGGAGAAGCGCTTCTGGCCGACGTACTTCGTGTGCAGGTAACGCTCCAGCGTCTCCGCGGCGGTCAGGCGCTCCAGGATGTGGCGCTGCTCGGTCGCCGTGTAGGTCGGCCGCGAGCGGATGGGCTCGAGGCGCTCCTGGATGAACCGCTTGGTCGCCGTGTCGTTGATGTACATGTACTCGGCGCCGAACGTCCGGCAATACGTGTCCTTCAGGGCCTGGATGAGGTCGCGCAGACGCATCCGCGGCGTCCCGCCCTTGAACGATCCGACGTCGAACTCGGTGTCGAGATCGGCGTCGGTGAAGCCGTAGGTCGCGAGGTCGAGGTCGGCGATATCGCGCTGCTCCTGCCGCTTCAGCGGATCGAGGTCGGCCTGGAACATGCCGAGCGTGCGGAACTTGCCGATCATCTGCAGCACCAGCACCTGCTTGTGCAGCGTCGACGCGTCGACCATCGACCCGGTGAGCTTGCGGCTCTTGCCGAGACGGATGAACGACTCGATCACCGGCGCGTGCGCGACGTCCGGCGCGCCGCCGCGCAGCGTGTCGAAATAGGCGCCGCCAGTCCGGCGCGACCGAGGCCGGATCGGAGAGGTACTGCTCGTACTGGTCCTCGATGAACGGCGCGTTGCCGCCGAAGAGCGTGCTCGTCGACTCGAATTGCTTCATCGTATCCATTGCCGGAACCTCGTCAAAAGCCGGATTTGCGCGGGACGGGGGGCGTCACGTCCCCCCGTGCACGCCTATGGTACGACGGCAGGCACCGGCACGCGAACGCCCGTTGCCGGGCGCTGTGAGCCCGCTAGCGCTGCGCGATCGGTTTCACCGCGCGACGCGTGGCGCCCGTGAAGAGCTGGCGCGGGCGGCCGATCTTGTACTCGGGGTCGGCGACCATCTCGTTCAGCTGCGCGATCCAGCCCACGGTACGCGCGAGCGAGAAGATCGCGGTGAACAGCGGCACCGGGATGCCGATCGCCTTCTGCACGATCCCCGAATAATAGTCGACGTTCGGGTAGAGCTTGCGCGAGACGAAATAGTCGTCCTCGAGCGCGATCTTCTCGAGCGCCATCGCGAGCTTGAACAGCGGGTCGTCGTGCAGGCCGAGCTCGGTCAGCACCTCGTGGCAGGTCTCGCGCATCAGCTTCGCGCGCGGGTCGTAATTCTTGTAGACGCGGTGGCCGAAGCCCATCAGCTTGACGTTCGAATTCTTGTCCTTGACCTTGGTGATGAATTCGCCGATCTTCGCCACTCCGCCCTGCCGCTGGATGTCGTAGAGCATGTTGAGGCAGGCCTCGTTGGCGCCGCCGTGCGCCGGGCCCCAGAGACAGGCGACGCCAGCGGCGATCGCCGCGAACGGGTTGGTGCCGGACGACGCGCACAGCCGCACCGTCGACGTCGACGCATTCTGCTCATGATCGGCGTGGAGGATGAAGATCCGGTCCATCGCGCGTACCAGCACTTCGTTCGATCGGTAGTCCTCGCACGGCGTCGCGAACATCATCCGCATGAAATTGGCTGCGTACGACAGGTCGTTGCGCGGGTAAATGTACGGCTGCCCCACGGTGTACTTGTAGGCCATCGCGACCAGCGTCGGCATCTTGGCGATCAGGCGGATCGCCGAAATGTCGCGCTGATGGGCGTCGTGGAGGTTGATCGAATCCGGGTAGAACGCCGACAGCGCGCCGACGAGGCCGGTCATCACGGCCATCGGATGCGCGTCGCGGCGGAATCCGCGCAGGAAGAACTGCATCTGCTCGTTGACCATCGTATGCTTGGTCACGCGGCCGACGAACTCCTCCATCTGCTCGGGCCCGGGCAATTCGCCGTAGAGCAGCAGGTGGCAGACGTCCATGAAGTCGCATTTGACCGCGAGCTCCTCGATGGGATAGCCGCGGTAGAGCAGCTCGCCCTTGTCGCCGTCGATGTAGGTGATCGCCGATTTGCACGACGCGGTCGAAAGGAACCCGGGGTCGAAGGTGAACTTGCCGGTCTTCCCGTAGAGCGTTCGGATATCGATGACATCGGGACCGACGGTGCCGGAGAGGACGGGGAACGTGACGGGCGCCGAGCCGTCGGAGAAGGTGAGCGTGGCGGTACGGTCGGTCATGAGGGGTGCTCCATGCGCTTTGAGACGGGTGGGAGAACCGGGGATAGTGACGGGCGCCGAGCCGTCGGACAAGGTGGGCGTGGCGGTATGGTCGGTCATGAGGGGTACTCCATGCGCTTTGAGACGGGTGGGAGAACCGGGCGCGTCGTCACCCTTGGACGTGGGGATCGACGCTTCGAATCGCAATGCATCGTGGGGTCGGCGGGGGTCGTCGCGGCGGTGCGGGGCGCCGTCACGCGGCGCGCAATTGCGCGACCAGCGGCGCGAGCGAGGCGTCCGCGGGTTCTGACTGGCCGGAAAGGATCTTCCACAGGTCGTTGTCGGACAGGTCGAGAAGAACGCCCAGTGCGGCCAGCTCGTCGTCGGTCAGCGTGGCGCCGCGCCGGGCGAGGAACCGGGACAGGACGAGGTCGTTTTCCAGCATCCCGCGCCGGCAGCGCCAGGATAGCCGGGCAAAAGAGCGGTCATCGGCCGGATTCGAGCGTTCCACGTTGAAGGGTGAAGGTGAATCTACGGGCATTTGCCCGTCCCGCCTTTGACTCAGCGCAAATCCGAGGACGGGCGCTACACGGTCCGCTTGACCATGATCTCCTTGATCTTGCCGATGGCGCGCGTGGGGTTGAGCCCCTTGGGGCAGACGTCCACGCAGTTCATGATCGTATGGCAGCGGAACAGCCGGTACGGGTCCTCGAGATCGTCGAGGCGTGCCGCGGTCGCCTCGTCGCGCGAATCCGCGATGAAGCGGTAGGCGGCGAGGAGGCCGGCCGGCCCGACGAACTTGTCCGGGTTCCACCAGAACGACGGGCAGGCGGTCGTGCAGCAGGCGCAGAGGATGCACTCGTAGAGGCCGTCCAGCTCCTCGCGGTCCTCCGGCGACTGCAGCCGCTCCTTCTCCGGCGGCGGCGTGTCGTTGACGAGGTACGGCGTGATCGAGTGGTACTGCTTGAAGAACTGGCTCATGTCCACGATGAGGTCGCGGATGACCGGGAGCCCGGGCAGCGGCCGCAGCTCGATCGGCTCCTTGAGCGTCTTGAGGTTCGTGATGCAGGCGAGCCCGTTCTTGCCGTTGATGTTCATCGCGTCCGAGCCGCAGACGCCCTCGCGGCAGCTGCGCCGGAACGCCAGCGTGTCGTCGACCGCCTTCACCCTGATCAGGGCGTCCAGCAGCATCCGGTCGTGCGGATCGAGCGCGACGTCGTAGTCCTTGAGATAGGGCTTCGCGTCCTTCTCGGGATCGTAGCGGTAGATGCGGAATTTCATCGGTGGCGTCCGGCGTCAGTAGGTCCGGGCCTTTGGCGGAAATGCTTCAACGGACACCGGCTTCAGGTTCACCGGCTTGTAGTCGAGCCGGTTGCCGTCGCGGTACCACAGCGTGTGCTTCAGCCAGTTGACGTCGTCGCGGGCCGGGTAGTCGCTGCGTGCCTGCGCGCCGCGCGACTCGCGGCGGGCCTCGGCGGACACGACGGTCGCCTTCGCGGTCTCGATCAGGTTGTCGAGCTCCAGCGCCTCGACGCGCGCGGTGTTGAACACGCGGCTCTTGTCGGCGATCGACGTCCGCGTGACGCGCGCTCGGCGATCTCCATCACCTGGCCCACGCCCTCGGTCAGCAGCTGCTGGTTGCGGAATACGCCGCAGTGCGCCTGGATCGCCTTGCGCAGCGCGTCTGCGACGTCCGCGACCGATTCGCCGCCGGTCGCGCCGTCGAGGCGGGCGAGGCGCGCGAGCGGGCGGTCGCGCGGCGTCCTTCGGCAGCGGCTTGTGGGCGCCGGAGCCGCGCGAGCGCTCGACGATGTCGATGCCCGCCGCGCGCCCGAAGACGATGAGGTCGAGCAGCGAATTCGTTCCGAGCCGGTTGGCGCCGTGCACCGAGACGCACGCGCATTCGCCGACCGCGTAGAGGCCGTTGACCACCGCCTTGTAGTCCCCATCCTTCGGCGCGACCACCTGCCCGTGGACGTTGGTCGGGATGCCGCCCATCTGATAGTGGGCCGTCGGCACGACCGGGATCGGCTCCTTCGTGCAGTCGACGTTGGCGAACTTGACGGCGATCTCGTGGATCGAAGGCAGCCGTTTCATGATGAGCTCGGCGCCGAGGTGGTCGAGCTTCAGCAGCACGTGGTCCTTGTTCGGACCGCAGCCGCGGCCTTCCTTGATCTCCTGGTCCATCGAACGGCTGACGACGTCGCGCGACGCGAGGTCCTTGAGGTTCGGCGCGTAGCGCTCCATGAAGCGCTCGCCGTTGCAGTTGAGCAGGATGCCCCCCTCGCCGCGCACGCCCTCGGTGATCAGCACGCCGGCGCCGTAAACGCCGGTCGGGTGGAACTGCCACATCTCCATGTCCTCGAGCGGAATGCCGGCGCGTGCCGCCATGCCGAGCCCGTCGCCAGTGTTGATGAACGCGTTGGTCGACGCCGCGAAGATGCGGCCGGCGCCGCCCGTGGCGAGCAGCGTCGATTTCGCCTGCAGCACCATCACCTCGCCCGTCTCCATCTCCAGCGCGACGACGCCCAGCACGTCGCCGTCGGCGTCGCGGACGAGGTCGAGCGCCATCCATTCGACGAAGAACTGCGTGCGGGCGCGCACGTTGCGCTGGTAGAGCGTGTGCAGCAGCGCATGCCCGGTGCGGTCGGCCGCGGCGCAGGCGCGCTGCACCGGCTTCTCGCCGAAATTCGCGGAGTGCCCGCCGAACGGCCGCTGGTAGATGGTGCCGTCGGCGTTGCGGTCGAACGGCATCCCGAAATGCTCGAGCTCGTAGACGACCTGCGGCGCCATCCGGCACATGTATTCGATCGCGTCCTGGTCGCCGAGCCAGTCGGAGCCCTTGATCGTGTCGTACATGTGCCAGAGCCAGCTGTCCTCCGACATGTTGCCGAGCGAGGCGCCGATGCCGCCCTGCGCCGCCACCGTGTGCGAGCGCGTCGGAAAGACCTTCGACAGCACGGCCACCGAGAGCCCGGCCTCGGCGAGCTGCAGCGAGGCGCGCATTCCCGAGCCGCCCGCGCCGACGACGATCGCGTCGAACTTGCGCACCGGAAGGCTCGACGCCGCCGTCACCTGCCGCCCCACAGGATCGCGATGGTCCAGCCGAGATAGGCGATCAGCGCGAGCACCGAGAGCGCCTGCAACGTGAGGCGCACGCCGACGGGTTTCACGTAATCCATGTAGATGTCGCGCACGCCGATCCAGGCGTGATACAGGAGCGCGACCATGAAGAGGAACGTCGCCACCTTGAACGCGGCGTTGCCGAAGAGCGCCGTCCACAGCGTGTAATCGAGGCCGCCGTTCCACAGCACGATCGCGAGGACCAGAACCGTGTAGCCGGCCATCACCAGCGCCGTCATCCGCTGCAGCAGCCAATCGGTGAGGCCGTAGTGCGCGCCGACGAGTTTGCGGTCGGTCACCACAGCCGCCACCCGACGTAGAGCGTGAGCGCGAGGCTCACCACGAGAACCACGACCGACGAGCGCCGCGCCGCCGGGAGGTCGACGCCGATGTCGATGTCGATCAGCAGGTAGCGGAGGCCCATGAAGAAGTGATGCAGATACGCCCACGCGAGACCGAGCAGCACGAGCTTCGCGAGCGGATTCGCGAGGTTCGCCTTGAGCGCGTCGAACGATTCGGGCGACGCGAGGCTTGCCGCGACCCCGCAGAGCAGCAGGGGAATCCCGATCAGGAACAGAAGGGCGCCGGAAATCCGGTGCAGGATCGAGGCAAAGCCCGGCAACGGAAGCCGGATGGCGACCAGGTTGAGATAGACCGGGCGCGCGCGCGCCGAAGGGCGCTCAGTGACGGGCATCGGCAACGCTCACGGCGTGCAGGAACGCGGTGCCATGTGCGCGCTCCGCGGGGGATCGCGTCACGCGGGCCGGATTCCAGGGTCGGGGCATGGGCAAGAGTGGCGGTGTCCGGCAGCGCGACTGCGGGCAAACATTGACGTTGCCCGAGGATTTTTTTGGGCGAAACGGCGTTGTGCAAAGCAGCAGGCCATTATAGCGCGAACCTCTCGCCGCGCGGCAACGCGCGGGCGGCGGCGACGTCATGCGCCTCGCCTAGCCCAGCAGGTTGAGATAGTGGTGCCGCTTGGTCGTGCAAAGCCCGCGCCGCCATTCGACGGGGCGCTCTCCGAACGTCAGCGTGACGCGATCGACCGCGAGGAGCGGCTGGCCCGGCTCGACGTTGAGAATGCGGGCACTCGCCGCGTCGGCCGCGATCGCCTTCACCTTTTCCTGCGCCTTCAGCATCCGGACGCCGAACTGCGTCTCGAAGAAGCTGTACATCGAGCCGTGGTAGGACTCGACACGGGCGCGCGTCAGCCCCTTGAACAGCTCGGCGGGAAGCGTGATCTCGTCCAGCACTACGGGCTGTCCCGAATATTCGAGCACGCGGCGAAGCACGAACACGGCGTCGCCGGCGGCGAGGTTGAGATGGCGGGCCGCCTCGACGTTCGCCTTGCCGCGCCGGACGTCGAGGAGCCGGCTCGCCGGGTACTCGTCCTTGCCGTCGTTGCGCCGGATGCGCAGGAACCGGAACATCGACGTGTTCTCCTCCGTGTGCGTGGCGACGAACGTGCCCTTCCCCTGCCGGCGGACGACCAGGTTGTCGGCGGCGAGCGCGTCGATCGCCTTACGGACGGTTCCCTGCGAGACGCCAAAGCGTCCGGCGAGCTCGATCTCGCTCGGGATCGGCTCACCGGGCCGCCAGTCGCCCGCCTCGAGCCCCTGTTCCAGCAGGCCCTTGATTTGCATGTACAAAGGGCTGAATGACGGCGTCGCGTTCAACGTGAGCTCCTGCACTGTGAAGGTCCGAAAGCCAGTTCGACCGAGACATCCCGACAGCGTCCGGGGCATCCTCATCCGGCCCGGCCGCCGTTGCCGGCGAGCGTCGATTATTCGCGCCGGCGCCGACGTTGTCTAACTCATGTCTTATGTCTTCTATAAGTTATAGGATATCATTGACACGACGCGGCGGGAAAGCCTAGAATGACGGTCACCCGGACGCTCGGTCGCGACGCCTCCACCGGCGCGTCCCGCCAGGTCGCTGCAACGCAACAACCTCAGGCCACCCGCATTCCGAAAGCGCGACGACGAGCCGCCCCGCCCCGATTTCCATCGCCCCGCGCGCATTGCTTTTTTCTTCCGCCCCCCACCCGAGGAACTCACGATGAAGAAGCCCCTTCGCGTTGCCGTCACCGGCGCCGCCGGCCAGATCGGTTACAGCATCCTTTTCCGGATCGCCGCCGGCGAAATGCTCGGACGCGACCAGCCCGTGATCCTGCAGATGCTCGAGCTGCCCATCGACAAGGCGCAGGCGGCGCTGAAGGGCGTGATGATGGAGATCGAGGACTGCGCGTTCCCGCTGGTCGCCGGAATGGAAGGCGCCGCCGATCCCAAGGTCGCGTTCAAGGACGCCGATATCGCCGTGCTGGTCGGAGCCAAGCCGCGCGGCCCGGGAATGGAGCGCAAGGACCTCCTGATGGAGAACGCGAAGATCTTCATCGAGCAGGGCAAGGCGCTGGACCAGGTCGCGAGCCGCGGCGTCAAGGTGCTGGTCGTCGGCAATCCGGCGAACACCAATGCCTACATCGCGATGAAATCGGCGCCGTCGCTGCCGAAAAAGAACTTCACGGCGATGCTGCGCCTCGACCACAATCGCGCGCTGTCGCAGCTCGCCGCCAAATCCGGCAGGCCGGTCGCCTCGATCGAGAAGCTCGCCGTCTGGGGCAACCACTCGCCGACGATGTACGCCGACTACCGCTTCGCCACCGCCGAAGGAAAGTCGCTCAAGGCGCTCATCAACGACGAGGAATGGAATCGCAATGTGTTCCTGCCGACCGTCGGCAAGCGCGGCGCGGCGATCATCGCGGCGCGCGGGCTCTCGTCGGCGGCCTCCGCGGCCAACGCGGCGATCGACCACATGCGCGACTGGATGTTGGGCAGCGACGGCAAGTGGGTGACGATGGGCGTGCCGTCCGACGGCAGCTACGGCGTGCCGCAGGACGTGATGTACGGCGTGCCGGTCACCACGGCCGGCGGCGAGTACACCCGCGTCGCCGGACTCGAGATCGACGCCTTCTCGCGCGAGAAGATGGACGCGACGCTGAAGGAGCTCGAGGAAGAGCGCGCCGGCGTCGCATCGCTGCTCGGGTGACCGTGCGACTACGCCTTCGCTCGCTGCGATGACCCAAGCCTCCCCCGGCGCGCGCCTGCGTGCCGCGCTCGCCGTCGAGGCGCCGCTGCAGATTCCCGGCGCCATCTGCGCCTATCACGCGATCCTGGCGGAGCGCTCCGGCTTCAAGGCGATCTACCTCTCCGGCGGCGGCGTCGCGGCGGGGTCGCTGGGCGTTCCCGATCTCGGCATCAGCAATCTCGACGACGTGCTGACCGACGTGCGCCGCATCACCGACGCCTGCTCGCTGCCGCTCCTGGTCGACGTCGACACGGGCTTCGGTGCTTCCGCGTTCAACGTCGCGCGCACGGTCAAGTCGATGATCAAGTTCGGCGCGGCGGCGGTGCACATCGAGGATCAGGTCGGCGCGAAGCGCTGCGGCCACCGGCCGGGCAAGGCCGTCGTGCCGAAGGAGGAGATGGTCGACCGGATCAAGGCCGCGGTCGACGCCCGCACCGATCCCGACTTTCGGCATCATGGCGCGCACCGACGCGCTGGCCGTCGAAGGGCTCGAGGCCGCGCTCGATCGCGCCTGCGCATGCGTCGAGGCGGGCGCCGACATGATCTTCCCCGAGGCGGTCACCGACCTCGCGATGTACCGCAAGTTCGTCGACGCGACGAAGGTGCCGGTGCTCGCCAACATCACCGAATTCGGCGCGACGCCGCTCTTCACCGTCGAAGAGCTCCGCAGCGCCGGCGTCGGGATCGCGCTCTACCCGCTGTCGGCGTTTCGGGCGATGAACAAGGCGGCGCTCCGCGTCTACGAAGCCCTGCGCCGCGACGGCACGCAGCGGGCGGTCGTCGACACGATGCAGACGCGCGACGAGCTCTACGAGTGCCTCGGCTACCACGCCTACGAAGAACGGCTCGACGCGCTGTTCGCCAGGGGCAAGTGAGCCGCGCGTCGTCCACATGAGATTTTCTCGTCCCGCCTGACAGGGAGCCTTCGCATGACCACCGCAGAAACCACCACCGACACCGCACCGAAGGCGAAGAAATCGGTCGCGCTCTCCGGCGTCACCGCCGGCAACACGGCGCTGTGCACCGTCGGCCGCACCGGCAACGACCTCGCCTACCGCGGCTACGACATCCTCGACATCGCCGCCACCTGCGAATTCGAGGAAATCGCGTACCTGCTCGTCCACGGCAAGCTGCCGAACGTCGCCGAGCTCGCGGCGTACAAGACGAAGCTGCGAAGCCTGCGCGGCCTGCCCGAGCCGGTGAAGGAAATCCTCGAGCGCATTCCCGGCCGCCGCGCATCCGATGGACGTGATGCGTACCGGCGTGTCGGCGCTCGGCACGGTGCTGCCGGAAAAGGACGGCCACAGCGTCGCCGGCGCGCGCGACATCGCCGACCGCCTGCTGGCGTCGCTCGGGTCGATGCTCCTCTACTGGTACCACTGGAGCCACAACGGGCGCCGGATCGACGTCGAGACCGACGACGACTCGATCGGCGGGCATTTCCTCCACCTGCTGCACGGCGCGAAGCCGCGCGCGCTGTGGGTGCGGGCGATGCACACCTCGCTCATCCTGTACGCCGAGCACGAATTCAACGCGTCGACGTTCACCGGCCGCGTGATCGCGGGCACCGGCGCCGACATGTACTCGGCGCTCACCGGCGCCATCGGCGCGCTGCGCGGGCCGAAGCACGGCGGCGCCAACGAGGTCTCGTTCGAGATCCAGAAGCGCTACGACACGCCGGACGAGGCCGAGGCCGACATCCGCCGCCGCGTCGAAGCGAAGGAAGTGATCATCGGCTTCGGGCATCCGGTGTACACGATCAGCGATCCGCGCAACGAGGTGATCAAGGGCGTCGCCAGGGAGCTCTCCGAGGACGCCGGCAACACGCGGATGTTCGACGATCGCCGAGCGGCTGGAGCGCGTGATGAAGGACGCCAAGAACATGTTCCCGAACCTCGACTGGTTCTCCGCCGTCAGCTATCACATGATGGGCGTTCCGACCGCGATGTTCACGCCGCTGTTCGTCATCTCGCGGACGTCGGGCTGGTCGGCGCACATCATCGAGCAGCGCCAGGACGGCAAGATCATCCGGCCGTCGGCCAACTACATCGGGCCGGAAGACCGCAAGTTCGTCGCGCTCAAGGACCGCCGGTGAGGGTGGCGGCGCCCGTCGCTGCCTGCGCCATCGCCACGATGGCGAGCGCGCAGGCACGCTGACCCGCCCTCCCCTCCCTTCAACGCAAACAAGCATCCATGTCAGCCCACATCAGCAACGTCCGTCCCGCGCCCGACCAGGTCTTGGCCGACATCGCCGACTACGTCGACCAAGTACAAGATCACCAGCAAGGAGGCGTACACACCGCGCGCCACTGCCTCATCGACACGCTGGGCTGCGGCTTCGAGGCGCTGTCGTATCCGGCCTGCACGAAGCTCATGGGGCCGATCGTCCCGGGAACGATCGTTCCGAACGGCGCGAAGGTGCCGGGCACGTCGTTCCAGCTCGACCCCGTGCAGGCGGCGTTCAACATCGGCGCGATGATCCGCTGGCTCGACTTCAACGACACGTGGCTCGCCGCCGAATGGGGCCATCCCTCGGACAATCTCGGCGGCATCCTCGCGACCGCCGACTGGCTGTCGCGCAACGCCGTCGCCGCCGGGCGCGCGCCGCTCACGATGAAGGACGTGCTGACCGCGATGATCAAGGCCCACGAGATCCAGGGCGTCATCGCGCTCGAGAACAGCTTCAACCGCGTCGGGCTCGACCATGTGGTGCTGGTCAAGGTCGCCTCGACCGCGGTCATCGCGACCATGCTCGGCCTCACCCGCGACGAGGTGATCAACGCGGTGTCGCTCGCGTGGGTCGACGGCCAGTCGCTGCGCACCTATCGCCACGCGCCCAACACCGGCTCGCGCAAGAGCTGGGCGGCGGGCGACGCGACCTCGCGCGCCGTGCGCCTCGCGCTGATCGCCAGGACCGGCGAGATGGGCTATCCGTCGGTGCTGACCGCGAAGACCTGGGGCTTCTACGACGTGCTGTTCAAGGGCACGCCGTTCAAGTTCCAGCGGCCGTACGGCAGCTACGTGATGGAGAACGTGCTGTTCAAGATCAGCTTCCCCGCGGAATTCCACGCGCAGACGGCCGTCGAGTGCGCGATGGAGCTGCACCCGCACGTGCGCGACCGGCTCGACGACATCGCGAAGATCACGATCCGCACGCACGAATCGGCGATCCGGATCATCGACAAGAAGGGGCCGCTCGACAATCCGGCCGACCGCGATCACTGCATCCAGTACATGGTGGCGGTGCCGCTGATCTTCGGCCGGCTCACGGCGTCGGATTACGAGGACGGCGTCGCCGCCGATCCGCGGATCGACGCGCTGCGCGGCGAAGATGGCATGCGTCGAGGACAAGCGGCTTCTCCAAGGACTACCACGACCCCGACAAGCGCTCGATCGCCAACGCGATCACGATCGAGTTCAAGGATGGCAGCAAGACCAGGGAAGTCATCGTCGAGTACCCCATCGGGCATCGGCGCCGGCGCAAGGAAGGCATTCCGGTGCTGGTCGAGAAGTTCCGCACCAATCTCGCGCGCCGCTTCCCGGCGAAGCAGCAGGCGTCGATCCTCGCCGCGAGCCTCGAGGCGGACGCGCTGGAGGCGATGCCGGTGAACGAATATGTCGACCTGTTCGTCATATAGACAGGTTGGACGCCGGCCCGGCATCGGCCGAGAATGGGCGTCCTCCATTTCATGGCCCAGGAGTCTCCGATGACCCGAACCTGTTTCCTTGCATCCGCCGCGCTTGCCGCGACGGTGTTCGCCGCGAGCGCGTCGGCGATCGACTTCCCGACGATGAAATCGGGCATGTGGGAACAGAAGCTCTCCCGCGACGGCGGGCAGCAGCCGATCGTCACGAAGATCTGCATCGACGCCGCCGTGCAGAAGGAAATGCTCGACATGGGCATGGGGACGATGAAGACGATGTGCCCGAAGAACGACATCCGCCGCGACGGCAGCAAGATTTTCGGCGAGGCCGAGTGCAAGCTCGGCGAGTCCACGATGAAGTCGAAGTCGGTGACGGCATTCGTCGGCGACACCGCTTACAAGACCGAGGTCAAGGCCACGTACAGCCCGCCGTTCATGGGCAAGACCGCGTCGACGACCGTCATCGAAGCCAAGTGGACCGGCGCGTGCCCCGCCGGCGTCAAGGTAGGCGACATGATCCTGCCGGACGGCAAGACCATGAACATTCGCGGCGCGACCGGCGCTCCCAAGCAATAGCGCGCCCTGACGGCGCGCACGACATCATCGGAGAACGAACGTGAGCCACAATCTCTTCGGCACGCTGCAGGAATTTCCGCTCGGCGGCGGCAAGGGGCGTGTTCTACTCGCTGCCCGCGCTCGAGAAGGCCGGCGTGGGCAAGGTGTCGCGCCTGCCGGTGTCGATCCGGATCGTGCTGGAATCGGTGCTGCGCAACTGCGACGGCAAGAAAGTCGCCGAGGAGCACGTGCGCCAGCTCGCCAACTGGAGCCCGACCGGCGACGCGCACCGACGAGATCCCGTTCGTGGTCGCGCGCGTCGTGCTGCAGGATTTCACCGGCGTCCCGCTGCTCGCCGACCTCGCCGCGATGCGCAACGTCGCGCAGGACATGGGCAAGAACCCGAAGGTCGATCGAGCCGCTCGTTCCGGTCGACCTCGTCGTCGACCACTCGGTGATGATCGACTACTTCCGCCGGCCGGACGCGCTCGACCTCAACATGAAGCTCGAATTCAAGCGCAACAACGAGCGCTACGAGTTCATGAAGTGGGGGATGCAGGCGTTCGACACGTTCAAGGTCGTGCCGCCCGGCATCGGCATCGTGCACCAGGTGAATCTCGAGTACCTGGCGCGCGGCGTCCACCACAAGGACGGCGTCTACTATCCGGACACGCTGGTCGGCACCGACAGCCACACGACGATGATCAACGGCATCGGCGTCGTCGGCTGGGGCGTGGGCGGCATCGAGGCCGAGGCGGGGATGCTCGGCCAGCCGGTGTATTTCCTCACGCCGGACGTCGTCGGCGTCGAGCTCGTCCGGCAAGCTGCCCGAAGGCGTCACCGCGACCGACCTCGTGCTGACGGTCACCGAAATGCTGCGCAAGGAGAAGGTCGTCGGCAAGTTCGTCGAGTTCTTCGGCGAGGGCACGACGTCGCTGTCGGTGCCCGACCGCGCGACCATCGCCAACATGGCGCCCGAGTACGGCGCGACGATGGGATTCTTCCCGGTCGACGACGCCACGATCGACTATCTGCGCGCCACCGGCCGCACCGACGCGGAGATCGACGCGTTCCAGGCGTATTTCAAGGCGCAGAGCCTGTTCGGCGTGCCGCGCGCCGCGGACATCGACTACACGAAGCTCGTGAAGCTCGATCTCGGCACGATCCGGCCCTCCGTCGCGGGCCCGAAGCGCCCGCAGGACCGCATCGAGCTCGGCGGCCTGAAATCGAAATTCACCGACCTCTATTCGCGCAACGTCGCCGAGAACGGCTTCGGGCAGCCCGCGGGCAATCTCGGCAAGCGCTACGCCGTGATGAGCTCCGGCGGCACCGCGGTGCCCGACTCCGCCCAGCAGGCGCCGCGCGACGGCATGCCGGCCGATTACGTCGAAATGGTGAACAATCGACCCACGACCAATCATGTCTCGCAACCGCAGATGCGCGCGGTCGAGATCGGCACCGGCGACATCCTGATCGCGGCGATCACGTCGTGCACCAACACGTCGAATCCGGGCGTGCTGCTCGCAGCCGGATTGCTGGCGAAGAAAGCCGTCGAGAAGGGCCTCACGGTCAAGCCGCACATCAAGACCTCGCTCGCGCCCGGCTCGCGGGTGGTCACCGACTATCTCACCCAGGCCGGATTGCTGACCTACCTCGAGCAGCTCGGCTTCGGCGTCACCGCCTACGGCTGCACGACCTGCATCGGCAATGCGGGCGACCTCACTCCCGAGATCAACCAGGCGATCATCGCGAACGAGCTCGTCTGCGCGGCGGTGCTGTCCGGCAACCGCAATTTCGAGGCGCGCATCCATCCGAATCTCAAGGCGAACTTCCTCGCGTCGCCGCCGCTCGTCGTCGCCTTCGCGATCGCCGGCACCGTGCTGAAGGACCTCACGACCGAGCCGCTCGGCCAGGGCAAGGACGGCCCGGTGTTCCTCAAGGACATCTGGCCGACGTCGCACGAGATCGCGTCGGTGATGAGCTTTGCGCGCAATCCCGCGACCTTCCGCAAGCTCTACGGCGACCTCGGCAACGCGAATCCGCTGTGGAAGGAGATCGCCGGACAGAACGGCCAGGTATACGGGTGGCCCGGCTCGACCTACATCGCGAAGCCGCCGTTCTTCGACGGCTTCAGCATGACGGCGAGCGCGACCGGCGACATCAAGGGCGCGCGCGCGCTCGGCGTCTTCGGCGACTCGGTCACCACCGACCACATCAGCCCCGCCGGCTCGATCAAGCCGACCTCGCCCGCGGGCATCTACCTGCTCGAGAAGGACGTCTCCGTCGTCGACTTCAACAGCTACGGATCGCGCCGCGGCAATCACGAGGTGATGATGCGCGGCACGTTCGCCAACGTCCGCATCAAGAACCTGATGCTGCCGCCGAAGAGCGACGGCACGCGCGTCGAAGGCGGCGTCACGCTCTACCAGCCATCGGGAGAGCAGCTTCCCATCTACGACGCGGCGATGCGCTACATCGCCGCGGGCACGCCGACCGTGGTGTTCGGCGGCGAGGAGTACGGCACGGGGAGCTCGCGCGACTGGGCGGCGAAGGGCACGCAGCTCCTCGGCGTCAAGGCGGTGATCGCGAAGAGCTTCGAGCGGATCCACCGCTCCAATCTCGTCGGAATGGGCGTGCTGCCTTGCCAGTTCAAGGGCAGCGATTCGGTCGCCTCGCTCGGCATCGAAGGCAACGAGAGCTTCGACGTCACCGGAGTCGAAGCCGGCATCCGGCCGCAGATGGATCTCACGCTGACCATCCGGCGCAAGGACGGCTCGGTGAAGAGCGTTCCGGTGCTGCTGCGCATCGACACGCCGATCGAGGTCGACTACTACCGGAACGGCGGCATCCTGCCGTTCGTGCTGCGCGAGCTGATGGCGAAGGCCGCGTAGCCGCCCGCGCGCGTTCGCCAAGGGACGGCCCCGACGGACCCGTCCCGGTCCTGCGCGCGGCGTGCCGCCCCGATCGACCGGATTTCGCGCGCGGAGCGACCTTGCCTCCCCCACGCGGCATGCCCGGCGAGCGTGCGCTGATCGCGCTGGTCGGCCTCTGCTTCATGCTGCAGCCGCTCGCGACCGACGCGTACCTGCCGTCGCTGCCCGGGCTCGCGCGGACCTTCGATGCGGGCATCGCGACGGTGCAGCTGACGCTGTCGCTGTTCGTGCTGACCTTCGGCGCGCTGCAGCTCGTCGCCGGCCCGCTGTCGGACCGGTTCGGGCGCCATCCGCTGCTGGTCGGCGGCCTCGCGCTCTACGTCGTCGCGAGCCTCGCCTGCGCGCTCGCGCCCACCCTCGGATCACTGATTGTCGCGCGCGTCTTCCAGGCCGCGGGCTGCTGCACGTGCCTCGCGGTCGCGCGCGCGATCGTCCGCGACGTGTTCACGCCGCAGGCCGGGGCGCGGGCGATCGCGCAGGCGTCGTCGATCCTCGCCGCCGCGCCGCTGCTGGGACCGATCCTCGGCGGAGCGCTCGAGGTTCGCTTCGGCTTTCGCGCGATCTTCGTGGTCCTGGCGATCTTCGCCGGCGGCCTCCTCGTGCTGACGCTGCGCGATTCGCCGAAACCAACCGGCATCTCGACCCGCACGCGACGCGTCCGCGCGCGCTCGCGCGCACCTACGGACACGTGCTGCGCTCCCCCGCGTTTCTCGCGCACACGCTCGCCGGCGCCGCGTCGTACGGCGGCATCTTCGCGCTCATCACCGGTGCGCCGTTCGTGCTGATCGGCCTGCTCGGCGTTCCGGTCGGCTATTTCGGTTTCGCCTGGGCGTCCTGCGTGCTGGGATACCTCGCCGGGACGATCGCTTGCCGCCGGCTCCTCGCCGGGCGGAGCATCCGCGCGACGCTGCGCATCGGCGGGCTCGTCGCGCTCGCCGCGGGAGCCGCGCTGGCGGGGCTCGCCCTCGCCGGCGTCCATCATTGGGCTGCGCTGGTCGGTCCGGGATTCGTCTACTTCTTCGCCCACGGCATCAATTTTCCGTCGGCGCAAGCCGGGTCGGTCGCGCCGTTCCCGCGCCAGGCAGGCTCCGCCGCCGGATTGTTCGGTTTCCTGATGATGGCGTTCGCTGCGCTCGTGGGCGCCCTGATTGGAATGTCGTACAACGGAACCGTGTATCCGCTCGCGTTCACCGTGACGGCCTGCGCGCTGATCTCGACGGCGACGGCGTTCGGCTGGATCTCGCGATTGCCCGCGGAGACGACTGCGCAGGAAGTGCCGTCATCGAGTGCAACAGGCAGCGATTTCGGCTAGAATAGTGCGCCCGCGGCTGTAGCCGTTCCGGTTGCGGACGGTCGCCGACTCGCAAATCCACCCAGTTCAGGACATCAGGAGACATAAAATGAAATACCGCATTCCCGCGCTGCTCGCTGTAGCCGCGCTCGCCACGACCCTCGCCGCCTGCGGCGACAGCGGCAAGGAAGCCGCCGCCAAGGCCGAAGCCGCCGCCAAGGAAGCCGCCGCCAAGTCCGCCGAAGCCGCCAAGAAGGCCGCCGACGCGACCGCCGACGCCGCCAAGTCCGCCGCCGACGCGACCAAGGACGCCGCCAAGTCCGCCATGGCACCGGCGCCGGCCGCCGCACCAGCCGCTGCGCCGGCCGCTGCGCCCGCCGAAGCGCCGAAGAAGTAACGATTCGGTTGTTGCACGCAAAAACGCCGGCAGCCGCCGGCGTTTTTCTTTGTGGCGCTTCGGATCAGCCCGCCTTCGGCGGCGCATGCCGCGCGATCCAGCGCGTCAACGGCCGCCACTGATCCCAGTCCTGCTCGGCGCGCGAGCGCGGCAGGTCGAACACGGAGGCCCCGTCGCGCGCGCAGTGGACATACACCTGCGTGTCGCGCAGGTGCGCGACCAGCGGAAAATCGAATTGCTCGAGGAACTCGTCGAGCTCGGCGGCGCTTCGCGTGCGCGCGTCGACGCGCATCGCGACGATGCCGATCGCGAGCGCGCCCTTCTGCACCGATTTGTAATGCGCGATCGCGGCGAGGAAATGCGCGGTCGCGGCCATGTCGAACACCGACGGTGACAGCGGCACCAGCATCAGGTCGACCCCGTCGATCGCGTCGCGCAGCGCCCCGCCGTGCAGGCCGGCGGGAGAGTCGACGACCAGCCACTGCGGCCCGGCGGCGCGCAGCGATTTTCGCGTCGTGTCGGCGCCGACGCCGATGATCGGCGGGAACAGCGCCGGGCGCCGCGCGAGCCATTCCGTCGCGGAGCGCTGCGGATCGATGTCGGCCAGCGCGACGCGCTGCCGCTTGCCCGCGAGCCATCCCGCGACGTTGGTCGAGAGCGTGGTCTTGCCGCTGCCGCCCTTCGGATTGGCGACGAGAATCGTCTGCATCGAGTGTCCCCTCCCCCGCGGGCATGGCCGGATGGACGATGCCGTCCCACCCCGCGCGACCCAGCGCCAATGCTACCATCCGCGCTTTCGGGCGTGCCCCCACCCGGGGCTCCGTCCGCTTCAGACTCCGACACCCATGGAAATCGACCCCGCCACGGTCTGCGCGCGGACGAGCGCCGGCGAAGCCGAGCTCGAGCGGGCTCAGAACGGCCTCACGCTCCCGCAGCGCAAGGCGCTTTCGCTGCTCGCAGCGCCCAGGGCCTATGCCGAGTTCGCTGCCGAAAATCACCTCGATCCCGAACGGCTCGCGCGCGATTTCGCCCGCCTCGGCGAGCTCGGCCTCATTTCGCTGCAGCTGGGGTCGGTCGTCATCGTTCCAACCACGCGGGCGCGCAGCTCGAGCCCGCCGCCACGGCATGCGCCGGCGGCGCGGCGAGCCGCCAAATCCGCTTCCTCCCGCGCCGGCGCAGGCTCGCCCGGATCCGCAACTGCAGCCCGTCGTGCTCGGCGCGGCCGCCGGCCGCTCGCCCCTCAGGTTGGCGGCACTCGCCGGTATCGCCGTGATCGCGTTGACTGCGGGATGGCTCGCCCTGCGCGACGGCCCCAAGGCCACGCCGCGTGTGGACGCCGCCGCCGCGATCCCCGCCTCCGCGCCACTGACGATACCGAGTCCCGCGCCCGTCGTTGCGACGGCGCCGGCACCTCAGGAGTCCACGGCGACGCCGACCCCATCCGCCGCGCCCGCGCCGCCCGCGCCACTCCCGACCCCCGCGACGACTCGGCCCGTCGCGACGGACAAGCAAGCTCGCGATGCCTCCGCGCGCGAGTCGCGTCCGGCAACGAATGCAATCGCGGCACCTGCGCCCGAACTGACGCGCGTCGCCGCCGCGCCCCCGGCCGCGAATCCGATGCCTGTGTCCACAATCGTCAGCGACCGGACGCCCGAGTCCGCCGCTCCGCCGCCGAATACGGCCGCGCCGCCGGCGCCGGCTCCCGTGCTGGTCGCGTCCGCTGCGAGGACGCCCGTAGCCGCTGCGCCTTCCGTCAAGTCGGCGCTGCAGCCGATCGTGCGCGAAGCGCCGGAATTCCCGAAGGAAGCGATGACGGAAGGTATCAGCAGCGGCACCGTGAAGGCGCGCGTCACCGTCGACGCGGCAGGCAAGGTCGCCGGCATCGAGATCCTCGATGCGCAGCCGCGGCGCGTGTTCGACCGGGCCGTCCGTGCGGCGCTGTGGCGCTGGCAGTTCGAGCCGGGCGCGCCCGATCGCACGGCCGAGGTCGAAATCGCGTTTGCGCGGCAGTGATCAGCCGCCGCCGCGATCACCGACTCGACGCCGCCCTGACCATGGAAGACACCGCTCACACTCGTCCTGCGGTTGCCGCGGATCCGACGACGGCACGCGCGCCGCGCGCGAAGCGCACCGATCCACGCCGCGCCGAGTTCGAGGCCAACAAGCTCAGGAAGCGCCTGCGGCGCGAGGTGGGCAAGGCGATCGGCGACTTCGGCATGATCGAGCGCGGCGACCGCGTCATGGTGTGCCTGTCGGGCGGCAAGGACAGCTACGGCCTGCTCGACGTCCTGCTCTCGCTGCGCGAGCGCGCGCCGGTTTCGTTCGACGTGGTCGCCGTCAATCTCGACCAGAAGCAGCCCGGATTTCCGGCGGAGGTCCTGCCCAGCTATCTCGAGCGCATCGGCGTGCCGTACCACATCGCGCAGCAGGACACCTACAGCGTCGTCAAGCGCGTGATCCCGGACGGCGGGACGATGTGCTCGCTGTGCTCGCGGCTGCGCCGCGGCGTGCTCTACCGCGTGGCCGGCGAGATCGGCGCGACCAAGATCGCGCTCGGCCATCACCGCGACGACATTCTCGCGACGTTCTTCCTCAACCTCTTCTTCGGCGGCAAGCTGAAGACGATGCCGCCGAAGCTCGTCTCCGACGACGGCAAGCATGTCGTGATCCGCCCGCTCGCGTACGTGCGCGAGCGCGACCTCGCGCGCTACGCCGAGGCGATGCGCTTTCCGATCATTCCGTGCAATCTCTGCGGCTCGCAGGAGCACCTGCAGCGCAAGGAAGTCACGCGGATGCTGGCCGAATGGGAGCGCAGGCACCCGGGCCGCGTCGATTCGATCTACAACGCGCTCGCCCACATCGTGCCCTCGCATCTCATGGACCGCGCGCAATTCGATTTCGCGTCGGTGCGCGCAACGGGATCGCCCGCGCCGGACGGCGACATCGGGTTCGACGTCGACGCGGCACTCGAGCGCGCGACGGAGCTCGCGGCCGCGTCGGCGGGTGGCGCGTCCGTGCTGCTGCACCGGCGATGAACCGCGGCATGTCAATCCGGCCCGACAGGGGCGCGTCGGGCGGCGTGCCGCGTCCGGCCGGTACGCAAGACCGGCTGCGATGACCCAAACGGGGCTGACTCGAGACTTCCGGCGCGCATGGCCCTGGCTTCTCGCCGCCGTGATCGCGGCGGGCGCGTGGATCCGCCTCGACCAGTTCGCCGCGCAGGTGCTGATCGACGACGAATGGCATGCCGTGCATCAGGTCCTGCTGCACGGTCCGCTCGAGATGTTCCGCGATTTCGGGTTCGCCGACTACAGCATTCCGCTCGGGATCCTCGACTGGTACGAATCGCGCGCCTTCGGCCTCTCCGAATTCGCGATGCGCTGGCCGATGCTGCTGTGCGGGCTCGCGACGCTCGTCCTGTTTCCGCTCTACGTCGCGCCGCGGATCTCCCGCGCGACGGCACTCTCGTTCGCGGTGCTCCTCGCGATCTCGCCGCTGCTCGTCGTCTACAGCCGGATGGCGCGCCCGTACGGAATCACGCTGCTGCTCGGCTTCATCGCGCATGCCGCGTTCCACCGATTCCACGAACGTGACGACGGAGCCGCGGCGGCAGGCGCGACCTATGCGATCGCTGCGGCGCTGGCGATCTGGCTGCACGCCATCATCGCGCCGTTCGTGCTGGCGCCGCTCGTGTGGGCGCTCTTCCAGCTACGCACGCGCCCGCCGGCGCAACGGCGTCGCGCCGCGCTGCGCTGGCTCTGCCGTCGCCGCTGCCACAGGCGCGCTCGCCGCCATGCTGGTGCTGCCGCCGCTGCTCTCGCATCCGCAGTCGCTGGCATCGAAGGCACTCGCCGACCATCCCGGCTTCGCCGCGTTGACCGGCGTCTGGTACGCCTGGCTCGGAACGCCGTCCACGATCGCGGTCCTCGTTTGCCTCGCGCTCGCCGTCGTCGGCGCGCGAACCGTATGGCGCGCGCTCCCGGTCGCGCGCACGGCGACGCTCGGCGTCGGGCTGACGTTCGCGGTGGTCCTCGCCACCGGGCCGATGTTCGTGAGCAATCCGCTGACGCTCGCCCGCTACCTGCTGCCGCTCGCTTCCCTTGCTGTTGCTCGCGACCGCGGAAGGCGCGGTCGCGGCTCGCCCGGCGCGTTCGATTGCCGCCGACCTTCGCGCGGAGCGCGGTGGCCGCCGCGATCGCCGCGCTGCCGTGCCTCGCGCTCGGCTGGGAGTCCCCGCTCCCGGCGATGCTGCGATATCCGAACACGCAGACGCTCAATCTCACGTCTCCACGTCGATTTCCGCCCCGACGCCAATCCGTTCTTCCCGCGTGTGGAGGCAATCCCGCTGTCGCCGTTCTGGGCGGGCCTTGCGCGCAATCCTCCCGGAAGCCTGCGCATCGCCGCGGCGCCGTTCTATTTCGAGAGCTACAACTGGGATGCGCCGCGCTGGGAGCGGCTGAGCCGGCAGACGCGTGCTGCCGGGTTATCTCACCGGTCTTTGCGCCGATCGCCGCTATGGCGAGGTGCCCGCAACGCCCGAATTCCGCTTCCGCAACGCGGTTCACCTCGCCGAGCGCCGCGGCGCTGGCCGAGAAGCGCATCGACTACGTCGTCTGGCAGAAGCCCTACGTGCAGACGAGCGCGGGACGCGAGGAGCCGATCGGCGCCGACACGGGCGCCTGCGAATCGGCGCTTCGCGCGAACGCTGGGCACGCCCGCGTTCGAGGATTCGCATATCATCGCATTTCACGTCGCGTCGCAGCGCGCGTCACCCGATGCTCAACGGTAAGCGCCTCGTCGTCGTCATGCCGGCTTACCACGCCGGCCGCACGCTCGAGGCGACGTGGCGCGACCTGCCGCACGATATCATCGACGAGGTCATCGTCGTCGACGACGCGAGCGACGACGAAACGGTCGACCGTCGCGCGCAGGCTTGGCCTCGACGTGGTGCTCCATCCCGAGAACCTGGGCTACGGCGCCAATCAGAAGACGTGCTACGCGAGGCGCTCGCGCGCGGCGCCGACATCGTCGTGATGGTGCATCCCGACTACCAGTACGACCCGCGCCTCATCACGGCGATGGCCGGGATGGTCGCCTCGGGAGTCTACGATCTCGTCGATCGGCTCGCGCATCCTCGGCGGCGGCGCGCTCAAGGGCGGGATGCCGCTCTGGAAATACGTGGCCAACCGGACGCTGACGCTGTTCGAGAACCTGCTGCTCGGCGCGAAGCTCTCCGAGTATCACAGCGGATTTCGCGCCTACTCGCGCGGGCTGCTCGACACGCTGCCCTGGCGCGGCAACTCCGACGACTTCGTGTTCGACAACGAACTCCTCGCGCAGGCGATCGTCGGCGGCTTCCGGATCGGCGAGATCTCGGTGCCCACACGCTACTTTCGCCGAGGCGAGCTCGATCGATTTTGCTGCGCTCCGTCCGCTAGGCTTCGGCGTGGTCCGCACGACGCTGCTCGCGTGCCTCGCCCGCTGCGGCGTGTTTCGGCATCTCTGTTCGCGAGCGGCGCAACGCGCGACGTCCTGGCCGCACGCGCGTCCGGTTCGCTTCCGTCGCCGTCATGCCCGTCCGCAAACTGCTTCGCCGGCCGGATCCCGCGGGAGGGATCTTCCACTGGTTCCACACGTTCATGCTGCACGTCGTGACCGGTTTTCTCGCCGTCGCCGCGCACTACTCGGCGATGTACGCCCTCGTCGAGACCGGCGTGCCCGCGGTTCCCGCCAGCGCCGCGGGATTCGTGCGGGTGCGATGACGCGCTTCGCGACGTCCTATCTGGCACATCTTCGCGCCGACGCGCAGCGCGAAGGCCGCCGAGCGTGCGCTTCGTCGTCGTGATCGCACTGCAGCTCGCCGCCAACAGCGCGCTGCTCGCCTTGCTGCTCGCGCAGGGCGTCCCGCTGTGGCCGGCGCAGGTGGCGACGACGATCGTGCTCACGTTCGGCAATTACCTCGCGTATCGGCTCTGGGTGTTCCGCTGAAACGATGAGCACCGACGGCGCGGAAGATCGTGGACAAGCCTGGCAGCATCGAGCGATACGCGATACCAATCATCGTGCTCGTCAAGATCGCCGCATTGCTCCTGCTCGCGGACCCGCGCGGCGAATTTCCGTTCAACGACGATTGGGCTATGCGCAACAGCGTCCGCTGGCTGCTCGACGAGCACCGCATCCGGTTGTCCGACTGGATCGCGATGAATCTGCTGCCGCAGACCCTGCTCGGCGGCGCGGCAGCGATGATCGCGGGATATTCGCTGCAGGGGCTGCGGCATCTGACGCAGCTCGTATCGGTGGCAGTCGTGCTGCTCGCGTTCGTCTGGTTCGAGGCGGCCGGCATGCGCCGCCGCGACGCGCTCGTGGCGACGCTGGTGGTCATCGCATGGCCCGGCTGGAACGTCCTGTCGAACTCGTACATGTCGGACGTTATGCGATGCTGTTCGCGCTGCCCGCGGCAACGCTCTTCCTGCGCGACGCTGGAGCATCCGCGCGGAGGCAACGCTTGCGGCGGCCACTGCGCTTGCCGCGCTCGGGGATGCTGCAGCGGCAGGTCGTCGCGGTCGTACCGGCGGCGTTTCTCGTCGCGACGCTGCGTCACCGTACGGCCATGGCGAGCGCCCTATCGTGCTGCGCGCGCTTGTGCCACTCGCCGTCGTCGTCGCGCGGAATTCGCGTACCGAAGTTACCTCGTCCACGGGCCGGGCATGCCCGGAAATGCAACAGGTCGACGCATGGGCGCTACTTCGAAGCGCTTCGGGAGGCTTCTGACCGCGACGAGGACAATTATACGGAGCTGGGTGGGGCCGATCGCTGCTGCAAATCCCTTTCTATGTCGGTCTCTTTGCCGCGCCGTGGCTCGCGTGGGTCGGCTTTGGCGAAGACTCGAAGAGGCCGCGGCGCTGGGTCCTGCTCGCGACCGCGGCCATTGCCGGCGCGATGTTCACCACCGGCTGGTTCCCGCCGTGGCGCGAGAACAACTGATCGATGCGGCCGGGATCGGTCCGTTCACAATGTACGACGCGTTGCCGCGCAGGCTTGCCCCCATCGATCGCAGCCCGGGCATCGTCTGGCGCGATGGCCGCCGTGGGGGCGGCGTTCGGCGTTGCCGCCTTCGCACGCGTCCTGGTCTGCACCGTGACCGGTGTGCTTCGCGAGCGACGCACCGGAACGCGCGCCGTAACACACTTCGTCCTCGCAATCGTCGCCGGCTACCTCGCTCCGTTCATGATCACCAGCTATATCGACCGCTATCTCTTCTTCGTACTCCCCTTCGTGATGGCGCTCGCGGTGCGCCCGGAAGGAGAGCCGATCGCGCACGACCGACTGGGCCATGTCGTCGCGTTGGCGTGGATTGCGCTCGCCATCGCTGCTTGCGGCTGCCGCAACACACGACTATTTCGCCTGGAACCGCGCGCGCTGGGATGCGATCGCCGATGCGTCGCGCCGCGGCGCGACGCCCGAGACGCTGGACGGAGGATTCGAGTACAACGGCTATTACGGCTTCGAGCGCAAGCCGCGTCAGGCGATCCCCGGCAAGAGTTGGTGGTGGGTGCAGGACGACCGGTACGTCGTCGCCTTCACGCCGGTTGAAGGCTATGACGAGCTCGCGCGGTTTCCGGTCAAGCGGTGGCTCGCGCGAACGCCGGCGACCCTCTACCTGCTGGAACGCGCGGTACGGTGAGGAGCGCCGGCTTCAGCGCACCGTGTCCTTGCCCTGTCCGAAGAGGATGCGCCGGGCGGCGTCGTCGAGCGCAACCTGCGCCGTGTTGACTGACTTCGCCGACCGCATGGGTGCGCACGAACGCGGCACCGCCCCGGTACGCGTTCGCGGTGCGGTACGTGCCGTCCGTGCATGTCCCGGCGTCGGTCGGCGGCGATGGCATCTTGCGTCGACGCTCCGCGACCGGGTGACGGCGCTTTGAGAATCAACTCATTCTTACCTCGAAGCCGCGCCGGACGGCGGGGCGCGCCATCATCATTTCGTACCACCGACGCACATGCGGAAATTCGGCGAGATCCACCTTATGCCGCGGGTGCCTCCACGCCCATCCCAGAATGGCGAAGTCGGCGATCGACAGTTCGTCCGCGAAGAACTCACGCGTTGCCAACCTGCGGTCCATCACCGCATACAATCGCCGGGTTTCCTTCAAAAAGCGCTCGAGTCCATAGCGACGGTCAGCTTCATTCTCGACCGTCACGAAATGGTGGACCTGCCCCGGAATCGGCCCGAAATTTCCCATCTGAAACATCTGCCATTCCAGCACCGGGATGCGTGCCTCCAGGTCGCGCGGCCAGAACTTGCCAGTCTTCTCGCCCAGGTAGATGAGAATGGCGCCCGATTCGAAAACGCTGACCGGCTTTCCACCCGGCCCGTCCGGATCGACGATCGCCGGGATCTTGCCGCTCGGGCTGATCTTCAGGAATTCGGGCTCGAACTGCTGCCGCTTGCGGAGATCGACGGTCTTGACCGTGTAAGGAAGCGCCATTTCCTCCAGGGCAACGCTGATCTTGCGCCCGTTCGGCGTATCGAACGCGTGAAGTTCAATCGGCATCGCAGAAATGGTCAACGACGCCAACTGAGTCCAGAGTGTCCATGGCGTGCCTTCTTGTCGGTCGCTGTCACCACCCTGCCTCTAATCGGTGAGCCAGTAGTAGAGGTCGATCATGTCGAGCGAGCGAAATCGACGCGCCGTGTCTTCGTCGTTCCGCTCAGGCCACCCGCGCGACCATCGTGCGGCGAACCTGCGTCACCGTGGCGATCGCCGCGACGAACAAGGCGGCGACGACGAAGAACATCTGCCGGCCGAGCGCGTGGTCCAGCATGAATCCGAACCAGACCGGCCCCAGCATCGCGCCCAGGTCGATTCCCGAATAGACGAAGCCGTAGACGCGCCCCGACGCGCCGGCCGGCGTTGCGTTGCGCACGATAAGATCGCGCGACGGGCCGGTCATTCCGACGGCAAATCCGGCCGCGGCGAAAAGCGCCAGCAGCAGCGCCGGCGCGGCGATTCCCGCGGCGATCGACGCGAGGATCAACGCGCCGGCCGCGAGCCCGGTCACGGCAACGCGGTCGTGGCGCGTCGCCCGCGCTGCCAGAAAGCCGCCGGCGAAAATGCCCGCCGTGCTGCCGAGCAGGTAGGCGGTCACCGCGGAGGTCGCGATCGCCAGCGGCACGCTCATGCCCGTATTGAGCGCCGCCGGCGCGAAGGTCTGCAGCCCCGTGCTCGCGCACGTCTGGATCACGAAATACGCGAAGCACAGCGCGATCGACGATTGCGCGAACAGCGCGAGGCTGCCGCGAATCGTCGCGAGGTGCGCGTCGTGCGACCGTGGAGACGAGAGGATCGCGCGCTGTGTCGCCATCGCGCCCAGCGCGAAGAGGCCAATCACGCCCATCGTCGCGAGCGCCGTGCGCCAGCCGAACGCGGCGCCGAGGGCATAGCTCACCACCGGCGCAATCGCATAGCCCAGATTGCCGCCGATGCCGTGCATGCTGTAGGCGTAGCCCAACCGGCGCGATGCGACCTGGGTGTTCAGGATCGCGAAATCGGCCGGGTGGAACACGCCGTTCCCGACGCCCATCAGCGCCGCGAGCGGATAGAGCCATAGCAGCCCCGGCACCATTCCCGCCACCAGCGTGCCGCCGGCGACGAGCGCCATTCCGCCGAGCAGCACCGGACGTGCGCCGATACGGTCGACGACGATGCCGGCGGCGAACTGGGTCAGCCCGCTGGCCGCGTAGAAAACGCCCATCAGGATCCCGAGCGCCGCGAACGGCACGTCGAATTCCGCCTTCAGCAACGGGAAGAGCGGCGGCAGCGCGAGCTGGAAGAAGTGCGATATTCCGTGCGCGACGCCGACGAGGCCGATGACCTTGACGTCCTGGCGGAGCGTGGCGGCGGGGGCGGTGTTCAAGGGGGCGCGCGGCGGTTTCCGAAAGAACGTTTACTATACTTGATCCCGCGCTGGCGCCTCGCACCTCGTGCCGCGGGGCCGCTGTAAGCGGACGCCGCACCGTCGCGACAGTATCGGAGGGCGCCGCCGCGCGCCGATTCCGGAAGCAGGAGAGAGAGCATGGTCGACAAGGTCAAGAAATCCGATGCCGAATGGCGCGAAAAGCTCACGCGCGAGCAGTTCGAGGTTGCCCGCAAGAAAGGGACCGAGCGCCCGTTCACGGGCAAGTACTGGGACAGCCACGATTCCGGGACGTACCGCTGCGTCTGCTGCGGAATGGAGCTCTTCGCCTCGGATGCGAAATTCGACTCCGGGTGCGGCTGGCCGAGCTTCACGGCGCCGGTCGAGGGCACGCACGTGAGCGAGCAGACGGACACCAGCCATTTCATGCGCCGCACCGAAGTGCTCTGTTCGGCGTGCGACGCGCATCTCGGCCACGTGTTCGACGACGGCCCCGGGCCGACCGGGCTCCGCTATTGCATCAATTCCGCGTCGCTCGATTTCGAGCCCAAGAAATAGGCCGCCTGCACCGGACGCGATGCGCATTCTGCTTGCCGAGGACGACCCGATGATCGGCGCCGGCGTGCGGCAAGGCTTGCGCCAGGATGGATTCACCGTCGACTGGGTGCGCGACGGGCAGGCCGCGTCGGTCGCGCTGCGCGAGCACGTGCACGACCTCGTGCTGCTCGACCTCGGCATGCCGCGCGTCGCCGGTCTCGACGTGCTCCGCGCGATGCGGCGCGAAGGCGACGCGCGCCCGGTCCTCATCCTGACCGCGCGCGATGCGGTGGCCGACCGCGTCGCCGGCCTCGACGCCGGCGCCGACGACTATCTCGTCAAGCCGTTCGAGCTCCGCGAGCTCGCCGCGCGCATACGCGCGCTCTCGCGCCGCGGCGCGGGGCGCGCGGCGCCCCGCATCGTCCGCGGATCGCTCGAGATCGATCCGGCGACGCACGCCGTTCGCCTCGACGGCGCACCGGTCGTGCTGTCCGCGCGCGAATTCGCATTGCTCCACGCGCTGGCCGAGCGGCCGGGCGCGATCCTGTCGCGCGCGCAGCTCGAGGACAAGTTGTACGGCTGGAACGAGGAGGTCGAGAGCAATGCCGTCGAGGTGCACATCCACGCGCTGCGCCGCAAGCTCGGCGCGGAAACGATAAGGAACGTCCGCGGCGTCGGCTGGACGCTGGCGCCACCCGGCGAGGCGCGCCCATGACGCCGGTCCGCTCGATCCGGCGCGAGCTTCTGCTGCTGCTCTCCCTCGGCCTGATCGCGCTGGTTGTCATTGCCGCCAGCGGAACGTATCTCCGCGCGCGTGCCGAAGCGAACGAGCTCTTCGACTATCAACTGCGCGAGACCGCGGCCTCGCTCGCCGGCGTCCCGCTGACCGGCGTCCCGATCGGAGGGTCCGCCACCGGTCTCACCGGGCACGAGGACGAGCTCGTCCTGCAGATCTGGGATCGCAACGGCGTGCGAATCTACCTCTCGCGCCCGCAGCATGCGCTGCCGCAGTTCGCGCAGCTGGGATTCAACACCGTCGCGACCGACACCGGCGAGTGGCGCGTGTTCAGCCTGCTCGCCGGCGAGCGCGTGCTGCAGGTCGCGCAGCCGATGAGCGTGCGGCGCGAGCTGGCCGCGAGCATGGCGTTGCGCACGATCGTTCCGCTGTTGGCCATCGTCCCGCTCGTCGCCCTGCTCGTCTGGCTCGGCATCGCGCGCGGATTGCGTCCGTTGCGCGAGATCGCGACCGCCGTGGCCGCGCGCTCGCCGCGAGCACTCGATCCGGTCGCCGAAGCCGGCCTTCCCGCCGAGATACGCCCGCTGGTCCGCGCGCTCAACGGCCTCCTGGGGCGCCTCGACCGCGCGCAGGGTGCGCAGCGCGCATTCATCGCCGATGCCGCGCACGAGCTGCGCACGCCGCTCACTGCGGTGGATCTGCAGGCGCAGCTCGCCGAGCGGGCGGGGAGCGAGGAGGAGCGCAAGGCCGCGCTCGCCGCGCTGAAGATGGGCCTCGCCCGGGCGACTCACCTCGTCGAGCAACTGTTGGCGCTCGCGCGCGAGGAGCCGGGCGTGACCGACCGGCCGATGGCGCCCGTCAACCTGGGCGAGCTCGGCCGCGCCGTCGCCGCGGAGTACGCCGCGATGGCCGCCGAGCGCGGCATCGACCTCGAATTCGCCGCCGCCGATGACGTTCCCGGCAATACCGTCGTGACCGGCGACGCGACCGGGCTGCGCGTGCTGATCGGCAATCTGATCGACAACGCGTTGCGCTACACGCCGGCGGGCGGGCGCGTCGATGCCAACGTGTCACGCGAAGCCGCGGAGGTCGTCCTCGCCGTGCGCGATTCCGGTCCGGGCATCGCACCGGACCAGCGCTCGCGCGTGTTCGACCGCTTCTACCGCGTGACCACGCAGGCGTCGGCGGCCGTTCCCGGAAGCGGGCTCGGACTTGCCATCGTGAAGCGCGTCGCCGATCGCCACGATGCGACGATCGCGCTCGGCGCCGGCATCGCGAGCGATGCGGGCGAAGGGCTTGGCGTTACCGTGCGCTTCGCCGCGGCGCGATAGGAGGCCTGATTCAGCGCGGTGTGCGCCCGGGTCGGCCGGCGCGTGCCGGTGCCGTTTCCCGCATCCGGTGGCTCGCCGTGGCGTCGAGGTCGAGGCCGTACAGCCGTTTGAGCTCGGCCGCGAGTGCAACGGTTTCCTTGCCGAAGGGCGCCTTGCCCTCGATCGCGTGAAGGCACACACCCTCCAGCAGATCGCCGAGCGTCATGTCATGGTATTCGGCGATGCCTTTCAGCACCTTGAGCAGGCGTCGCTCGACGCGAATCCCCGTCTGCACGCGCTCCACGGGAATTGCGCCGGCCGTCGCGATCGCGGGCTTCCGGCTGGCTTTCGATCGTGCCGCGTTCATGAGATGCGATCCTCCGTCGGTTCGAGCGCGAGATCGGGCAGCACGAAGCACGTCCGCGCAAGATCCGATTGCAATGTCCGCTTCCGGTACAGGCGGTCCAGCACGCCGGGATTCCAGAGAAAGAGATCGGGATTGGCCGACGCGAAGTCCTCCCACGAATGCGACTCCGGCATGCGCGCACGGCGCTCGCGGATCAGGAGCAGATAGGCCCACGTGATCGTCTCGTGATAGAGGCCGGGACGGTTCGCCGCACGCGCGAGCGCGCGAATCCCGTCGCAATAGCGCTCGAGGCCGTCGAAGCCCGGATGCGCCTGCAGCATCAGCCACGCCGCCCGCACATGATCGGCGTGGCGGAACGACGCCGGTGCCAGCGTGCCTTGCTTGAAGCGCTCGAGGAATTCGGCATCCTGCATGGCGAGTCTCCCGGCCGCGCGGCCGTCGCTCGCGACGGCTGCGGCCAATTGGTACATCTGGTATAATTGTACCAACTTGCAGGGAACCGCGCAACCTCGGATCGCAGGTTGCACCCTTAATTCAGGCTTAAGTCTTCGTCCCTACCCTGCTGGCAGTCGGAGGCATTCCCTCGCCTCCGTACCGTCCCGCAAGGAGAGAGCGATGCAAGCGAACACATTGAGGAAAAGCCTGGTCGCGATGGCCGTCGTCGGCGTCTTCGCCGCCGGCGCCGTTACGGCGGACCGCCTTGGCACCATCCGGCACGCCGGCGCGGCGACGCCCGCCGTCGCGAGCGCCTCCCCGCAGGTCGCGCTGCCCGATTTTGCGGACCTTGCCGCAAAACAAGGCCCCGCGGTCGTTCACATTGCCGTCAGCAAGGAAGCGCACAAGGTGTCCGGCCGCTCGTTCCACAACATGCCGAACCAGGATGACCTGCCGCCGTTCTTCCGCAATTTCCCGATGCCGCAGATGCCCGACGAGGGGCCGTCGCAGGGTCTCGGCTCCGGCTTCATCGTGAGTCCCGACGGCATCGTGCTGACCAACGCGCACGTCGTCGACGGCGCCGATACGGTGGTCGTCACGCTCACCGACAAGCGCGAGTACACGGCCAAGGTCCTCGGCAAGGACAAGACCACCGATATCGCGGTGCTGAAGATCGACGCCAAGGATCTTCCCGTCGTCGCGATCGGCGATCCGGCCGGGACGCGCGTCGGCGAATGGGTCATCGCGATCGGCGCGCCGTTCGGCCTCGACAACACGGTGACCGCGGGCATCGTCAGCGCGAAAGGCCGTTCGCTTCCGGGCGACGCGGCCGTGCCGTTCATCCAGACCGACGCGGCGGTGAATCCGGGCAACTCGGGCGGGCCGCTGTTCAACCTCAAGGGTGAAGTCATCGGCATCAACTCGCAGATCTTCAGCCGCAGCGGAGGATTCCAGGGACTCGCGTTCGCGATACCGATCGACGTGGCAATGGACGTGAAGGACCAGATCGCCCGCAATGGCAAAGTGAGCCACGGCCGGCTCGGCGTGTCGATCCAGGAAGTGAATCAATCGCTGGCCGAGACCTTCGGGCTGCCCAAGCCGGGCGGCGCGCTGGTCGGCTCCGTCGTGAAGGACGGCCCCGCGGCCAAAGCCGGCATCGAGGCCGGTGACGTGATCCTCAAGTTCGACGGCAAGCCGATCAGCCGGTCGGCCGACCTTCCGCCGATGGTCGCGAAGGTGAAGCCCGGCTCGACCGTCGCGCTCGAGATCTGGCGCGCCGGCAAGGCGCAGAACGTCTCGGCGAAGATCGGCGAGATCTCCGATGCCGTCGTCGCCGACGCCACGGACGTCGCGAGCCAGGGCAAGCTGGGCGTCGCGGTGCGCTCGCTCTCCCCCGAGGAGCGCAAGTCGGCCGACGGCGTCACGGGCGTCGTCGTCGAGAACGTCGCCGGCGCCGCCGCGAAGGCAGGCGTGCGCCCCGGCGATGTGATCGTCGCCGTCAACAACACGCAAGTGAAGAGCCCTGAGCACCTGAAGGAGCTCATCGGCAAGGCGGGCAAGACCGTCGCGCTCCTGATTCAGCGCGACGAGGCGCGAATCTTCATTCCGGTGACCATCGGTTGATTCGCTTTTTTGGTGGCTCCCTTTTCGCGGGCCTTCGGGCCCGCTTTTTGGCTGCATCGGCCCGTCCGCGCGGTCGATGACGCGGAAGCTGGTCCGGGATGTGCGATCGCCTGCGCAAGCGCGTCGCCGATCTCAGCCGCGTATCGAACCTGATGCCTTACGGATAGCCGGCGATCGCGGTCCCGCCGCTTGCCTCGCTCAGGGCACCAACGCGAGAAACAGGTACGCGGCGAAGATGACGAGCTGCACCGCACCCTGCATCACGTGCGTGCGCCCGGTGCCCAGCGTGACGGCGCTCACCAGCAGCGTCAGCGCAAGCATCACGATGTCCTTCGGCGCAAGGCCGAGGACCAGTGGAAGGTGGAACGCGAGCGCGGCGACAGCGACGACCGGGATCGTGAGGCCGATGCTCGCGAGCGCCGAGCCGAGCGCCAAGTTCATGCTGGTCTGCAGCCGGTTCGCGCGCGCGGCCCGCACTGCCGCAAACGTCTCCGGCATCAGCACGAGCATGGCGATCACGATCCCGACCACGGCCTGCGGCGCGCCGGCGGATGCCAGTCCGTTCTCGATCGGCACGGACAGAACCTTCGCGAGGCCCACTACGGCGACCAGCGACACCAGCAGCAATCCGAAGCTCGCCCAGGCGGCGGCGTTCGACGGCGGCTCGGCGTGCACCGTATGGTCCGCCGCGTCGTGCACAGGCAGAAAATAGTCGCGGTGACGGACGGTCTGGATAAATACAAAGACCGCCCACAGCAGGAGCGACGCCACGGCGGCAAACACGAGCTGCGCAGCGCTGTAGGTGCCGACGCCGGTCGTGACCGTGAAGTCGGGCAGCACGAGCGACAGCACCGACAGCGCAATCAGCGCCGACAGCGCCGCCCCCGCCCCTTCCACGCGAAACGTCTGCTCGCGATGCGCGAGACTCCCCGCCAGCACGCAGACGCCGACGACGCCGTTGCAGATGATCATCACTGCCGCGTAGATCGTGTCGCGCGCGATGACGCTTCCCTTCTCCGCGTCGGCGAACATCAGCGCCAGGATGAGCGACGCCTCGATCACCGTGACCGCTACAGCGAGCACTAGCGTTCCCAGCGGCTCGCCGACGCGGTGCGCGACCACCTCAGCGTGATGGACTGCGGCGAAGACGGTGCCGATCAGCGCGACGGCGCACAGCGTCACGACGATCGGCCCGACACTCATCGTGATCGCGCCGACCAGCACGACTACCGCGAACAGGGGAACAAACAGGGGCCAGCGAGCCATGCGCGATTCTAGCCACCGTTCGAACGGATTTCCACCGGAAGGAACATCGCTTTCAGCCCGCCCTTCCCTGATTCCGGATGCCGCAAGTTGGTGTCGGAGCCGTTCGTTATCATGTCGAGGTGCGCCGGTCATCCGGAGACTCCCTGCCATGCCCGCTCGCTTCCCGTCGCGGCAACTCCTTCCCAGCGAAGCGTACGTCCAGGTCGACGACGCCGAGCTGTTTTGCCGGGAGATCGGCGACGGACGCCCGATCGTCGTGATCCACGGCGGTCCGGATTTCGATCACACCTACTTGCTGCCCGACATGGATCGGCTGGCCGATGGCTACCGGCTGATCTATTACGACCAAAGGGGGCGGGGCAAGTCGCGCGGCCATTTCAAGCTCGATGACATCAGTATCGAGCGATACGTCGAGGACCTGGACGGCCTGCGCAGGCACCTGGGATTGGATCGGCTTGCAATCCTGGGGCACTCGTGGGGCGGCCACGTCGCGATGCAATATGCGCTGCACCGTCCGGAACGGGTGTCGCACCTGATGCTGATGAACACCGCGCCCGCTTCTCACGACGATTACCTGCGGATGCGGCAGGAGCGACTCAGGCGGCGAGCTCCGCACGAGGGGGTGCTGAATGCCCTGGCATCCAGCTCCGCGTTTCAGGAGGGCGATCCGGATACGGTCGCCGAATATTATCGAATCGACTACAGCACGACGTTCAAGCGGCGCGGGCACCTCGAGCGCCTGAACCTGCGATCGACGAAACAGGACATTCTCCAGGGGCGGGCCATCGAGGATCGGCTGATGGAAGGACTCTACTGGTCGGAAGGATTCACGATCATTCCGGCGCTCGGACGGCTGCGCATGCCGACGCTGATCATCCACGGAGACTACGACTTCGTCCCCATCGAATGCGCCACCCACATTGCCGGCGCCATTTCCGGCGCCCGTCTCGTGGTCGTGCGCGATAGCGGGCATTTTTCCTACATCGACGCTCCCGACGAAGTCCGCAGGGCCATCGGCGAGTTCCTTGACCGTGCGCCATCGACCGCGTAGCGTCGAAAACTCCTTCCCGCCGCGAGACGTCGACATGGCCGCGATGAACAAACAGGTGCTGCTCGCAAGCCGCCCCAAGGGCTGGGTCACCGAGGACAATTTCCGCATCGTCGAGACGCCGATGCCGGTGCCGCAGGAAGGCGAAGTGCTGCTGCGCAACCGCTGGCTCTCGCTCGATCCGTACATGCGCGGCCGGATGAGCGAGGCGAAGTCCTACGTGCCGCCCGCGCAGATCGGCGAGGTGATGGTCGGTCAGACGGTCGCCGAAGTCGTGGAGTCGCGCGATGCCTCGCTCGCACCGGGCGACACGGTGCTGACGGACCTCGGCTGGCAAAGCCACGGCGTCGCCAAGGCAGCGACGCTGCGCAAGCTAGACGTGTCCCGCGCACCGGCGTCGTGCTATCTCGGCGTGCTCGGGATGCCGGGCATCACCGCATGGTTCGGACTGTCCGAGATCGGCCAACCCAAGGCAGGCGAAACACTGGTCGTGTCCGCCGCATCGGGCGCGGTCGGCAGCGTGGTCGGCCAGCTCGGGAAAGTTCACGGCTGTCGCGTCGTGGGCATCGCCGGCGGACCCGCGAAGTGCGATTACGTGGTGCGCGAGCTCGGCTTCGACGCGTGCATCGATTACAAGGCCGGCGGCCTCCTCGACGCGCTCCGCGCGAACTGTCCGAGCGGCGTCGACGTCTTCTTCGACAACGTCGGCGGCGAGATTCTCGACACGTTGCTCCGCGTGATGAACCTGCATTCGCGCGTCGTCGTCTGCGGACTGATCGCCGAGTACAACGCGACCGAGCCTTACGGCTACAAGATGATGCGCTCGGTGCTGGTCAATCGCATCCGCATGCAGGGCATGATCGTGTTCGACTGGGCAAGCCGCTACGGCGAGGCGATCAAGGGACTCGGCGCCCTCTTCGCCGACGGCAAGCTCAAGTACCGCGAGTCCGTCGTCGACGGGCTCGAGAACGCCCCGAAGGGTCTGATCGCGCTCCTCAAGGGCGAGAACTTCGGCAAGCAGCTCGTCAGGCTTCGCTGAATCGTGTAGCCGGACACTGCATCCGGCTTCCTGAGCAGCATCCAGCCGTTCACGATTCGTCGTGGGTGCGCATCGGCGTCGTTATGCCCTCGAGCGCGAACACATCGTGCGTCCGTGATGTAGCCGCCAGTCGCACCCCCCGATATCACCTTCCGGTCCATATACCGAACGATATAGAAGTAGGCATATCTCCCGATCGATTCATCCATTGCTCACGGTTGCCCATACTCGGAGCACGCGAATTTGCGCAATGGTGTAGGACCCCGATCCACTTGTTCGGCTCGCGATCGATGCCGCATCGTCTCAAGCAACGGATGTTTCGTTGCAATGTCAATCACAGCAGGCGAGCGGCAAAGTCCGATCAAGACGAGGTCAATCCCCATTCAACCCAGGGAGATAGTTCATGAATCGAACGCATAGCAGGATCAAACTGATCCTTTCGACGTGGTGCATCGGGATTGTCTGGGTGCTGTGGCTCTGGTCAATGTGACCGAGGCAGCGAACCGGTAAACGGTGCGATCTACACGACGATTTTCGACGGAACGACGGTCAATGGAAATATCTATGACTGCCAAGAAAGATGTTTATCTGACAGGCGGGCCTCAGAACACAGCAATGACCCGGGCCTTAGCCACGGATCCCCGACGATGGCAGCTATGTCGCCTATTATTTTCAGGTGACGGATCCCTCGGGGAAAATGCTGCTGTCGTTGGACTCTATCGCGTGTCGAGAGGTGACGGTACGAAGATGGAAGGATCATCGACGTGATCACCGCTGGAGGATGCGAGCATGCTAACGGCACGCCCAACTTCGCAACGGAAACACGCCGGTGCAACTCTGAGACTGATGCTTGCTTCGACGGCTTCGTCGATGCGTATAAGGATACGCCCAATCCGGGCGGTGAATACAAGGCGTGGCTCACGCCGGTCGCCAGTTACGATAGCTGCACAGACGAGCTGCGGAGATCGCTTTCGACGGCCCAGGCGCTGGCGACTTCGGATTCTGCGACTCACAAAGCAAGACCGACAACTTCAAGGTGAAGTTGGCTCACGCGGCTTACGTCGCTGCCTGCAAGTTCCACGACGTGGATGGCGATGGTTCCCTAAACAACGGCGAGCTACTGCTCAGCGGCTGGGAAATCAACGCGACCGGCGTGGTGGGCTTGAACGGCGCGACGGCCGACAGCCAACTTACCGGTGCTGAGGGGACTGGCAGCTTCGGGTGCGTGACCTGGACCGTGGTTCCGGACACCAATGGTAATTACCCGACGGTAACCTTCACCGAGACCCAGCAGAGCGGCTGGGTACAAACGGCGCCGAACCCCGCCAACAGCCCGTTTACCGATTACACATCGGCGGACGTGAACGGCGTCTGGGTCGCTACGGTGAACCCCCTCTCGGACAACAAGACCGTCACCGTCTATTTCGGCAATAACGATCTCAGCGCGGATGAGGGCTTGACGGTGAGCAAGACCGCGATCCCTACCGTCAACTACACGTGGGGAATTTCGAAGGACGTCGACAAGACCACGGTCAATATTGCAGATGGCGGAACGGCGACGTTCAACTACACGGTCAGCGTGACGCACGCCAGCAGCGCATGGACGGTGTCGGGTGACATCACTCTCGCCAGCACTTTGTCGGTCCCTGTCTCGGGCCTCACGGTTTCGGATGACCCCGGCAATGGCGGAAGCTGCACGATCACCCCGTCCGCAACCGGCGTGAGCGTACCCGCTCATGGGAGCACGACGTTGCATTACAACTGCACGTTCGCCTCGGCCCCCTCCACTGGGACCAATTCCGTGACGGCGAAGGACGGGAACAACGACGCAGTCGCAACATTTGATTTGCCCTATGACTTCGCCGGCGCTACCTGCATTGACGGAAGCGTGACCGTCACCGACACCTTGGGCGGAACCCTGGGCACGGTGAAATGCAGCGACCCGAGTCCGAAGACCTTCACGTATCCGGTGACGCAGTCAGGTGTCGCGGGCACTTGCACCTCCTACGACAACACCGCGACGTTCAAGACCGACACCAACGGCACTACGGGCGATAGCAACAAAGTGACGGTGCAAGTCTGCGTGGGCAAGAACCTGACGGTGAGCAAGACAGCGACGCCGAGGTTTACGCGGACTTACAACTGGAGCATCACTAAGGCGGCCGACAAGACGCTCGTCGAGAACTCTAGCGGCAGCTACACGTTCACTTATACGGTGGTCGCCAGCGAAACTGGGTTCACCGATAGCGCCTGGCAGGTAACCGGGAAGATTACGGTGTCCAACCCGAATGACTGGGAGGCCATCACGGTCAACCCGCTTAGCGACGCGATTGACAACGGAGGCACGTGCACCATCAACGGTGGCGGCACGAGCTTCAGCGTGCCAGCGAGTAGTTCAGTGGATAAGTACTACACTTGCACGTACTCGGCGGCGCCGAGTCCGGCAGCGTTCACTAACACGGCGACAGCGACGTGGGACAAAGCCACGTACTACACGCTGAATGGGTCGGCCTCTGGCTCGAAGTCGGGGGCATTTGGCGATCCGACGACGACGGTGAACAAGACGATCCATGTCACCGACACGTACGGAGGAGAATTTGGGAACCGTGACCGCCACCGACTCGACGCCGTATGCCAAGGGGACGTTTACGTACACACGCACCGTCACGGCAACGGCAGGGCAGTGCACTAAGGCCGACAACACCGCGACGATCGCGGAGACTGGGCAGTCGGCAAGCCAAACGGTGGAGGTCTGCAATACCAACACCGGCGCGCTGACGATGGGCTTCTGGAAGAACCCGAATGGGCAGGGCATCATCAGCTCGGCGAACCAGGGGAACCTCGGGACGTGGCTGCGGCAGTTCCATCCGTTCACGAACGCGCCATCGACGGGGCTCGCGTCGTACGTTTCGGGGATCATCGGCGCCGCCAAGTGCACCAGCTCCGATAACACCTGCAACCTGATGTTGAGGGCGCAGATGCTGGCGACGGCGCTGGATGTGTACTTCAGTGATCCGGCCCTTGGCGGCAATAAGATCGGCGCCTATACGGGTCTTGGGGGGAGCCAACCCGCAATTGGAGGCATCAATATCAACCTCAAGAACATCTGTCCGGCGTCCGACGGCGGATTGAGCGGGTCTTGCGGTGAGGATGCGAGCGGCGTGTTCGGGAATCCTCCCCCTGCCGCGTGCCGCACGGTAGCGTACATGCTCTCCGACCAGAACCTCTCGTACGCGGATCCAGCTGCCGACAACGGTGCAAACTGGTACGGCCAGGTCAAGGCCAAGCAAGTTCTCGCCAAGGACGCGTTCGACGCCATCAACAACAAGACGGCGTTGATCTGCCCGTAAGTCGGGTCGGATCCAAGGCGTAGGCTAGGCAACACCAGGCCACCCCGGGCGACCGGGGTGGCCTTTTCTCTTAGCGAAGCTCGGAGATAGGGGAAGATGTAGGCCAGATTGGCGATCGGTAGCTGCGAGTGCACCTATTGCTTGAGCGATGGGAGCGGGTACGAGCTAAGGACCAGAAGAAGACCGGGCGCGGGTACCCGACGGGTGGGCGGCCCGTCCCCGCTTACAGCAACCCGCGGACTTGGAGATACCGCACGAGCGCCATGCGCCCGTCTACGCCCAGTTTTTCGTAGACGTGGTGCAGGTGCAGCTTGGCCGTGCCTTCGGTGATCGAGAGCTTGTCCGCGACGACCTTGTTGGAATGTCCCTCGGCCGTGAGTCGCGCAACCTCGAGCTCGCGCGGCGTCAGGATCTTTTCAATGTCGCTCTCGGTCGACTTGCGATTCAGGAAGGTGCCAAGCGCGCGTGTGGCGGTGCCCTTCTCGATCCACCTGCCGCCCGCGTGCACCTCGCGCACCGCGCGCACGAGCAACGCGGTGGCCATGTCCTTGAGGACGACGCCTTCCACGCCCATCTCGACCGCCTCGAAAACTTCGCTTTCCCTGGCGGCCGTCAGAACGACCACGCGCGTGGATAGCCCTTCTGCGCGCAATGCGCGCAGGACGGCGACGCCGTCCATGCCGGGCATGCGCAGGTCGAGCACGAGGACGTCGGGCTGGTGCAGCCGCACCGCGGCGAGCGCATCGTTGCCGTTGCCGGCACGCGCGGCCACGACGAAGTCACCTTCGGATGCGAAGAGTCGCGCGAGGCCGTCGAGGACGATCGGATGATCATCGGCCAGCACGAGGCGGATCGGCAATGCCGATCCCCGAACCGCCAGCGCCGTCACGCGGCAGCCGAGCGAGCGATCGGGCGCGGCCAGGCGAGCCGCTTGAGCGGCAGGCTGATGTCAAGCCGCGAGCCGAACGGTTCCGACGTCAGCTCGAGCTCGCCGCCCAGCGACGCGACGCGCTTGCCAGTGACGCCGTCCGACGTTTCGCGCATCCATGGCGGCGAGGTCGTAGCATCCCTGGAACGGAAAGCCGGCGCCATCATCGGAGACCGTGAGGCAGGCACGGTCGAGCGTGGCTGCGCAGATGCAGTCGCGCAGTGCGCGCGCGCGCATGTCGTCCGATGTTGCTGAGCCCTTCCTGGAAGAGGCGGAAGATGGCATCTCCAAGAGCGCGCGGTACCGACACGCTCTCGTCGACTTTCAGCTCCACGCAGATTCCCCATTGCCATTCGGCGCGCCGACAAAGCTTTTCGAGCGCAATGGCGATTTCCGCGGCCGAGGCCATCGCCACCGGCGCTGCCAGCAGGCGGCTTTCGATCCACATGCGCAACTCGCGCTGCTGATCGGTGATGAGCGCCTCGATCTCGCGCAGGCGCACGCTGGCCGCCTTCGGATCGGATTCGACCACGTCGGCGAGCGCGTTGAGCTGAAGCGCGGCCCCGGTCAGCGATTGGAGGACCCCGTCGTGCAATTCGCGGGCGAGGTGCTCGCGCTCGTCGCGCACGGCCGCGCACTCGAGGCGCTCCTTGGAGAAGAAATGACTGGCGTCGGCAGCGACGCGCTGCGCGAGGCCATCGAGCACAACGTCGTCCTGGAGCGTTGGGTGAAAGGTTCTGAAACTCATTTTCTCTCTTGAAGCTGGAATGCCAAACGAACGGAAGGGAAGGATTGCCTGGATTGGTACGGGACGGATTCGACAAAGAGATTGTGGTGAACACAAATACACCGCTACAGCGCGAAAGTTGGATATCGCTTCGCTGGACGCCCGCGCCCTGCCGGTCGCGACGCGCGGATACCGCTCCGGCACGCAATGTATAGGAAAACCCGTTCTCAGGATGGGACAGTTCTCCCCGCGACTGCTGCGCGGATGGTGCAGGGCACAAAAAAACAACACTGGGCGAATGAGCCGGGCAAGTCTTGTGGCTTGCCCGATGCTGCGTGGTTTGTCCGCATAGGCCGACTTGCCTTCGGGCTCGACGGCCCAACGCCTCCTTCCGCCTTGCCGTACCCGCCCGACAGGCGGCGCTTGACCGCGTGTGATATTTCTATGATATCATTTCGCTATTGCCTCGGCAGCGCGGCACGGCGCTTCGGGCCAACGGGAGGTCGATCATGGGAAGCACTACGGGACTCGGCGGCCAGAACATGCATCAGGAACGGTCCGTCGTGACGTTCAACGGGTTCGCCTGGCTGACGGTGGGAATCGCGCTGCTGGCGCTCGCCCTCTACGTGATCTACGGAGGCATCAGCGGCGCGCTCGCGCAGCATCCGCCGTCGATCCTTCCGTTCGTCTGGGGCGGGGTCATCTTCGTCGCGGCCGCGTTGGTGCTGGCGGGGCTCTACACGCTGCAGCCCAACGAAGCGGCGATCGTGCAGCTCTTCGGCGCATACAAGGGGACGACGCGCACTCCGGGGCTGCGCGGGATGAATCCGTTCTACACGCGAAGGAAGATCTCCCTTCGCGCGCGCAATCTCAATGGCGAGCGACTCAAGGTGAACGACCGGCGCGGCAATCCGATCGAGATCGCCGCCGTCGTCGTCTGGCGCGTCGACGACACGGCCAAGGCGAACTTCGACGTCGACGACTACGAGCACTACGTGAAGCTGCAGGCAGAAGCCGCCGTGCGCCACCTCGCGTCGTCGTTCGCCTATGACGAAGACGATACGCATCCCGAGGCCGAGCGCCAGCCGACGCTGCTGGCGAGCGCCGACGTCGTTGCCAAGGCGCTCTCGCGCGAGCTGGCAGGCGCGTTTCGACAAGGCCGGCGTCATCGTCGACGAGGCGCGGCTCACGCATCTCGCCTACGCGCCGGAGATCGCGCAGGTGATGCTGCGCCGCCAGCAGGCGGAGGCGATCATCGCCGCGCGCACGAAGATCGTCACCGGCGCCGTGTCGATGGTCGACATGGCGCTTTCGGAGCTGTCCGCGAAGAAGGTGGTCGAGCTCGACGACGAGCGCAAGGCGACCATGGTCGGCAATCTGATGGTCGTGCTGTGCGCCGAGTCCGACGTGCAGCCGGTGGTGAACACCGGATCCCTGTATCAATGACCTTCGAAGTCCTTGCTGAGGAGGAATCTCGATGCTGGCATTAGCACGCAATGCGGGCGGGCTGTGGATCGCCCTGGGCACCGTGATCGGCACGGCGGTCGGCGTCGCCGCCGGATTCGCGTCGGTGGGCCTCGCCGCCGGCCTCGTGCTCGGCATTCTCGGCGGCGCGATCGCCCGCCGCTGACCGCTTTCCCCCGCGAGCGGGCCGCGTTGACGGCTCCCGCCGCGCTCACGCGCGGACGGCATCGGCAAGGCGCTCCGCTCGCATTTTCTTCCCCCTATTCGAGGCCGACATGCGCCGAGTCGTCTCCCTGCTCTTTCCCATCACCCTGGTGGGCGTTTTCATCTACCTCCTGACGACGACCCCGTCGCTGCCGGAGCGCGTGGCGTCGCATTTCGGCGCCAACGGCCTCGCCAACGGGTACATGTCGCGCGACGGCTACCAGGTGTTCATCCTCGCCTTCGCCCTCGGCATCCCGCTGTTCGTGGTTGCGATGGTCGGCCTCCTTCCGCGCGCGTTTCCCGCCGCGATCAACCTTCCCGACCGCGACTACTGGCTCGCGCCGGAGCGCCGCGAGGACACGCTCGGCTACCTGTTCGGATGGGCGTGCTCGCTCGGCTCGCTTCTCTCGCTGTTCATCGCAGCGATCCACGCCGCCATACTGGTGGCGAACGCCTACGAGCCGCCGCGCCTGCCCGGAACGCTCTTCGTGATCCTGCTCGTCGCGTTCGGGGTCGGCATGCTCGTGTGGGTCGCCGCGCTGATGAGCCATTTCCGCCGGCGGACCTGAAGCCGCCGGCGCAACGAGCGTCGGCCTGGCGTCCACTCAATGGCGGAGAAGAAATCGTTCCTGCTGCGCCTCGATCCGACGGTATGGGTCGAGCTCGAGCGGCTCGCCCAGACGGAGCTTCGCAGCGTCAACGCGCAGATCGAATTCCTGCTGCGCGACGCGCTTTCGCGTCGCGGGATCCGGCCGAAGCCGCGCGACGCCGCGCGGCCGGCGTCCTCCGAGACTTGAGCCCGCGGCTTGCGCCTGCCGCTCGCGCGGTCAGGCGGGCGCGAGCACGCGCGCGATGAACGCGCCGATCGCCTGGATTTCCTCCATCACGACGGCATGCTGCATCCGGTACGTGTGCCATTCGACGCGATAGCCGGACGCTTCGAGCGCGTGCCGCGACGATTCGCCCCATTCGGGACGGATCATCGGATCGGCGTCGCCGTGCGCCATGAAGATCGGGACGTCCCGATTCGCGGCCGCGGCCTCGGCCGGCAGCCGCTCGGCGGCAACGAGGTAGGTCGACAGCGCGACGATGCCGGCGAGGCGCGCCGGATGGCGCAGCCCGGTGTGCAGCGCGATCACGCCGCCCTGCGAAAATCCGGCGAGCACGATGCGGCGCGACGCGATGCCGCGTGAGGTCTCGTGCGCGATCAGCGCCTCGATCGCCCGCTGCGACGCGCTGACCCCAGCGAGGTCGGCGCGGCTCGCGATGTCGGCCGCGGTGACGTCGTACCAGGCGCGCATCGGGAATCCGTTGTTGATCGTCACCGGCCGGACCGGCGCGTGCGGAAAGACGAAGCGCACGGCGAGCGCGGGCGGCAGGCGCAGCTCCGGCACGACCGGGACGAAATCGTTGCCGTCGGCACCAAGACCGTGCAGCCAGATGACGGCGGCGTCGGGATTCTTGCCGGTCAGGATCTCAATACAAGGCAGAAGGGTCTTGTCCATCTCGTCCGTCGGAGGTCGTTTTGCGGGGGACAAATTGCCCCAACATACGGTGAAGCGTAGAATGCGCGGCCAATCAGCGTACGGGCGACACAATCGGCCGGCGCCCGTGGCGGAACCTTACAGGACACCGCCCGTCCCAAAGACACGATTTTTGCGGAGCATTTTCTCATGGCATCAGCCGTTCCCGCGCTGCGTGACGTCGACATCGACGACAAGTACGCGCTCGATTCCGGTCGCGTCTACCTGACCGGCGCCCAGGCGTTCGTCCGCCTCCTCATCCTGCAACGCCAGCGCGACGCGCTGGCCGGCCTCAACACCGCCGGTTTCGTCTCCGGCTACCGCGGCTCGCCGCTCGGCGCGCTCGACCAGTCGCTGTGGAAGGCGCAGAAGTTCCTCGACCGCGCGCACATCAAGTTCCAGCCCGGCTTGAACGAGGACCTCGCCGCGACCGCGATCTGGGGCTCGCAGCAGGTCAACCTCTACCCCGGCGCGAAATACGACGGCGTGTTCGCGATGTGGTACGGCAAGGGTCCCGGCGTCGACCGCTGCGGCGACGTCTTGAAGCATGCCAACCATGCGGGCACGTCGAAGCATGGCGGCGTGCTGGTGCTGGCCGGCGACGACCACGGTGCCAAGTCGTCGACGCTGCCGCACCAATCCGACCACATGTTCTCGGCGGCGATGATGCCGGTGCTCTATCCGTCGAGCGTGCAGGAAATCCTCGATCTCGGCCTGCACGGCTGGGCGATGTCGCGCTATTCGGGCCTGTGGGTCGGCTTCAAGTGCGTCGCCGACACGGTCGAGAGCTCGGCATCGGTCTACATCGATCCCGAGCGCACGAAGATCGTCGTCCCGGATGATTTTCCGCTGCCCTCCGACGGCGTCTCGATCCGCTGGCCGGATCCGTTCCTCGCGACCGAGGCACGGATGCAGAACTACAAGGTTTACGCGGCGCTCCATTACTGCCGCGTCAACAAGTTGAACAAGATCGTCATCGACTCGCCGAAGCCGCGCCTTGGCATCATCACCAGCGGCAAGAGCTATCTCGACGTGCGGCAGGCGCTCGACGACCTCGGCATCACCGAGCAGGACGCCGCCGACATCGGCCTTCGCGTCTACAAGATCGCGATGCCGTGGCCGCTCGAGCCGGAGGGCGTGCGCCAGTTCGCCGAGGGCCTGGACGAGATCCTCGTCGTCGAGGAAAAGCGGCAGGTCGTCGAGTACCAGCTGAAGGAGCAGCTCTACAACTGGCGCGACGACGTCCGCCCGCGCGTCGTCGGCAAGTTCGACGAAAAGGGTGAATGGGTGCGTCCGCACGGCGACTGGCTGCTGCCGGCGCTCTCCGAGCTCACGCCCGCGATGATCGCGCGCGTGATCGCGCAGCGGATCGAGCGGCTGGGTCTCCTGCCGCGCCAGTCCGAGCAGCTGAAGGCGCGTGTCGACTGGATCAACGCGAAGGAAGCCGCACTGGCAAAGCCAAAGGTCATGCTCGAGCGGACACCGTGGTTCTGCTCCGGCTGCCCGCACAACACGTCGACCAACGTGCCCGAGGGAAGCCGTGCGACCGCGGGCATCGGCTGCCACGTGATGGCGATCTGGATGGACCGCAAGACCAGCACGTTCACGCACATGGGCGGCGAAGGCGTGCCATGGATCGGCCAGGCGCCGTTCACGAGCGAGAAGCACATCTTCGCGAACCTGGGCGACGGCACCTATTACCACAGCGGCAGCCTCGCGATCCGCGCCGCGATCGCGGCCAAGGCGAACATCACCTACAAGATCCTCTACAACGATGCCGTCGCGATGACCGGCGGGCAGCCGTTCGACGGACCGCTCACGGCCGGCGACATCGCGCGGCAGGTCGCCGCGGAGGGCGCGTCGAAGATCGTCGTCGTCAGCGACGAACCGGACAAGTATCCTCCGAACTATTTCGCGAGCGGCATCGAAATCCATCACCGCGACGACCTCGACAGCGTGCAGCGCACACTGCGCGACACGCCCGGCTGCACGGTGCTCCTCTACGACCAGACCTGCGCCGCGGAAAAGCGTCGCCGCAGGAAGCGCGGCAAGTTCCCCGATCCGGCGAAGCGCGTGTTCATCAACGAGCTCGTCTGCGAAGGCTGCGGCGATTGCGGCGTCAAGTCGAATTGCGTGTCGGTTGCGCCGGTCGAGACCGAGTTCGGCCGCAAGCGGACGATCGACCAGAGCTCGTGCAACAAGGACTATTCGTGCGTCAACGGCTTTTGCCCGAGCTTCGTCACCGTCGAGGGTGGCGGCCTGCGCAAGCCGAAGAAGGCCGAGGGCGGTGATTTCCCCGCGCTGCCCGAACCGGTCGTGCCGAGCACGCCGAAGCCGTACGGGATCGTCGTCACCGGCATCGGCGGCACCGGCGTCGTCACCATCGGCGCGCTGCTCGGCATGGCGGCGCACCTCGAGGGCAAGGGCTGCTCGGTGCTCGACATGACGGGCCTCGCGCAGAAGAACGGCGCGGTCGTCTCGCATGTGCGCATCGCCAACACGCCGGAGGAGATGCATGCGACTCGCATCGCCGCGGGCGACGCCGACCTCATCCTCGCCTGCGACATCCTGACCGGCGTCGGCTACGAGCAGCTCGCCAAGATGGCGAAAGGCGTCACCAAGGCGCTCGTCAACACGGCGCTGGTGATGCCGGCGGGATTCACCCGCAATCCGGATCTCTCGTTCCCGCTGGGCTCGATGGAGCGCGAGATCGAGGACGCCGTCGGCACCGGCGACGCGGAGTTCCTCGACGCGACCAAGCTCGCCACCGGACTCATGGGCGACTCGATCGCGACCAATCTCTTCATGGTGGGCTACGCATTCCAGCGCGGCCTCCTGCCCGTCGGAAGCGCGGCGATCCTGCGCGCGATCGAGCTCAACGCCGCCGCGGTCGAATCGAACAAGAAGAGCTTCGCCTGGGGACGGCTCGCGGCGATCGATCCCGCCAAGGTCTCGGCGCTGGCGATTCCGTCGGTCAAGCCCGACTCACAGCGGCTGTCGCAGTCGCTCGACGAAATGATCGCGCGGCGCGTCGTGTTCCTGACCGCGTACCAGGACGCCGCGTACGCGAAGCGGTATTCCGATTTCGTCGAGCGCGTCCGCGCCGCCGAATCGACGCGCGTTCCGGGCGCGCAGGCGCTGACCGAGGCCGTCGCCCGCTACTACTTCAAGCTGCTGGCGGTGAAGGACGAATACGAGGTCGGACGTTTGTACGCCGAGACCGATTTCCGCAAGCGCGTCGCGGAGCAGTTCGACGGAGACTACAAGCTCGTCTTCCACCTGGCGCCTCCGCTCGTTGCGAAGCCCGACGCGGCGACGGGCTTCGTGAAGAAGCGCACGTACGGCCCCTGGATGATGAAGGGATTCACGCTGCTCGCGAAGCTGAAGGGATTGCGCGGCACCCCGTTCGACGTGTTCGGAAAGACCGACGAGCGCCGGCGCGAGCGAGCGCTTCCCGGCGAGTACGAGGCGCTGCTGACCGAAATTCTGGGCTCGCTCGCGCCGCACAACCATGCGCTCGCCGTGGACCTCGCCTCGATCCCCGAGCACATTCGCGGCTATGGCCACGTGAAGGAGCGCTTCCTCGGAGAAGCGAAGGCGAAGGAAGCGGCGCTGCTCGCGGAATTCCGCACCGCAAGGCCGCAGACGCCGCTGTCCGCGATCAAGGTCGCGGCCTAGGCGCCCGGCGTGCTCGCGCCGGCGCGGACGCGCCGGCGACCGGTGCTGCGTTCCTTGCGGGCCGCGTCGGGCGACCCGTCCGCTACGTCGAACCGAGCCGCGACCCCGGCCGTCCGTGCTCGTCGCGCGCGACCTCGGTCTTGGCCATCGTCTCGCCCGGCTCCGCGACGCCGATGCGGTGAACGTGCACCATCTCGGCGCCGATCCACCCCGAGATGCCGAGCAGCACGACGCCGAGTATCGACAGGCCGAAACCGATGTTCGCGCTGGGCGGCAGCGAGGTGCGCAGCCACAGGTTGACGGCATACAGCGCGACCACGGTGAGGTTGATCGCCATGTGCGTCACGGCAAGCTTGCGGATCGGCGGTCGCTCCATGGAGAGGAGGTCGATCAGCCCCGGGATCGCCGCCAGCAGCGCACCCACGAGGCCGCCCGCCATCGTGTAATAGGCGAGAGTGAACCAGAGCACCTGGACGTCCTCCACGTCGGAAACGTGGACGATCACATCGCTCACGAGCGAGAAGATCCAGAGGCCGATCGGAATCGTGATCAGCATCGGGTGAATCGGGTGACCTGCAATGCTTGCCGGCGTTCTCATCGATGCCTCCTGTACGGGCACGCGTGATCGCCGCTGCGTCGGCCGATCACGCCTGACGTTGTTCGAGGGGGTGTGCGGCCGGCATTCACGGCCGCGATGATTGCCTCCTCGCCGCCCTATCTCCAGCAGTTTTCGTGCCGGGCATTGCAGCGCGCCCGGATGTCGATCACGGGCGCGTTTGCGGGGCGAGGCGAACGCTTGCGCACGACGCGCGCGCCGCAAAGCTTGGCCGAATGCGCAAGATTTCTTGCCGCCTCTGCACTTTTTACCAAACGCCGGTGTCGTGGCGCGATCTCACCAGCCTCGTGCCGTCAGAGCAGCTGCTCGATCGGCAGCAGCGAAAGCATGTCGATCACCGCCAGCTTGCCGGTGTCGACGTCCGGTTCCGTCTTGAATCGGACGGTCGCGCCGTTCTTTTCGGTGATCCATTCGACCGTCGGAACGCTCCCGGCGGCGCGGTCGAGCACGAGCTTGTAGCTGTTCGCCGGCTGCGCGATCGCCTCGAAGCGCGCCGTGATCTCGCTGGCGATCTGCGGGCTGTCGATGATGAGCCCGATCTCGGTGTTGATGTCGAACGAGCGCTGGTCGAAATTCATCGACCCCGCGAACACGCGCTGACGGTCGATGACGAAGACCTTCGCGTGCAGGCCGAACTGGCCGGAGCCGCCCGACTTGACGAGCCCGTGGGCTTCCGGCTCGCCCGGCGCGGTCCGGACTTCGTAGAGCTCGCAACCGGCCTCCAGCAGCGGAATGCGATACCGAAGGTAGCCGGCATGGACGATCGGCATGTCGGTCGACGCAAGCGAATTGGTCAGGATGCGGACGCGCACGCCGCGATCACGCAACCGCCGGATGAGCGCCATCTCCGACTCGCCCGGGACGAGATAGGGCGAGACGATGATGAGCTCGCGCTGCGCGCTTTCGACGGCCTGCGCGACCCGCTGCCACATGAGCCGCCCCGGCTCGCCGTCGCGCTCGACCTGCGCCTTGTCGGGCGGATCGTAGGCGAGCGTCGCCTTGGCCCAGACGAGCGGCTTCTTCCCGGACAGGATGTCCGCCAGGACGTCGCCGGCAGGAAGCGAGCGCACGTAATCCGAGGTGGCCATCTTTTCCTTGTGCGCGGTGAGCATCTTGCGGCAGCCGTCGAGATCGGCTTGCGTCGGCTTGCCGAGCGGAAGCGTCTCGACCGGGATCGCGAGCTTGTCGTTCCAGTAGACGTCGAAGCTGTGGGACAGGGAACGCACCGTCGGGCCGGCGACGACGAGGTCGAAGTCGCCGAAGTTGACGACCGTGCTCGCCTGGAAGTACTCGTCGCCGATGTTGCGGCCGCCCGTCACCGCGATCGCGTTGTCGCCGATGAAGAGCTTGTTGTGCATCCGGTAGTTGAGCCGCTGGTTGGCGACGATGAATTCCGCCCAGCGGAAAACCGTGAGCTCGCGCCGGACCACGAACGGATTGAAGATCCGGATCTCGATGTTGGGGTGCGCCGCGAGCGGCCGGATCGAGGAGCCCTTGTCGAAGGCCTGCGCGTCATCGAGCAGACAGCCGCACGCGCACACCGCGATCGGCGGCCTCCAGCAGCGCCTCGAGCAGCAGCTTCCCGGTGTCGTCCTGCTGCATCAGGAAGTACTGCACGTCGAGCGTCCGCTGCGCGCGCGCGGCGATCTCGAGGTGGAGCGCGAAGCTCGCCGCACCGTCGGTCAGGAGCTCGAAACCGGAAAGGCCGGGATGCGCCTTGGCCCGCGCTTCGACCTGCTTGCCGAGTGCGGTCGTCTCCGGGTTCGCGAGCGCGATGGATGCGGTCTTCGGAGCATCCATGCCGGGCGGCATGGACGCGCACCCCGCGATGGCGAGCGCGCACGCCGACAGCAAAGCGGCCGCGAGCGTACCTGCGCGGCGCCGTCCATGCGCCAATCCGAATGCCGTCGAGATCACTTCTGAGATGCGCATCGGCTCCTGCTCCGCTACACACGCGAATCCGACGACGGGCGGCCGCCGGCCGCGCTGCGAGCGCGACCGGCGGCCGAATTCGCTAACGGCCGGTGACTCAGTACGTCTTGTGCTCCTTGGCCTCTTCCTGCACCTTCTGCCCGCCCTTCTCGATGTCCTTGCCCGCGCCCTGAACCGTATTGCAGCCCGAGAGCGGGATCGTTGCGACGGACAGTGCCACCAGCACCAGCATCAGTTTGGAGATCATCGCCCTATCCTTTCCATTCGTTGCGAAGTATTGCGCTCCGGACATCAAACCCGGCCACATTCGGCCACCAGGCACGCTGCATTCAGCAAGCGCCATGCCATTGCCGCGATGCCATGCTGGCCGCCATCTCGCACGGGGAAGCGATCGAACGCACGATGCGCGGCCGTGCCCCGAGCCGTGCAATTTGTTTCGCACGGTGGCAGGAATTACAGCCGAGGGCACGCTCCGCGGTCGCGGCGATCGCGCTTCACCAACGATCGACAGCCGCCAGGCGTGTCAGGACTTCACGACCAGCTTGTCGACCACCTGGTGCACGCCGTTCATCGAGCCGGCGATCTCGACGGCTCGCTGCTTGAGGATCGGCGTGTCGACGGCTCCCGCCAGCGTCACGACGCCCTCGTGGGTCTCGACCTCGACTTGCAGCGTTTTCAATCCGGGTTCGGCAAACAGCGCCGCCTTTACCTTCGCCGTCACCGCCGAATCGTCGAGCACCTTCGCCGTCTCCGCCGCCGCGACCTTGGTCTTTTCCGCGGCTTCGTTGCCGGCCCGGTCCATCGTCTGTCCCGCGCTCGTCGTCGCGCGATCGATCTTCTGGCCGGCCGTTTCCGCAGGGTGCCGCTGATCGCAGCCCGACGCCGCGAGCGCCAATGCCGTCAGGATCGCAGCGCCACACCATTCTTTCGAGTTTCTCAGCATTTGGTCCTCCAATCGGTGAAACGCAGCCGGCGTGCGTCGCTTGCATTTGCGTCGCCTCCCGCATGCGCCACAAAAAAGTGAGCAAGCGATGTGCCAAGAACGGCGATGTCAGCGACAATCTTCAGCGTAGGAAGCGGCCTACATCAATATCGGCGCGAACTGATGGTCCCCGCTTGGTCCAATGCAGATACCCTGTGGTCAAACGCTCACAACAACGCGCACAACGATGGCGAGATCCGCGGACAGGTCGGGGCCCTGACGTTCGTTCGGCGAAGGCAAGCGGGAACCGGGCCTTCGCACGGGATGCAGTGCCGGGCGCGCTGAGGCGTCTGCTCGGACTGGTCGTCGTGGCGATCACGGCATGCTCGGCCCCGCAACCCGTTCCGCTGACGCCGCCGAAGGACGCGGCCAGCTCCGCCGTCGTGCGCAAGCCGATCGCCGAGCCGCCGCCCGCGGTGGCCGCGGCTCCCGCAACGCAATCCAATGCCGCGGCGCCCCCGATCGTCGTTCCTCCCGGCACGCAATACGTCTGCGTCTCCGAAGCCGACGGCGTGCGCACGCAGACGTCGATCGCCTTCGTACCCAAGGTCGCGCAACTCTGCCTGCGGCATCCTGAGATGGGCCCCTGCCAATACGAGCGCAATCTCTGTCGCCGCAGCGGCGGGCGTGTTTACGTCGCCGGAGGCGCGGAGATCACGATGGACACCGAGGCCGAGTACGACCGGAAAGTCCTGCGCGTGCGCTTCCTGTCGAATTGAATCCGCGATTCGCGCGACGCCGACATTCGGGCCGACAGCGACCTTGCGACGCGCGTGATGCGTAGACCGCTTTCATTTCCCGCCCTGCCGACCTACCTGTTGCTGCTGCTGGTGATGGCATTTGCGGTCGCCTCGGCCTGGCTGGGCCTCGACCGTCTCGACGCGGTCGAGCGTCACGACGAGTCCGGTGCGCTGTCGGCGGCGACGATTCATGAGCTTAAGGCGCTGCAGAACACCATCATCGACGTCGAGACCTCGGCGCGCGGCTTCCTCCTGACCGGTGACGCCGCCGATCTCGACCTCTACGAGCGTGCCCGCGGCGACATCCCGCCCCGGCTCTCGGCCCTGCGCGAGAACATGCGCGGCGATCCCGACGGGCTCGCCCTCGTCGAAAAGCTGGTCCCGCTCGTGGCCACCCGCACGGACCTCGCCGCCGCCGCCATCGAGGAAAAACGGGCCGCGCCCGACCGGAATGCCGAAGGCCGTCCCCGGACGACCCGGCAAGGAAGCCACGGATGCCATACGCGCGATCATCGCGCAGCTGGAAGCGCGCGAGCGCGCCGTGGCATCACGCGACCGGCAGGGAGTCGTCGCGGGCATCGAAGCGGTTCGGCGCGATCTCTATCTGCTGGCCTCGGTGATCGTCCTCATCGTGGTCCTGCTTTTCTTCGCCGTGCGACGGCTGAGGTCGTTCATCCCGCCCGAGCTGACGCTCGACTCGGCAAGCATCGTCAAGATCCCGCGCCCGGCGGTGTCAATGGATGGGCACGTCGCGACGCTGTTGCAGGACGCACTGCTGCGAACCCGACTCGCCTATGCGACGACGCCGGCCGATTCGCCCGAAGCGGACCGCTTGCGGAGCCTCATCGCCGCCATGGAACATGCACGCGACGAACATCTGCGTGCCGAGTCGGAGCTCAATCTGTCTCGCCCGGAAGAGAACGACATCGTGACGGCGCTGGGCATGCTCGCGGATTCCTATTCGAATCTCGGCGGGCCCTCCGTGAAGGCGACGATGGAAAAGCACTCCACGGTTCGAAGCCGCGAAAAGGCATTCCTGATCCTCCGCGCCGCGGAATGGGGGTTGGAGGCGATGGCCCTGCGCAAACGGTCCGGAGAGATCACGCTGCACTTCAGCGGCGATGGTGATAGCGCGTCTCTTCGCATCGTGGCCCTTCCCGACAATCCCGATTTCCCGTTGCGCCTGTCGCCGAAGGAGACGGACGAGGCCAACGTGCTGCAGCAGGCGGCGGCGCTCCACGGCGGAAGCTTTTCGGTGAGCCGCGGTCCCACCGGTTTCGCGCTGGTCCTGACCGTTCCGAACGAGCGCTGAGCAGCTCGCGCGCCGCGTCGACCGTGGGCGCATCCGATCAGCTTCGCACGGCTGCACGAGAAAGTGATTCGTGTGGGGCCCGCCCCATCGCGGATGCGCCGCCAGCGGCTCCATTGATGAAAATTTCGCCGGGCGTAACGGAATTTTCTGCAACCGGGGGCGCAGCCCGGCTTCTCAACTCATTGATTTGGCAGCACTCCTCCGGTGGCACGCACGGTGCTCAACGTTGGTCACGCATTGAGGCAACCGCCTCATGGGCATATTCGGAGAACCATCATATGAACTGGGATCAAGTCGAAGGCAACTGGAAGCAGTTCAAGGGCAAGGTGAAGGAGCAATGGGGCAAGTTGACCGACGATCAGCTGGACATCATCGCCGGCAAGCGCGATCAGCTCGCGGGCAAGATCCAGCAGGCGTACGGCATCGGCAAGGACGAGGCCGAACGCCAGATCAGCACGTTCGAAGAGCGGTACGCGACGTGGACGCCCCCCTCGGGCGACCAGCGCAGCACCGGATCGCAACGACCCGAAAGGAGCCCGTCATGAGCAAACCGACATTCAACCGGGTGCTTCAAGGCGTCGCCGTCGGCCTGGCAATCCCGACGCTGGCGTTTGGGGCCGCGATGACGTCCAACGACTACAGCGCGGCCAAGAGCCGGGCGGAGGCGGATTACAAGGCGGCGAGCGCCCGATGCGACTCGATGTCCGGCAATCCGAAGGACGTCTGCATCGCCGAAGCGAAGGCCGCCGAGAAGAAGGCGAAGGCCGAAGCCGAAGCCCAGTACAAGAACACCGACAAGGCGCGCGCCGATGCGATCGTCGCGGCAGCCGAGGCCGACTACGACGTCGCCAAGGCCCGTTGCGACGCGAAGACGGGCAACGACAAGGACGTCTGCATCAAGGAAGCCAAGGCCGCGGAAGTGAAGGCCAAGGCCGACGCGAAGGCCAACCAGAAGGTCGCCGCCGCCCGTCAGGACGCGCGGGAAGACAAGATGGACGCCGACTACAAGGTCGCCATCGAGAAGTGCGACTCCCTGGCCGGCGCGGCGAAGGATAGCTGCGTCGCGAGCGCGAAGGCGAAGTATCAGAAGTAGCAACGGTCCGACAATAACCTGTCCCCTCCCGGGGACAGCCTTGAGTCCGCGGGCCCTCCCTCCCCCGGCCTCCCATTCGGCGGATGCGACGCATCCGCCATTTTTTTGCCCCGCGAGAACGGGACGTGCGCGTCCGCTGTAAGACCGCGATTACGAAGCGATCAGCGTTGGCCGATGGTGCCCGGCGGATTTCTCTTCCAGGATAGGCACGCTTTCAGCGCAGCAGCGCTGCGCGGCGAAGCCAAGTACGCAAAGGAGCGGAACATGCCTCGATACGGCAAGAAGGCGCAGGACAAGGTCGAGAAAGTGATGCACGAGCGCAAGCATGGAACACTGAGGAGCGGGTCGTCGGGCAAGAAGGTGACGAGCCGCAAGCAGGCGATCGCGATCGGACTCTCCGAAGCGCGGAAGTCCGGCGCGAAGGTACCCAAGAAAAAATCCTCATAGCGAAGTCGAGGCGGCGGCTCCTGCTCGCCTAGCCTGCCGCCCGGAGTACGGGCGCGGCGCTCCCGTCGACACGCTGGCGGCGCGACGGGAGCGGCGCGCCTGCCGACGCAGGAACCCCAGCACGAGCCGTTCCGCCCTGCGCGGCGCGCCGACGATTCTCTCGCCGATGCTCCGATGCAGCGCGCCGCTGCGCCAGGCGTCGAATACCAGCGGATTGATGTACGACTTGCGGCATACCGCCGGCGTGTTGCGCAGCTCCGCCGCGACCTTCCTGACGGTGTCGACGATGCAGCCCGTGATCGCGCGCTCGGTCGGAGGCTCCGGCAGCGGCGTCGCATGCATGATCGCAGCGGCGCGCAGCGTCGCGCCCCACGTGCGGAAGTCCTTGGCCGTGAAATCGGCGCCCATCGCCTCCTTGAGATACAGGTTCACGTGGCCGGAATCGATCGGTCGAAGGAGGCCGTCGTCGCCGATGTACTGGAACAGGCGCTGCCCCGGCAGCTGATGGCATCGCCGGATGAGCCTCGCGAGGCGCCGGTCGCCGACGGCGATCTCGTGGCCGGCGCCGCCCTTCCCGCGAAACCGGAACACGAGCTTGCCGTCCGGAACAAAGCGCACGTGCCGGTTGCGCAACGTCGTCAGCCCATAGCTGTCGTTGTCGCGCGCATATTCCATGTTGCCGATGCGCATTCGCGTCGCGTCGAGCAGGCTCACCACGACCGCCACCACCTTCTCGCGCGGCAACCCGGGCAGCGCGAGGTCGAGGCGAAGCCGGCGGCGCAGGCGCGGCAGCGCTTCGCCGAATGCGGGCATCCGCTCGAACTTCTCCCCGTCGCGAAAGGCGCGCCACTGCGGGTGGTAGCGATACTGCTTGCGCCCGCGCGCGTCGCGCCCCGTCGCCTGGATATGCCCGCGCGGATCCGCACAGATCCACACGTCCTCGTACGCGGGGGGAATCGCGAGGCTCGCGATGCGACGCAACTCCGCGTCGCTCGTCACCGGCCGTCCATCGGGTAGCGCGTAGACGAAACCGGCGTCCCGGCGCACCCGTCGAATCCCCGGCACGGCGTCGGAGACGTAGACGAGGCCGGCGGCCGCGGCGGCTGGCGGCACGGCGGCGCCGGGGCGATCGGACGCGGATCCCGCGTCCCAATCGATGCGTCCTTGCGTCGACTCGGTCATTGGCGAGCGATTACATCCGATTGTGGGGCATGGCTGACATTTGGCGGCACCGTTCAACAGGTTCGGCGATTTGACCGCCCCGCCTCGAGAAACGTTTGCTCCGCGCGATCCCACGCGCCGCTCATTTTTTCGCCTGCGTTTGACGGAGAGGCGATCCCCTACAAGGCGATCAGGCACTCGCTCATTGCGCCGGCTCGCCGAGGCTGCCGAAAATCCGCCTGCAAACGGTTCCCGTGGCGGTTGCGAGTGTGTGCGAATCGCCGCGGAACAATCAACTAGAAGGAGGAAACCATGCGCCTGATCCTGATCATCCTGGTTCTGCTGCTGCTCATCGGCGCGCTGCCGACTTGGGGGTACAGCTCCGGCTGGGGTTACTACCCCAGCGGCGGGCTCGGATTGGTGCTGCTCGTCATCATCGTGCTCGCCGTCCTCGGCGTCTTGTGACGCGCGGCAATCGCGCGCTCCATCGGCGAATTGCGACCGTTACGCAGTTCGCCGATGGCGTAGGACCTGCCCTACCGGCGAATCAGGTGCAACTGATAAACGGATTCTCCGGCGTCAACGATGATGGCGTGGCGTTTCGGGCCGCAGTGAAGAAGAATAAGCAAGACGATGCAACTAAAGGTCGCATCGGCGCCGAATCTGCAGGGTTCCCCGCCAGCGTCGTCGGGCAACCGCATGGGCTGACATCGGGGCATTGCCAGGCAAACCTCAAGTAGTTCAGGAGAATTTCAAATGGGTACACGCACCACTCTTTCTTCCACGGAAACCCCGCGCGCCGTCGGCGGCGCGACGATCGTCGGCGCCGAGCACCACGGCGACGGTCCCGGCCCGCAAGTGATGGATGCCGCAACGCTGATCGGCGACACGGTGGTCAACGACGCCGGCGACGACCTCGGCAAGATCGAAGCCATCATGCTCGACGTCACCACCGGACGGATCGCCTATGCGGTGCTGTCGTTCGGCGGCTTCCTCGGCATGGGCAGCAAGCTGTTCGCGATTCCGTGGTCTTCGCTCACGCTCGACGCCGACCAGAAGTGCTTCATCCTCAACGTCACCAAGGAGACGCTGGAAGGCGCTCCGGGCTTCGACAAGGAGCATTGGCCGGCGATGGCCGACTCGACATGGGCCACGGAGCTGCATTCGTACTATCACGCGACGCCGTATTGGGATGACGATATCCAATCGGCGCGGGATCGGCGCACGAGCGCCGGCATCGACATCAACAATCCCAACGTGTCCTGAGCGGGTTCGCTCGATATATCATCGGCCAGCGATTCCTCGCTGGCCGATTTTTTTGTAGTCGCCCCGTTTCCGCCGAAGTGCAATGGCGCAGTTGGTTGGCCCTGGCGGACGACCTCCTGAGGAGGTCTATGCAAGATTGCGCCGCACGAACCTTCCGCGGCAGCTCACGAAATGAAGTTACCCGGTGCCGCCGGCCTACGCAGTCTGCCTAGTGGTAGAACAGCGCGATCAGGATGATCACGGAAATCGGCACGCCGAGGAGCCACAGGATAATCGAGCGCATGGTGAATTCTCCTTTGGTCGCAATCAAGAAAATCCCGAGACGACGCAGCGCCGCCTCGGGACGATTTCACTCCAAGTGCGGGCCGTCAGCGCGACGGCGCGCTGCCCGTTTCGGGCGCGCGCCAGCGACCTTCGACTCGCGAGCAGCGCTGACGTCCACCGGCTCCCCGCCGCCCAGCTCGGCCTTTCGTGCCAGAAGCTGCTCGCCGAGCGCGGCGAGATCGCAACTCGCCCGCCGCGCCTTCCGAAACATCTTGCCCTCCTCTTCCTTGACGTGGTGCTTCACGTATTCGGAGAGCACGGTAAACCGCGCCGCAAACAAGCCATTCCCCGGCCGCGAGGATTCGAGCTGGCCGACGAGCTCCTTGATATGACTGTGCTCCACGTCGGCTTCGTCGAGGGCATCGTCCGCATCGGCCGCTTCGCGCAGCGCCGGGTAGAAGATCTCCTCTTCGATCTCGGCGTGAATGGCGAGCGCTTTGCAGGCGGCCTGCGCCACCTGCTGCATTCCCTGACTGTCGCCGGCCTTGTGGTACCGCTCGAATTGCTTGAACAGTTTCGAGACTTCGGCGTGGTCCGCCTTCAGGACGTCCAGGGCGGTCTTCGCCCTGCGCGTGCGTGAGGGCCGTTTGGTTGTTGCTCGAGACATCTTCGATCTCCGAAAACGGTTGTGGGTTTCAGAAGCGCGCGAGCCGGCCCAGCAGATAGCCGATCACTGCGGCACCCGCGACCGTGGTCAGCGGACGCGCACGGATCGACGCGCACGCCGATTCCGAGAGCTTGGTCGTCGCCTGCTTCGCCTGCTCGGGGATGCTCGACGCCCACTCGGCAGCGGAAGCCGCTGCACCGGCCGCAGCTATCTACCGCCTGATGCACCGCGCCGCTGGCGCGCCCGACTTGGGTCGCCGCCTTGTCGGCGACCTTGTCGACGACTTGGTGCGCACTCTGCGCGCCGCTTTCGATTTTTTCCGCTGCAGGATTCGCCTGCGGGTTGCTTCCGCCGAGGGAGTTGTTGCCGCCAATCGTGAGGGATCGATCCATGATGGAGTCCATTCGAAAAGGTAGTGTGGAAAAGAACCAGTGACGGAAACGCCGGAGCGTCCGTTCGCGTAATTTCCGCGCTTGTTCACCGAGGACCAATCGGCATCGGCCGATTTTCTTGTAGGTCGCAATGAATACCGGCCCCACGCATGCGCGGCCCGACGCTGACAGCGCGCTTTCGCGTCCCGCCGCGTTCTTGCCTCCCTACAGACGAATCGGCCCACTGCCGACAGTGGATCCCGCGGGGCACGCGGTAAATTGACATGACGAGAAACCTGCGTCGCCGAGGATCCCCGTGTCTCACGCTCCCCGCTTTCCACTGAAGATCGCGCAGATCGCGCCCCTGGCCGAAGCCGTGCCACCACGACTCTATGGGGGCACGGAACGCGTCGTCGCGCACCTGACGGATTCGCTGGTCGAGCTGGGCCACGACGTCACGCTGTTCGCGAGCGCCGACGCCCGCACGTCCGCGCGCCTGGTGCCGGTGCGCAAGCAGGCGATCCGGCTCGATCCGTCACCCCTCAAATCGGACGTCGCCGCCCACCTCGCGATGCTGTACGACGTGCGGGAGCGGGCCGACGAATTCGACGTCCTGCACTTTCACGTCGACATCATCCATTTTCCGCTGTTCGAGCACCTCGCCGGCCGCACGCTGACCACGCTGCACGGCCGTCTCGACCTGGCCGACCTGCCGGACGTGTACCGGCGCTGGCCGCAATTCCCGCTGGTGTCGATTTCCGGCAACCAGCGCCGGCCGCTTCCGTACGCGAACTGGCTCGCGACCGTGCAGCACGGCATCCCGCCGGAGCTGTTCGACTATTCGCCCGCGCATCGGGGATATCTCGCCTTCCTGGGACGCATATCGCCGGAAAAGCGGCCCGATCGCGCGATCGAGGTCGCGAAGCTCGCCAGGACGCCGATCAAGCTCGCCGCGAAAGTCGACGCCGCGGACGCCGCCTACTATCGCGACGTCATCCGCCCCATGCTGGATGGCGCCGGCATCGAATACCTGGGCGAGGTCGGGGACACCGCCAAGAACGAGCTCCTGGGAGGCGCAGCGGCGCTGATCTTTCCCATCGACTGGCCCGAGCCTTTCGGGCTCGTCATGATCGAAGCCATGGCCTGCGGCACGCCGGTGATCGCGTGGAACGTGGGGTCGGTGCCCGAAGTGGTCGAGCACGGCGTCACCGGTTTCATCGTCCGCTCGGTCGAGGAGGCAGCAGCCGCCGTCCGGCAGCTCGACACGCTCGACCGCGCGGCGATTCGTGCGACATTCGAGCGGCGCTTTTCGGTGACGACGATGTCCAAGAATTATCTGGACCTCTACGCCCGGACCGCCCGGCGCGTGCCCGGCGCGCAGGCTGCCGCCGGCGCCCGGCTTGCCCGCCTCGCCACGGACCCCGATGGAGCGCTACGCACTTAAGTACAACGAGGAATTCCTGGTCGCCGACGCGCTGGGAGACATCACCGGCGACAACGACGGGCTGTTCCACGACGACACGAGGCTGCTGTCGCGCTTCCATCTGAGCGTCGGCGGCACGGCGCCCTCGCTGCTGAGCTCGGGCGTGAGCGAGGACAACGTCTTCTTTCGCGCCAACGTCACCAATCGGCCGCTGCCCGAGCTCGGCGGCCGCAAGACTCCCGAAGGCGTGATCCATCTCGAGCGGACGCGCCTTTTGTGGGAGAGCCGCCTGTACGAGCGGATCACGCTGACCAACTATGGCGAGACGGAGGTGCCGGCGCCGCTGCGCTTCGATTTCGCGACCGATTTCGCCGACATCTTCGAAGTGCGCGGACACGTCCGCGCGACGCGGGGCCGGATGCTCGCCCCGCGCGTCGGGGACGACGTCGTCACCCTCGCCTACGAAGGCCTGGACGGCGTGGTGCGCGCATGCGTCGTCGCCTTCTCGCAGCGAGCCGACCGCCTCGCCGCGGACGCCGCCGAATTCACGCTGGCGTTGCCGCGCCGCGCGCAGCTCCGGCTCTATCTCGAGATCGGAATCGAGCCTGCCGAGACACCGGACGCCAGGCGCTTCCGGCGAGCGGCCGCGCAGGCGCGAATGGCCATGCGGCGCAAGCGCAGGCGCGGCGCGGCGCTGCATTGCGCGCGAGGCCCGTTCCAGACGTGGCTGCAGAAATCGCGCGCGGACCTTGCCTTGCTCACCACCGAGCTGCCGACCGGCCCCTATCCGTACGCGGGCATCCCCTGGTTTTCCACGCCGTTCGGACGCGACGGCATCATCACCGCACTCGAGCTGCTCTGGCTCGATGCGTCCCTTGCGCGCGGCGTGCTCCAGTTCCTGGCCGAGAGCCAGGCGAAGCAATCATCGGACTTCGACGACGCGGCGCCGGGGAAGATCCTCCACGAGACGCGCCGGGGCGAGCTCGCCGCGATTCGCGAAGTGCCTTTCGCGCGCTACTACGGCGGCGTCGACACCACGCCGCTGTTCGTCATGCTGGCCGGCGCCTATGCCAGGCGAACCGGCGACCTCGCGTTCATCGACCAGCTGTGGCCCTCGCTCGATGCCGCAATGGCGTGGATCGACGGCGCGGCGGATTCGAACGGCGACGGCTTCGTCGACTACGCCCGCGCGAACGCCATCGGCCTCATCAATCAGGGGTGGAAGGACAGCACGGACTCGATCTTTCACGAGGACGGCACGATGGCGAAGCCGCCGATCGCGCTGGTCGAGGTCCAGGGATACGTCTATGCCGCCCGGCGCGCGATGGCCTGGCTCGCGGAGCGCCGCGGCGACCTCGATCGCGCCCAGGCCCTGCGGCGGCGCGCCAAGGCGCTGCGCGCCGCGGTCGAAAAGCGGTTCTGGCTGCCGGACCTCGGCTTCTACGCGATCGCGATCGACGGCACGGGGCAACCGTGCCGCGTGCGCGCGTCGAATCCCGGGCACCTGCTCTACACCGGGCTGCCGTCACCGCAACGGGCGAGCCGCGTCGTCGAGCAGCTCCTTTCCGCGGCGTTCAACAACGGCTGGGGCCTGCGAACGCTCGCCAGCGACCAGGCGCGCTTCAATCCGATGTCGTATCACAACGGCTCGGTCTGGCCCCACGACACCGCGATCTGCGCCGCGGGCATCGCGGCCTACGGCCATCGCAACGCGGCCGCCAAGCTTCTCAGCGAGTCGTTCGACGCCTCGATCCATTTCGAGCATGCGGCTGCCGGAGCTCTATTGCGGGTTCGTGCGAAGGACCGGCGAGCCTCCGGTCGGCTATCCCGTCGCGTGCCTGCCGCAGGCGTGGTCGTCGGGCGCCGCGTTCATGATGCTGCAGGCCTGCCTCGGCATCACGATCGACGGGCTCGCCGGCGTGCTGCGCATCGACCGTCCCGAGTTGCCGCGCGAAATGGAATACCTGTCGCTGCGCGAGCTCGCCGTCGGCGGCGCGTGCGTCAGCGTCGCATTCCAGCGCGTGGGCGATCGGGTGATGGCTGCGCCGATCGGCGTCGTGCCGCCGACCGTCGAAATCATCGTGCGCGCGTGAGCGGCGAACGGGCGCTCGGCCCTGCCGCTCGAAATGCTCGCCCTCAGCGCCGCGCGAGCAGTGCGCCGATGAGGAATCCGATCCCGGCCGCGATGCCGATCGCCGGCCATGGATTTTCGTGCACGTAGGTATCGGTCGCCGTTGCCGCCTGCCGGCCCCTGATCGCCGCAACGCGCGACACCTCGCTCACCCGCACTTTCGCGCCCGCGAGCTTTTCGCGCACTGCCTGGCGCGCCTGTAGCAGCGCGTCGCCCGACAGATCGGTCGTCGAGCGAAGCAGCGCCTGGCCGTCGCTCACCAGGCCGCGTAAATCCCGTGCCAGTTCATCCTTCGAACGGCGCGGCGCCCTGCCGCCATTTCCGGATTCGTCATTGGTCATGGTCTCACCCTCAAAGATTCCTGCTCACCAATCCCCACACAAGGCTGCAGGCGAAGAGCATCAGGAAGATGAAGAACAGGAATTTCGCAATGCCGGCGGCTCCGGCCACCACGCCGCTGAACCCGAAGATCGCCGCGACAACGGCGATGACGAGGTACATCGCAGCGTAGTACAGCATGCTTGCCTGCCTCCGCACCGACGCGGCGGTCGCGCCGCGATAGGGATTCATTAGCAGCGCGCGTGCCAGCTGGCCGCCGCGCATAAGTCCCGGACACGCCTCGACAATTCGGCTCCCTGTCCAGGGAAGGGGCGCGCCCGGCCGCCCGCAAATTGCATCGGGATGGAAAATACTACACATGCGCACGACGAGGCCGCGAACCCGAGGGTGCGCGAGTGTCAGTGCAACGCGTGCGGCGGCGGGACAGCCACGTCCATGCCGGGCCGGCAGCCCGCGGGCTACATCGATACGCTAGACCTTGGCGAAGTTCTCCACCGCGAATTGCCAATCGATCAATTTGTCGATGACGGCGTTCACATGGTCGACGCGGCGGTTCTGGTAATCGAGGTAGTACGCGTGCTCCCAGACATCGATCGCGAGGAGCGGCGCCTGGCCGTCGAGAAAAGGCGCATCGGCGTTGCTCGTCTTGACCACCTTGAGCCGCCCGCCTTCGGCGACGAGCCACGCCCACCCGCTGCCGAATTGCGACACCGCGGCTTCCGAGAATTCCTTCCTGAATTTGTCGAAGCCGCCGAAGGCGCTGGCGAGCTGCTCGCCCAGCATGCCGCCCGGTTCGCCGCCTCCCAGCGGCGTCAGGCAACGCCAGTAGAACGCATGGTTCCATGCCTGCGCCGCGTTGTCGAAGATCGCCACCTTGTCCGGCTTGCCGGCGGTCGCGGCGACGATCGCCTCGAGCGGCTTGCCGGCGAATTCGGTGCCTTCCACCAGCTTGTTCAGCGTGTCGACGTAGGTCTTGTGATGCTTGCCATAGTGAAAGCTGATCGTTCGCGCCGAGATGACCGGGGCGAGCGCATCCTCGCCGTAGGGCAGCGGCGGGAGCTTCGCCGTCGCGGAGGACGGCGCCGGTGCGGCGCGCCCCGTCTCCCGGGCGGACACATCGTCCCCCAGACCGCTCGTCCAGTCGGGTGGGAGATCCTGCGCGCCGCGCGGCGCGCGATTCGTCGGGGTTTGCTGCTGAGGCTTCATTGATCGATCTCCTTCATATTGCATTCAACGCCGGCTAATGATGCTTGAAATACTGGACTTCGCGCTCGTGCTGCTTGGCGGCCGCCAGCGTCTCGAACGTTCCCAGGTTGCGGCGCCGCCCGGTCTTCGCGTCGCGCTTCACCGAATAGAGGCGGTATTCGCCGGATTTGAGTTTTCGGATCATCGTTGACCTCCACGCCGGGCAAATTGGTGCGGCATGCCAAGCCGTGCCGCAAACCCGGCCGACGAGCGTATCACATGCAACACCCGTGCCGGTTGAATGCAGCCACGTGATCCCGCGAGGCGGGACGACCGCATGTCCGGCTCGACCGCGGCCAAGGACGGCCTCGCGCCGGTAATTGTTTCCGATCGCGTTGTAAAAGACGCCGGCGCGGTCGCGACGCATGCGCATCCGGTGGCGCGCGAGCGTCTTGACTTGCGGTGCTCCGAGCCGCTCCGAGCTGCGCCGAGTGCACGCGCCCGCCATGCTCGATGCGCCGCACTGCGGCATGGAACATGCATACCGATCGAGTGGCATTCAACGAGGAGGAGACGAGCCATGCCCCGATGCGAAGTGTGTGGCAACGATTACGACAAGGCGTTCACGATCACGGAAAGGAACGGCAAGCTCCACACGTTCGACAGCTTCGAATGCGCGATCCTGATCCTCGCCCCGACGTGCGCGCACTGCGGGTGCCGGATCATCGGCCACGGGCTCGAGGACGACGGCGTGTTCTACTGCTGCGCCCATTGCGCGAAGACCGCGGGCATCGTCGAATTGCGCGATCGGGCGGCCTGATCGACGCGACGCTCGCGCGGAACCGAGGCGTCGGCTCATCGACATCGTCGCGATGGCCGTCGGAAATGCATCGGAGCTTGCGGCAACGCTGAGGTCGCGCGCGGCCCGCCACGGAGTTCCTTCCTTCGATCGTGACTGAGCGCATGCGCGATCGCTCATCCGATACGCGCGCTAGTCCCATGCTCTGACGCGAGGCGCCGGAATGAACATGGCAACCATGAGGGCCGATGCGCTGGTCCTGTTCGGCGCGACCGGCGACCTGATGCAGCGGAAGATCTATCCGGCGCTGCAGGCGCTCGCCCGGCGCGGCGAGCTGTCCGTGCCCGTCATCGGCGTTGCGCGCGGCGGATGGAGCCTCGAGCGGCTGCGCGCGCGGATTCGCGAGAGTCTCGCGCGCCACGGCGGCGTCGACCGGCGCGCCTTCGCGGCGCTCGCGCGTCAGCTGCGCTTCGTCGAGCGGCGACTACCGCGATCCGGCGACGTTCGATCGCCTGTGCGCGACGCTCGACGGCGCGCGCTGCCCGCTCTGCTATCTCGCGATTCCGCCCGGCATGTTCGCGACCGTCGTGCAGGGTCTCGGAACGACGCCGTGCGCCCGCGGCCGGCTGGTCGTCGAAAAGCCGTTCGGCCGCGATCTCGCGTCGGCGCAGGCGCTCTCGCGCATCATCCACGAGGTGTTCGACGAGGCCTCCGTATTCCGCATCGACCATTTTCTCGGCAAGGAAGCGGTCCAGAACCTGATGTATTTCCGCTTCGCGAATGCGTTTCTCGAGCCGCTGTGGAATCGCGCGTTCGTTTCCGGCGTGCAGATCACGATGGCCGAGAAATTCGGCGTCGAGGGCCGCGGCGCGTTCTACGAGGAGGTGGGCGCGATCCGCGACGTCGTGCAGAACCACATGCTGCAGGTCGTCGCCAATCTCGCGATGGAGCCGCCGGTCGGCAACGGGCATCAGGCGCTGCGCGACGAACGGGTCAAGGTGCTGCGCGCGATTCGCCCGCTGACGCGGCGATCGCTGGTGCGCGGCCAATACGCCGGCTACCGGCGCGAGCCCGGCGTCGATCCGCGCTCGCGGGTCGAGACGTTCGCGGCGATGCGCCTCGCCATCGACTCGTGGCGCTGGCAGGGCGTGCCGTTCCAGATCCGCGTCGGCAAGCGCCTTCCCTTGACCGCGACCGAAGTCCGCGTCGCGCTGCGCCGCCCGCCGCAGGCGGTGTTCGACCGCGCGCCCGTGCCGCCGGCGAACTATCTGCGCTTTCGCCTCGGCCCCGAACGCATGGCGATCGCGCTCGGCGCGCGCGTCAAGAAGCCCGGTCCGGCGATGGTCGGCTCCAGCGTCGAGCTCTTCGTCTGCGACACGCAAGGCGACGAGATGCAGGCCTACGAACGCCTGCTCGGCGACGCGCTGCGCGGCGACGCGACGCTCTTCACGCGCCAGGATGCGGTCGAGGCCGCATGGCGCATCGTCGATCCCGTCCTCGCCGACACGTCGCCCGTGCACGTCTACCGCGGCGGGACCTGGGGACCGCCGGAAGCCGAGGCGATCGCCGCCGACAGCGACGGATGGCACAACCCTCGCCCGTCGCAGCAGTGAAGGCGGCATGATGGCGACCGTTGCCTTCCGGCTCCGCACGACGAGGACTCCGATGACACCGCAGCGTCCTCTCGCACCGCGCTCCGCGTCCCGTTCCGCATCGCCGCGCCGGCCGCGCGCAGCACCGCTCACCGCCGATGCGCTCGCGAAGATCGACGCCTACTGGCGCGCGGCCAACTACCTGTCGGTCGGCCAGATCTACCTCTACGACAATCCGCTGCTCAAGGTGCCGCTCACGCTCGAGCACATCAAGCCGCGCCTGCTCGGCCACTGGGGGACGACGCCGGGGCTCAATTTCATCTACGCGCACCTGAACCGCGCGATCGTCGCGCACGATCTCTCGGTGCTCTTCGTGACCGGTCCCGGTCACGGCGGTCCGGCGCTGGTCGCCAACACGTAGCTCGAAGGCACGTACAGCGAGCTCTATCCCGACGTGACGCAGCGACGAGGCCGGCATGCGCCGGCTGTTCCGGCAGTTCTCGTTTCCCGGCGGCGTGCCGAGCCACGTCGCGGCGGAAACGCCCGGGTCGATCCACGAAGGCGGCGAGCTCGGCTACTCGCTCGCGCATGCGTACGGCGCGGCCTTCGACAATCCCGGCCTGCTCGTCGCCTGCGTGATCGGCGACGGCGAAGCCGAGACCGGGCCGCTCGCCGCGAGCTGGCAGTCGAACAAGTTCCTGAATCCGGAGCGCGACGGCGCGGTGCTGCCGATCCTGCACCTGAACGGCTACAAGATCGCGGGCCCGACGGTGCTGGCGCGCATCCCGCGCGCGCGAGCTCGAGGCGTACCTCGACGGCGTCGGGCACGCGCCCTATTTCGTCGAAGGCGACGATCCGATGACGATGCACCGGACGATGGCGGCGACGCTCGATCGCGTGCTGGCGGACATCCGCGCGATCCAGCACGAGCGCGCGTGCCCGCGGATTTCGCGCGCGTCCGCGCTGGCCGATGATCGTGCTCGTCACGCCGAAAGGCTGGACCGGGCCGAAGCGCGTCGACGGCAAGAAGGTGGAAGGCACGTTTCGCGCGCACCAGGTGCCGCTCGGCGAGATGCACGAGCATCCCGAGCACGTCGCGCTGCTCGAGCGCTGGATGAAGAGCTACCGGCCGCGCGAGCTCTTCGACGACGAAGGGCGGCTGCGGCCCGAGCTCGCCGCGCTCGCGCCGACGGGCGATCGGCGCATGGGCGCCAACCCGCAGGCGAACGGCGGGCAACTGCTCGTCGACCTGCGGCTGCCCGACTACCGCGACTATGCGGTCGCCGTTCCCCGCCCCGGGGCGGTCGACGCCGAGGCGACGCGCGTGCAGGGCGCCTTCATCCGCGACGTGCTGAAGAGCAACGCGCGGGCCCGCAATTTCCGCGTCTTCAGCCCGGACGAGATGACGTCGAACCGCTGGAACGCGCGTGTTCGACGTCACCGACCGCTGCTCGGTCGCCGAGATCCTGCGTGACGACGACCACGTCGTCGCCCGACGGGCGCGCGATGGAGGTGCTGTCGGAGCACATGTGCGAGGGCTGGCTCGAAGGCTATCTGCTCACCGGCCGCCACGGGTTCTTCTCGTGCTACGAGGCGTTCATCCACATCATCGACTCGATGTTCAACCAGCACGCGAAGTGGCTCAAGGTGTCGCGCGAGATCCCGTGGCGGCGGCCGATCGCCTCGCTCAACATCCTGCTGTCCTCGCACGTATGGCGCCAGGACCACAACGGCTTCTCGCACCAGGACCCGGGCTTCATCGACCACGTCGTCAACAAGAAGGCCGAGATCGATCCGCGTGTACCTGCCGCCGGACGCGAACACGCTGCTGCACGTGACCGATACCTGCCTGCGCAGCCGTCATCTCGTCAACGTGATCGTCGCGGGCAAGCAGCCGGCGCCGCAATGGCTTTCGGTCGACGCCGCGGTCCGCCATTGCGACGGCGGGCATCGGCGTCTGGGACTGGGCGTCGTCCGGCGCGCCCGCGGACCCCGACGTCGTGATGGCCTGCTGCGGCGACGTGCCGACGCTGGAGACGCTGGCGGCGGTGTCGCTGCTGCGCGAGCACCTGCCCGAGCTCCGGGTTCGCGTCGTGAACGTCGTCGACCTGATGAAGCTGCAGCCTGCCACCGAGCATCCGAACGGGCTCTCCGACGCGGCGTTCGACGCGCTGTTCACGCGCGACCGGCCGGTCATCTTCGCGTTCCACGGCTATCCGTGGCTCATCCACCGCCTCACCTACCGGCGCACGAACCACGACAACCTGCACGTCCGCGGCTACAAGGAGGAAGGCACGACGACCACGCCCTTCGACATGACGGTGCTGAACGACCTCGACCGCTTCGACCTCGTCATCGACGTGATCGACCGGCGCAAGGCCGGACGACCCGCGAGGCAGCGGCGGTGAAGGTGGCGATGCAGGACGCGCTGCGGCGGCACACGCGCTACATCGAGGAGCACGGCGAGGACATGCCCGAGATCCGCGATTGGCGATGGCCGGGGCCCTCCGCGGCCCGGCCGCGAACTTCGCGTGCGCTAGCCGCGGGCCCGCCACAGCGAGCGCAGCAGCGCCTTCACGTCGCCGAACTCGCTCGACTTGTCGAAGAAATGATCCGCACCCCGGTCGCGGCACGCCGCCTCGAACTCGGGGAAGGCGTAGTTGGTCAGCACGATGATCGTCGGCGGAGGCTCTGGCCAGCGCTTGCGCAGCGACTCGATGACGCCGATGCCGCTCCCTTCCTTGAGGTGGAGGTCGACGATGACGGCGTCCGGCGGATCGTCGTGAAGATCACGCATCGCGCCGGATTCGGTGTCGGCGAACCCGGACATCTCGATTTCGCCCGGCTCGGCCAGGAAGTCGGAGAGGCGATCGCGGAAGGTCGGCGCGTCCTCCACCAGGTACACGCGGACCGGTCGCGCCTGCGAACCGTCGCTGCCGTCTCCGGAATGCGGCACGGCGCCACGGGGCTCGCGCGGCGGACCGGAGTCGCTCGTCGACGCAATTCTCGATCGCATGAAGCACACGCTCCGCATCCGCGCTCTGCGTTGGGTCTCGCTCGAACGCGCACCGGCGGACCATGACGGGAGAGGTTTTCGAATGATGATCCAGGACTGCGGCGGAACGCAATGCAGAAGAAGCCATTCGCGGTGGATGGAGTCCGCATTGTTGTTTCGGCACGCGGCGATTGCCTATACTGAGACCGATCGGCAGCGATTCGATAGCGTGTAGGGGAAACCGCCATCGCGTCGTAGGATCCGTCCTACAGAGGAAGGCCGGCCAGTCACGTAGGCTCTCGACAAGAAGATCGCCATGAAAAGCCAGCGTCTCTGGGTGCTCGGCATCGTCGTGCTCGTGCTGGCGGCGATCATCAACGTCGCCGCCCTCAACATCGCCGAGCAGGGCTTCATCGACCTCCGCGAGACGGCCGGGTGGGTTTCGCACACTCAGCGCGCGCAGAACCTCATCGAGCACATCCTTCGCCTGGCCGTCGACGCCGAGACGGCGCAACGCGGCTATCTGATGACGGGCCGCGATACGCAGCTCGAGCGCTACAGCAAGTCGCGCAGCGAGATTCCCGTCGTGCTGAAGGAGCTGCGCGAGCTCACGCAGGACAACCCGGTGCAGGCCGCCCAGCTCGTCACGGTCGGCACCGAGCTCGGCGCCCGCATGGACATCCTGCAGGCGGGCATCGACATCAAGCGCAGCGGCGACGCAGCGGCGTTCGACGATTACATGCAGCAGCGCGGCGGCAAGATCGCGATGGACGCGCTGCGGCTTGCGCTCGACGGCATGGCGACCGAGGAGCGCGGCCTGTACGAGCGCCGGTTCCGGGTGTTCGAGCGCGAGTTGCGGCTCTCCCGCTGGGGGTTCTACCTGGTCGTGGGGCTCAATCTGCTGCTGCTGGTGCTGGGCGCCATCGCGCTGGGCCAGGACGCGCGGCGGCGGCGGCAGGAAGCCGTGGAAGCAAAGGGGCGCAACGCGGAGCTGGAGCGGGCCGTGCTGGAGCGCACCACCGAGCTGACCGAGCTGTCGCATTTTCTGCAGCGCGTGCAGGAGGACGAGCGGGCCCGTCTCGCGCGCGAGATCCACGACGAGCTGGGCGGAACGCTCGCGGCCGCCAAGATCGACCTGCAGATGCTGTCGAACAAGCTCGAGCCCGACCATCCGCAGCAGGTCCGCCTCGCGCGCGCGATGACGGCGATCGACGACTCGATCCAGGTCAAGCGGCGGATCATCGAGGACCTGCGTCCGTCGATCCTCGACAACCTGGGACTCGCCGCCGCGGTGAGGTGGCAGTGCGCCGAATTCGCCAAGCGAACCGGCGTGCCATGCCGGGTCGAGCTCCTCGACGACGGAGCTCGACATGTCGCCGGCGTATCGCATTGCGTTCTACCGCATCGTCCAGGAATCATTGACCAACATCGGCAAGCACGCCAACGCGAAGAACGTCGCCGTCTCCGTCCTGCGCGACGGCGGCCGCTGGATCCTGCGCGTCGCCGACGACGGCATCGGCATCGACCCGGACAAGCCTCAGGATCCGACGGCGCACGGCCTGCTCGCGATGCGCGAACGCGCGCGCGCCCTCGGCGGCGAATTGTCGATCCGGCGGGATCCCGGCAGCGGGACGGTCGTCGAAATGCGCGTTGCGGTCGACCAGGCGCCGCCCGTCCCGCGCGCCGGCGCGTAGCAATTCCTAGATGATCCGGCGCCGGCTGCGGTGCCGCTGCGCGCCTCGGATTTGCCCTACGCCAGCACAAGCGATGCGCCTACGGTGGAAGCGCCTGCCGGTTGCGAGACTTTGCATTCAGGCAATCGGGAAATCGAAGGACCACGGGTGAAATATCAGATGCTGATTTGCCCTTCGGACATGCGGTGGTGCGATCGGGGGCGCTGCAGCGGCACGTGCGAGCTGTCGGGCGAACGCCCTCTCGCCGCGTGTGCCGAGATGCGGCGCCCTCGAAACGCATCGCGCCGCCCACGGCCTGTGCGCGGCGTGCATGGACGAAGTCCGGTCGCCGCCTAGAAAAGGAAGCCTGAACATGCCCCGATCGCTCTGGAAAGGCGCCATCGCATTCGGTCTCGTCAACGTGCCGGTCGAGCTCTTCCCGGCGGAAGAGCGCAAGGGATTCGAGTTCGCGATGCTGGACAAGCGCGACTTCTCGCCGGTCGGCTACAAGCGCTACAACAAGAAGAGCGGCAAGGAAGTGGATTGGGCCGACGTCGTCAAGGGCTACGAATACGAAAAGGACCAGTACGTCGTGCTCTCCGACGAGGATTTCCGGCGCGCCAACGTGAAGGCGTCGCGGACCATCGACATCAAGGCGTTCGTGCCCGCGGGCGAGATCCCGCCGCAGTTCTACGAGACGCCCTACTACCTCGCCCCGGATGCTCGCGGCGAGAAGGTCTACGCGCTGCTGCGCGAGACACTGCGCGCGACCGGCCGCGTCGCGGTCGGCGAGCTCGTGATCCGAACGGCGCAGCACCTCGCCGCGGTGGTCCCGGTGGAGCGTGCGCTGATGCTGATCACGCTGCGCTACGCCGACGAGCTCCGCGCCGCGCGCGGCTTCGAGCTCCCGGCGGAAAGCCTGAAGAGCGCGGGCGTCTCCGGCAAGGAGCTCGATCTCGCCAAGCGCCTGGTCGACGACATGGGCGAGCACTGGAATCCCGACGAATTCAAGGACACGTATCACCTGGACCTGATGCGCCGGGTCCGCGAGAAGATCAAGCGGGGTCAGGTCAGGGAGATCACGCGCCCCGAACCCGGCGAGGCCGAGTCGCCGCGCTCCGCGAAGGTGATCGACCTTGCCGCGCTCCTGAAGCAGAGCCTCGAGGCGGGCGCGCCGCGCCGCAGGACTCCCGCCGAGGCCCGCACGAAGTCCGGCGCCGCGAAACCCAGGCTGCGCTTCGTCGCCTCGTCGCGCGGCACGGCGCGCGGGGCCGCCAAGCGCAAGCGGGCGTGAGCGCGGAAGCGTTCGATGCGGCTCGAGCGCTACCGCGAGAAACGCGATTTCCGGGCGACGCCCGCCTCGCCGCCCGCGGACACCGTCGCCGGGATCAAGCTCAGCCATCCCGACAAGCCCTACTTCCCGGAGGCCGATCTCGCCAAGCGCGATCTCGCGCGCTACTACGAAGCCATGGCCGACCGGGCGCTGCCGTATCTGCGCGACCGTCCGCTCGCGCTGGTGCGATGCCCCGACGGCTGGCGCGGGCAGTGCTTCTACCAGAAGCACGCGGACCCGAGCGTCAACGCCGCGGTCGCGCGCGTCGAGGTGCCGGAAGGCAAGGGCACGGCGACGTACTTCGGCGTGAAATCGGCGCAGGCGCTGGTCGCGCTCGTCCAATGGGGCGTGATCGAGCTGCATCCGTGGGGATCGCGCGCGCCGAAGCTCGACCGGCCCGACCGCCTGATATTCGACTTCGATCCGGACGACGGCGTGGAGCTGGAAAGCGCTCGTCGAGGCCGTCGGCGCACTGCGCGCGCTCCTCGACGACCTCGGTCTCGAGGGATTCCTGAAGACGACCGGCGGAAAGGGGCTGCACGTCGTCGTGCCGATCCGCGCGACGCTCGACTGGAGTGAGGCGAAAGCGCTTCACCAAGGCGATCGCCGACGTCCTCGTCCGAACGTTTCCCGACCGGCTGACGGCAACGGCGTCCAAGGAGAAGCGCAAGGGCCGGATCTTCATCGACTACCTGCGCAATGCCGAAGGCGCGACGGCGATCGCGGCCGTATGCGGTGCGCGCCCGCGCGAATGCGCCGGTCGCAACGCCGATCGCATGGAGCGAGCTCGCGAGCGACGTGCGCTTCGATCACTTCAACGTGCGCAACATCCCCGAGCGCGTGGCCCGGCTTCGGGAAGACCCGTGGGCGGCCTTCGACCGGACGCGCCAGAGCGTGACCCGGGCGGCGTTCCGGCGTGTCGGATTCGACGGCTGATCCCGCCGGACAATCAGGCTCACGGCGCTACGAGGATGGACACGCTCGCGACAACGGCCGATCATCGCGGCGTCGATCTGCCCGAGTCGCTGGCCGCAACCCTAACCCTGCTCAGGATGGCCGTGTGGAAATGCGGATGATCCTTTGGCGCAACGGCCCCGACGTCGGCCGGATGGGGCTGCTTGGCGCTGATCTACTTCGCGGCGGCCGAGGGCGCGCTGCTGTTCGCCGTCCCGCCCGGCTATGCGACACCGGTCTGGCCGTCGTCCGGCATCGCCCTCGCCGCGCTGCTGCTTGGGGGGAGGCGCCTCTGGCCCGGCGTCTGGGTCGGCGCCGGGCTGGCCAATCTGGCGGTCGCGGGGTCGCCGCTGGTCGCCGCGCTGATCGCAACGGGCAACACGCTGGAAGCCGTCATCGGCGCGGAGCTCGTCCGGCGCTACGCCGGCGGCGGGCGGCTCGAGACCGGCGAGCAGGTCATCAAGTTCGCCGGTGCAATCGCGGTCAGCGCGACGATCGCCGCCGGCATCGGTGTCTTCGCGGTCGCGCTCGGCAAGGCGCTCGTGCTGTCCGACGTCCTCCTGAACGTGTGGACGTGGTGGCAGGGCGACGCCGCCGGAATGATCGTCGTCACACCGTTGATCCTGAGCTGGCATGCGGCCGGATGGCCGCGCTGGTCGTGGCCGAAGGCGATCGAGGCCGCGGCACTGGCGGCGGCACTGGCGCTCGTCACGTTGCTGGTCTTCGCCGACGTGATCGTCCGGGGCACAGTCGGTCCCGCTCGCATTCCTGCCGCTCGCCTTCGTCGTATGGGCGGCGATTCGCTTCGGTGCCCGCGGCGTGACCACGGCGACGGCCATCGTCTGTGCGATCGCGGCCTGGTTCACGCTCAAGGGCATGCGGGCCGTGGGGCGCGGCGCCGTCCGAACTTCGCGCTGCTGGTGCTGCTCGCCTATGCGTGCACGCTGGTCATCACCGGGCTCGTGCTGGCCGGCGATGATCGCGAGCGCGAGCGGGCCGTGGCGGAACTGCGCGACGCCAATGCAGGGCTCACCCATCGCATCGCGGAGCGCACGCAGCGGCTCGAGGATGCCAACCACGCGCTGCGCGTCGAGCTCGCGCAGCGCAGACACTACGAGGATGCGCTGCGCCAGAACGAGGAGCGGTTCCGGCTCCTGGTCGACGGCGTCAAGGATTACGCCATCTTCAGCCTCGATCCCGACGGCAACGTCGCGAGCTGGAGCACCGGCGCGCAGCACATCAAGGGGTACGCCGCCTCCGAGATCATCGGGACGCACTTCTCGCGCTTCTACACGGCCGAGGACCTCGCGCGGAACTGGCCCGCGCACGAGCTCGAGGTCGCGCGCGCCGAGGGCCGCTTCGAGGACGAAGGCTGGCGCGTGCGCAAGGACGGGAGCCGCTTCTGGGCGAACGTCGTCATCACGGCGCTCTACGATGACGAGCACCGGTTGCGCGGATTCGCCAAGATCACGCGCGACCTGACGGTGCGACGGCGCATCGAGGCGCTGCAGGAAACCGACCGGCAGACGCGGGAATTCCTGGCGATGCTCGCGCACGAACTGCGCAATCCGCTGGCCGGCATCGCCAATGCGCTCGAATTGATGCGCCGGTCGCCCGACGCCGAGCACGCCGGCCTGCGCAATGTCATACAGCGGCAGACCGCCCACCTGTCACGCATCGTCGACGACTTGCTGGACGTCAGCCGGATCACGCAGGGCAAGATCGTGCTCAGGAAGGAGCGCCTCGATCTCAGCGAGGCCGTCGCGCGCGCGGTGGAATCGTGCCGCCCCTCGATCGACGCACGCAAGCATCACGTGGACCTGCAGCTCGCGCCGCAGCCCGTGCCGGTCGACGCCGACCCGACCCGCCTCGCGCAGATCGTGCAGAACCTCGTCAGCAACGCCGTCAAGTACACGGCGCCCGGCGGTCGCATCACGATCGCGGTCGCGCGCCGAATCCGGCGAGGCCGTGCTGCGCGTTCGCGACAGCGGGATCGGCATTCCGCCCGAGCTCCTGCCGAACGTGTTCGATCTCTTCGTCCAGGGCGACCGGTCGCTCGACCGCACCGAGGGCGGGCTCGGCATCGGGCTCACTCGTCGTGAAGCGGCTGGCCGAGCTCCATGGCGGCTCGGTCGAGGCTTCGAGCGGCGGCAAGGACGCCGGCAGCGAATTCGTCGTCCGGCTTCCGCTGGCGGAGCGGGAGATCGCGCCCGAGCCCGCTGCCGATACCGCGCAAGATCCCGCGTCGACGCGGCATCGCCTGCTCGTCGTCGACGACAACCGCGATTCCGCGAATACGCTCGCCGCGCTGTTCCAGATGATGGGGCACGACGTGCGCACGGCATACGACGGACCCGAGGCGCTGTCGATCGCCGCCGAATATCGCCCCGACGCGATGTTTCTCGACATCGGACTGCCGGGGATGAACGGTTACGAGGTCGCGCGAAAGGTTCGCGAATCGCCCGAGCTCGCCGGGACGACGCTGGTCGCGTTCACCGGCTACTGCCAGGACGAGGACCGACGCCGCCTCGCCGAAGTCGGCTTCGAGCATCACGTCGTGAAGCCCGCCGGCATCGGCGAGCTCGCGAAGATCCTCGACGCGCTGCCCCGCTCCGAGTAGCGCGGATCGCGTTGCCGCGCGAAGGCGCGCGGCGGACCGGGTCATGCAATAGACTGTGGCCTTGGCCGCCTTGCTGCACCTCCTCGACGACGCTCCGACCGCCCGATTCGCCGCGGCGGCGAACACGGACGGCGATCCGTACGCCGCCGCGCGCACGTGGTTCGCCACGCGCGGGATGACGCCGTTTCCGTTCCAGGAAGAGGTCTGGAGCGCCTGTGCGCGCGGCGAATCCGGGCTGCTGCACGCGCCCACCGGAATGGGCAAGACGCTGGCGGCCGCGGTCGGTCCGCTCGTCCTCGGCCCGCAAGGCCGCGCCGACGCGCCGCCGCCCCTCACGCTGCTGTGGATCACCCCGCTGCGCGCGCTCGCCGCGGACACGGGCCTCGCGCTGACTTCCGCGGCGGCCGCGCTGCGCCCGCACTGGACCGTCGACGTGCGCACCGGCGACACCGCCGCCGGCGCCCGCGCGAAGCAGAGCAAGCGGTTGCCGACGGTTCTCGTCACCACGCCGGAGAGCCTCACGCTGTTCCTTGCGCGCGCCGACTGGCGCGAGCGCTTTGCGGGCCTCGCGGCAATCGTCGTCGACGAGTGGCACGAGCTGCTGTCGTCCAAGCGCGGCGTGCAAACCGAGCTGGCGCTCGCGCGCCTGCGCGGCGCGCGTCCCGGGCTCCTCACGTGGGCGCTGTCCGCAACGCTCGCGAATCTCGACGACGCGCTCGAATGCCTCGTCGGCGTCGGCAACACGACGCGGGCGCGAATCGTCCGGGGCGCCGACACCAAGGCGATCGTCATCGACAGCATGCTGCCGAAGACGATCGAGCGCTTTCCGTGGGCCGGCCACATCGGCCTCAAGCTCCTGCCCGACGTCGTCCGCGCGATCGATCGCGCGCGCTCGACGCTCGTGTTCACCAACGTCCGCTCGACGACCGAGATCTGGTACCAGGCGATCCTCGAGGCGCGTCCCGACTGGGCGGGACGCATCGCGCTCCACCACGGCTCGCTCGAGCGCGAGGTGCGCGACTGGGTCGAGGACGCGCTGCGCCACGGGCGGCTGCGCGCCGTCGTCTGCACGTCGAGCCTCGATCTCGGCGTCGACTTCGCGCCGGTCGACCAGGTGCTGCAGATCGGCAGCCCGAAGGGCGTCGCCCGGCTGCTGCAGCGCGCGGGCCGCAGCGGCCATCGTCCCGGCGAAACCTCGCGCGTCACGGTCGTGCCGACGCAGGCGCTGGAGCTCATCGAGTCCGCCGCTGCGCGTGAAGCGGCCGCCGCTCGCGCGATCGAGGCGCGCGTGCCGCTCGGCGCACCGCAGGACGTCCTCATCCAGCATCTCGTCACGTGCGCGCTCGGCGGCGGCTTCGTGCCGGATGCGCTGCGCGACGAAGTGCGGAGCACGCGCGCGTATGCGTCGCTGACCGACGACGAATGGCAGTTCGCGCTCGACTTCGTCGTGCACGGCGGGGCGAGCCTCAACGCGTATCCGGAATACCGGCGCGTCGTCATCGACGAGGCCGGTGTGGCCACCGTGCCCGACGCGCGCATCGCGCGGCGGCACCGGATCGGCATCGGCACGATCGTCTCCGAGGCGAGCATCACCGTGCGCTTTCGCAACGGCGCGGCGCTGGGTCACGTCGAGGAAGGCTTCATCGCCCGCCTCGCGCCCGGCGATTGCTTCGTCTTCGCCGGCCGCGTGCTGGAGCTCGTGCGCGTGCGCGAGCTGACCGCGTGGGTCACGCCCGCGCCGCGCCAAGTCCGCGCTGGTGCCGCGCTGGACGGGCAGCAAGATGGCGCTGTCGACCAGGCTGGCCGAGGCCACCCGCGCGCTCATCGCCGGCGCCAGGCGCGGCGAATTCGCCTCGCCCGAGATGAAGCTCGTCCGGCCGCTGCTCGAATTGCAGCGGCGCTGGTCCGATCTTCCCGGCGAGGGCGAATGGCTGATCGAGCGCATCGCGACGCGCGAAGGGCATGGCCTCTTCTTCTATCCGTTCGAGGGCCGCCTCGCGCATTTCGGTCTCGCGACGCTGTTCTCGTACCGGCTTTCGCGCGACGTGCCGCGCACGTTCAGCCTCACCGCCAACGATTACGGATTCGGCCTCGTGTCGCGCGAGCCCGTTCCCCTGTCGCTGGGCGATCTCGGGCGCCTCCTCGCAGCGCCCGGCGTCGAGGCCGACATCCTCGCGGGGATCAACGCCGCGGAGCTCGGCCGCCGCCAGTTCCGCGAGATCGCGCGCGTCGCCGGGCTCATCTTCCAGGGCTATCCGGGCGAGCCCAATCCGGCGCGCCAGTTGCAGGCGTCCTCCGCGCTGCTCTACGGCGTCTTCGCCGAATACGATCCGGACAACCTGCTGCTGGCGCAGGCGGTGCGCGAGGTGCTGGAGCGCCAGCTCGAAGCGCCGCGCATCGACGCCGCGTTGAAGCGGCTGCGCGGGCAGCGCGCGCGCCTGACGAATCCGGCGCGGCCGACACCGTTCGCATTTCCGCTGCTGGTCGAGATGTTCAAGGAGGAGCTCTCGACCGAGGCGCTCGACGCCCGCGTGGCACGCATGGTCGCCGCGCTCGAGGAAGCGGCGAACGCATCCTGACGCCGCGCTATCATCGCCTCATCATCAGGAGTCGCCGATGCCAGCCCATCCCTTCGACCTCACCGGAAAAGTCGCGCTCGTCACCGGCGCGTATCGCGGTCTCGGCTTCGCCATCGCCAAGGGTCTCGCGCACGCCGGCGCGACGGTCGTCCTCAACGGACGCCGGCCGGAGGAGCTCGCCGCCGCGGCGAAGAAGCTCGTCGACGCTCGGCCATGCGGCGTCGACCACCGTGTTCGACGTCACCGACGCCGCCGGCATCAAGCGCGGCGTCGACGGCATCGTCGAGTCGTACGGCCACCTCGACATCCTCGTCAACAACGCCGGCATCCAGCGCCGCCATGCGCTCGTCGATTTCCCGCAGTCGGAATGGGACGAAGTCATCGCGACCAACCTGACCGCGCCCTACCTCGTCTCGCAGGCAGTGCTGCCGGGAATGATCGCGCGCAAGAGCGGCAAGATCATCCACATCGCGTCGCTGATGAGCGAGCTCGCGCGTCCGACGGTGGTGCCCTACACCGCCGCGAAAGGCGGCGTGCGCCAGCTGACGCGCGGCATGGCGGTCGAGCTCGCCCCGAGCAACATCCAGGTCAACGCGATCGCGCCGGGCTATTTCGCGACCGAGATGAACCGCGCGCTGATCGACAACGCGGAGTTCGACGCGTGGGTGAAGAAGCGCACGCCGGCCGGGCGCTGGGGGCAGCCCGACGAAATCTCCGGACTCGCGGTGTTCCTCGCCTCCGCCGCCGCCGAACTACATGACCGGCCAGCTGCTCTTCATCGACGGAGGGATGAGCGTGGCATTGTAGCAGCGGGGCCAGCATTGCGGGCGAACAAGGAGGGGCGCTGTGAGCAATGAGTAGGAAACGCGAAGCGTTGAAGTCCGGCAACGCCTGTCAATGCCGGCACCGCGCGTAGCCCACTCGCTTTGCCGCGCCTATACTGCCCCATCGCTGTTCACCGCAATGGAGGCTCCATGGCGCAGCCGGTCTCAGGCAAGGCCCCCGCAAAGAAGCACGCGCCGCCACCAGGCCGTCGGGCGCGGCCGGCATCTGCGCAATGTCGTCCCCGACAGCGTCGATTTTCGCGACCGGCCCTACCGTCCCGCGGTCGCCTTCGCGCCGCGGCCGCGCCTGCCGGCACCTCCGGCTACCCATCGTCCCCGCCTGAATCAGCGCGACACCAGCGCGTGCACCGGCTTCGCGCTGGCGACCGTCGTGCATGTGCTGACATCGCGGCGCGATGCGACGCCCGCCGATCCCGTCTCGCCGTTCATGCTCTACGGCATGGCGCGCCGCTACGACGAATCTGCGCGGCGAGGCGCCGGACGGCGGATCTTCGCTGCGCGGGCGCGCTGAAGGGCTGGTTCAAGCACGGCGTGTGCAAGCAAGCGCTCTGGCCGAAGCTCGACGAGCCGGTCCCGACGGGCGCAGCCGGACTGGTGGGACGACGGCGTGCGCCGACCGCTCGGCGCGTACTACCGGGTCGATTCGCGCTCCGTGGTCGACATGCAGGTCGCGCTGAACGAAACCGGCGTGCTGCTCGCGAGCGCGCTGCGCACGCCGGCTGGGACGATGGGTTCACCCGCAAAGGCGGCAAGAAGGCGGCGCCCAACGGAATCTGGACGATCCCGTATCCGAGGAAGACGAGCCCGAACGACGGCCACGCATTCGCCCTCGTCGGCTACGACGAGGACGGCTTCATCGTGCAGAACTCGTGGGGCAACGGCTGGGGCACCCATGGTCTCGCCATCCTCACCTACGAGGACTGGATCAAGCACGGCTACGACTGCTGGGTCGCGCAGCTGGGTGTGGTCACGCGCCGGCACGAAGCGCAGGCGGTCGGCTGACGCGCGCATTTCCGCCACCCGGTTCGGCGCCTCGGGCAGCACGCTCCTCGATCTGCACGCGCTGTCGCCGTACGTCGTCAATACCGGCCACAACGGCGAGCTCTCGCCGTCCGGCGAGTTTCACACGACCTATCAGGACCTCGAGGAACTGGCCAACGCCTGCTCCCGTCCAAGCGCGCCGAATGGAACATCCCGCCAGGCTCGCCCATCGACGTGGCGATCTACGCGCATGGCGGGCTCGTCGACGAGCAGGGTGCCGGCGAGTCGGCCAAGGAATGGGTGAAGCTCCTCACCGATGCCAAGGTGTTTCCGATCTACCTCATCTGGGAGTCGGACCTGCTGTCCATCCTGAACGACCGGCGTCCTGAACGAACTCAGGAATCGCGGCGACATCCCGACCGGCGGCCTGGTCAGCATGCTCGACGACGCCTGGAGCGACCGGGTCGAGGGCATCGTCCGCGTGGTCGGCAGGAGCGTGTGGCAGGACATGAAGGACAAGGGCCGCCTCATCACCTACAACACGGCGGACCGCGGTGGCGGTATGCAATTGATGGAGCTCCTGGCGCCGCAGAAGAGACACGATCCGCCTGCACCTGGTCGGCCATTCGGCCGGCGCGATCGTCCACGCCTATCTTGCGGACTGGCTGGTCACGCAAGGCTGGAACATCGCGTCGGCGAGCTTCCTCGCGCCGGCCGCGACCGTCGATCTGTTCGACACGCGCATCCAGCCGCATCTGCAGTCGGGCAAGCTCGGGCGTTACGCGCAATTCGAGCTCGAGGATGACGCTGGAGAGGGCCGAGGGCGGCGCGATGCGCCTGCTGCTGGGATACCGGCGCTCGCTGCTCTATCTCATTTCCAATGCGCTCGAGGAGCAGGCGCGCGTGCCGGTGCTCGGCATGTCGAAATTCTTCGACGCGAACGTTCCGCCGCGGAATCTGCCCCACCTCCAGTACCGCGTCGCACCGTCATCGCCGGCCACCGGCGCGACGAAGCACGGCAACATCGATGACGACGGCAAGACGCAAGCGTCGGTGCTGGCGCACATTCAGGGCAACCCGATTCCCGCGCCGTGAGCGCTGCGCCGGAGTACGCAATCGAGCCGCGCGTGCACTCATTTCCGCGCAACCATGGGACGTCGCAACCACTACCACGTCTACGTGATCGAACTGTCGAAAGACGTTCTTCACGAAAGCCGATTCAAGAGAGCCAATCCCGGATTACGTCATGGGCAAGCCGTGCGTTTACGTCGGCATGACCGGTTTGGATCCCGATGTGCGCTTCGACAAGCACAAGGCGGGCATTCAGGCCAATCGATTTGTCCAGGCATTCGGACTGCGGCTGTTGCCGCATCTCTATGAAGCCTATAACCCGATGCCCTACGACGAGGCGCGCGAGATGGAGGTGGAGTTGGCGATCGACCTGCGCGAAGCGGGGTACGGCGTCTGGCAGGCGTGACGACGACGCCGTCATGAGTCGAATAGTGAACCGATGGACAGATTCGGATTGATGCATGAGCGCAGCGTTGTTGAGATTCATTGCGACGAACCGATGACGTACCCAGCGGGCGCCGTCGGACTTGTCTTCGTGCTGCTGCTGTGGGCTGCGCAGGACCGGCAACCCCGCCATCCATCACGCCATCCAGAGCAACCCCCCGCAACCTGGAACCGAAATCATCGAATCCGCTACCACGTCTTTCTCAGCGCCGAGGGCGCGTGGCCGTCGAGAAGCAATGAGGGTGCTTCGGCGGCGAGAGCGCTTGTCTAGCGAGGTCGGGTTGGGATGACCGCGACAAGGCCGCACAAGCCGTTCTCGATGATCCGCGAGTTCCACCTGGCGGACTGGTTCACGCTGGCGAACGCGATCTGTGGCACCGGAGCGCTGTTCTCCACGATGACCTATCTCGAGACGCACGACGCGAGGCACGTCTACTTCGCATGCGGCCTCGTCTTCGCGGCATTGATCTTCGACGTTCTGGATGGCCGCATCGCCCGGTGGCGGCAGAAGTCGTCGACGATGGGGCGGGAGCTCGACTCGCTCGCCGACGTCATCTCCTTCGGCGTGGCCCCGGCGATCATCGCGTACGGCTGCGGCATGCAGGGCCTGTACGACCGCATCGTCCTCGCCTATTTCGTCGCCTGCGGCGTCTCGCGCCTTGCCCGCTACAACGTCACCGCCGACGCGCTGTCCGACGGATCGGGCAAGGTGAAGTACTTCGAAGGAACGCCGATCCCGACGTCGTTCCTGCTCGTCTGCCTGCTGACGCTGGCGGCGTGGTCAGGCGCAGTCGGCGAGCACCTGTGGTTCGGCGACGTCAAGCTGGCCGGCTTCACGCTTCATCCGCTCGTCCTCCTCTTTGCGCTTTCGGGCTCGCTGATGATCAGCCGAATCCGAATCCCCAAGCCGTGAATGGCAGCAGGGGAATCGACGGAGCAGGCGTGCTGGCGCTTGCGCCGACCGCGGTGTAATCTCCCCCGACCTGCGCCACCACCTCGTGCGAGGTGCATTCGTTATGGCCGGTGCTCCACTTCGCAGCACGACCCGCTTCGCGTCTTCGCGCGTCGCTCGCGTCGTGCCCCACTCTCGTTCGGCCCGCAACGCCTCCGTGCCGACGCGGCCCGGCGTAACCTGAACCTGGCCAGCGCGTCACGTCGTAGATTTCCTGCTTCAACCTCGACTGGGAGCAACCCATGATGACTCGACCGAACCGTCTGCCCCGGATTCAATCCCTCGCGCACCGCAAGCCTGCGTCGGTCGTGAGTGTCATCGTTGCGGTTTTTCTCGCGGTGGGCTGTGCCCAGCAGCCGGAAAAAAGCGCGACGCTCGACGCGTCGAAAATGCCAGCGTCCCCGTGGGCGCTTCCGACCTCGACGATGAGCTGGAACGAATACGCGTGCGATCTCATCGCGCGCGGTCAGACCGGCCAATTCGGGGCATCGCGCACGCTCGCGTATGTCAATCTGTCGATCAACAACGCCCTCGTCATGGCGCGGCAGCAGGGACGCAAGCCCGACGGCGCCGCGGCCGGGGCGGCCGCCACCACACTGATCTACTTCTTCCCGAAGGAAGAGCAGGCCATCGCGGGCCGCCTCGCCGGCGAAACCGCGGCCATGGGAAGCGACGGCAAGCAGGCGGATTTCGTCGCCGGGGTGGCCATCGGGCGCGCGGCCGCCGCCGAAGTCATTGCTTCCGCCAAGACCGACCGGTCCGATCTCGCGTGGTCCGGTCCCCTGCCGACCGACCCCAACAAGTGGTCGAGCCGCGCACAACCCGCGCGCCCGCCGCTCGGGCCACGATTGGGAGAGATGCGGCCGTTCTTCCTCAACACCGGCGCCGATTTCCGCGCGCCGGCGCCGCCCGCCTACGACTCAGCCCGCCTTTCGCGCAACCGTGGTTGAAGTCCGGACGGTTTCCGATCACCGGACCAATGAACAGGTTCGAATCGCCCAATATTGGGAGAACCTTTCGGGCTCGTTCGGCGCGGGACACTGGAACGAAGTGGCTCGCGGCGCCATCTCCTCCCACGGCCTCAGCGAGGCGGATTCGGCGCGAGTCCTCGCGATGGTCCACATGACGGGCGTGGACGCGACCATCGCCTGTCACGACTCGAAATACGTCTATTGGGTGCCGCGGCCGACGCAGGTCGACCCCGAAATCCACCTGGCGATCGGCGTCCCGAACCACCCATCCTATCCGAGCAATCACGCCTGCATCTCGGGAGCGATCGGCCTCGTGCTCGACGCGCAATTCCCCGATCAGGGCGGCCTCTATTCCGCGATGGCCCGCCAGGCGGGCGAATCCCGACTCTACGGCGGCATTCATTACCGCATCGATCTCGACGAGGGTTTCGTCATCGCGCGCAAGGTCTCGGCACGCGCGATCGAAGTCGGCGTTCCCGCCGACAAGACGTTCGTCGCCGTCGGGCGCTGAGCGGGACAAGGCGGTGCTTTCACGCGCGCCGTTTCGGGCTTTCGCGATGGGTCCGAAGCAATGGCGCGGCGCCTGCAAGACCTTGCGAACAGGATCAGCGTTGCCAGACCGGACGCGCCGCCTCGTTGCGCTGCTCGAGGATTCATTCCGGAGAACTGATGACGTACTCGGCGGGCGTCGTTGGTCTCGTCTTCGTGCTCTTTATGTCGGGCTGCGCGGGGCCGGGAACTCCGCATCCAACACGCCATCCCAAAGGAGCGCGCCGCAAACGGGGACACCCACGGTCCCTCAGCCCCCGCTTTCATCCGCGCCGCCCCCAATCGTCACAAGCGAACCTGCGGTTGGACGGGCGACGGATGGGGCCGCACCGCCAGCGGCTGCTTCGACGGGCCAGACCGCCCCATCCGTCGCCAAGGCGCCTGCGCAGACCCCTGCGTCCCCCAGTCCTGCTGCGCGCCTCCAGAAAGGAAGGCGCTCCACCCGAGGTCACAAAACCGAAAGCCCCGCCGCTCGACCTGGCATCACTGGAACAGCGGCTCAAGGACACCAAAGCGATCGGCGTCCTCACCAAGATCACGCTCAAGAATCAGGTCGATGACCTGCTGGATCAATTCCGGGCCTACTACCAGGGAAAGCTCAAGATCGGACTGGCCGATCTCCGGCGATCCTATGATCTGCTGGTGCTGAAGGTGCTCTCGCTGCTGCAGGACAGCGACCAGGCGTTGGCCACGGCGATCGCGGCATCGCGCGAGGCGATTTGGGGCATCCTTTCGGATCCGGCAAAGTTCGCGACAATCTGAAGTGATGCGGGAGACGCGATGAAAGCAGCCTCGACGGCAGTACCGATCTTGATCTTGGCCACGATAGGTTTTGCGGTGCCTTCGCTCGCAGCCGACGTCGAGTCGATCAAGAAGGATTTGTTCACCGTGATTACGTTACAAGGATTGCCGTGCGGCGAGGTCATCGGCGTCACAACGCGAGCCGACAACGATCACGTTGCGACGTGCAAGGATGGAAACCGTTACCACGTTTTTCTCAACGCAGAGGGGCGCGTGGTGGTCGAGAAGCAATGAAGGAACTCGGCGGCAGAGCAGATTCAGGGGCGTCCTGACGGGGATCGCATGTCGTAGCGCGAAATCACGCATTGATGGCTGTAAAACAATATGGGACGGGGTAGACAATGATGGACTTCGGATACAACAGTCTGTTGGGCGTGTTG
>CAVUIG010000018.1:0-37032 GCA_963741355.1 uncultured beta proteobacterium
CCGGCCCGCGGCCGACTGAATGAGGAAGCCAACCATGCCCGCAATTGCCGACGGCGTCGTCGCCAGCGTCAATGGCATCGCGTTGCATGCTCCCGGCGACGCGCTTTCGCCGGATGAGTTGCGCCAGCGCGCGTGCACCGAGTTGCTTCGCCAGGCCGCGCAGCGCGCCGAACTCCTCGCGGCGGACGACGCGCCGTCGGCGGACGGCGTGATCAGCGAGGCCGCAGCCCGCGCGATCGAGGCGCTGCTGGAACAGTCATTGAACGTCCCGGAGCCGTCGGAGGATGCCTGCCGGAGGCATTTTGCCGCACACGAAGCGACCTATCGGACCGGCGAGCGCATCCGCGCGCGGCACATTCTCTTCGCCGTCACACCGGGCGTGGACGTCGTCGCGCTGCGCAAGCGGGCGGAGACGACGCTGCTCGACGTGCGCTGCCACGACGGCACGGCCGGCGATCGCTTTGCCGCCGCCGCCCGCGAATCGTCCAACTGTCCCAGCGGCGCGGAGGGCGGTGACCTCGGCACGCTCGTCGCCGCGGATTGCGCGCCGGAATTCGCGCGCGAGCTCTTCGGCCGCGCCGAGGTAGGCGTTCTGCCGCGGCTCGTGCACAGCCGGTTCGGATTGCACGTGGTCGAGGTGCTGGAGCGCGAGCCGGGCGTCGCGCAATCGTTTGATGCCGTGCGCGGCGCCGTCGCGATGTCGCTGCGCCAGCTCTCCTACGTCACGGCATTGCGCCAGTACCTGCGTCTGCTCGCCGGCGAGGCGACCTCAAGGGCGTCGATCTCGAGGCCGCCGACACGCCGCTGGTGCAATAGCGCGGCGCGCCGCCGGTCGACCCGCGATCACGCCGCCACGGCGCTCAGCAGGTCATTGTTGAAGCAGAACGCGTTCTCGCCGCGGAAGACGAAGTCGAAATTGTAGGACGAGATCGCGCGCAGGAAATTTCTCGAGTTGGCGGTTCCCGGAAATCGCCAATCGTGCAATTCGATGATCAGCAGCGGAAACGCGCGCACCCACGACGTGTCTCCCCGGAACAGTTCGTCCTCGCCGCCTTCGATGTCGATCTTGAAGATGTACGGCGCCATGCCTCCCGCGATCTCATCGGCGACGATCGAGGCGGCCGCGAAGACCGGCACCAGGTATTCGCCATGGGTGTCCAGCCGGAAGCTCCAGTCGCCCTTTCCCGGGTCGTTGAGGTATTGATTGCCGGCGGCGGAGCCCACGCCGCCCTCCAGCAGCTCGAAGTTCAATCCCGCGCAGTTCCTCCTGAGCAGCGCGCAATTGTTCTTCTCGGGCTCGATGGCCAATATCCGGGACTTGGGGAATATCCCGGCGAAATAGACGACGCTCGCTCCGATGTTCGCGCCGGCGTCGACGATGAGCGGCGTCCTGCCGGAGGCGATCATCGACAGATAGAGGCGCAGCAGCGGATCGCTCAGCGAAAAATTCGAAAGCCGGTAGTCGCCGTTCTGGAAGATCTGCTCGATGACGCCGCGATCCGCGGCGCTGTCGGACCGGTAGAAGAATGGCCGGTTGGCGCCATTGATCTGCAGATCGTGCTGGGCGATGGGGCGGTTCATGTCTCGTGTCGGGCTTGGCGCGGAGTTCGGTTGATTGCTGCGGCCGGACCACAGTTGGAGCGGCGGCGCCGCCGCAACGTTCCCGGTCAATCGTTGCACGCCCGATTATCGCTCTCATCACAAGCGCGTCGATGCCTAACGGTCGAGCTCGCCATAGTGTCGGAAGATGCCCTGCTCATTGAACGGAATCCGGCGGGGTGACGCGAGATATGCGGCAATGCGCGGACGCGCGGCGACGCGCGCATGCAGCGCCATCACCTTCGGATGCCGCCGCCCGATGCGCGCCATCGCCTTCGGGAATGCGTATTGGAGGCCCGCGACCACCTGGAAGAGCGACAGGTCCGCATAGGTGAGGCGGCCGCCGACGAGATGGGCGGGTCCGGCGGGGTTGCCGGCCAGCACGCGCTCGAAATAGCCGAGGAATTTCGGAATGCGCTTGGCGATGAAATCCGCGGAACGCAATTTCGCCTCGCGGCGCTGGTCCTCGTAATACAGTCCGGACGCGATCGGATGGTGCGTGTCGTGCGCCTCGACGACGAGATCGGCGAGCGTCAGCTGGAGCTGATGCGTCCAGAGCCGGCCGGCGTCCGCTTTTGGTGCAAGGCCGTGCCGGTCTCCGAGGAACAGCAGGATGTTGGCCGTCTGCCCGATGAGGCGCCGGCCCGCCTTGAGGAACGGCGGCGCGAACGGCGGGCATGCCTGCGCGGCGTCGTCCATCAGCGCCAGCATCCGCGCCTCGCCGCCCTTGGTGCGGGCGACGTCGACGTACGCCGCGCCGGCCTCCTCGAGCGCCAGCCGAACGAATTCGCCGCGACCCTGGATCGACGGCCAATAGAAGAGCTCGTAGCGCACGACCGGTCTCCTTCACGGGGATCGCGGAATTCTCGCACCGGAAGGCTGCAATTGAAAATCTGCTGGACGGGGCGGGTGCCGGCAGTGCAATCTACGCGCTTTCCAAAGCGCCGCTCGCGAGCGGCGCCGTGGAAGGGCGCGGCATCCGTCACCAGCGACGCCGGGCTCCAGGGATGAAGTGAAGAAGCCCTCGACGGGAATCTGCAGTCACGCTCCGGGCGCAATGTTCGCGGCCTGGATATCCTTTCAATTTGGTAGGCGATAAGGAGCAGCACATGAACAAGCGAATCGGTATTGTCATTGCGGTATGCGGATTGGTTGCGGCGGGCCTTGCGATCGGCCAGGGACGGATCCTGGACATGGTGGCCAACAAGGTCATCACCAAGTACCAGACCGCGTCCTGCGAGCAGCTTTGGGCGCAGAAGGGCCAGCCCAAGTCGCCGGAGGAACAAAAGGCGGTCCAGTTCCTGCGCAACGATCCGCAAGCACGCCAGGCGTTCATCAATCAGATCGCAGGGCCCGTCGTCAACAAGATGTTCGAGTGCGGGATGGTTCCCTGAGATAGCAGTTTCGCAATGCGCTGCTCGACAAGCTGACCATCAACCGCGGGCGCGAGCAGATGACTGCCGAGGAGCGCGGGGAGATGCAGAAGGCGCTCGCGAGGGCGCGTGACTAGGCCAACAGCGGGCCTCGATAACGTGCGGAAGATCCTCGCGTTCACGACGATCGCCGAAATCGCCACGGCGCTCGTGCTGATGGCCGATCCGGCGCTCGTCGTCGCGTTGCTGATCGGTATGCCATTGGCGGGGGCGGGCATCGCGGCCGGGCGATGTTTCGGCATCACGCTGCTCGCGCTCGGTCTCGCCTGCCTGCCTCGGCGGCGGCAGGAGGACACGGATTCGCGGGCGGTCAAGGGGATGCTGGTGTACAACGCGCTGGTCGCGCTCTACCTCGGCTACCTCGGGTTCGTCGGGCACGCGGTCGGCGTGCTTTTGTGGCCGGCCGTTGCGCTCCACGCCGCGGTCGCGGTGGCGCTGGTCTGGGCCAGCTGCGCAGGAAGGAAGCCGCAAACCGCAAACGAGGCATCGCCTCGATGAGTCATGGCGGGAACGGGCGCGCGACGGCGAAGGGCTTCGCGCGGGGCATGGCGAATATCGGCCTCGCGACAACGACGTTCGGCGTCCACTTTCTCCGCAAATGAACCGAGTATCATCATGGACGGAATTGGCGGGCAGGTCGCGAACACGATTTCCGGAGGCGGGACGCTTCCGTGAGGATCACCGAAGGACGTGCCCGGTTCATGTGTTTCAGGAGAAGAAAATGATGTGCAACAGATTCTTGATGCAAGCGCTGGCGATGGCGGCCGGACTGCTGTTCGCGGCAGTCGGCGCAGCACAGCAGTCCGCGCCGGCGCAACCGGCGGCGGATGCCAAGAAGGCGCCGCCGGCGACGACGGCAAAATCCGCGAAACCGGCGAAGAAGAAGGCCGCGCCGGAATTCAAGATGGTGCTGGAGCCCAAGGCGATGGACCTCCTCAGGGCGACAAGCACGAGGCTCGCGAAGGCCAAGGCGATGTCGTTCACGGCGACCGTCTGCTACGAGTACCCGAGCAGGCTCGGGCCACCGATCGTCTACACGATGCGCTACGACGTGACGATGCAGCGGCCGGACAAGCTCAAGATCCTGATGCCCGGCGACGGCCCGGCATCGGAGTTCTACTACGACGGCAAGGCAATGATGGCGTATGCGCCGGCCGAGGATCTCGTCGCCGTGGCCGAGGCGCCGCCGACCATCGAGGAGGCGCTGAAGGCCGCGTACAACACGGCCGCCCTTTACTTTCCGTTTGTCGATCTCCTGGTCGACGATCCCTATGCCGCGCTGACCGACGGCGCCATTCTCGCGTTTTACATCGGCCCGTCGACGTGGTGGCGGGGATGAACACGGACATGGTGGCCTGGGCGAACAAGGACGTGTTCCTGCAGATCTGGATCGGCGCCGACGACAAGCTGCCGCGACGGGTCCGCGCGGTCTACGCCGCCGACCCGCTGCAGCTGCGCCACGAGCTGGAGCTTTCGAACTGGAAGCTCGATTCGGCGGTCGCGCCGGACACGTTCACGTCGGACAAGGCGCGGGCGGCCAAGCGCATCGCATTCAAGAGCCCGACCGCGGCGCCGCCGGGAATGAAGCCGCTGGTCAAGATGACGCCGTCGAAGGCAGCGCCGGCGAAACCGCAATCGAAGACACCCTGATCGGAGCATGCGATGAAAACGATCTTCACCATCACCGCCGTATTGCTCACCGGCACCGTCGCCGTGTGGAGCGGCTCGGCCGCAGGCTGGGCCTCCGCCAATCGTGCCGGCGGCAGCACGCAGCACAGCTATGGCTCGACCAGCCACGAGAATCGCTACGGCGGCAGCTCCACGCACGAGGCGGGCGAAGGCACCGAGCACACCAACGCGTATGGCGGCAGCACCGCGCATGCGGACGGCGGCGGTACCGAGCACACCAACGTATACGGCGGCACCACGGCCGGTGCCTACGGTGCCGGTGCCGTGCATACCACTCCTTATGGCGCGACCGCGTACCACCCGCCGGGCGCCTATCCGGCGGCCTACTATCCGTACCATCCCCCAACCGCGGTGCCGTACTATTCGTCCGGCTGCTACGGCTGCGCGGCGGCGGCGGGTGCCGTCGTCGGCGTGGCGGCGGTGCGGCAGTGGCGTCCGCCAATACGGCGGCCGCGACGTCGAATGCCTATGCGGCGGGAGTCGCAACGGGCAGCGCGAACACCGCCGCGGCGACCAGCGCCGCGTATGGCGCCGGCGTTGCCACCGGCGCGGCCATGGCAAGCGCGCCTCCGGCAAACTATTCGATGGGGGTCAATTACGCGGCGTTGCCGGCCGGCTCGATGGCGATCAACAAGAACGGCACGACCTACTATCTCAACGGGAACACCTGGTTCCAGCCGGCTTACGGCGCGAACGGCGTCTACTACCAGGTGGTGCCCGCGCCCTGAGGTATTTCGATCGGGCTCGCCGCGCGCCGGTTGCGCGCGGCGTCCCGACGCATTGTCGTGCGAATCGCGGCCGGCATCGACTCCATGGTCGGGGCCGGTCGTGATGCCGACGTGATTCCGACGATGATCGATCGTGTCGACCCGTCCCGGGCCGGCACCCGTCGACTCGCGTCTTCCGCCAACGGTGAAACGCCATGAGCAAGATTGCACACACGATCAAGCACGAGTTTCTCGAGATGATCCCGCCGACGATCTACTTCTTCGTCATCCTGCATATCGTCGCGCTGATTCGAACGCTGATGATCAAGGGCGAAGGCCTCCCGCCGGCGACGACGGCGTCGATCGCCGTCGCCGCGCTGGTGCTCGGCAAGTCCGTGCTGCTCGCCAACGCGCTGCCTTTCATCAACCGTTTTCCGGAAAAGCCGCTGATATGGAATGTCTGCTGGAAGTCCGTTGATCTACTTCTTCGTGGCGCTGTTCATTCACTATCTCGAGCGCCTGTACGACTTCTGGAAGGAGGCGCCCGGGTTTTCCGCCGCGAACGACAAAGCTGCTTGCGGCGATCGTGTGGCCGCACTTCTTGGCGATCCAGATCCTGCTCGCCGTGCTGATCGTCGTGTATTGCGTTGCCACCGAGCTCGCGCGCGTGATCGGGAGGAAGGAGTTGATCGCGCTTTTCTTCGGCCCGCTTCCGGCGCGGCCGAAGGCGGCCTGATTCCGAGCGTTCGCGATGACGGTTGACGATCTCGCGTTGCTGTCCCGGCGCGAACGCCTGCGCCTCGCGGCGCTGGTCGCGATCCTGGTCGCGGTCGCCGTCTGGGCTTCGATCGCGCTGGTGCAGCCGGGGCCGCCGCGCCGGATCGTGATGGCCTCCGGTCCCGAGTCGGGCGTCTATCACCGGTACGCGCGGCGCTACGTCGAGCTGCTGGCGCGCGAAGGCGTGACGGTCGAAGAGCGGATGACCGGCGGCGCGGCGGACAACCTTCGGCTGCTGGCGGATCCGAAATCGGGTGTCGACATCGCGCTGCTGCAGGCGGGCCTCGCGACCTCGCCTGCGTCCGACGGGCTGGTCATGCTCGCAAGCCTCTATTACGAGCCGCTCTGGATCTTCTACCGCGGCCCCGCGACGCTGACGAAGATCAACGAGCTGCACGGCAAGCGGATGGCGGCGGGCGTCGCCGGAAGCGGCACGCGCGCGCTCGTCGACCAGATGCTCGCTGCCAACGGGCTGCTGATGAGCGATGGCGTGCCGCGCGACAACACGAAGTCGCAGCGATCGGCGGCAACGACGCAGTCGACGCGCTGAAGTCCGGCGCGGTCGACGCGGCACTCTTCGTCGGCGGCGCGCAGACGCCCGCGATCCAGCGCGCGCTGCGCGATCCCGCGATCAGGCTCATGAGCCTGTCCGACGCCGCAGCGTATCAGCGGCGATTTTCGTATCTGACGAAGCTCACCCTGCCGGCCGGGGCGATCGACCTCGCGATCAACCTCCCGGACAAGGACGTCGACATGATCGGCACCGAGGCGATGCTCGCCGCACGCGACGACATCCACCCCGCGCTCATCAACATGCTGATCGACGCCGCGCGAGAGATTCACTCCGCGCAGGGCTATTTCGAAGCCGCGGGCGAGTTTCCGGGGACGGCGCCGCTCGACCTTCGCGTGTCGCCGCATGCCGACCAGCACAAGCGCTTCGGACCGAGCTTCCTGTACCGCTACCTGCCGTTCTGGCTCGCGACGTTCGTCGAGCGGGCGATCATCCTGCTCATCCCGCTCGTCGTCGTGCTGGTCCCGCTGCTCAACTTCCTGCCGCAGTTCCTCCGCTGGCGCGTCCGCTCGCGCATCTACCGGTGGTACGGCGAGCTCGCGCTGCTGGAGCGGGACGTCGTGACGCGGCAGGGGACGCTGCCGGTGGAGACGTGGTTGCGCGACATCGACCGCATCGAGCATGCGGCGGAGAACATTCACACGCCGGCGAGCTTCGGCAGCGAGGCGTACACGCTGCGCGAGCACATCGGCCTCGTGCGGCGCAAGATCCTCGCGCGGGCCGGGCGGCGCGCTCGCGCAGGCGGCCCCGCCGGAAGCGATCCCGACAGACGCGACCTGAGCCTGCGTCAGATCGTCGCTGCGCGGTCGTGGCAGCGGCGCATGATGCGCCCGAGGAAACAGCGGACGCTTGGCATTGGTCAACGACGACCGCGTCGCGAGATCTTCCAGACTGCAACTGTCCGGAGGACACGCTGACCGCGACGTGGTCGCGCCGAATCTGCGGCCTGTGGCGCAACCGTCTGGTCCGCGAGTTACGCCGGTCCCGCACAGATTGCGACAGGGACGCATAGCGAACGGAGAACAACATGGTCGACAGGATCTGGTTGAAGAGCTATCCGGCCGGCATGCCCGCGGAGATCGACGCCGATCTTTTCGCGTCGATCCCCGATGTGCTGGCGAAGCTTGCCGTCAAGTTCGACGGCAAACCCGCGTATCACAATCTCGGCCGCACGATGAGCTATGCCGAGCTCGCTCGATGCTCGCGCGATTTCGCGGCTTATCTGCAGGGACTGCCCGGCATGGCGAAGGGCGATCGCGTCGCGATCATGTCGCCCAACCTGCTGCAGTACCCGGTCGCCCTGTTCGGCATCCTGCAAGCCGGCATGGTCGTGGTCAACGTCAACCCGATGTACACGCCGCGCGAGCTTCTGCACCAGCTGAAGGACTCCGGCGCCAAGGCGATCGTCATCCTGGAGAATTTCGCCGGCACGCTGCAGGCGGTGCTCGCGAGCACGCCGGTCGCTCACGTCGTCACCACGCAGGTCGGGGACATGCTGCCGGCGCCGAAGCGCTGGATCGTCAATTTCGTCATCAAGCACGTGAAGAAGATGGTGCCCGACTGGCGCATCGACGGCGCCGTCGATTTTCCCGCAGCGCTCGCACGCGGCGCGGCAGCGCCGTTCGCGGAAGTCGCCATCGCGCGCGAGGACATCGCCTTCCTGCAATACACGGGGGGCACCACCGGCGTCGCGAAGGGCGCGATGCTCACGCACCGGAACATGCTCGCGAACCTCGAGCAGACCGGCATCTGGGTCTCGGGCAAGTTCGTCGAAGGCGCGGAGATCGTCATCGCGCCGCTGCCGATGTATCACATCTTCTGCCTCACTTCGACGCTGTCGTTCATGAAATGGGGCAGCCTGATCGTGCTGATCACGAACCCGCGGGACATCCCGGGATTCGTGAAGGAGCTGCCGGAAGTGGAAATGGAGCGTGATGACGGGCGTCAACACGCTGTTCAACGGACTGCTCAATGCGCCGGGATTCGCCGAGCTCGATTTCTCCGCCGTGAAGGTGGTCGTCGGCGGCGGCGCGGCCGTGCAGAAAGCGGTGGCCGAGCGCTGGAAACAGGTCACCGGGGGCTACATCACCGAAGCGTACGGCCTTACGGAGTCCTCGCCGGGCGCGACCGCCAATCCGCTTGGGGCGCCCTGGAACGGCACCATCGGATTGCCGTTCCCGTCGACCGAGCTGTCGATACGCGACGACAATTTCAACGAGCTGCCGGTGTGGACCGGCGAGGGCGACATCGACAAGCACACGGGCGAGATCTGCCTCCGCGGCCCGCAGGTGATGAAGGGCTACTGGAACAATCCGGCGGAGACCGCGAAGGTCATGCAGGACGGCTGGCTCAAGACCGGCGATGTCGGCCACATGGACGCGCGCGGCTACGTCACGATCACCGACCGCAAGAAGGATGTGATCCTGGTGTCGGGCTTCAAGGTCTTTCCGAACGAGGTCGAGGGCGTGCTCGCGATGATGCCGGGCGTGCTCGAATCCGGGGCGGTAGGCATTCCCGACGCGAGAACCGGCGAGGCGGTGAAGGTCGTGATCGTGAAGAAGGATCCGGCGCTGACGGCCGAGGCGGTCATCGAGCATTGCAAGGCGCAGCTGACGGCCTACAAGGTGCCGCGTCACGTGGAATTCCGCGACTCGCTGCCGAAGTCGCCGATCGGCAAGGTGCTAAGGCGCGAGCTGCGCGAGCCGCAGAAAGCCTGATGCGCCGCGAGGAGGAGCCGATGCCTGTTCCGCTTGCGCGGGGCCTGCTCGATTCGGGTATAGTCGGAATCGCTTCGCCCGATGTCGATTCCGTCAGGAGGAATGACCATGTCCCATCAGCCCCCGAAGGAAAGCAAGAAGAAGGCACAACACACGCCGAAGGAAAAGAAGGCGATCAAGCAGCAGAAGAAGCACGTCGGCGACGCCGCGCCCTTCATCAAGCACTGAGCGGCCGGGCGCGTCGCCCGCCGCGGGACGGCGGGCGAATGCCGCGGGGCGTGGATCGGTCACGATCGCGTCGTGCGCCGAATCTGCCGAGTGCGCGTTTCGGGCATCGCGCCCGCCTGCCGCGAACGTTGCCATTTGACGCCCGGGGAGGGGCCTCATGGAAACGCCGATCGCCACGAACAGCCTCGTCCTGGGGCCGTTGCTCGCGCGAAATGCGCGGTATCGCCCGCTCCACACGGCAGTCGTCGTCGCGCCGCGCACGCCGGACGAGCGTGAAGTCCGGCTCACGTCGCGCGAGTTCGATGCCTACGTCAATCGACTCGCCAACGCGCTTGCATCGCTCGGCGTGGCGCGCGGCGACCGCGTTGCCACGGTGCTCGCGAATTCGCTCGAGCTCCTCGCGACCTACTGGGCCTGCGCGAAGCTCGGCGCGGCCGCGATGCCGCTGTCGCCGATGCTGACCGCGACGGGTCTCGCGTCGCTGCTCGCCGATGCGCCGCCGAAAGTGGTGCTCGCGGCGTCCGACCAGATTCCGATGCTGGACGACGTGCGCAAACGATTGCCGTTCGCGCCGGCGTGGGTTCTGTCCGACGCGGCGGCCGACGATGCGGCAGGGTACCGCGCCTATGGCGTCCTCCACGCCCGCGCGAGTGACGTCGCACCGGCCGCGCAGGTCTTCGCCGACGACCTGCTCACCCTGATGTATTCGTCCGGGACGACCGGGCAGCCGAAGGGCATCCAGCACACGCATTTCATCCGGGCGATGTACGCGACAATGTTCGCCAATTCGTGGCGGATGGCGCCGGAATCGGTCGTGCTGCACTCGGGCGCGATCGTGTTCAACGGAGCGATGCTGACGATGTTCCCGGCGTTCATGGTCGGCGCCACGTACGTGCTGCACCGCGCATTCGACGCGCAGGCATTCATCGATACCGTCGAGCGGGAGCGCGTCACGCATACGATGCTCGTCCCCTCGCAGATCATCTCGATCCTGAGTGCGAAGGGCTTCGACCCGGCACGACTGGCATCGCTTCAGATGGTCATGTCGGTCGGTGCACCGCTGCACAAGGAATACAAGGAACGCCTGAACACGGTCCTGCCGCGCCGCTTCTACGAGCTCTACGGGCTCACCGAAGGCTTCGTCACGATCCTCGATCGCGACGATGCCGAGCGCAAGGTGGGCAGCGTCGGCGTGCCGCCGCCCTTCTACGAGATGCGGATCGTCGGCGAGGACGGCCAGGACCTGCCGCAGGGCGAAGTCGGCGAAATCGTGGGCCGCGGGCCGATCACGATGCCCGGGTATTTCAATCGCGCGGAGCAGACGGCGCAGGCGCTGCGCGACGGCTGGCTGTTCTCGGGCGATCTCGGCTACGTCGACGAGGACGGATTTCTCTACCTCGTCGACCGCAAGAAGGACATGATCGACACCGGTGGCGTGAAGGTGTATCCGAAGGACATCGAGGAGATCGCCGCGCACCATCCGGCCATCCGCGAAGTCGCGGTGTTCGGCATCCCGCACGACAAATGGGGCGAGACGCCGGTCGCGGCGATCGTGTTGCGCGAGATCCGGGAGCGTGGCCGCCGACGAGCTCAAGGAGTGGATCAACGCGCGCGTCGCCGCGAAGTACCAGCGGCTCGACCGCGTGATCCTGATGGACGATTTCCCGCGCAATGCCGCGGGCAAGACGCTGAAGCGGGAGATGCGCGCGCCGTTCTGGGAAGGGCGCGAGCGGAAGATCTGATAGCGGCGCGAGTGGCGAGCAGGGGCCCCTCGCCAACGGCGAGGGGATGCGAGCAAACACGAGTCGACGCATGAGGCCGACAATGCGACGCACGCCAACCGGGACCGGGGTGGAGCCCGCGGAACCGGCGAACACGCCCGCGGCGGCCGGCCCGTGGTGGATGGCGCTGATCTGCATCGCCGCCGGCAGCGCCATCGTCGCCGGGGCCATCGGCTGGCTGCCGCTCAAGCTGTCTCCCGGCGTCCCGCGCTGGGTTGGCGCGGCGGCCGGACTCGTCTTCGTGCTGGGCGGCCTCGCGATCGCGTTGCCGCCACGTGCGTCGCGGCTCAAGGATTTCTCGGCGCAACGCTGGTCACGCTGTTCGCGTCGATCGGTGCGTGGGTCGCATTCTGGCCCGGCGAGCGCGCGTTCAACTCGAGCATGTCGTCGGGCGCCGTGTCCGTGAGCGGCGGCGGCAACGAGTGGGTCGGCCGGATCGTATTCGGATTCGGCGCGATCCTGTGCGCCGCCTTCGCCGCATTTCTCTGGAAGCGCGTGCTGTTTCCGCCCGACCGGACGCGATTCGGCCCCGTCAGACGGCTGACGCGGCCGTCCGGTCGCGCGCGGCGCGCGCCTCCGGAGCGAGCAGAGGGCAATGGCGTGCCGCGGCAATGCGGCAGGATTGCGCCGCTTCGCTCAGCGCGTCCCGCGATCATCAGGAAGATCGGAAACGTGCGCTGCGCACCGGCGGCTTCCTTCGTCATCTCGTAGGCGGTGACGAAGCGCACCGACGCAAAGCCCGCGGCGCGCGCCTTGGCGCCCAGTTCCTCGCGATCGAATCCGAGATGGCCATCGAAGCCTTCGCCGTGGAACGAGCCGTCCTCGGTGTCGAGGTCGGCGACGCACAGGAATCCCGGATCGCGCAGCACTTCCCGGAAGCGCCGCAGGATCGCCTGCGTGTCCGGAATGTGGTGCAGCGTCATCGCCGAGAACACGATGTCGTAGCGCCGATCCGGCAGCGGGTCGGCGAGGAGATCGAGCTTGACCGCGCGCATCCGCTCGTCGCCGGCGGCGGCGATCTTGCGCGCCGCGACCTCCAGCATCCCGTCGGACAGGTCGGCGAGCGTGACGTCGGCGAGCCGCGATCGCAGCATGAAGCCGACGAGTCCCGTGCCGGCGCCGTATTCGAGCGCTTCCATCGACGGCGTCAGCGGGGCCTCGCGCGCGATCGCATCGGCGATCGCGCGCGCCCGCTCGACCTTTGTCGGATCGTCGTCCCAGGTCGCCGCGCGCGCGTCGAAGCCGGCCTTGTCGTGCGCAGATTCGGTTGGAGATCGCGTCATCGCGACGAAACCGTCCGTGGCACGTCGGGCGCAGCTGACGCGGCGCGGCGCCGCATCCGCCAGCAGCGGCCCGACGCGGGGCGCATCGGCGATCGCGTAGATTCGTTCGATCGCGCTGCGCATTTCTCCCGGCGTCGCGGCGCCGCTGAATTCGGCGAGGCGCACCGCCTTCGCCTCGATTTCCGCGCGCGTCAGCGTGTTGCCCGGGTCGCCCTTCGGCTCGTCGACGCGCGCCGACAGCGTGCGCCCCGCGCGCGTCTCGACATCGACCTTGCCGATCCAGCGCTGCGGATACGCGGACTCGACCTCGGCGTCCTGCACCATGCGCACGCGCCCGCAGAACGCGACGACGCGCGGATCGCGAAAGTGCTGCTGGAACTCCGCGAGCCCCGCGCGCCGGAACGTCGCGATGACGCCCAGCACCGTGCCCATCGAGAACTTCGCCTGGTGCACGGTCCGCGGGTCGACGACCGGGCCCAGCACGTCGATCGCGGCCTGATGCACGCGCGCGGTGACCCGAACGATGTCGTCGGGCGCGAGATCGTGGTCGACGACGAGCTTCAGCAGCGCGTCGGCCGCGGGATGCGTGTGCCGGCACGACGCGTGGAACTTGAACGACGTTTCGGCGAGCGCCCAGCGCTCGCCCAGCCGGTCGGTGAGGCGCGCCGGATCGGCGTCGGTCGACATCCCGGCCGCCATGCCCTGCGGGCCTTCGAGGATGTGCCGGGCGCCGGTGAATCCGTCCTGCGCGAGATACGCGGCGAGTGAGGCCGTCGCTCGCGGCCTTCGCGGTGTGCAGCTGCTTCGAATCGGCGGCGTCGCGCAGGAATTCCCACAGTCCGGCCGCCTGCGTGCCGGCGGAGCCGAACGCGTGCTGCATCGTGTCGGCGGAGAGTCCCAGCACGCGGCCCGGCCGCCGCGGCGGCGGCGACCGTGCCCGCGGTGCCCGTCGTGTGGAACACCTTGTAGTGCGACTGGCCGAGGAATTCGCCGACGCGGATGCCGACCTCGTAGCCGGCGACCGCGGCGGTGAGGAAATCGCGACCCGAGCATCCACTGCGCCTGCGCGACGGCGAGCGCCGGCGGAAAGACGACCGCGCCCGGATGGAACACCGATCCGTTGTGGACGTCGTCCTGCTCGGCGAAATGCGACGCGGCGGCGTTGACCATCGCCGCGAAGAGCGGCGAGGTTCGTCTTCGCGAGATCAGCACTTCGGACGCGCCGTCCGAGGGCCCCATCGCGCAGGCGAAGCGCTCGATCGACTCGACCGCGCGCGCGCCCTTGCCGGCCAGCGCGGAGCCGAGCCAGTCGAGCAGGAAATCCTCGGCGCGCCGCACGACCGGCGCCGGAATGTCGTCGAAGCGAAGCGCGCTCGCGAAGCGCGCGAGCGTCGCGGTGGGGCTGGCGTCGTCTTTGGCATGGTCATCGAGCGCGATGGCGGCGAACGAAGTGCGATCCGGTGCGCGCATCGCGGCGGCTCAGAACGAGCGCGGCAGTCCGAGCACGTGCTCGGCGACGTAGGACAGGATCAGGTTGGTCGAGATCGGCGCCACCTGGTAGAGCCGCGTCTCGCGGAACTTGCGCTCGACGTCGTACTCGTTGGCGAAGCCGAAGCCGCCGTGGAACTGCAGGCAGGCGTTCGCGGCTTCCCACGACGCGTCGGCGGCGAGCAGCTTCGCCATGTTCGCCTCCGCGCCGCAGGGCTGGTGCGCGTCGAACAGCGCGCACGCCTTGTAGCGCATCAGGTTCGCCGCCTCGACGTTGACGTACGCGCGCGCGATCGGAAACGCGACGCCCTGGTTCTGGCCGATCGGCCGGCCGAACACGACGCGCTCCTTCGCGTAGGCGGTGACCTTGTCGAGGAACCAGTAGCCGTCGCCGATGCATTCGGCGGCGATCAGCGTGCGCTCGGCGTTGAGGCCGTCGAGGATGTACTTGAAGCCCTTGCCCTCCTCGCCGATCAGGTTCTCCGCCGGAATCTCGAGATCGTCGAAGAAGAGCTCGTTGGTCTCGTGATTGACCATGTTGGCGATCGGCTTCACGGTCATGCCGTGGCCGATCGCATGGCGGAGGTCGACGAGGAAGATCGACATGCCTTCGGACTTCTTCTTCACGTCGTCGAGCGGCGTCGTCCGCGCGAGCAGGATCATGAGGTCCGAGTGCTGGACGCGCGAGATCCAGACCTTCTGGCCGTTGACGACGTAGCGGTCGCCCTTTTTCACCGCGGTCGTCCGGATCTTGGTCGTGTCGGTGCCGGTGGTCGGCTCGGTGACGCCCATCGACTGCAGGCGCAGCTCGCCGCTCGCGATCTTCGGCAGGTATTCCTGCTTCTGCGCCTCGGAGCCGTGCCGCAGCAGCGTGCCCATGTTGTACATCTGGCCGTGGCAGGCGCCGGAGTTGCCGCCGCAGCGGTTGATCTCCTCCATGATGATCGACGCCTCGGTGAGCCCGAGGCCCGATCCGCCGTAGTCCTGCGGGATGAGCGCGGCGAGCCAGCCCGCCTTCGTCAGCGCCGTGACGAATTCTTCGGGATAGCCGCGCGCCTCGTCGACGCGCCGGAAATACTCGGCGGGAAATTCCGCGCAGAGCGCGCGAATCGCGTCGCGGATCTCGGGATGCGTCTCGGAGGGATTCGTCATGGGTCCGGGTCGCGAAATGGGATGGTCAGAGGCTCAGTGCGCGGCCGCCGGCGTCAAGCCGGCTGCGGCGAGGTCAGACGTGCGGGATTTCATCGGGATCGTCCGGGAACGGCGGCTTCGTGACGTCATGATGACAGAGACTTTTGCACCGTTCGGGTGCGAATGCAATGTTACCGCCGCATCAATGGATTTCGGGCGTCGGACGAATATGCAGGGCGATGCAGGATATCGGTTGCGGCTGCGCGCCGTGCGGACGGCGATGGTCAAGATATTTGAAAATAAGTGAGCTTCCGTGCGCCTTTCGCGGCCCGATGTGTCGTATGCTTCGCGGTCCTTTTCCCGGGTGGCTTGCCTTGGCCCCGCGAAAAGCATTTTCAATTTCGGGAGTTCGGTAAATGAATCTTCTACGAAAATTTTCGATGGCCATCGTCGGCGTCATTGTCGCGATGGTCGCTGCGGCGCCTGCGCTCGCGCAAGCGCCTGCGAAGAAGCCCAACATCCTCGTCATCATGGGCGACGACATCGGCATGTGGAACATCGGCGCATACCACCGCGGCATGATGGCGGGCCGCACGCCGAACCTCGACAAGATCGCCAAGGAGGGCATGCTGTTCACCGACTACTACGCCGAGGCGAGCTGCACGGCGGGTCGCGCGAACTTCATCACCGGCATGCTCCCGATCCGCACCGGCATGACCACGGTCGGCCAGGCGGGCTCGCCGATCGGCCTGCCGGCGGAGGCGATCACGATCGCGACCGTGCTGAAGAGCATGGGCTATGCCACCGGCCAGTTCGGCAAGAATCACCTCGGCGACCTGAACGAGTTCCTGCCCACCGTCCATGGCTTCGACGAATTCTTCGGGTATCTGTATCACCTCGACGCGATGGAGGACCCGGCGCATCCGAATTATCCGCAGAACCTGCTGAACGTCGTCGGCCCGCGCAACATGGTTCACAGCTGGGCCACGAACGTCGACGATCCGACGGTCATGCCGCGCTGGGGCAAGATCGGCAAGCAGAAGATCGAGGATGCCGGCACGCTGTACCCGAAGCGCATGGAAACGGTGGACGACGAGATCCGCGACTTCGCCATCAGCTTCATGGACAAGGCCAAGAAGGACGGCAAGCCGTTCTTCGTCTGGCTCAATCCGACGCGCATGCACATCGTCACGCATCTCTCGCCGAAGTACGAGGCGATGCGCAATTCGGAGAACGGCTGGTCGGAAGAGGAAGCCGGCATGGCCCAGCTCGACGACGACGTCGGCCTGGTGATGAAGAAGCTGAAGGACATGGGCGAGGACGAGAACACCATCGTCGTCTTCACCACCGACAACGGCACCGAGGTCTTCACCTGGCCCGATGGCGGCCAGACGCCGTTCGCGCAGTCCAAGGGAACGGTGCTCGAGGGCGGCTTCCGCGTGCCCGCGATTCTGCGCTGGCCCGGCCATGTGCCGGCGGACTCCGTTCAGAACGGCATCTTCTCCGGAATGGACTGGCTGCCGACCTTCGTGGCCGCGGCCGGCAATCCGAACATCACCGAAGAGCTGCTGAAGGGCAAGACAATCGACGGCCGGACCTACAAGAACCATCTGGACGGCTACAACCAGATGGCCGCCATCACCGGCAAGGGCCCGTCCGCGCGCCACGAGATCTTCTATCTCGGCGAAAGCACGGTCGGCGCGGTTCGCATCGACGACTACAAGTATCGCTTCATCGACCAGCCGCAGGGCTGGCTGGGCGAAAAGACGCACGTCGACGTGCCCTATCTGATCAACCTGCGACTCGATCCGTTCGAGCGCACGGGCTGGCCGAACAACGGGACGAAGGACGGTGCGCAGCAATACTTCGACTGGTTCAAGTACCAGTTCTGGCGCTTCGTGTTCGTCCAGCAGGTGGTGGGCAAGGCGTTGCAGACGTTCATCGAGTACCCGCCGATGCAGCGGGGCGCGAGCTTCAACCTCGAAGCCGTGAAGGCCGAGATGGCGAAGAAGATGGCGCGCGGCGGCAGGCAGCGGCCAAAGGCCCCAGCAACTAATCGGCTTCCTGCTTCAAGATCCGCCGCACTGCCGATTTGGCGGTGCGGCTTTTTTTTGACCGAGGTGCAGCCTCCCGCCCGGTCGCGGTTGACCGGAACGATCCGACCCGCAATACTCGCGCGGTCGAAATCGAGACCGCGCCCGGTACGGGACGGACAGGCGGATGCCCCGATGTTCCTGAAAATCAGAAATCTTCTCAGCGCGGCCGAAGTCGCGCGCCTCGTGGCGTTGAGCCGCGAATTGCGCTTCGTCGAAGGGCGCGTGTCGAATCCCGCGAACGTCACCAAGGACAACCTGCAGGCGGATGCCGGCGATCCGAAATATGCCGAGTCCGTGCAGATCGTCAACGCGGCGTTCGGACGCTCGCGCGAATTCCTCGACTACGCGATGCCGAAGCGCATCGCGCCGCCGCTGCTCTGCCGGTACGAGCCGGGGATGAAGTACGGCGCCCATGCGGACGCGGCGCTGATCCAGGTCGGCAGCGCAAGGATCCGGTCCGACCTCTCGTGCACGGTCTTCATCAACGACCCCGCGACCTACGAGGGCGGCGAGCTCGCCGTCGCGATCGGCAATCAGATGATCCCGTTCAAGGGCGCCGCCGGCGAGGCGATCGTCTATCCGTCGACGGAGCTGCACGAGGTCGTGCCGGTGCGCTCCGGCCAGCGCCTCGTCTCGATCACGTTCATCGAGAGCTACATTCCCGACCAGCACCAGCGAACGCAGGTGTACGAGCTCAACGAGATCGCGGCGCTCGAGGGCGCGACGATGAAATGGGAGAGCCGCGTGCGCCTCGACGTCGTCCGGCAGAACCTCATGCGGATGTGGTCGACGACGTAGGGCAGGGTCGTCCGGCCCGGAAGGCCCGCAGGCCCTGCGAGGAAGCAGCGGCCTCGCTTTCGGCTTCGAGTCCGGCATGAACGCGGCAGGAAATGCCCGGCGCTTGACCAAACAGGAGGGATTTGCGTCAATTGCGACGGGTGAGGCGGGCGAGGCTGACGCCGCCGCCGGCCGTCGCATGCCTGCTGGCGGCTGGAATCCGTCGAATTCGGTGTTTGATCGGGAGATCCTCCACGTGAAGAACACGACCCTGCCGCACCACGAAGTCCATTCTCCAATTACCGATACGCCATGTTCCCGGGCGGGCAGCATTCCGCGATGGCGCACTGCATTGGCATGCCTCGCTTCGGTCGCGCTGGTTGCGCTCGCCGCGTGCAGCCACTCGAGCAGGGAGCTCCCGGTGTATTCCAAGGGAACCGAGATGCCGCCCTCCGATCCCGCGTACGCGACCACGGTCCAGATCAGGTATCTGGGTGCCGGCGGAGTGGTGATCAAGCGGGGCGATGACGTCCTGCTCACGGCGCCGTTCTTCTCGAACCCGTCCGTGCCGCGCGTCGCCTTCTTGGAGATCGGGGTGGTTCCGGAGCAGGTCAACCGCTTCCTCAAGCCGGGTGACGACTGACCTTGCGCGCGCGAACGCCATTCTCGTCGGGCATTCCCACTACGATCACCTGATGGACATGCCGTACATCAAGACGACGTTCATGCCGAAGGCGAAGATCTACGGCAGCAAGACGATGAAGAACATCCTGTCGGCGCCAGACGCCCACCTCAATGCGGCCGATGTCATACCGGTCCAGGACGCCATGGGAGACGCGCAAAAGCCCGGGCAAGTGGTTCTATGCGGGTCCGCGGCTGCGCTTCATGGCCCTCAAGTCGATGCACGCCCCGATCATCTGGGGCATCAGTTTCTTCGAGGGCGACTATGACGCGCCCCTGCACGCAGCTTCCGAAGCGCGCTTCCGGCTGGCTCGAGGGCCAGACGCTCGCCTACCTCATCGACTTTCTCGGTGCCGACGGCAAGACCGTCGAGTTCCGCATTCACTACCAGGACGCCGCCAGCGAACGGATGCTCGGTTATCCACCGCCGCTCGACATGCTTGACGATAAGAGGCCGGTCGACCTGGCCCTCGTCTGCATGCCCGGCTTCAACGAGGTCGACAATTATCCCGAAGCCTTCATCGGCAGGATACCAGCCGCGCTTCGTCGTGCTGATCCACTGGGAGAACTTCTTCGAGGTGCTGCCGGATCGAATCCGGCCGACCTGCGCACCGTGGCGCACGAGCCCGCGAAGCGCTTCCTCGCGCGTCTGGAGAAGGTTCTCAAGGCCGCGAGTACAAGCTGCCGGCGCCCGGCGTCTGGATGCAATATGTTCCATGAAGTGACCCTTCGGGCATTGCCTTCGCGCCGCTTCGCTCGCATGTCGCCTGGCGAAGGCGAATTCGCCGGGCGGTGCCGCGGATCGCCGGCATGACCACCGGTTCGACCGACCTGCAATCCACGGACCCCGCCGCCGTCGCCGGAAGCAACGCGCGGATCCTCGTCGTCGACGACCAGGAGGACAACGTCAGGCTGCTCGCAGAGCTCCTGAGCCTGCACGGTTACACGGTCGAAACGGTCTTCAGCGGACAGGCCGCGCTGGATTCGGTGGAGCGATCGGCGCCGGACCTGATCCTGCTCGATGTCGTGATGCCCGGAATGTCCGGCCTGCAGGTCCTTCGCCGACTTCGCGCCGACGCACGACACGCCATGCTGCCCATCGTGCTCGTGACGGCGCTCGATCCGGAAGTCGAGCGTCTCCACGGCCTCGAAGCGGGCGCCGACGATTTCCTCAGCAAGCCGATCAACGGACCGGAGCTGCTCGCCCGTGTGCGCTCGCTGGTGCGGGTCAAGCATCTGTTCGACCGGGTCGAGGCGCAGGCTGCGGAATTGAAGCAGCTGAACAGCGAGCTCGAGCAGCGCGTTGCCGCCAAGGTCGTCGAGGTGGAGCGGCTTTCCAAGCTGAAGCGCTTCCTCGCGCCGCAGGTCGCCGCGCGCGTTGCGGACGATGACCTGGATTCGCTGCTCGCTTCGCACCGCGCGGACATCGCCGTGGTCTTCTTCGACCTCCGCGGCTTCACGGCTTTTTCGGAGCGAAGCGAGCCGGAGGACGTCATCCGCGTCCTGCGCGAATTTCACGAGGCCATCGGCACGCAATCGCAGCACTTCGCCGGCACGATCGAGCGCTTCGTCGGCGATGGCGCAATGATCTTCTTCAACGATCCGGAGCCGGTCGCCGAGCCTTGCGTGCAGGCGGCGAAGTTCGCGCTGGCCGTATTCGACGCCTGCCAGGCGCCGCTCGAGCGATGGCGGCGCGAGGGTTTCGAGCTGCACATCGGATCGGGCATTGCCTATGGCTACGCGACGCTCGGCGCGGTGGGATTCAGCGATCGCTACGACTACGGCGTCGTCGGCACCGTGGCCAACCTCGCGTCGAGGTTGTGCGCCGAAGCGCACGGCGGTGAAATCATCGTGAGCGCCCGCGCGGCGGTGACGCTGACGGAATCGTTCCGGAAGGAGCCCGTCGGCCCGCTGACCCTCAAGGGCTTTCGCGATCCGGTCGAGGCGTTCCGGCTCTTTCGCGCCGGGTGAGGAACGAGGCCGCCGGCGCGCCGATTCAGACTTTCGGATGCGCCTCGTGGTGGCCGGTCAGATGGTCGAGCGTGTCGGACAGGAGCGCGTAGTCCACGGGCTTGGTGAGGCATGCGGCGGCTCCGAGCGAGTAGCCCTTCTTGAGCTCGCTGCCGAACGCCGCGATGACGATCACCGGAATGACGCAGAGCTCGGGGTCCTCCTTCATCGCCGCAAGCACGGACCATCCCCCCAGGCCGGGCATCGAGACGTCGAGCGTGATCGCGGCGGGGCTGAGCTCGCGCGCGAGCCGCAGGCCTTCCAGGCCATCGGAGGCCGTGGCCGTCGGATAGCCGAGCCGGGTGAGATGATCGACGATGAGCTCCCGCGCCGACTGCTCGTCGTCGATGATCAGGATGACGCTCGCCTTCGGCACATGCAAGTTCGCGTTGCCCGCCGGCGATTCGCCGTCCGATTCGGATGAAAGATTGGCGGGAGGCGGATTCGTGGGCAGTCGCGCCGTGAACTTCGATCCCTTCCCGAGCTCGCTGACGACGGTCAGATCGCCGCCCATGGCGCGGCAAATGCGACGGCTGATCGCGAGGCCGAGCCCGGTCCCGCCGAATTTGCGCTGCGTCGCGGCGTCTCCCTGGAAAAAATCCTCGAAGAGCCGGTCGGTCTGTTCGTGCGACATGCCGATGCCGGTGTCGCTCACCGCCACGTACACCCAATCACGTCCCTCGGCCCGCACGGGCGCGATCGAGACCTCCACCCGTCCGCGCTCCGTGAACTTGCACGCATTGGACAGGAGGTTCAGGACGACCTGCATCAGTCGCTTGCTGTCGGTGTGAAGGGGAGGCACGTCGACGGGGCAGGAGACGGTGACCGCGTTCTCGTTCTGGTCGGCAAGCGACCGCGTGGTCTCGACGACGTCACGCACGAGGGCGGGGACGTCCACGTCCTCGTAGACGAAGTTCGTCTTGCCGGCCTCGATCTTGGCGATGTCGAGCAGCTCGTTGATGAGATTGAGAAGATGGCGGCCCGCCCGCAGGATTCGCTCGAGCGGATCCTTCGCGGCTTCGGTCGCGAAGCGCGCGGGGTGCTGCGTCATCAGCTCGGAGTACCCGATGATCGAATTGAGCGGCGTGCGCAGCTCGTGGCTCATCGTGGCCAGGAACCGCGATTTCGCGCGGTTGCTTCGCTCGGCCTCGAGGCGGGCGCGCTCGGCAATTCCAATCAGTTCCTGGTTCTCGAAGCGGCGGCGAATGGACTCGTCGATCAGCTGGTTGATCTTGCGTCCGAACGTCATCGCCATGACGAGGGCGATGACGAGGGGAATCGCCAGCGCGATCTCCTCGCGGCGCCCGCTTGCGATGGAACGCAATATGAACGGCAGCAGCACCAGGGCCACGAGCGGGTAGAAGGCGGGCGAGAAAAGCGAAAGCGTGGGAATCGTCAGCGACGCGACGCCGAAGAGGATGAGGCAGAGGTAGACCTGCGACAGCGTGGACTCCGGCACGTAGAACAGCAGGCCCGCGCTTCCCCAGATGCATCCGGCGATCGTCGTCGCCAGGATGTACATGCGACCCCACGGCCGTGACTGGCTCGCGCGGGATTGGCCGCCAGGTACCGGCGGTAGCTGTAGATGCGAAAGACCTGATAGAGGGCCAGCGTGGCGCCCCAACTCAGCAGCGTCATGTGGGACACGGCGTCCCACATGACAACGATCAGGAACGCGCCGGCCACGAGCGACCCGCCCGAGGTCGTCGGCGAGTGCAGATACACCATCCGTATCTGCTCCGCGCGGACGCGTTCGTCGAGCTCCGTGTGCGCGGGCGTGCGTGCGCGCGGGTCCCGGATTCGTGTTGGCTTCCTTCATGTTGCTTGCCGAGATCTCAGGCGCCGGCATGCGCCACGGCGCCGACGGATTCGCCGACCGGGTGCGCGTTCGCCTGGAAGACGACGCGGGAATTCCGCCACTGGGGGAGCAAGGCTCCGGTGGCGTCGGTGATACGCCAGGGATCGAGAACCGCCGAGCGCTCCTCCTCGGACGCGAAATCCGCGTCCGTGAACGGCACGGACTCGGGCGGCGGCGCATCCGTGCCGGCGATGAAGGTCCTTCCGGGAAAATCCGACGTGCTGGCCTGCATCGTGGCCATGTCCAGCGCATCGACGGCCGCGGGAAGCCAATGGCCGCCCGCCAGCAGCCGCGGCACGTCGTCGACGATCTTGGCGAAGCGCCGGCGCACGGAGAACACGTCTCGCGCCACGGCCCGATAGGCGGCGACGAATTCGTCGACCGAGCATTTTCGCGGCCGCACGGCCAGTGTGTAGCCGGCCAGGTCGCGCAGCATGGCGTTCGGCATGAACGCCGGCGGGTCCGCTTCGCGCCCAAGCCGGTGAAAATGCGGCGTGCCGGGGATCGGCGACTCGAACGAGACGAAGGTCGGCACGTGAAGCCCGCAGCGGGTCAGGTTCTCGGGAATGCTTCGGATATCCTCCGGCGTGTCGGAGAGCGGGCTCACCAGGAGCCCCGAAATGATCAGGATCCCTTGCCTGCGGCAATCATCGAGTGCTGCGCGCATCTTGTGAATGACGTTCTGATGCTTCCCCATGTCCGCGAGGGTGGCCGGATTGAAGCTTTCCAGCCCGACGAACAGGGCGCGGCATCCGGACCGGGCCATCGTGCGGACGAGCTCGGGGTTCGCGATGACATTGAACGTCGCTGCGCCATACCATTTGATCCGCAGCGGCAGGAGCGCCTCGCACAGCGATCGAAGGTAGGAGAGATTGCCGCCGATGTTGTTGTCGCAGAAGCCGACGAGCCGTCGCTTGTAGGCGGTCATCGTGTCCGCGAGCATTTGCTGGCCCGCGACGATATCCCGCATGACCGCCTGCACCGGGCGCGTGTGATGGCGGGTGCCCTGACCGGTCAGGACGCAGAATTCGCAGGAGAACGGGCAACCCCGCGTCGCCTCGAAGCACAGCGCGTGGTGCCTCTTGCCCACGAACAGGTCGAAGCGCGGCGTCGCCACCTTCCCGGCGTCATACGGGGACGCGACATAGCGCTTCCTCAGTGAATTGGCGCAGAAATCGGCGTAGACCTGGGGGACGGCACCCTCCGGATCGCCGACCACCACGGCGTCGAACCACGGCTCGCACAGCTCCGGGAAGCTGCCCGCGAACGACCCTCCGATGACCGTCTTGGTGCCGCGACGGCGCCAGTAATGGGAAATCTGCCGCGCGCGATCCATGTCGGAGTGCATCGACGAGATGAACAGCAGATCGTAGTCGCGCGTCCAATCGAGATGCTGCGAGGTCTCGTTGATGATCTCGATCTCGATGTCGCGCGGCAGGAGCCCTGCGAGGAGCGGGCCGATTTGAGGCTGCAGCGAATGCGGGTTCTTCCGGCCGCGGCGGTGGTAGTCGACGAACACTGAAATGATGCCAACCCTCATTTCGCGCTCCCTTTTCTTATTATCTGCGAACCTGTCTTCTTCTGGTCGGCCGTCGTCCGTCCGCAAAGTCGAGTGCTCACGAAATCGGCCTCGACACGGCTCGCGGGCAAAATGAGCGACGCGGGCGTCCGCCCCGAATCGCGCCGCCGCCGTATCGAATTCCGCCCTCCCTGGCGGCCGGACACGCGGGCGCCACGACAATAGCCTAGCCTCACCCGCGCCGTCGGTCCATCTCGCGGCGCGGCAAATGATGGCCTGGGCATCGCGGGCGCCGATAGGATTGGCCCCGTTGGGACGAACCGCGTTGTCAGGGCCGCGCTCCAGACGACTCCGAGCGTGGCCTTGCGGGCGCCTACGCCGTGCCTCCCTGAAGCGTGTCGGGACCGTTGCTCGAGCGATAGCTGCGCCGGAGGCGGGCGCGCGCGATGTCCGGCGAGTAGAACGTCTCCGCATCGGACGCCAGCGGCGGAGACTCCGCCGCGTCGCGGCCATGAATGCCGAGCTCCGGCTCGCGGCCGATTGTCGACGGGTTGCGCGTGCGGTGTTGCCGCGACTGCCATGCATCCCAGACGCCGATGCCGCCGATCACGACGACGAAGGCGACGACCACGCCGGTGACCACGGCGCGCAGGACCGTCGCGATCGTCGAATCGGAAGCGGGCATCACCGAAGTGAGCCTCCTCGCGCCGCTCGCGAGCTGCGCGAACCAGTCGCCGATGAGCGCCGCATCCGGGCGGCCGAGCGCGAAATACACGGAAGCCAGGATCGTGACGACGATTGCGACCGATGCGACGGTCCATGCGACCGTGGCGATCGTGTGCGATTCCGCGACGTAATGTCGACTGCCCGATTTCATGGCGCTGTCCGGTGACCGGCCAGTCGCGCCGGGACGCGCGTCCGACCGGAGCGCTTCGCGGCATCGCGTGTTGCAGGATGGAACGCCGCGAAGGCTGAGGGAATGCTACGACGATCGGCGCCGCAGCGAAAGCCGAATATTCGACATCCGGGCCGACGCAGCGGGCATGGGTCGCTCGCGCGATTCGCCAGCATGCCCGACGCGCTTCGAGGCAAATCCTGCCGGCGCGGGATCCGGGTTCGACACGCCTTTGGCACGGCCTGGCGACGCCGATTCGGGGGCGGCGCGGCGCGGCGCGGGCAGGGAGGGATGTGCTATATTTCCCGGGCAGTTTCGATGGCAGGATGGCGGAAGGCGAGCAGTTGGCCCGCCGCCAGCGAATGCGGCGCGGCGGGCCGACTCCGGCATGGCCGTCCGGTGCGTGTTTCCCCATCCGACCGAGCGCCCGTAGCTCATCTGGATAGAGCACCGGCCTTCTAAGCCGGCGGTAACAGGTTCGAGTCCTGTCGGGCGCGCCAGATTTTGACGAGCATTGCGTGATCAGGCGGCCGCTGGCCGCACAAAGAGCGTCTCCTGCCGTACCGTGGTGGCTGTAGCTCAGCTGGTAGAGTCCCGGATTGTGATTCCGGTTGTCGTGGGTTCGAGTCCCATCAGCCACCCCATTCATTTCTAAGGGGAAATTGTCCTCTTTGCCGTCCCCCGAAACGGGAGCCGGGGGTCCGGTCATATGGTGTGTCACAAGGTTGCGCCTGACGTCGGCCACGCACACGCGGGCGCGTACTGGAGAATCTGGAGCCGTGGAGACATTCGAGGCCGACACTGAAACCCGGGACAGCGCGATAACCTACAGCACGCGCGCGCCGAATCGTCCCGTCGCTCCATCCACGCCGCGCTCGCGGCTAAGCAAGTGGCTGCGCGAACCTCTGCTGCAGTTCATTCTGATCGGCCTCGTGCTTTTCGGCGTCTGGCGGCTCGTCAATCCGGCGGCCGACATGCGCGGCCCGTCAAACCGCATCGTGGTGAGCGAGGACGATCTCAGGCAGATGGCGCTGGTCTGGGTCGCCCAAGGCCGTCCGCCACCGACGCCGCAACAGATGCAAAGCCTGATCGAGACCAGGGTGCGCGAGGAAGTGCTTTATCGCGAAGCGCTGGCGCTCGGCCTCGACAAGGACGACACGATCGTCAAGCGGCAGCTCGCCCGGAAGATGGAGTTCCTGGCCGAGGACGTCTCGAAGCTCGAGGAGCCGAAGCCCGACGAGCTCCGTGCGTGGTACGAGAAGAACAAGGCGCGCTTCGCTCTGCCGCCCCGCGCATCGTTCCGTCATGTCTATTTTTCTCCGGACCGGCGAGGCAAGAACACTCGCGCGGATGCCGACCGGGCGCTGGCGCGGCTCGCGCACGCGCCGATGGATGTGCCGGGCGCGGTGACGGCGGGCGACCCGTTCATGTTTCAGGATTATTACGGCGATCGTTCATTCGACGAGCTGGCCAAGGCTTTCGGCCCGCAGTTCGCGCGCGCGCTCATCGGCGTGAAGCCGGGCGCGTGGGCGGGTCCGATCGAGTCCGGGTACGGCTGGCACGTCGTCTTCGTCGAGTCGTTGACGCCCGAGCGAATTCCAGCCTATGAAGAGGTCGAGGCGGACGTGAAGGCCGCATGGCTCGAGGATCGTCGCGACGAGGTGAAAAGCCGCATGTACGAGGCGATGCGCGCGCGTTACGAGGTCGTGTTGCCGGCGCCTGGCACGCGCGGATGCCGCGGCCGCGGCCGCAACGCGTCCTGCCGAGATTGGACCGAATTAGATTGGGACTTGCATGACGCGTATATTCCTGAATTTTCCGTTTGCCGCCGAGGAGCTGCGATGCTGCACAACATGTTGAAGTCATTTTCGCCACGCGTCTTGTACGGCGCGCTGCTCGCCGTTTGCTCGCTCGCGCTTGCCGCGACCCCGGCCCTCGCCCAGACGAAGAACCCCGACCGCGAGGCCTATTTCGGCGAAACGCACGTCCACACCAGCTGGTCGCTCGATGCCTGGCTCATCGGAAATCGCCTCACCGATCCGGGTGACGCCTACAAGTACTTCAAGGGCGAGCCGATCAAGCATCCGCTGGGCTACGAGGTCAAGATCGACACGCCGCTCGATTGGGCGGGCGTCACCGACCACTCCGAGTACGTCGGCGTGATCAAGCTCGCGAACGACCCGGCGTCCTCCGATCAGCAAGCTGCCCGCGGCGCAGCCGCTGAGAATCAATCCTGGCAAGCCCGCAGCGGAGGAAGTGCAGCGCATCTTCGAGTACGGCGTCCGGGTTCTGATGGGCGGGCCGCCGGTCAAGGCGCTGATGTCGCCGGAAGTCGCCGGCACCGTCTGGAAGGAGAACATCGCGCTCGCCGAGAAGGCGAACCAGCCGGGGAAGTTCACGGCCTTCTGCTCGTACGAGTGGACGGCGATGCCGAGCAACATGAACCTTCACCGCAACGTCTTCTTCAAGGATTGCGCCAAGGTGCCGCCACTGCCGTTCAGCGCGCTGGACTCGCCCCATCCGGTGGACCTCTGGAACTGGATGGACGGCCAGCGGAAGGCCGGCAACGACCTGCTCGCCATCTCGCACAACGCCAACGTATCGGACGGCCGCATGTACCCGACCGAGGTCGACTCCAAGGGCCGCCCGATCGACGCCGCTTATGCCGAGTCGCGCGTTCGCAACGAGCCCTGATCGAGATCAAGCAGCTCAAGGGCACGTCCGAAACGCATCCGCTGCTTTCGCCCAACGACGAGTTCGCGAGTTTCGAGCTCATGTCGTTCCTGCTGGGCGATCCGCCGGGCCGCATCCCGCACATCGTCGGCAGCTTCGCGCGGCAGGCGCTGAAGGATGGTCTCGCCCTGCAGGACAGCAAGGGCTTCAACCCGTACAAGTTCGGGTTCGGTGCCGCGTCGGACTCGCACAACACCGTCGTTCCCTACCGCCAGGACAACTTCTTCGGCGCGCACGGCGCCACCGACGGGACGATCGAATTGCGGATGTCCGGCGCGCTCAACGCCGGCATGGACCCGCGGGCCCTGGGCACGGCCGGCCTGACGGGCGTTTGGGCCGAGGAGAACACGCGCGCCTCGATATTCGATGCGATGCAGCGCAAGGAGACCTTCGCCGTCACCGGCCCGCACATCAAGGTGCGGCTGTTCGGCGGGTGGGAATACGCCGGCGGACATGCTGGCCGACAAGGATTGGGTGAAGACCGGCTACGCGAAAGGCGTGCCGATGGGCGGCGATCTGCCGCCGGCCAAGGCCAAGGCTCCGACGTTCGTGGTCTGGGCGGTGAAGGATCCGACCTCCGGCAACCTCGACCGCATCCAGATCGTCAAGGGCTGGAGCAAGAGTGGCCAGAGCTTCGAGAAGATCTTCGACGTCGTCTGGGCGGGGGACCGCAAGCCGCGACAAGTGGTCCGGTATCGTGCCACCGATCGGCAGCACGGTGGACGTCGAAAATGCGACGTACACGAACACGATCGGCGCGGTCGAGTTAAAGACCGTCTGGACCGATCCCGAGTTCGATCCCGAGCCTGCATGCCTTCTACTACGCGCGCGTGCTGGAGATACCCACGCCGCGCTGGACCACGATTCAGGCCAAGAAGCTTGGCGTGGCGCCCCCTGACGTCGTGCCCGCCACGCTCCAGGAGCGAGCATGGAGCTCGCCAATCTGGTACACGCCGAGTGCGGAAGCGCGCAAGAACGCCAAGCCGGGCACCACCGTGGCCGACCTGAAAAAGAAAGGCGCGGTTGCGCTCAACGACGCCCAACTGAAAGCGCTGATCGTCGAGAAGTCGACATGGCTGCAGAACAATGTCACCGGTGACAAGTACCAGATCGTCTACGGTGCGTCGGGCAAGAGCGCATCGGGCAAGCCGGCCACACCCATCGAGCCCGGATACGTCACCGAGCAATTCGCCGCCAACCAGGGCCAGCTCTGGCTCCGGTTCGTGGGCCGCAAGGTCACGCTGCCGAGCCTGGTCGGCAACCCGATCGAGGGGAGCTACCTCGGCAACTCGGGACCGTACTTCATCAACAGCGGCAAGATCGTCACCGCGCTCGTCGGCACGCCGCTCGAGATCACCGTCTACAAGGTGGGGGATAAATACCTGGGCGCGCGCAGCAACGAGTTCGGGTACGCCAACTACGAGATCATCCCGGCCGTGAGGGAACTGAATCCGCTGCGCTGAGGCATCCGACGACGATGCGAGCCACGTCGATGACGCGGTGGCTGACAGGAGCGCTGCTGTTCTGCGCAAGCCTCGTTGCGGCGGCGTGTCCGTTGTGCATCGGCGCGTATCGGCAATCGCCGGCACAGGAGCTCGCCACGCTGCAGCAAGCGGTGCTGGCCATCCCGAGCGCTGACCGGAGCAGCTATCGCGTCGTCGAGGTGATCAAGGGCGAGCGGCCGCCGAACGACCTGATCGACGAAGGCTCGTATCAAGGCTGACGCGGCGGCACCGGGGAGCGCAAGGCCGCTGCTGCTCGTGCGCGACGCTTCGTGGCCGATGTGGGTCAAGCTCGGTACGCGTCGGCGCCGAGCATGCGCGCTGGCTGCGCGAGCTCGCCGCAGGAAAGCGCTGGGCGGACATGTCCGCGGATGAGTGGCAAGCCCGCGTCGCGCTCATGCTGCCTTACCTCGAAGACACCGACGCCGCTGGTCGCCGAGATCGCGTACGACGAGTTCGCAGCGGCGCCGTACACTGCGCTGCTGGCGGTGAAATCGCGTCTCGACGCCGCGACGATCCGGCGGTGGCTCGCCGATCCCAAGCTCGTCGCGCGACGCCGCCGCTTTATATTCTGCTGCTCGGGATCGACGGCGACGCGCAGGACGCGGCCGGCCTCGAACGTCGCCTCGATGTCGCATGGCAATCGGGCGACGCGACGAACCTGGGCTCGATGCTCGCCGCGGATCTGGAAATGCGAGGCGCGGCACGCGTGGCGTGGATCGACGAGAGGTATCTGCGCGATCGCGCTCGCTCGATGCCGGAGATCGAAGCGGCGCTGCTCGCGCTCTCGGTGCAGGGCAACGCGAACAACGCGATCCCGCGCGAGCGGGTGATCCGGTCATACCGGATGTTCATGCGAGAGCACAAGGAGATCGCTGGATTCGTCGCGCAGGACCTCGCCGCCTGGCAATACTGGGACGCGGTGCCGGAGTACGTCGCGCTGATGAAATCGGATCTGCGGCAGCAGTACGCGTCGCGCGTCGCGATCGTCGCGTACCTGAAGCAGAGCCCGGGGGGCGCGGCGGGCGTCGAGTTCAAATGAATCTCCGACGTTTCCCTGGACATCTCGCGGTCGCTCGCTGGCCATTCGTTCTCGTGGTGCTGCTGTTCGCGGTCACCGGCAACGCGTTTGCGCACGATGCGCGTCCGGCTTACCTCGAGATCCGGCAGACCTCGCCTGCGCGCTACGACCTTCTGTGGCGAACGCCGGTGCTCTCGGGCATGCGGTTACCGGTGGTCCTGACGCTGCCGGACGACGTGCGCAACGTCACGGAACCGCACACGCAGGAACTGTCGGACTCGTTGATCGAGCGTCGGGTAATCGAAAGCCCGAACGGTCTCGCAGGGCAAGCGCATCGAATTCACCGGCCTCCAGGGCACGATCGCGGACGTCCTGGTGCGCGTGCAGCTCGCGGATGGCGGCACGACGACGACGCTGGTGCGGCCTTCGCGGCCGTGGGTCGAGATCCCTGCGTCTGCCGGCGGTCCGTTCGCGATCGCGGGCGCGTTCGTCTGGCACGGCATCGAGCACATCCTCGGCGGCTACGATCACCTGCTGTTCGTCTTCGCGCTGCTGCTGATCGTGCGCAGCACGCGGGCGCTGGTGTGGACCATCACCGCGTTCACGCTTGCGCATTCGATCACGCTCGCGCTTGCCACGCTGGGTGTCGTCCACGTTCCGGGACCGCCGGTCGAGGCTGCCATCGCGTTCTCCATCCTGCTGCTTGCGAGCGAGATCGTGCGGATGCGCAGAGGCGAGTCCAGCGTGACGGCGCGCTGGCCCTGGGTGATCGCATTCTGTTTCGGGTTGCTGCATGGCTTCGGCTTCGCCGGCGCCCTGTCCGAGATCGGGCTGCCGCGCGGCGACATTCCGCTTGCGCTGTTCGCCTTCAATGTCGGTGTCGAGCTCGGTCAGCTCGCCTTCATCGGCGCAATGCTGGGAACGCTGTGGATCGCTCGTCGACTTGGGATCCTTCCCTTCGTCGAGCGTCACTTCGCCCGAGCGCGCACCCTACGCCATCGGCGCGCTGGCCGGGTTCTGGTTCGTCGGGCGCGTCGCCGCATTCTGGGCTTGAACTGCCAAAATTTCCCTCTCGATCCATCGCAACACAGGTAACACCCTCACGAACGTCCGCTTTCGAGAATCGTGACCGTCCGTTTTGGGTCGATAGCAGTCGCTGACGAGCGTCTGCTATCGGCCGGTTGGTTCCGCAACAGGCGCCCGCATTAGCCGGATGAGGTTTAATCGCCGAAGGAGAATGATGTGGACGTACGTGCAGCGGTAGCGCACAAGGCAGGTGCCCCTCTTGCCATTGAAACCGTGCAGCTCGAGGGGCCCCGCGCCGGCGAAGTGCTGGTGGAGATCAAGGCGACCGGGCTCTGTCACACCGACGAGTTCACCCGCTCGGGGGCGGACCCCGAGGGATTGTTTCCCGCCATTCTCGGCCACGAGGGTGCCGGCATCGTCGTCGACGTCGGGCCCGGCGTGACGAGCGTAAAGCCGGGCGATCACGTTATTCCGCTCTATACGCCGGAATGTCGCCAGTGCAAATCGTGCTTGTCGCGCAAGACGAACCTGTGCACCGCGATTCGTGCCACTCAAGGCAAGGGTGTGATGCCCGACGGCACGAGTCGGTTTTCGCTCGATGGGCGGCCTGTGCATCACTACATGGGCTGCTCGACATTCGCGAACTTCACGGTGCTGCCTGAAATTGCTGTCGCGAAGATCCGCGAAGACGCGCCCTTCGACAAGGTCTGCTACATCGGTTGCGGCGTCACGACGGGCATCGGCGCAGTCATCAATACGGCAAAGGTCGAGGCCGGTGCCAACGTCGTCGTATTCGGACTTGGGGGGATCGGATTGAACGTGATCCAGGGGGCGCGCATGGTGGGAGCCAACATGATTGTCGGCGTCGACGTCAATCCCTACCGCGAGGCGCTCGCCCGGAAGTTCGGGATGACGCATTTTGTGAATCCGAAAGAGATGCAGGGCGATCTCGTGGCCCATCTCGTCGAACTCACCGGGGGCGGTGCAGACTACAGCTTCGAATGCGTTGGCAACGTCGACCTGATGCGCCAGGCGCTTGAGTGTTGCCACCGTGGGTGGGGCGTGTCCGTCATCATCGGAGTAGCAGGGGCCGGGCAGGAAATCCGCACGCGGCCATTCCAGCTCGTGACCGGTCGTGTCTGGAAGGGAACCGCCTTCGGCGGCGCGCGTGGCCGTACTGACGTGCCCAGAATCGTCGACTGGTACATGGAAGGAAAGATCAACATCGATGACCTGATCACGCACGTCATCCCGCTCGAAAAGATCAATGATGGCTTCGAACTCATGCATCAGGGCAAGTCGATTCGAACGGTCGTCAGTTATTAGTGCGCGATGGAATATCGCCTCGGATCCTTGATTTACCGACCGTCCGCTTTGGGTCGAAAACAGCCGCGGTGACCTGCTGCTCTCGGTCAGAAGTAGAGATCCGCGAGCTCGCGTCAATTCGCCCGACAATTTCGCAGAGACAGCCTATGAAGATCGTGAAAGCCGAAGTCATCGTCACCAGCCCGGATCGCAATTTCGTGTCCCTCAAGATCACGACCGACGAGGGTCACACCGGACTGGGCGACGCCACGCTCAACGGGCGTGAGCTCGCGGTGGTCAGTTACCTCAAGGATCACGTCGCGCCCTTGCTCATCGGCAAGGATCCCCACCGGATCGAGGACACCTGGCAGTTCCTGTACCGCAGCGCGTATTGGCGCCGCGGTCCGGTCACGATGGCCGCCATCGCCGCGGTTGACGTTGCGCTGTGGGACATCAAGGCCAAGGCGGCGAACATGCCGCTCTACCAGCTCCTCGGCGGAGCGAGCCGTACCGGATGCCTGGCCTACGGCCACGCCAGCGGCAAGGACCTGCCGGAGCTCTTCGACTCGGTGCGGCGAGCATCTGGAGCAGGGCTACCGCGCCATCCGGATTCAGACGGGCGTGCCCGGGCCTCAGGGCGATCTACGGCGTCGCATCGAATGTGGTCGCGTCGGGCAACGTGGGGAAGCGCTACGATCATGAGCCCGCGCAGCGCGCGCCGCTGCCCGCGGAGGAGGATTGGGACACCCGCGCCTACCTGCGGCACATGCCCGGCGTATTCGAGGCCGTGCGCGCCGAATTCGGCCCCGAGCTCCCGCTCCTGCACGACGGACATCACCGGATGACGCCAATTCAGGCGGCACGACTCGGCAAGTCGCTGGAACCGTACGACCTATTCTGGCTGGAAGACTGCACGCCGGCGGAAAATCAGGAGGCGCTGCGGCTCGTGCGTCAGCACACCATCACGCCGCTGGCGATCGGCGAGGTCTTCAACACGGTCTGGGACTACCAGACCCTTGTTCAAGAGCAGCTGATCGACTACGTGCGCAGCGCAGTCACTCACACCGGCGGGATCTCTCCGATGAAGAAGATCATGGACTTCGCCGCCCAGTATCAGATCAAGTCCGGAATCCACGGCCCCACCGATATCTCGCCGATCGGCATGGCCGCGGCCCTGCACCTCGGACTGGCCATCCACAACTTCGGCATTCAGGAATACATGCAGCATGGCGAGGCGACCAACCGGGTATTCGAGCAGTCCTTCACATTCAAGGATGGGCTGCTGCATCCTGGCGAGCGGCCCGGCCTCGGCGTGGAGCTCAACAGCGATGAAGCAGGGAAGTACCCCTACCAGACGGCTTACCTGCCGTTCAACCGCCTGAGCGACGGAACAGTTCACGACTGGTAGTAGGCCAACGACAGAAGGCTCGAACGTGCTGTTGGTTACCGACCGCTTTCGGCCAATAGCGGACGATCAGCGCCGTGTGCCAGATTTGACGGAAGCAGAGCGCCGTTCTATTCGCTACAAGGACACCTTGTTTACGGCTTCACGCACCGGCAACAGCTGCGATCTGATCGGCATCGCGTGGCAGTACCGCTGGGGCGGCGGATTGTGACGCGCTCGCCCGATTCGCGCGGGCACGGTCTGCGACGCAACCGACGGCGGACGTCGGCCACCGGGCCCGCGCCTGCGTCGTAGTCGTTTCCTGACGTGAGGACAGGAAATCCAAGCCTATGCTTTAATATGAAACGATTGCGCTAAGAAGGGGGCGAACATGGCGAAGGACAGACCTACGACCGGCACCGATGGGCGCCCGCTGCCGATATTGCCGCCGCAACGCGACGCGCGAGTGTGGGCCCGATTGGTCCGGGTGATGTTCTACACGCCCGGCTTCCTGGCGCTGCTGCTGCTCAAGACCGGGGAACCGACGAGCTTCGGCATCACGGTGGAGCTGCTCATGCTGTCCAGCGCGGCGGCCATCGTCGGCGGGCTCTTCGTCGCTACCGAGTCCGAAGGCAAAGGCGCCGATCATTCTTCCCGGACCGGCGTCTGGAGCGGGGCGCTGGTGCTCGAGCTTCTGGCGGTGGTGCCCTTCCTTTGCGCCGTGCCGCCCTTGTTTCACGAGCTCGCGAGCAGCACGCTGCTGCACGCCAGAGCGCCCGATGCCGTCACTGTCTCGCTCGGCGCGTCGCAGCTGCTGCCGATGATGGCGATCCTGCCGTTCATGCTCTACCAGCTGACCGGCTTCGGCACCCTGCACTTCGTGGTGTCCAAGCCGGTGAACTGGATCATCAACTTCGCCATCCTCGGCTTGATCATTGCCGGCTACGTCGCCAACCGCGAAGGCGCCTATGTCGCGGAACGGATGTTGACTGGACTGCTGGTTCTGGGCCTGGGCGTCACCGTACTGTTCGGGATTCTCAAACTCAGACGGATGCAGATGGATTACGATCTGCGCTGCCCGACCAAGGACGAGAAGTAGGGCAATCAGGGTAAACGTCCACGCTCTCGCATTGCAGCACTGGCGCGGCTCACGCGACCGACCCATTTGGGAAGCGCTGGCGCAGTGAAGGAAGGATATCGTGTGGTGGATCAGCTATCGAGGTGAAGGCAAGGCCGGCGTCGACAACATCGGCGTCTTCGAGGACGACGGCACGCCACGCAAGCAGCATCCGCTGCTCCTCGACCCGTCGCCCAAGGCGCACCCGCTGCACATCGCCCGCGCCTTCGCGCTCGTTGGCGACGATCTCTACATCGCCAACGCCTGGCGCAAGGACAGCCACATCGCCCGTTACCGCCGCCACGGCGACACGTTCCGCTTCGCCGAAGTGGTGGTGGCCAGCAAGCACGTCTCGGCGATGGTCCACCCGTTCGACGTGGATCTCGGCGACGACGGCCGCCTCTACGTCTCCTGCCAGGACACCAACACCGTCCTTGCCATCCAGCCCAAGACACGCAAGCCGGCGCCGGTCGCCTCGCACCTTCGCAAGACCTTTCCCAAGGGCAACTTCCTCCCCGGCACGCTCGTCGCCTCCTGCCAGGGGCGGCTTCCTGAAGTCGGCGATCAACCGCCGCTGGATGTCCCGTCACCGCAGGGTCTCAAGGTGGTGCTCGACGTGCACGGCAAGCCCCGGCACTCCGTGCGCGGAATAATCGTGCACCGCAAGCATCTCTACGTGGCGGGCGAAGCGGGGGATGTCGTCAAGGTCTTCGAGCTGAAGACGGGGCGGCTCGTGGCGCGCATCCGGGGGAAGCAAGCTCGCGAAGCCCGTGCACCTCGTCCTGCACGACGAGACGCTCTACATCGGCGCCGCCGGCACCGGCAGCATCCTCGCCTTCGACATCCCCGACGCGGCTCCGCGCGGCAAGCTCAAGGCGCGCGTGGTGATCGACGGAAAGCTCAGGGCCCCGTCCGGCTTCGCGATCGGCCCGGACGGCGATCTCTACGTGGCCGAACGGTTCGATCAGCGGATGCGGCGCTTCTCCTCAAGGGAAAGAAGAAGGGGACGTTCATCGACGGGCTCCCGGACATGCCGGAGTTCCTGGTGCACATGCCGGATCCGGCGTAAGGCAATTCAGGCGATGAAATTCGAGAGAAGAGCGTGATGTGGACGTGGCGTCATCTCACTCGATGAGCGAATGAGACGATGGCCATGACCGTACGCGCCCGGACCCGCAAATGACGCGCACGATTCGCAGTGCCAGCACGATGCTGGTGATGTTGATCTTCGCCATGGCCGTGATCGTGCTACAGGCCACTGCAGTCGAGGCAGCAGACGCGAGGGGAGCACAGGCCGAAGTTCAGATCGGACTTTGCTCGCCTGCCGACCAGATCGTTCAAGCGCTTGATCTGCGCCCGCGCGGCGCCCCGATCGAAGTCTGGCAGTTCGACGATGCGGCACTTGTCCTCTTTGCACACGGACTGCGCCTTCGCCTGCGGAGGGCCGCGGACGGTCGCTCCGAGCTCACGCTGAAGGTCGCCGACCAGGACTGTGCGGCGGCCGAACCCGAGCTCATCCCATCGGGCGAAGGCAAGTGCGAATACGACGTGTACGGCACGAGCAGGGCCGGGGCGGTGTCGCTCACTCGTAAGCTGGATGGAAAGAGCACGAACGATCTGCTTGCAGGCCGCTTGGCGCCGGCGCAGGCGCTGAGTACGCCGCAGATCAGGTACTTGCGCGAAATCGTCGGAGTCTGGCCGCTG
>CAVUIG010000019.1:0-344844 GCA_963741355.1 uncultured beta proteobacterium
CTCTCCCGCGCGACGCGCGCGCGCGCGCGCGCGCGCGCGCGCATGAAGAGAACTTCACTGAGCGATTGCTATATCTCCCGAATTCATATTGCCCGAGCGACACTCGCCGTGTGGTCTCGCGACTGCCCCCGTCCCGCGAGGCGAGCGGGCTCCCGCCGGAAGGCTTCGTCTTCTGCTGCTTCAACACCGCGTACAAGATTCTTCCCGGCATCTTCGACGTCTGGATTCGGCTGGTCGGAGCCGTTTCGGGAAGCGTGCTCTGGCTCGCTCCCGACAACGCTGCAGGCACACCTCAATCTCCAGCGCGAAGCCGCGCGTCGCGGATCGATCCGTCGCGGATCGTGCGCGCGGCGCCCCTCCCTCTGCCCGAGCACCTCGCTCGTTACGTTCATGCCGATCTCTTCCTCGACACCACTCCCTACAATGCGGGCACGACCGCCAACGACGCGCTGCTGATGGGAGTTCCCGTTCTCACGACCCTCGGTGAGACGATGTCCGGCCGCGTTGCTGCGAGCCAGCTCAACGCCATCGGCTTGCCGGAACTTGTCGCGCCAGATCTGGCGAGCTATGAGTCGATCGCTATCCGGCTCGCTTCCCGTCCGGAGGAGCTTTCTGCACTGCGATCGCGATTGCGGGCCAATCGCGCCACTCATCCGCTCTTCGACATGACGTCGTTCACGCGCGATCTCGAGGACGTGCTCGCGCGCGTCGCCTCGGGCTGAGGCGCGAGCGAACGAGGCTCGAGAAGCGTTCGCGCCGAGGGATCAGCCGCCGCGCGCCAGCGATTCGAGCGCGTCCATCAAGGCCGCGATCGGAGCCGGGTCGCCGAACACGTTCCGGCTCCCCTCAACCAGCCGCGCTCGCACCGAAGCGCGCCACGGCGAGTCGACGGCAATGCGTTCGGCGATGCGGACGTAATCCTTCGAATCGGCGGCGACGAGCTCGCCGACCCCCACGAGGGCGAGCATCGCCCCGCTCTGCCGTCCGCGCATGAAGCGCCCGGCAAGGTCACGATCGGCAGCCCCGCCGCAAGCGCATCGAGGCTCGTGTTGCCACCCGACCAGCGTTGCGTGTCCAGCATCGCGTCGCATACCGCGTTCAGGCGCAGGTAATCTTCGTGGCTGCACTGATGCAGGAAGATACGCGGCCGTCGATGTCGATTCCCTCGCGCGCCACCGCCGCCGCGATGCCGGGCCCGGAAATTCGCGGTGAGCGCCGGTGCCGGCCCTCGAACAGCACGAGCTGTGCGGTCGGGACGGCCGCCAGGACGCGCGCGAACAGCGCATCGTTGTCGGGGTGGATCTTGAACAGCGACTGCGGGCACAGGAAGCAGCGGCGCGCCCTCCGGCAGACCGAATCGCGCGCGCGATGCGTCCGTCGGGCAGCGGCGGGAGCCGCATAGCGCGTGCCGATGCCCGGCAGACGGATGAGCCGCTCCGTGTAGTGTGCCGCGGCGTCGGCGGGCTCCATCGCTGCGCACGTGAAGAACGCGTCGATCGTCGAGTGTCCCGTCGTCACCGGATGCCCCCAGCCTGCGCACTGCACCGGCGCGAGGCGCAGCGCGGCAAGCGCGAATGACGTACGGGTCCATTCCGAGCTCCGGATAGACGAGAACGTCGAGCGCATCGTTGCGGATCGTCGCGGCGATGGTCGACGGCAGCATGGCCGCGCCCGGAAACGTCCGCACGCGGTCGACCCGTGCGGCGAGCTCCCGCACGTACGGCGTCAGGTCGCGCCGCAGGTGATACACGTAGATCTCGAAGCGGGCGCGGTCAGCCCCGCGATCCAGCTCCGGAAGTAGCGGCCCGCCGTGCCCTCGCTGAAAAAGGCCGACGCGAAACCGATGCGGATCCGCGCGCCGCGGGCGCGGGCTTGGCAAGGGCGCGCGCCATTCGGGTCCTGCGGCATCGATCGCTCCGCCGGCGATCGCGGCGAATCGTTCCTGCAGTTCGCGGTCGTCCTCGCCCTGATAAGCGAGCAGGAAATTGGTCCACCTCAGGTCGTCGATCACGTCGGCGCACTGCGGCCGCGGACCTGCGCCGGAATCCCGGCTCGAGCTCGGCAATGCCCTGCGTCGTATGACGCGCGCGCGGCCGCCGGCTCGGCGGCCGCTCCGCATACACCATCGGCAGCGAGAGCGCCTCGCCGAACGCGAGCGCGCAAGTGCTTGCGGCCGCCGCGCGAGCCTCGTCGCGATAGGCCTGCGCGCAGCATCGAGGTCGTCGCGCTCGGCGAGCGCGCCCCCAGCTGCAGCAGCGCATCCGCGTCGTCCGGCGCGGCGACGCGCCGCCCGCGTAGAGTTCGACGGCGGCCCGTCAAGATTGCCGGGCTGACGCTCGCAGATCGCGCGAGCGCCTTCATCGTCGCCGGATCCGGCGACGAACGCGAGCGCGCGCGTAGGGCGTCGCGCGCGCCCGGCAGGTCGCCGCATCGGCGAGCAGCGCGCCGAGGTTCCTCCAGGCGAGCGCGTAATCCGGCTTGGCCTCGACCGCGCGTCGCGGCGGCCGCGGCCGCGTCGTCGATGCGTCCCGCGATGCGCAGCGCGTTGGCGAGATTGCTCCATCCGCGCGCGTAGCCGGATCCGCAGGCACCGCGCTCCGGAAAGCGCTTCGAGCGCGCCCTGCATGTCACCACTGTCGATGAGCAGGAGCCGAGCGTGTTCGCAGCGCGCATCGCGCGGGTCGATCGCGAGCGCCGCTCGCAGATCCTCGATCGCCGAAGCGATTTCGCGCATGCCCTCGCGTGCCTGCGAGCGCAGAACCAGCGCGAGACGGCGGTCGGCGCGCGCCGCGCCCGGCATCGCGACGACCGCGCGACGTCAGCGTCGCCGCGCCGCGGATCGCCGCGCCGAGCAGCGCCTCCGCCTGGGCGAAGCGCGTGTCGTGCGATGCGCGGCTCAGCCATCGGCGGCGCTCCGGCGGCCGCCAGCGCCTCGGCGCCCGCTGCGCGAGTGCCGCACGTACGCGCGCTCGAGTGCGCGCGTGTGCGCCACGCAGTCGGTCGAGCGCGAGCGGGAGATGCCCGCACGGATGCGCTCGCGCACCTCGCGCATGAATGCGGATCGGTGGCGAGGCGGACCGCAATCTCGACGTACTCGCGGCCGCTCGCGCGCACGGTCGCCGTGACGCCGAGGTTCGCAAGGATCGAGTACGCCGTGCGCTCGCCGTGCCGCTTGCCCGACGAGCGTGACGACGGGCACGCCCGCGTCGAGCGCCTCGAGCACGCCATTGACCCCGCCATAGGGCATCGTGTCGACGACGAAATCGACGAGCGCGTAGCGCGCCTGATTCTCGCCGTCGTCGCGCCCCTGCGGGAAGGAAGAGCAGGCGATCCGCCGCGATGCCCGCCGCCGCGGCCAGCCGAAGATAGAGCGCGCGCAGCGCGGGATTGACCGGCGAGAACGCGAGCTTCGCCGCGGTATGCGCTCGAGCATTTCGCGCCACAGCGAAAGGCAGCGGCGCGTGAGCTTGAGCGCGCTGACGAAGGCGCCGATGACGATCGTCGTCGTCGGCGATGCCGAGCGTTGCGCGGTGGAATGGATGCTCGGCCGCCGGCTCGATGTGGCGATACGGATACACGCATCCGTCCATCGGCAGCAGCGCCTCGATTTGCGTCGCGCCGTTCTCCGGGACGTCGGCGAAGCGATCGGTCAGCTTGAAATCGATCGTCGAGAGACCCACGGTGCCGGAGCTCGCGACGTGCGTGATCTGCACGCGCGCCGGCTTCGCGCGCGAGGATGCCGGGCTTGCGCGCCTTTCGTGTGCGTCGACAGGTCGACGAGGATGTCGAGATCGTCCTGCGCGATGCGCTTGCGCCGCTGCGCGCTCGGAAACATGCGCGAGCGACTCGAACCCGTCGCGCGATCCCGCGGAAGCGCGCAGTCCATTCATCATCGACGGTCGAGAGCGAGTAGAAGTAGAGCTCGAATCGCTCGCGATCGTGGTGCTCGACCGCCGACCAGACCATCTTCCCCATCACGTGGTTGCGCAGGTCGGCCGACAGGTAGCCGATGCGCAGCGGCCCGGAACGCCGCGCGCTCGGGGCGCGGCAGCGGTTCGCCGTAGACGCGCCGCGCCGCGGCGTCGTAGGCCTGCGCGAGCTTGAAGACGAGCTCCGGCTCGACGTCGACGTAGAGCAGCAGGTAAAGGAGCTGCTCCAGCGCGTCGACGAGCTCGAGCTCGTCGGTCACCACGAAGCGGTCATTGCGCAAGCCCGTCGAGGTAATGCTCGAGCAGGTTGAAATCGGCGAGGTACTGGCAGGCCTCGATCGCCTGCACCGCCAACGGCAGCGCGTTTGGATGCCGTGCCGCGAACTGGCGGAAGTGGGCGATGAATTCGTCGACGCGCGCGCCGGCGATGAGCGCCTCGCCGCGGTACTTCCACGCGGCGATGTTGCCCGGCTCGGCCTTCAGCACCTCGGTGAACGCCTCGGCGGCACCTTCGTGGACGCCCTGCTTCTGGAACAGCACGCCGAGATTGAAATGCGCCGCCACGAGATCGGGGCGGAACACCAGCGCGCGCTGATACGCGCGCGCGGCCTCGGCGACGTCGTCCGCCATCTGCAGCGCGACGCCGTGGTGGAAATGCGTTTCGCCGTCGGTCGGCTCGATGCGCAAGCGCCTCGGCGAACGCCGTCGACGCCGCGCGTACCGTCGCGGCGCGCGAGCTCCGGCCTGCCCCAGCGCGCGCAGCACGGACGGCGTTGCCGGGCATGCGCGCGATGCCCTCCTCGCCCAGCGCGATCGCCGTCGCGTGCTCGCCCAGCGCGGAAGCGGCGCGCATCGCGGCAATGCGCGCGTCGACGATACCCGGGCGCGGCCGTCGAGCGCGGCCGAGAACGACGCCAGCGCGCCTTGCGAGATCGCCGTCGTCCCTGCGCGCGACCCCTGCGAGATGCAGCGCCGGCGCGAATCCGGGCTGCTGCGCCAGCACGCGCTCGTATTGCGCGATCGCGCCGTCGCGATCGCCTTCCTGGTGCAGGCGCACGGCAGCGTCCCATTGCCGCGCCAATCGACGCGATGTCCGCGGGACAATCGCGCGCGAAGTCGTGCGCGCCACGATCCGCCACAGCATTGCGGCGAGTGCCGCGGGATCGGCTGCGACGCGGTCGATCAGCGGCGGCCCGTTCCGGCACCGGAGCGACGCGACCGTGACGCACGTCCGCGCGGGCCGCCGCGCGAGGAGCGGGCCCGGTGCATCGCCGTCAGCCCGACGAGGTCGACGATGACATCGGGGTCGCGCGCGGCAACGATGCGCGCCGCAGCGGCGTCCGGATTCGCCGGCAGCGCGAGGCCCGTCGAATTGCCGGGATCGCGGCCGGCGACGCAGCGCCGATGGTCGCGAGAGCGACGTCGAATTCGGCATCGGGAAGCGCCCGAACAGCGGCAAGATCGGCGTCGCTCGCGGCGGGATCGCCCGCGAGCACGACGACGCGCCAGCGCGCGCCCGCCGTGCGCACCGGCCAGAGCAGCGGCACCGGGGCGGCAAACGTCGCCGCGCAAAGCTGCGCGTAAACGCCCGCCAGCGTGCGCGCCGCACACGGCGTCGAACGAAGCGACCGCGTACGCGGCGCGGCGCAGCAGCTCGTGATCCGCCGGTGTATGGTTTCGCGCGCAGGCGATCGCGGCGAGCCGCGCGCGGATCGCGGGATCGGCGCCCGCATTGCGGGCGACATGCTCGAGCGCCAGCACGAGCAAGTTGCGGCACGGCGTGCCGAGCGCGTCCGGCGACGAGGCGATGCGGTCGAGGAGCGCGTCGCGGCGCGGCACTGGCCGGCGCGTGCTCGAGCGCCAGCGCCAGCGGTCCCGCGAGCGTCGGGATCGCGAGCAGCGACGGCTTGCGCACGATCAACGCGTCGATGTCCGCGCGCCGGCGCGGGATCCGCGGGATCTCCCGTCAGCAGCGCACCTATTGCCGAGGATGAGCGCGGCACGCGCGTCCTTCGGCATGAGCACCTGCACGCGCGCGGCGGCGGCGATCGCGCCCGGGGTATCGCCCAGCGCGAGCAGCGCCTCGGCGACGGCCTGCAGCGGCGCCGCATGATTGGAAACGATCCGTGTCGCCTCGCGCCACTCGGCGAGGGCCTCGGGCAGCCGGCCCAGCTGCCATTGCGCTTCGCCCGCCGCGAAGTGCGGATCGGATGCGCGGGTGTCCAGCCGGGCGGCGCGATGAAAGCAGAGCATCGCGTCGATCGGCCGGCCTTCGCGCTGGTGCGCGCGGCCGCGGTCCATCCATTGCTCGTATTCGGGCGCGGCCATCAGCGGGCGTCGGCGCGACGGGCGACGGCCCGCCGCACCATGACTTCTTTCCGCCGCGTCAACGCGGAGGCGGCAATCGTCGCGCGGGCGGCGGCCGCGGCGCGCTGCCGCATGGCGCGGATGCCGGCCCGCGTCGCCGTCCGCGAGGGAGAGCGCGCGCGCACGGAAGGAAAGGAGTTCGTCGGGCATCGGCAATGCGGGAAGATCGGAGCGCCAGCGCGGCCCGCGGACGGACGGCGGGCGTTCGAAACGTCGCGCCGCCAACGCGAAAGTCCGCATTTTATCGGATACCGGCTTGCCCGGCGCGCGGCGCCGGGCGAAGCGCGCCGATGCGCGCGATCGGCATGCGCGGCCATAGTAAACTTGCGCATTCACCAGGACCGACGCATGAACGCTCCCGACCTCCTCCGCCAGGCGCACGCGCGCCGCTGGTTCTACGAATTCGACCTGCCCGACGGCACGACGACGCCGTCGTACCTGCCGCCCGGCGTCGCGCAGATCCACACGACGCGCCTCGCGATGCTCTGGCAAGGCGCTTGCCCCGCTCGCCGGCGGCTGGATGGGACCGGCTCTCGGTCGTCGACGTCGCCTGCCACCAGGGATACTTCTCGACGCACCTCGCGCGCAAGGGCTGCCGCGAAGTCGTCGCCGTCGACGCTCGCAGCGAGCACGTCGCCGACACGACGCTGATGGCCGACGTCTACGGGCTTGCCAACCTGCGCGCCGTCGCAGGCCGACATCGCGACGCTCGACGCGCGCGCGCTGGGCACGTTCGACGTCGTGCTGATGCTGGGGCTCCTCTATCACGTCGAGAATCCCGTCGGCGCGCTGCGACTCGCCCGCGCGCTCGCGCGGCGCGCCTGCGTGATCGAGACGCAGGTGACGCCGAACATGACCGGCGTCGTCGACTGGGGCGCATACACGTTCCAGCGCCAATGGTCGGCAGCTTCGCGCTGATCGACGAGACCGCCGAGACGCACGCGCCGGAGGCATCGACCACCGGCATCTGCCTCTGCCCCAGCTACGAGGCGCTGCGTGTTCGTGCTGCACAAGGTCGGTTTCACGCGCGTCGAGCGCATCGCGCCGCCCGAAGGCGCGTACGAGCAGCTCGCGAGCGGCAAGCGCGTGATGGTCGTCGCGCACGTCGACTAAGCGTCGAGCAACTCCGCTGCATACGGCCACATGTGCCATGCCGCGGAGTCGCGATCGAGAAGCGCTTCGAGGCTTCGCGCGAGTGCGACGGCCATCGCCACGGGATCGCGAAAGACGAAGGCCGCGCGATGTCGAGCTGCCGCCGCCCGGTCGTGCGGTCGAGCGCCGCGGGCCTGCACCCCGTCGACGACGCGGTCGCCGAAAAAATAGTCGTCGATCCAGACGTCGTCATGCATGAATACGAGCACGTCCTCGGCTCCGGCCGCCGCGATTCGCGCATTGTAGATGTCGGGAAGACCCCGATGATTGGCGTAGGCGATGCGCGCGACCAGACGGGTGTCCTGCGCGAGACGGCGAAGGGAAATGCCCAGCGCGGACCGGTTCCAGAATTCCTCTTCCGTCAGTCTCGTTGCGGCGACGATCTCGATCATGGGCATCACGCGACGAGCTGATGCGCGTACGGCCACATGTGCCATGCGGCCGTATCGCGCTCGATGAGACGCTCGAGATGCCGCAGCGAGGCGGCCGCCAGCTCCATCGGATCCGAGTAGACCTTCGCCGGCGCGATGCCGAGCCACCGCCTGCCGGTCGCGCGGTCGGGACCGGCGGCGAACGTGACGACGGGGATTCCGCGCGCACAGGCCTGCGCGATCAGTCCGCGCGGCATCAGCAGCGTCCGGCCGCGGAACGGCACTGCGATCTTCGAGCGCCCGGGCGGCAGCGGCACGTCGCACAGCGCGACGATGCTGCCGCCGCGCTCCCACGCCGCCGCGATCTTGTCCGTTGCCCCGCCGGTGTAGATCACCGGCGCGTGGGCGGCGCGCTCGGTCGCGCGAATGCGCAGCCGCCCGTAGCGGCGGCGCCAGGCGTCGGCATCGGCGCATCGTCCTCGAGCGCACGGGCGAGGAAATGCGCCGGATGCCCGGACCGCGCGAGATGGCGCAGCGCCCACAATCCCGCGCCCCAGTGGCACGTGACGGCGAGGATCGGACCGGCCGCGGGCCATGCGCCCTCGATCGAGACGTTCGCGTCGATCCAGCCCGCACGCCGCGTCGACGCGATGAAGAGATCCGCGTGATCGACGAGCTGCACGAGGCGCCACGCGCGCCGCCAGCGCATCTCGTTCGGCGGCCGGCCGCCGTCCTCGGGCAGATGCGTGCCGCTCGAGGCCGCGCGCGTTGATCCACGCCTCCTCCTCGGCCGGAAAGCGCACGCGATCGCCGTTCGCGATCTTCTCCAGCAGCGCGAAGCCGGCCTGCGCCGGCAGCGTCGCGGCCAGCGCGGGCCATTGCCAATGCGTCTGTGCGGTGCTCATGGGCGAACAACGGCCACGGCCACGACAACAACGGATAGCGCCCCCAAGATCGGCGGCGTCGATGATCGCTCATTGCCATTGATGCGGCAGCCGAACGAACCCCATCTCGCGCGACTCGCCCGTCACGACCAGCGGCACCTCGCACGTGTCGAAGACGCGCAGGCCCTCGGGATCGGCGGCGAACGCGCGCACGAAATACTTCCCGGCAGCAGCGCGAGCGCGGGCAGCGCCAGCGAGAACGCGAAGCGGTCGGACGCAACGGCGCGCGGCGTGACGCCATCCATGTCGGTTCCCACGCCATAGACTGGCGTGCCGTCGGCGCGCACGATACCGATCAGCACGACCGGCGCGCGGCCGTCCGGCGAGAACGCTTCGCCGCTGACCGTCAGCTGGTCGCCCTGCGCGATCGATGCCGACGGCGCGAGCGCCAGCTCGCGAATCGTGTAGAGGCCCGCGGTGCGGGCCGCCGTTCCGCCACCGGCGCCGCTTTGCGCGCCGCCTTTTCCTCGTGGTAGGCGAGGTAGGCGGGCACGACGTCGGCGACCGGGCCGTAGCGCTCGGTGCGGCCATCCTTCAGCCACAGCGCGGCGCGGCAGAGCTTCTGCACGTGGTACATGCTGTGCGAGCACAGCAGCAGCGTGCCTCCGCCGGCGAGATAGCGCTCCATCCAGGTGACGCATTTCTTCTGGAAGGATTCGTCGCCGACCGCGAGCACCTCGTCGGTGATGAGGATGTCCGGCGCAGCGTCGACGCGATCGCGAAGCCGAGCCGCACGACCATCCCCGACGAGTAACTCTTGATCGGATCGTTGATGTGCTCGCCGATGTCGGCGAACGCGACGATCGCCTCGCGCTTCGCGGCGATCTCGTCGGACGAGAGCCCGAGCAGCGCGGCCGCGAGATCGATGTTGGCGAGGCCCGTATAGTCGGGATGGAAGCCCGAGCCCAGCTCGAGCAGCGCGCCCACGCGGCCGTTCACGGCGACGCGGCCCCGCGTCGGCGCGACGACGCCCGCGACGATCTTGAGCAGCGTCGACTTGCCGGCGCCATTCTCGCCGATCACGCCGAGCGACTCGCCGCGCGCGAGCTCGAAATCGACGGCGTCGAGCGCGCGGAACACGTGCGCCGCGGGCCGCCCGCGCAGGAGATCCCACACGAGCTTCAGCCGTCCGCCGCGCGACTCGACCTTCGCGTAATCCTTGCCGACGCCGGCGGCCGAGAGCAGGACGCTCACGACGCGGCTCCGGCGCGTGGCCGCTGACGGGCGGCGATCAAACGAAGTCCTCGAACCAGGGCGAGAGCCGCACGAACATCCAGCGCCCCAGGACGAAGATCGCGACGGCGATCGCGAGCGCCGCCGCGTCGCTCCACTGCGGCGCAAGATTGCCGTCGAGCAGGCCGTCGCGCAGGCGCGTGACGACCCAGCCGAACGGATTCGCCGAGACGTAGCCGCGCAGCGTCTCGGGCACCGCGGACAGCGGATAAAGGATCGGCGTCAGGTACATGAGGATCATCAGCAGCGGCGCCAGCACGTGCTCGACGTCGCGCACGAAGACCTGCAGCGACGCGAGGGCGAGCCCGATGCCGGTGACGGTGAGCGCGAGCACGAGCCAGACCGGGATCGCGACGACGAGCCCCTCGAAATGCACGGGCTCGCCGGCCAGCGCCAGCACGACCAGCACGGCGAGGTATCCGGCGAACTGCAGCGCGAGCGTTGCCGCGACCGACGCGTACACGGCGAGCTCGTTCGGGAAGGCGACCTTGCGGATCAGCCCGGCGTATTGAGGGAGCGACACCGTCGCACGCTGCAGGCCTTCCTGGGCGGCCAGCCACGGCCACAGCGCGACCGCGACGAACGCGACGAAGCTCTGCCCGCCGAAGCCCGTCGCGTGGAAGACGTTCGTGAAGACGAACCAGTAGACGCCGAGGAGCGCGAGCGGATGCAGCAGCGCCCACGCGAGCCCGGTGATGCTGCCGAGATAGCGGGTGGTGAGCTCGCGCCGGAAGAAATTGACGAAGAGCGCGCGGTCGCGGCGCGCGGCGCCGCGCGACGGCCCGGCGCGAAGCGCAGCGGGCATGCCGGCGGCGCCGGCGCGGTCAGGGGGCGCGGTCATCCTCGAAGGATAGCAAGAACTTCGCCGCGCAGCGCAGCGCCGGAAGCCCCGCGTCGGTCACTTGGGCGAGACGGCGTGCGCAGCGCCTCGATCGCCGCGCTCGTTCACGACGGGCGTCTTGCCGGCGCCGAGCGCGGCGAGCGCCGCGTCGCGCGCGTGCCGCACGTACTCGTCGCTGCATCGGCTCGACGATTGACGTCCGCGCTTCCTCGAAGCTCAGCTCGACGGCGGGATCCGCTCGTTCACGCGGACGATCGTCCAGTTCTTCGGCGTGCGCACCGGCGGATTCGACCTCGCCGACCTTCGCCGTGCCGAACACGAGCGCGGACGAGCTCGGGATCGAGATCGGTGCGCGCGAGCGGGCCCGTGATGCCGCGCCGCTTGCCGCCGGCAGCTTGTCGGCGAATCTGCTGCGGCGAGGTCGCCGATATCGGCGCCGCGCCTTGATCTTCGCGTACGCGTCGTCGGCGCGCGCCTTGGCGATCTCGGGCGCGCCGTCGAAGCGGAAGGTGAGCTGCGAGATCATCACCGTCTCCGGCTTCGAGTATTTCGCCTTGTCTGACGAGGTAGACCTCGCGCGCGGCGGCCTCGACTCGTCTCGAGCTTGGCGTCGAACTCGCGTCCGGGCGGCCGCCTCGACGTCGTTCGAGGTAGGTCTGGGCGAGGATCTTGTCCTGCTCGAGCTGGATGCGCCGGGCGAGCAGCGGGTCCTTGTCGAGGCCTTTCGCCTTCGCCGCGTCGGCGAGCTCGAAGCGTCATCAGCATCCGGTCGATCAGCTCGCGCACGCGCCTGCGCGCTCGGACGGAATGTCCGCGCGGTCCTTTTCCGGGATGCGCAGCATCTCGGCATCGAAGTCCGACTTGCGGATCGTGACGTTGCCGCGCTGCACGAGGATCGGGTCGACGACGACGCTGTCGCGCCGCGCATCGCGGCCGGCGCCGGCAGCGCGAATGCGGCGGCCACCGCGGCGGCGGCGAGAAAGCGACGGAGAGCGCGCGGGAGGGCTTGGACGGCAGGATGCGGCTTCCTGGCGATGGCATGGGGCGGCGTTCTAGGCTTGGGGATCGTGGTGCGAAACGCGGGCCGGTGGCGAGCGGACTGGCCGCGCCGGCGTCGCGCCCGCAAAAGCGAAGCCCCGCGGCGCGGGGCTTCGGCGATGCGGCTGTGCTGCCGCGCCGCGGGATCAGGTGCCGCTGGCGGCTTCCAGAACTCGTATGGCGAAGTCGCAGAGGTCGGAGCCGCACCCGAGGCCGTCGCCCGTCGGCGGATCCTTGCGTCTGCGACGTTAACGTACCACGTTTCGCCCGGGGTCATCGCGGTGAACGCCGGTTGCTGTTCGGGCCCGACCGAGAAGATAGATCGAGGTCGTGGTCATGGTACGATGTATGGTGCCGTCGCCGGCGCTGCCCCAGTCGCACGGCGTCTTCGACAGCGTCACCCAGCGGCGAGTCAGGGGCGCCGCCGTACTCGTGAGATGTCGATGTGGCCGCGGACGGTGGGCTGCGGCTGGCGCCGGCCGGCACGTGGATGACGCCGACGTACGCCAGTACGCCATCCGCGAACGGCTCGCCGCTCTTGCCGGTCGGCATCGTGTTGCCGCTGTCGTCGACCCACGGGATCGGGTCTTCGACGATGCGTGCTGCCGGTGATGGCGGCTACGCCCGCCGCCTTGCAGTCGAGATCGCGCCGGCCGGTGCCAGCGACCGTGACCGTCGCCGCGGTCGCGACTGCCGGCCGATCCCGCTGCCGTTGTCGACCGTGCCGTGTACGGTGCAGGACAGGATCCCGTCGTCGTGTTCGCCGGCAGTGTTCGCTCTGGTCTTGCGTGGCGACGGCGTGAACTCGCACCGCGGTCTGCCACCGCAGTGCGTCCAGGTGACACGACGTGAGCGTCAACGGCGCGCCGCCGCGCGCACGAGACCGTCAGCGGCGTGATCGCTCCGCCGACGCTGTCCGAGCGACTGGCTCGCGGGCGTGATCGCGCAGCCTTGCGGCGGGCCGCTCGTCGAGTACCAGGTGACGTTGCAACCTGGCGACGCGCGATCCGGAGCCCCGATGCATTCGTGCCCGTGACCGTGTAAGTCATGATGCCCGTAGCCGTTCGTTGCCGGCGCATGGTTTGCGAGCGTTCCGCCGGCGCAGCTGCCGCCGGTCCACGACCAGGCAGGTCGGCCGCTGGGCTGCAGTTCGCGGTCAAGTTATCGACGACGCCGGTGGTGCCGTTGACGTTGCCGGATGATCGTGCAGGACGGGGGCCCGGAGCCGCCGCCGCCGCAGGTCAGCGTGCTGGTGGTCGCGATCCCAGCTTGGGCTTGAACAGCCGGTAATTGTCACGACCTTGCGCGGCCCCAGGGAGAGCGGCAAGCACGCCGAAAGCAGCCGCGAAGGCCAGCACATTCAATGACTTCGTCATAACTTTCTCCCTGCAGGGCCCGGCGATCACGCGGGCGGCAGAATCAACTTGCAAAATCCATACCGAAAAACCGACGGCAACTTGTCAAAATTATATCCAAAAACAGGGACTTTGACAAATCACTTAATGTTATTAGCCGGACCATCCGTCAGCCAAACACCGACGGCGGACAGGCAGCTTCGCCTATTGCAATCGCCCGCGCCTTGGGCGGCGCCTTTGCTACGCCCGCACCGCGCGGTTGGATGCAGCATCCGCCGATTTGGTTCCCGGGTATTTGACCTGGCGCAGACGCGAGCTGCCGCCTTGCGTCGCCGCACGGCCCGACCCCTCCAGACGAGAGAAGACGCGGGAAGGAAAACAGGGCCGGACTCGAATCGCTAGTCCACGCGCGACCTGGCCGCGATCCGCGAATTCGAGTCCGGCCCCATGAAAAAAAAGGGCGGGAACGAATCCCGCCCTTCGAGCTTGCATCGCAGATGCGACTTAGTTGCTGGTCGCCTTGTGCTTGTAGCTTCCGCCGTAGGCCGATTGGGTGACCGGGCAAGTGGCCGGGGGAAGTGCGTTGCAAACGGCCGGCAGGCTGCCGTTGAAGAACGTCGCCGTCGCGAACCCGATGACCGGCAGGCCGTTGTACGTGTTGGCACCCGAGCTCATCTGGTGGTACGGCGAGTCGGCGACGTCGAAGCGCGGGCCACGAGGTCGAGCAGCGACCCAGCCGTTCTGGAACGTGCCGACGTCGATGTTCGCGCTGACCGGCGACGCGAACACGTTCGAATTGTTGAACGTGACGACGTTGGCTTCGTAGCACAGCGACGTTCGGCGGATTTCCCGGCGGCGGCGGCGAGAAGCCTCCCGGCGGGGCCGTCGGCGTATTCTCTTCGCGATCCCAGAACGCGATGCCGACCGTGTCGCAGGACTTGCCGTCGAAGTTGTTCTGGAACGGCGGCGAAGCCCGGGCCCGTCGCGCCGGGCGCGACGACGTAGAAGCGCTTCGTCGGGTACGTCACGATCCAGTCCGTCCCCGAGCCGTGCGCGCTGTCGAGGATGTACTCGTTCATGATCGTGTCGTGCATCAGCGACGGCGCTGACCGCGTCGATGTTCGGGCCCACGTCGACGAGGTCGACGGACTCCGCCGTTCTTGAACGTTTCCGACGTCATGACGTTGCCGCTGCGAGGTTCGGCGTGATCGACGTCGGTCGTAGCGACCACAGCGCGCCGCAGTGTTCCAGTTGGCGATCGCTGTCGGATCGGTCGCCGTTTCGGCGGTCGCCACGACGTTGATGATCGTCAGCGAGCCGAACAGGCCGCCGTTGCCGGTCGTGTAGTCGGTGCCGCTCGGCGGCGATGCCCGAGCACGTCGGCGTGCCGCCGCTGCCCTTCGAGTGCGTGACCGCGGACCAGGTCGGCGGTGGCGTCGACGATGTTGGCCATCTCGATGATTTCGACATAGCCTTCACGCGTGCGGTCGAGCGAGTGTCGGCGCCGTCCGCGGCTTGCCCGTGTACGCGTAGTTCAGGAACGCCGACGGAGCCCCGCCCGTCTTGGCGATCGCGGATGCGTGCAGGAGACGTCGGCCGTCACGATGCCGGCGCCGTCGGTCGTCGGGATGACGCCCGTCGTCCAGACGTCATGCGCGGACAGGTACAAGTTGAAGTCAAGCACTTCGCGGCGAGTCGAGCGACTCGAGGAAGCGGACCTTGACCGCCTTCGCCGACGCCGTCGAGTTGACGACGGAGATCAGCGTGTTGAATGCGTCGAGCCGGCGAAGGCCGTCGTGGTGCTTGGTGCGTGCCGTGTAATACGGGTAGATCAGGACCTGGCCCAATCCATCCGCGATTGACGTAGACCGCTTCCGCGGTGCCCACCGCGCCCAGCGCGCCAAGACCGGCAATGGCGGCATACAGCGACTTTTTGTTGAAGGTATTCATGGTTGGTGATGACTCCTGTATGTGCGAATGCGATTCAAAGTGATCACTTCAAAACCGACAGCGGAAAGATCTTATTACAGCTTGCGCACTCTTGTCCAAACGATTTCGATTTCCTGCCCCGAACCCCCCTGTGGAAATTTTGCAACGGCCCCCGGTTCTTCTAATTCCTCCAGGTGTACCAATATTGTCCGTTGTCGAGCACCCAGGTCTCGTCGAGCGGCGACTGCAGCCCCGCCATCATCCGGTGATCGTAGGTGACCATCACCTTGACGCCGGCAGATTTCGGCCTCGCAGTCGACGCTCGTGATCTCGGCTTTCCTGAACCCCGACGCCCTTGCCTGCTGCTTGTACGTCGCCGATGCTCAGCAACTGCCGCGACGCCGGGGAGAAGAACGTGTACGCGGTGTCCATGTCGCCCTTGATCAGGGCCGCCCATCTCGCGTTCACCCGCTCCGTCACCGCGGCGCGCTTTTCCTCGGGGGAGGACTCCTTCGTGACCCTGCCCATCCCCGCGCATCCTGCCGCCACCCTGATGGCCAGCGCGACCGCCGCGATCGATGCGCGCCCGCGCAACGCGAGCACCGCGGCCCCGCGAAGCTGCTCACCCAAGCATTGCCAAATCATCTGGATTGCCCTGAAATAAATTCTGCGCGTCCGTGCGTTGCAGCGAGGACCGCTTGCCTTGTTGCCCAACCACGCCCAAATGCCCGGCCGCGCGGCAATCCTCGACCCAAGCCTAACCAAAGCGCCCTCGCGAGCGTCAATCGCGGTTTTTGGGATTTCTTTGGTCTAAATTTTCCGTTGTAGGACAGCAACATGGTTTTGTCGTGGTTTGGCGACGTTTTCTTGTCGCCGGATGGAGACGGTCTGACAAAAATATCCTTTATTTTCCGTTAGTTGCCGGGTTTTTCTGAGGTGGCGGCGACGGCGGCGAAAATGGGACATTCGTCGTCGGCGGAGTGATTTTCTCCGGCACCGGTCCAAGCAGGGTCGGCGTCGAGGTCGCGCGCTGGAAGACATCGGGGAACGTGTCGTCGATCTTCTCCATCCTGTGGCGGAGGTCGTCGACGATGCCGCGCAGGTCGATCTCGGTGTCGAGCACCCGGGGCGTGATGAAGAATATGAGCTCGTTGCGGTTGTTGGTGAGGTCCTGCGTGCCGAACAGCCCGCCCAGCACCGGGATGCGCGAGAGCAGCGGCAACCCGTTCGACGTGTTGCCCTTGGTTTCCTGGATCAGTCCGCCCATCACCATCGTCTGGCCCGACTGCACGCTGACGCTCGTCTGCACCGAGCGCGTGTTGATCGGCGGCGCCACGCCGTTCGACGTGGCCGCGGCGGCTGCGCCGCGGGGTCGCTCACCTCCGCATTGACTTCGAGGCGCGACGAGGCCGCCCGCGTTGATGTGCGGCGTCACCTGCAGCAGCACGCCGGTGTCGATGTACGACGCCGCCGTCGTGACGACGTTCGACACGCCGCCGACGACGCTCTGCTGGGTGATCGGGATCTGCGTGCCGGCCTTGATGGTCGCCTTCTGGTTGTCGAGCGCGGCGAGGTGCGGGTTCGCGATCACCTTGGTGTCGCCATACTGGTCGAGCAGGTGCAGCGCCGCCTGCACGCCGCCGGGGAAGTTCGGGTTGTTGATGATGTAGTAGAAGCCCTGCGCGATCGCGAGGGCCGGATTGACCGCGGCCGTCGCCGCTGCGGCCCGAGCGGAACCGCCGGATTGAGCGGGCGTCGAGACGGTGAGGTTGCCGCCCGAGCCGCGGCCCGAGGGCGCTCCGCCCTTGAACAGCCACTCGACGCCGAACTTGAGGTCGTCGGTCAGCGTAACCGACGCGATGGTCACCTCGATCGCGACCTGCCGCGACGGCACGTCGAGCTTCTTCAGCGCCGTTTCGATCACCGCGTACTCGGGCGGCGTCGCGACGACGAGCAACTGGTTGTTGTCCTTGTCGGCGACCACCTGGATGTTGCGGATGATGCCGAGGCCGTCGCCGCCCGCGCCAGCAGCCCCGCGCACCGTGCCGGCTGCGCCGCCGGTGGCGGCCGCGCCCGTTGCCGCCGGCGGGTTCATGTTGGTCGTCTGGACCTGAAGCGGCTGCAGGCCGGGCTGCGTCGACTGCGCGACGAATCCGGGGGGCTGACGATCGTCCCCTGGGTGGTGCCGGGTGCCAGCGTCGGCGCAGGCGTCGCCGCCTGCGCCTGCACGCGGCCCGTGAACGCCTGGGTGAGCAGCGGCCCCAGTTTCTCCGCGCGCTGGTTCTGCATGCTGTAGACGAACAGCCGCGGCCCGTCGCCGCCGCCGCCGGCGTCGAGGCGCGCGATCCATTTCTTGGCCTCGTCGAGATACGCCGGCTGCGGCGTGATCACGAGGAGCGCGTTGAGCCGCTCGATCGGGATGATGCGCAGGATGCCGGTGAGCGGGCTCGTCGCCTTGTCGCCGATCACCTTGTCGAGCTCCTGGCCGACGACCTTGACGTCGGCGTTCTGCAGCGTGAACAGGCCCACCGACATGCCTTCCATCCAGTTCACGTCGAACATCGCCACCGTTTCCATCAGGTGGCGCAGCTCGTTCTCGGTGCCCGACAGGATGATCAGGTTGCGCAGGTCGTCCGGGCGCGCGGCGGTGGCGTCCTTCGCGAACGGCTCGATGATGCGCATCATCTCGCGCACGCCGACGTAGCGCAGCGGCACGATCTGCACGGAGAATCCCGGCGGCAGCGCGCGCTGTGAGTTTCCGAGCTGCGGCGTCGCGTTTCCGCGAACGACGTTCGCAGCGGGGACGATCTTGTAGATGCCCTCCTCCTTGATCATCGCGGCGCCGTTCGCGCGAAGCAGCATTTCGAGCGTCGCCGGCAGCGCCTCGCGCGGGATGCCCGACGAGGTGCGCAGCGTCACGGTTCCGCCGACGGTGCCCTCGATGCTGTAGTTGACGTTGAGGATGTCGCCCAGGATGTTGCGGATCACCTCGCGGATGTCGGCGCCCTCGAAGTTGAGGACGACCCCGCCGCCGGGAACGGGCTGGGTCGCCGGTGCGGGCGGCATGCCGCCGCCGGGCTGCTGCCCCTTCACGAGCACGCCGGTGCCTTTGAAGATCTTCGCCTTCTCCGCTTCGCTGGGCAGCCCCGGCTGTAGCGCGCGCTGCGCCGCGTCGGCCATCGCCGGCGACATCCCCTGCGTCGACTTGTAGGGCGTCGATCGCGTCATCTGGCCGGGCTCGAGCGGTTCGGGCGCCGGCTCCTTCGAGGCGCACGCCGCGAGCGTCAGCGCGAGCGCCAGCGCGGAGGCGGCCGGGAGATATCGGTGGGTCGTCATTGTTTTTGTCCATTGGCCGCGTCCCCGGCGCCGGCACGAGGCGCGGCGCAAGCGGGCGGATATCGAGGAAAGCGGCGCGTCATTATCGCAGCAGGGATCATGCAGTCTCATTTGGGGCGGCGCCGGCGACCGACCGGGGTCTGTTCCTGGAGGGCCTTGCCGATCTCGGCCCAGCCGGGATCCGGGGCGGCTGCGGCTGCCGGCGCGGCGACGGTCGGGGCCGGCGCGGGCGGCGCGGCGGCGGACGGCGCGGCGGCGGCCTGTCCCGCGGCCGCGGCGCGAGCCGCGGCGCGGCGACGCGCGAGCTCGACGGATTCGTTCGCGGGAGCGCCGGCGGCCGTCGCCGCCGCGGCCGCCGGCATCGGCACCGGCATCGGCGCCCCGGCGGGCGTCGTGCTCGCAGCGACCGCCGCCGGCGTCTGCCTGGGGTTGGTCGCGACCTTCAGCGTGATCTCCTCGGCCTCGTCGCCCAGCGTCAGCCGGACGCGATCGGGCCTGACCTCCGCGACCGTCATCCCGTTGACCTGCTCGCCCTGCTTGACGCGGCGCTGCTTGCCGGACGACGCCTCCTTCAGATAGGCCGTGCTGTTGCCGTCCACGATGAGCGTGCCGGCGAGCGTGAATTGCCCGCGCTGCATCCGGCCCGGCGCCCTTGTCGGCGGCGAGCGTCGGCGCCGGCCGCCGCGTCGGATTGAACAGCGTGCGCTGCACGGTTTCGGTGCGCGCGGCGGCGCCCCCGTCGATCGCGTATTCCGGCAGCAGCGCCGTCACCACGGGCTTGGGCTCGATCGGCGTCTCGGCGGGAGGCTGCGGATTCATGCCGCGACCGAGCTGCGTCTCGAGCACGATCGCGACGGCGATCAGCGCGAGCGGCGTGAGCCACCACAGCGCGTGGCGGAACGTCTGCGTGCGGTCGTTCGCTTGCGCGCTCATTTCTTCTCGGCCTTCTCGGCTTCGGCGAACGCGTAGCCGGCGATCTCCATCTGCACGCTCACCTCGGGCTCCTGGCCCGCCGCGGGCTTGAAGCCGCGAAACGCGTTGAGCGGGCGGATCGAGATGTTCTCGATCACGAGATACGGCGGCTGCGACTCCAGCGCGCCCAGGATCTTCTGCAGATTCGGCGTCGTGGCGAAGAACTGAGTCGACACGGCGATGCGGCGGAAGCGGCCCTCGTCCTGCGGCGGCTGGTACTGGCTGGTCGTCGGACGCCCGCCATTGCCCTCGATGGCCGCGCGCACGAGCTCGGAAAGCTCGGCGCCGGCAAGATTGGGCGCCGTGTTCTTCAGGAAGAAGCGGCGGCCGTTCTTGGCCTTCATCATCTCGAGCGCCTTGCGGTACTCGGGCGCGGCCGCGGCGATCGTTCTGTAGCGCGCCAGCCGCTCGGTCAAAGAATCGATCGCGTCGTCGTAGTGCTTGTGCATCAGCAGGATCGGGCCCAGCAGCAACGCAAGCGCGACCAGCACCGCAAGCGCCAGCAGCGCGAGCGCGAGCGTGCGCTGCCGCTCGACGGGAAGGCGGGCGATCGCGGCGTTGACGTTCACTTTGCCTCCCCGGTCGACGGCGCTCTTCGCGCCGGCGGCGATTCCGGCGGGGTCGATCTCCGGCGCCGGCGGACGGCGGTCCGAATTTCGCGGTCGCCGGGTCGTTCGACGGCACGACCGGCGGCGCGGGAGGCGGTGCCGGACGCGCGGCCGGTGCGTTCGCCGCAGCGGCGGCTGGCGTCGCTGGCACCGCTGCCGCCAATGGTGGCGCTGAGGCCGGCGCTGACGATTCCGCCGTGCTGGCGGCCGTTGTTCCGGGCGCGGCGGCCGTCGCGGCGGGTGTTGCCGTACCCGGCGCGGCCGGCGCGGCGGCGGCGGATCCCGGAGCCGGTGCCGGGGCGGGCTCCGCCGCGATGCCACCCGGCGCAGGCGGCGCCGCGGGCGCCGACGTCGCGATCTCGATCCGTGCCGGCGGCGGCAGCGGCTTCACGCGCGCGGCGAAATCGAAAATCTCGCCCGGCCCGGGCTGGATCTTCATCGTCGGCGAGCGCGGCGCCGCGTCGACGAACTCGTGCGAATCCTCGAGCAGCGTCACGAGCTGACCCGCGTTCGCGCTCTCGCCTTTCAGCATCATCTCGCGGTACGGCTCCTTGCCCTTGGTCGCGCTCTTCACCTCGAATTGCGTGATCCAGGTGTCGTCGGGCATGAGCTTGGTGACGTCCTCGATCACCTGGACGGCGTTCGGATACGCGTACTTCTTGCCGAGCGCGAAATTGTAATCCGCGGCCTGCTGCTCGAGCTGCGTGCGGAGCGCGCTCGAAGCCTCCGCCTGCACTCGCGCCTCGGCGGTGACCTGCAACAGCGCCATCGTGTACGCGCGCTTCTGCCACAGCGGCAGCACGATCGCGACGATCGCGAGGAGCGCGATCAGCGCGAGCGGAACCCACAGCTGCCAGCGACGCCACAGCGAGCGATCCGGGCGCGCGTCGGCGGAGAGGAGATCGAGCTTCGTGCCCGGGCGTGTCGCAGGACCCTGCGCATCGGTGATCTCGGGCGTGACCGCGACGACGCTTGCGCCGATGCTCTCCGCCTGCTTCACGGCCTGGTCGACGACGGTACGGCGCGCGGCCGCCCAATCGACGCGGATCTCGTTCTTCGCCGGATCGCGCGCGACGACCGCCGCGTCGAAGTAGAGCTCGTCGGGCTTGAACGGCGTGTGCCGGTCGAGGTCGTAGGCAAGCGTCTGCTTGAGATCGCGCTCGACCGCGGCGGGCATCGTGAATTGCTTGCGCAGGATCTCGCCGCGCGGCAGCGACACGATGACGCTGGGTGCGGCGGCCGCGCCGCCGTAGGGCGCACGCGGCAGCTGCTCGATCGCGGCGCGCCCGGCATCGCGCATCACGGCGGCGTCGCCCCCGCGCGGCACCCGCGCAGCCTCGGCGAATTGCATGCTGCCGTCGCGCAGCACGGGAGTCCAGACGACGATCGCATCGGGCTCGAACGCGAGCACCGGGCGCAGGCGCCGTCGCGCCATCGCCGCCGCGAGCGCGGGCGGCGCGAGCGGCGCGAGCTGATCCGCCCACCAGCGCCAGAACGCGGTGAGGCCGAATCGATGCGCAGCCGCGCGCATCCGTCGCGAAAGGTCAACGCTTGCCTGTTCCATATTGGTCGGGTGCGGCGGTTGCGCCGTCGGCGCTCACTGGGGCGGGCAATCGCGCACCCTCCTGCCAGAGCAGCGCGATCACGGGCCGTTGCGGATCGGACGACGGCCGCAGCACCGCGTCGCGGACGAAGGTTACACCATCGGGAAGCGCCGCTTCGGCGCGGATCCGCCAGACCGGCACCGCCGCGGAGCTGAACGCCTGCGCCTGCGGCAGCAGCGGAATCGGCAGTTTATTGGCGATGGCGTCGGCGCGCTGCGCGATGAACATGTCGATCTGCTCGGGCGTCGTGCCCGGAATCGCCAGCAGGACCTCGCGCGGCGCGGTGGCGAGGTTGATGCCGGGCTGACGCGAATAGACGGTGAGATCATCGGCGAGCCGCGCGGCGAGCCCGGGCGACATCGTGAGAACTCGCTGCAGCTCGCCCACCGTCGTGAACGGGCCGTTGGCCGGGACGTACTTCTTGCCGGCCGCGGCGTACTCGTTCGCCTCCGCGCCATTGGGGCGCGTGAGGTCGTCCGGATCGCGCCAGTCCTCGATCTTCTCCGCGAGCGCCTGCGCGGACGGGCCGTCGAGACCGCCGACGTTCTGCAGCAGGCCCTTCAGCAGCGGCTCGGTCGCCATGTTGAGGTCGATGCGCGCGGCTTCGTCGATCGCGGTCACCGTGATCGTCGTGTCGCCGTCCTTCCACGTGCGGACCTGACCGTCGGGCATCCACACGTCGGGCGATGTGCGCGGCCGGCCGAGCTCGAAGGCGACGCGCTCGACCGCGCCGTCCGCCATCGCGCGCGCCTGCGCGACCGACAGCGCGTTCCGCGCGGAAAGCGCCTCGGAATGCATGCTGAACGCGAAGCCGCTCGCGATGACCGTGAGCATCACCGTGAGCCAGAGCGCCGCGACCAGCGCAATGCCGTCCTCGCGCATCAGCTCACTCCCATGCAGCGGCCGCGCTGCGCGTCGTAGGCGGTGCAGCCCGCCTCCGGCGCGCGTCGCGGCTCGACGACGAGCGTCGGCCACGCGGGGCCCTGCTTCGGCTGCACGTCGATCCTGACCAGCAGCGGAAGGCGCTGGCGGTCGTCCCACCGGTCGCGCCACGACGGCGCGTCGGAGTCGGCGGCGCCGGGGTCGCGCGCCGAAGTACGAGATCTTCAGCTCCGCGATGCCGTCGGCCAGCACCGAGTGCTCGACGTTCTGGAATTCGGGGCTCTGCGTCGCCTGCGGATCCGGCAGCAGGCGCTCGACGACGAGCTGCGTGCGGTCGTCGACGCGGGCAAGCGCCAGCCGGAAATAGAGCACTCCGCCCTCTTCCACGCGCGTCGGCAGTGCAGCGGCGTAGCGCAGCTCATCGCGCTCGCCCGCGAACAGCAGCGGAAACTCCGCCACCTTCTTCAACCGCAGCGGAAATTCCGCGGTGAGCTCCTCGCGCAGGAATTCGTGCGTGTGGCGCATCTCCGAAACCTGCGTCGCCTTGGCCTCGCCGCCGTCCCAGGAGCGGCCGGCGAGCGACAGCGCGCCGTAGATCACGCTCGACATCAGCGCGAGCAGCACCAGCGCGGCGATCAGCTCGATCAGCGTGAAACCGGCGGCGCGCGCGCGGCGGGGCATCATTGCAGCGTGTCCCTGACGCCGATGCGCGTCGTCGCGAGCGCCAGCGTCCGCGTCCCGCCCGTCGGCGCCGGAAACGCGACGTCGACGCTCACGCGGTACAGCCGCGTGGGGAGCGTCTGCGCCGCCTGCTCGAGCTCCGGCGGCACGTCGGGAGGCGCATAGGCGGCGACGCGCGCCGTCCAACGGATGCGGCCATCCTCGGCTGTGCCTTCGCTCGTGATCTCCTTCAGCGGCTTCACCGATGCGGTTTCGGTCAGCACGCTTTCCGCGATCAGCGCCGCGCGGCTGTAATCCTCCGCGGCGGACACGTTCGCGAGCGCCGCGGAGAAGAGCTTGAACAGCGTCGCGGCGACGAGCGTCAGGATCACGAACGCGACCAGCACCTCGAGCAGCGAGAAGCCCGTCTCCGCGTGGCGCGCATGAGCAGAAACATGACCTCGAAAAGCGTCGCGAGGAAGCCGAGATGCGCGGCGCAAGCGCGCGAGCGACCGGAATGTACACGAACGTACATGAGGATCGCGAGCGCGCTTGCAACAAAGCAGATCGGCTCCGCAGTAGCTTTGCGAGGTCATGTTAGTCAAGAATTGCTACTCGGCCGGTGAGCCAGTCGACGTCGACCTCGTACTTGCGCTCGCCGGCGAACACCGTCACGCGCCCGCCGTTCGAGCCGCCGTCCGGGAAGAACCGGATCGCGCCGATCTTGTCGCTCACGAGATCGCTCTGCGCGGTGAAGAGCTTCACGCCGACGCCGCGCGGCAGCGGGCGCACGCGATTGTCGCCGTCGACGGAGAAGCTCTGGTGCTCGAGGTCGAGCATGAGACGCGCCTCCTGTCGCTTCGCCACCGCTTCGCTCCGCGCGAAGCGAAGGCCGGCGGCGACCTGTCGGGCGGCGCTGCGGAGCTCGGTGGTCGACGGACCGTCCAGCATCCGCGGGATCACCATCGCCGAGATGAGCGCGAGGATCGAGAGCACGATGAGAAGCTCGATCAGCGTGAACCCGGACGCGCGGATTCCGCCGCTCTCGCCGCGGGGCGCGCCGATTCCCGGCAGGGTCGCGTTCCGATTCAAAGCTTCGAGCTGGACAGGTCCGCGTTCGGGCCCTCGCCGCCTTCCTTGCCGTCGGCGCCGAGCGAGACGATCTCGTAAGGCGCGTTCTGCGCGGGCGAGACGTACTTGTACTCGTTGCCCCAGGGGTCCTTGGGCACCGTTCCCTTCTTCCAGTAGGGGCCGTTCCAGTTGGTCACTCCCGACGGCGCCGTGATGAGCGCCTGCAGGCCTTCCTGCGTCGTCGGGAACCGGCCAACCTCGAGCTTGTACAGGTCGAGCGTCTGACTGATCTGGCCCATCTCGATCTTGGCGGCGTCCGCCTTGGCTTTCTCGCCGCGGCCGAGATAGTTGCCCGCGACCACGCTCATGATCACCGCGAGCAACACCAGCACCACGAGGATTTCGATGAGCGTCATGCCGCGTGCCGGCTTGCGCGCCCGATTCCGGTCATCCATTGCGTATCTCCCCCTTCGTTGACTTGTCGCGCGATCGTCCGCGCTCGCGTCCGGCGTTGCCGCCGCGCTCACTGGACGAGGTCGGTCATGCTCATCACCCCGACGAGGATGGAGAGCACGATTCCGAGGATCAGCACGGCGAGCGACAGGATCAGCGCGGGCTCCAGCACCGCGAGGAACCGCTTGATCGAAATCGCGACTTCGCGGTCGTAGATGTCGGCGACCCGCCCGAGCATTTCCTCCAGCCGCCCCGACTCCTCGCCGACCAGGATCATCTGCACCGCGAGCTTCGGATAGAGGCCGGTGTCGGCGAGCGGCCGGCCGAAGCCCTTGCCTTCGCGAAGGCGCGCGATGACGCCGTCGAGCGAATTGGCGAGCACGCTGTTGCCGAGCGTTTCCTTGACGATGCCAAGACCTGACAGCAGCGTCACGCCGTTGGCGAGCAGCGTCGACAGCGTGCGCGCGAAGCGCGCGACCTCGACCTTGGTGACGACGTCGCCGACGAGCGGCCAGCGCAGGAAGCGCGCGTCCCAGACACCCTTCACGACGGGATTCTTGAGCCGCCGGCGCATCCAGGTGACGAAGAGGAACACCGCCGCCGCGATCGCCCACCACCACTGGCGCAAGCCGGTGCCGATCAGAATCACGATCTGCGTCGACAGCGGCAGCGCCTTGCCGGCCTGCGTGAAGGTCTGCTGGAACTGCGGGACGACGTAGGCGAGGATCAGCATCAGCGATGCGACCGCGACGCCGATCAGGATCGTCGGATAGATGAGCGCGGTGATCACGCTCTCGCGGAGCTCCTTGTTGCGCTCCATCGTGTCGGCGAGGCGCGTCATCACGTTGCCGAGCGCGCCGCCGGCCTCGCCGGCGCGGACGATGTTGACGTAGAACCGCGAGAACACGTCGCGCCGAGCGTCGAGCGCCTGCGACAGCGCCTTGCCGCCGCGCACGTCGTCGCGGATTCCCTGCAGCAGCACCGCGACCGGCGGTGTGGGCGACAGGCCGATCAGCGTTTCCAGCGCGCGGTCGAGCGGAAGCCCTGCGCGAAGCAGCATCGCGAGCTCGCGCGTGATCGTCATCACGTTGTCGCCGCTCACCGTCTTGCGCACGAACCAGCGCCGCTTCTCGCCCGGCGCCGCGGCGCGGGCGCCCGCCCGCGGCCCCGCGGACGCGCCGGTGGCCGCCGTCACCTGCATCGGCATCAGGCCCTGGTCGCGCAGGCGGCCGACGATCTCCGCCTCGTTCGCGGCGTCGAGCTCGCCGATCGCAACGTCGCCGGCGGTGTTGACGGCCCGGTAGCGGAAGACGGCCATCTCGCTAGCGCTCCGGCAACTCGCTGTTGCCCGCGCTCCAGACCGTGAGCGGGCTCCAGAACGACGGGCCTTCGTTGCCGATCGGCCCGACGTCGCAGCCGCCGCACACCGACATCGCGGCGCGGTTCTCGCGCATCGCCCGCTGCATCGCGCGGCGCGGCTCGCCGTTCAGGATCTCGCTGTACTTCTGCGTCATGAGGTTCCCGAACACGCCCGCCTGCGGATGCATGCAGCACGGGACGACCGTGCCGTCGGCGTCCACGTAGAGGAGGTTGATCTCGCCGAACCACGGATGCGACGCGTACTCGCTCGAATCGGCGAGGAACACGCAAGGGCCCTTGGGCGCGCGAATCAGGCGGCCGGTGCGGTTTTCCTTCGCCTCCGGCAGCGCCATCCAGCGGCGGAACTCGGGCGTCCAGCCGCGCGGCTTCAGGAGCTCCTCCCAGCGGCGCGCGTCCTCGCGCGTCTCGATCACCGAGCGCGTGGCGAGCTGCATCGCCGGCGCGTAGCGGTCGCGCAGCTTCGCCGCGCGCTCGAGGAACTCGAGCAGCTTTTCCCATTCCGACGGCGGGCGCAGCCGCTCGTAGGATTCGGGCGACGCGTCGCCGTCGCAGCTGACGACGAGGCGGTTGACGACCTCCTGCTTCAGCATTTCCTCGAAGTCGTCCCAGTCGACCCATTGCGCGTTGGTGCTGATCTCGACGATCGACGCGCGCCAGCGCTGCTTCGGGATCTCGGCGACGATCGCGGCGAGGTTCCTGTGCAGCAGCGGCTCGCCGAAGTTGAACAGGCGCAGCGTATGGACGCGCTCGACGTCGATGTTGCCGAGACAGCGCGCGAAATCGGCGACCTCGATCCGCTTGATCTTGGGCAGGAGCGTCGAGTTCGGGCATCCCACGCAGCGCAGCTGGCAGCCGTGGACGATGTCGAAATGCAGGGAAAAGATGTTCCGGGCGCGGGCGTCGTTCATGGCAGGCGGGCGCTCGCTATTTCTCGCGGGTGACGCGCAGCACTTCCTCGAAGGTGGTGACGCCGTTGACCGCCTTGCGCAGGCCGTCCTCGTACATCGTCAGCATCCCTTCGGCCACCGCCGCGTTGCGCAGGTCGGCCGCGGTCGCATGCCGCATGACGAGGCTTCGCATGGGATCGGTGATCGGCAGCATCTCCATGATGCTGATCCGTCCGGTGTAGCCGGTTTGCGCGCACTGCGGGCAGCCTTTCGCGTGGAACAGGGTGATCTCGCTGCCGTGCGCGAACCGCGCGAGGCCGAGCTCCTCGACGACTTCGGGCAGCGCCTTGTACGGCTCCTTGCAATGCGCGCACAACGTGCGCACGAGCCGCTGCGCGAGGATGCCGATGACCGTCGAGGTCAGCAGATAGTCTTCGACACCCATGTCGAGCAATCGGTTCATTGTCGACGCGGCGTCGTTCGTGTGGACGGTCGAGAGCACGAGGTGACCGGTGAGCGCGGACTGCACCGCGATCTCGGCGGTCTCGAGGTCGCGGATCTCGCCGATCATGATCACGTCCGGGTCCTGGCGCACGATCGAGCGCAGCGCGTTCGCGAACGTGAGGTCGATCTGCGGCTTCACCTGGATCTGGTTGATCCCCGGCATCTGGTACTCGACCGGGTCCTCGACGGTGAGGATCTTCACGTCCGGCTGGTTCAGCTTCTCGAGCGCGGTGTAGAGCGTCGTCGTCTTGCCCGAGCCGGTCGGCCCGGTGACGAGCAGGATTCCGTGCGGCTCCATCAGCACGTCGAGGAAGCGCTGCAGGATGTCGTCCTCGAAGCCGAGCCTCTTGAAATCGAGCGCGACGCCGCCCTTGTCGAGGATCCGCATCACCACCGACTCGCCGTGCATCGTCGGCACGGTCGACACGCGAAGGTCGATCTCCTTGCCCTGCACGCGCAGGCGGATGCGGCCGTCCTGCGGCAGGCGCCGCTCGGCGATGTCGAGGTTCGCCATGATCTTCACGCGCGAGATCACCGCGGCGGAGAAGCGCCGCGGCGGAGACTCGACCTCGTGCAGCACGCCGTCGATGCGATAGCGGACGGCGAGCCTGTTCTCGAACGGCTCGATGTGGATGTCCGACGCGCGCGCGTCGAGCGCGTTGGTGATGATGAGCGAGACGAGACGGATGACCGGCGCCTCCGCGGCGAGGTCCTTCAATTGCTGGACGTCGGCGTCGAACGAGAGATCGTCGCCGCGCTGCTCGACATCGCCGCCGATGATCTGGCCGACGGCGGAACGGTTTGTGCCGTACAGCCGCTCGAGCGCGGCCTCGAGCTCGCTGGGGATCGCCACCCGCGGCTTCACGTCGCGGCCGGTGAACATGCGAAACGCGCCGATCGTGTATTCGTCGGTGGGATCGGCCATTGCGAGGGCGAGCTCGTGCTCGTCCTCAGTGAGCGGCAGCGCGTGCGCTTCGAGCAGGAATCGCGTCGAGATGCGCTCCTCGAGAATCGGGAACTCGGGATAGCCCGCGGCGTCGACCAGCGGCAGCCCGAGCTGGAACGCGAGCGCCTCGGTGACGTCACGCTGTGCAGTGAGCCCGAGCGTGACGAGCAGCGTGCCGAGCTTCTCGCCGCTGTCCTGCTGGATCCGCAACGCCCGCTCGAGCCCCGCCGCATCGAGCTTGCCGCGCTCGATCAGGATCTCGCCGATGCGTTTTCTTGCCGCCGTATTCATCGGTTCAGCCCATGCATCGTTGGACAAAAAAAGAGCGTTCGATCATAGCACAGCAAGGCTGTGCAAATTTCCCGTCAGTCTCAAAAAATCAATGTGTTGCGCGCGATTCTTCCCGCAATCTGTCGTCATCTCACGACGACGCAGCGATAAACTGTCGCCGTCTCCCGACGACTTTGCCGCGGTTCGAATCCGAGAGCGCGATGCGCTGGACCCCGCTTCCCTTTCCAGCGATCGGCACTTCTGACATGCATTCGACGGATTAGGTTCGCCGCGCGGCATGCGTGGCGTGGCCACGGGCTCGCGTGCGCGAGCGTGCACGGCGGTGAAATCCTTCCTGCGGAATCAAGTCGCGGCGCGCGATTCGTCCAGGAGCGACGAGAGGTCCGCGACGAACACTTCGCGCCTTCCCGCCGGACACGCGTTGAACGCGACCCGGCGGAATTCACGATCCCACGCCGGGTGCGAATCGACGCGAAGCTCCTGCCGCGGCCCCGTGAAATCGGCCTGTGTGCGGATGCGCACGAGCTGCGTCTCGGTCCCGCTCGGCAGGTCGAGCCAGCGGATCGGCGTCGTGCCGTCGCCAAACGCGAGCGGCTCGGACACGTACGCGTCGGTCAGCACATGGATGCCATCGGGATGCAGCGTCGGATGTCCCGAGCCGATGAGCGTCGGCGAGAGCGCGCGCAGGTCGGCGCCGTCGTGGCGCACGGAGATGAGCCGGAGCCCGTCGCCGTGGAGGTTGAGGTTCATCAGCACGTGCTCACCGTCGGGGCACCAGTTCGGGTGGTGCCCGCCGCGCCGCCACAGAGCGTCGGTGATCGGCCGCCGGATGCCGCTCCCGTCGGCGTTCATCGTGATGACGTTGTTGAGCCGCACCTGCGCGGGCGCCGGCGCCAGCCAGCGCAGCACGAACATCAGTCGCGTCGCCTGCGGATTCCACTTCGTGTGAAAACCGTAGAAGGCGCCCTGCGAGAGGAATGCCTGCTCCGAGGGCGCGAACGCCTCGGCGACGATGCGCTCGAGCGACACCAGCAGCGTCGATGCGCCGGTCGTCGTGTCGGTCACGTAGAGGCCGTCGTCGCCGGGCGCGCCGACATTGCGGGGAACGTGTTCGGGCGGAACGATCACGCCGTACCCCGCCTGCGTGCGCGCCGTGCGCAGCAGGCACGGGCTCGCTGCCTTCTTGCCGTCGGCCGACACCGAGTACACCGTGCCGTCGAGCGCGCGGCGCTCGCCCGTCGCCGGATCGAGCCGCACACCGAACGGGCGCCAGGCGCTCGTGTCGACGTCGTTGAAATAGAGGCTGCGGTCGTCGGCGCCCCACTGCACCTGCGCGCCGAGCTGCGTGTCCGCGCCGCGCGTCTGCGCGACGGTCCGGAGCTCTCCGGTTTCGAGATCGACGACGACGATGTCGGCGACATCGCCTGGAACCGGCAGCCGGTCCTCGGCGGCGAGGCGCGTCAGCGCCAGGTAGCGTCCCGACGGACTGAACGGCGACGTGTCGTGGAAGCGGTGGATCATGCCCGCGCACTCCGGCGTCACGCGACGGACCGGTACCGCCGGCGCGAAGTCGGCGTAGCGGTGAAAGCTCGGCGCAAGCGCGGCGGCCACGCGGAGATCCCGTTCTAGGCGCGGGTCGGCGACGTCATCGGGGATTCACTCGAGCGCGCGAAACGCGTGCGCCGCGCAGCGCAGCGTTTCCTCGATGTCGCTCGCGGAATGTGCCGCCGAGACGAATCCCGCCTCGAACGCCGACGGCGCGAGGTAGATGCCCGCGTCGAGCATCGCGTGGAAGAATTTGCCGAATCGGGCCTTGTCGGATGCCATCACCGTGTCGTAGGTGTCGGGGATCGAGCGCGTGAAATAGAGCCCGAACATCCCGCCGACGGACTGCGCGACGAACGACACGCCGGTGCGAGACGCCGCGGTGGCGAGCCCTTCGGTCAGCGATTTCGTGCGCGCCGCGAGCGCTTCGTAGAATCCCGGCGCCGAGATCGCCTTCAGCGTCGCGAGCCCCGCCGCGACCGCCACCGGATTGCCGGAAAGCGTTCCGGCCTGGTAGACGGGCCCGAGCGGCGCGATCTTCTCCATGATCGCGCGCTTGCCGCCGAAGGCGCCCACCGGCATCCCGCCGCCGATCACCTTGCCCAGCGTCGTGAGGTCCGGCGTGACGCCGGTCAATCCCTGCACGCCGCGCGGATGCACGCGGAATCCGGTCATCACCTCGTCGAAGATCAGCACCGCGCCGTGCTTGTTGCAGACCGCGCGCAGGCCGGGAAGGAATCCGGCGCGCGGCATGATGAGGTTCATGTTGCCGGCGATCGGCTCGACGATGATGCACGCGATGTCGGCGCCTTCCCGCGCGAACAGTGCCTCGACGGCAGCGATGTCGTTGTACGGGAGGACGATCGTCTCGTTGGCGATCGCCGGCGGCACGCCCGCCGACGACGGCTGGCCGAACGTCAGCGCCCCGGATCCCGCCTTCACGAGCAGGCTGTCGCCGTGACCGTGGTAGCAGCCTTCGAACTTCACGATCTTGCTGCGGCCCGTGAATCCGCGCGCGAGGCGCAGCGCCGACATCGTCGCCTCCGTTCCGGACGACACGAGGCGCACCATTTCGATCGACGGCAGCAGCCGGCACAGCGTTTCCGCCATGTCGATCTCGAGCTCGGTGGGCGCGCCGAACGACAATCCGTTGGGCGCCGTCTCCACCACGGCGCGCACGACGTCGGGATGCGCGTGTCCGAGAATCGCGGGGCCCCATGAGCCGACGTAGTCGATGTAGCGCTTGCCGTCGGCATCCCACACGTAGGGCCCTTCGCCGCGGACAAGAAAACGCGGCGTGCCGCCGACCGAGCGGAACGCGCGCACCGGGGAATTGACGCCGGCGGGGATCGTGCGTTGCGCACGGGCGAAGAGGTCGTCGTTGCGGCTCATGGCGAAGGTCCTGGATCGGCGGCGGAGTGGAAACGGCGAAATGCCGGATTGTGCCAGCGGATGCGGCGGGGCCGGAGGCTCAAAGCGGCTCGAAGATCCTGGCGAGGGCGCGCGCCGCGGACTCGACGTCCGGCGCGCCGAAAAGCGCGGAGATCACCGCGACCGCGTCGGCGCCGGCGACGCGCAGCGCATTCGCGTTGGTCGCGTCGATGCCGCCGATGGCGACGATGGGCACGCGCAGCGCGCGGGCGCGCTCGAGCAAGGCGATGTCGGCCCTGCGCGCGGCGGGCTTGACCGGGGACGCGAAGAAGCTTCCGAACGCGACATAATCGGCGCCCGCCGCGACCGCGGCTTCCGCGCGCGCGAAGTCGTCATAGCAGGACACGCCGACGATGCGGTCGGGGCCGACACATCGCTCGGGCGGCGGCGACGTCGCCGTCGTCGCTGCCGATGTGAACGCCGTCGGCGTCCATTTCCGCGGCGAGCGCGGCGTCGTCGTTGATGATGTAGAGCGCGCCGCGGATCGCGTGCACGCGCGCGAGCGCGACGGCCTGCGCGCGACGCAGGCCCTGATCCGCGGTCTTGTTGCGATACTGGACCGCCGCGGCGCCGCCGGAAATCGCCGCGCCGACCGAGGCGACGAGTGACGCGGTGTCGGCGACGTCCGGGGTCACCGCGTAGAGCCCGAAGAGGCGCGCGGCGCGGGCGCGGCGCCGGATGCCGGCGTCGTCAGTGGCGGTGGCTTGCATCGGAAACGCGCGGCACTTCGGGCTCGCCGGCCGGCGCATCCGCTTCGTCGCGCGCCCAGAACAAGCGATCGGGCAGGAACTGCCCCATGCCGGGCCGGTAGGCCTTCTTCAGCGCCTGCCATGTGTATTCCTGCGCCTCGCGCACCGCCTCGGGAAGCTCGAGGCCGTTGGCGAGCATCGCCGCGATCGCCGAGGACAGCGTGCATCCGGAGCCGTGATAGCTGCCGGGCAGTCGCGGCCAGGAGTCCGTGCGCACGACGCCCTTCTTCGAGTACAGCGTGTTGACGACCTCGGGCGTGGCTTCGTGCGTGCCGGTGATGAGCACGTGCGACGCGCCCATCTCGATCAGGCGCGCGGCGCAGCTCGCGAGCGACGTGTCATCGTCGTCGCCGGTCTCCGAGAGCCTGCGCGCCTCGATGCTGTTCGGCGTCAGGATCGTCGCGTGCGGCAGCAGGAGCTCGCGCATCGCCTGCGCCATCTCCTCGGTCGCGAGCTCGTCGCCGCGGCCGGAGGCCAGTACCGGATCGAGGACCAGCGGCACGTCGGGATAATCCGAGATGATCTCGGCAATCGCCGCGATGTTCTCGACGCTTCCCAGCACACCGATCTTGAACGCGTCGACGGGCATGTCCTCGAGCAGGCAGCGCGCCTGGTCCGCGACCCATTCGGCGTCGAGCGCCTGCAGTCCCTCGACACCGAGCGTGTCCTGCACGGTGATCGCGGTGACCACCGACAGCGGGTGCGTGCCCATGCTGGCGAGGGTGAGAATGTCGGCCTGCAGGCCCGCGCCGCCGGAAGGATCGGACGCCGCGAACGTGAGCACGATGGGCGGAAAGGCGGGTTCGGTGACGTCAGGCATGGGGATTCGAGGCGCGCCGCGTCGATCGCTCGGAGTGCCTCCGCGCGACGAGCGTGGCGCTTGCTAGAATTGGACGATTTTACTCCAACGGCCCTTCCCCCCGATGAAAAAATACATGTGCCTCATTTGCGGCTGGATCTACGACGAGGCCGCCGGCGCGCCCGACGAGGGCATCGCGCCCGGGACGAAGTGGGAAGACATTCCTCCGAACTGGAGCTGCCCCGAATGCGGCGCGCGCAAGGAGGATTTCGAGATGGTGGAGTTTTAGGTTCCAGGAGCCGGAGCATGCGAATTCTGCACACGATGCTGCGCGTAGGCGACCTCGCGCGGTCGATCGAGTTCTACACCCGGGTGATGGGCATGCGGCTGCTGCGCACGACCGACCGGCCCGAGCAGAAATACACGCTGGCGTTCGTCGGCTATGACGACGAGCAGCACGACGCGGTGCTGGAGCTCACCTACAACTACGGTGTCGACAAATACGATCTCGGCGCGGGCTACGGGCACGTCGCCGTCGAGGTCGAAGACGCCGCCGCGACGTGCGCGGCCGCGCGCGCGAAGGGCGGCACCGTGACGCGCGAGGCGGGGCCCGTCAAGGGCGGCACGACGGTGATCGCATTCCTGCAGGATCCGGACGGCTACAAGATCGAGCTGATCGAGCGGCCGCGCGGGTAGCGTGCGGGCATCGCTCAGTGCAGCACGCGGTGTTCCGGCGGTTCGGCGCTGACGTTGGCGCCCGGCCACTCGTCGTCGGTCCGGACGGCTTCCCCGTCATAGTCGTTACCGGTTTCGCCCTCCCAGTCGTAGCGAACGCGCGGCGGCACGTCGATGTTGCGCAGCCAGACCGCCATCGCCGCGCCGATCAGCGCCGCGGCGAGGTGCGTCTCCCACGACATGCCGGCCTGGATCGGCGTGACGCCCCAGGCGAGCGCGCCATACATGAACGCGACCAGCATCGATGCGGCGATCGCGCGCCGGTCGTGACGGATCAGGCCGGCCACGAAGACGTAGGCGACGAGTCCGTAAACGAGCCCGCTCGCGCCGATGTGAACGCCGCCGCCCTTCGCGAAGAGCCATACCGCAATGCCCGGACCAATGTACACGACGGGCAGAACGCGGAGCGACGGACTTCGGATAGAGATAGAGCATCGCCGTGCCGACGACGACGAGCGGAATCGAGTTGTCGAGCAGGTGCTTGAACCCGCCATGCAAGAGCGGTGCCGCGAGAATTCCGATGAGTCCGTGCCAATCGCGCGGCCGCACGCCGAACTGCTCGAGGTCGAGCCCCTGGCCCAGCAGCAGGATCATCCACAGCAGGGCGACGAATCCCAGCGCGAGCCTGACGGCAAGGCCGAAGTTCTCGTGCGAGCGACGGGAGCTCGTGAACGCGGGATCGGGCAGGTGGATTTCCATCGGTGAGGGCAATATCGGTCCGCGTCGTTCACAAATCAAGTGGCGCGCCATGCTCCGGCGGCGCTGGATCGGCCGTCTCAGACGGGTCCGAATCCGGATGCTGGTCTGCGGGAGCAGCGCCGTTCGACATGGCGCAACAAGATCTGGCTCCCGCACGCATGCGGGCGGTACAATTCCCTGCGGACGTGCGCCAAGGCGATGACTGCGCGCGGGGAATGAACGCAATGGCGCGCGCGCGCCTTTGTTGTCGTCTTTCCCGCTGGTTCCTTGGATTTGTCAGTTGTCCCCGAACCTCGATTCCGTTTCCTTGCTCGGCCTCCATGCTCCGGCGCCGCGTTCGTGCGCGAAGCGGCCGAGTTGCTGGCGGCGAACCGGGCGTGTCGCATCCCTTCACTCGGGAACCCGGATGGCAATGCGGCTGAAAGGCGTTCGCCGCGGACGCAACAAAATCGCGAGCCGGTGTTTGGCAACTGATATTAAGCGATGACGCTGCTGCACGACTTGGTGGCGGTCGCCGCCGCGCACTATGCCGCGGGAAGATTCGGCGAGGCAGCGGCGGCGTACCGGGCCGCGCTGAGGCTGTCGCCCAAGAACCCGGGAATTGTGCACAACCTCGGCGTCGCGCTCGCCGCGGCAGGTCTCGCCGACGAGGCGGCGGCGACGTTCCGGCAGGCATCCGCGTTGCAGCCCTTCGCGGTCAGCCCCTGGCTTTCGCTCGGGCATCTCGAATTCGGCCGCAAGCGGCTCGACCGTTCGGAACACGCATTCGCTCAGGCCGTGGCGCTCGCACCCGATTCGGTCGAGGCGAACTTCAATCTCGGCTACGTCCGCCACGAGCTCGGCCGGGCCGCCGAGGCCCTGCCTCCGCTCGAGGCCGCGCGCAGGCTCGACCCCGAAAGCGAGCGCGTCTGGTATCAGCTCTTCAGCTCGCGGCTCGCGAGCGGGGACCGCGATGCGGCACTCGCCGATTTTCTCGACTGGCAGGCGAGCGCTGTACCCACGCCCCGCCTCTTCCACGCCGCGCTGGGCTGTGTCCGCGCTCAAGGTGACGCCGACCTCGAGGCACGCCACCTGCGCCTCGGGCTGGACCTCGAATACGGCCCCGACGACCGGACGGCGCTCGCGGGAATACTGGCGCGGTTGCAGTACTTCGACGTCGCGCGCGAGGACATTCTGCGCCTGTACCGCACCTATGACCGGCTCATGCGGGACCATCTTGCCGGGGCCGCCCCCCTCGCCCGGCCGACACGGCTTCCCGGCGCGCGCGTACGCATCGGATACATGTCGGCAGATTTCAACTGGCATGTCATGGGCAGGGTGATGATCGACGTAATCGAAAGTCACGACCGCGACCGCTACGCGATTCACCTCTACTCGCTCAGTCGAGAAGCGGGCACGGACGCGCACACGGCTCGATTCCGCAAAGCCTCCGACCGATTCGTCGAGCTGCCGTCGCACGACCCCGCAGAGGCGGCACGCATCATCGCCGCGGACGACTGCGATGTGCTGGTCGACCTGATGGGGCACACGAGTTTCTCGTGTCCAGAAATCCTCGCCTACAAACCGGCGCGGGTTATCGCAACTCACCTCGGTTACCACGGCGCGATCGGCCTTTCGCAGGTCGACTTCAAGGTGACCGATCGGCACGCGGACCTCCCGGACGCCGGAAACTTCCAGATCGAGAGACCCCTGGTGATGGCGTCCTGCGTGCTGCCGTTTCGCCGCACACCCGTCGGCGAGTCTGTCCCGCCGTCCCGGGGATCGCTGGGAATCGCTCCGGACGCGATCGTGCTGGGGGAGTTCGTGCCGGTGATCAAGCTCTCGCCGCGCTGCCTCGCGCTCTGGCGCGAAATCCTCGCGCAGGTTCCGCGCGGCGTCCTGCTGTTTTCCCCGTCCTCGGAAGTGGATCATCCGACCATCGTCCGGCATCTGGAGGGCAACGGCATCGACCGCGGACGTTTGCGGTTCATTTCGCGCGCCGACGACGAGGCGACGGAACGCGCGCGATATGGTGTGGTCGATCTCGTGCTCGACACGCTTCCCTACAGCGGCGGCGATACGACCCTCGCGGCGCTCGAAGCCGGCGTCCCCGTCGTGACGCGGGCCGGCCAGCGCCACGCCGAGCGTGTGAGCGCCAGCATACTTCGACATCTTGGCCTCGACGAGCTTGTCGCACCTACCGACGACGAATACTTGCTCCGGGCCATCGCACTCGCGAACGATGACGCGCATCGCCGCCGGACAAGGACCGCCGTCGCGGCCCGATATGCGGAAATGTCGTCGACTCATCCGGCGCGCTATACGCGCGATCTCGAGGCAGCGCTCGACACTGCCGTTGCCTCAGTGCACCGCATCAATGTCTGATCCGCTGCGGTCCGTTTCGATAGTCTCGTCATCGAGATGGGCGACCCGTTCTTCAAAGACCAATACGAGCCGCTTCTCCTCTCGAAGAAGCTTCGCCTGTGCTGGCGCGAGCCGCTACTGCAGGAAGTGATGGCTCGCGCGTGCGCTGGCTATCCGAGTGGATCGTCGAGCTGGAAGCGCACAAAGCCTCGTGCTGCGTGGCGAAGCATCCGCTGCTGTCCGCGCGTGCCGAGGACCTGCTGGGGTGTCAGGCGCCCCCGTGCGTACTGAACAGAATTGATCGCGATATCGTCCTGACAGCCCACTGCGCCAAGCCGATCCGCACTCGCCCCCGGGGGGACCGGGACGCGCAAAGGCGATCACGGCACACGATGCCCGGCGCGGCGACCGTGCGGCGGCGCATCATGCCGTAGGCACGGCCGATGTCCAAATTGACGCCCAGCCGTGATACGCTGCCGCGCGATGTCCCTCGGGGAGGCCGCATCCATCGTTTCAAGCATCATTGGTCGCCGCAATCGGGAGCCATCCGTGGCTTGCGCCCACTCCGACGCATTGCGATCAGGTGAGCGTCTGGTCCCGTCCCGCGAACCTCGCCTGACGCCGTCCGCCTCGCACGATTCCAATCCACGCTCCCACGCCCCGGTCCATCGACGCCCATGAGCAGCATTTCACATATCACCGTCGCACCCGCCACGCTGGACGAGGACGCGTGGGACGATCTCCTCAACTACATCGAGGAGCGCCGGGTCATCCCGATCATCGGACCCGAGCTCCTCAAGGTCGACACCGAGACGGGGCCGCGGCTCCTCAACGACTGGATCGCCGAGCGGCTCGCCGTGAAGCTCGGCGTCGACACCGCCAAGCTGCCGCAGCCGTACGTGCTGAACGACGTCGTCTGCTGGTACCTCTCGTCCCATGGCCGCCGCGAGGAGGCCTACACCCGCATTCGCAGCATTCTCCGCGACGCGAACTTCGCGCCGCCGCTGGCGCTGCGCCAGCTCGCGCAGATCACCGATTTCGACCTCTTCGTCACGACGACCTTCGACGGGCTCCTCGAGCAGGCGATCAACGCCGAGCGGTTCCAGGGCGCGCAGTCGACCGAGGTCATCGCCTACTCGCCCAACCGGGTCGCCGACCTCCCGTCGGAACGCGACCGGCTGCAGCGCCCGGTGGTCTATCACCTGCTGGGACGTCTGTCGGCGTCGCCGACGTACGTGATCTCCGACGAGGACACGCTGGAATTCATCTGCGCGCTGCAAAGCGAGCACCTGACGCCGGAGAAGCTCTTCCACGAGCTCGAGCACAACCACATCCTGCTCATCGGCAGCAGCTTCACCAACTGGCTCGCGCGTCTCTTCCTGCGCATGGCCAAGCGCCATCGCCTCTCCGATCCGCGCGATGTCGGTGAGGTGCTGGCCGACAGCCATTCGGTCGGCGACGGCCGGCTGATGGGATTCCTGCAGCAGGTCAGCGTGCGCACGCGCGTCTACAGCGGCGCGGAGAAGTTCGTCGACGAGCTGCATCGCCGCTGGACGACGCGGCGGGGTCCTGGCGAAGTGATCCCGCTCGGCACCTCCGCGCAGCGATTCCTTCCCCCCGAGCGCGAGATGCCGGAGAACGCCGTCTTCATCAGCTACGCGCGGGACGACCTGCCGGCGGTGCAGCGCCTCAAGGCCGGCCTCGACGCGGCGGGGGTGACGACGTGGTTCGACCTCGAGCGGCTCGAAGGCGGCGACGACTACGACCGCAAGATCCAGCACAACATCTCCCGCTGCGCGTATTTCATCCCCGTCGTCTCGGCGACCACCGAGCGCCGCGTCGAAGGCTATTTCCGCCGCGAATGGAGTTATGCGATCGACCGCGCGCGCAACATGGCGGACGGCTCGGTGTTCATCCTTCCCGTGTGCATCGACGACACCGACGGCGCGCGGGCGAGCGTCCCCGACAAGTTCAAGTCCGTCCATTTCACGCGATTGCCGGGCGGCGAAGTCACGCCGGAGTTCGCGCGCCGCATGAGCGAATTCCTGTCGTCGCGCAAGCCATGAGCCGCGCGCCGGACGGCATCGCGGCGGGAACGCCCGCATGAGCCCCGATACCTCGCCCGGATCCCCGACCGTCGCCGCGCAAGTCACGGTCGACGCCCAGCATCCCTGGCTCGGCCTCGCGTCGTTCACCGAGGAAACGCGCGGCTATTTCTACGGCCGCGAGGACGAAGTCGCCGAGCTCGCACGCCGCGTCCAGCGCAAGCTGCTGACAATCCTGTTCGGCCAGTCCGGGCTCGGCAAGACCTCGATCCTGCGCGCCGGCATCGTGCCGCGGCTGCGGCCGGAAGGCTACTGCCCGGTTTACGTCCGGATCGACTACTCGCCCGACTCGCCGCCGCCCTCCGAGCAGATCAAGCAGGCGATCTTCCGTGAGACGCAGGCGTCCGGTCAGTGGACGCAATCCGGCTCCGCGGTCAGCGGCGAGTCGCTGTGGGAATTCCTGCACCACCGCGACGACGTGCTGCGCGACGCGTCGGGGAAGACGCTCATCCCTCTGATCATCTTCGACCAGTTCGAGGAGATCTTCACGCTGGCGCAAAGCGACGACTTCGGCCGCCAGCGCGCCGCGCAGTTCCTGGACGACCTCGCCGACCTCGTCGAGAACCGCGCGCCCAGGGAGCTCGAGGAGCGGATCGAGCGCGACGACGCGGCGGCGGAAAAATTCGACTTCGCGCGCGCCGACTACCGGATCCTGATCGCGCTGCGCGAGGACTATCTCGCCCACCTCGAAGGGCTCAAGGGCAAGATGCCCTCGATCACCCAGAACCGGATGCGGCTCGCCCGGATGACCGGCGCGCAGGCGCTCGCCGCGGTGATGAATCCGGGCGGCAAGCTCGTCTCCGAGGAAGTCGCGGCGTCGATCGTCCGCTTCGTCGCCGGCGGCGCGGAGCTCGCCAACGCCGAGGTCGAGCCGTCGCTGCTCTCCCTCATCTGCCGCGAGCTCAACAACGCGCGGATCGCGCAGGGGCGCGACGAGATTTCCGCCGACCTTCTGGCCGGCTCGCGCGAAACGATCCTCACCGAATTCTACGAGCGAGCGCTGGCCGACCAGCCCGCCGGCGTGCGGCAGGTGATCGAGGACAACCTGCTCACCGAATCGGGATACCGCGAGAGCCTCGCCGAGGAGCGCCTCGTCAAGCTCTTCACGGCAGCCGGCGCGCCGCCCGATACGCTGGCCACGCTCGTCAACCGGCGGCTCCTGCGCATCGAGGAGCGGCTCGACGTGCGCCGCGTCGAGCTCACGCACGACGTGCTGTGCGGCGTCGTCAAGGCGAGCCGCGACCTGCGCCTCGAGCGCCTCGCGCGCGACGAGGCCGAGCGCAAGCTGGAAGCGCAGCGCGAGCGCGAACGTGCCACCCGCGCGGCGCTGGTGCGCGCGCGCAAGATCGCGATCGTGTGCGCCGTGCTCTCGGTGCTGGCGCTCGGCAGCGCGGTGTTCGGTTTCATCGCGATGAAGCGCGCGCAGGACGCCGAGGCCAAGGCCGACGCGACGCGGCTGATGGCCGAGCAGGCGCGCGGCGAGGCGGAGAAGCTCATCGTCTACCTGCTCGACGATTTCTATCTCGAGCTCGAGCCCGTGGGCCGTCTCGACATCGTCGCGGAGCTCGCGAAACGGGCGCTCGACTATTACAGCGCCCTTCCGCCGGAGCTTCGCACGCCCGAAACCAATCGCAATCGCGCGCTGGCGCTCGTTCGCTACGGTGCGGTGCTGCGCAATCAGTCGAAGCTCGACGAGAGCCAGAAGGCGCTGTCGGAGGCGGTCGACGTCCTGTCCAAGCTGCAGCAGGCGGGCGACACCTCGGAGCCCACGGCCATCGGCCTCGGCATCGGCCTGATGTCCGAGGCTCGCGTGCTGAGCAGTCTGGGCAAGCTGACGGAGTCGTTCCAGCTCGCGACACAGGCCGTCGACGTGCTGAAGCCGCGGCTCGGCTTCGGCGCCGTCGGTTCCGCTGCGCCGGGCCTACGGCGCGGCGATGCTCTTCCTCGGCTTTGCGCAGGCGAGTCACCGAGCAATATGAAGCGGCGCGTGAAGACGTTGGAGGAAGCGCGCGAGACCTACCGCAGCATCGATGGTCTCAAGCTCGACGATCTGCCGTCGGCGGCGGCGTATGCCGAAGCGTCGTCGTGGCAGGTGTCGGCATTGCAGAACCTGGGCCGCAACGATGACGCCAGGCGCGTGGGCGCGGAAGCGTCCGGCGTGGCGGGACAGGTGCTCGAGCGTCGGCCGGGCCACATGGCCGCGTTGCGGTCCCGGGCACTTATCGAAGATTCGCTCGGAAACTCGGAATTCGACACGCTTCACCTTCGCAGGGCCCTGGAGCTGCTGGACGCGAGCGAGCGCGACTGGGAAGTCGATCGTCAAGATCGACCCGACCAATCAGATCGCCTGGAACAATCTCGGCAATGCAAGGCTCCAGAAGGCATGGGTGCTGCTGCGGCCTGGGGCGCATCGGCGAGAGCCGGCAGCAATGGATCGCCGCGCTCGCCATCGAAAAGCGAGACCATTCCGTCACCGATGATCTCCAGCATGCTGTCCCTTCCCGCCGCCAACCTCGCAGCTCTGGAGGCCGATACCGGAAACCGGGAGGCGGCGACGGCAGCGCTCGCGGACTATCAGAAGGCTCACCCAGCTGGCGATCACCGCGTTTCCGGCCGAATCGTTCCAGCGGTCCGCGATCGGGGAGTTCGGCGTCTTCGGAATCGGCGGTATTCGCCAACTATTCGATTCCCATCGCTGCCGCGGACTACCGGACCGTCCAGACGATGGCCGAGGCCTCGATCAAGCGCGGCGAATCGTTGAAGCCCGGGAACCCGCAGCAGGAAATGAACAAGAACCGGGGGCTCGGCGCGACGTATGCGGTTCTGGCCGACGCATTGTTCAACCTGAAGGACTATGCGGCGGCAGACGTCGCGATCAAGCGCGCCCTCGACTATCACCGGCCCGTGCCGAAGCGGACGCTGCAGGATCAGCGCGACGCGAGTGACGAGCTGATCCTCGCGGCGGCGATCGCGGCGCGCCTCGGCCATGCCGCCGAGGTACAGCAGATCATCGATCCGGTGCTGAAATTCCATCGCGAGCTCTACGCGCGACGCCAACGAGGATCTCGGCCAGCACCTCCAGATGGCCCGCGCGCTGTACGCGTCGGCGCTCGCGTCGCCGGAGCCGAAGCGCTCCCGTGAGCTCAAGGAAGCCGCCGCGATCATAGACTCGTTTCCGCCGGCGGTGCGGCAATTGAAGAGCGCGTCGCTGACGCGAAGCCACATCGCCGACGAGCAGAAGAGCCGCTGACGGCATTGACCGGATCGAAGCCGTAGTAGACGGCACGGCGATTGACGTGCGCGGATGACCGCCAGCGGATGGCGATCGGCGACCCGACCGTTTCCGCATGTTGAAATCGCGAATGGACTCCACGTCTCCAGGCCCGATCGACGCCGCGACCGAAGACGCCGACGCGGGAATATGCGATCGCATCCGCGGCCACCTCGCTCAGGGCGCGCCGTGGGAGGCCTGCGACGCGTTTCGCACGGCGGTGGTCGCGCACTCGACCGATCCCGAGCTCCTCTATTGCGGCGCGCTGGCGCACGCACGCTCGGGCGCGACGCACGAGGCGCATGCGCTGCTCGATCGCGCGCAATCCGCCGCGCCGATGACCCCGCAGCTGCAGGCCGACGTGCTGAGCTTGCGCGGACGGCTGTGGAAGGATCTCCTGTACACGCGACCCGACGCGCCCGATGCGATGGCAGTCGCGCGGCACGCCCGCGACGAGTACACGGCTGCCTGGTCGTTGCAACACGACCCGTATCCGGGCATCAACGCGGCCGCGCTCGCGCTGCTGTCGGGCGATCATGACGCCGCAACCGGACTCGCGCGCGAGATCAGCGAGCGCCTGACGGCACAAGGCGCGCTGACTAACGCGTGGGATCACGCGACGGCGGGCGAGGCGGCGCTTCTGCTGGGACACGCTGACGAAGCTCGTCAACACTACGCGGAAGCGCATGCGCTGGCAGGAAGCGATGCGGGCACCGTCGCGACGATGCGAAGGCAACTGCTGCTGCTGGCGCGTGCGTTGCCCGACGCCGAAGCCATGCTCGCGGTCGTGCCGGCGGCCGACGTCGTCGCGTTCACCGGACACATGATCGACGCGCCGGGACGCGCCAAGCCGCGGTTTCCTGCCGCGCTGGCACCCGCCGTCGAGCATGCCGTCCGCGCCTGGATCGCCGGGCTCAATCGGCCGGTCTTCTACGGCTCCGCGGCGTGCGGCGCGGATCTGATCGTCATCGAATCCGCGCTTGCCGCCGGCGCCGAAGTGAACGTCGTCCTTCCGTTCGACCGGCAGGACTTCATCCGCACCAGCGTGATCAACGGAGGCGAAGAGTGGCTCGCGCGATTCGACGCGGCGCTCGTCGCGCGCGACGCGGATCATCCCGGCGACCGAAGAGCGCCATCTCGGCGACGACGTGCTGTTCGAGCACGCGGCGCGGCTGGTGGAGGGGCTCGCGGTGCTGCGCGCCGCGCAACTGCAGAACCGGCCGCGCCTGCTGTGCGTGATCGACGCGGCGGCCGACGGACAGGTCGGCGGCACGCTGTCGGCGTTCGAGCGCTGGACGCGTTGCATCGGCGCGCCGGACGTCATCGATCTCGCCGCGCTCCGCGCGAAGGCGCCGGCCGGCGCGTTCGACGGGCGAGGTGCATCGCGAGGCACGCGCGAAGTGCCCTCGACAGCCGAAGCGATCGGCGCAACGCGGCCGCCGCGCATGCTGAAGACGCTCGTGTTCGCCGATTTCGCGGGATACAGCCGGGTGCAGGACATCAACGCGGCGCGCTTTCAGGGCGAGTTCTGGGCGATCGCCGCGCGTCAGATCGCGGCCTCCGCGGTGAAGCCCGTCTTCGCCAACACCTGGGGCGATGGACTCTTCGTCGTGTTCGACGACGCGTCCGACGGGGCCGCGTTCGCGCTGGGCTTGTCAGAGGGCATGCAGGCGGCGGACTGGGTCGCGCTCGGCCTGCCCGCAACGAGCCAGATCCGGATCTGCCTGCATGCCGGGCCTGTGTTTCGCGCTTTCGATCCGGTGATCGGCCGCGACAACTACTTCGGCGCGACGGTGACGCGCGCCGCGCGCATCGAGCCGATCACGCCACCCGGCACCGTTTTCGCGAGCGAGGCGTTCGCGGCGACGCTCGCCGCGTCCGGCCGGGACGAATTCGTGCCGGAATACGTGGGCCGGGTCGGTCTCGCCAAGGGGTACGGCGAGTCGCGCGTCTACCGGCTGTCGCGCCGCTGAGCGCGCGTCCGCGGACGCGGGCGCGGCGCGCGTCGTCCTCAACCCGTGCGCAGCAGCTCGCGGATGTCGTGCAGGAAGACGTGCGCGCCCTGGCCGTAACCGACGAACAGCCGCAGCCGGCCCTCCCGGTCGAACACGAACGTGCCGGCGCTGTGGTCCATCGAATAGGTCTGCGGCGTCGGACCCGGCTGCTTCTGGTAGACGATCTTGAATTCCTTCGCCGTGCGTGCGGTGGCCTCGGCGTCGCCGTAGAGTCCGACGAATGACGGGTCGAAGGTCGGGACGTAGTGCGCGAGGAGGTCCGCCGTGTCGCGCTCCGGGTCGATCGTCGCGAACAGCACCTGGACGTTCTTCGCTTCGGGACCGAGCTGCTTCATGACTTCGGCGAGCTCGGAGAGCGTGGTCGGGCAGACGTCCGGACATTGGGTGTAGCCGAAGAACAGCACGACGATCTTGCCGCGGTAATCGGCGAGCGTCCGCGGCTTGCCGGTGTGGTCGGTCAGCGCGAAGTCGCGCCCGAACTTCGTGCCCGTGACGTCCGACGACAGGAAACTGGGCGAAGAATCGAAGCCGCAGCCCACGGCGAGCGCGCACGCCGTCACGAGGGCGAAACGACGCAGGAAGAAGATCATCGCAGGAACCATGGCGCTGCGCCCGACCGGCAAGCGCCGGCGCGCGGCCGACTCACAGATAGTGGTCGACCAGCAGCGCCATGAAGAGCGCCGCGAGATAGGTGATCGAATACTTGAATGTCGCCCGCGACAGCTCGACGCTGTAATCGCGGTAGAGCTGCACCGCATAGAGCAGGAAGAGCCCGCCCAACGCGAGCGCCGCCGCGAGGTAGAGGAAGCCGCTCATCCGTATCGCGAACGGCAGCAGCGACACGGCGACGAGCGCGACCGTGTAGAGCACGATCATGAGGCGCGTATAGCGCGGCCCGTGGGTGATGGGCAGCATCGGCAGCCCCGCCTTCGCGTAGTCCTGCGTCCGGTACAGCGCCAGCGACCAGAAGTGCGGCGGCGTCCATACGAAGATGATGAGGAAGAGCAGGAGCGCCTCGGGCGCGACGTCGTTGGTGACCGCGGCCCAGCCGAGCACGGGAGGCATCGCGCCGGACGCGCCGCCGATCACGATGTTCTGCGGCGTCGCCGGCTTCAGCAGCACGGTGTAGACGATCGCGTAGCCGACGAAGGTCGCGAGCGTCAGCCACATCGTCAGCGGGTTGACGAATCGGTAGAGCACCCAGAGTCCCGTGCCGCCGACGATGCATGCGAAGATCAGCGTCGGCATCGACGTCAATTCGCCGGCGGGCAGCGGCCGGCGGCGCGTGCGCGCCATCAGGCCGTCGATCTTCTGTTCGACGAGGCAGTTGATCGCCGCGGCGGCGCCGGCGACGAGCGCGATGCCGATCGTGCCGAACAGGACCGGACCCGCGGGCGGAATGCCCGGCACCGCGAGGAACATGCCGATGACGGCGACGAAGACGATGAGCGACACCACTCTCGGCTTGGTCAGCGCGAGAAAGTGACGCAGGCGGACTTCGGTGAGCGCGAGGGCGGTCATGGCATCTGGGCGCAGGCGGACATCGGAGGGTTTCCGGCGTTGCGGCGCCCCGGAGCGGGGGATTTTATCACCGCCGCGGCCGCACAAGTTCACCCGATTCGCGAGGCGCGCAACAGGCGCGCAAGGTCGCCGGCGAGCCCCTTGATATCGGGATCCTCGGGATAGCGGAGCACGAGATTGCCGAGCGGATCGACGATGAAGATGCCCGCGGGTCCGCCCGGCAACGCCGCCAGCACCGCGGGCGCGACCCGCGCCACGACGAGCCCGGGGTGCTCCGCGAGCAGATCCTGCCGGGGCGGCGCGCCGTCCGCCACGAGAAGGATACGGATGACCCGCTCCTGCTCGCGGCCCTGCATCGTGCGCGCCTGCCGCGTCGCATAGAGCCCGCGCGCGCAGGCCGCCTCGCATGCCCCCGCGCTGCCGATCACCACGGCCCACCGGCCACGCACGTCGGCGAGCGCGAACGGCGCCCCTTCCGGCGTCACGCCCGCGATCGCCGGCGCCGGTGCGGCGGGGAGCAGCGTGCCATGGTTGGCCGTGGGTTCCCGCGGGAAGAAGTAATAGATCGTGTAGGACGCGACGATCGGCGCCATGCACACTGCGGCAATGAGCAGCAGCGTACGGTGCGCACGGCGATCGGCGCGCCCGTCCTGCTGCGGCGGCGGAAGCGCATCAGCCATCGCGTCTTCCCCGCCAGAGGTGGAAGTACAGCCACAGCGCCACGGCGAGTGCCGCGAACGCATACCACTGCATCATGTAGATCCGGTGCTTCTCGACGCCGGAATCGGGCGCGGGCCAGTCGCGGACGAGAAGGTCAGGACCGTTGGTATCGGTCTGCTCGATCACCACCGGCAGCACTGCGATGCCCGAGGCAGCCGCGAAACGCGCGGGGTCGAGATTCTGCCAAACCGGCCCCGGCCCGGACTCGCCCTTCAATTCGAGATATCCGCTCGCGGGAAGCGCGATGCGCCCGGAGATGCGTGTCGCGCCTTCCGGCGGCGGCGCCGCGGGCAGGTCGCTGCGCGACGCACCCTGCGCGATCCAGCCGCGGTCGACCAGCACGGTGCGGCCGTCGGCAAGCGTCAGCGGCGTGACGACGTCGTATCCGACCCGCCCGTCGTGCACCTTGTTGTCGATGAGGATCTGGCGCCTCCCGTCGAACGTTCCCGTCGCGTGGACGCGGCGGTAGCGCAGCGCCGTCCAGTCGGATTGGGTCGGCAGCTCGGCAAGCTCGAGCGGAGGAGACTGCGCCGCCGCCTCCTGCTGCGCGCGCTGCGCCTCCTTCTCCTGCATGCGTCCCTGCTGCCAGTGTCCCGCGGCGACGAAGAGGGCGACGCCGGCGATCGTCGCGAGCGTCGGCAGCGTGCGCAGCAACAGATGCCGGAGCGAGGGGCGCGCTGGGGGATTCGTCGCGTTTGGCATCGAACGTGGGCATCCTCTACACTGACGATCTCCTCCTGGAAATCCAATGAAGATCATCGTCGTTGCCGCGCTGATCGCGGTCGTCGTCAGCCTGGGATCGGCGCTCTACTATCTCTATCGCGACAAGGGCGAGGGCACGCGCATGGTCCGGATGCTCGCGATCCGGGTGGCGCTTTCGGTCGGCCTCGTCGCTTTCCTCGTGATTTCGTACTACATGGGCTGGATCGGTCCGCAGGGGCTGCGGTAGCGGCGCTATTCGGAGCAAAAAAGGCCGCGCGGTTTCGCGCGGCCTTTTCTATGTAGACATGCGTTACGTCATCCGGTTAAAGCCAATAGACGAGAATGAACAGCATCAGCCAGACGACGTCGACGAAGTGCCAGTACCATGCCGCGGCCTCGAACCCGAAATGATGCTTGGGCGTGAAGTGGCCGCGCATGATCCGCACCAGCATCACGGTCAGCATGATCGCGCCGATCGTGACGTGCGCCCCGTGGAACCCCGTCAGCATGAAGAACGTCGAGCCATAGACGCCGGTCGAGAGCTTGAGGTTGAGCTCGGTGTAGGCATGGTGGTACTCGTATCCCTGGAAGAACAGGAACGTGAACCCGAGCGCGATCGTCGCGAACAGCCACAGCTTGAGCGGGCCGCGATTGCCGGCCTTCAGCGCGTGGTGCGCCATCGTGATCGTGAAGCCCGATGACAGGAGGATGATCGTGTTGAGGAGCGGGATGCCCATCGCGCCCATGGGCGTGAACTGCTCCTTGATGTACGGGCCGACGGTCGGCCAGCCGGACGTGTAGTCGGGCCAGAGCAGCTTCGATCCGAGGCTGCCGAGATCGGGAACGGAAAGGTTGCGGACGTAGAAGAGCGCGCCGAAGAACGCCGCGAAGAACATCACCTCGGAGAAGATGAACCAGCTCATGCTCCAGCGGAACGAGAGGTCGACCCGGTGGTTGTACTTGTGCCCCTCGGACTCGCCGATCACGGTGCCGAACCAGCCGAACAGCATCACGAGCAGGATGCCGAATCCGGTCGCGCAGAGCCACGGGCCGGCCGGATGGCTGTTGACCCACAGCGCGGCGCCGAAGGCGAGGAACAGCAGCGCGAGCGAGCCGGTGATCGGCCAGTGCGACGGCTGCGGGACGAAGTAATACGGCTTGGCGCCGGGGTCTGCTGCGCTCATCGGGAGGAACCTCTTTCGCGTTGGGCCGGCGCCGTTCCGGGGCGCCCGTCGCCGGGATTATGTCTTGTCGGCACCTTCGACCTCGAAGAACGTGTACGAGAGCGTGATCGTCGCGACGTCGCGGGGCAGCTTCGGGTCGACGACGAACACCACCGGCATCTGCCGACGCTCGCCCGCCTGCAGCGTCTGCCTGGCGAAGCAGAAACACTCGAGCTTCTGGAAATACTGCGCGGCGTCGGGAGGGCCGTAGCTCGGGATCGCCTGTCCCGTCATCGGCCGGTCGGTGGTGTTGGCGATCTCGAACATCGCCTGCCGGACCTCGCCCGGATGCACGCCGATGATCGGCTCGAGCGGCCGGAACGTCCACGGCAGCTTGCGCACGTTCGAATCGAATTCGATGCGCACGGTGCGCGTCGCGTCGACCTGGGTGCTGCGGACGTCGTCCGCGCGGTCGATGTTGCGCAGGCCCGTCGCCTCGCAGATCCTCTCGTAGAACGGCACGAGCGCGTAGCCGAATCCGAACATCGCGACGGCGACCACGCCGAGCTTCAACAAGAGCGTCCGGTTGGACCGGCGCCTCTCGTCATGCATTCCGCCTGGCGTGACTGCGCTCATCTGCGCGGCCCCCGCGCCGGCTGAGACGGATCGAAATCATCCTGCGGTCGGCCGCCACCGTCGCCCGGGAATGCGCCCCCGAGCGGCGGCCCTTGCCACCCTCGCTCGCGCGGAGATTTCTTCCGATCGCGACGACCAGAAACAGCAGCACCGCAGCTCCCATGACACTGATGCCGGTCGTCGGTCCGCCCATGAAACGCGCGGCGATGATGCCGAAGAAGAACACGCACGTCACCGACGCGAGGACGATCGCCACGCGCCTGTTGGCAGACTTGCGCCGCGCCGCTTCCGCGATGTCGATATTCTCCACGCTCATCCCATTCGCTCGAGCGGCCGCCGGGGCCGCCCGGGTCACTTGATCAACGGCGGCGTTTCCCACGTGTGGTACGGCGCCGGCGAAGGCACGGTCCACTCGAGCGTGTCGGCGCCATCCCACGGTTTCGCGGGCGCCTTCGCGCCCTTGCCCATGATGCATTTCAGCACCGCCCAGAGGAAGATGAGCTGCGTCGCCCCGAACCAGAACGCGCCGATCGACGAGATCATGTTCCAGTCGGCGAACTGCTGCGCGTAATCGGGAATCCGCCTCGGCATGCCCGCGAGGCCGAGGAAGTGCATCGGAAAGAACGTGACGTTGAACGAGAGCATCGACGACCAGAAGTGGAGCTTGCCGAGCCTCTCGTCGTACATCGTGCCCGTCCATTTCGGGATCCAGTAGTACACGCCGCCGAAGAACGCGAACAGGCTGCCGGCCACCATCACGTAGTGGAAATGGGCGACGACGTAGTACGTGTCCTGCATCTGGACGTCGACCGGCATGACGGCGAGGACGAGTCCCGGTGAAGCCGCCCAGCGTGAACAGGAAGAGGAAGCCGATCGCGAACAGCATCGGCGTCTCGAAGGAGAGCGAGCCCCGCCACATCGTCGCGACCCAGTTGAAGACCTTCACTCCCGTCGGCACCGCGATCAGCATCGTCGCGTACATGAAGAACAGGATCCCGGCCGCCGGCAGCCCGGTCGTGAACATGTGGTGCGCCCAGACGACGAACGACAGTATCGCGATGCCGGCGACCGCGTACACCATCGACGCATAGCCGAACAGCGGCTTGCGCGAGAACGTCGGGATGATCTGCGAGATGATGCCGAACGCGGGCAGGATGATGATGTAGACCTCGGGATGCCCGAAGAACCAGAACACGTGCTGGAACAGCACCGGGTCGCCGCCGCCCGCCGCGTTGAAGAAATTGGTGCCGAAATGGCGGTCGGTGAGCAGCATCGTCACCGCGCCGGCGAGCACCGGCATCACGGCGATCAGCAGGTACGCGGTGATGAGCCACGTCCAGCAGAAGAGCGGCATCCGCATCAGCGTCAGGCCCGGCGCGCGCATGTTGAGGATCGTCGTGATGATGTTGATCGAGCCCATGATCGACGACGCGCCCATGATGTGGATCGCGAAGATCGCGAAGTCCATCCCCATGCCCTGCTGGACCGTGAGCGGCGGATAGAGCGTCCAGCCGGCGCCGACCGCGCCGCCGGGAACGAACAGCGACGTGACGAGCAGGATCGCCGCCGGCGGAAGCAGCCAGAAGCTCCAGTTGTTCATCCGCGCGAACGCCATGTCCGGCGCGCCGATCATCAGCGGGATCTGCCAGTTGGCGAACCCGACCGCCGCCGGCATGATCGCGCCGAACACCATGATGAGCCCGTGCAGCGACGTCATCTGGTTGAATCGCTCCGGGTCGAGGATCTGCAGCCCCGGCTCGAACAGCTCGGCGCGGATCAGCATCGCCATCGTCCCGCCCACGAGGAACATCGCGAACGAGAACCACAGGTACATCGTGCCGATGTCCTTGTGATTGGTCGTCGTGATCCAGCGCATGATCCCGGTCGGGTGGTGCGCGTGATCGTCGTGCGTGTGGCCGTAGTCGGGCGCGAGATCGTGCGAAGCGCTGCTCATTGCGTGCTCCTGGACATTGCGTCGATTTCCCGGGCCGCGGATGTATCAGTGTTGCGCCCGTCGTGGCAGAGGAACGGACGCGTCATGACCGCCCCGCCTTGACATCGGACGGTTGCACCGCTTCTCCCGTCTTGTTCCCCCAGCTGTTGCGCGTGTACGTGATCACCGCGGCGAGATCGATGTCGGAGAGCTGTTTCCACGCGACCATCGCCGTCTGCTTGCCGTCGCGCTCGACGCCGTTCAGCACCGTCTTGATCTGGCCTTCCTTCGGTCCGGTGACGACCCGGGACCCGTCGAGCGCCGGGAACGACCCGGGAACGCCCTTGCCGGTCGGCTGGTGGCACGCGGCGCAATTGGCGGTGTAGACCTTCTCGCCCCGCGAAACGAGCTCGGCGATGTTCCAGACCTTGTTCGGATCGTCGGCCGCCGCCATGAACTTCTTCTTCTGCGCGTCAACCCACCTCGCGTAATCCTCCTTCGACTTCACTTCGACGACGATCGGCATGAAGCCGTGCTCCTTGCCGCAGAGCTCCGCGCACTGGCCGCGATAGGTGCCGATCTTCTCGGCCCTGAACCAGCTGTCGCGGACGAAGCCGGGAATCGCGTCCTGCTTCACGCCGAACGCCGGCACCCACCAGCGTGGATGACGTCGCCCGCGGTGATGAGGACGCGCACTTTCGCGTTGACCGGGACCACCATCGGGTTGTCGACCTCGAGCAGATAGTGCTCGCCCTTGGGCTCCCTGTTCTCGATCTGCGCCAGGGGCGTCGAGAGACTGGAGTAGAAGCCGAAGCCTTCGTCGAGGTAGTCGTAGTTCCATTTCCACTGGTACCCGGTGACCTTGACGGTCAGGTCCGGCGCCGAGGTGTCCTTCATCGCCAGGATGGTCTTGGTCGCGGGGAACGCCATGAACAGCAGGATGAGGAACGGGATGACCGTCCAGATGATCTCGACCAGCGCGTTCTCGTGGAACGGGTGCGCTTGATGGCCCAGCGATTTCCGGTGCCTGAAAATCGAATAGAACATCACGCCGAAGACGCCGACGAAGATGACGACGCAGACCCAGAAGATGAACGAATGCAGATCGAACATCTGCCGCGCGATCGGCGTCACCGGCGGCTGCAGGTTCCAGTCCGGCATGGCCAGCGCCGCACCCGGCGCGGCGAATGCCGCCGCGAGGCCCATTCCCATGAGCCGGTGGCCCGGCTTCGTCTCAGTGCGCAACATGCATCCCTCGATTGCGTCGTTCAGTCGTCTTGAAATACATCGCCCGTGCCGGCTCGGCCGCGCGCTTGTCGGCCGCGTCGCGGTCCGCCCGGACACAAAATCACGGGGCACCGTCCGGCGACGATCGTGTCGTGTGGTCAGACGGAAATGGCAGGCAGCGCGCCGCGACCGGTTGGTCGGTCGGCGCGCCATCAGCACTCGTCGCGCAGGATTGCTGGAAACGGCGCCGGATTCTAGCACGGATGCAGCGTATCCGCGCCAGCCGTGGGGTGATGTCAGTTCACGCGTGCGCCGACAGTTCGCGCGGACGTCTCGCCCGCTGCCGCGCCGTCCGCGAAGCCCTCGGTTGGCACTCGCGAAGGTCGTGCGAATTGGTCCTAATGCGGCATCGGCACTATAGCTGTCGCGGGCAGCGGCTGTTTCGCCGGCGCTGGATGTTCTGCCGTCGCGGCGGGCGGCGGTCCGAAGAAGATTTCCCTGGTGAGGAACGTGTAGCCCCCCTCGATCGCGCCGATGCCCATCAGCACCATCAGCACGAGCGGCGGGACCAAGATTACGTACACCATGGCGAGCCGCTCCCACAGCATGTGCATGAAGACGGCGACGATCAGCCCGGCCTTCAGCAGCATGAACGTGAGGATCAGGAACCACCGCATGTAGCCCTGAAAACCGAAGTAATCGACACAGTACGAGGCGGCGGAAAGGACGAACAGCAATCCCCAGATCTTGAAATAGATGCCGAGCGGATGCTGTTGCCCGACCTCGTGATGCGTCGCCCCGGCCGCGGCGTGCGGTTGCCCCGCGGCGGGATGATGCTGTCCCTCTGCATGTGCCATGGCTGCCCTACCAGAGATAGAAGACTGCGAAGATGAACACCCACACCAGATCGACGAAGTGCCAGTACAGCCCCATGGTCTCGACGATCTCGTAGTTGCCCTTCCTGCCGGTCATGAAGCCCGGCCTCTGCTTGTCGAGGTCTCCCCGCAGCACCTTGATCGCGACGATGATGAGGAAGATCACGCCGATCGACACGTGCGTGCCGTGGAAGCCGGTGATCATGAAGAAGCTCGCGCCGAACTGCGCGGCGCCCATGGGATTGCCCCAGGGACGTATCCCCTCATGCACGATCAGCTTGGTCCATTCGAAGGCCTGCATCCCGACGAATGTCGCGCCCAATGCCGCGGTGAGCAGCAAGAAGATAAATGTCTTGACGCGATCTTTTCGATAGCCGAAGTTCACGGCCAGGACCATCGTCCCGCTGCTGCTGATCAGCACGAACGTCATGATGGCAATCAGGAGGAGCGGGACTTCCGTGCCACCGATCGACAGGCCGAAGACCTCGCTCGGGTTGGGCCAGGGCGCCGTCGTCGAGATGCGCACCGTCATGTACGAGATCAGGAACGAGCTGAAGATGAACGTGTCGCTCAGCAGGAAGATCCACATCATCGCCTTGCCCCAGGGGACGTTCTTGAACGCCCGCTGGTCCGAGGACCAGTCGGCGACAATCCCCTGAAGGCCTGGGGCCAGCGCTTCTGCCGTATCCGTCGACACCGGTTGGTTCATATGGATCGATCCCCCTAGTCGTGCGTATGCAACAGGACCGCGAACAAGACCACCCAGACGCCGAGCAGATAATGCCAGTACACCGTGCACAGCTGGATGCTCAGGCGAATCGCCTCCGCCTCGGCGCCGCGCAGCACCCGGGCGGTGGCCCTCACCTGAACCCACAGGCCGCCGAGGAGGTGCAATCCATGCACGGCGGTGAGAAGGAAGAAGAACGAATAGGCGGGATTGGCGGCGAGAAAATACCCCGCGGCGTCCATCTGTTGCCACGCCCAGGCCTGTCCGATGAGAAAGCCGAATGTCAGCGCGCCCGCCGCGATCATGCCGCGCTTCACGCGCTCCGGCTCGCTTCGGCTCGCCGCGACGAGCGTCCACTGCATCGCGACGCTGGCGAGGACCAGCACCACGGTATTCGCCCAGAGCACTCTCGGCAGGGGCAGCCTGACCCAGTCGGTGCCCATCATGCGCATGTGATACGCACTGATCAGCAGCGCGAACAGCGAGGTGGCGACCGCGAGAAAGACGCCGAGGCCCACCTTCACCGGAGGCAGCGAAAGCGCGCCGTCGGCGTGCAGGTTGTCGCCCGCCCGCTGCTCGACCCATGGCGTGACGTTGACCGTCTGCCGAACCAGCCACCAGACGACGACGGCCATGAGGCCGCCCAGGAAGATCAACGCGTAGGTCACGAGTGCGCGCCGCCGGCGGGTTGCGGGTTGGCGGCGGTGAATGCGTGCGCGCCGAGATCGCCCGCATCGGGAGTCTTCTCGAGGCCCTGGGTCTTCTTGCCCGGCGGCTGATTCTGCGGGATGAAGTCCTCGGCCGCGCCGGGCACGCTGTAGTCATAGGCCCAGCGATAGACCACCGGCAGCGTCGGACCGAAGTTGCCGTGCTTCGGAGGCGTGTCGGCGGTCTGCCATTCCAGCGTCGTGGCGCGCCACGGATTCGGGCCGGACGGCTTGCCCTTGAAATAGCTCCAGATCAGGTTGTAGATGAACACGACCTGAACGACTCCGACGATGAGCGCGGCAATGGTGATCGCGACGTTCAGCTGCTGCGCCGACTCCGGCATGAAGACCGTGGTTCCCATCGCGTAATACCGCCGCGGCACGCCCAGGAAGCCCAGGTAATGCATCGGATAGTAGATCGCATACGTGCCGAGGAACGTCACCCAGAAATGAAACCTGCCCATGGTGTCGTTCAGCATCCGTCCCGTGATCTTGGGATACCAGTGGTAGATCGCGCCGAACACGACCAGGATCGGGGACACCGCCATCACCATGTGGAAGTGCGCGACCACGAACATGGTGCCGGACAGCGGGATGTCCACCGGCACGTTGCCGAGGAACAGGCCCGTGAGCCCGCCGTTGATGAACGTGAAGATGAAGCCGATGGCAAACAGCATCGGGACGGTGAAGTGGATGTCGCCCTTCCACAGCGTCAGCACCCAGTTGTAGACCTTGAGCGCCGTGGGAACCGCGATGATCAGCGTGGTCGTGGCGAAAAAGAATCCGAAGTAGGGATTCATCCCGCTGACGTACATGTGGTGCGCCCACACGATGAAGCTCAGGCCGCCGATCGCGAGGATCGCCCAGACCATCATCCGATAGCCGAAGATGTTCTTCCGCGCGTTGACGCTGATGAGGTCGGAGACGATGCCGAAGGCCGGCAGCGCGACGATGTACACCTCGGGATGGCCGAAGAACCAGAACAGGTGCTGGAACAGTATCGGGCTTCCTCCGTTGTAGCCGAGGTGCTCCCCCTTCGAGACGAGGGCGGGCATGAAGAAGCTCGTTCCGAGCGTGAGGTCGAGCGTCATCATGATCGCGCTGACGAACAACGCCGGGAATGCGAGCAGCGCCAGGATGGTGGCCATGAAGATGCCCCACACCGTCAGGGGCAGCCGCATCAGCGTCATGCCGCGCGTGCGCGCCTGCAGCACGGTCACCACATAGTTCAACCCGCCCATCGTGAAGCCGATGATGAAGAATGCGAGCGAGACGAGCATCAGGATGATGCCCCAGTTCGCCCCGGGCGTGCCCGGGAGAATGGCCTGCGGTGGATACAGCGTCCAGCCGGCGCCGGTGGACCCGCCCGGCACGAAAAAGCTCGCCATCAGCAGCAGCACGGCGAACAGATACACCCAGTAGCTCACCATGTTGACGTAGGGGAAGACCATGTCGCGGGCGCCCACCATCAGGGGAATGAGGTAGTTGCCGAATCCCCCGAGGAACAGCGCGGTGAGCAGGTAGATCACCATGATCATTCCGTGCATGGTGACGTACTGAAGGTACGTGGCCGGAGTGATGAACGAGAAGACGTGCGGGAAGCCGAGCTGCAGCCGCATGATTCCCGACAGCACCAGCGCCACCAGGCCCACGGCAATCGCCGTGATCCCGTACTGGACGGCGATGACCTTGGCGTCCTGGCTCCAGATGTATTTCCCGATGAAGGTCTTCGGATGGTAGAGCTCCGGCTCCTCGACTTCGGCCGGCCGAACGAAGTCCGACTCGTCATGCGCAACATAGGTCATCGGTGGTTCCTCTTCGCCAATTCGTCAACCCGGACGATTCGTCCGCGTCTCACTTGAAGGTATTGATGTAGGCAACGAGATCGTTGATCTGCCGCTCGTCGGTCAGGATCGCGGCAAGGGCCGCCATCTGCGACCCGTACGGGTCCTTCGGGTGCGCGCCGCGCGCACCTTGCTGGAAATTCTTCAATTGCGTGACCATGTACCAGTCACTCATGCCCTTGAGCCGCGGCGCATTGGTGGCCATGCGCCCCGCGCCCGTCGGCGCCGTGGCACGCGGCGCAGTTCTCATAAAGGCTCTGGCCGTTGCTCGCATTGGGAGGCACCGTGTGCGGCGCCGGGCGTATCCGGCAACGTGCGGATATAGGCGACGACGTTGTCGATCGCGGTGTCGTCCGCGAGCGTCGCCGCCATCGGCGCCATTATCTTGCCGAAGGCATCGTTGGCGGACGTGCCGCGCGCGCCGCTCTTGAAATTGTGCAATTCGCGCTTCAGGTACCAGTCCGCCTGTCCGGCGATCTTCGGCGCGTTCAGCGCGGGGTTGCCTTCGCCCTGCGCGCCATGACAGGCCGCGCACACCGCATAGAGCGCCCGACCCGCGGTCGCGTCGCCGGGCGGCCGGTCCACGGTTTGCGCATACGTCGGATAGCTCGCAAGCCACGTCTTCCACGCCGACTCGTCCTCGACGACGACCTTGCCGCGCATCGCGTAATGCGCAATGCCGCACAGCTGTTCGCAGAAAACGTCGAAATGGCCTTCCCGCGTCGGCGTGAACCAGACGTAGGTCACCAGTCCCGGCACCATGTTCATCTTGGCGCGGAACTGGGGCACCGTGAAATCGTGCAGGACGTCGATCGAGCGGAGCTCGGCCTTGACCGCCTTGCCCATGGGCAGATGCAGCTCGGGGCTTGCGATCAGGATATCGTCCTTTCCGTTCGGGTCGTCCGGATTGATGCCGAACGGGTTCGCATCGCTGACGAAGCGGGCGTCGACGGTGCCGAGCACGCCATCCGCGCCCGGGAAGCGATAGTTGAAATTCCATTGCCGGCCCACGACCTCGAACACGGCCGCGTCCTTGGGCACGTCGATGAACTTACCCCATGCGAGCAGGCCCGGCGCCAGCAACGCGGCGACGCCGAGCGCGGTGGCCAGGATGAGCGCGCCTTCGAGCTTCTTGTTCTCGGGCTCGTAGTGCGCCGTGTTTCCCTTCCGGTTCCGATAGCGCACCACGCAGTACGCCATGAACAGGTTGACGGCGACGAAGACGAATCCGGTGACCCAGAACGTGAGCGTCACGGTGTCGTCGATGTTGCCCCAATTGGACGCGATCGGCGTGAAGTACCACGGACTGAGGTAATGGAACAGGACGGAGCCCACGACCAGCAAGACGATTGCGATTGCCATTACCATAGTGGTAGCCCCGTTGTCCGGATCGAACTAGAGTTGCGCGCGCGACGCGGCGTCAACTTCGAAAATGCCTGTCCACATCCCAGCCGCAGTGGTTCTCCCGCTGCGCAACTCAGCGCCGCACACATCAAGCGCGGATAGCCCGCTGCTCTAGTCCTTTTGCAGCGCTCGTTCATTACCGCTGCCAGCGTGGTGCCTGCGTCTGATCGGCTTGAACGGATTGATGAAATGCGTGTTGACGGCGACGAGCTCCGCCTCCGGATGGCGTTTGCGCATCAGCGCCCGGACGGCCGCTCCCTGCTCTTTCCGCACATAGATCAGGATCAGATACTTTCCCGCCTCGATATCGTGGTGAAACTTGCGCAGCTTGTTGTTCTCCATCGCGATGCCCGTCAGGCCGCCTTCCCAGGCGCCGAACATCGTCGCCACGACGACGATCAGGACCGTCACGATGCGGGGAACATCCGGTCCGAACGGCTCGAGGAAATGCAGCAATGCGGCGCCGACGAGCCCGGCGACGAACCCGATCCCCGCGCCGATGAAGCCGTCGCGAACAATATCGAGCGTCTCGAGGTAATTGCTGGAGTGGATCTGCTGTTGCCGGAGGCCTGATTCGTCCTTGCTGACGACGTGAATGAAGAAATCCTTCACGCCGCCGCCATGCAGGTCGTCGGTCACCGCTTGCGTGCTCTCCAGCGTCGGCGCGAGGTAATAGAGGCAATTCATCAGTTCCTCCGGTTTCGACGCGGCCCTTGCCGGCTCTTCGTTCCGTCGAAGTCAATCAGACCGCCCATACCTGCGCGTGCGTCCCGCGAATGCGGCGCCGCAAGATCCCGGCGCCAGATCGCCGCCGAGTCTCTCACAACCGTTCGAAGCTGTCAGGGGGTGAACCGACAAATTCGACAATCGCCTGCCCATTCGCCGCCTCTGCCTCGATGACCGCCGAGGGCCCGCAGGAGACGGCGGCCGGAGATTCTGGCAAAAATGTAACACAGCCCTTGCCCATCACGTCCATTTTCGGGGAGTCTCCAAGGACCTAACAACCGCACCCGCGCCGCAGCAATTCCGCCGCTCGGCAATCCGCAACGCGCGTCATCCTGCGCAGGCAAAGCCCAGCAGCCGCAGCGAGGCACCGTCCGCCACGAGGGGCGCCCCGCCGTCCGCCCACGGGTAATCGGCGATGAGCGGCGCCGGCAGCGTCGCGGCCAGCGTGGCGACGCTCTCGTCTGCGGCATCCATGCCGGGATCGATCCGGTTCGCGACCCAGCCGGCAAGCACGAGCCCGCGGGCGCTGATCGCGAGCGCCGAGAGCCGCGCGTGATTGAGGCAGCCGAGCCGCACGCCGACCACCAGCAGCACGGGCAGCGCGAGCGCGCGGGCGATGTCCAGCATGTCGAGACGGGCATCGAGCGGGACCATCGCTCCGCCGGCACCCTCGACGATGATCGCATCCGCGCGCTCCGCGAGACGCGCGTACGCGGCCGAAATCGTCGCGAGCTCGATGACGACGCCCTCCCGCGCGGCGGCGACATGCGGCGCAATGGCGGCCTCCAGCGCATACGGGTTCACGTCGGAGGGCGGCGCCGTCACGTTGCCCGCGGCACGCAGCGCGGCGACGTCCGCGTTCATTCCTGCGTCGCGGTCGATGCCCGCGGCGACCGGCTTCATTCCCGCCGCGCGCAGGCCCTGCGCTGCCAGCCCGCGCAGCAAGGCGGCGGCGACGCGCGTCTTGCCGACGCCGGTGTCGGTCCCCGTGACGAACAGTCCCTGCGCCATTTGTGCCCCCACGCTTGCGGCTGTCGCCGCTTCGCTGCCCCCCGAGGGGGAGCAATTCGCGCCTTGGGACGGCCCGTCGGCGCTCATGTGTGCCCCCACGCCTGCGGCTGTCGCCACGGCGCTCATGTTCGTGGCCTGCGCTCGAGCTTCACGATCGCGTGGCCCTCGGCCGTGTGGGTCGGCGCCGCCTTCCACGCGTGCCCGTAGATGACCTCGAAGGTCGCCGACACGCGCCCCTGCGGCCCGGGGCCGCGCGACGCGTCGAGCGCGCGCCAGCGCGCGCTGCCAGCGTCCCCGACCCATCAGGCCGCGGGCGCGGCCGCGCGCCGCGTTGGTCGCGCCGATCGCCTTCAGGTCGCGCAGCATGGCGAGCGCGTCGGGATAAGTGAGGGTCATGTATTCCATCTGCATCACCGGATCGGCGAAGCCCTTCGCGACGAGAATGTCACCGATGTCGTGCATGTCGACGAAGCGGCCGACGTGCGGGCGCGCGTCGACGCCGGCGAACGCGGCGCGGAGCTCCTTCAGCGTGTCCGGCCCGAAGGTCGTGAACGTGAAAAGGCCACCGACGGCGAGCACGCGATGGCATTCGGCAATCGCCAGCGGCAGGTCGTCGATCCACTGCAGCGTCGCGTTGCTCCAGACCAGGTCGAACGCGGCGGAGACGAACGGCATCGCGGCGAGATCGCCGCAGACGAAGCCGGGCAGCGCGCTCCCCTGCCCGCGCAGCGGCGCGAGCAGCCGGCCCAACGCCGAGGAGCCGGCGCGCGAGCGCGCGCGGGCGACGTCCAGCATCGGTTGCGCGAGGTCGAGCGCAACTCGGCGTGCCTTCGGGTACCGCACGGCGAGCTCGGCAAGCGCATCGCCGGTCCCGCAGCCAGCGTCAAGGATCGTCTGCGGCGCGAGGCGCACGACGTCGAGCCGCACGGCCATGCGCGCGCCGATCTCCTTCTGCAGCACCGCGGCGCCGTCGTAGGTCGCCGCCGCGCGCGCGAATGCCCGGCGCACGGCCCGCGTCTCCGGCGACAGCGCATCCGAAGGCGCGTGTTCACCGGCCATCGACGAAGGTCTCCACGGCGCCGAAGAACGCGTCCGGATGCGACAGGAACGGCGCGTGCGCCGCACCCTCGATGCAGACGAAGCGCGCGTTCGGCAGGCTCGAAGCCAGCCAGCGGCCCGCGCCGGGCGGCGTCAGCATGTCGCGCCCGCCCGAGATGACGAGCGCGGGTTGCGCGACGGCCGGCGCGTCGGCGCGCAGGTCAACGGCCGCCATGAGGTCGAGGGCCTGCGTCAGCATCTGCGGCGACGGCAGGCCGCGCGCGAAGAGGTCGTGCCGCAGCAGCGCGAGCGCCGCGCGCCCGTGCTCGCTGCCGTGTACCTGCAGCGCGAGAAAGCGTTGGACCGTGGGCTTCCAGGCGACGCGAAGCTCGTCGCCGAAGCGGCGCAGCGTCTCTTCGGCCATCGCGTGGGGCCAGTCGGGGCCGGCAACGAAGCGCGGCGTCGTGCACGCCAGAACGAGACTTGCGATGCGCGTGGGCCGCAGCCGTGCCCAGCGCAGCGCGACCTGTCCGCCGAGCGACCAGCCGAGCACGGTGAGCGGCGGCGCGTCCGGGAACGCCGCGTCGAGCAGGTCCGCGATCGCATCGAGCGTGAACGGCGACAGCGGCGCGCTGTGGCCATGCCCGGGCAGGTCGACGGCGTGCACCCGATGGCGTTGCGCCAGTCGCGGGACGAGCGGTCCCCACGCGCCGGCGTGCAGCGCCCAGCCGTGCAGCAGCACGATCGGCGGTCCCGCGCCGGCCGACTCGATCGACAGTGCGGCGCTCATCCGGGCCCGTCATTCGAATGGAGCGATGCGAGGTCGGCGAGCGCATCGACGAGCGCGTCGACGTCGGCGATCGAATGGGCCGCGCTCAGCGAGACGCGCAGGCGCGCGGTCCCCGCGGGAACGGTCGGCGGCCGGATCGCCGGCACCCAGAAGCCGCGCTGCCACAACGCGTCGGCGAGCGCGACCGTCGCGGCGTTGCCGCCGATCACGAGCGGCTGGATCGGCGTTGACGAATCGAGAAGCGTCCACGGCAACGCCCGCGCCCGCTCGCGCCAGCGGGTGACGAGGCGCGCGAGATGCGTGCGGCGCGCCGCGTCGTCGCGGATGATCGCGAGGGCCGCGCGCGTCGCCTCCGCCAACAGCGCGGGCGCGGCCGTGGTGTAGACATAGGATCGTGACGTCTGCAGCAGCGTTTCGACGACCGCCGGATGCGCGACGACGAACGCGCCGGCCACGCCCGCCGCCTTGCCGAGCGTTCCCATCACGACGATGCGTTCCGAGCGCAGGTCAAAATGCGCGAGCGTGCCGCGCCCCTCGCCCAGCACGCCGAAACCGTGCGCGTCGTCGACGACGAGCCACGCGTCGAATTCCTCCGCGAGCGCCAGCAGCCCGGGCAGCGGCGCGACATCGCCGTCCATGCTGAACACGGCATCGGTCGCAATCACGCGTCCCGCGGCCTCGGTCGCGCGTAGCCGCGCGCGCAACGCGGCCGCGTCGGCATGCGCGTAACGGACGAATCGCGCCCGCGACAGCAGCGCCCCGTCGTTGAGGCAGGCGTGATTGAGGCGATCGGCGAACACCGCATCGCCGCGCCCCGCGAGCGCGGTGAGGATCGCGAGATTGGCAAGATATCCGGATGAAAACGTGAGCGCGCGCACGGTCTCGTTCGGACGGACGAACGCCGCGAGCTCGGCTTCGAGCGCGTCGTGCGCCGCCGTGTGGCCACAGACGAGGTGCGACGCGCCCGCCCCAACGCCCCAGCGTGCTGCCGCGTCGCGCGCGGCCGCGACGATCGCCGGATGGCTCGCGAGACCGAGGTAATCATTGCTCGCGAACGCGACGACCTCGCGGCCCGCAACGATCGCCCGCGCGCCCTGCGGCGACTCGACGGGGCGCCGTGTGCGCACGAGTCCGGCGGCAGCGCGCGCGGCCTCGTCGCGCAGCAGCTTCGCAATCAGCGTGGATTCGGACATGTCACACGGTCGTCCGCATGGACACAACGTTCGCCGGGAAATTCGGAGCGATCGCGACAGGCGTCGCCGTGATCGCGGTCGATTCAGGGCTGACTGCGCGGTGCGACCGGAAGCGCTTCGGTCCGCTTGACGATGCAACGTCGCGACCGGCGCGGGCACTCGCGCAGCGCAGGGTCCGCACCCTGGATTCAGTCTGCCGTGGCGAGCCCGAGCTTCGCGAACAGCGCCTGGTCCGCATCGGCTTCCGGATTGCCGGTCGTGAGCAGGCGATCGCCGTAGAACACCGAATTCGCGCCGGCGAGAAAGCACAGCGCCTGCACGGCTTCGCCCAGCTCCCGACGCCCGGCCGAGAGCCGCACCATCGCCTTCGGCATCGTGAGGCGCGCCACCGCGATCGTGCGGACGAATTCGAGCGGGTCGAGCGCCGCCGCGCCGGCAAGGCGGTCGTGCAGCGGCGTGCCCTCGACCTGGACCAGATGATTGATCGGCACCGATTCCGGGTAAGGATCGAGGTTGGCGAGCTGCGCGACGAGGCCCGCGCGCTCGCGCCGCGACTCGCCCATCCCGACGATGCCGCCGCAGCACACCTTGACGCCCGCGTCGCGCACGCGGGCCAGCGTGTCGAGCCGGTCGGCGTAGTCACGCGTGGTGATCACGTCGCCGTAGAACTCCGGCGCGGTGTCGAGATTGTGGTTGTAATAGTCGAGCCCCGCCGCCTTGAGCGCCTGCGCCTGACCGTCCTTCAGCATGCCGAGCGTGCAGCAGGTCTCGAGGCCGAGCGCCTTGACCGCGCGCACCATGTCGAGCACCGGCGCGAGGTCGCGCTCCTTCGGACCGCGCCACGCGGCGCCCATGCAGAAACGCGACGCGCCGCGCGCCTTCGCCTCGGTCGCGGCGGCGATGACGGCCGGCAGTTCCGCGAGCGGCGATTCCTCGACATTCGTGTGGTAGCGCTTCGCCTGCGGGCAATAGCCACAATCCTCGGGGCATCCGCCCGTCTTGATCGACATCAGCGTCGACAGCTGGACGCGGTTCGGCGCGTGATGCTCGCGATGCGTCTGTTGCGCGCGAAAGAGAAGCTCCGGAAACGGCAGCGCAAAGAGCGAAAGCACCTCATCGACGGTCCACGGCTCGCCGGCCGGCGCTTCCGCGCGGGTCCGCGCGTGCGGAAGCGCATCGAGGGCGATCGTACCTTCGGCCGATGGCATTGCGCGCGGGATCCCGTTAGTTTGAGGGCTTGTCGCATCGCTCAGGCGGACTCGCGACTGCGACTACAATCGAGGCCGAGTGTCGAGGCACATCCCGATGTTGTCAATTCGATCGACGAAAGCATTTGACAGCGATGCATGGCGCGGCGCGCTCGCCCGTGCGCGAATCGGTGCGCGGGCTGCGCTGCCGCAGCGCTGCGCGCTCTGCGTCGCCCCTGCCGGCGGGGCGCTGTTGTGCGCGGCATGCGCGGACGCCTTGCCGAAGCTCGCGTCGGCGTGCCCGGTGTGCGCGCTGCCGGCCGCGGACGCCGTGCCGTGCGGCGCCTGCCTCGCGCATCCTCCGCCGTTTGCGGCGACGATCGCCGCGTACGCTTACGCATTCCCGGTCGATCGACTGCTGCGTGAGCTCAAATACGGCGGACATCTGGCGCTCGCGGACTGGGCGGGCGTCGTGCTTGCGCAGGCGGCGGAGCGTGCCCTCGCGGCGCGGGCGCCATCGCAGCGGCCGGACCGCATCGTCGCGCTCCCGCTCGCCTCGGCGCGGCAGCGCGAGCGCGGGTTCAATCAGGCGCAGGAGATCGCGGCGCGCGTATCGCGCCAACTGCGGCTGCCCATCGCGCGCGCATTGACGCGCATCGCCGGCGGGCCACCGCAGGCAGCGCTGTCATGGTCCGAGCGCGCCGCCAACGTCCGCGGCGCCTTCGCCGCCCGCGGGGACGTGCACGGCGCGCGCATCGCACTCGTCGACGACGTGATGACCACCGGGGCGACGCTCGCCGAGGCTGCACGGACGCTCGCCCGCGCCGGTGCCGCGCGCGTCGAGTGCTGGGTCGTCGCGCGAACGCTGCGCGCGGGGGGCGGGTGAGCGATGCCGCCGCGCCGGCGCCGGCGCCGCCATTTTCCGTCGTGCTCGTGCATCCGGAGATTCCGCCCAACACGGGCAACGTGATCCGGCTCACCGCGAACACCGCAACCGAGCTTCACTTGGTCGAGCCGCTCGGCTTCCGGATGGACGATCGCGAGCTGAAGCGCGCGGGTCTCGACTACCACGAATACGCGCGCGTCGTCGTGCATCGCGATTTCGCCGCGTGCCGCAGCATGCTCGGCGCGCCGCCGGCGCGGCAATGGTGGGCATTCACCACCGAGGCATCGCGCTCGGTCTACGCCGCGCGTTTTCTGCCGGGCGACGTGCTGGTGTTCGGCTGCGAGACGAGCGGATTGCCGCACGACGTGATCGCGACGTTCACCGCCGACGCGCGGCTGCGGATCCCGATGCGTCCCGACGTGCGCAGCCTCAACCTATCGAACGCGGTGGCGATCGCCGTCTACGAGGCCTGGCGGCAGACCGGGCTCGCAGGCGCCGTCTGAGGCGTGGCCCCGGGCCGCGGAAAGGGTCCGCAAGGATCAATGGCTTTCCGGACGCGGCTCGCGCTTCAGCAGCGCCTCGACGGCGGCGTGCGGCGGCAATCCGCCGCGCAGCACGCGCCAGACCGCCTCGCAGATCGGCATGTCGATGCGGTGGTGCGCGGCGAGCCGATGCAGCGCCTCCGCCGCGCCCACGCCCTCGGCCACATGGCCCAGCTCGGCCAGTGCCGCGTCGAGGGTCAGGCCGCGCGCCAGCGCGAGCCCGACACGCCGGTTGCGTGAGAGGTCGCCGGTGCAGGTCAGCACGAGATCCCCCAGGCCGGCGAGGCCCATCAGCGTCTCGCGCCGCCCGCCGAGCGCTTCGGCGAGGCGGCTCGTCTCGGCCAGCCCGCGCGTGATGAGCGCGGCGCGCGCATTGTTGCCGAAGCCGAGGCCGTCGCTGGCGCCCGCGGCGATCGCCAGCACGTTCTTCACCGCGCCGCCGACCTCGACGCCCGCGATGTCGTCACTCTCGTAGGCGCGCAGCGTGTCCGCGCGGAGCAGCCCGGCGACACGCGTCGCGAGCGCGGCATCGGTCGCCGCGACGGCGACGGCGGTGGGGAGCCCGCGCGCGACTTCCTCCGCGAAGCTCGGCCCGGAAACGATGCCCACCGGCGCGGGCCAGCGGGGCGCGATCACCTGATGCGCGAGCGCCGCGCCCGCGGGGAAATCCGCGGACGCCGGAACGGCAAGGATCCCCTTCGACAGCCACATCAGCGGGGTCTTTGCGCCCAGCGCCGCGAGCCGCGAGACGACCTCCGGCAGCCCCGCGACCGGCGTCGCGACGATGAGCAGGTCCGCCCCCGAGATGTCGTCGAGCGCGGCGGTGACGCGCAGCGCGTCGGGAAAGCCGATACCGGGCAGATAGCGCTCATTGGACCGCGCGGCCTTGATGATGCCTGCCTGCGCCGCGTCGCGCGCCCAGAGCGTGGCGGCAATGTCGGTGCGGCGGGCGAGATGCGCGGCGAGCGCGGTGCCCCACGCGCCGGCGCCGAGCACCGCGATCGACGTCTTCATCGGGCGGGCTTCATGCTCCGGGCGCACGGAAATCGCGGCAGCGCGCCGGCGTGCATCGGATTACAGACCGAATACCTGCGTGATCCGGACGAATCCCGATTGGCCGTCGGGATGCTTCGCCTTGACCCACCCGGGCACGGCCGCGCTGGCGGCGGAGGTCACCGGCTCGGCGAGCTCGAGCAGCACGCCCGGCTCGGCGCGAAAGACGAGCGCGGCCTTCTCGTCGGCGCTGGCGCGCACTTCGGCAGCCGGCGGACGCACGATCAGCATGCGCCGCTCGGCGAGGCCCTTCTTCTCCACCCAGCCGAACGTGCCGTCGACGTCTTTCACCTTGACCCAGCCTTCGACCGGCACGATCACCTCGAGCGGCGTGTCGTGCCCGAGGATGTAGAGCGGCTTCGCCTTCAGCGAAGGCGCGTCGTAGAGCACGACGGCCGGATCGGCGACCGAGCGGAACTCGGCGGCGGTCGCGCCCGTACTGGCGGCGACAATCAGTGCGGCCGCGAGGAAGCGCCGCACGGAGTCGCGCGGCGCGTGCGCGCCGATCGGAGCGCGTCGGCCGGCGCACGCAGCTGCCCCCGTTGCCGCGCGGAGCGCCATCGCCGGATCGTCAGTTGACGGCGGCGGTCGCCGGCGCCTGCGCCGACGCCTGCGCGAGCTGCTGCTGATAGAGCGCCTCGAAGTTGATCGGCGCGAGGTGCACCGGCGGGAATCCGGCCTTGGTCACCGCGTCGGCGAGCGTTTCGCGGATGTACGGGAACAGCACGTTCGGGCAGTTGACCGCCATCACCGGCTGCAGGTGCTCCGCCGGAATGTTCTTGATCGTGAAGACGCCGGCCTGCGAGGCCTCGATGAGGAAGAGCGTCTTGTCGCCGGCCTTCGCCGTCATCGTCACCGTCAGCACGCATTCGTACGTGTCGTCGTCGATCTTGTCGCCGCGGGTGCGCAGGCCGATCTCGACCTGCGGCGGCTCGGTCAGCCGGAAAGACTGCGGCGATCCCGGATTCTCGAGCGACAGGTCCTTCACGTAGATCTTCTCGATCGCGAATGCGGGCGCGTCCGGGGGGGCGAGGTCGAGCGGCGTATCGGCCATGATGCGGTCCTTCGAAAGGGGGTCAAACGTGCGATTTTACTCCAGCGCGACTTCGCACGCGAGGCGCGGGCGAACGTTCAGCCGGCGCCGGCGAGCAATGCCCCGAGCCGGCCGGCGCGATCGAGCGCGACCAGCTCCTCGTAGCCGCCGACGTGGAAGTCGCCGATGAAGATCTGCGGGACGGAGCGGCGGCCGGTCCGTTCCATCATCGCGACGCGCAGCGCGGGCTCGAGGTCGACGCGGATCTTCTCGATCCGGTCGACGCCTTTCGCCGCGAGGAACCGCTCGGCGCGGGTGCAGTATCCGCACATCCCCGTCGTGTACATCGTGATCGTCGGCGCGAGCCCATTCATTTCAATTCACTTCTCCACCGGCAGCCCGTCCTTCTTCCAGCCGAATATTCCGCCCTGCAGGCTGTAGATGTCCTTGAACCCCGCGCGCGCCAGCGCCTTGGCCGCCGAGGGGCTGCGCCGGCCGCTCTCGCAATACGCGACCACGGGGCGCGCCGTCAGCTTGGCGAGCTCGCCCGAGCGCGAATCGAGCTGCGAGAGCGGGATGTGGATGGCGTTGGGCAGGTGCCCGCCGGTGTATTCCTTCGGCTCGCGCACGTCGAGCAAGACCGCATCGCTGCGATTGACGAGCCGCGTCGCCTCGGCGTTGCCGACATCCTTCACCGGCGAGAAGCGGCGCTGGACGATCGGCAGCAGCAGCATCGCGCCCGAAACCGCCATCACGGCGACGAGCATCCAGTTTTCCATCACGAAGGCCATGCGTTTCCGATTCTAGGTGCCTGTCGGGCCGATTTCGCGCGCGCGACGGAGGCGGTTTGGGCGGACAAAGGTAAAATGATAACGCAGCGGGCCTTCCGCCCGCCTTCGCGGCGGCCCGCCGCGACGCCAATCGCTCCGGTCGCGCCGATGCCCGCTTCGTTTCCCGTCTCCGTGCGCCCGGTCGTGCTGCTGATCCTCGACGGATTCGGCTGCCGCGAAGCGACGCCGGACAACGCGATCGCCCGCGCGCGAAAGCCGAACTGGGACCGGCTGCTTGCCACGTGCCCGCACACGTCGATCGACGCCTCCGAGCTCGCCGTCGGCCTGCCGGACGGACAGATGGGCAATTCCGAGGTCGGCCATCTCAATATGGGTGCCGGCCGCGTCGTTTACCAGGACCTCACGCGAATCGACCTCGCGATCAGGTCGGGCGAGTTCGCCGCCAATCCGGTGCTTCGCGACGCGGCGGCGACCGCGGCCGCGACCGGCAATGCGCTGCACATCCTCGGACTGCTCTCGCCCGGCGGCGTGCACAGCCACGAGCGCCACATCGCGGCGATGGTGGAGCTCGCCGCGGCGCAGGGCGTGCCCCGCATTTTCGTCCACGCGTTCCTCGACGGGCGCGACACGCCCCCGCAAAGCGCGCTGGCGTCGCTGGTGGCGCTCGACGCGGTTTGCGCCCGCCATCCGGGCGCCCGCATCGCCTCGATCGTCGGGCGGTATTACGCGATGGACCGCGACAAGCGCTGGGACCGCGTTCGCGCGGCGTACGAGCTCCTCGTCGACGGAAGCGCCGCGCACACGGCGACCTCCGCCGAGGCCGGACTCGCGGCCGCCTATGCGCGCGGCGAGAACGACGAATTCGTCGCCGCCACCGCAATCGCCGGCGCCGACGGGAGGCCGGCGACGATGCGCGACGGCGACACCGTCGTGTTCATGAATTTTCGCGCCGACCGGGCGCGCGAGATCACGCGTGCACTGACCGACCCCGCGTTCGACGGCTTCGCCCGCACGCGGGTGCCGAAGCTCGCGCGCTACGCCTGCCTCACGAGCTACGGCGACGAGTTTTCGGCGCTGCCGGTCGCCTTCGCGCCCCAATCGGTGGGCAACGGCTTCGGCGAGTACCTGGCCAACCGGGGACTGCGGCAGCTCCGCATCGCGGAAACCGAGAAATACGCGCACGTCACCTACTTCTTCAGTGGCGGCACCGAGACGCCCTATCCGGGAGAAGACCGGATCCTGGTCCCGTCGCCCAAGGTCGCCACTTACGATCTCAAGCCCGAAATGAGCGCCGGTGAAGTCACCGACCGGCTGGTGGAGGCCATTGCCGGCGGCAAGTACGACGCGATCGTGTGCAACTACGCGAACGGCGACATGGTCGGCCACACCGGCAATCTGGAGGCCGCGACCCTCGCCATCGAAACGCTCGATCTTTGCATCGGGCGCGTCGTCGACGCGACGCGCAGGGCGGGCGGCGAGGTGCTGATCACCGCCGATCACGGCAACGCCGAGCAGATGTTCGATCCGCAGACCGGACAGCCGCATACCGCGCACACGCTGAACCTCGTTCCCTGCGTCTACGTCGGGCGCCGGGCGCGGCTGGCCGATCGGGGCGCGCTGTCCGACCTCGCCCCGACCTTGCTGGCCATGCTCGGGTTGCCGCCGCCCGCTGAGATGACCGGCCACTCGCTCCTCCGGTTTTCCTGAATTCTCCCGTTAGTGGCCGCTCACTCGCGGCACCGCGGAGCACGCCAGAACGCGTGGGCGAGCGTGCCCGCCGGACCACGACGAATCCGCGACGTGAATTCGTGCGTATCGCCTTCACGAAGGCGGAACTAACGAGGCAACGGAGTGCCTTATCGTGGCTTGGTAAAAGGGAGGGCGCTTGCGAGGGCCCGCGAATCGCGCACCGCTGGTCGCGCGAAGCGCGGCGCCGGTCGGGAGTTCCAGCGCCGCCATGATCGGTCCAGCCGTCCGCAGAAGGCCGATCTCCCTGTCGAACCGTCGATCCTGGCGTCCACGAAGCGCGCCGACCTTAAGGCGTGACATCTCCCGGGGAGCGGTATACTTTGGCGACATAGGGCCACGGCGACGCGCGCCTATGGGTGGGCGAGTGCGTGGCGCAGGCAAAGGACACACGATATGAGCAACTGGAAGAAAGCAGGATTGGTCGGGCTGGGAGCCATGCTGGGCCTCCTGCTTTCGCTCAATTTCTCCGCGATCGCGCAGCGCGACGTGCGGACGCCGATCCCCTACGAGGACCTGCAACTCCTCTCGGCGGTGTTCGGCAAGATCAAGTCGGACTACGTCGAGCCGGTCACGGACGACAAGCTGATCAAGGAAGCGATCAACGGGATGGTGCACGGGCTCGACCCGCATTCCGACTTCCTCGACGCCGAGGCGTTCAAGGACCTGCAGATCTCGACGCAGGGCAAGTTCGGCGGCCTCGGGATCGAGGTCGGCGTCGAGGACGGCGTCGTCCGGGTCGTGTCGCCGATCGAGGACACGCCCGCGTTCCGCGCCGGCATCAAGTCCGGCGACCTCATCGTCAAGATCGACGATCTCGCCACCCGCGGCATCCCGCTCACCAAGGCCGTCGAGAAGATGCGCGGCAAGCCGGGCACGGTGGTCGTGCTGACGGTCGTGCGCAAGGACGTCGAGGTGCCCCTCACGTTCAGCCTCACGCGCGAGGAAATCAACATCAAGAGCGTCCGCGCGAAGACGATCGAGCCCGGCATCGGCTACATCCGCGTGCGCCAGTTCCAGGACCGCACCGCCGAGGATCTCGCCAAGGCGCTGAAGGACATGTACAAGACGGGCGACCTGACCGGCCTCGTGCTCGACCTGCGCAGCGATCCGGGCGGCCTGCTGAACCAGGCGGTCGCCGTGTCGGCCGCGTTCCTGCCGAAGGACGTTCTCGTCGTCTACACCGACGGGCGGACGCCCGAAGCGAAGATGCGCCTCTCGGCGCGCCGCGAGGACTACTCGCGCCGCGGCGAGGATGCCTTCAGGGACCTTCCGCCGGGCGTCAAGAAGGTGCCGATGGTCGTGCTGGTCGACGGCGGCACCGCGTCGGCCTCCGAAATCGTCGCCGGCGCGCTGCAGGACCACAAGCGCGCGACCGTCATGGGCGCGCAGACCTTCGGCAAGGGCTCGGTGCAGACGATCCTTCCGCTCGGCAACAACGCGGGCCTGAAACTCACCACGGCGCGCTACTACACGCCGTCGGGGCGCTCGATCCAGGCGAAGGGCATCGAGCCCGACATCGCGGTCGACGACGGCCGCGACGCACGCATCAAGGAAGCGAACCTCGAAAACCATCTCGAGCAGAACAAGGTTGCCGCGACGGCGCCGCCGGGCGCCTCGGTGAACGTGCAGACCCCGACGCCGTCGAAGCCGGGCGCGAAGGATGCCGCCAAGGGCGGGGCCGCGGACGCCGCGTTCCCGCGCTTCGAGTTCGGCGCGGCCGACGACTTCCAGCTCACTCAGGCGATCAACCACCTCAAGGGCGAGCCGGTGATGGCGTCCTCGAAGTCGATCTCGGCGCAGGTGAAGCCCCAGTAGGCAATCGACGCATCGTCGACGCGCGACGCCCGGCAACCGCCGGGCGTTTCGTTATGGAAGACCAGGGAACCTCTGAGCCAGTCCCGCGCGGTTGCGCTGCAGCGCCAAATGCGGATGCATGCGCGACGCGCGACGAAGGTCGTAGTCCACACTACGATGCCGAGGAGCGCGGCAAAGCAGGCGCCGCATTTGGCAGCAGCCCGAAGGGACGGGGCTTTTCGGGCGGTCTGCTTTGTCGCGAGGCTCGCTAAGGGGGCCGGCCATTAGCTTCGCCTCGCTTCGCGCATCCCATCCCGAAAACTCCCCGTCGCAACCGTGCGGGACTGGTTCAGAGGTTCCTAATATGAACGACGACGAGCTGCTCCGCTACAGCCGCCACATCCTTCTTCCGGAGCTCGGGATCGAGGCGCAGGAGAAGTTCGCGGCCGCGCACGCGCTTGTCGTCGGGGCCGGAGGACTCGGCACGCCGGCGGCGCAATTTCTCGCCGCGGCCGGCGTCGGCACGATCACGCTGTGCGACCCCGATGCCGTCGACCTCACGAACCTGCAGCGGCAGATCCTGTTCGCGACGGCGGACGTCGGAACACCGAAAGTCGCCGCGGCGAAGGCGCGTCTTGGCGCGATCAATCCGCAGGTGCGCGTCGAGACGATCGCCGCGCGCGTCGGACCGGACGAGCTCGCGCCGCTCGTGCAAGCCGCCGACGTCGTCCTCGACTGCAGCGACAATTTCGTGACGCGCCACGCGGTGAATCGCGCCTGCGTCGCCGCGCGGCGCCCCCTCGTGTCCGGCGCCGCGATCCGCTTCGACGGGCAGATCGCCGTGTTCGATCCGCGCGATCCGGAGAATCCCTGCTACCACTGCCTGTTCGGCGAAGGCGAGGAGCTCGAGGAGACGCGTTGCGCCATCATGGGCGTCTTTGCGCCGCTCACCGGCATCGTCGGCGCGACGCAGGCCGCGGAGGCGTTGAAGCTGATCGCGGGCGTCGGCGAATCGCTCGCCGGCCGTTTGCTGCTGCTCGATGCGCAGACGATGCGCTGGCGTGAGCTTCGCGTGACGCGCGACCCGCAATGCCCGGTGTGCGGCGGATGACACCCGCGCTTCGCTCGACCGGGCTCGCCTGCGCGGCGCTCCTCGTGCTCGTCGCCGCGTACGTCGCGCCGCTGCCGGCGCGCGCCGCCCCGCCCTCGGGCGAACCGACGCTTGCCACCGCCGAGTGGAAAGCGATCGAGCGGGTGATCCGCGAGCAGCTGAGCGCGCTCAAGACCGGCGATGCAGCGAAAGCCTTCTCGTATGCCTCGCCCGGCATCCGCGCCCAGTTCGAAACGCCTGCGAATTTCCTCGACATGGCGCGGACGAGCTACGGTGCGCTGACCGCCGCGCGCTACACGGAATTTCTCGAAGGCGCCGTCATCGAAGGCCGCGTGATCCAGCCGCTGCGCCTGGTCGCGCCGGACAACACCGTGCTGGTGGCGCTCTACACGATGGAGAAGCAGAAGGACGGGCGCTGGAAGATCGCCGGCTGCGTGCTGGCGCCATCGAGCGTGCGAGCGGCCTGACTGTCCAGGCTTCAACCGAAAAGGAACTTGCGCTGCAACTCCCAGCCTTCCTGGGGCGCTCGCTTGAATCCGCTCTTCGCGAAGAGCTGCCAGCGGCCGAGGACGTACGCGACCAGCACGCCCGCCTCGGCATTCGGATCGCCCGGCCACGCGCCGGCGGCCTGCGCGATGCGCAGCGCCTGCCGCAACGCCGCCTCGATCCGGTCGTAGAGCTGGTTCATCCGCGCCTGCAGCCGCTCGTCCTCGTTGACGAGCGCGTCGCCGATCAGCACGCGCGTCATGCCGGGGTTCTTTTCCGCGAATCCGAGGAGGACTTCGACGATCTGCTGCGCCTGCGCGACGCCGTCGGGGGTATCGGTCGCGATCTTGTTGATCAGCGTGAAGAGCGTCGTTTCGATGAACTCGATCAGCCCCTCGAACATCTGCGCCTTGCTCGCGAAATGGCGATACAGCGCCGCCTCGGACACGTCGAGCTTCGCCGCCAGCGCCGCGGTGGTCACCTTCTCGCCGCGCGGGCTCTCGAGCATCGCCGCGAGCTTCTGCAGGATCTGCAGCCGGCGTTCGCCCGGTTTGGCGCTCACGATGGCCCCCCCACGCTTGCGGCTTGCGCCGCTGCGCAATTCCATGCGGCCTCTTTGCACGCGCGAGACATTCGGACTCGCCGCGCGTCGGCCGCCGCCTGCGCGCGCGGACGCGCCCTTCGGGCCTGGGCTTCGCCCCGCTTGCGCAGGCGTCTTCGGGACGGCCCGTCGGCGCTCATGCCGTCTGACGCGCTATGGGAGTGGAGGGACGGGCGCGCTGGTGGACCGGCGCGGTGTCGTCGGCGCGGATCATCGTGCCCACGCCTTCGTTGGTCAGAACCTCGAGCAGCAGCGCGTGCTCGACGCGGCCGTCGATGATGTGCGAGCTCGCCACGCCATTCTTCACCGCGTCGAGCGCGGACCCGATCTTCGGCAGCATCCCGCCCGAAATCGTGCCGTCGGCGAACAGCGCGTCGATCTCGCGCGCGGTGAGCCCGGTCAGCAGCGTGCCGTGCTTGTCGAGGACGCCGACCGTGTTGGTCATCAGCACGAGCTTCTCCGCCTTCAGCGTCTCGGCGAGCTTGCCGGCGACGAGGTCGGCGTTGATGTTGTAGGCCTCGCCGTCCTCGCCGACGCCGATCGGCGCGATGACGGGAATGAAGTCGCGCGAATCGAGCAGCTGGATGATCTCGGGGTCGATGCGCTCGATCTCGCCGACGAGACCGATGTCGACCAGCTCGTCGTCCTTGGTCTCGCTTTTCAGCAGCATCTTCCGCGCATGGATGAACGCGCCATCCTGCCCGGTCAGCCCGACCGCCTTGCCGCCGTGCTGGTTGATGAGCCCGACGATCTCCTGGTTGAGCTCGCCCAGGACCATCTCGACGACGTTCATCACGCTGGCGTCGGTGACCCGCATCCCCTGCCGAAACTCGCTCTGGATGCCCATCTTTTTGAGAAGGTCACCGATCTGCGGGCCGCCGCCGTGGACGATGACCGGATTCATCCCGACGAGCTTCAGCATCACGACGTCGCGCGCGAATCCCGCCTTGAGCGCGGGCTCGGTCATGGCGTTGCCGCCGTACTTGATGATGATCGTCTTGTCGTGGAAACGCTGGATGTAAGGCAGCGCCTCGGCGAGGATTTGCGCCTTCAGGGCGGCGTTGACGGCGTCGATCGGCATGGCGGGAGGCGGGCCGTGGTGGGAGACGGCGCGGGATTTCCGTCGGATTGTACCGGAAGCCGCGCGCGGCGAAATCCCGCGCAGCACCGCCCGCCGGAGCGCCGCCGGCAAGTGAGCCCTGACTGAAGCGCGATGCGAAAGCACGATTCGGAAGCACCCCTGCGCGAAATTTTGCTATCGTTGGCGACGATGCCGATTTCCCGCGCCGCGCTCGTCCGCCGGTTTGCGCACCGCCGATGCGTGACATGCGGCGCGGCGCCGTGCGGCGTCGCCCGCTGCGGAGCGAGGGCCTGATGCGCCTCGCGATCATCCGGCAGCGCTACTCGCCCGGTGGCGCGATCGAGAGCCGGCTGGAAGCGGCGCTCGCGGCGCTGCTCGAGCGCAACGTCGCGATTTCGCTCTATACGCGGTCGTGGGACGAGCCGCGGCTGCAGCTCATCGAGACCGTCCTCTGCAATCCGGGCTACTTCGGTGCCCTCTGGCGCGAGTGGAGCTTCGCGCGCACGGTGTGCCGGGCGATCGGCAGCGCCAAGGTCGACCTGGTCGAAGCGCACGACCGCGTGCGCTGCTGCGACGTGTATCGCGCCTGGGATGGCGTATACGCGAGCTGGCTCGCGCAGCGCTACAAGGGCGCGTCGTGGTTCACCATCCTGCGCCAGCGCCTGTCGCCGACGCACCAGTACATGCTGCGCGCCGAGAGGCGGCTGTTCACGAGCCCGTGGCTGCAGGCGGTGATCTGCCCGTCGAAGATGGTGAAGGACGAGATCCACGACCGCTTCGGCGTGCCCGCGGCGAAGCTGCACGTCATCTACAACTCCGTCGACACACAGGTGCTGCATCCGGGACTTCGTTCCGAGCGCGCGAAGGTGCTGCAGCGGCACGGGATCGGCGCCGACGCGACGATCTTTCTCCTCGCCTGCACGGGCTACGAGCATAGCGGTGCCGGCGATGCGATCGAAGCGCTGGCCGAACTGCCTGCACCCGCACATCTCGTCATCGCCGGGCGGGCGCGGCACGCGGAGCGGTACAAGACGCTGGCGCGGGAGTTCGGCGTGGCCGACCGGATCACCGTCGCCGATCCCGAGCTCGACCTGCGGGCGTACTACGGCGCCGCCGACGCCTTCGTGCTGCCGACGCTCTACGACCCCGCGCCCGACTCGACGCTCGAGGCGATGGCGTGCGGACTTCCTGTCGTGACCAGCACGAAATCCGGCGCCGCCGAGCTGCTGCTCGAGCACGACGCGGGCTTCGTATGCCCGGCAGGCGACGTCGCGGGGCTCGCCGCGCAGATGCGATCGCTGCTCTCGCGGGAAACGCGCGAGCGGCTCGGCGCCAACGCGCGCAAGGCTGCGCTGCCGCTCTCGCCTGCGGCGATCACGCTGCAGCTCGTGCTCCTCTACCGCGATCTGCTCGCGGCGACGGTCACCGCGCGGGGCCGGGGGAAATCCGCGTCGAAGTCGCCGGACAGCACTGCCCTCCGCTCCCCCTTCTGCGCCGCCGTCTGCTCCGCGCTCCACCACCGCGAGCGGCGACGCCCATGCCTCGGCGGTCAAGCACGAACCCGGAGTTGCCGCCGCGGAGCCGGCGCCGAGCATGGCGAGCGCGGCGGACGGCGCGACGGGTGAGGACGTGCCCCCCGCGCCACCCGAGGCGGACTCGCCGGACGCGAAAGGCTCTAGGGCCCCTTAACGCCGCCGCGGCACGCGCAACGGCACCGGAACGGCGGCCTCGCCGTCCGCGGACTCGGCGGGGATCGGCTGCACCGGCGCCCCGGCCGTCGGCACATAGTCCGGGATCCACGCCTTCAGCCGCGCCCGGACCTCGGCATCGTCCGCGGCGCGATCGCGCTCGCACCACGCGACCATCTGGCCGATCGCGTCGCGGTTCGCCTCCCGCGCCTGCGCGATGCGCAGCTTCGGGTGCGTCGTCGGCAGCGTCGTCTCGTCGAGGGCGAGCGGCTCCTCGAAGAGCTTCTCGCCGGGGCGAAGCCCGGTGAACAGGATCGGAACGCGGTCCGGGTCGGCGCCCGACAGGCGGATCATGTCGCGCGCCAGGTCCACGATGCGCACCGGATCGCCCATGTCGAGCACGAGGATCTCGCCGCCCTTTCCCTGCAATCCTGCCTGCAGCAGCAGCTGCGTGGCCTCCGACAGCGACATGAAGTAGCGCGTGATGTCGGGGTGCGTGACCGTCACCGGTCCGCCACGCGCGATCTGCTCCGAAAAGCGCGGGATGACGCTCCCGGCGCTGCCGAAGACGTTGCCGAAGCGCACCAGCACGAACTGCGTCGCGCCACCCTGCATGGTCTGGCAGACGATCTCGGCGAGGCGCTTCGACGCGCCCATGACGTTGGTGGGATTCACCGCCTTGTCGGTCGACACGAGCACGAATTTCTCGACGCGTGCCGCCGCGGCGGCACGGGCGAGCACCCACGTGCCGTAGGCGTTGTTGCGCACCGCCTGCCACGCATTGGTCTCCTCCATCAGCGGCACGTGCTTGTACGCCGCCGCGTGGAAGATGACGCTCGGGCGCTCGCGCGCTGAAGACCTCGTCCACCAGTGCGATGTGCTTGACGTCGCCGACGACCGCCGCGAGCGGAAGCTGCGGAAAGGCATCGACCAGCGTGGTCCTGATCTCGTAGAGCGCCGCCTCGGAAAGGTCGAACAGCACGATCTTCGCCGGCCGGAACCGTGCGATCTGCCGCGCGAGCTCGGCGCCGATCGAGCCGCCCGCGCCGGTGACCATGATGACGCGATTGCCGAGCCATTCGCCGAGGCCGGCGCTGTCGAGCACGACGGGATCGCGGCCCAGCAGGTCGTCGAGCTCGATGTTGCGGATGGTGGTGAGCGCCGAGCGGCCGCTGATGAGGTCATCGTACGAAGGAACGGTGAGCGCCTCGAGCCCGTTGGCGGCGCAGATCTCGGCGATGCGGCGGCGCACGCCGTGGGCAGCCGACGGCAGCGCGATGATCACCTTGCGCACGCCGTACTTGCGCGCCCACTCTGGGAGCGACGCGATCGGGCCGCAGACGTTGACGTTGTAGAGCAGCCGCCCGTGCTTCGTCGTGTCGTCGTCGAGGAGCCCGACCACGCGCCAATGGCGGCTTCGCGCGAGCTCCATCGTCAGGCGCTCGCCGGCGTCGCCCGCACCGACGATCAGCACGGGTTCGCCCAGCGCGGCGAGCGGGCTGTAGAGCCGATGCTCCTTCCAGAGACGAAAGGCGAAGCGGTCGCCCGCCATCAGGAAGATCAGCGCGACCGGGTAGAAGATCAGCACGCTGCGCGGCACGATCCAGTGCAGCTGCAGCATCACCAGCAACAGCGGGATCAGCACCGCCCCGGTTCCCGCGGCGAGGACGATCCGCCTGAGATCGAGCAGGCTCGCGAAGCGCCACAGGCCGCGGTAGAGGCCGAATCCGACGAACAGCGCCGCCTGCAGCGGCACGATCCAGGCAAGCGTCGCGAGGATGTCCGGCACGAACGGCTTGACGTCGAAATTGAAGCGCAGCCAGTACATGGCCGTCCACGTCAGCGCAATGACGCAGACGTCGTGGGCGAAGGCGAGCCAGGCTCGCCAATTGCGAAGCTGCATCATGGTGAGGCGTCGGTGAATCGACTCCAATGATAATCAATGCCGGCGAAAATGGCCGCCAGCAATACGATCCACGCGAACAGCGCAGGCCAGCCGTACCCGGGCCGGAGCAGCAGCACGCCGAGCGCCGTCAGTCCGGCCGCGGCAGACAACGCGCCGTAGAAGGCCAGCGTCCCGCGATGGCCGGCGCCCAGCCGGTTGAGGCGCTGGTAGTAGTGCGACCGGTGCGCCTCGCTCACCCTTTCGCCGCGGAAAAATCGCCACACCAGCGTCACCGTGGCATCGGCAATGAGCGGCAGGAACACGAGCAGCGGAAACCACGCGGGCCAGCGTCCCCACCATACACCCGCGATACCGAAAACTCCGGCCAGGAACCCGAGCGGCACCGACCCGACATCCCCCATGAACGTCCGCGCGGGCGGGGCGTTGACCAGGAGGAACGGCAGGATGGCGCCGCAGAGCGCGAAGAAATCGCCGGGCGGGCCGCCGGCGAGCGCCGTGGCAGCGCCGCAGGCCGCGAATCCGCACATGGCCGCCGTCGCGGCGAGTCCGTCGCTGCCGTCCATGAAGTTGAACAGGTTCGCCGCCCAGACGATCGCCAGCGCGAACGCGCCGACGAGGACGCCGTCGTCCGTGCCGACGTCCGCGCCGGGCGCCACGATGGCAAACGACACGGCGAGGGCCGCCGCAAAGTGAACGACGAGTCTGGCCGGCGCCGGGACGCCTCGCCAATCGTCGACGAGCGACACCAGCGTGATCGCCGCGAACGCGAGCATCCATGCCGGTCCGCCCGGCACCACGGACGGCGAAAGGAGCGCGGCGGGGACGAAGCCCGCCCAGATCGCGAGCCCGCCCACGCGCGGGGTCGGCCGATCGTGCAGCGACCGCGCGCTGGGGGCCGCGTGCGGCAGATGGGCCGAGACGCGCAAAAGCATGCCGACGGCGATGGTCGAGACGATCGTCGCCAGAATCGTCGCGGGGATCGGCGAAAGGGCGATCAGGGAGGTCATCGCAGGGGCAAGGCCAGGCTCGAACCAGTTCGCGCCGGCGAAGGTATCACGGGCACGGAGGCCCCTCCGGGGCCGCAAAAACCATTCAAAACCGGCCCGCAATGGCGTGGCCGCCCGCTTTTCCCGAGATTTTTAAGTTTTCCACAGCCGATCATGACGTTAGCGATGCTTTTTCAAGCGAAATTCCGAGGGGTCCGCCACCCCCGCCGCGACGCGTAGACTCATTCTTGTCGCGTTTTAACAACAGGGCCGCGGTGTCCCGCCGGTCATCCGGACTTTACCTTGCCACAGGCTCCGCCCCTTTGGCACAATGAATCCGGCTTCTCGATTTATCGCTGAGAAGGTTAGATGGCAAAGGCACGAGGACGTCGTTTCCTTGCCAATTTTTTCCGTTAGAGGAGAGACTTCATGAACAAAAAGCTCGTCGCCCTCGCTGTCGCCGGTGCGTGTGCTTTGCCGCTGACCGCGCAGGCGCAAACCGCGAACGTGACCCTGTACGGTCGCCTCAACATGGACGCGGAAGTCATCATCAACGCAAAGCAGGACACTTCCACTCCGATCAAGCAGATCAAGGGGAACTACTACCGGGTGAGCTCGAACTCGTCGCGCGTCGGTGTGCGCGGTGACGAAAACCTCGGTGGCGGTCTGCATGCGATCTTCCAGGTCGAAGAGCGCTTCGATGCGTCGAACGCGTCGCAACGTGACGACCGGCGGCGACACCTACGCCGGTCTGCAGGGCGGCTGGGGCACGCTGAAGGTCGGCTACTTCCTGACCCCGTACGACGACATCGGCGGAATCCACGGCTCGGTCCCGACGCTGATCACCGGCATCCTGGGTTCGGCCGCCGTCTGGTCGAACACCGGCTATATCGGCAATTCGATCGACACGCGGCGCGTTCGATGACCGCGTCCGGCAACTCGATCGAGTACACGACGGCCAACATCAAGGGCTTCACGGGCAACTTCCTGGTCGCGGGACGCGACACCGGCGGCACCGACGGCGGCGACCTCAACCAGCAGCGCCGTCATGCGTCCGTCTATCTCGGTGAGCGGCCTGTACTCCAACGGCCCGTTCACGGCCGGGATCGCGTACGAACAGCACAACAAGCTGCGTACCGGCCTGCCGGCGACCGTGGCATGCCCGAACTGCCAGACGAGCCTGAAGGATCAGGGCATCACGGCGGCGGTGAGCTATCAGTGGGGCGCGGTCAAGCTCGCGGGCGTGTACGAACAGCTCCAATACGACATCGCGACGGGCGGCGACCTGAAGCGCAACATGTGGGGCGTCAGCATGACCGCCAACTGGGGTCCGGGACAGTTCTACGCCGGTACTGGCGGCGGCAACGAACGGTCGCGGCTCGGCGCAGTGCGTGACCGCGGCGGGCGTCACGACCTGCCCGCGTGTCGGCGCCGTTACGCTGGGTAGACGAGACCGGCGTCAACATGTACGAGTTCAGCTACACGTATCCGCTGTCGAAGCGCACGCTGCTGTACGCGGGCTATGTCATGATCGACAACGACAAGAACGCGGGCTACAACTTCCACGTCAACCAGATCACCGGCGTATGCACGGGCAACGGCGCGACCTTGCGGCGACTCCGCCCGTCCGCAGGGCCTCGCACTCGGGCATCGTGCGAGTTCTGGTAGGATACCCGGCAACACGTTTAGCATCTGAAGTTCAAAGTGATCATACGGGCGCCTTCGGGCGCCCGTTTTTTTTGCCCGTGCGGCAACGGCGCTCGCGGGCCCGGAATTTCCGATATGATTTCGCCATGCTCGACCCGCTCGTCATCGGCTTCGACCGTGCGCTGCGCACCCTCGCGGGTCTCGCGACCACGCAGCGGCCCGTTCCCGGAGCCGGCATCGCCACCGCGGAGCTCTCGCCCGAGGAGGCGACGGCATGCCGCCGGGCTGATGCGGGTCAACCACACGGGCGAGGTCTGCGCGCAGGCGCTCTACAGCGCGCAGGCGCTGGTCGCGCGCGATCCGTCGGTGAAGCGGCAGTTCGCGCAGGCGGCGCGCGAGGAGGAGGAGCATCTCGCGTGGACGCAGGCGAGGCTCGCCGAGCTCGGCGACCGCACGTCGCTGCTCAATCCGCTGTGGTACGCGGGCGCGCTGGCGATCGGCGTCGCCGCCGGGCTCGCCAGCGATCGCATCAATCTGGGCTTCGTCGTCGAGACCGAACGGCAGGTGGAGGAGCACCTGACGACGCACATGGACCGCCTGCCCGCCGCGGACGCGAGAAGCCGCGCGATCGTCGAGCAGATGCGCGACGACGAGGCGCGCCACGGCGCGATGGCGATGGCCGCCGGCGCGGTCGACCTCCCGTTTCCGATCCGGCTGATGATGCGTGCCGCGGCCGACGTGATGCGAACCGTCGCCTACCGCATTTGAAACCGTCTCCAAAACTGCTGCGCGCCCCGAGTGCTTTGTAGTTCGGCCGCCGCTTCGCGGCTTAACGTTCGCTTCGCTCACGTTAGCCTTCACTGAAAGCTTCGCTTTCGTGTCCTCGCTCGTCCCTCGCTGTACTTCCGAGTACTTGGCTCCGGCCGCTCGGCTTCGCCTCGCTTAACCTGCGCCGCAACAAGCCGCTGCCGCGGCGCGTTGTCTCGGGACTCGCTGCGGGCCCTCATTGGTAAATGAGGCACTCGGGGCTGCTCGCTACGTTTTGGAGACGGTTTCTATCCTTTTTACGTACTCGCTCGCGCGGCTTTCCACGAGCGTAATGCCCTGATCCGCGCCGCCCGCACCGCGGCGGCGATCGCATCCCGGCCTGCCGCCTTGCGCTGCGTTCGCGGCTTTACCGCGCCACGAGCGATTGCCGCGGCATCGACATCTTTCGCGACCACGAGCGCGGCGCGCAGGTAAGCGCCCGGCGGATAGTCACCACCGGCTCGCAAGCGACAGCGCGGCGGATTCGCACGCGTCGATCAGCGTGTCGAGCCGCTCGGGTCTGCGCAACGCGTCGGCCGCATTGAGCAGGTCGAGCAGCGCCGCCGGCGGGAGCAGGCCGGCCCGATCCACGCTGCGGTGCCAGCGCGCGGCGAGACGCGCGGCGTCGCGGCATTCGAGCGGCACCTTGAGCCGCGCCGACATCGCCTCGGCGAGCCGCACGCAGCGCGCCTCGTGTCCGCGCGCGACCGGCGCGCCCTTGCGCGGCCCGGGGGAACGTCGAGGTCCCGCGCCACGACCGCGTAGCGAACCGGCAGCGGGACGCCCTTCGCCGCGGCATGGTCGAGCGCGGCGGCCATGCGCATTCCCGCGGATCCGGTCGGTCTGCGTGAGGCCATTCGCCGCGTACCGAACAGCGCGTCGACTTCGGGAAGCAACTGAGCCAGCGCGCCGCAATCACGCAGCACCGCGAAAAGGCGCGACGGCGTCCGCTCCATCAAGCCGCGGGCAAGTTCCTGCCAGACGCGTTCGGGCGAGAGCGATTCGAGCTCGCCGCCGGCCGCGATGTCGCGCATCAGCGCGAGCGTTTCCGGCGCGACCTCGAATCCGAAGCGCGCCGCGAACCGGGCCACCCGCAGCACACGCAACGGATCCTCGGCAAACGCCGGCGACACGTGCCGCAGAATCCCGGCGCGAAGGTCGGCGGCACCGCCGAACGGGTCGATCAGCGTTCCGTCCTCGGCACGCGCCATCGCATTGACCGTGAGGTCGCGTCGTCTGAGGTCGTCCTCGAGCGTCACGTCGGGCGAGGCGAAGAATTCGAAGCCGCGGTAGCCGCGCCCGTGCTTGCGCTCGGTGCGCGCGAGCGCGTATTCCTCGTGTGTGTCCGGATGCAGGAATACCGGAAAGTCCCGACCGACGGGCCGAAAGCCGGAGGCGATGAGCCATTCCGGCGTCGCGCCGACCACGACCCAGTCGCGATCGGCGTCCGGCCGGCCGATGAGCTCGTCGCGGACCGAGCCGCCGACGCGGTAGATCTTCACCTCACGGATTGGTGTCGCACGGCTCATGCGCGCACGTTAGCGGTCCCGCGTGCCATTCGCAATGCGGCCGCCTCGTCCCCACTGGCGGCGCCGCGCGCATCCGCGTCTCAACGCCCGCCGTGGGCGCGGATCTTGTCGAAGCGGCTCCGGATCGCCTCGGGCGCGAGCCACCCGGGAGCAAGCGCCTCGATCGCCACGGGGACGATTTCGAATTCCTCGGGAAACGCGCATCCGCAGACACTGTCGCGCTGCATCGACAGCAGGTTGTCGCGGCTCATCGGCGTCCCCGGAAGCCGCTCCAGCACGCTCGCCTGCAGACGGCCTAGAGTGGGACCGAGCGCAAGGATCGGCCGCACATGCCCCGTCACCTCGCCGACATAGCGGACGAGCTCGCGCAGCGTGTAGATCTTCGGGCCGCACAGCCGGTACTTCTTTCCGATCGTCGCGTCGTCGACGAGCGCGCGGGCGAAGCAATGCGCGACGTCGCCGACGTAGACGGGCTGGAACTTCACATTCGCGCCCGGCAGCGGCATCACCGGAAAGAGGCGCAGGAACGTCGCGAACCGGTTCAGGAAATCGTCCTCTCGGCCGAAGATCACCGACGGCTGGAAAATCGTCCAGTCGAGCCCGGACGCCGCGACGGCCGCCTCGGCCTCGCCCTTGCTCGCGAGATAGCGGCTCGGCCCCGCGGGATCGGCGTTGAGCGCGCTCATCTGCACGAGCCGCGGCACGCCGGCCGCCCGGCATGCGGCGATGAGGCTCCGCGTGATCCCGACGTGGATGTCGGCGAACGACTGCGTGCGCGACTCGTTGAGGATTCCGACGAGATTGATCACCGCCGCCGCGCCGGTCGCGAGCGCGGCTACCGCCGCCGCGTCGCGGACGTCGGTTTCGACTACCTCGACGGTCGGCAGCAGGAACAAATCGCGCGCGACCTCGCGCCGGCGTGTCGGAACGACGACGCGGTATCCGACTATCGACGAGCGCGGCGACGACGTGGCGGCCGACGAAGCCGGTTCCCCCGACGACCACGACAGCGGGGAGAGGCATCGTCAGCGCGCGGGAACTGCCGCCGAAAGCATGTCGATGTCGGTCGCCGTTCCTCGCGGCGGCACGGTGCCGAGCCGGGTGCGCAAGGGGATGTAGGGCTGGCTCAGGAACTGCGCATAGACCATCGTGTTGGCGAGGACCTTCTTCACGTAGTCGCGCGTCTCGTTGAACGGAATCGATTCGACCCAGATCGCGCCCTCGAGCGGGGCGCCGTTGCGCCATGCCTGCGCGCGATTGGGTCCCGCATTATACGCGGCGGCCGCGAGCGCCGGCTGGCGCGCGAGGCGCTCCAGCCAGTACTTGAAGTAGAACGCGCCGAATTGCGTGTTGACGCCGACGTCGGCGATCTGCGCCGTCCGGTAGTCGGACCGGCCCATCTGCTTCGCGACCCAGCGCGCCGTCGCGGGCATGAGCTGCATCAGCCCGACCGCACCGGCGGAGGACACGATGTCCGGCACGAAGCGCGATTCCTGGCGGGCGAGACCGAACAGCAGCGCCTCGTCGACCGACTGCTCGCGCGCCGCCGCCGCGAACTGCTCGCGGAACGGCATCAGATAGCGCATCGCGTAATCATGCTTCACCGCGGTGCGCTCAGCGGTGTTGATGGCGCGATCGTACAGTCCCGCCTGCCGCGCATACTCGGCGGCGACGTGCAGCGTCTCGTCGTCCTGCCCGCGCACGATGTAGCTCCATTCGCGCACCGAGTCCGGCCGCATGTCGAGCTCGACGAGCTTGACCACGCGCTTCACGTCGGCGCGCGCGCCGAATGCGGCGAGCGCGGCCGCCGTCGGCGGCGCCATCGCCGTGGATTGCGGCTCCACGCGCCGTCCCAGCGCCTCGGCCGACAGGACCCCGTAGAAATGCGACTCGCCGGCGAGCGTCGCGTAGATCGCGTCCGCTTCCGCGGTGTTCCCGGCCGCGGCGAGCGAGCGCGCCTTCCAGTAGCGCCACGCCGGCTCCTGCGCCTGCGCCGCCGGCATCGCGTCGATGGCGGAGGAAACCTCGGTCCACGTGCCGGCTCGCAACGCCGCGCGCACGCGCCAGGCGTGCTGGACGTCGGAGAGCACGGCGCCGTCGGCCTCGCGATACCACTCGCTCGCTCTCGGGTCGAGCTGGCGCGCCGCGTGGTAGGCGATGCGCGCGTTGCCGTAGAGGCGGTCGGCCTCGGGCAGCCGGCCGCGCTGCTTCTCCCATGCCGCACGCACGCCGGCGGCGTCGGTGCGCGCCGCGCGCTCGAGCGCGTAGAGCGCCAGCTCGCGCCCGCCGCGCTGCTTCCACCGGAAATCTCCCTTGGCGAGCGTGCGCGCGGGATCGCGCTCCGTCCGCAAGAGCTCGGCGCCGGTCATCCGATCGTCCGGCGGGAGGTCGATCGCGAGCGTCTGCGCGAGGCGCACGTTGCCGGCCTCGGTGGCGAGCCGAAACCGCGCGATCCGATCCGCGGGCGTGATGTCGCCGCGCGTGATCAGCGCCGCGAACAGCGGCTCGCAAGCGTCCGGCGTGGTCTGGCCGGTGGCGTACAACGGCTTCGCCGGCTCGAGCGCCGACTCGCCGTCTCGCTGCCTGCGCATCTGGATCGCATAGCACGTGAGCTCGAGGTCCTCGCCCGCCTGCGGCGGATACAACGCGGCGAACGCCGTCCACTGGCCGCGCTTGCCGAGGGATTTCAGCCATTCGACGCGCAACCGGTCGGCGAGCGGCGTGTTCGGCCAGCGCGCGAAATACGCCCGGATCTCGTCGTCGCCGGCGCTGTCGAGCCGGACCTTCAATTGCCAGTATTCGACGTAAGGCTGGAGCGGGTAGCCCGCGAACCGGTCGGCCATCGCGTCGAGCCTCGCCCGGTCGCCATGCTCGTAGGCCGTGCGCGCGGCCACGAAATCGGCGTCGGACGCCGCGAAGGGCGCCGGCGGCTCCGCCCCGCAGAAGGCCGAGAACAGCAGCGACACGGCGAAAAACGGCAAGAATCGGGTCATGACGGTCATTCTCGGCGACAGGCGTGCCCGCGGGCAAGTCCGGCATCGCGCCGACAGGCCGCGAAACGCTGTCTGACCAGCGGGGCGAACGTCGGTTCGAGTGCTAAAATTCCGTGCAAACAATGCCGTGCGCCCCGGCGATGCGCGGGATGCGCGCGGCGCGCGGAGCCGATCGGAGGGAGAACCGATGCCACAACGCAAGAGTGCGCCGCAGGTCGGAATCGTGATGGGAAGCGACAGCGACTGGGACATCATGCGCCACACCGCCGCCCAGCTCGACGCCTTTGGAATCGCGTACGAGGCGCGCGTCATGTCGGCGCACCGCATGCCGGACGACACGTTCGAGTACGCCGAAGACGCGCTTCCGCGCGGGCTGCGCTGCATCATCGCCGGCGCCGGCGGCGCCGCGCACCTGGCGGGGATCATCGCGGCGAAGACGACCGTGCCGGTCCTCGGGGTTCCGGTGCCGTCGAAATACCTGCGCGGCGAGGATTCGCTCTACTCGATCGTCCAGATGCCGAAGGGCATTCCGGTCGCGACGTTTGCGATCGGCGAGGCCGGCGCCGCGAACGCCGGTCTGTTCGCCGCGGCTCTGATCGCCGCGACCGACCCCGGCGTCGCCAAGAAGCTCGCCGCATTCCGGGTGAAGCAAACCGCCGCTGCGCGCGCGATGCGGGTCCCGCCCGAGGGCGGCAAGCCGCAGAACTGACGACCGTCGTCGCCGTCGGACCATAGGGGAAAAGGCGCCAGGTTCAGTTCCTCCACGGAAATTGAACCCGACCCCATTGCCTCGCTTCGTCACTTCCTGCGTTTCGCCTGAGCAGCCGATTTTTCTGCGGGCGTCTTGCGCGCCGCTCCAATCGGCAGTCCCGCGATCCTCGCGTATTCCGGATCGTCGAAACGGCACCCTGCCGCCGCGAATTCCGCGGCCATCTGCGTCGCATCCGCGCCCCAGAAAAGCTCGTTGCCGAGCGCGAGCGTCGGAACGCCGAATACGCCGCGCGCAATCGCCTCGTCGGTGTTCCGGCGCAACTCGTCCTTGACCGAGGGCAGCGCGATGCGCTCGCTCGCGTCGGGCATTCCAAGCGCCGCCGGCGAGCTCTGCCCACTCGATCGGCAGGTCGGGGAGCCGGCCGTCGCGCCAGACGAAACGGAAGATGCCGTGCACCGCCTCAGGCGACGAATCGCACGCGACGGCGAGCCGCAGCAGCGGCAGCGGATTGAATGGATGCTCCGGCGGGAACTTGAGCGGAATGGCGAGCCGCCTTGCCTGCCACAGGCAGAAACGGTAGGTGAACGTCCGCTTGGCTGCGATCTCGGCCGGGCCTTTCTGCCCATGCGCGCCGAGCAGGCCGGCGAACAGGACGGGCTTGTACCGAATCGAGATCCGTGGCGCGAGCGAAGCGAGCTGCTCGCTCTGCAGATAGGCGAACGGCGAAACGAAATCGAAATACCAGTCGGCGATCATCCGGCGCTCAACGGCCTCGGCGCGACGAGCGCATCAGGAAGCCTCCGCCGACCGTGCGCGACGCGCCGGGAGCGCCGCCCACACCGCGAGCTTCGCCGCATCGTCAAGGACGCTCCAGGCGGCGATCTCGTCCAGCGTGCGAAAGCATCCCGTGCACACATTCGTGACCGGATCGAGGACGCAGACGCTGATGCACGGCGACGCGACGCCTTTGCCGGCGTGCCGCGCCGGCTTCCGGAGTTGGCTCATCCCCCCGCTTGCGGCCTCGCCTTCGGCCGCTGCGCTGCCCGACGGCCGGCGGCGCTCATGCCGATTGCGGCAGCGGTGATTTCGCCGCCAGCGCGCGGGCGACGCGCGACACCGGCGGGCGGCCGAGGAAATCCGAGATGAACTGTCCGGCGGCGCGCAGCGTCGTGAGGTCGACGCCGGTGTCGATGCCCATGCCGTCGAGCAGATAGACGACGTCCTCGCTCGCGACGTTCCCGGTGGCGCCTTTCGCATACGGACATCCGCCGAGCCCCGCGACCGAGCAGTCGAACGTCGCGACGCCCATTTCGAGCGACACATAGAGATTCGTGAGCGCCTGTCCGTACGTGTCGTGGAAATGGCCGGCGAGCGCCGACACCGGCACGCGCTTCGCGACTGCCGCGACGAGCGCCCGCGTGCGGCCCGCAGTGCCGGTGCCGATGGTGTCGCCCAGCGACACCTCGTAGGATCCCGCCTCCCACAGCGCCGCGGCAACTTCCGCGACCCGCTCCGGATCGACGTCGCCTTCGTACGGACAGCCCAGCACGCACGAGATGTAGCCGCGCACGCGCACGCCGTTCGCCTTGGCCGCGGCGTAGATGGGTCGCGCGCGCTCGAGGCTTTCCGCAATCGAGCAGTTGATGTTCTTCCGCGAGAACGATTCCGTTGCCGCGACGAACACGGCGACTTCGTCCGCCCCCGCGGCAAGCGCCGCCTCGAAGCCCTTGAGATTCGGCGTCAGCACCGGGTAGCGGACCCCCGGCTTTCGACGGATGCGCGCCATGACGTCGGCCGCATCCCCCATCTGCGGCACCCATTTCGGCGACACGAACGCGGTCGCCTCGATGGCCGGGAAACCGGCGTCGGTCAGCTTGTCGATCAGCGCGACCTTGACGTCGGTGGGCACGCTCGCGGACTCGTTCTGCAGGCCATCGCGCGGCCCGACCTCGACCAGCCGTACGCTTGCGGGCATTCCCATCAGTAGCCTCGCTCCCGATCGAGCAGCCCCGTCACCGCCTCGCCGCGCTCGAGGCGGCCGATCTTCGCCGCAATCTGCGCAACCGCATCCTTCGGAACGGTCAGCCCGGAGACGTGGGGTGTGACCGCGACACGCGGATGGCTCCAGTAAGGATGGGCCGGTGGCAGCGGCTCCTCCGCGAACACGTCGAGCGTCGCGCCGGAAAGCTTGCCGCTGTCGAGCAGCGCCAGAAGGTCGGCATCCACCATCGTGCGCCCGCGGCCGACGTTGACGACGTGAGCGCCGTCGGCGAGTCGACCGAGCGCGGCCGCATCGATGAGACCCGTCGTCGCCGGCGTGAGCGGCAATGCGTTCACCAGGAAATCCAGGTCGGCGAGGAAGGCATCGAGGCTGTCGCGGCCGGCAAAGCATTCGACGCCGTCGATGCGTCGTTCCGTCGTCGCATAGCCGCGCACCGCGAACCCCTGCGCGGCGAGCGCTGCCGCGATCGCGCCGCCGATGACGCCGAGGCCGAGCACGCCGGCGCGCACATCGCCCGGCGCGCGTTCGCGCTGCGGGTCCCAGCGTACTTCGCGCTGCTGCCGCGCGTACATGTCCATCCGCTGCGCCAATCGGAGTGCCGCCGCGAGAACGAAGCGGGACATCGGCCCCGCCATTCCCGCGTCCTCGAGGCGGACCACCGGGACGCCACGGGGCAGGTTCGGCAGCCGCAACAGATGGCCGACACCGGCGCTCGCGGTGAACACGGCCTTCGGCGACGGCTGCACGTCGAAGACGGCACGGCAAGGCTCCGCGAGCACCACGTAGTCGGCCGGAGGCTCGGGACCTTGCACAGGCTGACCGGGCTCGCGCCGCACCACGCGCGCACCCGGAAGCGCGGCTCGGAAGAGGTCCATCCAAGGCTGCGCTTCGGAGGCGGAAAGTGTGACGACGACGTGCATGGAGGAAGGGCGGGGGAAGTCTACGCCGCGTCGACATCGACGAGATCGGCGCCCTCGCCGACGCGGTCGCCGGCGCGAAAGTTGACGGCGCTCACGACGCCGTCGGCCGGCGCGACGATCGTGTGCTCCATCTTCATCGCTTCGAGGATCACCAGCGGCGCCCCCTTCGCCACGCGGTCGCCGACCTTGACCATCACGGCAATCACCGTTCCCGACATCGGCGCGATCAGGTGCCCGCCGTGCGCCTCCACCTCGCCGGCATGCGCGAGCGGGTCGACGAGCCGCAGGCGCCGGTGCGCGCCGCCGATGAACACGTGACGCATTTCCCCCAGCGGGACGACGGTGGCCGTGTGCTCGCCGCCGCCGCTGACGATCGCGAGCCGGCCGTCGCGCTCGGACCAACGCGCGCAGTCACCGGACCGGAAGGAAGGTCCACGCGCCAGCTCTCGCCGTCGCGGCGCAACGAAAGGTCGTACGTCGCGTCGCCCTCCGCGAACCGGAGCGCGATCGCGTGGGAAGCGCTGCCGAGCCACCACGGATCGACGACACTCCATGGCGAATGCGGATCGCTCGTGGTCCGCGCAGAAGCCTCCCGCTGCCGGATCATCGCGCCGACCTCGGCAAGCGCCGCCGCCAGGAGCGCTGACTCCGGCGCCGGCGTGGTCGGCGGGAACAGTTCCGCGCGGTTTCGCTCGATGAGGCCGGTGTCGACGCGGCCCGACGCGAACGCGTCGTGCGCGACGATCCGTTGCAGCAGCGCGATGTTGGTCGACACGCCGGCGATCTCGTATTCCGCCAGCGCCTCGGACATGAGGCGCAGCGCGGCCGCGCGATCCTCGCCGTGGACGACGAGCTTGGCGATCATCGGGTCGTAGTACGGCGATATCGCGTCGCCCGCGCGCACGCCCGTGTCGACGCGCACCGATGCGCTCGTGGCTGGCGCGCGCAGATGGGCGAGCGTGCCGATCGAGGGCAGGAACCCCCGCTCCGGATCTTCCGCGTAGATTCGCGCCTCGAGGGCATGTCCGTCGATCGCAAGCTCGTCCTGCCGCTTCGGAAGCGGCTCTCCGGCGGCGACGCGCAGCTGCCATTCGACGAGATCGAGGCCGGTGATCATCTCGGTCACCGGATGCTCGACCTGGAGGCGGGTGTTCATCTCCATGAAGTAGAACGCCCCGTCGCGCGCGAACGTGTCGGCGGCGATGAACTCGACGGTTCCCGCGCCGACATAGCCGATTGCGCGCGCGGCGGCAACCGCCGCCTCGCCCATCGCGCGGCGATGCTCCGCCTTCATCCCCGGCGCCGGCGCTTCCTCGAGCACCTTCTGGTGACGGCGCTGCACCGAGCAGTCGCGCTCGAACAGATACACGACATTGCCCTGCGTGTCCGCGAACACCTGGATCTCGATGTGACGCGGCGCCGTCAGGTATCTTTCGACCAGCACGCGCGCATCGGCGAATGAAGACTTCGCCTCGCGCTGCGCGGACGCGAGCGCCGCCGCGAATTCACCGGCGGCGTTGACGACCTTCATTCCCTTGCCGCCGCCTCCCGCGGTCGCCTTGATCAGCACCGGGTAACCTATTTTCCCGGCCTCCTTCGCCAGCAGCTTCGCATCCTGGTCGTCGCCGTGATAGCCCGGCACCAGCGGAACCTTCGCGGCCTCCATGATCCGCTTCGCCGCGGACTTCGACCCCATCGCGGCGATCGCGGCGGGTGGCGGTCCGATGAAAACGACGCCGGCGCGCCCGCACGCGGTGGCGAAGGCCTCGTTCTCGGACAGGAACCCGTAGCCCGGATGAATCGCCCTCGCACCGGACTTCTTCGCGATTGCGAGGATCGCGTTGCCGTCGAGATAGCTCTCGCGCGGCGGCGGCGGTCCGAGACGGAACGCCTCGTCGCAGGCGGCGACATGCAGCGCGTCCGCATCGGCGTCCGAATACACGGCAACGGTGCGGATGCCCATCCGCCGGGCGGTGCGCGCGACGCGGCAGGCGATCTCGCCGCGATTCGCGATCAGGATCTTGTCAAACATCGGTCAGCGGTCCCGGCGCGGGCGGCGGGCTTCCGGCACGCCTTCCGAACGCGCCGCGGATGAAGCGCCAGAGCTTCGGTATGAGCCACGCCATCAGCGCGACAAGGCACGCGAGCACGACGAGCGCCGCGAGCGGATGCGCGAATGCGAGCCACAGCAGCGTGCCGACCGTGAGCTCCTCGCCGAACGACGCGGCCCAGTTCGAGAACGGCTCGGGCGAGGTGTTGATGAGCGCGCGGCTCCCGGATTTCGCGAGGTGGCTGCCGGCGGCGAGCGATCCGCCCAGGATGGCCGCCGCCAGCGTCGCCGCCGCCGAAGAGTCGCCGAACACACTCGCCGCGAGCGCGGCGCCCGCCGGGATCCGGATGAACGTATGCACGACATCCCAGGCCGAGTCGAAAATCGGAATCTTGTCCGCGAAGAACTCGACGCAGAACATGAATCCGGAGGCAGCCAGCACCCAGGGATGCGCCAGCGCGACGAGTCCGCCCGGCAGGTCGACCCAGTGGAGATAGCCGAGCCCGCCGACGATGAATAGCACCGCATAGAGCCGGATGCCGCTCGCCCAGCCGAGCACCGCGGCAAGCGCAATCAGCTGCCACGTGTCGAACTGCGCGAGGCCTGCCGCCGAATTCATTCCTCGTCCAGCCCTTGCGGAATCCACGCGGGCCGACGCTTGCCGAGGAACGCGGCAACACCTTCGCGGCCTTCGGGGGATTTGCGTATCCGCGCGATGCGCGCTGCCGTGTCGGCACTCACGGCATCGTCGATCGGCCGGTGCGCGATCGCGCGGAGCAGCGCCTTCGATTCCGCCTGCGCGTGCGGGCCCGCGACGACGAGCGCGCCCAGCAATTCGTTGATCCGCGCGTCGAGCTCCTCGATCAGGACGAGGTCGTGCACGAGCCCGATCCGGTAAGCTTCGGCCGCCTCGAATCGCTCGGCGGTGAGGAAATAGCGTCGCGCCGCGCGCGCGCCGATCGCCTCGACGACGTAGGGTCCGATCGTTGCCGGAATGAGCCCCAGCTTCGCCTCGGTCAGCGCAAAGGTCGCCTGCTGCGCGGCGATCGCGATGTCGCAGCATGCGACCAGCCCTACGCCACCGCCATACGCCGCGCCGTGAACCCGCGCGATCGTCGGCTTTGGCAGCCGGTAGAGCGTCTTCAGCAGCGTCGCCAGCGCCATCGCGTCGGCGAGATTCTCCTTCTCGCCGAAGCCCGCCATCCGTTTCATCCAGTTGAGATCGGCGCCGGCGCAGAAACTCTTGCCGTGCCCCAGCAGGACGACCGCGCGCACCGCATCATCGCGCTCCAGCGCGACGAGCGCATGCGTCAATTCGGCGATCGACGTCTCGTCGAACGCGTTGTGCACTTCGGGCCGCGCGAGCGCGAGGAGCGCGACGCCGTTCCTGATCTCGAGGGTCAGCGTCTTGAAGGCAGACTCCGGGCCTCGCGCCGCCTTCGGTGTGCCCTTGCCCGCGCCCGCGCTCCCCGCGTCCTGATTTTGCCGATGCCATGCGTGACCTCACATCCGGAAAACGCCGAATTTCGTGGCCTCGATCGGCCGGTTGAGCGACGCCGAGATCGCGAGCCCCAGCACGCGCCGGGTGTCCGCCGGGTCGATGACGCCGTCGTCCCACAGGCGGGCGCTCGCGTAATACGGGTGGCCCTCGCGCTCGTATTGCTCGCGGATCGGCGCCCGGAAGGCCTCCTCGTCGGCCGCGCTCCACGATCCGCCCTTCGCCTCGATCGCGTCGCGCCGCACCGTCGCCAGCACCGTCGCCGCCTGCTCGCCGCCCATCACCGAGATGCGCGCGTTCGGCCACATCCACAGGAACCGCGGGCCGAAGGCGCGGCCGCACATGCCGTAGTTGCCGGCGCCGTAGCTGCCGCCGATGATCACGGTGAATTTGGGCACTTGCGCGCACGCAACCGCGGTCACCATCTTGGCGCCGTCGCGCGCGATGCCGCCCGCCTCGTACTTCTTCCCGACCATGAATCCGGTGATGTTCTGCAGGAAGACGAGCGGCACGCGGCGCTGCGCGCAGAGCTCGATGAAATGCGCGCCTTTGAGCGCGGATTCCGAGAACAGGATGCCGTTGTTCGCGACGATCCCGGCCGGATAGCCATGGATGCGGGCGAACCCGGTGACGAGCGTCGTGCCGTAGCGAGCCTTGAACTCGTCGAATTCGCTGCCGTCGACGATCCGCGCGATCACCTCGCGGACGTCGTAGGGCTTGCGGATGTCGGCGTTGATGACGCCGTAGATCTCCTCCGGCGCGAATTTCGGCGGAACCGGCTCCGCGATCTCCATCTCGATTCGCTTCGGCCGGTTGAGGTTGCCGACGATGCGGCGCGCGATGGCCAGCGCATGGTGGTCGTCCTGCGCGAAATGGTCGGCCACACCCGACACCCGCGTGTGGACGTCGGCGCCGCCCAGCTCCTCCGCCGTCACGATCTCGCCCGTCGCCGCCTTCACGAGCGGCGGTCCGCCGAGAAAGATCGTTCCCTGGTCCTTGACGATGATCGACTCGTCCGACATCGCCGGCACATAGGCGCCGCCGGCGGTGCACGATCCCATCACGACGGCGATCTGCGGAATCCCCTGCGCCGACATCGTCGCCTGGTTGTAGAAGATGCGGCCGAAATGCTCGCGGTCGGGAAACACCTCGACCTGGTTCGGCAGGTTGGCCCCGCCCGAATCGACGAGGTAGATGCATGGCAGGTTGTTCTCGCGCGCGATCTCCTGCGCGCGGAGATGCTTCTTCACGGTCAGCGGAAAGTACGTCCCGCCCTTGACCGTCGCGTCGTTGCAGACGATCACGCACTCCCGGCCCCCGACCCGGCCGATCCCGGTGATGATGCCCGCGGAGGCGATCGTGTCGTCGTACATGCCATACGCCGCGAGCTGCGAGAACTCGAGAAACGGCGTGCCCGCGTCGATCAGCGCGCGCACCCGATCGCGCGGGAGCAGCTTGCCGCGCGCGGCATGCTTCGCCCGTGGTTCCGCGCCGCCGCCCAGCTCGACCTCCGCGACCTTGGCCTTGAGGTCGGCGACCAGCGCCGCCATCGCGTCGTGATTCTTCGCGAAGGTCTCGTCGCGCGGGTCGATCCGGGTGTCGATGACGGCCATGATCCGTGTCCGTTCCGTGGGCTCAGGTTCGTTCCGCGAGCGCAAGCCGCACCGCCAGCGCCACGAACAGCGCGCCGACCGCTCCGGAGAGCCATCGTCTCGCCGCGACGCTCGTGCGCGCTCCGCGTCCGGCGCGCGCAGCAAGCCAGGCGACCGGCACGTTGACGAACAGGCTGTTGAAGTTGAACACGCAGCCCAGCGCGATGAAGGCCAGCGTCTTCGAAGGCGCCGACGCGTCGATGAATTGCGGCAGGAATGCGAGGAAGAAGAGCGCGACCTTCGGATTGAAGACGTTGATGACGAAGGCCTCGCGAAAGATCCGGGTGGCCGGCGCGGCGGCCAGCGGATTCGCCGCCCGCTGCGTGGCGCCGGACGCGAGGCAGGCGGCGATGAGACGGATCCCCGCATACAGCAGATAGGCGGCGCCGCACCACTTCACCACGCTGAATGCCGCGGCGGACGTCGCGAGCAGCGCCGACAATCCCGCCGCCGCCGCGAGCGTGTGCACGACGCATCCCGCGGTGATCCCCATCGTCGCGGCGAAGCCCGCGGTGAAGCCGCCGTTCGCGCCGCGCGCGACGATGTAGGCCATGTCGGGTCCCGGCGTGAGATTGAGCATGAGCCCCGCCGCGACGAACAGCGCGAAGTCGTGAATGCCCATCAGCGACGGCTCCCGGCCGTGCAGCCGCGATCGCGATCCCGAAGATTGACGTGCACGGTCATGTCAGCCGGCGCCGGGGCGCGGATGCCCCGGCATCAATTGGTAAGGATGCACCCAGCGCGGCTCGGAGCGGATGCGATCGAGCCAGCGGCCGATCGACGGATACTCCGCCCAGTCGACGCCGATCTCCTCGGGCCAGAACAGGTAGCCGCACGCCGACAGGTCGGCGATCGTGAGCCGGTCGGAGACGAGATAGAGGCGGCTTTCGAGATGGGTGTCGAGGACCTTCCACGCGCCCTCCGCCCGCGCGCGGAACACCTTCATCACCGCGGGGTCCGGATCCTTGGTGAACGTCCGCATGAAGCGGTACGTCGCCGTGTAGCTCGTCAGCTTGTGGTTGTCCCAGAGCAGCCAGCGCAGGATTTCGCGGCGCTCGTCGGCATTGGCGGCGCCGAACGCTCCGGCGGTCTCGGCGATGTAGTCGAGTATCACGCCGGATTGCGTGAGCATCCGGCCGCGATGCTCGAGCACCGGCACTTCGCCCATTACGTTGACGGCGCGATACTCGGGCGTGCGCGTCTCGCCGTTGAAGTAATCGACGAAGCGGGGCTCCCAGTCCGCGCCCGCGAGCTCGAGCGCGAGCGCCGGCTTGTACGCGTTCCCGGATTGGGCGAAGCAGTGCAGCGTGTATTCGGCCATTGTCCCTAGAATCCTCCGGTCGTGAGCCAGCGCTCGACCTCTAGCCGGCGCGACGCGAGGTGGCCGCAAGGTGACGAGAAGTCGAAGTGGAACTCGATCGGCGCGGGCATGAGGCGTTCCGGCTTCCGTCAGTCGACGAGCGCGCGGCCGATGACGAGCCGCTGGATTTCGCTGGTGCCCTCGTAAATCTGGCACACGCGCACGTCGCGATAATAGCGTTCGACCGGAAAGTCGGTCACGTAGCCCGCGCCGCCGTGGATCTGGATCGCATCCGAGCACACGCGCTCGGCCATTTCCGAAGCGAAGAGCTTCGCCATCGACGCTTCCTTGAGGCACGGCAGACCCGCGTCGCGCAACGAGGCGACGTGCCAGACCATCTGCCGCGCGACCTCGATCTGCGTCGCCATGTCGGCCAGCTTGAAATTGACCGCCTGATGCTCGGCGATCGGCTTGCCGAACGCGATGCGCTCGGCGGCGTAACGCAGCGCCGCCTCGAACGCGGCGCGCGCGATGCCCACCGCCTGCGCGCCGATGCCCATGCGCCCGGCCTCCAGGTTCGCGAGCGCGATCCGGTAGCCCTCGCCCGGCCGGCCGAGGAGATTGGCCGCGGGTACCTTGCAATCCTCGAACACGATCTGCGCGGTGTCCGACGCGCGCTGCCCGAGCTTGTCGTCCACGCGCGCGACGACGTAGCCGGGCGTCTTCGTGTCGACGATGAACGCGGAGATCCCGCGCTTGCCCGCCGCCTTGTCGGTCACCGCGAACACGATGGCGACGTCGGCGTTCTTGCCCGTCGTGATGAACTGCTTGACGCCGTTCAGCACCCAGTGGCCGCCGCTCTCGACGGCACGGGTGGCGATCGCGCCGGCGTCCGACCCCGTCTGCGGCTCGGTGAGGCAGAAGCAGCCGAGCTTCTCGCCGCGCGCGAGCGCGGGCAGCCACTGCGCCTTCTGCGCGTCGGTCCCGAAGGCGTTGATCGGGCCGCAGACCACGGAATTCTGCACGCCGACGACCGTGGACGTCGACGCGTCGCCGGCGGCGATTTCCTCCAGCGCGACGGCGAGCGAGACGTAGTCGAGCCCGGCGCCGCCCCACCGGTCGGGAATCACGACGCCGAGCGCGCCCAGCGCGCCCAGCGCCGCGATTTCCTCGCGCGGAAAGTGATGCTCACGGTCCCAGCGCGCCGCATTCGGCGCGAGCCGCTCGGCGGCGAACGCGCGCACGGTGTCGCGGATGAGCTGCTGCGTGTCGTTGAGCAACATGCGGTCAGCGCCGTGAGTCGAGCATGAGCTTGACGGCGATCGCGCCGAAGACGCCGCCCAGGACCCAGCGCTGCACGGCGAGCCAGACCGGCCTCGCGGCGAGCCAGTCCGCCGCGCGCGCCGCGGCCAGCACGAACAGCAGGTCGCACGTCGCGTCGATCGCGATCTGCAGCGCCGCGAGAATCAGCGATTGCGCGAGCACGCTGCCGCGCGCCGGGTCGACGAACTGCGGAAAGAGCGCGAGGTAGAAGAGCGCGACCTTCGGATTGAGGATGCTGGTCAGGATCCCGGTGCGGAAGAGCGTCGCGGGCGCCACCGGCGGCAGGTCGCGCCGCGCGAACAATCCGCCATTGCCGTGCGGACGGATGCTGTCCCACGCGAGCCACAGCAGATACGCAGCGCCGGCGTAGCGGAGCACGTCGTAGAGCACCGGAATTGCGACGAACACGGCGGTGATCCCGACCGCCGCGCCGATCGCGTAGAACAGGAACCCCGTCGTCGTCCCGGCGAGCGAGACGAGGCCGGCAGCGCGGCCCTGGCAAAGCGTGCGCGAGATGAGATAGAGCAGGTTCGGGCCCGGCGTCAGCGCCAGGAGCACGCAGGCGATCGAGAACAGCGCGAGGCTGTCGAGCGGAATCATCGCCGACCTCCGGCGCGGCACGGGCCGCGCGGCAATGGATCCGGAAACAGGTTCAGCACGAAACCTCCCTGCCGCGTTCGATGGACAAGTCGCGCGGCGGCGTTCATTGCGCCGCGGCGTAACCGAGTACCGCCATCAGCGGCCCGGCCCCCTGCTCGACGGCGATCCGGTCGGCCGCGCTCATTTCGCGCCGCCAGACGCCGACCCGCTCGGTCTGCCGCGGCTTCGCGAGATTGACGTGGATCGACGTGCGATCCTCTCGCGAGACGAGCCGCCCGCTCACGTGCATCCGCCCCTTGAGGCGAGCGATGCGCGCCGCGCCCTGTGCGCTGAAATCGAGCATCGCCCCCGTGTACGCGATGCCGAGGAAATCGCACAGCCGCGGGAGCGTCGCCTCGGGGCGCAGCACGAGGTCCTCGTAGCGCGTTTCGACGTAGTGTGGCACAGCGGCGCCCGCCTGCCGGCCGGCGTCGACATGGTGCCGCCAGGCCTGCCCCAGCACCCGGAAATCCTGGCTCGGCGCGAACCACGTGCGCCGCCACGAAAGCGCGGTGTCCCTTGGATCGCGGATCACGTGGATGAAATGCGCCTCCGGCAGCAATGCGGCGATCTCGCGCATCACGAAGATGTTGTCCGGCGTCTTCTCGCCGGAGCGCGGCTTCCCCTGACTCTCCGCGTACATCCGGTAGAACTCGCGCGTTCCCGCGCCGGCCGAAAACGGCGACAGCGCGGCGATGCGCGCGGCAAAGGCGCCGCGATCGAGGCCGAAGTCCGACCAGTTCGAAACCGGCGTGCGGTCCGCCGTCACGACGTCGACGAAGCGGCGGCGCTGCGCCTCCATATCGCCGGAGAGCGTCACCACGTGCTTCAGGAACGCGGTCTCCGGCGGAAACGCGATCTCCGGATGGCTGTCCAGCATCACGGCGAGGAGCGAGGTGCCCGAGCGCGGGCAGCCCACGACGATCGGGAACGCAAGCCCCGTGCCGCCTTCGGCGGGGGGCACGTGCTCCGCGGGTGCGGTCATCGCGTCCTGCGCCGGCGCCACTAGACGAGCTCCACCGCCATCGCCGTCGCCTCGCCGCCGCCAATGCACAGCGCGGCGACGCCGCGCTTCCTGCCGTGCTTGCGCAGCGCGCCGATCAGCGTGACGAGGATGCGCGCGCCCGACGCGCCGATCGGGTGCCCCAGCGCGCACGCGCCGCCGTGGACGTTGACATTCTCGTGCGCGATGCCGTGATCGTGCATCGCCGCCATCGTCACGACGGCGAACGCCTCGTTGATCTCGAAAAGATCGACGCTCTTCGTCGTCCAGCCGGTCTTCGCATAGAGCTTCTCGATCGCGCCGACCGGCGCCGTCGTGAACCAGCCCGGCTCCTGCGCATGCGTCGCGTGGCCGACGATGACGGCGAGCGGCACGAGCCCGCGCTTCTCGGCGGTCGAGCGGCGCATCAGCACCAGCGCCGCGGCGCCGTCGGAGATCGAGCTCGAATTGGCCGCCGTGACGGTCCCGTCCTTGCGGAAGGCGGGCTTCAGCGTCGGGATCTTCGCGGGCGCGGCCTTCGCCGGCTGCTCGTCGTGGTCGACGACGACATCGCCCTTCTTGCCGGCGACGGTGACCGGGGCGATCTCCCAGGCGAACGTGCCGTCGTTGTTGGCGGCGAGCGCGCGCGACAGCGACGCCAGCGCGAACGCGTCCTGCGCCTCGCGCGTGAAGCTGAACTTCGCCGCGCAGTCCTCGGCGAACGTGCCCATCAGCCGTCCCTTGTCGTACGCGTCCTCGAGGCCGTCCAGGAACATGTGGTCGTAGACCGTCTGGTGTCCCATCCGGTAACCCGAGCGCGCCTTCGGCATCAGATACGGCGCGTTGGACATCGACTCCATGCCGCCCGCGACCATGATCTCGTTCGTCCCGGCGGCGATGAGGTCGTGCGCGAGCATCGCCGCCTTCATCGCCGAGCCGCACATCTTGTTGACCGTCGTGCAGCCCGTCGACAGCGGAAGGCCCGCCTTGAGCGAGGCCTGCCGCGCGGGCGCCTGCCCCTGACCCGCCGGCAGCACGTTGCCCATGATGACTTCCTCGATGTCGGCGGGCTTCAATCCCGCGCGCTCGACGGCCGCGCGGATCGCGACGGCGCCAAGCTCGCTCGCAGCGAGCGTTGCGAAATCGCCCATAAATCCGCCCATCGGCGTCCTGGCCGCACCGACGATGACAATCGGATCGTTCAACATGATTCGCTTCCTTCCTCGATGACTTCAGGCGCCGGTCGCGGCGGCCCGCGCCACACGGCGCGGCCGCGGCATGCAGCTCGCCGCCGCAATTGGGGCAGATGCCGCGCATCGCGTCGGCGCATGTCGCGCAGAACGTGCATTCGAAGCTGCAGATGCGCGCGTTTGCGGCATCCGCCGGCAGCGGCGCCGCGCATTTCTCGCACGACGGCTTCAACGCGAGCGCCATGTCATTTGCTCTCGTTGAAGAGCTCGCGGCCGATCAGCATGCGCCGGATTTCCGACGTGCCCGCGCCGATCTCGTAGAGCTTCGCGTCGCGCCAGAGCCGGCCCGTCGCGTACTCGTTGACGTAGCCATTGCCGCCGAGCGCCTGGATCGCCTCGCCCGCCATCCACGTCGCGCGCTCCGACGCGAAGAGGATCGCGCCCGCGGCGTCCTTGCGCGTGGTCTCGCCGCGGTCGCACGCGCCGCCCACCGCGTAGACGTAGGCGCGCGCCGCGTTCATCGTCGTGTACATGTCGGCGAGCTTGCCCTGCATCAGCTGGAACTCGCCGATCGGCTGGCCGAACTGCGAGCGCTCGTGCACGTAGGGGAGCACGACGTCGAGGCACGCAGCCATGATGCCGAGCGGACCGCCGGCCAGCACGGCGCGCTCGTAGTCGAGCCCGCTCATCAGGATGTTGACGCCGTGCCCCTCGGCGCCCATCACGTTCTCGGCCGGAACCTCGCAGTCCTCGAACACGAGCTCGCAGGTGTTCGAGCCGCGCATGCCGAGCTTGTCGAGCTTCTGTGCGGTGGTGAAGCCCTTCATTCCTTTCTCGACGATGAAGGCGCTGATCCCGCGCGGTCCGGCGTCGGCGTCGGTCTTCGCGTAGACGACCAGCGTGTCGGCGTCGGGGCCGTTGGTGATCCACATCTTGCTGCCGTTGAGCACGTACCGGTCGCCGCGCCGGTCGGCGCGCAGCCGCATCGCCACGACATCGGACCCTGCGCCCGGCTCGCTCATCGCGAGCGCGCCGACGTGCTCGCCGGAGACGAGCTTCGGCAGGTACTTCCGCTTCTGCGCTTCGCTCGCGTTGCGCCGGATCTGGTTGACGCAGAGATTCGAGTGCGCGCCATAGGAGAGCCCGACCGCGGCCGAGGCGCGGCTCACCTCTTCCATCGCGACGATGTGGGCGAGATAGCCCATCGCCGTTCCGCCGTACGCTTCCTCGACCGTGATCCCGAGCAGACCGAGGTCGCCCATCTTTCGCCAGAGGTCGGCGGGAAACAGGTTGGCGCGGTCGATCTCGGTGGCGCGCGGCGCGATCTCGTCGGCGGCGAAGGCCGCGACGGCGGCCCGCAGCATGTCGACCGTCTCGCCGAGATGGAAGTCCAGTGTCGGGTAGCTCAGCATCCGTGGCACCCCTTGCGCATCGCTTCCGCTCACGCGTCCGCTTTGCCGTGCATCACCATCAGTGTCTGCTGCATGATCGCGACCAGCGTGCGCGCGCCGCCGCTTTCCGCATACACTTCGCCGCGCGTGATCGCGAGCGTTTTCCCGGGCTTCACGACGAAGCCTTCGGCCACGATGCGCTCGCCCCGCGCGGGATTCATCAGGTTGAGCTTGTACTCGACGGTCAGCACCGAGGCGTCGGCCGGAAACAGCGTGAATCCCGCATAGCCGCCCGCGGAATCGACGATCGCGGCGACCACGCCCGCGTGAACGTAGCCGTGCTGCTGCGCGACCTCGGGCCGCGGCACGAGCGCGATCGCGCAGTAGCCGGGCGCCACGTCGAGCAGCTCGGCGCCGAGCGTGCGCATCGCGCCCTGCCGCGCGAAGCTCGCGCGGACGCGGCCGGCATAGTCCGGGTCCTTCGGCTGCCAGGGCGCGGCGGCCGCGGGGCGAGGTGAGGAGAGGTCGGGCACGGCGAATCCGGCGCGGCAGTGTCGAAAAGGGGATGGAAACTCTACGTGCCGTTTACGTAAACGTCAACCTTGGCCGCTGAAGGGCGAATGCCGGATCAGCGTCTGCCCGGCGCGCGCAACGCCCGCGGCGCCGACGCGCCGTCCGGCGAGAGCCGCCGGCGGCAGTCCCGCTCCAGCACGGCGATCTCGGCCAGGACCGCGTCGATGTCCTCCCGCTGCTGCAGCAGCATGGCGCGCCGTTCGGCGAGCATCGGAAGGAACTTGGCGAGCTGCGTCCGCTCGCTCCCCGTCGCCGCGTAGAGATCGAACAATTCCCGGATCTCCGACAGCGAGAGCCCGAGGCGCTTGCCGCGCAGGATCAGCTTGATGCGGGTGCGCTCGCGCTCGCCGTAGACGCGGGTCTGCCCGCGCCGCAGCGGCGAGAGCAGCCCCTCGTCCTCGTAGAAGCGGATGGCGCGGGTCGTCAGCGCGAACTCCTGGGCCAGCGCCGAGATCGAGAAGGTCGGCCCGCTTCGCTCGACGCCGCGCCGGCTGCCGGAGGACGAGTTCTGGCCCCGTTTGGCGTGGGCGGGCGGTGCGTTTGCGACGGGCATCGGGCGTCAAGCAGGAAGGGAAATTCGAAGCGGAAACTGCAGTACGTCAAGATACCATAACGCCTTGACAGCCTTCGCCACATCGTCGATTATGTTGCGTTGCACAACGCGCGTTCGCCGCGTCGTGCGAATCCTGTTTCTGCCTGCGCTTGCGCCACGCCGATGACCGCCGCGATGCCCGCCGTGCTCGACTACCCTTTCGCCGGCCCCCCGGCGCCCGGGGAAACGATCGCGGTCGCGCCACGGCTCGCGTGGCTGCGCATGCCGTTGCCGTTCGCGCTCGACCACATCAATCTCTGGCTGCACGACGAAGGCGACGGCTGCACGCTCGTCGACTGCGGCTTCGGGGACTCGGTGACGCGCGAGCTGTGGCAGCGGCATTTCGCCACAACGCTCGCGGGCAAGCCGATCCAGCGCATCATCGCGACGCATTGCCATCCCGATCACATCGGGAACGCCGCCTGGCTCGCGAGCCGCTTCGGCGCGCCGGTGGCGATGACCCACGCGGAATTCCTGACGGCGCACGCGATCGCCGGCGAGCACAGCGGCCACGCGGTCGCCGCGACGATCGAGCTCTTTCGCCGCCACGGCATGACGAGCGAGCACATGACGGCGCTCGCGGCGCGCGGCAACCGGTACCGCCGCGGCGTGCCGGAGCTGCCGCAGACGTTCGATCGGCTGCTCGACGGCGATCTCGTCGTCGCGGGCGGCGCGTCGTGGCGGATCCTCGAGGGCCATGGCCATTCGCCCGAGCACGCGTCTCTCCACTCGTCCGAGGGCGCGCTGCTGATCTCGGGCGACATGCTGCTGCCGAAGATCAGCACCAACGTCGCCGTCTGGGCGGTGGATCCGGACGGCAATCCGCTGGCGCGCTTCCTCGATTCGCTCGCGGCGTTCGAGAGCCTTCCGCCGGACACGCTCGTGCTGCCGTCGCACGGACTGCCGTTTCGCGGCATCGCCGTTCGTGTCGCGCAGCTCCGTGCGCACCACGACGCGCGGCTCGCCGAGCTCGCCGCGGCGGTCGCCGCGGCCGCAGCGCCGCTGTCGGCGGCGGATCTTGTCCCGGTGCTGTTCCGGCGCGAGCTCGACCTGCAGCAGCGCTTCTTCGCGATGGGCGAGGCCATCGCGCACCTCAATTTTCTCTGGCACGCGCGCCGGCTCGACCGGCGCGTGGCCGCAGACGGCGCGATCCGCTTCGCGCCGCCGCATCACTGAACGCATTTCACCTCAAGGGAGAGCAGCAATGTCCGCCACCGCCAAGACTGTCAGTGCCGCCGCGAGTCCGGCGCCAGGCTACGACCCGGTCGCACTGGCCGAGTCGCTCGCCGCAGCCGCCGAGAAGAGCGCGAAGCTGATGGGCGATTTCGCGACCCGTCACGCGGGTGGCGGCGGCTCGATGCTGTCCGACGAGCTCGGCATCGGCAAGGCGTTCATGGAGCTCGCCGCGAAGATGCTCGCCAATCCCTATCGGATGGCCGAATCGCAGATGAACCTGTGGTGGCGCTACATGAACCTGTGGCAGTCGTCGACGATGCGGATGCTGGGTGCGCCCGCCGACCCGGTGGCGGAGCCGGCGAAGGGTGACAAGCGGTTCAAGCACGAGGACTGGGAGCAGCACTTCCTGTTCGACTACGTGAAGCAGGGCTACCTCATCACCGCGCACTGGCTGCACGACGCCGTCGCCAACGTCGAGGGCCTCGACGACGGCACGAGGAAGAAGGTCGATTTCTTCACGCGCCAGTACATCGATGCGCTCGCGCCGTCGAATTTCGCGCTGACGAACCCGGAGGTGTTCCGCGAGACGATCACGAGCGGCGGCCAGAATCTCGTGCGGGGGCTGCACAACCTGCTGGACGACATCGAGCGCGGCGGCGGCCAGCTCAAGATCTCGATGACCGACACCAAGGCGTTCGAGCTCGGCGTCAACATCGCGACCACGCCGGGCAAGGTCGTCTACCAGAACGAGCTGATGCAGCTGATCCAGTACGAGCCCTCGACCGCCAAGGTGCACAAGAGGCCGCTCCTGATCATGCCGCCGTGGATCAACAAGTACTACATCCTCGACCTGCGCGAGAAGAACTCGATGGTGAAGTGGGCGGTGGACCAGGGCATCACGACGTTCGTGATGTCGTGGGTCAACCCGGACGCCGAGCTCGCGCACAAGGACTTCGAGGACTACCTGGTCGAGGGACCGCTCGCGGCGCTCGACGCCATCGAGAAGGCGACCGGCGAAACGGAGGTCAACGCGCTCGGGTACTGCCTGGGCGGCACGCTGCTCGCGGCAGCACTCGCCTACATGGCCGCGAAGAAGGACAAGCGCATCGTCAGCGCGACGTTCATGGCCGCGCTGGTGGACTTCGTCCGCACCGGCGAGCTCGAGGTGTTCATCGACGAGGTGCAGGTCGCATCGCTCGAGAAGAAGATGAACGAGCGCGGCTATCCTCGAAGGCAGCGAGATGGCGAATACGTTCAACATGCTGCGCTCCAACGACCTGATCTGGTCGTTCGTCATCAACAACTACCTGCTCGGACGCGACCCGTTCCCATTCGATCTCCTGCACTGGAACGTCGATTCGACGCGGATGCCGGCGACGATGCACAGCTTCTACCTGCGCAACATGTACATGAAGAACCTGCTGAAGAAGCCCGGCGGGATCAAGCTCGCCGGCGTTCCGATCGACCTCGCGAAGATCACGGTGCCGACGTATTTCGCGTCCGCGATCGAGGACCACATCGCGCCGTGGAAGGCGACCTATTCCGGCCCGAAGCTGATGCACGGCAAGTCGCGGTTCGTGTTGTCGGGATCGGGGCACATCGCCGGCATGATCAATCCGCCGTCGGCGAACAAGTATTGCTACTGGACCGGCGAGAAACTGCCCGACGCGCCGGACGACTGGTTCGCAAGCGCGAAGCAGCATCCGGGCTCGTGGTGGAACGACTGGAGCGCGTGGCTCAAGCCGTACCTCGGCAAGGAGGTTCCCGCGCGCGCGCCCGGCAAGGGCAAGCTCAAGGTCATCGAGGCATCGCCGGGAAGCTACGCGCGCGTGCGCGCCGATCCGGCGTGAAATGCGTCGACGCATTTGCTATAGTTTCCGGATCGATCGTTCACGGAGGTTCGCCATGACCCCGCCTGTTACCCGCGCCTTCGTCTTCTCCGCCGCGCTCGCGCTCGGCGCGCTTCGCGACCGGCGCCGTCGCGCAGACCACGTGCGCCAACGACTGCGGCGTCGTCCAGACCGTCAAGTATGTCGAGCAGAAGGGCCAGAGCAGCGGCGTCGGGATGGTCGCGGGCGGTGTCCTCGGCGGCGTGATCGGCCATCAGATCGGCAGCGGACGCGGCAATACCGTCGCGACGATCGCGGGCGCGGCCGGCGGCGCCTACGTCGGCAACGAGGTCGAGAAGAAGAAGAACACGACCGGTTACTGGGCGGTGACGATCAAGATGGACGCCGGCAACGTCCGCACCTTCACCTACTCCAATCAGCCGACGGTCCACGAGAACGACCGCGTGAAGCTGGTCGACGGCGGGAAGCGACTCGCGCTGCTCGCGAACTAGCGTTCCTTCCTCGCTTCAGACATCAAGACGCCGGGAATTCCCGGCGTCTTGCATTTCGCAGGCCGATCATTTCGGAGCGCCAGGCGTGACGCTCGTGCCGGCGGGCGCTGGCGCCTCCTTGGTCTCCTTCGGATGCTGCGCCGGAGCAGCGCGGCCCTCGGCCTGCGCCGGCACGCCACCCTGCGCCGGCGGCGCCGGTGTCTGCAGCCTGCGCGGGCGCCTGGGGAGCGACGGCGCGCGGCGGCAGCATGGGAGCCGCGGCGCTCGGTGCCGGCAGGGATTGCGGCACCGGAACGCTGCGCGCGGGCTCGATCCTCGGCGCCGGCATCGGCACGCCAGCGCCTGACGACGACTGCGGGACCGGAACGCTGCGCGCCGGCGGAATCGGCACGCCGGCATTGACTCCCGGCTGCGCCGCCTGAGGCGCCGGGACCGCGCGCACGGGCTCGGTTCGCGTCGTCAAGCGTCCATCCGGCAAGACGGCGGGCGCGTTGGGATTCGCGCCGGCTTCTCGCGACGGCGCCGGCGCGGACGCGGGAACGACGGCGGAACGCCCCGGGCTCACCGGAGCGACATTTCCCGCGCGGGCCGGCGCAATCGGAACGCCCGCGTTGGCGGGGTTTCGCGCGCGCGAATCCTGCGGTTGCGGCGGCGCCTCCGTTTGTGCGCGCGCCGGAAGGGCTCCGGGCGCGACGCCCATGCGTCCCGCCGGCGAAGCAGGCCGCAGCGTCGATGCCGGAGCCGGCAATGCGCGTGCAGCAGGACGCGCCGCGGCAATGTCGGTCGGCCCAATGCGCATGGACGGTGCATCGGCCAGCAGCGGCGCCGCGCTCACCGCACGCGGCGGCAGCGCGATGCGGTTCGGCGCCACCGGCTTCCTCTGCGCGAGCGTTGCCCCGGGCACCGCGCTGATCGCGCCGGGGACGTTGGCATTGACATGGCCCTGCTCCGGACCCGCGCGGCGTTGCGCGTAAGGAACCACGACGGCGTACGGCCGGTTGTAGCGATTCCAGCAGCGCTCGCCGCATCCCCGCCACGAAGGTCGATAGGGCTCGCGCCAGCCCAGCGGAACCCAGCCGTACACCGGCCCGCCGTCTCCAAGCGACGCACCCCAATCCGCTCCGCCGTACCAGGCGACGAGCGCCGGAGCCCACGCCGGATGCGCCGACACGCGTCCGGGACACCATCCCCACCGCCGCCCGAACGAGACCCAGCGTCCGTAATGGAACGGCGCGTAACCCCACGGCGCCGCATCGACCCACGTGTTGCCCCATCCGCCGACGCTCGTCCAGTAGCCGTCGCTGTAAGGCGCCCATCCCGGCGCGACCCCTGCCGGGAACCAGACGTTTCCGTACTCGGGATAGTTCTCCCAGCTGCCGAAATGATCGAGCTCGGCGTATCCCACCATTTCCGGCGAGACATATTCCGCGGCGGTGCCGCCTTCGTAATACCGGTCGCGATTGCCGCTCCACGCGTCGAATGCATCGCGCGCGATCGCATTTCTGACGTCCGGGGAAGCGGGCTCGGCACCGGCGAGATATACCGACTGCCCCGGCAGCGCCTGCTGGACCCCGCCCGCATAGGCGACTTGCGCCTCGCCCTCGCGCACCGACACCGTCGTCATCGCGCGATCGGGTGGCACGTCGATCCGGTAGAGCCCCGGCCGCATGAGCTGCACCTGGGCATTCGGCGTGTCGACCCGCGCCGACTCGCCCGCGACCGAGTGTGCGCACGCGCACGACGAGCCTGCCCTGCGCGATGAACAGCGCGAGCTGCCGCTCGTCCAGCCGCGACACGTTGAGATTGGTGTCGCCGCCGAGCCGGAACTGGCCGCCGCCGTAATCGACTTCGGCGCGGCCGTCGCCGCCCACCCAGAGGTTGTCACCCGACGTGACCGGATAATTGAGCCCGACGGGAATCCATTCGTTTGCGCGATCTTCCGGCGCGAGAAAGATGTCGCCGGAAGATTCGGCGATGCGCCCGACGCGGGTCGGCAATTCGTCGTCCGACTGCGCATGCGCCGGAATTGCGGCCGCGATCAGCAGCATCGCCAACGCCGCGACGGGCGACAGTCGGCGAAGGCCGTCGATCGGGCGGGATGCGAATGCAAATCCTTTCACGCGATCTCCTCGTTTGGCCAAGAACGGCCCGCGCCGCTCGCCGGTTGACCTCCCCGTGCCGAACAGTCCCGCGGCCGGCGCATTCCGCGCCCGCGGAACCATTTTCCCGTAAAATGGACAGTTGTTTCGGGCTCTCGCGGGCGGACCGGCCCGCGAGCCCCGACACCACGTGAGGAGATTCGAATGTCAAAGTTCAAACACTCTCTGCTCGCCGGCGCCATCATGCTCGCCGTCTCGGCACCCGCCGCCGCGCAATTCACCGGTGCCTTTTTCTTCGGCGACAGCCTTTCCGACGAAGGCTCGTACAAGCCGGTGCTGCCGCCGGGCACGGGGTTGTTCACGACGAATCCCGGTCCGCTGTGGCCGTCGCTGGTCGCGAACGTGTACGGATTCACCGCGACGCCGGCAAACCAGGGCGGCAACGACTACGCGTACGGCGGCGCGCGCGTGACGCGAGCTGCCGGCTACCCGCCAGATCGCCGCCGATCGATGGCGCGGTTCCGATCTCGACGCAGGTCACTCAGTTTCTTTCCAAGGGCGCGCCCGATCCGCACGCGCTGTATTCGATCCAGGGCGGCGCGAACGACATCTTCTCGCAGCTCGGCGGGCTGCAGGCCGGGCTGATCAATCGAACGCAGCTGCAGGCGAATGTCGTCGCTCGCCGCCACGCAAATCGTGCAGCAGGTCGCGAGCCTCAATGCTGCCGGTGCGCAGTACATCCTCGTCTCGAACGTTCCGGACATCGGCAAGACGCCGTATGGCGTGGGCTCGGGCGCGGGCTCGCTGATCACGCAGGTCACGGACCTTTACAACAGCACGGTGACGGCGGGACTCAACGCGGCGCAATCTCAACGTGATCCGGTTGAATACATATGGACTCCTGAACGAAGTGATCGCGAGTCCCGGTGCCTACGGATTCACCAACGCCACGGCTCCAGCCTGTGGTACGACCCGTCACTCCTCTGCACCCCCGCAAATCTGGTCACGCCGAACGCGGCGCAGACCTACGTCTTCGCGGACGGCGTGCATCCGACGACGGCAATGGGTGCGGTCGTCGCGCAATACACCGAGTCGGTGCTCGCCGCGCCGCAGCAGGTCGCGGTGCTGGCCGAGACGCCGCTCGACGTCGAGCAGGCGAACTGGCGCGTGCTGGACGGCCGGATGGCCTCCGCGATCAACGCGTCGCGCCCGACCAACAAGATCGAGGCCTGGGCCGCGTACGACTACGCGAATCCCGATTACTCGAGCGGGTTCTACAGCGGCAGCGCCGATCTCAACACGATCTCGATCGGCGGCGACATGAAGCTCTCCGATCGGCTGCTCTTCGGCCTGCAGTTCGGCTACACGCAGGACAAGGGCAACCTCAGCTCGGCCGACTACAAGCTCAACGACTACATGGGGACGATGTATCTCGGCTACGGCGAGGACAACTGGTACGTCGGCGCGACGCTGGGCGCCGGCAGCCTCGATTACACGAGCATCACGCGCACGATCCAGCTCGGCGCGCAGACGCGCACCGAAACGGGATCGGCCAACGGGTACCAGACGGTCGCCCGCGTGCTCGGCGGATACTGGTTCAGGTACGACAACAACTGGGTGCACGGCCCGTGGGCGAAATTCACCTACGACGACGTCGTCGTCCATTCGTTCCAGGAAAACGGCTCGGCAAGCACGACGATGGCGTTCGATCAGCAGGAGCGCAAGCAGTTCCTGACGAGCCTCGGCTGGCAGGTCTCGGGCAACGTCAACGGCATCCGTCCGTTCGGCCGCGTGTCGTGGGAATACGACTCGAAGGCGGACGAGCGCAGCGTGTCGGCGAGCGTCGTCGGAATGGGCGGAAGCTTCTCGCTGCCCGCCTACCAGCCGGACAACAGCTGGGCGCTGTTCAATTTCGGCGCGAGCACCGACGTCGGCAAGGTCGCGGTCTACCTGTATGGAACCGCCTCCGCGGGAAAGAGCGACGGCGACTACTGGGCGGTGACGCTGGGCCTTCGCGCGCCGCTGTAAGCGCGCACGCCGCAGCGATCCGGGGCCGCGAGTTCGCGGCCCCATTTCATTTCCGGAGTCGTTTGCGAGCGACGCGCTCAGCCGGCGCGGCGCGGCTTGCGCGGCGCCCGCGCGAACACCGCGTCGTACAGCGGCCGCGGCAGGCAGCGCAGCACGCCGCCCGCGAGCGCCATCTGCCACGGCAGCACGTAGAAGCGCCTGCGCCGCAGAATCGCGCGCGCGATGAGGCGCGCCGCCTTTTCCGGACGCATCAGGAACGGCATCGGATACGGATTGTGCGCGGTCATCGGCGTCGCGATGTAGCCGGGACAGACGGTGACGACCGCGATTCCGCTGCCGCGCAGCTCCACGCGAAGGCTCTCGAGATAGGTGATCGCCGCGGCCTTCGACGCGCTGTACGCGCCCGAGCCGGGAAGCCCGCGGAATCCGGCGACGCTCGCGATCCCGACGAAGCGCGCCGTCGCGCCGCTCCCGCATCGGCGCGAGAAACGCGTGGAACGTGTGCACGATGCCGAGCACGTTGGTGTCGAACACCGCGGCGAAGTCGTCGAGGTCTTCGCGCTCGCCCGTGACGGTGCCGCGCGAGATGCCCGCATTGGCGATGACCACGTCGGGCGGCCCGAAGCGCGCCACGAAATCGGCCGCGGCGCGCTCGAGCGCCGCACGGTCGCGGACGTCGCCCGCGTAGATCGCGACCTTTCCCTGCGGAAGCGTCGCGGCGAGCTCGGCCAGCGCCGCTTCACGCCGCGCGAACAATCCCAGCGTCGCGCCGGCGGCAGCGTAGTGGCGCGCGAGCGCGGCACCGATGCCGCTGTTGGCGCCGGTGATGAAGACGTTCGCGGAGGGCATCGCAGCGCTCGCCGGCGCAGACGTCAAGAAGCCTGCGCGCCGCGTGCCGGGGCGTCAGCTCTTGGGGCGCTCGGCGCGCGCCTTCACGATCACCGCGTCGATCACCGGCAGCATGCCGGCGTTCGATCCGGTCGTCTCGCCGCTCACCAGATACTTGCCATCGACGATGATGAGCGGAACCGATTGCACGTTGTAGGCCTGCGCCTGCGAGCGGGCGCGATTCACCTTGCCGGCGATCGCGAACGAGTTGTACATGTCCTCGACCTTCTTGCGATCGAGCCCCTTGCTCTGCGCCCAGTCGAAGAACGCCTTCTCCTGCCACGCGGGCAGGCCGTTCTTGTGGATCGCGACGAAGAGCTCCGGCGAGAGGCGCGTATCCTCGCCCAGCGCCTCGAGCGTGAAGTACTCCTTGGCCATGGGTATCCAGCGATCCTGGAACGTCACCGGAACGCGCCGCAGCTGAACGTCGGGGGGTGCGGTCTTGAGCCAGGCTTGCAGCATGGGCTCGAAGTCGCCGCAATGCGGACAGCCGTAGGAGAAGAATTCGAGCACCTCGATCTTCTTTCCCGTCTCGACCGGCTGCGGCGTCGTCAGGCGCAGATACTGCTTGCCCTCCTGCGGCGCCTGCGCCGGCGCCGCGACCGCGACGACCAATGCCGCGAGCGGCAGCAGGAGCTTGATCCAGGTGCGAATGCGATTCATCGTTGGTGCCTCCATCGTGCGTTTGTCGAAGTGCGATGCCGGAACGGTCGTCGATTGGTCCGTCGGCGCACCGCGGAGTTCCGCGCGCGCCGCGCCGCTCGTCATCTCAATACTTGATCACGGCGGCGTCGAAGCCGCGCTTGCCGAGTTCGCTCTTGATGCGATTGAGCTCGTCCGTGTTGTCGAAGGGGCCGAGCCTTACGCGATACCGCGTTCCCTTGTCGGCGACCGCCGCTGATTGCACGACCGCCTCCCACCCGGCGAGCGCGAGGCGTGCCTTCAGGTCCTCGGCATCGGATTCGTTCGCGAACGATCCGGTCTGCAGCCAAAATCGGTCGCTCGCCTTCGCGACACGCACCGACGGCTCGGGCGCGCTGCGCGTTTCCTGCTTCGGAGCCTTCTCCGCCTTGTCGGGCGGAGCGGCCGCGCGCTCGACGGTCGCCTTGTCCTGCGTCGGCCGCTCCGGAGCCTTGCCCTGCACCTTGGGCTCTTCGGCGCCCGGCAAGATCTTGTAGAAATCGAATCGTGACTTGTCGGACGCGGCCGAATCCGGCTTGCCCGATTTCGTGAGATCCCTCGCCGGCTCGCGCGACGCCGGCGTCGCCTGATACGGATTTCCGGACTTCATCACGTAGAAGGCGACGGCAGCGGCAAGGCCTAAGCCCACCACGATCCCGATGAACACGCCGATGAGCGTCCCGCCTGCCCCGGTCCGCCGCGACGGTCTCGCGCGTGTCGGCGCGGCATTCCTGCGAGCGGGGATTCGGGAGGTCATCGTTGTCTGTAAGCGGTGCGTGAATCGGTCTTACATCTGTTCCGGCGCGGAGAGGCCGAGCACGGCCAGCCCGTTGCGCAATGCCTGGCCCACGGCGGAGACGAGCGCGAGGCGGGCCTTGCGCAGGCGCGGGTCGTCGACGAGGAAACGCTCCGCATTATAGTAACTATGGAACTCCGCGGCCAAATCCTTGAGATAGAAGACCACGAGATGCGGAGCAAGGTCGCGCGCCGCCAGCGCAAGCTCGCCCGGCAGGTCCGCGAGCCGGCGCAGCAGCGCGTCCTCGTAGGGACTCTCGAGCGGCGCGAGGTCGGCTTCAGCCGACTCGGCGACGCCGCGCGCGATCGACAGGCCGGCCTGCCGCATCACCGACGCGACGCGCGCGTGCGCGTACTGCACGTAGTAGACCGGGTTCTCCTCCGATTGCGAGCGGGCGAGATCGATGTCGAACGTGAATTCCGCCTCGGCCTTGCGCGACACCAGGAAGAACCGCACCGCGTCGCGGCCGGCTTCGTCGATCAGCTCGCGCAGCGTCACGTAGCTGCCGGCGCGCTTCGAAATCTTGACCTCCTCGCCGCCCTTCATCACCGTGACCATCTTGTGCACCACGTAATCGGGATAGCCCGGCGGAATCCCCATGTCCATCGCCTGCAGTCCGGCGCGCACGCGCATCATGGTGCCGTGATGGTCCGAGCCCTGCACGTTGATCGCCTGCGCGAATCCGCGCTCCCACTTGGTGACGTGATAGGCGACGTCCGGCACGAAATACGTGTAGGCGCCGTCGGACTTGCGCATCACGCGGTCCTTGTCGTCGCCGTAGTCGGTCGTCTTGAGCCACAGCGCGCCTTCCTGGTCGTATGTGCGGCCCGATGCGGCGAGGCGCGCCACCGTCGCGTCGACCCTGCCGTCGGAATAGAGCGAGCTCTCGAGATAATAGTTGTCGAAGCGGACGCCGAATGCCATGAGGTCGGCATCCTGCTCCTTGCGCAGCTCCGCGACCGCGAAGTGGCGTATCACCTCGATGTCGCCGAGGTCGTGCCCGACCTCGTCGAGAAAACGCTGCGCGAGCTCGCGAATGTATTCGCCGCGGTAGCCGTCCTCCGGAAACGTCGCGTGCTCCCCGAGGAGCTCCTGCGCCCTCGCGCGCACCGACACGGCGAGATTCTGGATCTGGGCGCCGGCGTCGTTGTAGTAATACTCGCGCGTCACGTCGGCACCCTGCCATTGCAGCAGATTGGCGATCGCGTCGCCCAGCGCCGCCTGCCTGCCGTGGCCGACGTGAAGCGGGCCGGTCGGATTGGCGGACACGAACTCGACCATCACGCGCTCGCCGCGCCGCGAATCGCTCCTGCCGTAGCGGTCGCGTTCGGCGAGGATCCGAGGCACCACCGCCTGCCGCGCCGCGGGCGTGAGAAAGATGTTGATGAATCCGGCCCCTGCGATCTCGGTGCGCGCGACGAGCTCGGATGCAGGAAGGGCGGCCGTCAGCGCCTGCGCGAACTCGCGCGGATTTCGCCGCATGGCCTTCGCATGCTGGAGCGCGACGTTGGTCGCGTAATCGCCATGCGCCGAGAGCTTCGGACGGTCGACCACGATCGGCGCGGCCTTCTGCTCGGGCGCGATCGCGGCAAGACCCTGCGCGAGCCAGGATTCGAGGCGGGTGCGAATGTCGGTCATCGAGGAAATTGAGGTGGCTGCGCGAGGTGGGCAACGAAACCGCGAACCGGCCGTCGCATCACGCGACGCGCGAGTTCGCGGTCAGCGCGAATTATAGCCTGCGGCTGCAGACGCCCTCTCGTCCCGGCAGCCCGCGCCCAAAGCGATCCGTTCGCAGCGGCGCTCGCGGCACCATCATGCGAATCCCAGCGGATCGACGTCGAGCGCCCATCGGACCTGGCGCCCGGGGATCGCGGCGATCGCGCGCCGCCAGTGCGGCAGGAAGCGCTGCAGCGCACCGCGATCCTCGCTCTGCGCTACGACCTGCGCGCGCTCGACGCCTGCGCGTCGTGCCATCGCCGCGGGCACCGGCGGAAACACCTCGACCGCGCGATGCCCGGCGCGCGCCAACGCGCGGCCCGCCTCGTGCGCTGCGGCAAGGAATGCGTCGATCGCCGCGCGCCGCGGCGCTTCCGCGGCCAGCAGCGCAAGGTGCGTGAACGGCGGCAATCCTGCGGCGCGCCGCTCGGCGAACAGCGTAGCTGCGAACCGCTCGTAATCCTGTGCGGCAAGCGCGCGATAGACGGCGTGCGCCGCGAAGTCGGTCTGCACGATGACCTCGCCCGGCAGCGCCGCGCGGCCTGCGCGCCCCGCGACCTGGAAGAGCAGCGCGGCAAGGCGCTCCGTGGCGCGGAAATCCGCGCTGAAGAGCGCATTGTCCGCACCGACGACGCCGACCAGAGTCAGGCGCGGGAAATCGTGGCCCTTCGCCAGCATCTGGGTTCCGACGAGGATGTCGAGCGAGCCCGCTTCGACCTGCTCCCTGAAGCCGGCGAACGCGCCCTTTCTCTGCGTGCTGTCGCGGTCGATGCGGGCGATTCTCGCCGCGGGAAATCGGTCCGTCAGCGCGCGCTCGAGCCGCTGCGTGCCGTGCCCGAGCGGCAGGAGATCGACGTTGCCGCAGTCGGGGCATGCGCGGGGCAGTCGCTCCGCGTGGCCGCAGTGATGACAGCGCAGCAGACGGTCTTCGCGATGCACGACGAGTCGCGCGGTGCACCGCTGGCACGAGGCCTGCCAGCCGCAGCCTGCGCACAGGAGCGATGGCGCGAAGCCGCGGCGATTGACGAAGAGCAGCGACTGCTCGCCGCGCGCAAGCCGCGCCTCGATGGCTTTGATGAGCGGCGCGCTGATCCCTTCGATGGTGCCGGGCGCCTTGTCGGACACGAAATGACATGAGGGCAGGCCCGCCGGCGCGATCGCGCGCTCGGTCAGCCGCAGCCAGCGGTACCGCCCGCGCTCGGCCTGCAGCAGGGACTCGAGCGACGGCGTCGCGCTGCCCAGCACCACGGACGCGCCGCGCTGCCGCGCGCGCCAGATCGCGACGTCGCGGCCGTGATAGCGGACGCCGTCCTGCTGCTTGAACGACGGGTCATGCTCCTCGTCGACGACGATGAGACCGAGCCGCGGCATCGGCGCGAACACCGCGAGCCGCGTTCCGAGCACGAGGTCGGCCTCGCCCGACGCGGCGAGCCGCCAGTTGCGGCGGCGCTCTCCGGCCGCGAGTCGGCTGTGCAGCGTGACGGCGCGCTTGCCGGGCAACGCGTCGGCGATGCGCTGCGCGAGCTGCGGCGTGAGGTTGATCTCCGGCACCAGCAGCAGCGCCTGCCTGCCCGCTGCGATGCACGCGCGCGCCGCCTCGAGATAGACGTCGGTCTTGCCGCTGCCGGTCACGCCCTGCAGCAGGAACGGCGCAAATGTGCCCTGCGCGGCGACGATCGCGTCGACCACCCCCCGCTGTTCCTTGTTGAGCACGACAGGATCCGAAAGCGGAACCGGCGCGGAGCGCGCCTCGGCGACGAAATCCTCATCGCGCCAACCGCGAACCGTCCGCCGCAACGGTGCGGACAGCGCAGCCACTTCGGCCGCCTGCAGCACGCCGCCGGGCGCGTCTTTCCATCGCACGAACAACCGGCGCGCCTGCGATTCACGGACGAGCGAGCCTTCGAGCGCGGCGCGGCCCGATTCGGTGATGCGCAGCGCGCTCGACAATGCAGCGCCCGACCGCTCGGCGGATGCGCCGGCACCAATGGGCGGAAGCGCTTGCGCGAGCACGAGCCCGATCGGCTCCTGGTAATAGCCCGCGACGAAACGCGCCAGCTCGAGAACATCCGCGGGCAGCGTCGGAATCTCCGTAAGCACTTCCCCGATCGGGTGCAGCCGGTCCGGCGCAACGTCCGACGTGTTACCGATGTCGACCACAATCCCGACAAGCGACCGGCGGGCGAGGCGCACGCGCACGACTGCGCCCACGGATGCGGCGATGCCGGCGGGTACCCAGTAATCGAAGGTGCCTTCCGCCGCAACCGGAAGCGCGATTCGTGCGACGGTCATGGCCGCGGCGGCGGCGAAATCGGCCGAGGCCCCATGTTGTAGTCTTCGAAATCCTTAGCGCCCGTCGCAGCAACGACCGCCAAGTCCTTGTTTTTTGGAGTGCCAAAAAATTGCCGCCGGAATGCTGTGCATAACTCTGTGCGTAAGTGAGTGTGCGCCCTTTTGTGCGCTGCCGGACCCTTCGGCCCGGAATCCGACGGCCCCGGGGGCATCAATTATTTGTCTTTACAAGTCAATAATTTACGAGAGTCTTCCTAGGAGAGCGTTGCGGCTCCCTTTTCCCCGGGCAAAACGCGCGGGGTTTGTGCATAAGTGCCCGTCGAAACGCTTGAATGCGGCGTTTGTCAATACCCTGCAAACGCAGCACTGGCGCGGGTTTGCCACATATTCCCGAGCGAAACCACGCGCAGATCAAGCAGCGGCGCGGCCCTTGCGTGATTCGCCGTGAACGGCCTCCACGAGCGCGCCGACATTTTCCGGCGGCGTCGTCGGGAGGATGCCGTGTCCCAGGTTGAAAACGTGTCCGGGCGATGGGCCCGCCGCGCGAACCACCGCGATGGCCTCGCGCCGCACCGTGTCGGGATCGGTGAGCAGAACCATCGGATCGAGATTGCCCTGCAGCGCCACGCGCGCGCCCACCGCGCGCCGGGCCTGCGCGAGATCGGCGGTCCAGTCGAGCCCGATCGCCGACGCGCCGCACTGCGCGAGCGCGTCGAGCCACTGCGAGCCGCCCTTGGTGAAGACAATCGTCGGCACGTGGCGTCCATCCGGCGCCGGACGCAGCGCTGCGAGCACGCCGGCCATCGACGCGAGCGAAAACGCCTTGTACGCGGGCGTCGACAGCAATCCGCCCCAGGTGTCGAAGATCATCACCGCGTCGGCGCCGGCGGCGATCTGCTCGTTGAGATACGCGGCGACCGCTTCCGCGTTGACGTTCACGAGCCGCTGCAGCAGATCGGGCCGGCCGAACGCCATCCGGCGCACGTTGCCGAAGTCGGCGCTGCCGCGCCCCTCGATCATGTAGCACGCGAGCGTGAACGGGCTTCCCGAGAAACCGAGCAGCGGCACGCGCCTCTTCAGCGCACGCTTGATCTCGGCGACCGCGTCGAATACGTACCGCAGGCTTCGCCATGTCGGGCACGCGCAGGCGTGCGATCGACGCCTCGTCCGCCGCCGTGCGCGCGAAGCGCGGCCCCTCGCCTTCGGCAAAGCTCAAGCCGAGTCCCATTGCGTCGGGCACGGTGAGAATGTCGGAGAACAGGATCGCCGCGTCGAGCGGAAAGCGCTCGAGCGGCTGCAGCGTCACTTCGGTGGCGAGCGACGGCGTCTGCGCGAGCTTGAGGAAGCTGCCGGCCTTCGCGCGCGTCGCGTTGTACTCGGGGAGATAGCGGCCCGCCTGGCGCATCAGCCAGACCGGCGTATGCGATGTCGGCTCGCGCCGCAGCGCACGCAGCAGCGTGTCGTTCTCGAATGTGGGCATCGTTGAGATTGTGGGAAGGGACTACGCGGCCGGCCACGACCGCCGGCGGCACGGCACGTGAATCCGAGGGCTGGGATCAGGCCGCAAGCGCGCGGCCGGTGAGGCGCTCGAGGACCGCAAGCGGCGAGCACTCGGGATTGCGCAGCGCCGTGATCGGCAGGTGGATCGTCTGCTCGAGCATGTACTGACCCGACACCGCGGCATGCATGACCTGATCGGAATAGCAGATCCACGTGGTTCCGGGAGCGAACGGAACGACTTCCTGCGCGCATCCGCGCTGATAGGCGAGATCGGCCTTCGCCCTGTCGTGGAGCGCGAGCATCAGATGATCGTAAGGCGTGCGGCGCCCTTTGGTGACGAACAGCGCTCGGAGCACCGTGGCGGACCCGGGCAGCTCACGGCGGATCCTTGGCAGGAACGTCCTCGCCATCGACTCGAACGGCTCGCCCACGCGCCACACGCGCGGTTCGGCCGGATTGAGGTTGGTGAAGATGCGCAGGATGCGCTCGCCACCGTTGGGCCGTGACGGAAAGGCATCCACGTGCAGCCGCGAGTCGTCCTTGCGCCACGAAACGTCGCGCCCGACGGCGGGCTGCGGCCGGTAACTCGTCCTCGCCCGCGTGAGGAAGCTCGCATACGCCGGGAAGAGCGCCGCCACGAGTCCCGTCGCCTGCGTCGCGAAGCGGGCGATCATCGCGCGGAGCTCCGCGCGATCCGCTTCCGTGCCGTGCGCGCCCTTGAGCGACGCGCCGTCGAGGCTGATGTTCTTCGAGCGGCCGTCCGACCACGTCGGCGCGAGGAAGCGGCGCTCGGCATCCGACAGCGTGAACGCGAGGCGCGGCAGCGCGAGCACGCGTCCCTCCTCGAGTTTTCGCGTGAGATCAGCCTGGGCGTCCGGACCGAGCGCCGGTTGCCAGTCGGCGATGTCCAGCGTGACGATCGTCGACATCAGCGCGGCAGGTCCGTCTTGCCCATGAGGAACAGGTCGACGCTCCGCGCGCATTGCCGGCCTTCGCGAATGGCCCAGACGACGAGCGACTGCCCCCGTCTCGTATCGCCGGCCGCGAAGACCTTGGCCGCCGACGTCCGATAGTCGTTCGTGTCCGCCCTGACATTGCTGCGCGCGTCCTGCGCGACGCAGAGCTCGTCGAAGAGCCCGCCGGACTGCGGGCCGACGAATCCCATCGCGAGCAGCACGAGATCGGCCTTGAGCTCGAACTCGCTGCCGGGCATCTCGACCATCTTCGCCTTGCCGTCGGCGCCCGTCTGCCACTCGACGCGCGCGGCGACGAGCTTCTCGACCTTGCCGTCGCGGCCTTCGAAGCGCTTGGTCGCGACCGACCAGTCGCGCGAGCAGCCTTCCTCGTGCGATGAGGACGTGCGCAGCTTCACAGGCCAGTACGGCCACACGAGCGGCTTGTCCTCGCACTCCGGCGGCTGCGGCAGGAGCTCGAACTGCGTGACCGACAACGCGCCCTGCCGGTTGGAGGTGCCGACGCAGTCGGATCCGGTGTCGCCGCCGCCGATCACGACGACGCGCTTGCCGGTCGCGACGATCTGCGCCTTCACCGCGTCGCCGGCGACGACCTTGTTCTGCTGCGGCAGGAAGTCCATCGCGAAATGCACGCCGGCGAGCTCGCGTCCCGGCACGGGAAGGTCGCGCGGCGCCTCGGCGCCGCCGGCGAGCACGATCGCGTCGAACTCGGACAGGAGCTCCGCGCCGCGCACATCCTTGCCGACGTGCACTCCCGGGCGGAACTCGACGCCCTCGATCGACATCTGCGCCATGCGCCGGTCGATCAGGTGCTTCTCCATCTTGAAATCGGGAATTCCGTACCGGAGGAGCCCGCCGATCCGGTCCGACTTCTCGAACACCACGACCTCGTGCCCGGCACGCGCGAGCTGCTGCGCGCAGGCAAGCCCCGCGGGACCCGAGCCGATCACCGCGACGCGCCGTCCGGTTTTCTCCAGTGGCGGCTGCGCGACGACCCAGCCCTCCTCCCAGCCCTTGTCGATGATGAAATGCTCGATCGACTTGATCCCGACCGGATCGTTGTTGATGTTGAGCGTGCACGCCGCCTCGCAGGGCGCCGGGCAGACGCGTCCGGTGAACTCCGGAAAATTGTTGGTCGTATGCAGGACGTCGAGCGCCGTCTTCCAATCCTTGCGATAGACGAGATCGTTCCAGTCCGGAATGACGTTGCTGATCGGGCAGCCGCTCTGGCAGAACGGAATGCCGCAGTCCATGCACCGCGCGCCCTGCTTCGACGCGTCCTCGTCGGCCAGCGCGAGCACGAACTCGCGGTAGGATTTCACGCGCTCGGCGACCGGCAGCGCCGCTTCCTGGATGCGCTGCAGCTCGATGAAGCCGGTGATCTTGCCCATTTACGCGGCCTCGCGCTGCTTGGACTTCGCGCCGGGCTTGGACGAAGCCTGCTTCGCATGCATCTCGGTGAGCGCCCGCCGGTACTCGTGCGGGAACACCTTGACGAAGCGCCCGCGCGCGGCTTCCCAGTCGTCGAGGATCGCGAGGGCCCGTGTGCTGCCGGTGAAGCGCAGGTGTCGCTCGATCTCGCCGCGGAGCAGCGCCTCGTCCGAGCGCGCGGCGTGCCGCAGGCAGCCCTTGCCCGCGTTGGCCTGCGCCTTTTCGTCGACTTCCTGCTCCGCCTCCGGCCGCACGGGCTCCAGCGCCACCATCGCCGCGTTGCAGCGCGACGCGAACGAGCCATCGGCGTCGTAGACGTAGGCGATCCCGCCGCTCATCCCCGCGGCGAAATTGCGCCCGGTGCGCCCGAGCACGACGACGGTTCCGCCCGTCATGTATTCGCAGCCATGGTCGCCGGTGCCCTCGACCACGGCGGTCGCACCCGAGTTGCGAACGCAGAAGCGCTCGCCGGCCACGCCGCGGAAATACGCTTCGCCGGCGATCGCGCCGTACATCACCGTGTTGCCGATGACGATGTTGTCCTCGGGCTTCGCGGGACAGGACGGATCCGGGTAGACGACGATGCGCCCGCCGGACAGTCCCTTGCCGACGTAATCGTTGGTCGCGCCCTGCAGCTCGAACGTGATGCCATGCGCGAGGAACGCGCCGAAGCTCTGGCCCGCAATGCCGTCGAACGTCACGTGGACGGTGTCGTCGGGCAGGCCCGCGTGGCCATAGATTCGCGCGATCGAGCCGGACAGCATCGCCCCGACCGAGCGATGCGCGTTGCGGATGCGGTAGGCGAGGCGCACGGCGTCCTTGCGCTCGAGCGCCGGCGCCGCGGCCGCGATCAGCGTGTGGTCGAGCGCGCCGGCGAGGCCGTGATTCTGCTCCTCGCACTGGAAGCGCGCGACGTCCGCCGGCATCGCCGGCTGATGGAAGACCCGCGTGAAATCGAGGCCCTTCGCCTTCCAGTGCTCGATGCCGCGCCGCATGTCGAGCAGGTCCGAGCGGCCGATCAGCTCCGAGAACTTGCGCAGCCCGAGCTTCGCCATCAGCTCGCGGACTTCCTCGGCGACGAAGAAGAAATAGTTGATGACATGCTCGGGCTGTCCGCTGAATCGCTTGCGCAGCTCCGGGTCCTGCGTCGCGATGCCGACCGGGCACGTGTTGAGATGGCACTTGCGCATCATGATGCAGCCCTGCGCGACAAGCGGTGCCGTCGAGAAGCCGAATTCGTCGGCCCCCAGCATCGCGCCGACGACCACATCGCGGCCGGTCTTGATCTGGCCGTCGACCTGCACCGCGATGCGTCCGCGCAGGCGGTTCAGCACGAGCGTCTGCTGCGTCTCGGCAAGGCCCAGCTCCCACGGCGTTCCGGCGTGCTTGATCGACGACACCGGCGAGGCGCCGGTGCCGCCATCGTGCCCGGCGATCGTCACGTGGTCGGCCTTCGCCTTGGCCACGCCCGCCGCGACCGTGCCCACGCCCACCTCGGAAACGAGCTTGACCGAGATCGACGCTTTCGGGTTCGCGTTCTTGAGATCGTGGATCAACTGCGCGAGATCCTCGATCGAATAGATGTCGTGATGCGGCGCCGGTGAGATGAGGCCGACCCCCGGCACCGCGAAGCGCAGCGTCGCGATGTATTCGGACACCTTGTGCCCCGGCAGCTGCCCGCCTTCGCCTGGCTTCGCCCCCTGCGCCATCTTGATCTGCAGCTGGTCGGCGTTCATCAGGTACTCGGCGGTCACGCCGAAGCGCGCGGACGCCACCTGCTTGATCTTCGAGCGCAGCGAATCGCCCTCCTTGAGCGCCACGTCGACCACCGCCGTCGGAATCCGCGACTGGAGCGACTCGCCGGCCTTGATCAGCGGATACCGGCGCGCGTCCTCGCCGCCCTCCCCGGTGTTCGACTTGCCGCCGATGCGGTTCATCGCGACGGCGAGCGTCGTGTGCGCCTCGGTCGAGATCGATCCGAGGCTCATGGCGCCCGTGGCGAAGCGCTTGACGATCTCCGCGGCGGGCTCGACTTCGTCGAGCGGCAGCGGCACCGGCGCGTACTTCATCTCGAAGAGGCCGCGCAGCGTCAGCATGCGGCGCGTCTGATCGTTGATCAGCGCCGCGTAATCCTTGTAGGTCGCATAGCTGCCGGCGCGTGCCGCGTGCTGCAGCTTCGCGATCGAATCCGGCGTCCACATGTGCTCCTCGCCGCGGACGCGGTACTGGTATTCGCCGCCTGCATCGAGCGCGCCCTCGAGCAGCGCGTCATGCCCGAACGCGGCGGCATGAAGCCGCGCCGCCTCCTCGGCGACCTCGAACAGGCCTATGCCCTCGATGTTGCTCGCGGTGCCGGTGAAATACTTGTCGAGGAACTCGCGGGTCAGGCCGACCGCCTCGAAAATCTGCGCGCCGCAGTAGGACTGGTAGGTGGAGATGCCCATCTTCGACATCACCTTGTAGAGTCCCTTGTTGATCGCCTTGATGTACCGGTACTCGGCGTCGCGCGGCGAGGATCCGGCGACGAGCGCGGGCAATGCGGCGAGCGACTCGAGCGCGAGATACGGATGGATGGCCTCGGCGCCGTAGCCCGCGAGCAGCGCGAAATGGTGCACCTCGCGCGCCGAGCCCGTCTCGACGACGAGGCCGGTGCTGGTGCGCAGGCCCTTGCGGACGAGATGCTGGTGCACGGCGGCCGTCGCGAGCAGCGCGGGGATCGGCAGCAGATCCGCCGATACCTTGCGGTCGGAAACGATGAGGATGTTGTAGCCGAGGTGGATCGCGTCCTCGGCCTCGGCGCACAGCGACGCGAGCGCCGCTTCCATGCCGTTGCCGCCCCATTCCGACGGATAGCAGATGTCGAGCTCGTAGGACTTGAACGCGCCGCCGGTAAAGAGCGCGATGTGGCGGATCTTCTCCATGCCGTCGGCGGTGAGCAGCGGATGCTGCGCCTCGAGGCGCATGGGCGGATTCGTCTCGTCGATGCCGAGCAGGTTCGGCCGCGGCCCGATGAACGTGACGAGCGACATCACGAGCTCCTCGCGGATCGGATCGATCGGCGGATTCGTCACCTGCGCGAACAGCTGCTTGAAATAGTTGTAGAAGACCTTCGGCCGGTCCGACAGGACCGGCAGCGCCGCGTCGTTGCCCATCGACCCGGTCGGCTCCTCGCCGTCGCGCGCCATCGGCGCGAGGATGATCCTCACGTCCTCCTGCGTGTAGCCGAAGGCCTGCTGGCGGTCGAGCAGGGGAACGGCCGACGGCGGCGGCGACGCGGGCTCCGGCAGAGCGTCGAGCGCGATCCGCGATCGGCGAATCCAGTCGCGGTACGGCCGCCCGATGGCGAGCGAGCGCTTCAGCTCGTCGTCGTCGATGATGCGGCCCTGCTCGGTGTCGACCAGCAGCATCTTGCCGGGCTGCAGCCGCCATTTCTTCACGATCTTGCGCTCGGGGATGTCGAGCACGCCGACTTCCGACGCCATCACGACGTAATCGTCGTCGGTGACGATGAAGCGCGCGGGCCGCAGGCCGTTGCGGTCGAGCGTCGCGCCGATCTGGCGACCATCGGTGAATGCCATCGCGGCGGGGCCGTCCCACGGCTCCATCAGCGCGGCGTGATATTCGTAGAACGCGCGGCGGTCCTCGTCCATCAGCGGGTTGCCGGCCCACGCTTCCGGGATCATCAGCATCATCGCGTGCGCCAGCGGATAGCCGCCCATCACGAGCAGCTCGATCGCGTTGTCGAACGACGCCGAGTCCGACTGGCCGTCGTAGATGAGAGGCCAGATCTTGTCGAGATCGGCGCCGAGCACGGCGCTGGCGATGCCGTGCTGGCGCGCGCGGATCCAGTTCACGTTGCCGCGCAGCGTGTTGATCTCGCCGTTGTGGCACACGAGCCGGAACGGATGCGCGAGGTCCCACGTCGGGAACGTGTTCGTCGAGAAGCGCTGGTGCACCATCGCAAGCGCCGACACCATGCGCTCGTCCTTGAGGTCGAGGAAATACTCGCCCACCTGGTGCGCGAGGAGCATTCCCTTGTAGACCAGCGTCCGCGACGACATCGACGGGACGTAGAACTCCTTGCCGTGGCGCAGCTTCAGCGCCTGGATCGCGTGCCCGGACTTCTTGCGGATGATGTAGAGCTTGCGCTCGAGCGCGTCCTGGTCCATGTCGTTGGACCCGCGCGCGATGAAGACCTGCCGGATGATCGGCTCGACTTCCTTGGTACGCGGCGACAGCCCGCTGTTGTCGGTCGGAACGTCGCGCCAGCCGAGGAGGATCTGACCCTCGCCGCTGACCGCGCGCTCGATCTCCTGCTCGCACGCCATGCGTGACGCGGGCTCCTTGGGCAGGAAGACCATCCCCACGCCGTATTGGCCGACCGCGGGCAAGTGTCAGCCCCTGCGCCCCGCAGGCCTTGCGCAGGAACATGTCCGGCAGCTGGATCAGGATGCCGGCGCCGTCGCCCTGCAGCGGATCGGCGCCCGTCGCGCCACGATGCGACAGATTCCTGAGGATCGCGAGCGCCTGCGTGACGATCGCATGCGTCTTCTGCCCCTTGATGTGTGCGATGAACCCGAGGCCGCACGCATCGTGCTCGTTCGCAGGGTCATAAAGACCCTGGCGGCACGGCACGGCATCTCTCTGCCCCGCGAAACCCTGATTCACGATGACCTCACCCTCAACCTTTGGGCGGCGGCGGGGCGCACAAAAGGCGCCCCGGACTCGTTTTCGCCAAACGCAGGCGAAACCTATGAATATTATCTACGATGTTGCGATGCGGCAAGATGTCCCGGGTCATATATGGGCTGGGGCGCAACACCACCCGCCCGGCGGTCATATGGATGGGAGCAAAATACTTGCGCCATGGGGAGTCTTAGGCTTTAATCTGAACAAAAGCGGCTAGATGCTTGTTGCAACATCCAAAACGGGACGATCCAGCGCGCTCTTTAGGACAACATCATCAGGAATTCGACATGACCCCAAACCGCCTGTTCCGCACATGGCTGCGCCCGTTTGCCGGACTTACCGCGCTCGCCGCCATGCTCGCGCTTTCCGCCTGCGGAGGCGGCAGCGGCGCGCCGAACAATCCGTACGGATCCGGGACCACGATCCCCAGCCCGCTGAGCGTCCTGCCGACGATCGTCACCGCGTACTCGGGCAATCCGACAACGCTGACGGTCACCGGGGGCGCCCCGCCGTACAGCGCGTTCTCGTCCAACCCAGCGGTTCTCCCCGTGACGCAGGCCGTCTCGGGGCAGACCCTCCTGCTGACGCCCGCCAATGTCGGGGCGGATATCAGCGTCCAGATCTCGGTGCAGGACAGCGCCGGGGTCACGGCGACCGCAACGGTGACCGTGAGTCCGGCGCCACTGCTGCCCAATCTCATCACGATAACGCCCAACGGCGATTGCGCCGGAACGAACAACCTTTGCTCGGGCGGAACCGGAACGGCAACGGTGGTCGTGACGGCCCCGGGCGGAGGGGGCATCCCGGGACGGCTGGTCCTCTTCGAGGTCGTATCCGGCAGCTACGCGCTCCAGACGGGCAATCCCGTGGCTTCCGCTCGCGACAGTCGTGGAGCGTCAGCACCGACTCCAATGGCAGGGCGACTATCGGCCTCGTCGTCAACGTCAACGCCGTGACCCAGATCGCTATGATCCGCGCCACCGACGTCACCACCGGCAATCAGGTCACCGGCAACTTCACGATCCAGGAGGTGGTCGACGGATCGGCCGTCCTGTCCGTCATTCCGAACGGCAACACGACCATCACCGGGCCCACGACGACAACCTGCTCGACCGGCGCCGACCGTTTCCTTCTATGTCTTCGGCGGCACGCCTCCGTATAACATCGCAGTGCCGTTCCCGGGGGACGTGTCGCTGGCGGGCTCGCCCGTATTCGCCAATGGCGGGCACTTCGACGTCATCACCAACGGGACCTGTTTCACCGCGATGCCCTTCGTGATCACCGATGCCACCGGGCGCACGATCCCCGCAGGATCGTCGCCGACGCTGTCCAACGTCTTCGGCACCCAGGCGCCAACCCCGCCGCCGGCGCTGACGCGTGAGCCCGCCAACCGTCACCAGCGCGGCCTGCACCGGCCAGACGTTCAACTTCGTGCCGGTCGGCGGCACCGGTTCCTACAGCGTGACAGCGAGTCCGTCCGGCCCGATTATCACCTCCGTGCCGTCGCCGCCCACTTCGGGCGCGACGGTGTCCGTCAGCGGGCTCCTGACGGGAAGCGGCGTCACGACCATCACGTTCGTCGACCAGAGCTCGCCGCAGAAGGTCGTGAGCGCGACGATCACCTGCTCTTGAACCTCCGAACGCGCGGCGGGAGACCGCCGCGCGCGCTCGGTGAGTCAAAACGGCGCCCGCAGGCGCCGTTTTCTTTTCGTGCCGAAGGGCCGCGGCAATCAGGGCAGGATGGCCGTCAGCTCGGGCGCAGGAACGTCGCTCGTCACATGCGCGTCGCCGATGCCGCGCAACAGCACGAAGCGGATCGCGCCCGCGGCGACTTTCTTGTCGCGGCCCATCAATTCGAGATAGCGATCGGCGCCGAGCGGCTCGCCCTCGATCGGCAGACGCGCGCGCCGCAGGACTTCGCGGAGCCGTGAAGCCTCGGCTTCCTGCAGCGTCCCCAGCCGGACGGACAGTCGGGCTGCCATCACCATGCCCGCCGCGACCGCTTCGCCATGCAGCCAACGACCGTATCCCGCGCCGGCCTCGATCGCGTGGCCGAAGGTGTGGCCGAAGTTGAGCAGCGCCCGGACGCCCGATTCGCGCTCGTCCGCGGCGACGACGTCCGCCTTGATCGCGCAGCTCCTCTCGATCGCGTGCGCGAGCGCCTGCGGGTCGCGCGCCAGAAGCCGGGCCATGTTCTGCTCGAGCCACTCGAAGAATGATCGGTCACGGATCGCGCCGTACTTCACGACTTCGGCAAGCCCGGCATTGAGCTCGCGCTCGGGCAGCGTGCGAAGACAGTCCGGATCGATCAGCACCGCCCCGGGCTGGTAGAAGGCGCCGATCAGGTTCTTGCCGAGCGGATGGTTGACGCCGGTCTTGCCGCCCACCGACGAATCGACCTGCGCGAGCAGCGTGGTCGGCACCTGGACCAGCGGGACGCCGCGCAGGTAGGTCGCGGCAGCGAATCCCGCGATGTCGCCCACGACGCCGCCGCCGAGGGCAATCACCGTCGTCGTTCGCTCGGCGCGAAGCTCGATCAGCCGGGTGATGACGGCGTCGAGTGTGTGCAGCGTCTTGTGGCTCTCACCGTCGGGGACGAGGACGGCGTCGCTGGCAATTCCGGCCGCTGCAAGACTTTCCCGCAACGGCTGCAGCCAACTCGCCGCGACGACGGCATTGCTGACGATGACCGCGCGCGGCGCGGGCAGGATCGGCGCGAGAAGACGGCCCGCATCGCGGATGAGTCCGGCGCCGACATGGATCGGATAGCCTCGCGCGCCGAGGCCGACGCAGAGCGTGCGCATCGGCGTCACGCCTGCGCCGAGTCGCGCATGCCGGGGGCGAACTCGGCCGCGAACCGGGCGATCGCCTCGCGATCGGAATCGACCACGTGGCCGGCGATCTCGCGGTAGAGCGAGTCACGCTGCGCGTAGAGCTCGCGGAGCCGGGCGAGCGGATCGGGTGCATTGAGCAGCGGACGATCGCGGCTGCGGCGCGTGCGCTCGCGCAGCGTATCCGGCTCGGCGTGGAGATAGACGACGGTTCCGTTCGCCTTCAGCCGCTCGCGATTCGCCGGTCGTATCACGACGCCTCCGCCGGTGCCGAGGACGATTCCCGTGCGCAGCACGATCTCGGCCAGCATCGCTTCCTCGCGATCGCGGAACGCGGCCTCGCCTTCGATCTCGAATATCGTCGGGATCGTGACGCCGAGCCGGCTTTCGAGCTCCGCGTCGGCGTCGACGAACGTGAGACCGAGCCGCCGCGCGAGCTGCCGGCCGAGCGTCGACTTGCCTGCGCCGGGCAGGCCGACAAGAAAGAGATTGTTGCGGAGTAGCTGCACCGCAGCATTGTAGTGGATCGGAACGGGACCGACGAGCGCGGCGGCGCCGTGCGCGACGCGATGCCGCGACTGAAAAGAATCGTCAGCAGTTGCCGAACCGCCGCCGCGTCCGCGGCGGCGGTCGCGTCACTTGACGCTGGAGAGCGAGTCCTTGATGACCCGCGGCGTGAGGAAGATCAGCAGCTCCGTCTTCTCCGTCGTGCGGCTCGTCTGCTTGAACAGATAGCCGATCACCGGTATTTCGCCCAGGAACGGGACGCTGTTGATCGTGTTGTTCGACGTCTCTTCGTAGATGCCGCCGATGACCGCGGTGTCGCCGTTGTTGACGGTGATCTGCGTGGTCACGTTCTTGGTGTCGATCGACGGCACGAATCCGCCGTTGCCGGTCGGCACGAACTGGCCGACCGAGTCCTTGTGGATCTCGACGCCCATCGTGATCCGGTTGTCCGGCGTGATCTGCGGCGTGACGAGGAGGCTCAGCACCGCCTTCTTGAACGTCACCGTCGCCGGATTGTTCGCCGTTCCCGGCGTCACCACCGGCACTTCGGTGCCCTGCTCGATCTGCGCCTTCTGGTTGTCGGCGGTCACGACGCGCGGGCTCGAGACGACCTTGCCGCGGTTGTCGGCCTCGAGCGCGGACAGCTCGAGATTGATCAGGTTGCCGCTGCCGAGATTGATCAGCGTCAGGGCGATCTGGCCCGCCGGGTTGATCACCGGCAGGTTGACGTTGAGCTGCGGCGAATCGGAGTAGCCGGCGCTGGCGATGCCGGAGGCGAGCTCGAACGGCGTCTGCGTTCGCGTTTCGCGCGTGCAGGTGGCTGGCGTGGTCGCCGTCCCGCCGGTACAGGTCACGACCGGCTGCGTGCTGAGCGTGCCGCCCTGGCCCCCGGCATAGCGCTTGTTGTTGAACGTGAAGCCGGTCTGCACGCCGAAGCGGACGCCGAGCTGCCGGCTGAAGTTATCGTTGGCGTTGACGATACGCGCCTCGATCATCACCTGCCGGTTCGGAATGTCGATCTGGCGGATGATCTTGCGGATCTCCTCCAGCCGGCTCGCCGTGTCCTGCACGAACAGGATGTTCGTGCGCGGATCGACGACGGCGACACCCCGCTTGGAGATGAACGAACCCTGCCCCCCGGTCGTCGCAGTCTGCCCGGCGCCGAGGCCGAACTGCTGCTGCTTGTTGGTGCCGATCAGGTTCAGCAGGTCGTTCGCCTTGATGTAATTGAGCTGGAACGACTCCGAGATCAGCGGCTCGAGATCGCTGATCGCCTGCGCGTTCTCGAGGTACTGCCGCTCCTTGAGCGCGATCTCCTCGCGCGGCGCGATGAGCACGACATTGCCGTTCTTGCGCATGTCGAGGCCCTTCGTCTGCATGATGATGTCGAGCGCCTGATCCCAGGGAATGTCCTTGAGGCGCAGCGTGAGGCTGCCCGTGACGGTGTCGCTGGTGATGATGTTGAGCCCGGTGAAGTCCGCGATCACCTGCAGCACCGCGCGCACTTCGACATTCTGGAAGTTGAGCGACAGCTTCTCGCCCTTGTAGCCCTGGCGCGTCCCCTGCGTCAGCTTGTTCGGGTCGTCCTGGATCGGCTTCACCTCGAGGATGAACCGGTTGTTGGTCTGGTAGGCGGCGTGCTCCCACAGTCCCTTGGGCTCGATCACCATCCGCGTGTTCGGACCCTGCTTGAACGTGTCGACGGCGACCACGGGCGTGCCGAAGTCCTGCACATCGAGCCGGCGCTCGAGATTGCGCGGCAGCGAGGTCTTCACGAAGTCGACGATCAGCGACTTGCCCTGCTGGCGGATGTCGATCCCGGTCGAATTGTCCGACAGGTCGACGACGATCCGGCCCTCGCCGTTGACGCCGCGGCGGAAGTCGACGTCGCGCAGCGAATGCTCGACGTCGCCGGGCTGCGATTCCGCGAACCGCTGGACCGTCTGCGCCGTCGCCTCGAGCTGGCCGCCCTGGTCGTAGAGCGTGACCAGCACGGCGTTGCCCTCGACGTTGGTCTGGAACGTCTGCGGCCGGTTGAGGTTGAACACGACGCGGGTCCGGTTCGCGACCTGGATCACGTTGAGGCTGCGCAGCGCCGGGTCGTCGATGGTGCGCTGCGTCGTGCCGAGGCCGTTCAGCGTGTCGAGGAAGTCGAGCGCGATGCGCGGCGGGCTGGCGATCGCGAAGCCGGCCGGCGGATTGGCCGGCGGCGCGGACAGCACGAACTTGACGATCGTGTTGCCCGAAGTCCCCTTGGAGACGGTCATCGACTGGATCGTGTTCGCTTCCTGCGCGAAGGCGGCGCCGGATGCCAGCAGCGCGAGACCCGCGAGGAATGCCGCGAGGATGCCGCGGGTACGCCGGGCCCCGATCGCCGGGGTGTCACACCAAACGAACGCGCTCATGGTCCTCGCTCCTATTTCTTATCGGACTGGATGAGCTGCAGCGTGCTCGAGCGCTCGGTCCAGTCTCCCGCCCCGTCCTGCACGAGTTCGCGCAGGCGAATTTCTCCATCGGTAACGTTGGTGACGATGCCGAAGTTCTGTCCGACGTAACTGCCCTGGCGAACCTGGTAGAGGTCCCGGTCCGGCGTTCGCACGAGCGCGTAGGTCGTCCTGCCGCGCTCGAGCGTTCCCACCATGTTGAGCGATTCCAGCGGGTACGCCTCGAGCGGCTCGCGACGCCGGTTGAGGTCGGGTGCGAGCTTGCTGCCGCCCTTGGTGGGCTCGATCTTGCGGGGCTTGAACGGGTCGGGCAGGTCGAACGCGTTGTAGGCGAACGGCTCGTACGGCTTCATCTGCGGAAGCGGGTCGAGCTTGCCCTTGGCGCCCTTTCCCTGCTCGGCCATCCAGTCGCGAAGATCCTTATAGCCTTCTCCACCGCAGCCGGCGAGAAGAAGGCAGGCAGCCGCCGCAAGCGTCAGCCAGTGCCTCATTTTTTCGCCTTTTCCTTCGCATCGCGTGCCGCCCGGCGCTGCTTCGCGACTTCCTCCTCGTCGAGGTAGCGGAAGGTCTTCGCCTGGGCCTCCATGCTGAGCACGCCCTTTTCGTTGTTGATCACGACATCGTTCAGCGTGACGATCCGCGGCAGCTGCGCGACATCGCTCGCGAATGCGCCCATGTCGTGATAATTGCCGGTGATCCTGATGTTGATCGGCAGCTCGGCATAGAACTCGGCCACCTTTTCCTGCGACGCCGGCCGGAAGAGGTCGAACTGCAGTCCGCGCCCCAGGCCCGCCTGGTTGATGTCGGTCAGCAGAGCGTCCATCTCCGACTTGTTCGGAAGCTGCTTCAGCAGCGCGCCGAACGAATCCTCGATTTCCCGGAGCTGCTGGACGTAGAGGTCGAAGTTCACCGCCTTCGCCTTCTTGGTCGCGTACTGCTCGCGCAGCCCCGTCTCCTCCGCGCGCGCCTTTTCGAGCAGCGTCGTACTGGTCCTTCCAGTCGAGGAACGCGCCGCCGATCAGGATGATGATCGCGATCACCACGAAGATGGCGAGCTTGGGCGCGAGCGGCCAGTTGCCGACGTCGCGGAATCGCAAACGGCGAAGGTCGTCGAGGGTCGTCATGCCTTGGCCGCCTTGGGTGCTTTCGGCGGGCGCCGGACGAACGTCACCGGGCGGTGTCTCGCGCTTCAGCTGGAAGTTCAGCGTGAACTCGTTGACGCGCGGCTCCTGCCCGCCCTGGCGCGCCGTGGGATTTGCGACGGACTTGATCTCGACGAGCTCGGGCTGCGTGAGCCACGGCGACGTCTCGATGTTGCGCATCAGCGTCGAGACCCGGGCGTTCGACTGCGCGTAGCCGACCAGCGTGACCTTGGTCCCCTGCTGCCGCAGCGAGCGCAGGTAGACGCCGTCGGGCAGCTGCCGGACCATCTGGTCGAGCAGGTGCACCGCCTCGGTCCGGTTGGTCTGGAGCATTTCCACGACCTGTTTGCGCGCCAGCAGCGCCTGCGTCTGCTCGCGGAGCCTGTCGATCTCCTTGATCTGCTCGTCGAGCTTGGCGATCTCGGTCTTCAGCAGCTTGTTGGCGCCCTGCTGATGCTCGATCTGGCTCGACAGCAGCACGTGCCCGAGGCCGACGACGGATAGCGCCAGCAGGGCAAGCCCCACGGCGATGGAAATGAACTGCCGCTGGCGTGCCTGCCGCTTCTGCTCGCGGTGAGGCAGCAGGTTGATGCGGATCATTCCTCGGCCTCCGATCCGCTGCGGTGGCTCATAGGTTGCTCCGTCGGCCTCGCCTCAATCGCGCGGCGACGCGCCCTTCGGGCCTTGGCTTTGCCCGCCTTGCTCATTCGAAGCTCCGCAGCGCGAGTCCCGTGGCGATCAGCAGCAGCGGCGCGTCCTGCGCCAGCTGCCGCGGGCGGATCCGGTCGGACGCCGCCATGCCGCCGAAGGGGTTCGCGACGACGGTGGCCACTCCGGCGCGCTTCGCCACGAGCTCGTCCAGCCCGGGCAGCAGCGCTCCACCGCCCGCCAGGACGACGTGGTCGACCTGGCTGTAGGAGGTGGACGTGAAGAAGAACTGGAGCGCGCGCGTGATCTCGAGTGCCAGCGTCTCCATGAAGGGCTGCAGCACGTCGGCGTCGTAGTTCTCGGGGAGTCCCTGGTTCTTCTTCGCCGATTCGGCCTCCTCCGGCGAAAGGTTGAACGCACGCTGGATGTCGTGGGTCAACTGGTTGCCGCCAAAGGCCTGATCCCGGGAGAACAGGAACTGATCGTTTCGCAGAACGTAGAAATGGGTGACGTGGGCACCGATGTCGACCAAGGCGATGTTCTGGTCGCGGCCGCTCACGGGGAGGGTCGGCGCGATCAGCCTGAAGGCTTCCTGCGTCGCATAGGACTCGACGTCCATGACCAGCGGCTTCAGGCCGGCGGCCTCGGCGATGGCGACGCGGTCCTCGACCTTTTCCTTGCGCGAGGCCGCGATCAGGATCTCGACCTCGTCGGGATTGTTGGGCGCGGGCCCCAGGACCTGGAAGTCGAGGTTGACCTCGTCCAGCGCGAAGGGGATGTACTGGTTCGCCTCGGCCTCGACGGCGAGCTCGAGCTCCTCCTCCTTCTGGCCGGAGGGCACGATGATCTTCTTGGTGATCACCATCGCCGCCGGCAGCGCCAGCGCGATCTTGCGGTTGTGGCTGCCGAGGCGCTTGTGCGCCCGCCGCAGCGCCTCGCTCACCTGGTCGAGGTTGGCGATGTTGCCGTCGGTGACGACGTCCTTGGGCAAGTTCTCGACGGCGTACCGCTCCAGGCGGTAGGCTCCGTTGCCGGCGTCCGCAAGCTCCACGAGCTTGATCGAGGTCGAGCTGATGTCGACCCCGACCAAGGACGGCGATTTTGTCCGAAAAACGTCAAGTGCCGAATTTAGGGTTTCTATGAGCATGGCGAACGTCCGCGCAATGCTGACAATCTACATTAAAGGTTGGCAGCAAGTATGAATCTTGTCAAATTGTTTGCCGGGCCGGGATTGCTTTGTTGTATGCCCGCCTATAATTCCCGGCTCGTTCCGCTCCGATAGGCAAGTTTTATTCCTCCATGCTAAACCGCTGGCTTCTCTACGTCGGGTCCGTCCTGCTTGGGCTGGCGGTCGTTGGCGGTCTCCTCGGCGCCTTCGTGCTGGCGCTCCTTTATCCGACCCTCCCCTCCCTCGAAAGCCTGACCGACTACCAGCCCAAGATACCCCTCCGGATCGTTTCGGCCGAAGGCGACCTCCTGGGGGAATTCGGGGAGGAGCGGCGCGCCCTCGTGGCGATCGGCGAGGTCCCCGATATCATGAAAAAGGCCATCCTGGCCGCGGAGGACGAGCGCTTCTTCAGCCACGGCGGGGTCGACTACTTCAGCGTCCTCCGGGCGGCGCTGTCCAATGTGTCGACGGGCTCGCAGCAGGGCGCCGGGACGATAACGATGCAGGTCGCGAGGAACTTCTTCCTGACGCGCGAAAAGACGCTCACTCGCAAGCTCCGGGAAGTCCTTCTCGCCTGGAAGATCGAGGCGAACCTCAGCAAGGACGAGATCCTCGAGCTCTATATCAATCAGATCTTCCTGGGGCAGCGGGCCTATGGCTTCGGCGCCGCGGCGCAGATCTACTTCGGAAAGCCTCTCAAGGACGTCACGCCGGCCGAGGCGGCAATGCTGGCCGGGCTGCCGAAGGCGCCATCGGCCTACAACCCGGTGACCAACCCCAAACGGGCGAAGGTCCGCCAACTCTACGTATTGCGCCGGATGCACGACCTGCGCTTCCTCGACGACGCCCAGTACCGGGATGCCCAGATCGCGCCGCTCAATGTCCGCCAGGGCCTGCGCGACGCGGTGCCGACCCATGCCGAATACGTGGCCGAAATGGCGCGGCAGGTCGTGTTCGAGAGGTTCGGAGAAGAGGCCTATACGCGGGGGCTGACCGTCTACACGACCATCCGGCGGGCCGACCAGGAGTCCGCCTACGCGGCCGTCCGGAAGGGGGTGATCGAGTACGACCGCCGGCACGGGTATCGCGGCCCCGAGTCGTTCATCTCGCTGCCTGACGACGCGGCCGACCGCGAGGCCGCGCTGGAAAGGGTGTTCCAGGAGACCTCCGACAGCGATGGCATCGTTCCGGCCGTGGTGCAGGAGGCCTCCCCTTCGGAAGTCAAGGCGGTCCTGGCCGACGGCGAGGTCGTTTCGATCCAGGGCGACGGCCTCAAGTTCGCCGCCCGCTCGCTCGGCGACAAGGCAGCGGCCGCGACGAGAATCCGGCCGGGCGCGGTGATCCGCGCGATGCGCGACGAGAAGGGTCGCTGGGGGATCGCGCAGATGCCCCAGGTCGAAAGCGCGTTCGTGTCGATGCGCCCCGCCGACGGCGCGCTGCTGTCGCTCGTCGGCGGCTTCGACTTCGACCGCAACAAGTTCAACCATGTGACCCAGGCCTGGCGCCAGCCGGGATCCGCATTCAAGCCGTTCATCTACTCCGCCGCGCTGGAGAAGGGCTTCACCCCGGCCACAGTCGTCAACGACGCGCCCTTCTTCGTTCCTGCGGAAAAGACGGGCGGCGAGGATTGGGAGCCCAAGAACTACGACGGCAAGTTCGAGGGGCCGATGCGCGTGCGCACCGCGCTCGCGAAGTCGAAGAATCTCGTCATGGTGCGGGTGATGCAGGCGATCGGGCCGCGCTATGCGCAGGACTACATCGCGCGCTTCGGGTTCGACCCGAAGCTGCACCCGCCGTACTTGACCATGGCACTGGGCGCCGGAGCGGCGACGCCGCTGCAGATGGTCGACGCCTACGCGGTGTTCGCGAACGGCGGCTACCGGGTGACGCCGTACCTAATCACCAGGGTTCTCGACGCCAGGGGCAACGTGCTCTCCGAGGTCGCGCCGCCCGTGCCGGACGACGAGCGCGACCGCGCCATCGACCCGCGCAATGCCTGGATCATGACGTCGCTCATGAAGGACGTCATCAGGTACGGCACAGGAGCCCGCGCGATGTCGCTCAACCGGACCGACCTCGCCGGAAAGACCGGCACCACCAACGAGAACGTCGATGCCTGGTTCTGCGGTTTCGACGCGGCGATGGTGGGGGTCTCGTGGATCGGATATGACCAGCCGAAGACGCTCGGCACCAATGAGACCGGCGCCGTGGCCGCGCTGCCGATCTGGATCTCGTTCATGGCGAAGGCCCTGAAAGGGCGCGCCGGAGTCCAGCCTGCCGATGCCCGAGGGCGTGGTCGCGATCAAGATCAACGTCGACACGGGACTGCGCGACGACGCGGGGGGGCTGACCGAATTCTTCTACAGCGAATTCCCGCCGCGGGCACGCGACGACAGCCTTTCGCCGACCGGGCAATCCGGCAAGGACATTCGCGAGCAGCTCTTCTGACGCCAATGGACCGCAATCGTGACGGCGGGCGCGACCGGGGCCGCGGCGGCGGCGCCGCCCGGGCTTCGCAGGACCGCGCCCGCATCGCGCAGGTGGCCGCCCGGCTCATCGCCGAGCACGGGCTCACCGACTGGTCGGCGGCCAAGCGCAAGGCGGCGCGGCAACTGATGCTTCCCGAATCGGCAGCGCTGCCCTCGAACGAGGAGCTCACCGAGGCGCTGCAATCCCACCATGCGCTGTTCGACGCGGCCGCGCACGAAGCGAGCCTGCGCGCTCAGCGTGCCGAGGCGCTCGTGTGGATGAAACGGCTGGCCGCCTGGAATCCGCTGCTCGTCGGCGGCGTTGCCGCCGGATGGGCGACCCGGCACAGCGACGTCCGGCTGGAGCTCGTCGCCGACGATCCGAAGCCCGTCGAGATCGCGCTCGCCAGCGGCGGCGTCCGCTATGTGGCGCTGCCCCCGCGTGCCGATGCCGACGACGCGGGTTCCGCGCATCTGCTGCTCGAGTCGCCGCGCGCCAGCGTGCGGCTCACCATCGTCTCGGCGCAGCAGCGGCGCAACCGCCCGCGGCGCACCGACGAGCCCAGGCTCGACGCGGCAGCGGTCGCCGCGTTGCTCGATTCCCCGTAGCGCCCGTCAGCGCGCGTCCTCGGCGAGCCATTCCGCCGCGACCATCGCGAAATAGGTGAGGATCGCGTCGGCGCCCGCGCGCTTGAACGCGGTGAGCGCTTCCAGCACGCACGGGCGCTCGTCGATCCATCCGTTGGCGCCCGCGGCCTTCAGCATCGCGTATTCGCCCGACACCTGATACACCGCCGTCGGCGCGCCGAACGCGTCCTTCACGCGGCGCACGATGTCGAGATACGGCATGCCCGGCTTCACCATGACCATGTCGGCGCCCTCGTCGAGGTCGAGGCGCACCTCCCACAGGGCTTCGTCGCTGTTCGCCGGGTCCATCTGGTAGGTGTACTTGTTGCCGGCTCCCAGGTTGCCCGACGAGCCGACCGCGTCGCGAAAAGGCCCGTAGAACGAGGACGCGTACTTGGCCGAATACGCGAGAATGCGCGTGTGGATCGCGCCGGCGCCGTCGAGCGCCGCGCGAATCGCGCCGATGCGCCCGTCCATCATGTCGGAGGGCGCGACGATGTCGACCCCCGCGCCGGCGTGGCAGAGCGACTGCTTCACGAGCGCCGCCACGGTCTCGTCGTTCATCACGTACCCGTTCGAATCGATGAGGCCGTCCTGGCCATGACTCGTGTACGGATCGAGGGCGACGTCCGTGATCACGCCGAGGTCCGGGAACCGCTCCTTGAGCGCGCGCACGGCGCGCGGCACGAGGCCCTCCGCGCGCCACGCCTCGGCGGCGTCGAGACTCTTCTGCTCGGCGGGAATCACCGGGAACAACGCGAGCGCGGGAATGCCGAGCTTCACGCAGCGCTCGGCGTCGTGGAACAGGAGGTCGAGGCTCTTGCGCGATATCCCGGGCAGCGAGGCGACGGGCTCCTCCCGGCGCTCCCCGTCCAGCACGAACACCGGATAGATGAGATCGTCCGCGGTGAGGCGATGCTCCCGCATCAGCCGGCGCGAAAAATCGTCGCGCCGCATCCGCCGCATCCGTGTCGCGGGATACCGCCCGGAAAAATCGAATCCCATGTCGGAACCTGCCTCGTTGGCTCGAAATCGAATGGCGCGTCATCGTAACGGCGCCGCCAGGCCACTGCAAACCCCGCGCTGCCGGCATTGGATCGGCGCGATGTCACGCCGACTTTACCCCTGATCGCGTCAGGGATGCATGACAAAAATTGTCGGGAACTCCGCTGCGGGACGGCGGTCTATTTTCGCAGACGGCAACGTCTCCCGCTTTCCTCCCTGAGCGGGTGCCCTCGTAGCGATCTATCCTACGCAGGGCGTTTTGGGCCCCGCGGCACTCCCCTTGATCGCGGGGCCTTTTCTTTGGTGTCGCCGTATTTGCGTTCCGGACGCGCAGGTGTCGGCGCGTCGAGCTGCAGCCAGTCGCAGATCGTCGTCTCGGCGCCTTCGATGCCGATGCGCCGGGTCGCCGAGAACGGCACGACGGTGAATTGCGCCGCGTGCAGCGGAAACGTCCGCGCGATTCCGGCGAGGATCGCGGCCTTGGCCGTGCGCTGCGTCGATGCCGTCAGCTTGTCCATCTTCGTCGCGAGCAGCAGCACCGGACGCGCGGACGGCAGGAACGACGACAGCAGCTGCACGTCGAGATCGGAAATCCCGTGCCGCGCGTCGACGATCAGGATGAGCCCGACGAGGGGCTGGCGTGTCGCCACGTACCGCCCGAGAAAGTCCTGCCAGTGGCGCTTGAGGTCCTGCGGAACGGCCGCGTACCCGTAACCGGGAAGATCGGCGATCAACGCGCCCGAGACGAGGCGAAAGAAGTTTATCTGCTGCGTGCGCCCCGGCATCTTGCTGGTGAACGCGAGCCGCGTGCGGTTCGCGAGCGCATTGATCGCGCTCGACTTTCCGGCGTTCGAGCGCCCCGCGAACGCGATTTCCGGCGGGCCGGGCGCGGGTAACTGATCATCGTTGGCGACCGAGAGGACGAACTCGGCGTTCTGCAGCGGATGCATCAGGCGGCGACGGCGTGCGCGGCGCGCAGGGACGGCGCGGCTTTGGCCGGGGCGGGTGAATCCGCTACAATGCGTTGGTTTTGCACCATTGAATCGGCCATTGGCAGGACACCGGATCAATCAATCCCCGGGGAGCCGTCGGCCGCACGTCCAGGAGTTACCCGCATGAAACGTCTGATGCTGCTGGCCGCGGTCATTGGCGCGTGGCCCGTGGCGGTTGCGCATGCCGCCGGAGAAGCGCCTGCGAAACCGGATCTCGCCAAGGCGAAGTCGATCGTGACGCAGGTGTGCTCGGCGTGCCACGGGACCGACGGAAACAGCGCGACGCCCGTGAATCCATCGCTCGCTGGACAGCCGGCCCAGTATATCACCCTGCAATTGAGCCACTTCAAGGCGGGAATCCGCACCAATCCGGTGATGCAGGGGATGGCCGCCGCATTGACGCCGGAGGACATGACGGCGCTCGGCGTCTACTTCTCGCAACAGAAGCCGAAGCTTCAATCGGCGAAGGATGCCGCGCTCGTGCGTGCGGGGCAGCAGCTCTATCGCGGCGGCGACGCCGCGACCGGGGTCCCGGCGTGCGCCGCGTGCCATGGCCCGGCCGGCGCCGGCGTGCCGAAGAATTATCCGCGTCTCGCGGGACAGTATTCCGATTACGCGTACGCGCAGCTCAAGGCGTTCAAGGCGCGCGAGCGCGGCGCCGACAAGGAAGGCAAGGACGTCAACGGCAGCATCATGGCCGCGATCGCGGCGAAGCTGTCCGACGCTCAGATGAAGGCGGTCGCCGAGTACACCTCCGGGCTGCGCTGAGCATTCGTCGCAGCCCGCGCGGGCGCTCGCCACGCGCGCCGCTGCCGCCTGAACCGCCGCCAGGCTCGCGCTACGCGTCGCTCGCGCCGCAGCGCGCCAGCGCATCGCGCCAGTCCGGCAGCGCGAATCCGAACGTCGCTTCGAATTTCGCCGTGGCGAGCACGCCGTACGGCGGGCGGCGCGCGGGCAGCGGGTATTCGGCCGTCGTGATCGGCACGACGCGCGGGCTCCCCGCATTGCCGACGATCGCGCGCGCGAAGTCGTGCCAGCTCGCCTCTCCCGTCGAGCTCAGGTGGTAGAGCCCGGCGCGCTCCGCCAACGGCGCCAATCCGCCGCCCACGACACGTGTCGTCGCTTCGGCGAGCACGCGGCTCCAGTTCGGCACTCCGCGCTGATCCGAGACGATCCGCAATTCGTCGCGCTCGCCGGCGAGGCGCCGGATCGTCAGCAGGAAATTCTTCCCGCGCAGCCCGTAGACCCAGCTGGTGCGGAACACGAGCGCATGCGCGCCGACGGCGGCGATCGCGCGCTCTCCCTCGAGCTTGGTCGCGCCGTAGACGTTGAGCGGCCCGGTCGGCGCGTCTTCGGGGTAGGGCGTCGTGCGCGCGCCGTCGAAGACGTAATCCGTCGAGAAGTGGACGAGGACGGCGCCGAGGCGCCGCGCCTCCTCGGCGAGCACGCCGGGCGCCACCGCGTTCACGGCGTGCGCCTGCGCGGGCTCTTCCTCCGCGCGATCGACCGCCGTGTACGCGCCGGCGTTGACGACGAGCCTGGGTTTCGCGCCGCGCATGGCGGCGACGATCGCGTCGGCGCTCGCGAGATCGAGCGTGGCGCGATCCGTCGCGACGATGTCGCCGAGCGGCGCCAGCAGATGAACGAGCTCGAAGCCGACCTGGCCGGCGGCGCCGGTCACGAGGATCGTCGGGCGTTGCATGCGGATCCGGGTTACTCCGCTACGGGTACGTTTCCGCCGCGGCGAACGGCGTTCCCGCGGCGTCCTTCGCGTTGACGACCGGTGCGCCGGCAAGCGGCCACGCAAGCCCCAGCGCCGGGTCGTCCCAGCGCAGCGTTCGTTCGTGTTCGGGAAACCAGTAGTCGGTCGTCTTGTAGAGGAAGTCGGCCGATTCGGAGACGACATAGAATCCATGCGCGTACCCGGGCGGCACCCAGAGGATGCGCTGGTTGTCCTCCGACAGCGTGATGCCGACCGAGCGCCCGAAATTCGGCGACGAGCGTCGCATGTCGACGGCGACGTCGTAGACCTCGCCCTTCACGCAGCGCACGAGCTTTCCCTGCGGATGGCGGATCTGGTAGTGCAGGCCGCGCAGCACGCCGCGCCGCGACCGCGAATGGTTATCCTGCACGAATGTCGCGTCGAGCCCGGCGTCCGCGAACACGCGCGCGTTCCAGGTCTCGTAGAAATGCCCGCGGGAATCCTCGAACACCCGCGGCTCGATCAGCACGACGTCCGGCAGGAGGGTCGGGGAGACCCTCATTGGAAGCCGACAGTCGGCTCGCGCAGCATCGCCAGCAGATATTGGCCGTATCCGTTCTTCGCCATCGCCAAGGCGAGCCGCTCGACCGCGGCCGCGTCGATGTAGCCCAGCCGGTACGCGATTTCCTCGGGACAGGCGATCTTGAGTCCCTGGCGCCGCTCGATCGTCTCGATGTACTGCGCCGCCTCGAGCAGCGACTCGTGCGTCCCGGTGTCGAGCCAGGCCATCCCGCGCCCCATCACCTCGCAGTGCAAGGCTCCGGCTTCGAGATACCTTCGGTTGACGTCGGTGATCTCGAGCTCGCCGCGCGCGGAGGGCTTGAGCGCCGCCGCGATGTCGAGCACTTCGCTGTCGTAGAAGTACAGGCCGGTGACCGCATAGCGCGACTTCGGGCGCGCGGGCTTCTCCTCGAGCGAAATCACCCGCCCGGAGGCGTCGAGCTCGGCGACGCCGTAGCGCTGCGGATCGGCGACAGGATAGGCGAACACCGTCGCTCCCGACGCGCGGGCATAGGCGCGCTTGAGCTGTTGCGAGAGGTCGTGGCCGTAGAAGATGTTGTCTCCCAGCACCAGCACGGACGGATCGGATCCGACGAACGCGCGGCCGATGACGAACGCCTGCGCGAGGCCCTCGGGCGCCGGCTGCACGGCGTAGGACAGCGACAGGCCCCATCGGCTCCCGTCACCCAGGAGTTGCGCGAAGCGCGGCGTGTCCTCGGGAGTCGAGATGAGCAGGATGTCGCGCACGCCGGCCAGCATCAGCGTCGACAGCGGGTAGTAGATCATCGGCTTGTCGTACACCGGCAGCAATTGCTTCGAGACGACCTGCGTCACCGGGTAGAGCCGCGTGCCGGACCCGCCGGCGAGGATGATCCCCTTGCGTTTCATCGCGCCCCTCTTCCGCCCGGATCCCTGCGGCCGGCGCTCACGCGGCGCTCGCCGCGTAATTGAGCGAGATCCACTTCTTGTATTCGCCGCTCGTCACTCCCGCGAGCCAGCCCGGATGGTCGAGATACCACCGCACCGTGCGCCGCATGCCGGATTCGAACGACTCCGCCGGGCGAAAGCCGAGCTCGCGCCGTATCTTCGCCGCGTCGATCGCATAGCGGCGATCGTGCCCCGGACGGTCCTGCACGTGCGTGATCAGCGAAGCGTAGTCCCGGCCCGGCCGCGCTTCGGCGAGGAGGCGGCAGACCATCCGCACGACCTCGAGGTTGGGCACCTCGGCGCCACCGCCCACGTTGTACGTCTCGCCGACGCGCCCCTGCGCGAGCACCGCGCGCAGTGCCGCGCAGTGATCGCCGACGTAGAGCCAGTCGCGCACGTTGGCGCCGTCGCCGTACACGGGCAACGGTTTCCCCGCGAGCGCGTTGACGATCATCAGCGGGATCAGCTTCTCGGGGAACTGGCGCGGCCCGTAGTTGTTCGAGCAGTTCGTCGTCACCGCCGGCAGCCCGTAGGTGTGGCAATAGGCGCGCACGAGATGATCGGAGGCCGCCTTCGACGCGGAGTACGGGCTGTTCGGCGCGTAGGGGGTCGTCTCGGAGAACGCCGGGTCGTTCGGGCCGAGCGAGCCATAGACCTCGTCGGTCGACACGTGAAGAAAACGGAATTCGGCCTTTTCCTTCGGCGGCAGCGCGGTCCACCACCCGCGCACCGTGTCGAGCAGCACGAAGGTCGCCACCACGTTCGTCTCGATGAACGCCGCCGGCCCGTGGATCGACCGGTCGACGTGCGTCTCGGCGGCGAAATTGAGCACCGCGCGTGGCCGGTGCTGCGCGAGCAGCGCCTCGGTCAGCGCCCGGTCGCCGATGTCGCCGTGCACGAAGATGTGGCGCCCATCGCCCTCGAGCTCGGCGAGGTTGCCGAGATTGCCGGCATACGTGAGCTTGTCGAGGTTGAGCACCGCCTCGCCGCCCGCCCCGAGCCAGTCGAGAATGAAGTTGGCGCCGATGAAGCCGGCTCCGCCGGTGACGAGGATCATGAGGGTCGGGGGCCGCGCCTGCTCGCTGCGGCAGGCTGGCGCGATTTTATCATCCGCCCGCGCCGATCTTCAGGCGTCCGGCTTCGCGTGGTAGTCGAGATACCAGGCGACGAAGCGGGGAAGGCCTTCGGCGAGCGGGGTCCGCGGCGCGAATCCGGTGAGCGCGGCGAGACGATCGATCGACGCATAGGTCGCCTCCACCTCGCCCGGTTGCATCGGCACGTATTCCTTGATCGCGGTCCGTCCCAGCGCTCGCTCGAGCAATTCGATGAACGTGGTCAGCGGCACCGCCTCGTGATTGCCGATGTTGTAGATCGCATACGGCGCGCCATCCGCATCGGCGGCGGGCGGCCGGTCGAGCACGCGCACGACGCCTTCGGCAATGTCGTCGATGTAGGTGAAGTCGCGCCGCATCCGCCCCTCGTTGAAGACGCGGATCGGCTGCCCGGCGAGAATGGCGCGCGTGAACAGCATCGGCGCCATGTCGGGACGCCCCCAGGGCCCGTAGACGGTGAAGAAGCGCAGGCCGGTCATCGGAACCCCGTACAGGTGCGAATAGCTGTGCGCGATCAGCTCGTTCGCCTTCTTCGTCGCCGCATAGAGGCTGACCGGATGATCGACCTGCTGGTCTTCCGAAAACGGCAGCGCGTGACTCGCTCCGTACACGCTGGAGCTCGACGCGAACACGAGATGCGCGATGCGCGCGTGGCGGCAGCCTTCGACGACGTGGCCGAACGCCGTCAGGTTGTTCGCGAAATACGCCTCGGGGTCGACCAGCGAATGGCGCACGCCGGGCTGCGCCGCGAGGTGGACGACCTCCGCGAACGCGCCGTCGCGAAAGAGCCGCGCGGTCGCCGCGGCGTCGACGAGATCGAGGCGCTCGAACCGGAACGAGTCGCGACGGGAAAGCCGCGCGAGCCGCGCCTCCTTCAGCGCGACGTCGTAGTAGGGATCGAGGTTGTCGACGCCGGTCACCGCGCAGCCCGCGGCGAGCAGGCGCTCCGCGACGTGCATGCCGATGAATCCCGCGGCTCCGGTGACGAGCACGCGACGCGCCGGGCTCACTGCCGCGGCTCCGCGGCGAGGGCGCGCAGCTTGGCGTACTTCATGAAGCTCGCGAACGCGCCGATCGCGATGTGAAGGAACCCGGCGACGCCGTCGAGAAAGCCGAGCCGAAGCACGTAGAAGCGGAAGAACCGGGCGAGCGGCGAGACGACGAGACGGAGCGCGCTCGCGCGCTCGCCGCGCGCGTACATCGCCTCGGCCTGCAGCGTCGTGTAGCGATTCTGCTTCGCGATGTACGCGTCGAGCGATTCCGCCGAGGCGTGCAGGAGGTCGCCGGCAAGCCGCGCCACCGGGCCGTCGGCCAGAACGTGCTCGTGCACGGGATCGGCGCTCCAGCGTGCGCGGCGCCGGTCGAACAGGCGGACGTTCCAGTCCGGGTAGCCTTCGCCGTGTGCGAGCCAGCGGCCGAGAAAGCGATTGCGCCGCGCCATCGCGTACGCGCCCGCCGCCGGCGCCGCGACCGCCGCGGCGATCGACGCGGCGAGTTCCGGCGTCACGCGCTCGTCGGCGTCGAGGCAGAGCACCCAATCGTGAGTCGCGGCGGCGACGGCGAATGCCTTCTGCGCGCCGAACCCCGGCCACTCGCGCTCGATGACGCGCGCGCCGCAGCGGCGGGCGATTTCCACGGTATCATCGCGGCTGCCGGAATCGACGACGACGATCTCGCTCGCGAACGCCGCCGACGCGAGGCAGTCCGCGAGCATGGCGGCGGCATCACGCGTGATCACACAAAGGCTCAAGGGGAGCGTCCCGGACATGCGCCTGACGATCGCGGAGCGAATCGCTCCGCGCACAATGGGATGGCGCGCATTCTACGGGGTTTCGCCGAATGCAGGGCCGCGCGGCGAAATGCCGCCCCTCGCGTCGCCTCGATGATGCCCTGCTCGCGCGGGCGTCCCTCGACGGGCATTGCCCCGTCATCATCCGTGCGGAGGCCGCACGGATGAGCTCCCTGCTGGTCGTCCGCCCCTCGTCGCTGGGCGACATCGTTCACGCGCTCGCACTGGTCGCCGACGTGCGGCGGCACCGGCCGGAAATCGCCGTCGACTGGGTCGCCGAGGAGGCGTTCGCCGAAATCGTCGCGCTCGATCCGGATGTGCGGCGGGTCATCCCGGTCGCGCTGCGGCGCTGGCGCCGCGCGCCCGCTTCGCCATCGACGTGGCGTGAGATGGCGGCGTTTCGGCGCGCTTTGCGCCGCGATGACTACGCTGCCGTGCTCGACCTGCAGGAACAGGTGAAGGGCGCGCTGATCGCGAAGTCCGCGCGCGGGATCAGGCACGGTCCGGACCGGCAAAGCATTCGCGAACCGGTCGCGACCCTGGCGCACGACGTGCACCATCGCATCGACGCCGCGCAGCATCTCATCGATCGTTGTCGCCAGCTCGCCGCCGCCGCGCTCGGATATCAGGTCGACGGCCCGCCGCGATTTCGCTTCGACGTGCCGCCGCTCGATCGCAGGACTCGCCCCGGCCGACCGGCCTTATGTCGTCGTGCTGCACGCGACCAGCCGGGCGAGCAAGCTGTGGCCGGAAGCGCACTGGCGCCAATTGCTGGCGGACCTCGCGCACGCCGGTTTCGCGACGCTGCTGCCGTGGGGCAGCCCTGCCGAGCGCGCGCGAAGCAATCGCCTCGCGGCGGGCACCCCGGCGGCAAGCGTTCCACCGCGGTTGGCGCTGGCGACGCTGGCGAGCCTGCTCTCCCGTGCCGAACTCGTCGTCGGCGTCGACACGGGTCTCGTGCATCTCGCGGCGGCGCTCGGGACGCCGACGATCGCGCTGTTCGTCGCGACCGATCCGGCGCTCGCGGGCGTTGCGCGCACGGGAGCGCATGCGCGCGATCTGGGCGGCGTCACGGGAGGACCGCCGGTCGCCGCGGTGCTCGAGGCCGCGAGCTCGCTCCTGCGCGACGCGCCGCGCTGCTGATTTCCACAGGAGACCCGAATTCGCTTCGTCTACACCTTGCTGTGGTACTTCGCGCTGCCGCTGCTCCCGCTGCGGCTCGCGTGGCGCGCCCGCCGGGAGCCGGATTACGCGCGGCACGTCGGCGAGCGCTTCGGCCGCTATCCGGGCGGACGTCACGAAGGCATCGTGCTGTGGGTTCACGCGGTCTCACTGGGAGAAACGCGCGCGGCCGCACCGCTGATCGAGCGCCTGCTCCAGGCATTTCCGGAGACGACGTTGCTCCTCACGCACATGACCGCGACCGGCCGCGCCGCGGGACGCGCGATGTTCGGCGAGCGCGTCGTGCAGGCGTGGCTGCCCTACGACCTGCCATTCGCCGTGCGTGGATTCCTGGCGCGGTTCCGGCCGCGCGCCGGCATCATCATGGAAACGGAGCTCTGGCCCAATCTCGTCGCCGCGATGCGCGCCGCCGGCGTTCCGCTGTTCCTCGTCAACGCCCGGCTGTCGGCGCGATCGGCGCAAGGCTACGCACGCGCACCGGGACTCGTGCGCCCGATGCTGGCGGCGCTGTCGGGCGTTGCCGCGCAGGCCGACGCCGACGCGCAGCGACTCGCTGCGCTGGGCGCACCGTCGCCGATCGTGACCGGCAACCTCAAGTTCGACGCAGCGGTTCCCGACGCCGCGATCGCGCTCGGCCGCGAGTTGCGCGCCCGGTTCGGCGACGACGCGCCCGGTGTTCGTCGCCGGCTGCACGCGTGACGGCGAGGAAGCGATGCTGCTCGATGCGCTGGTGCAATCGCCGCTGCCGGACAATGCGCTGGTCGTCATCGTGCCGCGGCACCCGCAGCGGTTTGCCGCTGTCGCGGAGCTTCTCGCCCGGCGCGGCGTGCCGTTCGCTCGGCGCAGCGACAATGCGCCCGTCCCGGCCGACATCGGCGTGGTGCTCGGCGACTCGATGGGAGAAATGTCGGCCTACTACGCGGCCGCGGACGTCGTTTTCGTCGGGGGCGGCCTGCTGCCGCTCGGCGGGCACAATCTCATCGAAGCGATCGCAGCCGGCAAGCCGACGCTCGTCGGACCGCACATGTTCAATTTCGCCGAAGCGACGGCCAACGCGCTCGCCGCGGGCGCGGCGGTCGAGGTCGCCGACGCGAACGCGCTGGTCACGACCGCGGCGTCACTGCTGCGCGACCCGGCGCGGCGCGCTTCGATGCAGGCTGCCGCCCTCGCCTTTCACGCGGCGCACAGCGGCGCCGCCGACCGTCTGTGGGCGTGGCTCGCGCCGCAGCTCGAGGCGGCCGTGCGCCGAACGTCAGCCGCGCAGCTGGCGGTTGATGTCCTCGAGGTCTTTCTCCTCGAGCGTGCCCACGGCGGCCTTGAGCCTCAGCACGCCGGTCAGGTAATTGAAGTACGCCTGCGCGAGGTCGCGGCGGGTCGAATAGACGTTCTGCTGCACCTGAAGCACGTCGAGGAACGTGCGGATGCCGACTTCCTGGCCCAGCACGTTCGACTGGTAGGCCGACTCCGCCGACACCAGCGCCTGCTCGAACGCCTTGACCGACGCGACCGAGCTCGTGACCCCGGTGAATCCCGTCTGCGCCAGCGTGAACGCCGTGCGCTTCGCGAACTCGAGGTCCTGCCGCGCCTTGTCCTGCAGCGAATAGGCCTGCCTCACCTTGGAGTCGATGAGGCCGCCCTGGTAGATCGGGATCGCGACCTGGACGCCGATGATGCCGGTGGTCGACCAGTTGGACACGCCGAAGTTGATCGCGGCCCCGCCGAAATTGGTCCAGCCGTAGCTTGCGATGAGGTCGAGCGTCGGATAGTGGCCCGCCTTGGCGAGCTCGATCGCCAGCGTGGCGATGTCGTAATTCTTTTGCGAGACGCGGACGTTGAGATTATCCGTGAGCGAGCGGTCGACCCAGTAGTCGAGCCGGTTCGGATCGGGCGGGACGGGAACGAGCCCCGGGCCCACTTTCTTGAGCTCCTTGGGGAAGCGGCCGATGATCGCGCGAAGCGCCGTCACCTTGTTGTCGTAGTCGGCCTGCGTCTGGATTTCCTGCGCGACGATGTTGTCGAATTTCGCCTGCGCCTCGTTGGTGTCGGTGATCGTCGCGACGCCGACCTCGAAATTGCGCTTCGCCTGCGCGAGCGCCTCGGACACCGCCTTCTTCTGGCTTTGCGCGAGCTCGATGTTGTACTGGGCGAGCAGCACGTCGAAATACGCGACGGCGACGCGCACGATGAGGTCCTGCTTCGCCAGCTCGAGCACGAAGTTCGACTGCGCGACCTGCTCCTTCGACTGGTCGTAGGCGACGAGGTTCTGATAGCGGAACAGCGGCTGCGACGCCGTGGCGAGGGCGTCGTTCTGGTTGTAGCGGCGCGTGAGGTTCTGCTTCGGGTCGGTGTTGATCGACGCTTCGTAGCTGTTGGGCCGTGGCGTCGCCGGTCACCGTGACGTTCGGCAGGAGTCCCGCGCGCGCCTGCGGCACGAGCTCCTGTGTTGCCTCCCAGTTGGCCTGCGCCGACGCGAGCGCCGGGTCGTTGCGCACCGCGTCGCGATAGATCTGCAGCAGATCCTCTGCGAACGCGGCGCCGGACTGCAGGGCGAGCCCGAAGGCAGCGGGCATGACAACGCCGAGCAGGCGCCGTTTCATCATCGATATCTGCATCATCCGTTCACCACGTCGTTTTCCTGGAAAGCATCAGTTCGCCCCGTCCACGCGCCGCAATTCGCGCAACGGCGAGCGCGCCGGCGTGCTGCCGGCCGTCCGGCCAATGCCGGAGAGGCCATGGAATTCCCTTGCCGCCCGATGCGTCCGGCCGTCCGTTGTCGCGCGACTCAAAATTGGAAGCGCGCCGGCGCCGCCGCGTTTCGCAGCGGATCGATCACGGTCTCGAACAGGTTCTCCGACGTCACGTCGCCCGGCGCGACCCAGCGAACGAGCTGCGCCGTCATCACGGGCCGCTCGCCGACGACCGCGAACAGGCGTCCGCCGGGCTTCAACTGGTTGATGAATTCGCCTGGCAGCAACGGCGTCGATCCGGTGAGGACGATGGCGTCGTACTTGGAATCGCCCCACCCGCGCGCGCCGTCGCCGACCGCGAGCTCGACCCGGGCGATCCCGGCGCGCATCAGCTTCGACTTGGCCTCCTGCGTGAAGCGCGGCACGATCTCGACGCTCGTCACGTGCGTGCCCTGGCTCGCCATCAGCGCGGTCAGGTAGCCGCTCCCGGTGCCGATCTCGAGCACGCGCTCGCCGCGCAGGAGCTGCAGCTCCTGCAGCACGCGTGCCTCGAGCTTCGGGGTCCACATCTTCTCGTCCTCGCCGAGCGGAATCTCGAGATCGGCGAACGCGAGGTCGCGATGGGCGGGCGGAACGAAATCCTCGCGGCGCACCGAGAACAGGAGGTCGAGCACATCCTGGTCGAGCACCTCCCAGGTGCGAATCTGCTGCTCGACCATGTTGAAGCGCGCCTGCTCGATATCCATGAGGGGTGCCCGGCGTGACGCCGGGGCGCGAGCCGATCCATCGATCGGCTCGTCCGGTGTCGTTGACTCGCGCAACATTATCTCACGACCGATAGGCGAGGCCGACGCACCGGCACCGGTCAATCCGCCTGTCCGGGAACGCCGTGCGCCGCTTCATCGTGGGCGGCGTGCGCCGCCATGCGCGCGGCATGCCGCGCCTTGCGCCACTCGGCGAAACGATCGAGGTACGTGTAGAGGACCGGAATCACGACCAGCGTGAGCAGCGTCGACGTGATGACGCCGCCGATGATCGCGCGGCCCATCGGCGCCTGCGTCTCGCCGCCCTCGCCGAGTCCGAGTGCCAGCGGGGTCATGCCGGCGATCATCGCCGCGGTCGTCATCATGATCGGCCGCAGCCGCACCTGCCCCGCCTGCAGCAGCGAGTCGTGCAGGCTCGCCCCGCCGCGCCGCGCGCGGTTGGCGAAGTCGACCAGCAGGATGCCGTTCTTGGTCACGAGCCCCATCAGCATGATGAAGCCGATCATCGAGAACAGGTTGAGGGTGGTGCCGGTCAGGAGCAGCGCGAGGAACACGCCGATCAGCGAAAGCGGCAGCGACATCATGATCGCGACCGGCTGCGTGAAGCTCGCGAACTGCGACGCGAGGATCAGGTAGATGAAGATCACCGCGAGCCCGAGCGCGGCCAGCGCGGCCTGGAACGATTCGGCCTGGTCCTTCGCCTGTCCGCCCACGTCGAACCGGTATCCGGGCGGCAGCTTGAACTCCTTCATGACCTTCGCCACATCCGAGTTCACGTCGCCTGACGGCCGGCCCTCGGCGTTCGCATACAGCGCGACCCGCCGCTGCAGCTCCTGCCGCTTGATGATCTGCGGGCTCGTCGACTCGACGATCTCGGCGACCTGCCGCAGCGGCACCATCCGCGCCTCGCCGTCGGGGCCCTTCTTGTTGGTCGTGAGGAACAGGTTGCCGACGTCCGATGCGAGCTGGCGGCCGTCCTTCGGCAACTGCACGTTGACCTCGTAATTGTTGCCGTCGGGTGCCAGCCAGTAGCTGACCGTATCGCCGGCCAGCAGCGGCCGCATCGTCGCGCCGACCTGCTGCACGGTGATGCCGAGGTCGGCGGCGACGTCGTTGTTGAGGCGGATCGACAACGCCGGGTTCCTGGCCTTTTCCGAGATCTCGAGGTCGGCGATGCCCGGGATCTTGGCGACCTTCGCCGCAAACTCGCCGATCAGCCTGGTCATCGTCTCCGGATCGGGCCCCAGCAGGTTCACCCACACCGGCCGGTCGAATCCGAAGGCCGGCTCGATGCCCGGAATCGGCTTCAGCGCCGCCCGGATCGAGCGCTCGACTTCCTTTTGCGAGCGGACTGCGCTGGGCGCGATCGACCAGCTTCAGGTTGACGCGCGCGTAATTGCGGCCGTCGTCGGTGCCGATCGTGGTCATCGTCAGCGCGATCTCGGGAAACGATTTCAGCACCGCTTCGACCTGCCGTACCTTGGAATCCGTCTGCTCGAGGCTCGAGCCCACGGGCGTGTTGAGCCGCAGCGAGAGGAAGCCCTGGTCCGCCTCCGGCACGAACTCGGTGCCGACGAGCGCCGGCGATCGGCAGGCTCAGCGCGAACGCGAGGAAGGCGATCCACAGCACGATCCCGCGATGCGAAATCGTCGCCCAGCGCGGCTTGAGGTAATGCCAGTCGAGGTGGCGAATCGCGCCCCAGATCCCGATGACGGGAACGAAGATGCGTCGCTTCTCCGGCTGCAGCGCCCACTCGAGGATGCGGCCGTAGAAGGCATGCAGCCACTCGACGCCGCGCTCGAAGCGGTCCATGAAGCGGCCGAGCCAGGGCGCCTTCCTGAAGCGCGAGCCGGGCGGGTCGCGCCACACCGACGAGAGCATCGGGTCGAGCGTGAAGCTCACGAACAGCGACACCAGCACCGCGACCGCCACGGTGACGCCGAACTGGAAGAAGAAGCGGCCGATGAGTCCGCTCATGAACGCGATGGGAACGAACACGGCGACGATCGCGAACGTGGTCGCCATCACGGCGAGGCCGATCTCGTCGGTCGCCTCCTGCGCCGCCGTCACGTGGTCCTTGCCCATGCCGAGGTGGCGGACGATGTTCTCGCGCACCACGATGGCGTCGTCGATGAGGAGCCCGATGCACAGCGACAGCGCCATCAGCGTCAGGAAATTGAGCGAGAACCCGAACGCGTAGATGGCGATGAACGTCGCGATGACCGCGATCGGCAGCGTGAGCCCGGTGATGACCGTGCTGCGCCAGCTGTGCAGGAACAGGAACACGATCAGCACGGTGAGGAGCGCGCCCTCGATGATCGTCTGCTTCACGCGGTTGACGCTCGCCTCGACGTCGTCGGCGCCGGACTGGGTGACGCGCAGCTCGACGTCGGCGGGCAGGCGCGGCTTCAGCGTGGCGATGGCCTCCTTGATGCCGCGGCCGGTATCGACGATGTTGCCGTCCTGCGCCTTCTGCAGGTCGAGCGTGATCGACGGGCGGCCGTTGATGCGCGCGATCGAATCCTGGTCCTTCTCGCCGTCGATGATGTCGGCCACCTGCGACAGGTAGATCGGCGCCCCGCCCTGCTGCGCGACGATGATGCGCGCGAACTGCATCGGGTCCTTGATCTTGCCCTCGACGCGGACGATCGAGTCGCTGACCCCGCGCGTGATCCGCCCCGCGGGGACGTCCTGGTTGGCGGCGCGGATCGCATTGGCGACCTGGTCGACGCTGATGCCGAGCGAGTTCAGCGCCTGCGGCTTGATCTGCACGAGAATCTGCCGCGTCACGCGGCCGTTCACGTCGATGCGGGCGACGCCGGGCACGTTCTCCAGCGCCTTGACGATCGTCTGGTCGGTGAGCGAGGTGAGATCGCGCAGGCTGGCGGTCGGCGACATCACGGCGAGCGAGACCACCGGCTGCTGGTTGTCCTGGTCGACCCGCAGCACGAGCGGATCCTTCACGTCCCTGGCGAAGCCCGGGCGGATCGCCGCGATCTTGTCGCGGACGTCCTGCATCGCCCGGTTCATGTCGGTCGACATGCGGAATTCCGCGAACACGTCGCTGCGCCCGTCGTACGAGTTCGAGCGGATCAGCGAGACCCCGGAGACGGTGTTGATCGCGTATTCGATCGGCTTCGTGACGTCGGTCTCGACGACTTCGGGGGAGGCGCCCGGATAGAAGGTCCGCACGAACACGAACGGCAGGCTCACGTCGGGCATCTGCTCCGTGCGGAGCCGGTTGTAGGCGAAGATGCCGAGCACCGCGATGCCGACCATGAACATGGTGGCGAAGACCGGATTGCGGATCGAGATTCGGGTAATCCACATGGCAGTGTTCCCTGGCTCAGGCCTGTGCGTTGACGGAGGGCGCGCGACCCGGCGCTTCAGGCCGGCTTCGCCGGCGTGACCGACTCGGCCTTGACCAGCGCCGGCGCGCCCTCTTTCAGATTGTCGAATTTGCTGCCGAGGATCGGAAGGTCCGCGGGCAGCGCGGTCTTCAGCTCGACGCGGCCGGTATTCTCGTCGCGCCGTCCCAGCATCACGTTGCGCCGGACGAGCTTGCCCGAATCGATCGCCCAGACGTAGGACTGTCCCGCTTCCGTGCGAATCGCCGAGACCGGAAGCGTCGGCGTCGGCGCCTGGGCCGCGATCGCGACGCGGCCGGTCGCGAACATGCCGCCGCGCAGGACGTCCTGCGCTGATTCGGAATGCCGACGTAGACGAGGAACGCGCGCGTCCCCGGCTCGGTCGACGGGTTGATGCGCTCGATCTTCCCCTGAAAACGCTGCGTCGCCGAATCCGTCGATCGTGAGCTCGACCTTCATGCCCTTGGTGAGCTCGGGGACGTCGACCGCCGGCACCATCGCCTGCAGCTCCAGCGCCTTGAGATCGACGATCGGTGACGAGCGGCGAGTCGAACGCGACCTTCTCGCCCGGCTGGACGTGCCGCTTGGCGACGATGCCGGTCAGCGGCGACGTCGCGACCGCGTCGCGCAGCGCGTTTCGCGCGAGCTGCACCTGCGCCTCGGCCGACTTCACCGTCCCCTGCGAGACGTTGTAGCTCGATTCCGAGTTGTCGAAGGCGTTCTGCGAGATGAAATTCTGCTTGAGGAGCGCCTGATTGGTCGCCCGCGTCTTCGTCGCGAGGGCGAGCTGCGCCTTCGCCGACTCCATCGCGCCGATGCTCGCGGCGAGCTTCGCCTCGAGGTCGGCCGTGTCGATCCGGGCGAGCAGCTGGCCCGCCTGCACCGTCTCGCCTTCGCGCACGGTGATCTGCCGGACGTCGCCGGAAACCTTGGCCTTCACCGTGGCCTGGTTGAGCGGCTGCAGCGTGCCCGACACGGGCAGCCAGCGCGCAAGCGGCATCGCTTCGACGTGCGCCACGTCGGCGCTGGTGAATTCGAGCGTCACCGCCGGCGCGGTTCCCGGCGCGCCGTCCGCACCCTTCTTCACCGCCCGCATCGCCATGGTGGCGCCCACCGCGCCGACCACGATGCCCAGAATCACCAGGCCGACGATCACGCCGCGCCGCTTCAGTCGAATTGCCATCCTTGCCCCCTCGCGGCAGCGTCCGCGGTCGCGGCGCCCCAATACGTTCGTGACCGGTCCGGGTTGTCCGGTCCGGCCCGCCAGAATGCTTCGTCCGGATTGGATGCGCGCAACCGGCGGCGCGGATTCAAAAAAGTGGCGTAGTTTAGGCGGGTAGGCGCGCAAGAGCAAAGCCCGGTGCGACGGATCGCGCCCTGCGACGACGGGCTGCGCCCGGGCGGCCCCGGATGGTGCCGCCCCGCGCGCCCGGCCACCCGTTCGATTGACACGGATTTGCCGCTGGCGAATAATTGTCTGTTGCCCTTTTGGCCAACCCATATTCCCGGGAGGAATTTAATGAACAGCAAGCAAAGACTCGGGCTCACCGTCGTCGCCGCAGCGGTTTTCGCGCTCTACGGATGCGGCAAGGAAGAGCCCAAGAAGGCAGAAGCCCCCAAGGCCGCGGCCGCGGCCGCAGAAGACGTCATGGTCGTCAAGATCGGCCACGCCGGTCCCTTGACGGGCGGAATCGCCCATCTCGGCAAGGATGACGAGAACGGCGTCCACCTCGCCGTCGACGAAGCCACCGCCAGGAAGGTCAAGATCGGCGGCAAGACGATCAAGTTCGAGATGATGAGCGAGGACGATCAGGCCGATCCGAAGATGGGACCGACGATCGCCCAGAAATTCGTCGATGCCAAGGTTGCCGGGGTCGTCGGCCACCTGAACTCGGGCGTGACGATCCCCGCTTCGGCCGTCTACAACCAGGCCGGACATGCCGATGATTTCCGGCTCGGCGACGAACCCGAAGCTGACCGAGCAGGGCTTCAAGGTCGTGTTCCGCACGGTCGGTCGTGACGACCAGCAGGGTCCCGCGATCGCCGCCTACATGGCCAACGAGCTCAAGGTCAAGAAGGTCGCGATCGCCGATGACGCCACCGCGTACGGCGAGGGACTTGCCAACGAGGTCGAGAAGACGCTCAAGGCAGCCGGCGTCCAGGTCGTGGCGCGCGAGAAGACCAATGACAAGGCGACCGACTTCAAGGCGATCCTGACCAAGATGAAGGGCAAGAATCCTGACGCCATCTTCTATGGCGGCATGGACGCGACGGGCGGCCCGATGATCAAGCAGGCCCGCGAGCTCGGCGTCAAGGCGACGTTTGCGTTCGGCGACGGCGCGTGCACGAGCGAAATGACCAAGCTCGGCGGCGCGGCGTCCGAGGGCATGTACTGCTCGCAGGCCGGGATTCCGACGCAGATGGCATCGCAGGAGTTCCAGACGGCGTTCAAGGCGAAGTACGGCGACGTGAAGCAGTACGCGCCGTTCTTCTACGACGCCGCGAAGATCCTGATCGCCGCGATGCAGCATGCGGACTCGACCGACCCGGCCAAGTATCTGCCGGAAATCGGCAAGATCAAGTTCGATGGCGCGACGGGCCACATCGAATTCGACGAGAAGGGCGACCGCAAGGACGCCGAAATGACGATCTTCCAGCTGAAGGACGGCAACGTCGTTCCGGTCGCGATCATCAAGGCCGGCAAGACGACGAAGGTCGAGATGCCTGCCGCGGCTCCCGCGGCGGCAGCGGCTCCGGCGGCAGCGCCTGCGGCACCCGCCGCGGCACCGGCGATGGCCCCGGCCAAGGACGCGCCCAAGAAGTAAGCGCGTCTCTCGCACGACCGCAGAAACGGCGTCCTTCGGGGCGCCGTTTTTGCATCCGCCGCGCCCGGCACGCGACAGGGGATTGCCGGCATCGGCCTTGTCCCCGCACAATGCCCCCGGCGCGACATGGAATCGGCCGCTTCGTCCTCCGGCGGGCGGCCCGCCGCGCGACCTCGCCTCCGATCCCCGATTCCCATCTCCCGACGCGTGGACACCTTCCTGCAGCAGATGGTCAACGGCCTCACGCTCGGCAGCGTCTACGCGGTCGTCGCGCTCGGCTACACGATGGTGTACGGGATCATCCAGCTCATCAACTTCGCCCACGGTGAGGTCGTGATGATCGGCGCGATGACCGCGCTCTCGGTGATCATCGCCCTCACCGGCGCCCACACAGGGTTGCCACCGCTCGCGATCCTCGCGATCGGCATTTTCGTCGCCGTGCCCGTCTGCATGGCAGTCGGCTTCACCCTGGAGCGCGTCGCCTACCGCCCGCTGCGCAACGCGCCGCGCCTGGCGCCGCTGATCACTGCGATCGGCCTGTCGATCGTCCTGCAGCACCTCGCGATGATCATCTGGAGCCGCAATCCGCTCGCGTTTCCCCAGATCATCGCGGTGGTGCCGTACTCGCTGACCGGCACCGCGAACGGCGCGACGATCACCAACGTGCAGATCGTGATCATCGTTACGTCGGCGCTGATGATGGCCGGCCTGCTAGCGCTCGTGTACAGGACCAAGCTCGGCATCGCGATGCGGGCGACGTCGCAGAACCAGGCGGTCGCGGGGCTGATGGGCATCAACATCAACACGGTGATCTCGGTGACGTTCGTCATCGGCGCGGCGCTCGGCGCGGTCGCCGGGGTGATGGTGGGGACCTATTACGGCATTGCGCAGTACCAGATGGGCTTCATCCTCGGCCTCAAGGCGTTCTCGGCCGCGGTGCTGGGCGGAATCGGCAACCTCGCCGGCGCGATGCTGGGCGGCATCCTGCTCGGCGTCATCGAGGCGCTGGGCGCGGGCTACGTCGGCGATCTCACCAACCTCTGCCAGCTGTCCGGCTGGTCGACCGCGATCGCCGAGCGCTGCGTCGACGATCCGAACCTCACGCTCTTCGGCAGCAATTACCAGGACGTGTTCGCATTCATCGTCCTCATCACCGTGCTCATCTTCCGTCCGTCGGGGTTGCTCGGCGAGCGCGTGTCGGACCGCGCATAGGGCCGATGCATTCCCTCATCGATCCGAAGAAGAATCCGCGCGCCGCCTGGATCGGCATCGCGCTGATCGCGACGGCGCTTGTGCTGCTGCCGTTCGCACTGACGTACGTCGGCACCTTCTGGGTGCGGATCACCAACAGCGCGATCCTGTTCGCGCTGCTGGCGCTCGGCCTCAACATCGTCGTCGGGTTCGCCGGGCTTCTCGACCTCGGCTACATCGCGTTCTACGCGGTCGGCGCCTATGTCTACGCACTGCTCGCGTCGCCGCACTTCAACCTGCATCTGCCGTTCTGGGTCGTCCTGCCGCTCGGCGCGGGAGTGGCGTGCCTCTTCGGCGTGCTGCTGGGCGCGCCCACGCTGAAGCTGCGCGGCGACTATCTGGCGATCGTCACGCTGGGCTTCGGCGAGATCGTCCGCATCTTTCTCAACAACCTGTCGCAGCCCGTCAACATCACCAACGGCCCCCAGGGGGTCTACCTGATCGACCCGTTCCGGATCGGCGGCTTCAGCTTTTCGAAGGAAGAGACCTTCGGAGGCACTCACCTTCACCGGTCCGATCAAGTACTACTACCTGCTGCTCGTCGTGCTGCTCGCCATCATCGTCATCAACCTTCGCCTGCAGGATTCCCGGATCGGCCGCGCCTGGGAGGCGATCCGCGAGGACGAGATTGCCGCGCGCGCGATGGGGATCAACACGCGGAATCTGAAGCTGCTCGCCTTCGCAATGGGCGCGTCGTTCGGCGGCGTCTCGGGCGGGATCTTCTCGGCGATCCAGGGCTTCATCAGCCCGGAGAGCTTCGTGCTGGTCGAATCGGTGATGGTGCTGTCGATGGTCGTCCTGGGCGGCATGGGCAACATCTGGGGCGTGATCCTCGGCGCGGTGCTGCTGTCGTTCGTCCCCGAGGTGCTGCGTTACACGGTTCAGCCGGTGCAGGAGCAGCTGTTCGGCCGGATGCTGATCGAGCCCGAAGTGATCCGGATGCTGCTGTTCGGACTCGCGTTGGTGCTGATGATGCTGTTCCGGCCCGCCGGCATCCTGCCGTCGGCGCTGCGCAAGCGCGAGCTCGAGACGACGAGGACGCCATGAGCGAGCACCATCTCTCGCTCCTCGTGGCAAAAGGGATCAGCAAGCGGTTCGGCGGCGTGCACGCGCTCGCCGACGTGAGCTTCGAAATCCGGCACGGCGAAATCTACGGCCTCATCGGGCCCAACGGTGCCGGCAAGACGAGCCTCTTCAACGTGCTGACCGGCATCTACCGGCAGGATACCGGCGAATTCGTGTTCGACGGCGAGCCGATGGCCGATCTGAAGCCGCACGAAGTCGCCGCGCGCGGCATCGCGCGAACGTTCCAGAACATCCGCCTGTTCGCGAACCTGTCGGCGCTGGAGAACGTGATGATCGGGCGCCACGTGCGCACCGGCGCGAACGTGCTCGGCGCGATCTTCCGCGATGCGAAGACGCGAATGGAGGAGAAGGGGATCACCAAGCGCGCCTACGAGCTGCTCGACTACGTCGGCGTCGCGAAGCGCGCCAACACGCTCGCGCGCCACCTCGCGTACGGCGACCAGCGCCGGCTCGAGATCGCGCGCGCCCTCGCCACCGAGCCGAAGCTCCTCGCCCTGGACGAGCCGGCGGCCGGCATGAACGCGACGGAAACCGCCGCGCTGCGCGGGCTCCTTGACGATATCCGCCGCGACGGCACGACCATACTGCTGATCGAGCACGACATGAAGCTCGTGATGAGCGTCTGCGATCGCGTGCTGGTGCTCGACTACGGAAAGAAGATCGCCGAGGGCCTGGCGGCGGACGTGCAGAAGGACGCGAAGGTGATCGCCGCCTACCTCGGAGGCGAAGTCACGCTGAACCTCAAGGGCGCGGCATGAAAACGTGCGCGGGGCGAAGCAGGCCCGAAGGGCGCGTCCGCGCGCGATTGCCGGCGGCCGACACTGTGATGCATCGAGTCGCGGCGACCGTGCGGAGGCCGCGGCGTGAACGGCTGCCGACGCGTCCGCGCCGATCCTCGCGCTGCACAAGCTCGAGGTCGCCTATGGCGGCATCCAGGCAATCAAGGGAATCGACCTCACGATCGGCCACGGCGAGCTCGTCTGCCTCATCGGGGCGAACGGCGCCGGCAAGACGACCACGCTGAAGGGCATCTGCGGCCTGCAGCCGGTGAAGAGCGGCACGATCCACTACAAGGGCGAGAGCATCGCGGGAAGGCGGCCGTTCGAGCTCGTGCGCCGCGGGCTTGCGATGGTGCCCGAAGGCCGCGGCGTGTTCGGCGCTCTGACCGTCGACGAGAATCTGGCGATGGGCGCCTACGTGCGCAGCGACAAGGCCGAGATCCGGCGCGAGATCGAGCGCGCGTTCGAGCTCTTTCCGCGGCTCAAGGAGCGCCGCGGCCAGACCGCGGGAACGCTGTCCGGCGGCGAGCAGCAGATGCTGGCCATCTCGCGCGCGCTGATGTCCAAGCCGACGCTGCTGCTGCTCGACGAGCCGTCGATGGGGCTCGCGCCGCTGATGGTGCAGAAGGTGTTCGAGACTGTGATGACCGTGTCGCGCGAGGGCGTGACCATCCTGCTCGTCGAGCAGAACGCGCGGCTCGCGCTCGAGGTATCGGGCCGGGGCTACGTGATGGAGTCGGGCGTCATCACCCTGTCGGGCGATGCGAAGTCGCTGCTGCACGACCCCGCCGTGCGCGCCGCCTACCTCGGCGAGTCTGCGTAGGCGCCGCGCTTCCGGCGCCTTTCGTCCAGGCAATGAGCGACACGCGGCCCGAGGCCGTCCCGCCCCAATCGTCCGTCGCGCATCTTTCGCCCCGCGCGGTTCCCGCGGGCCATGCGCTCCTCTGGTATGAGGATGCGCTGCGCCTGTTCAAGCGCGCACCGGGCACCTGGATCGCGCTCGCGTTCATCACGGTCGCGACGGAGTTCCTGCTGAGATCGATCCCGGTCGGGGGTGCGATGCTGAGCGAGCTGATCACGCCGGTGATTGCCTGCGGCCTCGTCTACGCCGCGGCCGCGACCGACCGCGGCGAGGCGCCCTCGCTCCGGCTTGCGGTCGCCGCGCTTCGCATCTCCGCGGGCGCGGTCACCGCCGTGATCGCCTGCAGCGTGATCCCGTCGCTGCTGCAGGCCCTGTTCGCATGGTGGCTCGCAGGCGTCAACATGTTCGGCGCGGAGGCTTCGGTCGCGGAGCTCGCGCCGGTCACGCTGGCGGGGATCTATGCGATCGGAATCCTGGTCGCGCTTCCGTTCACGTTCGTGCCGTTTCACGTGCTGCTTGAAGGCGTCCCGCCAGGCGCCGCATTCGCGGCGAGCTGGAAGGCTTTCGCCGGCAACGCGCTCCCGCTGCTCGCCTACGCGGCGGCGTCGCTCGTGCTTGTCGCCTTCTGCATGCTGACGATGGGCCTCGGCCTGATGCTGGCGCTGCCGCTCTGGGCCGCGTCGGGCTACGCCGCGTGGAAGGAAGTCTTCGGCGTGCGCGCCACGACCGACTGACCGGCGAAGCCTACGCGGTCGGCCGCAGCGTGAAGCCTGCGACCTGCTCCAGCTCGGATTCGACGACCTCGACGCCGGTGACCTGCGCCGCCGGCGGACCGCGCCGGCACCAGTCGATGATCGCCGCCACCGCCTCCGCATCCCCTTGCACGAGAGCCTCGACCGTCCCGTCGCGACGATTGCGCACCCAGCCCGAAACGCGATGCCGCTCCGCGGCGTCCTGCGCGGCGTAGCGATAGCCGACTCCCTGCACGCGGCCTCTGACGACAAGGCGGCGCGCGATCATCGCGCCGTCGCGCGCCGCCGCGCGTAGAGCAACAGCGCCGCGACCGTCTTGGCATCGGTGATCTCGCCGCGGTCGAGTGCCGCCAGCATTTCGTCGGCTCCGAGCGTCACGACGTCGAGAAACTCGCCCGCGTCGAGGTTCGCGCCGACGTGCGTCAATCCCTCGGCGAGGAAGATCTCGATCTTTTCATTCGTGTACGAGATGAGCGTGTGGATCGTCGCGAGCTGCGTCCACGTCGTCGCGGTGTAGCCTACCTCCTCGATCAGTTCGCGCTGCGCCGTCGCGAGGCCGGTCTCCCCGGGATCGAGCTTTCCGGCGGGGAATTCGATGAACACGCGGTCGAGCGGATAGCGATACTGGCGCACGACGACGAGGCGTCCGTCCGGCAGCACCGGCACGATCAGCACGGCCCCCGGGTGGACGACGTGCTCGCGCGTCGCGAGCGTGCCGTCGGGAAGGCGCACCGTATCGCGGCGGACGTGGAGCAGCTTGCCGTCGAAAACGGGTTCGGACGATACGCGCGTCTCGATCAGATGCGAGTCGTCGCGTCGTTCACTCATTCCGCGGCCTCCGCATGCTCATTTTGATCGACGACACGATGAAGGTGGGCTTCGCCGCGGCCTCCGCACGGTTGTACGAGCCCCGAAACACCGCGGAGTCGGCCGCCGCTCCAAGCGCTCGCAGACGCGCCCTTCGGGCCTTGGGCTTCGCCCGCTCGCGCAGGCGTCCTCCTTCGCCCCGCTCGCTCATTCGACCCACTCCTTCGCGACGAGGAAATCGGTGTAGAGGCGCGCCTCCGGCGAGCCCGGCTCGGGCCGCCAGTCGTAGCGCCACTTCACCAGCGGCGGCAGCGACATGAGGATCGCCTCGGTGCGTCCGTTCGATTGCAGCCCGAACAGCGTGCCCCGATCCCACACGAGGTTGAACTCGACGTAGCGTCCGCGGCGATAGGCCTGGAAATCGCGCTCGCGCTCGCCGTAGCGCGCATCCTTGCGTCGCTCCACGATCGGCGCGTAGGCCGGGAGGAAATGGTCGCCCACGCTCCTCATCAGCGCGAAGCAGCGGTCGAACCCGCCGTCGTTGAGATCGTCGAAGAAGATTCCGCCGATGCCGCGAGGCTCGTTGCGGTGCTTCAGGAAGAAATACTCGTCGCACCACTTCTTGTATTTCGCGTGGACGCCATCGCCGAAGGGCGTCAATGCGTCGCGGCACGCGCCGTGAAAATGCGCGGCGTCCTCCGCAAATCCATAATACGGCGTCAGGTCCATCCCGCCGCCGAACCACCAGACATCGGAATCCACCGCCCCGGTCGGCGCGTGCGCGACGAACATCCGTACGTTGAGGTGCACGGTGGGCGCGTACGGATTGCGCGGATGCAGCACGAGCGAGACGCCCTGCGCTTCCCACGCCCGTCCCTCGATTCCCGGGTGCGCCGCCGTCGCCGCCGGCGGCAAGCGGGCGCCGGTCGACATGCGAGAAATTGACGCCGCCGCGCTCGAACACGTTGCCGTCCTCGATGATCCGCGAGATGCCGCCGCCGCCCTCGGCGCGAGTCCATTCGTCGCGGCGGAACGGCTTGCCGTCGATCGCCTCGAGCCGCGCGACGATGCGTTCCTGCAGTTCGACGAAATAGGCTCGGGCAGCGCTGGTGTTCATCGCGATCCATTGGACGACAAAGGCTCCGGGACGCGGATTGTCCCGCGGGCGATCGGTGGCCGCAATGGCCGCGGCGGCTTCGCGCGACCGGGGTCAGGCTCCGCGCGGCGCGAGCGCGCGATGGCCGATGTCGCCGCGGAATTGCATGCCGTCGAAGCGGATCTCGCCGATCGCCGCATAGGCCGCGCGCTGCGCCTGCCGCACCGAATCGCCGAGCGCCGTCACGCAGAGCACGCGGCCGCCGCTGACGACGATGCGCTCGCCCTCCTGCGCCGTGCCCGCGTGGAACACCTTGCAATCCGGATGCGTGGCCTCGGTGATCCGCGCGAGGCCTTCGATCGCGTCGCCCTTGCGCGGGTGGTCGGGATAGCCGTGCGCCGCCAACACCACGCCGAGCGCCGTGCGCCGGTCCCATTCGGCCTCGACCTCATCGAGCCGCGCGTCGCAGGCAGCCAGCGCCAGCTCCACGAGATCGGACTTGAGCCGGACCATGATCGGCTGCGTCTCCGGATCGCCGAGGCGGCAGTTGAATTCGAGCACCCTGGGCGTGCCCGCACCGTCGATCATCACTCCGGCATACAGGAATCCCGTGTACGGGATGCCGTCGGCGGCCATGCCGGCGACGGTCGGCAGGATCACTTCGCGCATGATCCGCGCGTGCAGCATCGGCGTGACGACCGGCGCCGGCGAATACGCGCCCATGCCACCGGTGTTGGGGCCTTCGTCGTTGTCGCGCAGGCGCTTGTGGTCCTGCGACGAGGCGAGGGCCAGAACGTTGCGCCCGTCGACCATCACGATGAAGCTCGCTTCCTCGCCCGCGAGGAAATCCTCGACGACGACGCGCGCGCCGGCCTCGCCCATCGAGTTGCCGACGAGCATCGCGTCGATCGCCGCCTGCGCCTCGGCGACACTCGCCGCGACGACCACACCCTTGCCGGCGGCGAGCCCATCCGCCTTGACGACGATCGGGGCGCCGCGCTCGGCGACGTAGGCGCGCGCCGCGGCCGCCTCGGTGAACGTCCGGTGCTGCGCGGTGGGGATGCCGTGCCGCGCCATGAACGCCTTCGCGTAATCCTTCGAGCTCTCGAGCTGCGCGGCGGCTCGCGTCGGCCCGAAGATGCGCAGCCCCGCCGCGCGAAAGGCGTCGACCACACCCGCGGCGAGCGGACCCTCGGGCCCGACGATCGTCAGCGCGATCGATTCGGCCGCCGCGAATTCGACCAGCTTCGCGACATCGGTGATGGCAACGTTGGTCAGCGAGGGCTCGAGCGCGGTGCCCGCATTGCCAGGCGCGACGAAGACCTTGCCGACCCGCTGCGACTGCGCGAGCTTCCAGGCGATCGCGTGCTCGCGGCCGCCGCCACCGACAACGAGGACGTTCAACTGGGGAACCCCGTCTTCAATCGATTCCGATCGAGCCGAAGATGTACAGGATGCTGCCGTGGTTGATCCCGCCGTTCAGCGTCGGGATGAACGTCGTGATCAGCGTCGCCTTCTGGTAGCGCAGCGAGAAGAGCGGCAGGATGGCGGGGAACGGGATGCCGTTGGCGATGTCCGGCCGCTGCACCAGCATTACCGTGTAACCCAGCCCAGGCTGCAGGCTGTCGCGATCGCCCCAGAAATAGTTCCAGCCGTAACCGATCTGGTACTCCGGCTCGCTGTGCGAATCGTTGAAGACGAGGAAGAAGACGTTCTCGGTGACGTGTTCGTCGCGCTCCACGCGTGCGCGACCAGCCCCCGCCCCAGGCATTCTGGTTTTCCTGCGCGCGCGCTTCGGGCGTCCAGGTCGCCGGAATGTGCCAGGCAAAGCCCGAGACGATGATCTCGTTCCTGCCGTCGCTGTAGGTGTCGACGACGTGGCGGCACGCCATGTTGACCCAGTCCCACATGTCGTCGCACGCCGCCGCCGCGGGAAGCGCGGCGAGCGGTCCCAGGATGGCGGCCGCGGCCAGCTGAATCGCCCGATGTCGTATGCGCATTCGTTCCGCCGCTCAGTGTCGAAAATGCCGCGTGCCCGTGAAGACCATCGCGATGCCGCGCTCGTCGGCGGCGGCGATCACCTCGTCGTCGCGAACGCTGCCCCCCGGCTGGATCACGGCGACGGCGCCGTTGTCGGCGACCACGTCGAGGCCGTCGCGGAACGGAAAGAACGCGTCGGACGCGGCGACCGACCCGGCGAGCGACAGGTTCGCGCTCTTCGCCTTCATCGCCGCGATCCGGGTCGAGTCGACGCGGCTCATCTGTCCCGCTCCCACGCCGAGGGTCTGGCCGTCGCGACAGAACACGATCGCGTTGGACTTCACGAATCGTGCGACCCGCCAGGCGAACAGCAGGTCCGTGAGCTCGGAGGGCGCCGGCGACTTGCGCGTCACCACCTTGAGCGCGTCCGTGCCGACGCTGTCGGTGTCGGCGGTCTGCACCAGCAGGCCGCCGCCGACGCGCTTGAAGTCGAGTTGGGGGGGCGGCGGCACCGACGGCAGCGCGATTTCGAGCACGCGCACGTTCTTCTTCTGCGCGATGGCGGCGAGCGCGTCCTTGGTGTACGCCGGCGCGATCAGCACTTCCAGGAATTGCGCGGCAACCGCCTCGACCGTCGCGGCGTCCACCGCGCAATTGAACGCGATGATGCCGCCGAACGCCGAGACGGGATCCGTGGCGAGCGCCTTCCGGTACGCCGCGAGCGGTCCGTCGGCGACGGCCACCCCGCAGGGATTCGCGTGCTTGACGATCACGCATGCCGGACCGTCGAACGCCTTCGCGCATTCCCACGCCGCATCGCTGTCGCCGATGTTGTTGTAGGAAAGCTCCTTGCCCTGCAGCTGCCGATAGGTGGCGATCGTTCCGGCAGCAGGATCGGGATCGCGGTAGAACGCCGCGGCCTGGTGCGGATTCTCGCCGTAGCGGAGATCCTGCACCTTGGCCACCTGCAGGTTGAACGCGTCGGGGAACGGAGCGGCGGCGCCATCCGCGCTGCGCGCGGTCAGCCAGTTCGAAATGGCGCCGTCGTAGGACGCCGTGTGGCTGAACGCCTTTCGCGCGAGCGAGAAGCGGGTGGCGGTCGACAGCGCCTTGCCGGTCGCGAGCTCGGCCAGGAGCGCGGGGTAATCGGCCGGGTCGACGACGACGCCGACGTGCTGCCAGTTCTTCGCCGCGGCGCGCACGAGCGTCGGGCCGCCGATGTCGATGTTCTCGATCGCGTCGTCCAGCGTGCACCCGGGCCGGGCGACCGTCGCCCGGAACGGATAGAGGTTGACGACGACGAGGTCAATCGGCGGGATCGAATGCTTTTCCAGCGCCGCAACGTGCGCCGGCAGGTCGCGGCGCGCCAGGATGCCGCCGTGGACCTTCGGATGCAGCGTCTTCACCCGCCCGTCCAGCATCTCGGGAAATCCGGTGTAATCGCCGACCTCGGTCACCGGCAATCCGGCGTCGGCGAGCGCCTTCGCCGTGCCGCCCGTCGACAGCAGCCGTATGCCGAGGCGCGCGAGGCCGCGCGCGAATTCGACGACGCCCGTCTTGTCGGAGACCGACAGCAGCGCCTGCGTGCAAGGATGGGGCATCGACGTTGGGAGGCTCGGGAAGACCTAGTCGGGGCGGCGAAGCGCGGCCGCACGAACACGAGCGCACGGTTCCGGGCCCGGATGCGGGCGGACGCAAACGGGCATGGATCCGGCCTTCAGCGAATGCCGTACTTGGAGAGCTTGGTGCGCAGCGTATTCCGGTTCATGCCGAGCATGTCGGCCGCCTGCGTCTGGTTGCCGCCCACGCGCTCCATCACTGAAGCGATGAGCGATCGCTCGACGTTGCCGATCACCATGTCGTAGATCCCGTGCGGCGGCTCGCCGTCGAGCTTGCGGAAGTATTCGTCGAGCGATTTCTCGACGACCTTGCCGATTTCGTTGTTGCCGTTGATGCGAAGTGTCTTTCTCACGCGGCCAGGGCCTCCCCGCCCCGAAGCGATGCCTCGATGTCCCGGCCGAACGAATGCCGCGCGTCCACGACCGTCGCCGCCTGCGGGCGATAGTCGAGGCGCTCCGAGCATCCGGCCAGCGCGTCAAAAAAATCCTGTACCGCGGAAAGCTGCGCCGCCGCCGTCTCCGTCGTGTTGACCGCATGGCGGAACACATCGGCGCCGGCGAGATCGCGGGTGTACCAGTGCAGATGCTTCCGCGCGATGCGCACGCCCGCCGCTTCACCATGGAACGCGTAGTGGTCGTCGAGATGGCGGAGAATCTCCGCGCGCGCCTCGGCGACCGTCGGCGGCGCCAGGAGCTCGCCGTGGTCGAGGTAGTGGCGGATCTCGCGGAAGATCCACGGCCGACCCTGCGCGGCGCGGCCGATCATCAGCGCGTCGGCGCCGGTGTAGTCGAGCACCTGCCGGGCCTGCTGCGGCGAGCCGATGTCGCCGTTTGCGATGACGGGAATGCCCACGGCGGCCTTGACCGCGCGGATCGTGTCGTACTCGACCGGGCCGACGAAGGCGCAGGCCCGCGTGCGCCCGTGCACCGCCAGCGCGGCGATGCCGGCGTCCTCGGCGATGCGCGCGATGCGCAATGCGTTGCGCTGCTGCGGGTCGGTGCCGGTGCGGATCTTGAGCGTCACCGGAACGTCGACTGCGCGCACGACCGCGGACACGATCGCCGCGACCAGAGCCTCGTTGGCGAGGAGCGCGGAGCCGGCGGCGGCGTTGCAGACCTTCTTCGCCGGACACCCCATGTTGATGTCGATGATCTGCGCGCCGCGTGCGACGTTGTAGCGCGCCGCGTCGGCGAGCTCCCCCGGGTCGGCGCCGGCGATCTGCACCGCGATGGGCTCGACCTCGCCGCGATGGTCGATGCGGCGCTGCGATTTTTCCGTGGCCCACAGCCGCGGGTTCGACGCCACCATTTCCGACACCGCGTAACCCGCGCCCATCCGCTTCGCCAGCTGGCGGAACGGCCGGTCGGTCACGCCGGCCATCGGCGCCACCACGAGATTGTTGGCAATGGTAAGAGGACCGATACGCACGGCTGGTCGATCAGATTTCGCGGCTGGGGGAAAACGAACAGGGAGGCAAATTATAACCGCTCTGGCGCGCAAGCGAGCAATGCTTGCGCACGTCGAACGCACGCTCCGACGCGGCGAGCGCGATGGCACGAATCTTGGATGGACGTCGCTGGACCGGACGGCGCGCGGACCGTCAGCGCAGTCCGAACATCATCGCGCGCGAGAACGCGCGCTTCACCGGGGGAACGGCGTCGAGAAGAGTGAGCGCCAACCCCCGCGGCCAGCGAAGCAATGCGACATCGCTGCCGAAGATCTCGACCAAGCCGTGCGTGAACGCGATGCCGGCCATCCGGTCGATGCGGCGGCTGCCCGCGTACCGATCGAGCATCGCACGGCTGCCGATATCGTCGCGCGGCGAGTCGAGGATCGCCAGCGCGAGACCGTAGGCATCGCGCAATCCGACGTTGAATCCCTGAGCCGCGACCGGATGCAGCGTCTGTGCGGCGTTGCCGAGCGCCACGCAGCGCGAGCGCGCCGTCGTCCACGCGAATTCCAGCACGAGTGGAAACGTGCGGCGCTCCGAAACGCTCACAAGGCGCGGCGCGCGCGAACCAAGTTGGTGCGCGAGGTCACGGAGAAATCCCGCGTCGTCCTGCTTCAGCCGCGACTCCGCGAGCTCGGGAGGCGTCGTCCAGACGAGGCCGTAGTGATCGCCTTCGGGAAGCAGGGCGATCGGGCCGGCCGGCGCGAATCGCTCCCAGGCCACACCCTCCGGCTTCGGATCGGCGCCGACCTTCGCGACCAGCGCCACCTGTCCGTAATCGTGTCGCCTTCGCGTCGCGTCGGCGAGGACGCCGCCGGAGCCGTCGGCGACGGCGACGAGGCGCGCGAGCAGCGGCTGCCCGTCGCCTTCGAGCTCGACCGCCGCATACGCCGGCGTGCCGCCGACCGACTTCGCGGATACGTCGTGACGAACCGCGATGCGCGCATGCGCAAGCGCGGCGTCGAGCGCCGCCTGCAGCGCGCGATAACTCGCGACGTAGCCCAGCGCGGGCAGATCGACGTCGGCGGCGCGCAATCGCGTCATGCCGAAGCCGCCCGACTGCGAGACGTCGATTTCGGTGATGGGCGTGACGCCGCCGGAGCAGTCGCCGCGAGCTCGGACCAGACGCCCTGGCGCTCGAGGATCAGCCGCGCGCCGTGCGACAACGCAAGCGACCGGTCGCCGCGCAGCGATTGGCCTTTGGCGCGCGTGTCGAGCACGACGACGTCGAGGTCGGCCTCGCGCAGCGCGAGCGCCAGCGTCGCGCCGACGGGACCGGCGCCGACGATCACGACATCATGCATCCCGGCTTTCGGCTAACGGCTGTCGGTGTCGGGGCCTACCGGACGCACGCGGCCTCGACGTCGGCCACCGACTTCGGCGAGCCGTGCGTCAGGTTCTCGTGGCCCGTCGCGGTCACGAGCACGTCGTCCTCGATCCGCACGCCGATGTCCCAGAACGCCTCGGGTACGTCGTCGGAGCGGCGGATGTACGTGCCGGGCTCGACCGTCAGCACCATGCCCGGCACGAGCTTCTGCGATGCGCCGTTCACCTGGTAGAGGCCCGCGTCGTGCACGTCGAGGCCGAGCCAATGTCCGGCGCGGTGCATGTAGAACTGCTTGAAGCTTCCGCTCTCCATCACCTCGTCGAACGTGCCTTCGAGAAGCCCGAGGTCGAGGTAGCCCTGCGCGAGGACGCGCTCGGCGGCCTTGTGATAGTCGTGGAATTCGACGCCGGGCTTCACCACGTCGAGACAGGCCTGCTGCGCGGCGAGCACCAGCTCGTAGACGTCCTTCTGCGGTCCGGAGAAGCGCCCGTTCACCGGAAACGTCCGCGTGATGTCGGAGGCGTAGCTCTGGAATTCGCAGCCGGCGTCGATCAGCAGCAGGTCGCCGTCCTGCAGCTGGCGGTTGTTGTCGCGATAGTGCAGGACGCAGGCGTTGGGTCCGCCGGCGACGATCGACGGATACGCGACCGCCTGCGCGCCGCCGTGCAGGAATTCGTGCGCGAGCTCGGCCTCGACCTGGTACTCGTACCAGCCCGGCCGCGTCGCGGCCATCGCCCGCCGGTGCGCGCGCGACGAGATCTCGGCGGCGCGGCGCATCAGCACGAGCTCGTTCGCGTCCTTCACGAGCCGCAGCGCGTCGAGCGGCTTCCTGACGTCGATGATTTCCTCGGGTGCCGCGACGCCGGTGCGCGCGCGGTTGCGCACCTCGTTGAGGAGGTCGGTCACCCGCTTGTCCCACGCCGGGAAGAGGCCCAGCGGCGTGTAGAGCGCGGGCTGGTCCGACGCGAGATCGGGCAGCATCTTGTCGAGATCGGCGATCGGATGCGCCTCGTCGAATCCGAAGATTTCGCGCGCGGCGTCCGGACCGTAGCGAAAGCCGTCCCAGATCTCGCGCTCCATGTTCTTGTCGCGGCAGAAGAGGATCTGCCGATCGCCGTCCTTTCCGGCCACGAGCACGACCACCGCCTCGGGCTCGTTGAAGCCCGACACGTAGTAGAAATAGCTGTCGTGGCGGTACGGGTAGAGCGAGTCGCGATTGCGGGCGAATTCCGGCGCCGTCGGAATGAGCGCCAGGCCGCCGCCGGTTTGCGCGCGCATCTGCGCGAGAAGCGCGGCGCGGCGGTCGCGATGGATCTGGTGGGCGTTTTTCATGGGTCTGCGAGTGGATGCGGCAAGGCCGGCAATTATAGAGGCTAACCGGCGGCATCGACGACGCGCGGCAACGGCGATTTCCGTTGAGTTACCATCGGAAAATGCCGCCCGCCTCCCCAATCCCGGCCCCCGATCCCGACGCTCCTCGCGGCAGCGCGCTGCACGAGGCGAAGATCGCGGCGCGGCGCAGCCTGATGGCGGCGCGCGATGCGATGCCGGCGGATGCGCGAGCCGCGGCGTCGGCCGCGATCACGGCGCGCATCGCTGCGCTGCCGACGTTCACCGCTGCGCGGACAGTGCTGCTGACTCTCTCCTTCCGCAGCGAGTGGGACACGCTGCCGCTGATCGAACTTGCGCTTGCGGACGGCAAGACGGTCGCGGCGCCGCGGGTGAACCGCGCCACCCGGATGCTGGACCTCCACGCGCTCGTCGATCCGCCGCACGACCTCGTCGCCGGGACGTTCGGGATTCCCGAGCCCGACCCGCGCGCGGATCCTGTCGCGCCCGAAACGCGTCGACTGGGTGCTGGTGCCGGGCATCGCCTTCGACCGGTCGGGCCGGCGCCTGGGATACGGCGGCGGCTACTACGATCGCCTGCTGCCGCTGCTCTGCCCGCGCGACCCGCGTGGCCGGCGCGTTCGACCTGCAACTGGTGGATCGGGTGCCGTCCGCGCCGCACGACCTTGGCGTGGACGTCATCGTCACCGAGTCGCAGACACTCGTCGTCGCCTCCGAGCCGCCGCGCCGGGCTGAGCGAAGCGGCGCGTCCGGGTCGACCGAGAACCCGCCTTCGTGGATTCCCGGACCCGCTTCAGCTGTCCTAGCAGCTTATCGGCCGCGCGATGGGCAACGCTGATCACACGAGAGTGAGCGCTTACATCCAAAATGGCTGCCTCCTCGCCTGCTCAGAGGCCTCGGGCAATCCGGAATTGCGGTTTTGGAAATTGATTCCACGTAGTGGTAAACTCGCTCCCGGCCTGCCGGCGGGGTCTCGGCGCGCTTCCGGCGCGTGGGCGCGTTCGGATCGCGACGCATACAATCCTATTCCCGAAAAAAAACCGGCCGAGCGACGCGCGCAAACGGTGTGTGATTGGAGGAAGGCATGGACACGATTCCCGACCACGACCCGCAGGAAACGCGGGAATGGCTCGACGCCCTCGAGGGCGTTCTGGCGAACGAAGGGCCGGACCGCGCGCACTTCCTGATCGAGCAATTGATCGACAAGGCGCGCCGCAACGGCGCCTACCTGCCGTTCTCGGCGAACACCGCCTACATCAACACGATCCGGGCCGACAAGCAGGTGCGCCTGCCGGGCGACTTCAACATCGAGCAGAAGATCCGGCACTACGTTCGCTGGAACGCGATGGCGATGGTCGTGCGCGCGAACAAGGACACCAACGTCGGCGGCCACATCGCGAGCTTCGCGTCGGCGGCGATGCTCTACGACATCGGCTTCAACCATTTCTGGCGCGCACCCTCCGAAACGCACGGCGGCGATCTCGTTCTCGTGCAGGGCCACTCGGCGCCCGGCGTGTACGCGCGCGCCTTCATGCTGGGCCGGCTCACCGCCGAGCAGATGGACAACTACCGCCAGGAAGTCGACGGCAAGGGGATCGCGTCGTACCCGCATCCCTGGCTGATGCCGGATTTCTGGCAGTTCCCGACGGTGTCGATGGGCCTGGGGCCGCTGATGGCGATCTACCAGGCGCGCTTCATGAAGTATCTGCAGGACCGTGGCCTGGCGCAGACCGAGGGCCGCAAGGTCTGGGCGTTCATGGGCGACGGCGAGATGGACGAGCCCGAATCGATGGGCGCGATCGGCATGGCCGCCCGCGAGAAACTCGACAACCTGATCTTCGTCGTCAACTGCAATCTGCAGCGCCTCGACGGCCCGGTGCGCGGCAACGGCAAGATCATCCAGGAGCTCGAGAGCGATTTTCGCGGCGCCGGCTGGAACGTCATCAAGGTCGTCTGGGGCCGGCACTGGGATCCGCTGCTCGCGCGCGACAAGAAGGGCATCCTGATGCGCCGGATGATGGATTGCGTCGACGGCGAATACCAGACGTTCAAGTCGAAGGACGGCGCGTACGTCCGCGAGCATTTCTTCAATACGCCGGAGCTGAAGGAGCTCGTCGCCGACTATTCGGACGACGACATCTGGCTCCTCAACCGCGGCGGGCACGACCCGTTCAAGGTCTACAACGCGTTCCACGCCGCGGTGAACCACACCGGCCAGCCGACCGTGATCCTCGCCAAGACGATCAAGGGCTACGGAATGGGCGAGTCGGGCGAGGCGCAGAACATCACGCATCAGCAGAAGAAGCTCTCGGTCGAGTCGATCCGCCGCTTCCGCGACCGCTTCCACCTGCCGGTGCCGGACGACAAGCTCGACGACGTGCCGTACCTCACGTTTCCGAAGGGCTCGCCCGAATTCGAGTACATGGAGGCGCGCCGCATGGAACTCGGCGGCTACCTGCCGGCGCGCCGGCAGAAGGCCGCCGCGCTGCCGGTGCCGGAGCTCGCCGCGTTCGAGCGGTTCCTCAAGAGCACCGAGGACCGCGAGATCTCGACGACGATGACATTCGTGCAGGTCCTGCAGCTCCTCGTGCGCGACAAGACGCTCGGCAAGCACATCGTGCCGATCGTTCCCGACGAGTCGCGGACGTTCGGGATGGAGGGCATGTTCCGCCAGCTCGGCATCTGGAATCAGCAGGGCCAGCTCTACACGCCGGAGGACTCCGCGCAGCTCATGTTCTACAAGGAGTCGAAGAACGGCCAGATCCTGCAGGAGGGCATCAACGAGGCCGGCGGCATGTGCGACTGGATGGCGGCGGCGACGTCGTACTCGACGCACGGCGTGCCGATGATCCCGTTCTACATCTTCTACTCGATGTTCGGATTCCAGCGCGTCGGCGATCTCGCGTGGGCAGCCGGCGACATGCGCTGCCGCGGCTTCCTGCTGGGCGGCACCGCGGGGCGGACGACGCTGAACGGCGAAGGACTGCAGCACGAGGACGGGCACTCCCACCTGATCTCGGCGACGATCCCGAACTGCATCTCCTACGACCCGACGTTCGGCTACGAGGTCGCCGTCATCATCCAGGACGGCCTGCGCCGGATGTGCGCGGAGCAGCAGGACGTCTATTACTACCTGACGGTGATGAACGAGAACTACGCGCAGCCGGCGATGCCGGAGGGCGCGGCGCCGGACATCATCAAGGGGATGTACCTGTTCCGCGGCGGCCCGAAGAACGCGAAGGCGCCGCGGGTCCAGCTCCTGGGCTCGGGAACGATCTTCCGCGAGGTGATCGCGGCCGCCGACCTGCTGAAGAAAGATTGGGGCGTGGAGTCGGATCTCTGGAGCTGCCCCAGCTTCACCGAGCTCGCGCGCGACTGCATGCGCGTGACGCGCGATGCGATGCTGAATCCGACCGCGAAGCCCAAGGAGGCGCACGCCTACGCGTGCCTCAAGGACACCACCGGGCCGGTGATCGCGGCGACCGACTACATGCGCGCGTTCGCCGACCAGATCCGCGCGTGCGTCGCGCGGCGCTACGTCGTGCTCGGCACCGATGGCTTCGGCCGCTCGGACACGCGCGAGAAGCTGCGCCGCTTCTTCGAGGTCGACCGCTACTACGTGACGGTCGCCGCGCTGAAGGCGCTCGCCGACGAAGGCACGCTGCCCGCGTCGAAAGCCGCCGAGGCGATGAAGAAATACGGCATCGACCCGGCCAAGCCGGCGCCGTGGACCGTCTGATGGATCCGAGAGGCACGAGCACCGCAAGCGTGGGGGTGCGCGTGAGCGCGCGGGGCGAAGCCAAGGCCCGAAGGGCGCGTCCGCGCGCGATCGCGGTGGCCGACACCGGCTCCTCTCGATTCCCACGATCCGTGCGGAGGCCACATCAATGAGCACGATCGAAGTCAAAGTCCCCGACATCGGCGACTTCAAGGACGTCCCGGTCATCGAGGTGTTCGTGAAGCCCGGCGACACCGTCGCCGCCGAGGATTCGCTCGTCACGCTCGAGTCCGACAAGGCGACGATGGACGTTCCCGCGCCAGCCGCGGGAACGGTCAAGGAAATGAAATTGAAGGTGGGCGACAAGGTGGCCGAGGGCACGCTGATCCTCACACTCGAGGCCGCGGACGCCGCGGCGAAGCCGGCGGCGCCGGCCCCTGCTGCCGCACCCGCGACGGCCGCGGCACCCGCACCTCAATCCACGACGGCACCGGCCGCGACGCCCGCGACGCCACCGCCGGAACCCGCAGCCCGCGGCCACCGGCCGCGCCGGCCGCTGCCCGCCAGCGCGCGCCCGTCGACAGCGAGGCATTCAAGGCGGCGCACGCGTCGCCCTCGGTGCGCAAATTCGCGCGCGAGCTGGGCGTCGACCTCGCACGCGTCACAGGCACCGGCCCGAACGGCAGGATCCAGCAGGAGGACGTGCAGAATTTCGTCAAGCAGGCGATGAGCGGCGCCGCCGGTGGTGGCGGCGGCGTCAGCGGCGGCGGCGAGCTCAACCTTCTGCCGTGGCCGAAGGTCGATTTCGCGAAATTCGGCGCGTTCGAGACGCGGCCGCTGTCGCGCATCAAGAAGATTTCCGGCGCGAATCTCGCGCGGAACTGGGTGATGATCCCGCACGTCACGCAGTTCGACGAAGCCGACACCACCGAGCTCGAGGCGTTCCGCGTCGCGCTCAACAAGGAGAACGAGAAGGCCGGGATCAAGGTGACGATGCTCGCGTTCCTGATCAAGGCGAGCGTGGCCGCGCTCAAGAAATTCCCGGATTTCAATTCGTCCATCGACGGGGACAACCTCATCGTCAAGCAGTACTGGCACATCGGCTTCGCCGCCGACACGCCGAACGGCCTCGTCGTTCCGGTGATCCGCAACGCTGACCAGAAGGGCATCCTCGCGATCGCGAAGGAAATGGGCGAGCTCTCCGCGAAGGCGCGCGAAGGCAAGCTCGGGCCGGCGGAAATGCAGGGCGGATGCTTCTCGATCTCGTCGCTGGGCGGCATCGGCGGCACCGCGTTCACGCCGATCATCAACGCGCCCGAGGTCGCGATCCTCGGCGTGTCGAAATCGCAGACGAAGCCGGTGTGGAACGGCAAGGAATTCGCGCCGCGACTGATGCTGCCGATCTCGCTGTCCTACGACCACCGCGTCATCGACGGCGCTTCGGCGGCGCGCTTCGCCGCGTATCTCTGCGCGCTGCTCGCGGACATGCGCCGCGTGATGCTATGAGCGAGATCATGAGCGCCGCCGGGCCGTCCCAAGAGCGAATCGCGCGGCCTCCGCAAGGTCGTATCAGACGCGTTGCGTCGTGGAGTCGGCCGCCACCCGCGCTCGCAGACGCGCCCTTCGGGCCTTGGCTTCGCCCTGCTTGCGCGGGCGTCCCCGGGGCAGCGCAGCGGCGACAGCCGCAAGCGTGGGGGCACAATAATGGCGACGATCGACATCAAGGTTCCCGATATCGGCGACTTCAAGGACATCCCGGTCATCGAGGTCTTCGTGAAGCCGGGCGACACCGTCGCCGCAGAGGATTCGCTCGTCACGCTCGAATCCGACAAGGCGACGATGGACGTTCCCGCCCCGGCCGCGGGCACGATCAAGGAAATGAAGCTGAAAGTCGGCGACAAGGTCAGCGAAGGCACGCTGATCGCCGTGCTCGAATCGGCCGCCGCCGCACCCGCATCCCCATCGCCGGCCGCGAGCGGGAAAGACAGCGTGGCGGCGAGTGCCCCCGCGGCCGCGAAGCCTGCACCGGCGGCTCCGACGCCCGCCGCTCCGCCTTCGCCCGCTGCCGCGCCGATCCCCGGCGCCGCGACCTACACCGGCAAGGTCGATGTCGAATGCCAGATGCTGGTGCTGGGCTCGGGACCGGGCGGCTACAGCGCCGCGTTCCGCGCGGCGGACCTCGGGATGAAGACCGTGCTGGTCGAGCGCTACGCGCAGCTCGGCGGCGTGTGCCTCAACGTCGGCTGCATTCCGTCGAAGGCGCTGCTGCACATCGCCGCGGTGATGGACGAAGCGAAGGCGCTCTCCGATCACGGCATCGCGTTCGCCTCGCCGCAGGTCGATCTCGACAAGCTCCGCGCCTGGAAGAACAAGGTCGTCGGCAAGCTGACCGGCGGCCTCGCCGGCATGGCGAAGTCGCGCAAGGTCGAGGTCGTCCGCGGCATCGGCCAGTTCCTCGATCCGCATCACGTCGAGGTCGAGGTGACCGAAGGCGCCGGCCAGGCAAAGTCGGGTACCAAGAAAGTCGTGAAGTTCGCGCAGGCGATCATCGCCGCCGGCTCGCAGGTCGTTCGGCTGCCGTTCATTCCCGACGATCCCCGCGTGCTCGACTCGACCGGCGCGCTCGAGCTCGCGTCGATCCCCAAGCGGATGCTCGTGATCGGCGGCGGCATCATCGGCCTCGAGATGGGCACCGTCTATTCGACGCTGGGCACGCGCCTCGACGTCGTCGAGATGCTTCCCGGACTCATGCCCGGCGCCGACCGCGATCTCGTCCGCGTCTGGGAGAAGTTCAACAAGCCCCGCTTCGACCGCGTCATGCTGGACACGCGGACGACCGCCGTCGAAGCGAAGTCCGACGCGCTGTGGGTGACGTTCGCAGGGACCAACGCGCCGAAGGAACCGCAGCCGTACGACGCGGTGCTGATGAGCGTCGGCCGCTCGCCCAATGGCAAGAAAATCAGCGCCGACAAGGCCGGCGTCGCGGTCACCGACCGCGGCTTCATTCCGGTCGACAATCAGATGCGCACCAACGTGCCGCACATCTTCGCGATCGGCGACATCGTCGGCCAGCCGATGCTCGCGCACAAGGCGACGCACGAAGGCCACGTCGCCGCGGAAGCCGCGGCCGGCGAGAAGAGCTTACTTCGACGCGCGCGTGATCCCGTCGGTCGCCTACACCGATCCCGAGATCGCATGGGTCGGCCTCACCGAGGATGAGGCGAAGGAAAAAGGCGTCAAGGTCGAGAAGGCGCTCTTCCCATGGGTGGCCTCGGGGCGCGCGATCGCCAACGGCCGCGACGAAGGCCACACCAAGCTGCTGTTCGACGCGACGACGCACCGGATCGTCGGCGGCGGCATCGTCGGCACGCACGCCGGCGATCTCATCTCCGAGCTGGCGCTCGCGATCGAGATGGGCGCCGACGCGGTCGACATCGGACGCACCATCCATCCGCACCCGACGCTCTCCGAATCGGTCGGCCTCGCCGCGGAAGCGTTCGAAGGGGTGTGCACGGATTTGCCGCCGGCGCGGAAGAAATAATCTCTTCCTGCATCGACGCAATGACGCCCGGCCCCGCGCCGGGCGTCGCGTTTTGCAGCGCGTAAAATGACGGGCTACGGAGGAGCGGCGCCATGACCCAGGACGAGATGAAGCAGGCGGTCGCCCGCGAGGCGATCAAGTACGTGCAGGACGACGAGATCATCGGCGTCGGGTCGGGCTCGACGGCGAACTTCTTCATCGACGAGCTCGCCAGGATCAAGCACAGGATCAAGGGCGCGGTGTCGAGCTCGGCGAAGTCGACCGAGCGCCTCAAGGCTCACGGCATCTACGTCGAGGACCTCAACAACGTGTCCGACGTCCCGGTGTACGTCGACGGCGCCGATGAGGTGACCGAGCACGGCGCGATGATCAAGGGCGGCGGCGGCGCGCTGACGCGCGAGAAGATCGTCGCCGCGGTCGCGCGCAAGTTCGTCTGCATCGTCGATGCGACGAAGCTCGTTCCGGTGCTGGGCAAGTTTCCGCTGCCGGTGGAGGTCATCCCCATGGCGCGAAGTTATGTCGCGCGCCAGCTCGTGCTGCTGGGCGGACAGCCGGCGTGGCGGATGGGATTCACGACCGACAACGGCAACGTGATCCTCGACGTGCACGGGCTCACGCTGACCAATCCCGTGGAGATGGAGGCGAAGATCCGCGCGATCGCGGGCGTGGTCACCGTCGGGCTTTTCGCACAGCGCGGCGCCAACGTGATCCTGCTCGGCAGCGAATCGGGCGTGAAGACGATCAAGATCTGAGCCGCTGCCGTGCTACCGCCGCCACGCGTTGGCGCTAGAATGTGCGCATGTCCAACCTCCTGATCCCGGGCCTCGGCACGTTTGCCGACCTCGCCGCGTACATGCACGGCGTCGGCGAGGCCGCGCGCGCGGCGTCGCGCGAGCTCGCCCGCGCGAGCACGCAGGCGAGAAACGACGCGCTCGTCGCGATGGCGTCGGCGATCCGCCGCGAGAGCGCGACGCTGCTCGCCGCGAACGCCGAGGACGTCGCGGCGGCGAAGGCGGGCGGCAGCGATCCCGCGTTCGTCGACCGGCTGGCATTGACACCGGCGCTCGTCGGCGCGATGGCCGACGGCCTCGACGCCGATCGCCGCGCTGCCCGATCCGATCGGCGAGATCAGCGATCTTCGCTACCGGCCTTCCGGCATCCAGGTGGGGCGGATGCGCGTGCCGCTCGGCGTCGTCGGCATCATCTACGAGTCGCGGCCGAACGTGACCGCGGACGCCGCCGGGCTGTGCCTCAAGGCCGGCAACGCGACGATCCTGCGCGGCGGATCCGAGGCGTTGCGCAGCAACCAGGCGATCGCCGCCTGCCTCTACGAAGCGCTCGCCGCGGCCGGATTGCCGCAGACCGGCGTCCAGGTCGTCGCGACCACGGACCGCGCAGCCGTCGGCCATCTGATCGCCGACGAGAAGCACGTCGACGTGATCATCCCGCGCGGCGGCAAGAGCCTCATCGAGCGCATCGCCCGCGAGGCGAAGGTCCCGGTGATCAAGCACCTCGACGGCGTGTGTCACGTCTACGTCGACGCCGAGGCCGACGTCGGGATGGCCGTCCGCATCGCCGACAACGCGAAGACGCAGCGCTATTCGCCGTGCAACACGATGGAGACGCTGCTGGTGCACGCCGGAATCGCCGAGCGCGTGCTCCCGCCGCTGGCGGCAATCTACGCGGAGAAAGGCGTCGAGCTGCGCGGCTGCGAGCGCTCGCGCGCGCTGGTGCCGGCGATGAAGCCCGCCACCGAAAACGACTGGTACACCGAATACCTTGCGCCGATCCTCTCGGTGCGCATCGTCGACGACCTCGACACCGCCATCGCGCACATCGCCAAGTACGGCTCGCAGCACACCGACGCCATCGTCACCGGCAACTATGCCGCGGCGATGCGCTTCCTGCGCGAGGTCGACTCGAGCTCGGTCATCGTCAACGCGTCGACGCGCTTCGCCGATGGCTACGAGTTCGGCCTCGGCGCCGAGATCGGCATCTCGACGAACAAGCTGCACGCGCGCGGGCCGGTCGGGCTCGAAGGACTCACCAGCCAGAAATGGGTGGTGCTGGGGTCGGGCCAGATCCGAGAAGCGTAGGACGGGAACCGGAACGCCGATCGTGGCCGTTCCGGCCATCGTGCCGATGCGTGTGCCGCCCGTGAACGGTCGCTCGCTGACCTCCTGCCATGTCCTCGTCGGTTTCCGTTTCCATCGCGACCAACACGGTGATCGCCGCCGCCAAGGGGTTCGGCTGGGTCGTCACCGGATCGCCGACGTTCTTCGCGGAGACGATCCATTCGCTCGCCGACGTCGGCAACCAGGTGCTGCTCAAGATCGGCGAGGTGCGCGGCCGCGCCGGCCCGACCCGCGAGCATCCGTTCGGCCGCGGCCAGGAGAAGTTCTTCTGGGCGCTCGTCTCCGCGGTCAGCGTGTTCTTCATCGGCTGCGGCATCAATGTCTACCACGGGATTCACGCGCTGATCGACCCGCTGGAGGTCCAGCCGTTCTCGCCGCTGGTGGTGGGGCTCCTGCTGTTCGCGCTCGCGCTCGAGTCGTGGACGTTCGCCATCGCCTGGAAGGAGATCGGCGGCGCGCGCGGCCTCGCCGAAAACCGCAACAACGTCACCGTGCTCGCCGTGCTGGTCGAGGACGGCGTCGCGCTGTTCGGCATCCTGCTGACTCTGCTGGTCGCCGGCGTGTCGTACGTCGTGGGTCCGCGTCCCGAGTTCGACGCAGCGATCGCCATCGTCGTCGGCGTGCTGCTGGGCGTGATGGCGCTCTTCCTGGCGGCGCTCAATCGCCGACTGTTGATCGACAGCTCCGACACGGCGCTCGACCGCGCCGTCGAGTCGTGGCTTGCGCAACAGGATGTCCGCGCCGAGGTCCGCTCGCTCATCGTCGACGACGATCGGGCGGTCGTGTTCGTGCGCGCGCTGCATGAAGTGCGGGATTCGCACGCGCTCGGCGAGGCGCTCAGGGCGCATGCGCGCGATGCGCTCCGCAAGACGGTCGACTCCGTCTACTGGCAATTCCGCGCGTGAACATGACACCGTCCGAGGTATTGGAGTTCTGGTTCGGCGAATTGCCTCACCGCAGCCGCGCCGTCTGGTTCACCAAGGATCCCGCCTTCGACGCGGCGATCCGCGCGCGCTTCGGCGAGGCCGTCGAGGCCGCGCTCTCCGGCGCGTTCGCGGACTGGTCGGCCACGGCGCACGGCGCTCTGGCGCGCGTGATCCTGCTCGACCAGTTCACCCGCAACATCTTTCGCGACACACCACGCGCGTTCGAAGGCGATTCGCTCGCGCGCCCGGTCGCCGCCACGGTCGTGGACGCCGGGCAGGATCGTGCGCTCGACCGATACGAGCGGCAGTTCCTCTATCTGCCGTTCGAGCACAGCGAATCGGTGATCGATCAGGATCGGTCGATCGAATTGTTCAGCGCGCTCGCGCGGGACACCGGTGACGATTCGCTGCTGCCTTGGGCAGTCCGACATGCGGACATCGTCCGGCGCTTCGGCCGGTTCCCGCACCGGAACGACATCCTCGGACGCGCATCGACGCCGGAGGAGATCGCCTTTCTGAAGGAGCCCGGGTCGCGGTTCTGATGAAGCGGGCGCCGCACGGGGCCGGTACAATCGACCGAAGCGAGGCTGCCGCCGGGACCATGACCCACCGGGCCGCGTTCGCCGGCGACGCAAACTCGAACACCCAACGGCATCCTTGAATGGAAAATGCCTCGCACGGCGCACTCGGCATCCTCGGGGGAACGTTCGACCCGATCCATTACGGGCATCTCGAGCTCGCGCGCGACGTGCGGGCGGCGCTGCCGCTCGCCGCGCTGAGTCTCGTCCCCGCCGGCACTCCGCCGCATCGCAAGCCGCCGGTCGCGTCGGCGGAGCATCGTCTTGCCATGGCGAGGCTCGGGGTAGCGGATTATCCGGAACTCGACGTCGACGACCGCGAGATCACGCGACCCGGCCCCAGTTACACGGTCGAGACGCTGGAAGCGCTGCGTGCCGAGTCGCCCGCGCGGCCGCTCGCACTCATCGTCGGCGCCGACGCGCTGGCCGGATTGCCCCAATGGCACCGCTGGCGCGAGCTGTTCGACCTTGCGCACATCATCGCCGTCGCACGGCCCGGCAGCGCGTTCACCGATGCGTTCCCGCCGGAGCTCGCGCGCGAATGGCAGCGCCGGCATACGGGAGATTCGCAGGCGCTGTCGCGCCGCCCTGCCGGCTCGATCATCGTCCAGCCGATCACCGCGCATCCGATTTCGGCGTCCTCGATTCGCACGGCGCTCGCGCGCGGACCCGAAGGCGCCGCCGCCGTGGCCGGTTTGCTTCCGCCCAAGGTTTTGGCCTATATTGAACACAATCAACTCTACAGATCACCTCCGGATGCGCCTTAACAAGCTGCAAAAGACCGCCGTCACCGCTCTCGAAGACATCAAAGCGCGCGATATCGCCGTCCTCGACGTCCGCAAGCTCACCAGTCTCTGCGACACCCTCGTGATCGCCAGCGCCGAATCCAACCGGCAGGTGAAGGCGCTCGCCAATCACGTCCGCGACAAGCTGAAGGCGGGGGGCGCGACCATCATCGGCGTCGAAGGCGAGGACACCGGCGAGTGGGTGCTGGTCGACGCCGGCGACATCATCGTTCACATCATGCAGCCCGCGGTGCGCGCCTACTACAACCTCGAGGAGCTGTGGGCGCCCCCGAAATCCCGGCTCGCCCGGCCGCGGGCTCCACAGCGCAAGGCGGCGTGAACCGCCGGCGGTGCCGGATCGCCACCGCCACCAATGAAGCTTCGCATCGTCGCGTTGGGGCACCGGATGCCGGCGTGGGTCGATGCGGGATTCGATGACTACGCGCGCCGGATGCCGCGCGATCTTCCGCTGGAGCTCGTCGCGCTGAAGCCCGAGGCACGGAGCGAGGGCAAGCCGGTGGCGGCACTGCTCGCCGCCGAAGCCCGGCGGATCGGCGCCGCCTGCAAGGACTCCCGCGTCATCGCGCTCGACGAGCACGGCCGCGCATGGACCACCCGGGAGCTCGCCGCGCAGCTCGCGCAATGGCGCAGCGACGCGCGCGACATCGCGTTCGTGATCGGCAGCGCCGACGGCCTCGACGACTCGGTCAAGCGCGGCGCGGCGCAGACCGTCGCGCTGTCGGCGCTCACGCTTCCGCACGGCCTCGTCCGCGTGATCGTCGCCGAGCAGCTCTACCGCGCGGCGAGCCTGCTGTCGGGACACCCGTATCATCGTGACTGAAGGTTGACGAACAAGGATCGCCCGATGAGCGCACCGTCGATCTACCTCGCCTCGAAGAGCTCGCGCCGCGAGGCGCTGCTGCGCCAGCTCGGCATCGATTTCGCGCCGCTCCTGATGCGCGAGGCGGCGGGACGCGATCGCGACGTCGTCGAGGAGGTGCAGGACGGCGAGCCGCCGCTTCACTACGTCGAGCGCATCGCCCGCACGAAGGCGCTGGTCGGCGCACAGCGGATGCGAAAGCGCGAGCTCCCGCCGCGGCCCGTGCTCGGCGCCGACACCGAGGTCGTGCTGGATGGCATCGTCTTCGGCAAGCCGCGCGACGCCGCGGACGCGACGCGCATGCTGCTGGCGCTGTCGGGGCGCACGCACGAAGTGCTGACCGCGATCGCGGTCTGCTGGAACGACGAGATCAACGCCGAGATCTCGACGTCGCAAGTGACCTTCTGCGACATCGCGCGCGCGGACATCGACCGCTACGTCGCCACCGGCGAGTCGCTCGGCAAGGCCGGCGCCTATGCGGTGCAGGGTCGCGCCGCGGCGTTCGTGCGCCGCATCGACGGCAGCTACTCCGGCGTGATGGGATTGCCGCTCTACGAAACGGCCGCCCTGCTCGCCCGGATCGGCTTCCCCGTGCTATAAAGTCGGCAACCCAGTCGCTGCCGACTCCTTTCGCCGGGACCATCCCGGCCGTACGCGTCGGCGCTCCAGAAGGATTCCGACCTTGGACCCCACCGCCCGCGAATGTCACATGAAATCCTTATCAACGTAACGCCCCAGGAAACCCGCGTCGCGATGCTCGGCGAGGGCGTCGTGCAGGAGCTGCACATCGAGCGCGCCAGCGCTCGCGGGCTCGTCGGCAACATCTACCTGGGAAAGGTCGCGCGCGTTCTGCCGGGAATGCAGAGCGCGTTCGTCGAGATCGGCCTCGAGCGCGCGGCGTTCCTCCACGTCGCCGACATCTGGGAGCACCGCCAGAACGGCCACGGCGGCAGCGACATCCGGCCCATCGAGAGGATCCTGCACGAGGGCCAGGCGCTGCTCGTGCAGGTGATCAAGGACCCGATCGGCACCAAGGGCGCGCGGCTGTCCACGCAGGTGAGCCTCGCCGGCCGGCTGCTCGTCTACCTTCCGCAGGATTCGCACATCGGCATCTCGCAGCGGATCGAGGACGAGGCCGAGCGCGAGAGCCTGCGCGAGAAGCTGCAGCTGCTCCTGCCCGAGGGCCTCATCGGAGGCTTCATCATCCGGACGATGGCGGAAACCGCGACCGGGCGCGAGATGGAGAACGACATCGGGTACCTGACCAAGCTGTGGGGCGACCTCAACGCCCGCGCCGGCGCGGTCGCGGCGCCCGTGCTCCTCTATCAGGACCTGAACCTCGCGCAACGCGTGCTGCGCGACATGGCCACCGAGGAGACGCTGCGCGTCGTCGTCGACTCGCGCGAGACGTTCGTGCGGATGCGCGAATGGGCCGCCGAGTACACGCCCGCGCTCACCGAGCGGATCCAGCACCACTCGGGCGAGCGCCCGCTGTTCGACCTCTACAGCGTCGAGGACGAGATCGAGAAGGCGCTGGCGCGCCGCGTCGACCTCAAGTCCGGCGGCTACCTGATCGTCGACCAGACCGAGGCGATGACGACGATCGACGTCAACACCGGCGGCTTCGTCGGCGGGCGCAGCTTCGACGACACGATCTTCAAGACCAACCTCGAGGCGGCACAGGTGATCGCGCGGCAGCTGCGGCTGCGCAATCTCGGCGGCATCATCATCCTCGACTTCATCGACATGGAGAACCTCGATCATCGCAACGCGGTGCTGGTCGAGCTCAATCGCGCGCTGGAGCCCGACCGGACCCGGCTCTCGGTGAACGGCTTCACCCAGCTCGGGCTGGTCGAGATGACGCGCAAGCGCACGCGCGAATCGCTCGCCCACGTGCTGTGCGAGGCATGCCCGACCTGCCGCGGACGCGGCCAGCTGAAGACCGCGCAGACGATCTGCTACGAGATCCTGCGCGAGATCGTGCGCGAGTCGAAGCAGTTCAACGCGCGCGAATTCCGCATCCTCGCCGCGCAGCCGGTGATCGACCTCTTCCTCGACGAGGAGTCGCAGTCGCTGGCGCAGCTCGGCGACTTCATCGGCAAGCCGATCTCGCTGCAGGTCGAGTCGATCTACACGCAGGAGCAGTACGACATCGTCCTGATCTAGCGGCCGGCGCCGGACGCGCCTTCGTGAAAATGTTCGCGCGCCTCAAGGATTTCGCCGCCCGGCTGTTCCGCCGGAAGCCGCCGGAGCCCGGCAGCTTTGTCGCGGGCGCCAAGTTCGCGTTTTCCGGATTCCTCCGCACGCTGCCGTGGCTGTGGCCGCGCCGCGAATACCTGCTCTACGTTCCCGCCGGATGGTCGTGGTGGAAGCGCGCGCCGCTCGTCGTTCTCTGCCACGGGTGCCGGCAGACGCCCGAGGAGTTCGCCCAGGGAACGCGCATCGCGGCGCTGGCGGATGCTCGCGGCTGGCTCGTGCTCCTGCCGCGGCAGAAGGATTCGGCGAACGCGTGGCGCTGCTGGAACTGGTTCGACGGCGCAACCGCCGGCGGCGCCGGCGAGGCGGCGATCGTCGCGGCGATGATCCGCTCGGTGCGGCGCCGCTATCGCGCCGATCGGCATCGCGTCGTCGTCGCCGGAATGTCGGCGGGCGGTGCGCTCGCCGCGGTGCTCGGCGTGCGGCATCCGGACATCGTTCATGCCGTCGCGATCCACTCGGGCCTTGCCTGCGGCGCCGCGAAATCGGCATTCACCGCGATCGGCGTGATGCAGCACGGCCCCGAAGCCGACGTCGAGGCGATCGCCGCCGAGGCCGCGCATGCGGCGGCGACCGACCTGCCGGTGCCTCTGCTCGCGATCCAGGGCGGGAGCGATCCCGTCGTCGCCGGCGTCAACGCGGTGATGCTCGTCCGCCAATATCTTCGACTCAACGGCCATCCTTCGGTGGACGCGCCCGAGCTGCCGCCGCGATCGCTGCCCGCCGCGGACACCGAGCGCACCGATGCGACGCCGGGCGCGCGATCCAGCACGATCCGCGAATGGCGCATCGGCGAGCGGCTCATCGCGCGCCATGTCGCGATCGACGGCCTCGGCCACGCCTGGAGCGGCGGCGACGATGCACTGCCGTTCAACGACGCGCAGGGGCCGGACGCGACCGCACTCGTCGGGAATTTCCTGCGCGACGCATTGCCGTAACATTCCAATCCTGACGATTCGCCTGGAGCCATCCATGCCCGCGACCGCGATGAACCATTTCACGATCCTCACCGACGATGTCCCCGCGACGATCGAGTTCTACGGCGACCTGCTGGGGCTCCTGCCCGGCCCGCGCCCGCCGTTCACGTTTCCCGGCGCATGGCTGTACGCCGGCGGTCAGCCGATCCTTCACGTCGTCGGCGGAAAGCCGCGCGGGGAGCTCCGGCCCGGCGTCATCGACCACATGGCGTTCTCGGCGACCGGCCTTGGCGACACGCTGGCCAAGCTCGAGCGGCGCGGCATCGCGCACGACTGCCGGCGCCTGGCCGGCGCGACGATGTGGCAGCTGTTCTTCCACGATCCGAACGGCGCGCGCGTCGAGCTCGACTTCGCGGGCGACGAACCCGATCCGCGCGGATGACGAGGCTCACCGTCGAGCCCGACCACCTCGTCGTCGCCGCACTGACGCTCGCTGCGGGCTGCGACTGGGTCGAGGCCAATCTCGGCGTGCGGCCGCAGCCCGGAGGCAAACACGTGCCGATGGGAACGCACAATGCGCTCCTCGGGCTCGGTCCTCGCTTCTACCTCGAAGTGATCGCCGTCGATCCGGACGGCACGACGCCGCCGCGTCCGCGCTGGTTCGATCTCGACGAGCCGCGGATGAAGGCGGCGCTGGCCGAAGGGCCGCATCTCGCGCACTGGGTCGCGCGCACGAACGACATCGACGCCGCGGTCGCGCGCCTTCCGGGGCTCGGCACGATCACGCCGATGGCGCGCGGCGATTTCAGCTGGCGCATCACGATCCCCGATGACGGGCACCGGCCCGGGCGCGGGCTCGTGCCGACGCTGATCCAGTGGAGCGACGCGCGGCATCCGTCCGATCGCCTGCCGGATGCCGGATTGCGTCTCGCGGCGATCGCCGGCGAGCACGCCCTGCCGGAAACGATCCGCGCGGAAATCGCCGCGCTCGGCCTCGCCGACACGATGAAAGTCACCTACGCCAAATCGCCGCGGCTCGCCGCGATGATCCGCACGCCGCGCGGACCGCAATTCTATAGGAGCCTGTCGGACGTGATTTCGCGTATGCGACGGAGGCGATTTGGGCACAGTTCAAGGCGCGAGACCGAGGACATATCGGGAATATGGCGAGGGCGAGCAACGCAGAAATGCGCCCAAAGCGCCCCGTCCCTTCCGGGTTGCCGCCAAAAAGCGCGTCTGCTTTGTTGCTCGGCTTGCGAAGATTTACGATATTCGCTGCGCCTCGCGCCGCGCATCCGTCGCTTTTTGGCCCGGCAACGCATACGTGAAATCACACCCGACAGACTCCTAGGGAGCCATGCCGTTCCTCGAACAGGCCGCCATCTTCCTCGCCACCGCGGTGCTCATCGTGCCGCTGTTCCGTCGGCTGCAACTGGGGGCCGTGCTGGGCTATCTCGCGGCGGGCGCGCTGATCGGCCCGTGGGGGCTCGGCGTGGTGCCGCACGCACAGGCAACGCTGAGCTTCGCCGAGCTCGGCGTCGTGCTGCTGCTGTTCCTCGTCGGCCTCGAGCTCGAGCCCTCGCGGCTGTGGGCGCTGCGCCATCCGGTGTTCGGACTGGGCGGCGCACAAGTGGTCGTCACCGGTTTCGCCGTGACCCTCGTCGCGCACGCGCTCGGGCTCGCGTGGCCTGCCGCAACGATCGTCGGATTCGGCCTCGCGATGTCGTCGACGGCGATCGTCCTCGCATGGCTCGGCGAGCGCGCCCAGCTCTCCAGTCCCGCCGGGCAGCGCGCGTTCGCGATCCTGCTCTTCCAGGATGTCGCGGTGATTCCGCTGATCGCGCTCCTGCCGCTGCTCGCTCCCGACCGCAGCGGCGCCGCCAGTGGCTGGCTGCTCGCGGTCAAGGGCGTGGCGGCGATCCTCGTCGTCATCGTCAGCAGCCGTCTGCTGATCCGCCCCGCGCTGAGGCTGATCGCGCGTTTCGGCGGCCGCGAGGTGTTCACCGCGGCGGCGCTCCTCGTCGTCGCGGGGGCGGCGCTGCTGATGGAGGCGATCGGCCTGTCGATGTCGCTCGGCGCGTTTCTCGCCGGCGTGCTCCTCGCCGATTCGGAATTCCGCCACGAGCTCGAAGCCGACGTCGAGCCGTTCAAGGGCCTGCTGATGGGGCTCTTCTTCATGGCCGTCGGGATGAGCGCGAACCTCTCGCTGTTCGCGGCGCAGCCGCTCGTCGTGCTGGGCGTCGCGGCCGGGCTCATGGCGCTGAAGGCGGCGCTGATGTTCGCGATCGCGCGCATCGGGGGCAGCGGCAACGAGGACGCGCAGCGCATCGCCGTCTGGCTCGCGGGCGGCGGCGAATTCGCGTTCGTGCTGTTCACCGCCGCGCAGGGCGACGGCATCCTCGCCGACTCGACCGCGCAGTTCCTCGATCCTCGCGGTGACCGTCTCGATGCTGCTCTCGCCGCTGACGTTCGTCGCGCACGAGCGCGCGCTCGCCCGCTGGCAGGAGCGCAAGAAGGCGCCGGAATTCGACGTCATCGACGGCGCCGGAAATCCGGTGATCATCGCCGGCTACGGACGCTACGGGCAGATCGTCTCGCGCGTCCTGCGCATGGCCGGCATCCGGTTCACCGCGATCGAGCTCGACTACCAGCAGGTCGATTTCGTCCGCAAGTTCGGCAACAAGGTCTACTACGGCGACGCGTCGCGGCTCGAGATGCTGGAATCCGCCCGCGCGCGCGACGCCAAGCTCTTCGTCCTCGCGATCGACGACGTCGAGGCGTCGATCAAGACGGCCGCGGTCGTGCGCAAGCACTTTCCCGATCTCCCCATCCTTGCCCGCGCGCGCAATCGCGTGCATCTCTACCGACTGCGCGACCTCGGCATCGAGGCGATCGAGCGCGAGACGTTCCAGTCGAGCCTCGTGACCGCGCGACAGGCGCTCGAGATTTCCGGCATGGACCCGGCTCAGGCGGCGCGCGCCGTCGAGCTGTTTCGCAAGCACGACGTGGGCCTGCTCGACGTCCAGTACGCCGTCCGGCAGGACGAGCAGCAGTTCATCCAGACGACGGCCCAGGCCGCGGCGCAGCTGCAGGAGCTCTTCGAGGCCGACGTTCGCGACTCCGAAGCTCCGGCGCCGCGCCAGCGCCGCGCATGACGATGAAGCTCACGCGCATCGGCGACGGCGTCGAGGTCACCGACAATCCCGCGCCGTTCTGGCTGTTCTACGCGATGTTCGTGCTGGGCGGCGTCACCGCCGTGTGGCTGTCGCTGTCGCATTCGGCGGAAATGCTGCAAACCGCCATCGGCATGCTGATCGGTCTTTGCAACGTCGCGGGCGGCCTGTACATGATCGCGCGCGAGCCGGCCTCCCGCGTCGAGATCGATCCGGCGTCCGGCAGCGTGCGCGTCATCCGATGGGGCATCGGCGGCAGGCGAGCGACCCTTCTGAGGCTCGCGGATTTCACTGGCGCGGATGTCGAGACGACCGAGCACACGGACGGCGGCCCGGTCTTCCGACCACGCCTTCGTTTCGGCGCGGCGCGCGACGTCCCGGTATCGCTTTTCTGGTACCAGCGCGAGGGTCCCAGCCGGGAAATTGCCGAGCAGCTGCGCGCCTATTCCACGAAGCCCGACGGCAGCGCCTGATCGGCGCGCTCGACGCGCGTGCATCGCATCGATAGAAAACGCGATCGACGCTTCGCTCGCCCGACTCCGCTCCGGATCAGGCCAGCGCGCCGCGGGCCGCGACCGGCCAAAGACATTCGACGCGACTGCCGCGCACGCCGACGATCCAGTCGTAGAGATTCACCGTCGGATCGCAGTGGCCGGGAATGAGCCACACGCGATCGCCGGGCACCGGGGGTATCGCCTCCGGCGCGACCGCGAGCACGCCATGCTCGTCGGAGGCCTTCACGTACTCCAATCCCTGCGCGCCGTACACGAGCGGCGGCCCCGAATCGAACGCGAACGCCTTCAACCCCGCATCGACGATCGCGCGATCGCGCGCAGGCGCGCTCATCACCGCGGCCAGCACGTAGAGGCTCTGCTCGAAGTCGTGCTCGTCGGGCGCGAGCGCATTGCGGTGATAGTCGGCGTCCATGAAGATGTACGAGCCGGGCTGGATCTCCGTGTAGACGCCGCTGTCGCGCTCGTTCTGCCACGTTCCGGTCCCGGCGCCGGTGACGGTGCGGCATTCGACGCCAGCCGCCTCGATCATCGCCTTCGTCTCGCGCGCGAACGCGACCGCCCGCGCGATCGCCGCCTTGCGCTCGGCCGGAGCGCGCAGGTGCTGCGCGGCGCCGTGGTACGCGTGGATCCCGCGAAACGCGAGGCCGGGCGTGCGCGCGATCGCCTGCGCGATCGCCACCGCGGGCGCGCCGGGCGCAACACCGCAGCGCTGCGCGCCGACGTCGATCTCGACCAGCACGTCGAGCGTCGCTCCGGCCGAGCGCGCCGCCGCGCCGAGATGCAGCACGCAGGCCGCGTCGTCGGCGAGCACCCCGATCTTCGCCCGCTGCGCGAGCCGCGCGAGGCGCTCCTGCTTCACCGCTCCCGACGATTTCATTGGTGACCAGCACGTCGCCGATGCCTGCCGCGACGAAGGCCTCCGCCTCGGCGACCTTCTGGCAGCAGATGCCGACGGCGTCGCGCTCCTGCTGCAGCAGCGCGATGTCCGGGCACTTGTGCGATTTGGCGTGCGGGCGAAGCGCGATGCCGGAGCCGCGCGCCGCGTTCGCCATCAGGTCGAGATTGCGCTCGAGCGGATCGAGGTCGACGACGAGCGCGGGCGTGTCGATGTCGTCGACGGAATCGCCGACTCGGGCGGGAGGGCTTTGCATCCGCGCTATGTTACCGCGCGCCCGCCCGCGCGGATCGCGCCGTTACTTCGGACCCGAGGCCTCCAGCGCCGCGAGCTGGCCGTAGACGACCTGGGCGATCTTGAGCAGCTGGCCGCGATCGACGTTGCCCGAGATCGCGTAGCCGCAATCGTCGTCGATCCAGTAGAAAACGCCGACGCCATTGGCGAAGGAGTAGCGGAATGCGGTCTCGCCGCTCCCGCCCGACGCCGTGCCGAAGCGCCGACGATTGCTTGCGCACCTGCAGCGACAGTCGCTGGTGATCCGCATTCTCGTACATGAAGAGCGCGGTCGGCTTCTCGTTGCCCGCGACGAGCCGGCCGCCGACGAGCGCGAAGCCGACGTCGTTGAGGTTCGGCGCATAGACCGGGAAACCCAGCCGCTTGGTGAGCCAGGTCACGAGGCCTTTTTCCTCGCTCGCCCACACTTCGACGGGCCGCCGCACGTCGGCCGCGTACAGCGCATGCGTCAGCGCCGCCTGCCGCGCGAAGGTCGTCGGCGTGCCGGCGCGCTCGAGCAGCGCGTCGCGCGCGATCCAGCCCACCGAAATGCCGACGACGAGCACGGCCGCGGCCGCGAGCGACGAAACGATCATCCGGCGCAGCGCGCCGCCGCGCCGCGGCGGCGGTACGGCCGCCGCGACGAGACGCTCCGGAATCGGCTCGGCGAGCACCGGGTCGAGCGCATCGCGCAAGGCCGCGTTCTGCTCGCGGATCTCGGCGATCCGCAGCGCGAGCTCGGGCGCGCGCGCGAGCTCGGCTTCGAACTCCGGCACGCGATGCGCGGCAAGCTGGCCGTCGGCATACGCCTGGAAATCGGCGTCGTTGAAGTGTTCGGGGTTGGCGGAAGTCATCGCAATCTCATTTGATGACCCGAAGCGGACTCGTCGGCTCGGCCACGAGGCGGCGCAGCTTTTCGCGAGCGCGCGAGAGTCGTGACATCACCGTGCCGATCGGGACTGACAGCACCGCAGCGATCTCCTCGTAGCGTAGTTCCTCGACTGCCGCCAGCATCAGGACCTCGCGCTGCTCGACCGGCAGCCGCTCCATCTGCCGGATCACTTCCTGCAGCAGCACGCGCTCCTGCTGGTTCGGCCGCACCGACACCTGCCAGGCCGTGCCCGTCGTGTCGTCGTCGAGCGATGCCGTTGCGGCGTCGCGGCGGATCGTCGCCAGCTGGTTGATGTGGAGGTTGTGCATCACGGTGAACAGCCACGCGCGAAGATCGGTGCCGGCTTCCCAGAGCCGCCGCTTTTCCCATGCGCGCGCCAGCGTGTCCTGCACGAGGTCGTCCGCTTTCGCGGCGTCGCCGACCAGCACGCGGGCATAGCGGCGAAGCCGCGGGATGGCCGCGAGCAGCTCCGGATGCGGGAGCGGCGGCGCGGCGGGCGTCGAGGGAGCCATCATCGTTTCGCGCGGAGCGGGCGATTGCGCCCGCCGCGCGCGCTCGGCCATCATGTCGGGGCGCGAAGTCATTGCGTCGCCCAGAACCACTACGTTGTCGACGTTGTGGCCGGACATTTCGCCGGGCTTCGTGTCCTTCACGTACGTGTAAAGCGGCCGACCCTTGTACGCCCACTGCGTCCTGCCGTCGATCTCTCGTGATGAGCGTCCAGTTGCCCGATCGCCTTCGCGTCGGCGCCCGCAAGGAACGGCGGCCATGCGAAGGCGCACACGCCATTGCATTCGCTCTTGCCGCTGCCCGGAGACGTCCTTGGCGTACGTGTAGAGCGTCATCCCGTTGGGGTCGGCGAGCGTGCCGTCGGAGACCTTGCCCGGCACCGGCGACATCGGACGGCGTCATCGACTGGCAGGCCGCCAACGCCAATGCAGCGAGTACCGCGACGGGCCAGCGCATCGTCCTGATCATCGGATTCTCCCTGTACTCGATGCTGCGCGCGAAAGGCCAACAGCGCCGTCATGGTGGTTATTCCGAGCGGCCCGCGTTGGCCTGACGGCCGGAGGCGGCGGCGCAACCTGCACGCAAACGGATCGTCCCCGGGGCTGCCGCGAATGAACTGTCGGCGTCCCGCTACGGTACTTCGGCCGACGGCATCCTGGCAAGGATGATGCCGATCTTGCGCGAAAGCCCCGGCGCGCCGGGGTTGCGCTCGTAGAAGCGCGGATTGGGCGCCATCGCCGCGAGCCGCGCGGATTGCTCGGACGAAAGCTGCGCTGCGCCGACGCCGAAGTACCGGCGCGCCGCCGCTTCGGCGCCGAACACGCCCTCGCCCCACTCGATCACGTTGAGGTAGAGCTCGAAGATCCGCTGCTTCGAAAGCATCGCTTCCAGCATGACCGTGATCGCCGCCTCCTCTCCCTTGCGCCAGTAGCTCTTCTGCGGCGTCAGGAACAGGTTCTTCGCGAGCTGCTGCGTGATCGTCGAGCCGCCGGCGACGATGCGGCCGCGCTTCTGGTTCTTCTCCAGCGCGAGCGCGATGCCGTCCCAGTCGAAGCCTTCGTGATCGACGAACCTCGCGTCCTCCGCGGCGATCATCGCGCGCTTGAGCGACATCGCGATCCGCGCGTACGGAACGAATTCGTAGCGCAGCGCGACGCTCTTGCGCGTCGCCCGCGCCTCGTCGGCACGCTGCGCCATGAACGACGTCTCGCGCGGCGCGTGGCCCGAATACCACGCGATGTGCAGCGCGATCCAGACCGCCCACAGCACGACGATCGCGAGGAGCGCCGCGACGACGAGGCCGAATGCCTTGGCGGCCTTGCCGGCGGCGGTCGTGGCGCGGGCCATCGCGGCGCCGGCTAGCTTTCGCGCGGATGTCCGCGCAGGAGTTCGAACATCGACGCCGTGTCCGGCCGCACGCCGCGCCAGATCAGGAAGCTCTCCGCCGCCTGCTCGATCAGCATGCCGAGGCCGTCCGCGGCACGGGCGGCGCCGCTCTGCCGCGCAAACCGAACGAACGGCGTCGGCGCGTCGGCGCGGGCGTAGACGAGGTCGTAGGCGAAGCTTGCCGCGGCGAATATCGACGCCGGACATGGCGGCGGGCCCGGTTCCTCGTCGCGCATGCCGAAGCTCGTCGCATTGATCACCACGTCGAACCTCGCGCCGTCGAGATCCCTCGGCGCAACCGCCGTGATCGGGCCCAGCCGCGCAAAATCAGCCGGCGAGCGCCGCCGCCTTCGTCGTCGTGCGGTTGGCGAGGACGACCGCGGCCGGCGCGGCAGCGAGAATCGGCCCCAGGATGCCGTGCGCGGCGCCGCCCGCGCCCAGCACCGCCACGCGCCGGCCGGCGAGGGCGACGCCGCGATTCTCGACGAGATCGTGGACGAGCCCGGCCCCGTCGGTGTTGTCGGCGTGCCAGTGGTCGCCGACGCGCTTCAGCGTGTTCACCGCCTTGGCGAGGCGCGCCCGCTCGCTGCATTCCGTCGCGAGCGCGAACGCCTCGACCTTGAACGGCACCGTGACGTTGAGACCCTTGCCTCCGGCGCGGGCGAACGCGTCGACGGTGGCCGCGAAGCCGTCCTGCGGCGCCAGCAGGCGCTCGTAGGTCATCGCCTGGTTCGTGCGGCGCGCGAATTCCGCGTGGATCAGAGGCGACTTCGAGTGCGCAACCGGGTTGCCGACGATGGCGTAGCGATCTGTCATCGGGTCCCGCCTACTCGCTGCGAAGCAGATCGCCCTTGGTGAACGTCCAGGTCCGCGTGATGTGAAGGATGTCGGTGTCGCGCCTGATGTCCGGCGGGAACGACGAGTACGGCGCCGCCATCTCGACGATCTTGACGGCGGCGGCATCGAGCACGCGATGTCCCGACGAGCGGTTGACCTCGACGCTCTCGATGTTGCCGTCGGCGCGGATCGACACGGTGAGCAGCAGGCTGCCGTAGAGCTTCTGCTCGCGCGCGGCTTCCGGATAATTGAGGTTGCCGACCCGCTCCACCTTGAGCCGCCAGTCCTCGACGTAGCGGGCGAACCGGTACTCCTCGGCCCGCGCGCCGATGAAGCGCCGCTTCGGACGCTTCTGGTAGGCGTCCATGTCCTTCGCGATCTGCGCCTCGAGCCGCATCACCTCGAGCGTGCGCTGCGCCATCTCGGCGGCGGTCGGCGCGTCGTCCGTCGGCGGCGCGTCGACCGGCTTCGGCACCGCAGCCGGCGTGGGCGTGCTCCTGAGCTGCGTGAGAAGCTCCTGCGTCTGCCGCTCGAGCGCGATGGTCTGCTGGGTCGCGACCGAAAGATCGTTGCTGGGCTCGTCCTTCGGCATGACGGGCAGCGGCGTCTTCGCCCGGCGGTCGGCATCCGTGTTGCCGCCGCCGTCGAGATGGGCCTGCGCGAGGATGTCCGCCTTGGTCGGCTTGGTGGGCGACTTCGCGTTGACCAGCGCGACCTCGAGCATCGGCCCGCGATCGAACATGTTGGAGAGGTCGATCGCCTTGAACCTGATCGCGAGCACGACCGCATGGAGCGCGATCGAAATGCAGAGCGCCCAGACGACGAGGCGCCGGTCGCGCTCGCCGATGTCCCAATGGACCATCGGCAGCGGCGCCGCCATCGTGGCAGCGCCGGGCCGGCGTGCACCAGCAGGTCGGGGGCGATCGATACGACCGGTGCGGCGGACCCCGAGCCTTTCGGTTCCGCGCGCTTGCGCGGGCGCGTCGCGGTCGAGGCCTTGGGCGGCTTCTTCGTCGCGGCGGCGGTGGCTGACTGACGTGCGGCGGCGGCGCGGGCTTCGCCAGCGCGTCGCGCGGAGCGGTCGGCTTGCGGACTTTCGGCGCGCGCGCGGCCGCCGGCGGCGCCGCGGGATCCGGCACAAGCTGCGGGGGCGCAATCGGCTTCGGCGAGGCGGGTCGGCGCGGCAATTCGTGCGGGACGCGTTATGTCAATGTCGTATTGTAGCGTGGGCCGATTCGGCCCGCTCCGCGGCAGGGGTTATCACTGCGCCGGGCCGGCGTAGCGGCACTCGAGGGTCGCCGCCAGGAGGTCGATGCGGCCGATGGCGACCCGTACGGGATCGCCCGGCGCGAGCGGCGGCAGGTCCGCCAGTTTGACGACCAGCGGGAGCCGGTCGAGGCGGACCAGGTTCTCGCGAATCACCGAGCCCGCAGTCTCCTCGACCTTCTCCTGCAACAGCCAGCGCAGGCACCAGTAGTGCTCCATCCGGTCCTGGAATTCGGCATAGCCCGAATACGTCGCCTCGAAATCGGCGAGGATCGCGAAGAGCTCGGCGTCGTTGTCGGCGTAAGGCGGCTTCGCGCCGGACAGCACGGCGACGAGCTGGCGCTGGTTGACGAGATCGCAGTAGCGGCGCAGCGGCGAGCTCGCCCAGAGATAATGCGAGAGCCCAAGTCCCTGGTGCTCGGCAGGCCGGGTGCTCATCTTCACCTTGCCGTTCGCCTGCGTCCGGTACAGTCCCGCGGCGCGCGCGTCGGCGAGCACCTTGCCCCAGGTGCTGTTGACGAAGATCATGAGCTCGGACACGAGCTTGTCGAGCGGGCTGCCGCGCGGCCGCGGTCGAATGGTGACCCGGCCTTCCGCCGACGCGTTCCAGTCGACGTCGAAGTTGTAGTCGATGCGGGTGAAGTCGGCCTTGCCGCGCGCGGCGAACAGCGCCTGCGCGAATTGCCAGAGCGCGCGCAGCTCGGCCGTCCACTCGGGGTCGGCGGGCGAAGGCAATTCGTTCGCGAACGCTTCGCCCAGCGTGTCGAGCGAGAGGTTCGCGGCGATCGGGACGCTCTCCGACGCGCGTCTCGTGCCTGACGAGCGACCCGTCCGGGCGCAGCTCGGCGTAGAGCGAGAGCGCCGGCACCGAGCGACCCGCGCCGAGCGTGAACGCCGCGATGACCTCGTCCGGCAGCATCGTGATCTTGCGACCGGGCATGTAGACGGTCGAAAGCCGGCTGCGGGCGATCCCGTCGAGCGGCGCGCCGCGCGGAATCGAAAGCGCGGGTGCCGCGATGTGGATCCCGATCTCGCGGTTGCCGCTCGCGAGCTCGCGCACCGAGAACGCGTCGTCGATCTCGGTCGTCGTCGCGTCGTCGATCGAGAACGCGCGCACCGGCGCCAGCGGAAGCGGCGCGGACGCGGGCAGCGCGCCCCACGGCGCAAAGGCCGTCCCCTGCGGAAACGCCTGCGCGAGAAACGCGTCGAAATGGTATTCGTGCGACGACGGAATCGCCCCGCAGCGCGCGAGCAGCGCCAGCGGATTGGTCTGCTGCGCGTCGCACGCCGCCATCAGCGCCTTCCATTCCAGCGACGCCTTGTCGGGCTTGTGCAGCAGCATCGGGAGCTTCGCGCGGAGCGCGTCCGGCACGCGGTTCGCGGCAAGCTCGACGCACCACGTCGCGACTTCGGCCGCCTCGCGCTTCTTGCGCTCGACCGACGCCAGCGCGGCCTTGAGCGCGTCCGGGAGGCGCCTTGCGGTAGCGTCCCTTGCCGCGCTTGTAGAAATACATCGGCGCCGTCGCCAGCGTGAGCGCCACGGCGGCCGCTTCGGGCGCCGCCGGAGCGCGCCCGAAATATTCCTTCGCGAGTTCGTCGAATCCGAATTCGTCCTCGGACGACACTTCCCAGAGAAAATTCGGATCGAGCTCGCCCGCGAGCCGCTGCGCGTCGGCGTTGAGCGCCGCGGGAGACGGCTCGGCGAAGCGCAACAGCACGGCCGCCGCCTTGATCTTGAGGCGCTTGCCGGAGGCCGCCTCGACCTGCAGCGACGTGTCGTTGTCGGCGAGGACGGTGCCGGCCTTGAGCTGGCCGTCGTCCTCGAAAAAGACGTGCATGGAGGGTCACTCGCGGTGCGGCCGCAGCGCGGCCGTTCGGGGCCCGGATTATAGCCTGCCGTACTTTGCGCGACATTCGCGCGCGCGGTGCGCAACGCCGCGTCCGCATGTCGGGCCGGCCGGTCGCCGATGGTAGACTTCGCGGTCCTCCGACGACGCACCGACGCATTCGACATGGACACCACGAAGATGGATTACCTCTCGCTGGGCGACAGCGGACTGCGCGTGTCGCCGCTGTGCCTCGGCACGATGATGTTCGGCGATCGCACCGACGCCGCGGAAGCGCAGCGGATCGTCGACGCGGCGTTCGACGCCGGCGTCAACTTCATCGACACCGCCGACGCGTATTCGACCGGGACCTCCGAGAAGATCGTCGGCGCCGCGATCAGGGCGAATCGGCAGCGCTGGATCCTCGCGACCAAGGTCGGCAACGTCATGACCGCGAAACCGCACGACGGCGGGCTCTCGCGGCGCTGGGTGCTGCGCGCCTGCGACGACAGCCTCGCGCGCCTTTCGACCGACTACATCGACGTCTATTACCTGCACAAGGACGATCCCGACACGCCGATCGCGGAGACGGTGGGCGCGATCGGCGATCTCATCCGCGGCGGCAAGATCCGCTATTTCGGCGTGTCGAACTATCGGGGCTGGCGCATCGCCGAAGTCGTCGCCGAATGCGAGGCGCAGGGCGTTCCCCTGCCCGTCGTCTGCCAGCCGTACTACAACCTGCTCAACCGGCAGCCGGAGGTGGAGATCCTGCCCGCCTGCGACTACTACGGGCTCGGCGTCGCGCCGTACTCGCCGATCGCGCGCGGCGTGCTGACCGGAAAATACGCTTCGAATGCGCTGCCCGAAGGATCGCGCGCGGCGCGCCGCGACGCGCGGATGATGGAGACCGAATTCCGCGAGGAATCATTGAGGATCGCGCAGACGCTGAAGGTGCACGCCGAGAAGACCGGCCGCACGCTGACCCAGTTCGCGCTCGCCTGGCTGTGGGCCAACGAGATCGTGACGTCGGTGATCGCGGGGCCGCGCACGACCGAACAATGGAACGACTACGTCGCCGCACTCGGCACGCGCTGGAGCGATGACGACGAGGCGCTGGTCGATTCGCTGGTCAAGCCCGGTCACGCGTCGACGCACGGCTACAACGACCCGCAGTACCCGTTCTTCGGCCGGATCGTCGACTAGCGGCTAGTTGTTCGCGACGCCGTGCGGGACGTGTCCCGCGGCGACGTGCAGCAGCGCCGAGTCGATGTGCGTGCGCTGGTCGTCGAAGAAGATGTCGGCGCGGAACGCGCGCAGGAACTCGCCCTTGTCGAGCCCGCCGAGGAACAGCGCCTCGTCGATCCGGATGTTCCATGCGCGCAGCGTGCGGATCACGCGCTCGTGCGCCGGGCGCGCTGCGCGCCGTGACGAGCGCGGTGCGGATCGGGCCGGCGTCCTCGGGAAAGTCGGCCTGGATCCGGTGCAATCCGGCCAGGAAATCCTTGAACGGACCCCCGGACAGCGGCTCCTTCGCCGAATCCGATTCGCTCTGCGAGAACGCCGCGAGGCCCTGTTCCTGGTACACGCGCTCGGCTTCGTCGGAGAACAGCACCGCGTCGCCGTCGAAGGCGATGCGCAGCTCCTCGGTTTCGTTCGCGCCGACCGCGCTCGGGAAGATCGTCGCCGCAGCGTGGCCCTCCTCGAGCGCGCGGCGGACGTCGCCCTGGTCGGCGGAGAGAAAGAGATGCGCGCCGAACGCGGGCACGTAGCGTGAAGTCGCCTCGCCCTTGGTGAAGACCGCGCGCGTGATGTCGAGGCCGTAGTGCTTGATCGCGTTGAATACGCGGAGCCCCGTGTCGGCCGAATTGCGCGACAGCAGGATCACCTCGACGTACTGCTTGTCGGGGCGGTTGAGGCGCAAGCAGCTTCTTCACGAGCACGAAGGCCGGGCCCGGCGCGAGCAGCTCGTCCTCGTGCTCGACCTGGTAGCGGTGGTACGCGGCCACACCCGCCTCGGTGTAGACCCGGTGGCTCTCGGCAAGGTCGAACAGCGCCCGCGACGAGATCGCGACGACGAGCTTGTCCGCGAGCGTGGGCTTCGCCATGCGCGAAGTATACTGCCGGCGCGCCGCGAGGCGCCGCGCGGTCGCGGCGCGCCTTGCCCTTCGCGTTACGCCGCGCGCTTCAGGCCGTCGCCGATCTCGGCGAACACCGCGCGGACTTCCTCCACCGCCCAGTCGATCGCGCTGCGCTCGATGTTGAGCGGCGGCGCGAAGCGGATGACGGTACCGTGCGTGTCCTTCGAAAGAATTCCGCGAGCGAGCAGGCGGTCGACGACCGCGCGCGCCGTGATGCGCTCGCGATCCACCTCGATCCCGATGAAAAGCCCCTTGCCGCGGACGTCCTTGATGAGCGGGCTCTTGATCGTCGCGAGCCGCGCGAGCAGATGCGCGCCCTCGATCGCCGACCGCTCGACCAAGTTTCTCGTCATGGATGACGTCGAGCGCCGTCAGCGCAACCGCAGCCGCCAGCGGATTCCCGCCGAACGTGCTGCCATGATCGCCGGGCGCGAACACGCGCATCACCTCGTCGGTCGCGACGAACGCGGAGATGGGAAGCAGCCCTCCCCCCAGCGCCTTGCCGAGGATCACGCCATCGGGACGCACGCCGTCATGTTCGCAGGCGAGGAATTTTCCGGTGCGGCCGAGGCCGGTCTGGATCTCGTCGCAGACGAGGAGCACGTTGCGCTCACGGCAGATGCGCGCGCATTGCGCGAGATAGCCGGCCGGCGGCACGATGATCCCGCCCTCGCCCTGGATCGGCTCGACCAGGAACGCCGCGGTGTTGGGACCGATCGCGCGGGCGAGCGCAGCCGCGTCGCCATAGGGAATGGCCTTGAACCCCGGCGCGAACGGGCCGAAACCGTCGCGATATTGCGGCTCGGACGAAAAGCCGACGATGGTGATCGAGCGGCCGTGGAAATTGCTGCGGCAGACGATGACCTCGGCCTTGTCGGCGGGGATGCCCTTGACCTGGTAGCCCCACTTGCGCACGGTCTTCAGCGCCGTCTCGACGGCCTCGGCGCCGCCGCTCGACGGAATCACGCGATCGAGCCCGGTCAGGTGCGCGAGGCGCTCGAAGAGGCGCGGCAGGATCGGGTTATGGAACGCGCGCGACGTGACCGCGAGCTTTTGCGCCTGCTCGATCAGCGTGGCGACGATGCGCGGGTGCGCGTGACCGCAGCTGACCGCCGAGTAGGCGCTCATCATGTCGAGGTAGCGTTTGCCGTGCTCGTCCCACAGCCACGAGCCCTCGCCGCGCGTCAGCACGACGGGCAGCGGGTCGTAATTCGGGGCCGCGTAGCGGCGCTCGAGCGCAATCGAGGGGTCCACGCCGGCGACGCCGGAAGCCGGCGCGACGCCGGCAGCAAAACGCATATCCATTGCCGATGCTCCTTGTGAGAGTCGGGCCCGGGGCAGTTGCCGCAGCGGGCCTCGAAGTCCGCCGCCCGGCTCGTGGCCAGCGTCGGACAGATTTTCCGGATCAACGGAAAAAGGCGCGATTATGCCGCCAAATCATGGGCCTAGTCTACCCCGGATCGTCCGCCGGGGCGAGCTGCGGTGCAGCAAGGGGGCCCGACGGCCTCGCCGCAGGCCTTCAAGGTCCTACCTGGCGGTCGACGTGCAGTTGCCGACGCGCGTTCCGGAGTACGCCATCGACATCTCCATCGACTGGCCGTCCATCTTGCCGGCCATCCGCATCGTCCCCTGGTAACCGCTGCCGCCCGACGTCGTTTCGCCGGTCGCCACGTAATCGTCCTTGCCCTTCTTGCACTCCATCCGGTAGGTGAACTTGTTGCCGACGCGCTTGGTGTCGACGACCGTGCAGCCGTCGTTCTTCGGAATCGTTCCGGCGTCGTTGCCCTTCTCGACGCAGACGCGGCGCGTCTGCGGCGGCATCGCCATCGGCATTCCGGGCATTTCCATCTTCGAGGTGACGTCCCACAGCTCGTCCTTGCCCTGCGGGTCGGCCTTGCCCCCGACCTGGGCCGCCGCCGATCCACAGGCGAGCGTCGCGAAGGTGACTACGAGGATGGCGCGCGCAGCCGGCGCAACGGCGAATGGCTTTTCGTTCATTTTCATTCTCCCTAGGCAGCCGCCGCAGCGATGCGCGGTCAGTACCAATTCTAGCCGGACCTTGACGGCAGCGTGCGACGCGCGTCACGCGCCGGCGCAACCGGCGAACCGGAGCACCGCCGGAATCTCGCCCGCGAAATCGGTCCAGCCGTGATCGCCGCCGCCGAGGACAAACTGCCATGCGCCGGCGTAGAACCCGATTGCGTCGCGCCAGGGGAGCACCTCGTCGCCCGAGCGCATCAGCAGGAAGTAGCGTTCGGGCCGGGTGATGCGCGGCACGCGCAGCGATCGCAACGCTTCGAAATGCGCATCGGTCACTTCGAACGTTTCGCCACTGTGGAGATTCGTCTGCGTTCCGGCGTGGGGCCGCAGATCGTCCCAAGGGCGTATCGTCGGATTGATGACGGCCGCGCGCGCGCCGAAACGCTCGGCGAGATGCGTCGCGTAGAAGCCGCCGAGCGAGCTGCCGATCAGCGTCAACTCGTGTCCGGGATCGCGCCCCGCCAGCGTGCGCACGATCCACGCGGCAACGCTCTCGACCGCGGCGGCGGGATCGAATGGAAGATCGGGAACGTGCAGAAGCGGGCGCGCGGTCTCGGGCAGCGCTTCGACCGCGCGCACGAAAAGCTGCGCCTTCACGCTGCGCGACGACGAGCGGAATCCGTGCAGGTAGACCAGCGTGCGAGTCGCCGTCACCTGTGGAGCCTACGAAAGAGATCGCTCAACCGGCGAGCGCGTCCAGCAGCTTTTCGTGGATTCCGCCGAAGCCGCCATTGCTCATCACGAGCACGCGATCGCCGGAGCGCGCCTCGCCGGCCACCGCTCCGACGAGCGCGTCGATATCGTCGTGCACGGCGGCCTTGAGACCGAGCGGCGCCAGCGTCGCCGCCGCGTCCCAGCCGAGATTGGAGGCGTAGCAATAGATCCGGTCCGCTCCGGCGAGGCTCGCGGACAGCGCGCCTTTCATCACGCCGCGCTTCATCGTCTGCGAGCGCGGCTCCAGGACGGCGAGGATGCGCCCGCCGCTTCCCGAGCGGCGCAGCCCGTCGATCGTCGTCGCGATCGCCGTCGGATGGTGCGCGAAGTCGTCGTAGACCGCGATGCCGCGCACCGCGCCGCGCAATTCGAGTCGGCGGCGCACGCCGCGGAACTCCTGCAGCGCCGCGAGGCCGACGTCGATCGGAACGCCCGCGTGCCGCGCCGCCGCGAGGGCGGCGAGCGCGTTGAGACCGATTGTGGCGGCCGAGCTGCGGCGCGTCGGCCGGCCAGCGCACGACGCCTTGCGGCGCGCTGCCGTGGGTGACCTTGCCGTCGACCGCGATCCGCCAGGCCGGCGTCATCACGCCCTCGGGGGAGGCGAGCTCCGCACCGGAGAAATATTCGATCTCCGACCAGCATCCGCGCGCCATGACGCGCGCCAGCGCGGTGTCCTCGCCGTTGACGATGAGCCGGCCCGAGCGCGGCACCATCCGCACCAGATGCTGGAACTGGGTCTCGATCGCCGCGAGGTCGGCAAAGATGTCGGCGTGATCGTACTCGAGATTGTTGAGGATCAGCGTGCGCGGATGGTAGTGGACGAACTTCGAGCGCTTGTCGAAGAACGCGGTGTCGTATTCGTCGGCCTCGATGACGAAGAAGGCGCTGTCGGTGGGGCGCGCCGACACGCCGAAGTTGAGCGGCACGCCGCCGATCACGAAGCCGGGGGCCAGGCCGGTGCGCTCGAGGATCCACGCGAGCATCGCCGCCGCCGTCGTCTTGCCGTGCGTGCCGGCCACCGCGAGCACCCACTTGTCCTTGAGCACGTTCTCGTAGAGCCATTGCGGGCCCGAGATGTACGGGCGCCCGGAGTCGAGAATCGCCTCCATCAGCGGATTGCCGCGCGTGATCACGTTGCCGATCACGAATACGTCCGCGTCCTTCGCGACGCCGTCCTGCTGCGCCGGATCGTACCCTTCGACGAGGTCGATGCCGAGCGCCGCCAGCTGCGTGCTCATCGGCGGATAGACGTCGGCGTCGCAGCCCGGTCACCGTGTGCCCGGCAGCGCGTGCGAGCGCGGCGAGCCCGCCCATGAAGGTGCCGCAGATGCCGAGGATGTGGAGGTGCATGTCAGCCTTGCCGGAGCGCGGGGCAGTGGCGCCGCCGCAGCCGGCATTATCGCCGAGCGGCGGACTTTCGTTGGCCCGCGCCGACGGACGCGCCGTCAGCCGAAGGCGGCGCGGACGCGCTCGCGCGTGAACGGCACCGTGCGAAGGCGTATGCCGGCCGCGTCGAAGACGGCATTCCCGAGCGCGGCGGGCACCGGCGTCGACGAAGCCTCGCCGGCGCCGAGCGGCGGATCGTTCGGCCGGCTGACAAGGTCGATGCGGATGTCGGGGACGTCTGGAAACGCGAGGATCGGATAGCTCGCCCAATGGACGCTCGTCACGCGCGACCGGTCGAACTGCACTTCCTCCAGCAGCGTGCGCGAAAGCGTCTGCAGGATGTTGCCTTCGATCTGCTCGCGCAGCGCCTCCGGGTTGATCACGAGTCCGCAATCGTGCGCGCAGGCGACGCGCCGCACGCGGATCGCTCCCGACGAGCGCTCGACCTCGGCCTCCATCGCGATCGCGACGTAGGTCTCGTTGTTCTTGTAATGCACGTACGCGATGCCGCGCCCCGCGCCGCCCGGTCCCGGCGAGGGCCGCGGCTGCCATCCGAGCAGCGCGGCGGCGCGGCGCACGACCTCGACGCCGCGCGGGTCGGCGATGCCCGCCAGCCGGAATTCGACGGGATCGCGCCCCGCCGCGTGCGCGAGCTCGTCGGTGAAGCTCTCGACCGCGAACAGGTTGCCGATCTTGCCCGGCGCGCGGATGTTCGACGGCCGCAGCGGCGAGCTCGCGAGCCAGTGCACGATCACTTCCTGGTTCGGCACGGCGACGAGCGGATTGCCGTTCTGGCTGATGAGCCCCGTCGAGATGCCCTGCGATTGCGCGATGCCGGCGGCCTCGAGTCCGAGCAGCGGCATGTTCGGGAGATTGGCCGTCGCCTTCGGCAGCCACATCTCGGTGCGCCAGGCGGCGATGCGCCCGTCGGCGTCGAGGCGCGCTTCGAGCGATTGCATCTGCGGCGGGCCTTTCGGATCCCAGCCGAGCTCGTCCTCGCGCGACCACTGGACGCGCACCGGGCGCGCGAGCTCGCGCGACAGCAGCGCCGCGTCGGCGGCCGCGTCGTCGTGCCCGTTCATCCCGTAGCAGCCGGAGCCGTCGACGTAGATCACGCGCACCGCGTCGCGCGGCAGGCCGAGCGCGCGGGCGATCGTCTCGCGGAATTTGTGCGTCGCCTGCGACGCGGACCAGATCGTCGCCTTGCCGTCGCGCACGTCGGCGACCGCGCACGACGGGCCCATCGACGCGTGCGACTGGATCGGCCAGAAATATTCCGCGGAAAGCTTCTTCCCGGGCGCGGCGAGCGCCGCCTTGGCGTCACCGATGCGCACCAGCGTCTCGTCCTTTTCGAAGGGCCCCGCGCGAAGCCAGTCGCGCACGCCCGCAGTGCCGACGAGCGGCGCGCTTTCCGACCAGCGCACCTTCAATTTTCGCGCAGCGGCAACGACGTCCCATTCGTCGGCGCCGACGACGGCGACGAGGTCATTGACGCGCACGACCCTGACGTCCGGGAATCGCGTGGATCGACGCGGGGTCGACGCTGATGAGCCGCGCGCCCACCGATCCTTGCCGGATCACGCGGGCGTGCAGCATCCCCGGGACGGTGAGGTCGTGGACGTAGGTGTGTGTTCCCGTGACCTTTGCCGGGACATCCGGCCGCGGGATCGACTTGCCGATCGTGCGATACACCGACGAATCGCGCAGCGGCGCCTTCGGATCGATCTTCAGCGCGAACGCACGCCCACGCAGCAACTCCGCATAGCCGATGGCGGCGCTGCCGTCGCTCGCCAGGACCTGTCCGTCGATCGCGATGAGGTCGGCCGCCCGACGCTGCATGCGCTCGGCGGCGAGCGCGATCAGCGCCTCGCGCGCGGTCGCCGCCGCGCGACGGATCTCCACGCCGCCGCGCATGATGCCGGAGCTGCCGCCGGTCGGCCCCTGATCCGGCGTGAGCGCGGTATCGCCTTCGATCAGCGTGATTCGCGAGACGTCGAGCGAGAGCTCCTCCGCGGCCATCTGCGGAATCGCGATGCGCAGTCCCTGTCCCAGATCGACCTTGCCGCTGTAGATCGTCACCGAGCCGTCGGCGTTCACCGCGACGAATCCGTCGACTTCGCTGGTCGCGAGCGTCTTGCCGATCGCGGCGTCCCCGTGTGCGGAGCGCTGCGCGGACGCAACGCCTGGGCAGCGAGAACGAGACCACGAGCGCCGCGCCCGTCTGCAGGAATTCGCGGCGGGAAATGCGGCTCATGCCGTCGTCTTTCCGGTCGCGCGCAGGACCGCCTTGAGGATTCGCTGATGCGTGCCGCAGCGGCAGAGGTTGCCCGCGAGAGCAACGCGTATGTCGTCCTCGGAGGCGTCGGGATGCCGCGCGAGCAGCGCCGTCGCCGTCATCACCATGCCGGCGACGCAATAGCCGCACTGCGCCGCCTGCACGTCGATGAACGCCTGCTGCAGCGGCGACGGCTTTGCGGGCGTGCCGAGCCCTTCGACGGTGACGATCGCATGTCCCGCCGCCTTTTTCACCGGGACGAGACAGGAGCGCTGCGCCTCCCCGTCGATCGTGACCGTGCACGCGCCGCACTGGCCGACGCCGCAGCCGTACTTCGCGCCGGTCAGCGCGAGGCGGTTGCGCAGCACGTAGAGCAGCGGCTCGTCGGGGTCGCGCACGGTGACCTTGCGGGGCGCACCGTTGACGCGGAGCTCGTAGCTTGGAATGGCGGGCCTCCGTTTCCCGACGATGGGGCGCGGCGTTGCGGCACCGCGCCCGAAAATCATCGCACTCGTTGCGCTTGCCGTAAAGCACGATGTCGCGCGGTCGGCGGCCGCGGCGATTCAGCCGGTCGACGGCGGCGGTGCGATCTGGTCAGGCCGGCGCCGCGCGCGGCAGCGTGACGACGATTTCGACACCGGCGGCGTCGGCGCGGTTCTCGGCGCGCACCGTTCCGCCGTGGAATTCGGCGACCAGCCGGACGATGTAGAGCCCGAGGCCGAGGTGCGGCGTGGCGCCGCCGGTCTGCGGCCGCACCGAGACCATCGAGTCGAACAGGCGGTCGCGCATGCCTTCGGGGAGCGGCGGACCGTCGTTGCGGACGATGAGCCGCACCACGTCGTGCGTCTCCTCGAGGCGGATCGCGACGGGCGTTCCGGGCGCGCCGAATTCGTCCGCGTTCGCGACGAGCTTGTCCAGCATCTGCGCGATGAGGTCGGGCGCGCCGTCGAGAGTGTATTCGCCCGACGGCACCACGAGATCGAACGGGCGCGCCGGGTACGCGCTGCGGTAGCCTTCCACGCAGGCCGCGACGAGCTTGCCGAGATCGACGTGCGTGCGCTCGGCGTCGGCGAGGCTGCCTTCGAGCCGGGTCGCCTCGGTCATCCGCGTGAGGATCGCCGCCAGCCGGTTGATGCCTTCGTGCGCGCGCTCGATGTACACGCGCGCCGTTGCCGGCACGTCCTGCAGATTCAGGTTGTCGAGCGACGAGCGCACCACCGCCACCGGCGTGCGCAGCTCGTGCGAGAGCCGGCTCGCCATGTTCTCCTGGTAGCTCGCATAACGCGCGAGCCGCGAGAGCACCGCCGACAGGCTGCGCGACAGGTCGCCGATCTCGTCGCCCGCGTGCGACTCGGCCAGCGCTCCCTTGACGCGACCGTGCGCGTCGATCGCCGCCTCCGCGTCGTCGCGCAGCCGCCGGATCCGCCAGGTCAGCACGGACGCGAATGCGGTCAACACGAGCGATCCGGCCAGCAGGGCGACGAGGACGATGTTGAACAGCCGCTCGAACGCGCGGTTGCGCTCCGCCAGCACCGCGTTCGTCGACTCCTCGATGATCACCGCGCCGCGCACCTGATCGCCGACCCACACCGGCTGCGCCGCCGCGACGATTTGCGCGCGGCCGTCCGGCGTCGGCCGGCGATCGATCGTCAGCAGCCCCGAGAGAGCGCCGGCGACTTCGCGCGACTGCCCCAGCGCTTCCTCGGTGCGGTCGTCGCCGAAATTCTCGGCGGGCTGTTGCAGGACGCGCAGGTAGATCGGACGCAGCGCGACCCTTTCGATCGAACGCCACACACGGGCGAATCCGGTCGGCTCGGGCTCGGGCATCGGCGTCGGCTGGTCGAGCGAGCCCGAGCGGGCGAGCACGCGAAGGTCGCGGTCGATCACCCAGATGCGCGCCGGCGTGCGCGAAATCCCGTGGAGGATCTGCGCGATTTCGGCGACCGCTGCCGGATGCGGCGACCCCACCGGAACCCCGGCCGTCCCCGCGCCGCGCTCGGCGGCGAGCGAATCGAGCGGCAGCGGCGTCAGGTCGAACAGGCGCGGCCGGTCGTGCAGCGCGGCGGCGAGCGCCTGCGCGGTGCCCGCGAGCGCCTGCTCCTGCGCGTCGCGCAGGAATCGCTCGAGCTCGCGCACATACTCGTAGCCGAGGAACGGCATCACCAGAAAGACGGTGAGCGCGAGAAAGAGCTGGGCGCGTATGCCGAGGGCGATCCGCATGGGGTTGGGCGATGCGGGCGGCGCGGATCGCGTCGTGGCGGAGAGCGCCGGTCAGCCTTCCGCTTCCACGTTCCAGCGGTAGCCCATCCCGTACACCGTGTCGATCCGGTCGAACGCCGGATCGAGCGCTGCGAATTTGCGCCGGATGCGCTTGACGTGCGAGGTGATCGTGCTGTCGTCGACGAAGATGCTCGCCTCGCGCATCAGGCTGTCGCGGTCCTTGACGTGCCCGGGAAACCGCGCCAGCGCGTGCACCATCCAGAACTCGGTCAATGTGAGGTCGACGCGCTTGCCGTCCCAGTGCGCGGTGAGGCGCTTCATGTCGAGCGTGAGCCGGCCGCGCGACTGCACGTCCTCGGTCGCGGCCGGCGTCGCGATCAGGTCGCTGCGGCGAAACAGCGCCGCGATGCGCGCGCAAAGATGCGGCAGGCTGACGTCCTTGGTGAGATAGTCGTCGGCGCCCAGCCTCAGGCCGACGACGATGTCGAAGTCCGAATCGCGCGCCGAGAGGAAGAGGATCGGCACCGTCGGCGACAGCGCGCGAAGCTCGCGGCAAAGCGTGAATCCGCCGTCGACGTCGTCGGAGAGCCCGATGTCGATCAGCGCGAGATCCGGCAGGCGCGTGCGGAAGGCGGCGAGGGCGTCGGCCCGGTTGGCGTATGCGGCCACCTCGTAGCCCTGCTTGCGCAGCACGTCGGCGTAGTTGGCACGGATGGCCGGCTCGTCCTCGACGACGGCAATGCGGCGGGTCATTTCGATGCGGTCACGGACGCGAGGGCGATGGGCCGACTATAGCGCAGCCGCCGCGCCGCGCCGGGCGCCGGGGCGGCGCCTGCCATCTTTTTGCCACAATTGATCGCCGCGGCGCCCGATTTCGCGCCCTGCGCCGCCGCACTGGCGGATTCCAATCGAGTCACGATCCCGTCGTCCCGACAAAGCGCCCGGCGCGGCGCAAGCGGGGGCCGACGGGGCGATCGGTCACGGAGATCCGCAATGAACCTCGACAACGGCACCCGCGGCGCGACGACTCCCTGGCGCGGTCCCGCGCACTATCGCGATCTCGGCCGGCTGCTCTTCGAAGCGGTCGCGGCCGGGCTGATCGGCAGCCTCGCGCTGGCGCTCGCGGTGCTGATCGCGTCGACCACGGCACGGGCGACGGAGCAGGAGACCGCCCCGCACGCAAGCCCGGAGGTCCCCGTGGCGATCACCACCGGAGTCCGGCCATGAGCGCCGCCGGGCCGTCCCGAAGGCGCAATCGCCCCCCTGTGGGCGGAGGGCGCGCAGCGCCATCGGGGGGAATTGCCATGAGCGCCGCCGGGCCGTCCCGAACGCCCGTGCGAGCAGGGCGAAGCCAAGGCCCGGAGGGCGCGTCTGCGAGCGCGGGCGGCGACCGACTTTCAGCGGCAACGCGAATGCTGGATGGGAGTGGAGGTCGCGCGAATTGCTCCCTCTCCGGGGGCAGCGAACGCAGTGAGCGTGGGGGTCGTTCAAGCGCCGCCGACCGGGGAGGACCTTTCGGCCGCAACGGAACCGAATCCCGCAACTGGATGCGCGCGGGTGCTCCCGGGATCGCCTTCCGGTTCCGTCCGGCCGAGTCTTCCCCAGTCGGCCCGCGCGCCGCGCCGGAACCGCATCGCCGGTCGCGCCCGCGCGTCGCCGCCGTCTGGATCGTGGTGGCGCTCGCGACGCTGGGGCTTGCAGTGTCGAGCGGCAAGCTGCGCAGTGACGGCTTCGATGCCGCGCGCGCAAAGCCTGCCGCGGCTACGGTCACGGCGCCGGCCGCGGCGAGCGTCACGGGCGCACACGCACGGCTCGATCCTTCGACGATTGCAAGGCTGCTCGTCCCGGATCGGCAGATTGACGTCACCCTGCCGAGACAGGCCAGCCGGCACGAGCGCAGCGCGGGAGCGGGGCAGCCGGGCAACGTCGTCGTGACGGCGAGCCGCGACTCGAGCCTTCGCTTCCTGCGTCGCGTCGAGGTCGGCGACGCCGTCATCGTCGAATCGCGCCACGGCGAGCGATTCCGTTATCGGGTGCGCGACGTGCGCATCGCCGACCGCGACGATCTCGGCGCCGTTGCGGCGCCGACGGAGCCGACGCTGACGCTCATCACGTCGTATCCGTTCAACGCGCCCGAGTCGGCGGCCACGCTGCGCTACGTGGTCGTTGCGACCGTCGAACGCGGCATCGTGTGACCGGTGAGACCGCTATGGGAAGGCGCAAATCGCCATCGGGGGAAACTGAGCGCCGCCGGGCCGTCGCCGCGTCCGCCGGGCCGCCCCAAGGACGCGGCCGCCCCCTCGGGGGAAGCGAGCTTGTCGAGCTCGGGGGGACGTATCCCGGCGCTCGCCCCCTGGGGGGAGGGCGCGAAGCGCCATCGGGGGGACCCTTATGCGGTGAACGACAGCGTGAGCCCCGAAAGTCCGAGCGCGCCGTAATCCGAGCGCCAGGTCTCGCCTGGCGCGACCGGCCACGCGTCGGTGACCGTGCCGGTCGTGACGATCTCGCCCGCCACGAGCGCCGGGAACTGCGGCTGCAGCGCGAGGACGCGGGCGAGATGGACGAGCGCGAGCGCCGGGCTGTCGAGCACGTTCGCGCCGACACCGCGATCGACGAGCGCATCGCCACGGCGCAACTCCAGCTCGAACAGCGGAAGGCGCCGCGCGATTTCTGCGCGGCTCTGCGCTGTCATCGCAACCCGCGGGCCGACGACGAGTGCGCCGTGGAGCCCGAGCGCCGCAGTGCAGTCGGGCGCCGCGAATTTCCAGCCCGGGAAGTGACTTTGCACGATCTCGAATCCCGGCGCGATCCACTCGACTGAATTCATCGCGCCCTGCGCATCCGCCGCAGGAGACAGCGGGCCCGAGAGTCCGAACACGACCTCAGGCTCGATGCGCGGCTGCACGAACGGCGCGAGCGACAGCGTCGCGCGGCCGTCCGGCGCCTGATGAACCGTGCGGTCCCACACGTGCGCCCACATCGGCAGGTAGACGCCGTAGCGGGCCCAGATCGTGCGATTGGTGAATCCGATCTTGCGTCCGACCGGACGCCAGCCCTGCTCCATCCGCCGGCGCTCGATCTCTTCCAGCACCGCATAGCCGGCGGCGACGTCGAACCCCGGGTCCTCCGCCGTGATCGGGGCAATCGTGGAGGTCTGGTCCCAGGCGGCGATCAGCCGGTCCGCGATCGCCGCGGTTCGGGGCGAAACGGTCAACGCCTGCGCCCCATCGACTGCAGCGCCGCGACGCCGGCCGCCCACAACGCCACCGAGATGACCATCGCGATCATCGCCGCGACGATCGCGCCGCCGGTGCCGTCCCACTCCAGCACGGTCACGATCGACCAGGCGGCGACGCCGCCGACCGCGCCGCACACGAGGATCGCCAGCAGCTTGCCGGCAAGCGCGCCGCGCTGGCGGTAATGCTGGGGAATTCTTCCGGTCATCTTGGGTTTGCCTCGAGAGTGATCGTAACGCGTCCTCCGCGCGTCGCCAAACCTCGCGTCGCGCGTGTCGCCTGCATGCGAAAGGTATCATTCGGCAGCGCCGGCCGCCCGGTTCCGGCGGAAACGATGCCGATCTGAGGGAGTTGCCTCGCCGATGGCCTTGCGTCAATTCGCTGTTGCGACCCTCGCCGCGGTCGCCGTCTTCGCGGCGGCACAGTCGCCGATTGCCCGCGCAGCGGACAAGAGCAAGACGCTGCGCGTCGAGTTCCGCGTCGCCGAGTCCGGCTTCGATCCGCAGGCCTTCAGCGACAACTATTCGTCGCTGGTGGTCGACGCGATCTTCGATCCGCTGTACACCTACGATTACTTCGCGCGGCCGGTGCGGCTCGCGCCGCGCACCGCGGACGGGCTGCCGCAGATCAGCGACGGGGGCCGCACCTACACGCTGAAGGTGCGGCCCGGCATCTACTTCGCCGACGACCCGGCATTCAAGGGCAAAAAGCGCGAGCTCGTCGCCGAGGACTACGTCTACACGATCAAGCGGATGTTCGACCCGAAGATCCGCTCGTACTGGGTCTATCTCTTCGAGAACCATCTGCTCGGGCTCGACGCCCCGCTCGCCCGTGCGCGCAAGGCCGGAACCTTCGACTATGACGAGAAGATCGAGGGCCTGCAGGCGCTCGACCGTTACACGCTGCGCGTGAAATTCAAGGAGCCCGACTGGAACTTTCAGCATTGGCTGACGACGGCGCAGTTCGCCGCCGTCGCGCGCGAGATCGTCGACGCCTACAAGGACGAGACCCATCGCGTCATGGAGCACCCGGTCGGAACCGGTGCGTATCGCCTCGCGTCGTGGACGCGCGCGCAGAAGATCGTGCTCGAAGCGAATCCCGCGTATCGCGACGATCGTTACCCCGCGCCGCCCGCCGGCAGCCCGCCGAAGGATCTGGACATCGCCAAAGATTACGCGGGACGCGCGATGCCGTTCGTCGGCCGCATCGAGATCAGCATCCTCGAGGAGGCGCAGCCGCGGCTCCTGTCGTTCGAGCAGGGCGACCTCGATTTTCTGGAAGTGCCCTACTCGCTCGCAGGCAACGTGCTCGACGGGCCGCGCTTGCTGCCCGCGTACGAGAAGCGCGGCGTCACGCTGCATCGGCAGGTCGAGCCGACGGTCTCGTTCTATTTCTTCAATCTGGACAATCCGGTCGTCGGCGGATACGCGCCCGCGCAGGTCGCGCTGCGCCGCGCGATCTCGATGGGATTCGACCGCGCGGCCGCGGTGAAGACGCTGCTCTACGGGCAGGCGCTGCCAGCGACGCAGCCCGTGCCGCCGCCTATTCCCGGCTACGACCCGTCGTTCACGCCCACCCTCTACGATCCGGCGGCGGCCCGCGCGTTGCTCGACCGGTTCGGATTCAAGGACAAGGACCGCGACGGCTACCGCAAGACACCGGATGGCAAGCCGCTGACGATCGTGCGCGCGTCAACGCCCGATTCCGCCGCGCGCGCCGAAGACGAGCTGTGGAAGCGCTGCATGGACGCGATCGGCATCCGCATGGTCGATTACAAGCAGAAATGGCCCGAGCTCAACAAGATGTCCGAGGCCGGCCAGCTGATGATGTGGGGCCTGTCGTGGATCGCGTCGACCCCGGACGCCGACACGTTCTACTCGACGCTCTATTCGAAGAACATCGGCACGATGAACGACGCCCGTTTCCGGCTGCCCGAGTACGACCGGCTCTACGAGACCGCGGTCCGCCTTCCCGACGGGCCGGAGCGCAACGCCGCCTATCGCAGGATGACGGAGCTCGTCGTCGCCTATGCGCCCTGGCTGCTCCGGTCGTATCCGTACGACAACGTGCTCGCGCAGCGGTGGGTGCGCGGCTACCTCCAGCACCCGTTCCTGCGCAGCCAGTGGCGCTTCTACGACGTCGTGGCGCACTGACCCATTCGCGCCTCAGCGCTTCGGGTGGATGACGGGCTTCGGCAGCGGAGGGACTTCGGCAGCGATTGCCGGCGCCCGCATCGCCAGGGCTGCGAGCAGCGTGTCGAGCCCGAGCGCGAAAGTCCTGTCCCAATGCTCCGCTTTCGCGTACGCCGCGGCGGCGGCGAGGTGCGGACATTCGCGCGCGATGAATTCGTCCGAGACCGGCTCCGCCGCGGACGGTCCGCGCGCGTAGCCCGCCGTCTCGTCCAGCGCCGCCCCGGTGACGTAGTAGCTGAAGATGCGGAAGAAGCGCGTGGCCGCTTCGGTATCCGGAACCATCTCGGCGATGATGCCCAGCACACGCTCGATCAGGCGCACGCCGGTGGGCGTGTTGAGGCGATGCACGGCGATCAGCGGATAGAGCTTCGGATAGCGGTGCGCCATCGCGCGATAGGCGTACGCCACGTCGCGCAGGCGCTCCATCGGCGGCAGGTCGGACGGCGGCGGCACGATGCTCCCGATCGCCGCGTCGACGAGCGCGTCGAGGAGGTGCCGCTTGCTCGGGAAGTGATGATAGATGCTCATCGCTTCGCAGCCCAGCGCCTCGCCCAGCTTGCGCGTCGAGAGTCCCGGGAGACCGTCGGCGGCAACGATCTCCAGCGCCGCCGCGACGATGCGCTCGGGACGAAGGGGCGGAGCGTCGCGCCGGGCCGCGGGGGCTTCGCGGCGCCTCGCCGGCGGAGGGCGCCCGGACGCCTCCGTCCTTGCCGCGCGAAGGGTTCGTGGGCCAGAATCGCCCGAAATCTTGCGCCCGGATTTGGTCATCCCTTGCAATCTTACGCCGTAAGGGTATATTCGCGCAACAGGCTTACATCGTAAGCCCTAACAACCTGCAACCCGAACCGAACAGAGGACGCCATGGACACTGTCGACATCATCGGACTGCTCGTTCCCGTCACCTATTTCGTGTTCCTCGTCACCGAGAAGCTTTGGCCGGCCCGCGAGTTTCCGCCCCGCAAGGGCTGGCAGTGGATCGGCGTCGGGTTCCTCGTCCTGATCATGACGATCTCGACCGTCGTGCCGTTGCTCATCCCGGAGCCGTGGATCGCGGCGCACCGGTGGATCGACGCGACCGGGCTCGGCGTCATCGGCGGAACGATCGTCGGGTTCGTGGTGCTGGAGGGCGTCATCTACGCCTGGCACCGCACCGCGCACAACGTTGGCTTCCTGTGGCGCGGCTTCCACCAGATGCATCACAGCCCGCGACGGATCGACATCGCCGGCTCGCTCGTCTTTCACCCGCTCGAGATGGTGGTGCAGGTGCTGCTGCAGCTCGCCGCGACCGTGATCGTCCTCGGCATCGATCCGCTGGCTGCTGCGCTCGTCGGTTATCTCGTTGCCTTCTGCAGCCTTTTCCAGCACTGGAACGTGCGCACGCCGCAATGGCTGGGCTATCTCATCCAGCGGCCGGAATCACACTGCGTGCACCACCGGCTGGGCGTCCATTACTACAACTATGCGGACTTTCCGCCGTGGGACATCCTGTTCGGAACGTTCCGCAATCCCGCCAAATTCATGGGCGAGTGCGGCTTCGAGGCCGGTGCCGACCTCAAGCTGGGGTCGATTCTCGCGTTCGCCGACGTCAACGCCGCGCGCTACGGCGCCGGCAATCTGGGCGCGAAGCCACACGCCGATCCGGTGAAAACCTGACACGGCAGGCGCGGGCGTCTCGCGAACAATGGACCTGGCTCGTCCGGATGGCCGATGCACTTCCCGGAAAATGAATCGCTTCCGATCGAACAGCTAGTCGTTTGGTCCAGCGGAAATCCACAACACCAGGACTCCATCCACCGGCGTTCCATGTTCAAGGCGAGACGCTATGGGTCGTGACTCGGCGATCTCGAATTGATTGGCTGCCGCGAGGCGATTCAGGTATTCGAGCGAGTGGGCATACCGGCCCGATGGGTTCAGTCGATAATCCTCGGCGCGACCACTCGCCGATCCGCTCGCGAAGCTCGGCAACAGCGCTTCCACCGAGAACCCGAACAGTCCGCCCGGGCGCAGGATTCTGCTGACCTCGCGCGCGATCTCCTCCAACCGTCCCAGATAAACGAAGACGTCTGCCGCAAGCACGAGGTCGTAGGCGGCGGTCTTCTCGTTTCGAACCATGGCCAGCAGTTCGGATTGCTCGAGCCGGTGATATACGCCTCGCGCCCTCGCCTTTGCCAGCATGTTGGCGGACAGATCGACACCGACGAGATTTCCGGCATAGGGCGCAATGGACAATCCGGCCAGACCAGTGCCGCATCCAAGGTCAAGCACATCCCAATGGTGTGGCGGAGGGCCCGAGTATTTGCGGATCGCGTCGGCAAGATATCCGGGAACGTTGTACTTCAGACTCTCCACCAGATCCGAATCAAATCGTTCGGCGAAGTTATCGAACAGCTCTTCGACGTACGTGTCGGGCGCGCGTTCGGTGTCTTCCCCGGACAGAGCCGCGACGAGATGGCGCACGCCGTGATCCGGCTGCAGCCGCACGATTTCGCCATAGCAGGCGAGCGCCTGGCTGCGATCGCCCTGACTCAGCAATGCGTTTCCCAGGTAGAGATGGCCGTCCACATGATCGGGGCGCAGCGCAACGGCGCGACGAAAACGACTGATGGCGTCCTCTCGTCGGCCCAGGCCTTCCAGCGCAAGTCCAAGTCCCGAATGCAGGTCCGCGCTGTCCGGATCGATTGCGAGGGCTTCGGAAAAGCATCTGAGCGATTCTTCGAATTTGCGCTGTGTCTGAAGAAGCCGGCCAAGTCGCGCGTGGGCAGTGACTTTTTCCGGGGCCAGTGCGATCGCGCGCCGGTACGACGATGCGGCCTCGTCCAGCCGCTGCAGAGCCTGCAACGCGTCTCCCATCGCGAGATGGACATCGACCGAGTCGGGATGGGTCGCCAATGCCGCGAAATATTCCTCAAGCGCCTCGTCGAGCCTGCCCTCGGATGAATGGATCCGCCCCAGGTTGAGGTGTGCCTCGGGGAAGGCGGGCCGAATCGACACGGCCATCCGATAGCAGGCAATGGCCTTCTCGAGATTCCGCTCCTCGTAGTGCAGATTCCCCCGGTAGAAATGCAGTTCGACAGAGTCGGGACACGCCAGGAGGCCCGCGTCGGCAACGCGCGTCGCGTCTTCAATCCGCCCGTTTTGGAACAGAGCGAGGCACAGATCGCGACTCGCCTCCGCGAAATCCGGTTTCAGGCGAAGCGCATGATCGAGTTCCCGGATCCCGATGTCGATTCGGCCTTGCGCGATCAGGGCGGTCCCCAGAACGTAATGCGCATCCGCTCGGAGCGGGTCGAGCGATAGGGCGGCGTGGAGCTCCGACTCGGCATCGCCGAACCGCCCCTGCTGGATCAGCGCGGCAGCCAGCTTGACGCGCGCTTCCATATTGCGCGGATAGATCCTGACGGCGCTCCGAAAACAGGTCGTCGCCTCGTCCGGCCTGCGCTCGGACAGACGCGCGTCTCCCTGTCGGGCCAGCGCCGCGCTCCTCGCATGCGCGTCCGCTCCGTCCGACCCTTCGATCGAACGGAAATCAGTCGGCGCCGATTCGCCGGACGTCAATCGCGAGAGTTTCTTCAACCAACGCAGCATCAGCGAGTGCTCGCTTCCCGGTATTGCAGACGATTCTGGAGACATTCACGGCGCGGATCAAGGCAGCGGACGCCCGGGCACCTCCTCGCCGCGGCCGGCGCCCGCCTCAGCTAAGCCTGCTGACGCGGCCGGCCGTCGAACCCACGCAACGGGCGCCATCGCCGCCCGATCCGTCCGAGTCCGACGCGTCCTTTGATCCAGGTCGCATTCCCGTGCGTGCAAGCGCGCCGATCCGGCGGATAATTGACGTCCCTTTTCCGGAGGTCGGACCATGAGTGAGCAACGGGAAGTCGTCATTCTGAGTGGAGTGCGCACCGCCATCGGCGATTACGGCGGCAGCCTCAAGGACATCGCGCCGAGCGATCTCGCCGCGCGCGTCGTCAAGGAGGCCGTCAGCCGCGCCAAGATCGATCCGAAGACGGTCGGCCAATGCGTGATCGGCCACGTCATCCACACCGAGCCGAAGGACATGTACATCTCGCGGCTCGCGTGCGTGAACGGCGGCCTGCCGCACGACGTGGGCGCGTTCACCGTCAACCGCCTCTGCGGCAGCGGCATGCAGGCGATCGTCTCCGCGGCGCAGTGCATCCTGCTCGGCGAGACCGACACCGCGGTGGCCGGCGGCGCGGAGAGCATGAGCCGCGCCGCGTACGCGTCGCTGACGCAGCGCTGGGGCGCGCGGATGGCCGACTCGAAGATGATGGACATGATGGTCGGCGCGCTGACCGATCCGTTCGACACCATCCACATGGGCGTGACCGCCGAGAACGTCGCGTCGAAATGCAGCATCACGCGCGAGCAGCAGGACACGTTCGCCGTCCAGAGCCACAAGCGCGCGGCCGCGGCCATCGCCGCCGGCCACTTCAAGACGCAGATCCTGCCGATCGAGCTCAAGAGCAAGAAGGGCCCGATTACGTTCGACACCGACGAGCACGTGCGCGCCGACTCCTCGATGGAAGGAATGGGCAAGCTCAAGGCCGTCTTCATCAAGGAAAACGGCACGGTCACCGCCGGCAACGCGTCCGGCATCAACGACGCCGCGGCGGCCGTCGTGCTGATGGAGAAATCCGCGGCGGCGAAGGCCGGCCTGAAGCCGATGGCGCGCCTCGTCTCCTACGGTCACGCCGGCATCGACCCCAAGATCATGGGACTCGGCCCCGTCACCGCGGTGAAGAACGCGCTGGCGAAAGCGGGATTGAAGCTCTCCGACATCGACGTGATCGAATCGAACGAGGCGTTCGCGGCACAGGCGCTCGGCGTGTCGAAGGAGCTCGGCTTCGACGCCGCGAAGGTCAACCCGAACGGCGGCGCGGTGGGAATGGGCCATCCGATCGGCGCGACCGGCGCGATCCTCACGGTGAAGGCGATGTACGAGCTGCACCGGACCGGCAAGCGCTACGGGCTCATCACGATGTGCATCGGCGGCGGGCAGGGCATCGCCGCGATCATCGAGCGTCTGTAGCGGCGCGAGCGGCGAGCAGTGGGCCCCACGCGCGCGCGGCAAGGGGATGCGCCGCGAGTCGACGCATGAGGCCGACAACGCGACCGCCGCGAACCTGAACGGTCGAGGAGGCCGAGCAATCGCGTTCCCGCAACAAGAGCCCCGCGGAAGGTCGCGGGGCTTTTTTGTTGCGCGCGCTCCGCGTCGCGCGTTTGTTGACAATCGTGGGCCGCGGTACTTCAATGGCGTCCTCGAGGAGGATGCCCAATGAAACTCGCGAACTCGTGGACCAAGACCGCCCTTGGCCGCGGCGGCACTCGTGCTGGCCGTTTCGTCAATTGCCGACGCTGCCGACGGAAGCGCCAACGGCACCCTGACCTACAAGAGCAAGGGGGCGCCGATCACCGTCGCGCTGAAATACGTGTGGCTGGTCAAGGGTCCGGATGCCATCGACCCGAAAATGACCATCCGGCATCTGATTTTCTCCGCCACCGACATCGGCGCCAAGGTCGCCGCGTGCAAGACCATGAGTTGCACGGACGCCGACCTCGGCAGCGGCATGACGGTCGACCTCGGCTCGGGCCCGCGACTCAACTACTGGGTCTCGCTCAACGATCAACGCGTCCAGTACTCCGGCACGGCGATGCCGGACGCGCTCAAGCTCGCGACGGACACGCCGGGGCGCCTGGCCGGAAAGCTGACCATCGACGACAGCGCCGCAGGTGGGGCGAAGGTCGATGTCGAATTCGACGCGCCGCTGCTGCAGGAGCTGAAGCTCGCGCGATGACGCGAGGGCCGTGCGCGAGGGAGCACGCGCTTGTCGCGGCTGGTGTCCGGGCTTTTCTTGACGCGAGCTTCCGGCGCGGCTCGATGTGCCCGGTCACTCCGGAACGCCAGCCTTGCGCAGCCCCGCCAGGAGTCGTTCCTGCGTGAGACGTTGGTAAGCAGGATTGTCAGAAAACCTCGTCGACCATTGCCTGAAAACGGCCGATCGAAAAATCGGGCCTGAGCCGAAGCAGCTCAGCTTTGCTGGCCGCAGCTTTCTGCAACTCGCCTGACTGCGCGTAAGCCGCCGTCAGATTGAGATATTCCACCCACCATCCCGCACAGCAGGGCGGCTTTCTCACAGAACGGCGCGGCGATCGCGTAATTGGCGCGGTAGATTTCGACGGCGCAAGCCACGCGCGAGGTCGCGCCATCGACATTTTGATCGATGGCACTCGCTTGATCGAGGAAGGCAATGCCGTTGTCCGGCTCGCCATCGAGGACCGCTTCACAACGCCGCCTCCGCAAGAAACAGCTTGGAGGTCGGGTCGAGTTGCCGAGCTGTTGCATTGGCCTGCTTCGCCGCATCGTGCCTTCCGAGCCAAAGCAATGCACTCTCCCGCATCAACCAGGCATATGCGTCCCGTGGGTCGAGCTGGACTGCGCGGGCCGAGTCCCGGTCGAACTCTCGCGCAAGAGACTCGTAGTCGGCTCGCGGGTTGTTCCAGAGCTCTTGCTCAAACGTCCACGCGCGGCCGATGAGAGCGGCTGTGAGGCCAGGATCCATGCGCAGCGCTTCCTCATACAGTTTTCTCGCCGCGAGGTTCCTTTCCAGATCGGCAAAGCTGTTGATCCGCAGTACATCGGCCCGAAGGACAAAATCCATCGCGCTGGCGTCCGGTGATCCGGCCGTCCGCATTCGCGCGCCGCCGCTCGGCCTGTTTGAATGACAGTCGGTCAAGCGCAGCGTAAGACTCGAAACAAGCTCATTCTCGTCGGCGGGACCCCTTTGCTGGGGCAATTCCAGGCGATCGCTCCAGACTTGGGTTGCGCCGGTGGTTTCCACCAACTGAATGTTCACGACGGTTCTGTCGCCGACGGGGCGTATGTCGCCCACGACGAGATAACGTACGTTGAGCTCCCGGCCCGCCGACCGGGCATCGACAGCCTTGTCCTTGTAGCCCGAGACGCGACCGTCCGAGACGACCTTGGCGCTGCGCACGCTCCTGGCGATACCGGCCGCCAGATCTCTGCTGACGGTCTCGCCCAGACGGTCGTCGGCGGCCGTGGTGCCAAGAGTACCGAAGGGCAACACCGCGACGCGACATTGCGGGAGGCTGCGCGCTTTTCACCGATCCACCGGCGGCCGGCCGCGTCCCTGGCGCTTCCGAACGGCAGTCCTCCGTTCAGCACGAATATCGCTGCGCCGATCAGGACGACGAGTGCAACGGCAACGACCGCGAAGGAGCGTCTTCTGTCGCCGTAGCATCCGAATCGCCTTGTAACCGGACGACCATGTCGAATCCGTCGCGGCACCGGATTCGAGCGTCACCCGGAACACGCGGATCGGTCTGGCGATGTTCTTGACCTGCTGCTCACCGATGTCCTCGAAGCCTACATCGAGGCTCCCGTGCACCTGCTCGCGCACCGCGGCCGATACGCAGATGCCGCCTGGTTCGGCCAGCGCTTCCAGACGCGCCGCGACATTGACGCCGTCGCCCGCAATGTCGGTGCCATCCACGATGATGTCGCCAAGGTTGATGCCGATCCGGAATTCGATGCGCTCGTCGGGAGATTTCATCTGGTTGTCGACGCGCATCGCCCGCTGCACGTCGATCGCGCAGCGGAGCGCGGCGTCCGCACTGCTGAATTCGAGCAGCATCCCGTCGCCCGCGGTCTTGACGACCCGGCCGCCATGTTCGGCAACTTTCGGATCGACGACGCTTTCCCGAATCTCGCGCAGGAGCGCAAAGGCTCCGCTTTCGTCGCGCTCCATGTGCCGGCTGAAGCCGACCACGTCCGCGACGAGGATGGCGGCGAGCCTGCGGGCGACGGCGCTTGGATTCACGGTCGGCTCTGCGTCATTTGAGAGCGGGGAGGCTGAACCGTAGCATAGGGCCGGGTTGGGCCGGGACGGAAGTCCTGAATCCGCCATCGAGTCGAGCGGCTTTCGTTTCTGAGGAAAATTGCGAGGTGGCCCAGGGTGGTGTTCGTCACCTCCGCGAGCGGACGCGTAGAATCGCATCCGGACGCTCCGGGCGATCGACACCGGGTGCCACTCAAGGGAGAACCCAATGCAATTCATGAAGAAGATGGTGCTGTTCGTCGCAGCGATTGGCTGTGCTCACGGGCATCGCGCCCATGGCGGCAGCGGCGAATGACGCCGCGGCCACGATCCGCGCCAACACGGCGGCCTGGATCAAGGCCTACAACGCCGGCAACGCGGATGCCATCGTCCCGCTGTATGCGGAAGATGCGGTGATCATGCCGCCGGGTGCACCTCTTGCGCGCGGTCACGCCGCGATCAAGCAGTTTCTCGTGAAGGACATTGCCGGCGCGCAGGCCGCCGGCGTCGCGCTCGTCCTGACTGGAAAGGACGACGTCGGCATCTCAGGCGATCTGGCCTGGCACTCCGGCACCTACTCGGTGACCGACAAGGCCGGCAAGACGGTCGACACGGGCAAGTACTGGAGGTATCCCGCAAGAAAGGCGGGAAGTGGCACATGATCCGCGACATCTGGAACTCGGATGCACCGCCTCCGGCTCCGGCCGCCGCGCCAACTCCCGCAGCCGCGCCGGCGGCCCCGAAAAAGTAATCGGGAACGCACGGGAACAGGCAGGACTCGCGAATGGCCCCGACCGGGGCCATTCGTTTGGTGTGGCAACCGCGGAGCGCTATTTCGCCGCGGGCTTCGCGCCCGGCTCGGGGTGAATGTTGTCGACCCAATGCACCTCTTCCGGATTGGGTTCGACATTGGGCAGATCGAGATTGACGACGACGGGGTCCTGGCCGCTTCGGCACAGCACGCACGACAGCGGCTCGTCATCGCTCGCGTTGATCTCCTGATGCGGGACGAAGGGCGGCACGTAGATGAAGTCGCCCGGACCCGCCTCGGCAACGAACTCGAGACGGTCGCCCCATCTCATCCGCGCGCGCCCGCTGACGACGTAGATCACGCTCTCGACCGGGCCGTGATGGTGCGCGCCGGTCTTCGCCTTCGGATGGATCACCACGGTGCCCGCCCAGATCTTCTCGGCGCCGGCGCGCGCATGCGTGATCGCCGCCGCGCGATTCATCCCCGGCGTCTGCGGCGTGTTGGTGTCGAGCTCGCCCGCCTTGACGACGCGAACGCCGCGCAGGCGCCATTTCGATCCGGCGGGCGTCGGTCATTTGGCGAGCCCCAGCGCCTTCGCGGCATTCAGGTATTCCTGCGAGCGCTCCTTCATGAACGCGGGCACCATTTCCAGCGTGATGTCGGTGACCTCGAAGCCGCCCTCCTGCATCCGCTTGCGGAGCTCGGGATCCTTGTTGACCGCGTCCATCATGTCGGAGACCTGCTTGCGCACCGCTTGCGGCGTCGACTTCGGCACGCCGATGCCGCGGTAGGCGCCGTCGACCCAGTTGAGCCCGAGCTCGCGAAACGTCGGAACGTCGGGAAACTGCGGCAGCCGCTTCTCGGTCGCGACGGCGAGCATCCGCATCTTGCCCTTCTGCTGGATCGCGAGCGTCGAATACGACATCGCCGCGGAGACGTGCCCGCCCAGGATCGACGCGATCATCTCGCCCGTTCCCTTGAATGGGACGTACGTGGTGCGGATGCCCATCTCGCGGTCGAGGCGCACCGTGGCGATGTGATTGGCGGAGTTCGTGCCCGATCCGGCGATCGACACCGCCTCGGGCTTCTCCTTCGCCGCCTTGACGAGGTCGGCGAGCGTCTTGAACGGGCTGTCCGCGGCGACGATGATCGCATCGGGCGTGTAATGGAAGAAATAGACGGGCGTCACGTCCTCGGTCCGGAACGACGCGTCGGGCTCGAGCGGCTGCAGGACGATATGCGGAAGATTGACGCCGACGATCGTGTAGCCGTCGCCCGGCATGCTGTTCATCTGCGACCAGGCGAGCGCGCCGCCGGCGCCCGCCTTGTTGATGACGACCATCTCCTGCTTGTACTTCGCCGAGAACACCTGCGCCTGCAGCCGCGCCGCGATGTCGGACTCGCCGCCCGGCGTGAACGGGACGACGTACTGGACCGGCTTGTCCGGATAGGCCTGCGCGAGCGCCGAGAATGCGAGCGCGGCAATCGCGGCGGCATGACGAACGGTCTTTCCGGGAGTCATTGCGATTCCAGGTCGAGGTTTCGGATGGATGAGCAGGAGTCAGTCGGCGACGAACCGGATTTCACACCTGCCGCGACCGCGCCGCAAGGGGGTGGCGTCGCTCAGCCGTGCAGGGCGCCGTAGAGCCGGGGATTGCGCGCGCCTCCATGCGCGCATAATTTTGGCGACCGTGCACGACGAGGCGGGCAATTGACGTACCGTTGCGGCCCCGCGCCGCGGCACCCGACAGGAGGATCCCATGAGCAACCGATTGCGCAAGGTGGACTACTTCTACACGATGCTCCCGAATCGCGCCGGACAGGGCGCGAAGATCATGGACGCGCTGGCAAGGGACGGCGTCAACCTGCTGGCGTTCTCCGGGTTCCCGAGCGGGAAGGGCGCGCAGCTCGACCTCGTTCCCGAGGATTCGTCCAAGCTCCGCCGCGCCGCGAAGAGGCTCGGCGTCAAATTGAGCAAGAAGAAGAGCGGATTCCTGTACCACGGCGCCGACAAAGTCGGGGCAATGACGAAAATTCTCGACGCGCTCGCGGTGGCCCGCATCAACGTGACGGCAGTGGATGCGGTGACGAGCGGCGGCGGGCGCTTCGGCGCGATCTTCTGGGTCAAGCAGAAGGCCGTGGCGAAAGCCGCGAAAGTCCTGCGCGCGCGCTGAAGCCCGGCGCCTGATCGCGCGCGGCAGCGCCTGATCCGGACCCGTTCCGGCGCGGGCGCCCGCGCGCCGCCGCGTCAGCCGAGATTCGGCGACAGCGAGCGGGCAAGCTCGGCGCGCGCGATGCCGCTGCGCCGCGCGAGATCGTCGAGCTGGTCGGCGCCGATCCGGCCGACGGCGAAGTACGCGGCTTCCGGATGGGCGAGGTAGAACCCCGCGACCGACGCCGCCGGCAGCATCGCGCGGTTCTCGGTCAGGCTCATCCCGATCTGCGTCGCCTGCAGCACGTCGAACAGCGGCGCCTTCACGTGATCGTCGGGGCATGCGGGATAGCCCGGCGCGGGACGGATGCCGCGATACTCCTCGCGGATCAGCGCGACCGAGTCGAGCTGCTCGTCGCGCGCATACCCCCACAGCTCGCGCCGCACCTTCATGTGCAGCCACTCGGCGAACGCCTCGGCGAGCCGGTCGGCGAGCGCCTTCAGCATGATCGCGCTGTAGTCGTCCTTCTTCGCCTCGAATTCGGCGAGCTTCTTCTCGATGCCGAGGCCCGCCGTCACGGCGAAAACGCCCGCGAAATCGCCGATGCCGGACCCCTTCGGCGCGACGAAGTCGGCGAGGCAGTAATTCGGCTTGCCCGCCGGACGCTCGCTCTGCTGGCGCAGGTTGAACCACGTGAGCGCGACTTTCGTGCGCGCCGCGTCGGCGTAGAGCTCGATGTCGTCCCCGGTCGAGTTCGCCGGCAGCAGCGCGACGACGCCGCAGGCCGTCAGCCAGCGCCCGTCGACGATCTGCTTCAGCATCGCCTTGCCTTCCGCGAACACCGTGCGCGCCGCCTCGCCGACGACGGCGTCGTCGAGGATCGCCGGATACGGGCCGGAGAGCTCCCACGCCTGGAAGAACGGCGCCCAGTCGATGTGCCTCGCGATCTCGGCGAGATCGGCATTCCTGAATTCGCGTCGCCCGATGAAGGTCGGCGCCGCGGGCGCGTAGTGCTTCCAGTCGGCCTTGAACGCGTTGGCGCGCGCGGCCGGCAGCGAAAGCAGCGTCGGCCCCTTCTTCGCCGCGTGCTGCACGCGGATCTTCTCGTAGTCGGCGGCGACCTCCGCGACGAACCCCGCGCGATGGTCGGTCGACAGCAGGTTGCTCGCCACGCCGACCGCCCGCGACGCGTCGGGCACGTAGACCGTGACGCCCGGATAGTGCGGCGCGATCTTCACCGCCGTGTGCACGCGCGACGTCGTCGCGCCGCCGATGAGGAGCGGCTGCGTCATGCCGAGCCGCTGCATCTCGTGCGCGACGTGCGCCATCTCCTCGAGCGACGGCGTGATGAGGCCGGACAGCCCCACGATGTCGGCGCGGCGCTCGATCGCGGTGTCGAGGATCTTCTGCGACGGGACCATGACGCCGAGGTCGATCACGTCGAAGTTGTTGCACTGGAGGACGACGCCGACGATGTTCTTGCCGATGTCGTGGACGTCGCCCTTGACCGTCGCCATCACGATCGTGCCCTTGGGCTTGCCGGCGTCGCCGGAGCGCGCCTTCTCCTCCTCGATGTAGGGGACGAGATGCGAGACGGCCTGCTTCATCACGCGCGCGCTCTTCACGACCTGGGGCAGGAACATCTTGCCCGCGCCGAAGAGATCGCCGACGACGTTCATTCCCGCCATCAGCGGACCTTCGATCACCTGGATCGGCCGCTCGAAGTTCCGGCGCGCCTCCTCGGTGTCCTCGACGATGAAGGTGGCGATGCCGCGCACCAGCGCGTGCGTCAGGCGCTCCTCGACGGTGCCGCCGCGCCAGGCCAGATCCTCGGTGACGACCTTGCCCTGCGCCTTCACCGTTTCGGCGAACGTCACGAGGCGCTCGGTCGCGTCGGGGCGGCGGTTCAGCACGACGTCCTCGACGCGCTCGCGCAGCTCGGGCTCGATCTCGTCGTAGACGCCGAGCTGCCCCGCGTTGACGATGCCCATCGTCATGCCGGCGCGGATCGCGTGGTAGAGAAAGACGGTGTGGATCGCCTCGCGCACGCGATCGTTGCCGCGGAACGAGAAGCTCACGTTGGAGACGCCGCCTGAGACCTTCGCGTGCGGCAGGTGCGCGCGGATCCACCGCGTCGCGTTGATGAAGTCGACGGCGTAGTTGTTGTGCTCCTCGATGCCCGTCGCGATCGCGAAGATGTTCGGGATCGAAGATGATGTCCTCGGGCGGGAAACCGGCTTCACCCACCATGAGATCGTAGGCGCGCTGGCAGATCTCCACCTTCTTCTCGAACGAGTCGGCCTGGCCGCGCTCGTCGAACGCCATCACCACCGCCGCGGCGCCGTAGCGCCGCACGAGCCGCGCCTGGCGCAGGAACTCGGCCTCGCCTTCCTTGAGCGAGATCGAATTGACGACCGGCTTGCCCTGGACGCACTTCAAGCCCGCCTCGATCACGTCCCATTTCGACGAGTCGATCATCACCGGCACCCGCGCGATGTCGGGTTCGGCGGCGATGAGCGTCAGGAACCGCGCCATCGCCGCCTTCGCGTCGAGCATCGCGTCGTCCATGTTGACGTCGACCACCTGCGCGCCGCTGCCGACCTGCTGCCGCGCGACCTCGACCGCGCCGGTGTAATCGCCGGCGAGGATCAGCTTCGCGAACGCGCGCGAGCCCGCGACATTGGTGCGCTCGCCGACGTTGACGAACAGCGAATCGTCGTCGACGTTGAGCGGCTCGAGGCCGGCGAGACGCATTACGCGGGACATGGCTTCGGCATCGCTGTTGCGGATCCGCTCTCCCGCGCGCGGGAGAGGTTCGAAATGGGGGCAGGTCAAGCGAAGACGGCCCGTGGCACGAGCATCGTCCCCGCGCACGCGGGTCGGGCAGGTCCGCGTGGCTACGCCGCCTCCGCCAGGTCCTCGCGCGGCAGCGCGCGCGGCGGAAGGCTCTTCACCGCTTCGGCGATCGCGCGGATGTGCGCCGGCGTCGTGCCGCAGCAGCCGCCGACGAGATTGACGAAGCCGCTCTTCGCGAAATCCTCGATCAGCCGCGCCGTCTCGGCGGGCGTCTCGTCGTAACCGGTGTCGGACATCGGGTTCGGCAGGCCGGCATTCGGGTAGCAGGAAACGTAGGTGTCCGCGACCCGCGCCATCTCCTCGATGTACGGCCGCATCAGCGCGGCACCGAGCGAGCAGTTGATGCCGACCGCGAGCGGGCGGATGTGGCGGACCGAATTCCAGAACGCCTCGGTGGTCTGCCCGGACAGCGTGCGCCCCGACGCATCGGTGATCGTCCCCGACACGACGACGGGAAGCCGTTGCCCCGCTCGGGTGAAGAAATCATCCAGCGCGAAGAGCGCCGCCTTGCCGTTCAGCGTGTCGAAGATCGTCTCGACCAGGAAGAGATCCACGCCGCCCTCGGCGAGCGCCTCGATCGCTTCTCCGTACGCGGCGACGAGCTCGTCGAACGAGACGTTGCGGGCGCCCGGATCGTTGACGTCCGGCGAGATCGACGCGGTGCGGTTGGTCGGCCCGAGCGCGCCGGCGACGAAGCGCGGCCGGTCCGGCGTCTTCGCGGTCCACGCGTCGGCGCATTCGCGTGCGATCCGCGCCGCGGCGACGTTGATCTCGCGCACGCGGTCCTGCAGCCGGTAATCGGCCTGAGCGATCGACGTCGCGTTGAAAGTGTTGGTCTCGATGATGTCGGCGCCGGCCTCGAGATAGGCGTCGTGAATCGCGCGGATCACGTCGGGCCGCGTCAGCACCAGGAGATCGTTGTCGCCCTTGAGATCGTGCGAATGGCCGGCAAAGCAGGCGCCGCGGTACTCGGCCTCGCCCAGCCGGTAGCCCTGGATCATCGTGCCGGTCGCCCCGTCGAGGACGAGGATGCGCTTTTCCAGCAGGGCATTCGAGTTGCGCGGTGCGATCCGGTTGCATGGCGGTCTGATTCCGGCGAGTTGACCGGCCGCGGGCGGCGGGCCGGACGGAAATTCTAACATCGCCCGTGGGGGATTCGGCCGACGCCGCCATTCCCAGCCGGTTATATGGACGTCGCGCAAAGTGATATCGGATGGGGCGCCGCCCGTGCTAAATTTGCCGGATGAAGCATCTCAAGCCAAAAGAGGCCTACCAGTTTCTCCAGGAGAATCCGTCCGCGGTGTTCGTCGACTGCCGCAGCGAGATGGAGTTCTATTTCGTCGGCCACCCGATCGGCGCGCAGCACGTCGCCTGGAACGACGGGCCGGACTGGGAGATCAATCCGCATTTCGTCGGCCAGGTGAAGAAGGTGGCGAGCATGAACCGCCCGGTGGTGCTGATCTGCCGCAGCGGCCATCGCTCGATCGACGCGGGCATCGCGCTGGAGAACGCCGGCTTCACCGAGGTCTACAACGTCCTCGAAGGGTTCGAGGGCCCGCTCGACGAGGAGCATCACCGCGGGACCCACTCCGGCTGGCGCATGGAAGGCCTGCCGTGGGAGCAGCTGTAGAACCCTTCCCAAAAATGGCTGCGCGCCCCGATTGCTTTGTCGTGTCCTCGCTCGCCCCTCGCTGTACCTTCTGAGTACTATCTCGGGGCTCGCTGCGGGCCTTCGCGCACTCGGGGCTGCTCGCGAGATTTTTGGCAAGGGTTCTTGCCCCTGACGCGGCGTCGCCTCCGCTGGTGTAGGCTCTCGCGGTTCCCACTTGGGCACGGTTCCCGATGGCCGCCTACGGCCGAGTCTGCACGCTCTTCTACGACGCCGACAAGCCGCGCGCCTCCGATGCCGAAGCCGCCTGGTATGCGCAGCGGCTGCCGCGTGACGCGGGGCCGTCGCTCGAAGTGATGTCGGGCTCCGGCCGGCTGCTGATTCCTCTGATGCAGCTGGGACTCAACGTCCACGGCGCCGACGCGTCGCCGGCGATGCTCGCGAGCTGCGAGGCGCGGCTCGGGGCGGCGGCGCTGACGACGCCGCTGTTCCGGCAGGATGCCGTCACGCTCAACCTGCCCTTTCGCTACGCCGCCGCGTTCGTTGCCGCCGGATCGTTCCAGCTCCTGGTCGACCCGATCGCCGCGCAGAAGGCGCTCGAGCGCATTCGCGCGCACCTCGTCGCTCCGGGCGTGCTGCTGATGGACCTCTACGTCCCCGCCGAAGCCGCGCATCCGCCCGGCGCGCCGGTCGTCCACGTGCAGACCGTCACGCTGCCGGACGGAACGAAGATCGCGCGCCGGTCCGAGACGTCCGTCGACGCCGAGGGCAGGCGTATCGACATCCGGAGCCGCTACGAGCAGCGCCAACGCACGACGGTCATCGCCCGCGAGGACGAGACGCTCGCGCTGACGTGGTACACCGAGGAGGAGATCGTCGCGCTGCTCCGCGACGCGGGGTATCGCGATGTGACCGTCGGGCCGCCGGCCTGGCAGGTCGGCGACGAGACGCCGGAGGACGAAAGGCGATTTTCGGTCAGCGCGTTGGCGTGACCGCGATCGCCCGGTCAAGGGAAAGCGACATGTACACGACGCCCGGAAGCGGATTGTCGTAGTAGGGCGCGCAGGCGCGAAACCCCAGCGCGCCATAGAGCGCGCGCGCGCTTTGCATCCAGTCGAGCGTGTCGAGCTTGAGCTCGGCGTAACCGATCGCGCGCGCGTCGGCGACGAGCCGCTCGGCGAGGCGCCGTCCCCAGCCCGCGTTGCGCGCCGCCGGCCGGACGTAGAGCCGTTTCACTTCGCCCACGCCGGCAGCAGCATCGCCATCGACCGCGTCGAGCGGACGCAGCGCAATGCAGCCGAACGCTTCGCCCGGAGGGCCGGCGAGCAGCAGCCGGCCGCGCGGGCGCGCGTAGGCCCCGGGCAGCGTCGCGAGCTCCTCGTCGAAACCCTGGAAGCAGAGGTCGACGCCGAGCCACTGCGCGTATTCGACGAACAAGGCGCGAGCCTGCGCCACGTCGTCCGGTGTCGTGGCCTCGCGAATCGTCGCCTGCGCGCTCATCGTGATCGGATCACGCCGCAGCATGCGATCGACTTGCGTCCAAGTCCGGCGCTCAGCCAGCCGGTTTGTCGCAACTGCCGATTCGCAATTCGCTGCCGGGGTACGCCGACGACAATTCCTTGATCCGGGCGGCCGCGCCGGTCTGCGGATCGCGGACGATCAGCGTTGTCTGCACGACCGTCTGCTGCCGTGTGCCGACCTTGACGCCGTTGATGCCGCGTTTCGTCAGCGCCGACTGCTGGGCATTGGCGGCGTCCTCGGTGCGCCAGGCGCCGAGCGCGATCGCGAAGCGCTGGGCGCCGCCGTCGACCACGAAGGCGTCGCTGAGCCCGTCCGCCTTCAATTCGTCGAGACGCTTGCCGGCGGCAGCCTTGGTCGGGAATGGCGGAATGAAGGTCCAGAACGCCATCGGCGCGTCGACCTTCTTCTGAGTGACGAGCTTGCCGAGGCCAAGCGGATCGAGGTCGGCGAGCGCCCGCGTGCGGTCGCCGTCGGAGAACGGCCCCCATTCGAGGCAGACGTCGGCGAGCGACGCGGCCTTGGCCGGCCCGAGCGCCGCCACTTCCTGCGGCGTCAGCAGCTTTATCTTGTCCGGCTGGATCTGTTGCGTGAGCCGGAAGCTCTCGCCGCCGCTCGCGCCGTCGAGGTAGGTGAACCCGAGCAGCGTCAGGTTGGCGAGGACGAGGAGGATGACGACGGTGCGCATAGGGTGAGGACTATCAAATGCCGTGCGCGCCGCAGCGGCGCCGCGCTATTCGAGCGAAATCGGAACCCCCGCGAGCGCCAGCACGCCCTCCAGCACCAGATTATCCACGACCTCGATCGGCGGGTTAAGGTGCGGCGCGATTTCGGGCGCCGCGCCGCCCGCGAGATAGACGCGCACCTGCGCCGGATTCGTGTCGACCTGCCGGCGCATCTGCTCGACGGCGCCGCATACCGCCTGCATCGCGCCTGAGTAGATCGCGTCGGCCGTGTTGTCGGGAAACTCGCGGAATTCGCCGGGCGGCACGCCGAGCGCGGCGGTGTTCTCGGCGAGCGCGCGCAGCATGAGCCGCATTCCCGGCAGGATGAAGCCGCCGCGGAACGTGCCCTCGGCGTCGAGCGAGTCGATGGTGACGGCGGTGCCGGCGTTGACGACGACGCACGCCGGGGGAAAGAGGTCGGTCGCGATCGCGCGCTGGCGCGCGGCGCACAGCGACGCCCATCGATCGGAACCGAGCTGCGCCGGACGCTCATACTGGTTGACGACGCCGCAGGCCGATTCCGTCGGCGATGAGCCACTCGGGGACGACGCGCCAGCGCGCGAGCTGCGCCTCGACGCGCACGCGGGCCGCCTCGCCCGCGACGTTCACGCCGACGGCGCGAAGCGGGCGCGACAGGTGGTGCCAGTCGCGCAGCGCCAGCGTTCCGATCTCGTTGTTCGGCGTGACGCCGAGCGTGTGCCATCCGTGCGGACCCGCAAGGCCCCACTTCATCCGGCTGTTGCCGACGTCGAGGGCGAGGATGAGGCTCACGCGGGAAGGATGCGCGACGCGGCGCCGGCGTTCAACCCCGGCAGCGCGCCGGCACGCCGGATTCGCTCGCGCGCGCTTGCCGTGCGCATCAGGCACGCCGCAGTGAGATCTCGCCGGAAAGAAAGCGCGCGCGGCGCGGCCCGTCGGCCAGCACCAGCGCGCCGCTCGCGTCGACACCCGCGACCTTGCCGGTGACCGCCGCCCCGTCGGGCAGCAGCAGCCGGACCGGCTTGCCCTGGTACGCGTGCCGGTGCTGCCACTCCGCGGCAAAAGGCGCGAAGCCCTCCTTCGCGTATTGCTCCAGCACGGCGGCGAGCTCGGCGAGGACCGCCGCCAGCACGTGATTGCGGTCGATGCTCTTCATCTTGCGTCCCGCCACCGTGGCGAGGTCGGTCACCGGGACGGCAATGTCGGCACGCGCGGCCTTCGGCAGCCGCACGTTGAGGCCGACGCCGATCACCGTGTTCGACGGCCCCAGCGCGTCGCCGTTGACCTCGATCAGGATGCCGCCGAATTTCATGTGCCGGTGCACGAGATCGTTGGGCCACTTGAGCGCGACGCCGGCGAAGCCCTCGGCTTCGAGCGCACGCGCGACGGCGACCCCGACGGCGAGCGAGAGCCCGGCGAGGAATCCCGCGCCCTGCTCGAAGCGCCATCCCAGCGAGAACGTGATGCTGCCGCCCGCCACGGCGGTCCACGTGCGGCCGCGGCGGCCGCGGCCGGCCGTCTGCCATTCCGCGGCGAGCACGACGCCGTGGATGTCGCGGCGGCCGATGCGGCGCATCAGCTCCGAGGAAGTCGAATCGATCTGGTCGACGATCTCGAGGGTCAGCGGCGTGCGCGGCGGGCGCGCCGCGACGGCCGTCCTGATCTTCTCGGGGTCGAGGAAATCGGGCGTGCCGAGCAGCCGGTAGCCGCGCCCCTTGATGCGTTCGAGGGCGAGGCCCGCGGACTCGGCGTCCTTCAGGACCTGCGAAACGCGGGCGCGCGTGAGCCCCACCGTATCGGCGAGGTCCTCACCCGAGTGGAAGTTGCCATCGGCGAGATGGCGCAGCAGCGTGAATCCTAGCGGAGTAAGCACTAACAGACTCGTTCATCCGAAAACCTTGCAACTATGACAGAAAGTGCGCCGGAACGCATCATCCCGTTCGTAATCAATGACGTGGGGGCGGGAGGCCCCGGCGCAAGACGCAGGGGCCGCCTTTGGAGCGGAGGTGCGCCGTCCGGCCAGGCCCGGCGACGCCGGGGCCGCGCCGCTGCCGCTACTCTTTCAGCACGCCGCGCCGGATCTGGTCCAGCTCGATCGACTCGAACAGCGCCCGGAAATTGCCTTCGCCGAAGCCTTCGTTGCCCTTGCGCTGGATGATCTCGAAGAAGATCGGCCCGATCACCGTCTTCGTGAAAATCTGCAGCAGCATTTCGCCTTTCGCCGGCGCGCCGTCGAGCAGGATGCGTCCCGCCTTGAGCCGCGCGGCGTCCTCGCCGTGGCCCGGAAGCCGCGCCGGGAGCGCCTCGTAATAAGTGTCCGGCGTGTCCTGGAATGCGACGCCGGTGCGGCGCAGCGCGTCGACCGTCGCGTAGATGTCGCCGGTGCCAAGCGCGACGTGCTGGATGCCCTCGCCGCTGTAGGCGACGAGATACTCCTGGATCTGGCTCTTGTCGTCGGAGCTCTCGTTGACCGGGATGCGGATCTTGCCGCAGGGACTCGTCATCGCCTTGCTCTTGAGGCCGGTCAGCTTGCCCTCGATGTCGAAATAGCGGACCTCGCGGAAATTGAAAAGCCGCGCGTAGAAGCCCGCCCACTCCTCCATCCGGCCGCGATGGACGTTGTGCGTCAGGTGGTCGATGTAGGTGAGCCCCGCGCCTTTCGGATGCGGGTCGACGCCGGGCAAGGGCACGAAGTCGATGTCGTAGATCGAGACGCCGCTGCCGCCGCCCGCGCCCGGATAGCGGTCGACGAGATAGATGAGCGAATCGCCGATGCCCTTGATCGCCGGGATGTTGAGCTCCATCGGCCCCGGATGCGCGTCCACACCCCATGCGCCGGCGTCGACGCACGACTTGAACGCGAGCGCCGCGTCCTCCACGCGGAAGGCGATCGCGCAGATCGACGGTCCGTGCACCCGCGCGAACGCCTGCGCGAACGAATGCGGCTCGGCGTTGACGATGAAGTTGATGTCGCCCTGCCGGTAGAGCAGCACGTTCTTCGAGCGGTGCTTTGCCACCGCGGTGAAGCCCATCTGCTCGAACAGGCGGCCGAGCGCCGCGGGGTCCGGCGCCGCGTATTCGATGAACTCGAATCCGTCGGTGCCGAGCGGGTTTTCCCACAGTGCGTCGGGCCGGGAGGTTGCCATGGCGTCTTTGTCGATTCGAAGGGGCGAGAATGGTACCTGATCAGGCGGCGACGCTTAGGTTCCCTGGTTTCCGGAGTGCGCCGCGGCGTCGAGAATCAGCCGCTCGGCTTCGGCCGTCAGCACGTGCTGCCAGGCGCCCTCGTTGGTGCGCGCGACCAGCCATTCCGCGGTGTCGCGAATCGTCTCGCGCAACGGCCGCGCGGCAAGTCCCGCCGCGTGCGCCTTCGCGCCGTCGATCGACATGAAGCCCGCCGCGTCGGGCTCGCTTGCCGGAAGCCACAGCGGCAACCCGAGCCAGGGCGTGACGCCGTGCGCGACCAGCACGTCGTCGGCGATTCCCACGGGTTGCGGCGGCTCCTGCGACTCGGCGACCAGCACGTCGACGAGGTCGGAGAACGTCCACTGCCCCGCGGGGCTCACCGCGTTGAACGTGCCGCCGCGATCCTGCTCGAGGAGGTCGAGCATCCACGCGGCGAGGTCGCGCGCGTCGATCAGCTGGATCGGCCGGTCGAGCGGCGCCGGAACCACCGCCTGCGCCGCGCGCTCGCCGAGCAGGTGCGGGACGATGAAGCGCGCCACCCAGTAGCCGAAGCGGTCGGACGCGTCGCCGGCGCCGACGATGAGCCCGGGCCGGACGATCGTCGCGGCGTCGCCGTATACCGTGCTCACCGCGGCTTCGCAGGCTGCCTTCAGCCCGCCATAGTTCGGCACGATATCCTCGGTCGTCGGGATCGGCGAGCGTGGCGACGCTGCCCGTCTCGTCGACGCCGGGCCGGTTCGCGTCGGCATACACCGACACGGAGGACACGAAGAGATACCGGCCCACGCGATCGGCGAGCAGCGTGGCGGATGCGTCGACGATGCGCGGGACGTAGCCGCTCGTGTCGACCACGGCGTCCCACGTTCCGACGGCGAGCGCGGCCAAGCCCGGCGCGAGGTCGGGATCGCGATTGCCCGCGAGCGGAACGACGTCGCGATTGGCGATGACGGGCAGGTTGCCGCGCGTGAACGTCGTCACCGTGTGCCCGCGCCGAAGCGCTTCGCCGACGACATGGCGGCCGAGGAAGCGCGTGCCGCCCAGGACGAGGAGTCTCATTGCGGCGAGCAGCGTCAGCACCCGCTCGTGCAGCGCGGGATCGCCGCAGGCGACGACCGAGCCGCCCTCGTCGCAGGCGCCGCCGCGCCAATCCGTGATCACGCCGCCTGCCGCGTCGACGATCGGGATCAGCGCCTGCACGTCGTAGGCGTGCAGCGACGACTCGATCACGACGTCGATCAGCCCCATGGCCAGCAGGCAATAGCAGTAGCAGTCGCCGCCCCAGCGGCGCAGGCGCACTTCGTCCGCGACGCGATTGAAGGCGTCGTGCGCCTGCTCGGTCCGGAACATGCCGGGGTCGGTGGCGGCGAGCACCGCGTCGGAAAGCGAAGCGCAGCGGCGCGTCGCGAGCCGTCGCCGCTCGGAGCCGCGCCGCCACCACGCCTCGCCGCCCGCCGTCGCCGCGAACGTCTCGCCGACGAAAGGCTGGTGCGCGACGCCGGCCACCACGCGCGCGCCGTCGTTCAGCGCGATCAGCGTCGCCCAGTGCAGCTGGCCGAGGATGAAGCTGCGCGTGCCGTCGATCGGGTCGATGACCCACGTGTAGTTCGACGTCCCCTTTTCCCAGCCGTGCTCCTCGCCGCGGATGCCGTGATCCGGATACGCGCGCGCGATCCGCTCGCGGATCAGCGCTTCGGCCGCGCGATCGGCGACCGTCACCGGATCGTAGGGCTCGCCGCTCTCGCCCTTGTCGGCGACGTCGAGCGCGACGCGAAAATGCGGCAGGATCGCGGCGCCCGCCGCCGTGGCCAGCTCGCGGGCGAACTCCGCGTAGGCGCCGTTCTCGCTCGTGCCCATCGACTTCAGCCGCGCGGAACGATGGTGACGCCGGCGAGCTTCTCCTGCGCCTCGATCAGCGATGCGATGTACTTGTCGCCGAACCCGAGCAGGTTCGCGTTGACGAGCGTCTGGTGGACCGCTTCGCCGACGATCGCGGAGACCGGCAGCGATTCGGCGAGGTGCGTGTAATAGCGAAGGTCCTTCATCGCGTTGACCAGCGTGAACTTGAGCCCCGTGAGGTCGCCCGACTCCAGCATCTTGCCCGCCATCATCTGGAAGATGCCGGAGTTGACCGCGCCCGCGGAGATGACCTCGTGCAGCTTGCGGATGGAAACGCCGGCCTTCGCCGCGGTCGCGAGCGCCTCGGCTGTCGCCGTCGCGATCGACATCGCCATGAAGTTGTTGATGAGCTTCAGCGTGTGCCCGTGGCCCGCAGGGCCGGCGTGGATCACGTTCTCGCAGAAGGCCGAGAGGACGGGCTTCAGCGTCGCGAACGTGGCGTCGTCTGCGCCGACCATGATGTTGAGCCGGCCCTCCTCGGCTTCCTTCGGCGTCCGCGCGAGCGGCGCGTCGACGAAGAGCGCGCGCTTCGCCTCGAAATCCTTGCGGATCTTCGCGGTCGACGCGGGCTCGGCGGTCGACGTGTCGACGAAGATCTGGCCCTCGCGTGCCGACGCGAGCAGCCCTTCGGGCGCGTAGACGATCGCCTCGACCTGCGGCGAGCCCGTGACGCACAGGATGACGATGTCGCTTGCGCGGGTGAGCTCGGTGTGCGTCTTCGCCTCGACGGCGCCGGCGGCGAGGATGTCCGCGAGCGGCGCACGATTGCGGTGCGCCGTGACCGTCAGCGGGAATCCCTTGGCGACGAGGTTCTTCGCCATGCCGTGGCCCATGAGGCCCAGTCCGATGAATCCGATGCGCGCCTTCGTGTCCGTGCCCATGATTGCCTCCATCTCGCAAATGCAAAGCCCGACCGCGGCGGGTCGGGCGCATCGCCGAATTTTACTACCTCGCGGCGGCGGCGCGCGCGACGCCGCGCGCCGCTCAATCGACGGCCGGCGGCTCTTCGACGACGGCCGCCCCGAGCGCGCGCCGGCGCTCGTGCCAGGCGAGCAAGAGACCGCTCGCCGCGATCACGCCGATGCCCGCGAGCGTCAGCGCGTCGGGAAACTGGCCGTAGAAAAGCCATCCGAGCAGCATGGCCCAGACCAGCTGGATGTAGGTGAACGGCGTCAGGCCGGAGGCCGGCGCTCGCTGGAAGGCGAGGATGAACAGGAAGTGCCCCGCGGTGCCAAGCAGGCCGGTGACGCAGACGAGCGCGATGTCGGTCCACGGCATGCTGGCGCTGTGGTCCAGGAACGGCAATGCCGCAAGCATCAGCAGCGTGCCGCACAGCGCCGGATAGAACAGCGTCACGCGCGGGTCGTCGCCGCGCAGCAGGCGGGTGAGGATCTGATACACGGCATAGAAGCCGGCGGCGGCGAGCGCGAACAGCGCCCCGCCGTGCAGGATCGACGCGCCGGGTCGGACGATCAGGATCATTCCGGCAAAGCCGGCGACGACGAACGCCGTGCGCGCGCGCGTCATCCGCTCATGCAGAATCGCGACCGACAGGAGCACGACGAGTATCGGCGTCGTGTAGTTGATCGCCGTGGCGTCGGCGAGCGGCAGGAACCGGAGCGCGTTGACGAAACAGACGGAGGACAGGAGCAGGACCGTTCCGCGCGCGATCTGCATGCCAGGCTGCGCGGTGCGCAACAGGTTCCAGCGCATCTTCGGCGCGAGCCAGAGCACCATCGCCACTTCCTGAATGGCATACCGCGTGAAGACGATCAGCGCGACGGGGTAGAGACCCGAGAGATGCTTGGTCGTCGCGTCGAGGAGGGAAAAGCAGCCGACCGCCGCGACGATCAATCCGATCGCGGCGAGCGGAATGCCGGGTGCTGCGCGCGGGACGGTCAGGGTGCCACCGGCAGGGACGAGGGTCGGGAGCGGGCGGCGACCGAGGCGGAATCCGGATCAGGTATTGGAGCGGGTGAAGGGAATGATCGTGTAATCGCTCAGGGCGATTGCACGATCCCGTCGCTACGCTCCGGGACCGCAGTCGCTTCGCTCCTGCGTCCTGCGCGGGTGCCTCCGACTGCTCGGACCGCTGGTCGACCCGAGGGTTCTCATTCATTCATTGCAATCACCGCGGCCGGTCTCGGCGAGGCCGGCTGCGGATGGAGCGGGTGAAGGGAATCGAACCCTCGTCGTAAGCTTGGGAAGCTTCTGCTCTACCATTGAGCTACACCCGCACGAAGCAGGATTGTAGCGAATTCCTGCCCCCGGACCCCGAGTCCGGCAAGCCTCCCACAAGCATGCTGTGGCGCCGCGTCGTGTACGAAGGGGCATGTGGCCTTTGATATCCTAGCGACCTTGCGCGAATGTGGGGAGCAGTCGATGCGAAATGCCGCGCTTCCCGTCACGCTGATCGTCCTGGGGGCCCTGGGGCTCGTCTGGTACTTCGGCTGGTTTCCGGATTTCGACGCGCTGACCTCGATCGGATTCATCGCCGGCGGCGTCCTCGTCCTCGCGATGGACGGCATCACCAAGAGCTCGATCGTGCTCGGCCCGACGCTGATCGCGGTCGGAATCGCATGGTGGCTGCACGACCAGCAGCATCTGCGGCTGAGCCTTCTCGTCTCGGTGCTGCTGATCGTGATCGGCGCTCTGATGCTCGTCGCGCGGAGCCCGCGTATTCCGGAGCGGCGCCCGCCACGCGAGCCGTCCTGACCGGGGCCCCGCGCGGGCAGCCGATGGCGGGCCGGGATGCGCCGCTCCGGGGTTGCCGCCCGTCAGCGTCGATGCGAAGGCCCGCCTGTTGCGAATTGTTGCAAGGAGAAATGGCGCGCCGCTGCTCTCGGCGGGCGCAGGAACCGTTCGCACTCGTGATAGTCTATTTTTTCGGCGCTCGCGATCGGCGATACCGCCACCGCCCCGCCTCGACCTGACCCTGTCGCACGCCCCATGACCCTGTCGCGAAAGCAAGGCATCTGGATCGCGGCTCTCACCGCCGTCGTTCTCGCCGCCGGAGGCTATGCCGTCCTGCGCGGAATGCCGGGTTCGCGCGCGGCCGACGCAAAAGGGTCGCAATCCGTCCCCGTGACTGCCGCGGCCGTGGTCGCCCGGACCATGCCGGTCAAGCTTTACGCGATCGGCAACGTCGAGCCCTACACGACGGTCGCCGTCAAGGCGCGCGTCGACGGACAGATCGTCGGCGTCCGCTTCAAGGAAGGCGACGAAGTGAAGAAGGGCGCCGTCCTGTTCGAGATCGACGCGCGTCCGTTCCAGGCGAGCCTGCGCCAGGCCGAGGCCAATCTGCTGCGCGACAAGGCGCTGCTGCGACCGCGCGGTCGAGCAGGAGAAGCGCTACAAGGATCTGCTCGACAAGAAGTTCATCTCGCCCGACGCGTACGCCCAGAACGTCACGAACACGGCGACCGCCAACGCCACGGTGCGCGCCGACGAGGCCGCGGTCGACAGCGCGAAGCTGCAGCTCGAATACTGCACGATCCGCTCGCCGATCACGGGCTACGCCGGCAAGATCATGGTGCAGCAGGGCAACATGGTGAAGGCGAACGACAGCACGCCGCTCGTCACCATCAACCAGATCATCCCCGTCTTCGTGACCTTTTCCGTTCCCGAGCAGAACGTGAGCGAGATGCGCGCTGTACCTGGCGAAGGGCGACGTCAAAGTGCAGGCGCGCCTGCCCAACTCCACCGTCGTCCCGACGGGCGGTCGCGTCAGCTTCCTCGACAACAGCGCCGACACGACGACCGGCACGATCAAGCTCCGCGCCGAATTTCCCAACGCCGACAAGGCGCTCTGGCCGGGGCAGTTCGTCAACGTCGCGGTCACGCTCTACGAGCAGAAGGACGCGATCGTCGCGCCGTCGGCGGCGGTGCAGAACGGCCCCACCGGCCAGTACGTCTACGTCGTCAAGCCGGACCTGACCGTCGAGCTGCGCAACATCAAGGTCGCGCGCGCCGAGGGCGACGACACCGTCGTCGCCAGCGGCCTCGCGGCCGGCGAGCAGGTGGTCACCGTCGGCCAGCTGCGGCTCGCCCCGGGCGCCAAGGTCACGCTCGGCCGCGACGCCGGCGCATCGTGAACATCTCCGAACTCTTCGTCCGCCGGCCGGTGATGACCGTGCTGGTCATGACCGGCATCCTCGATGTTCGGCGTCATCGCCTACCGGCTGCTGCCGGTGAACGCGCTGCCCAACGTCGACTTCCCGACGATCCAGGTGCAGGCGCAGCTGCCCGGCGCCAGTCCGGAGACGATGGCCTCGGCGGTCGCGACGCCGCTGGAGAAGCAGTTCTCGACGATCGCCGGCATCGACTCGATGACCTCGGCGTCGACCGACGGCATCACGACGATCACGCTGCAGTTCTCGCTCGACCGCAACATCGACGCCGCCGCGCAGGACGTGCAGTCGGCGATCGCCGCCGCCGCGCGCTCGCTGCCGCCGTCGATGCCGACCCCGCCGACGCAGCGCAAGGTGAATCCCGCCGACGCGCCGATCATGAACATCGTGCTGTCGTCGACGACGCTGCCGCTGTCGACGGTCGACGAATACGCCGAGACGCTGCTCGCGCAGCGGATCTCGACCGTCAGCGGCGTCGCGCAGGTGCAGGTCTACGGCTCGCAGCAGTACGCGGTGCGCATCCAGCTCGACCCGAACGCGCTCGCCACGCGCGGCATCGCGCTGACCGACGTCGAGCAGGCGGTCGGCAACAGCAACGTCAACCTGCCGACCGGCACGCTCTACGGCCGCGACCGCGCCACGTCGGTCCAGGCGACCGGCCAGCTGATGAACGCGCCGGCGTACGGGCCGCTGATCGTCGCCTACCGCAACGGCGCGCCGGTGCGGCTGAACGAGATCGGGCGCGTGATCGACAGCGTGCAGAACGACAAGATCGCCGCCTGGTTCAACGGCACGCGCGGCGATCATGCTCGGCGTGCAGCGGCAGCCGGGCACCAACACGATCGAGATCGTCGACGCGATCCGCAAGATCCTGCCGACCTTCGAGGCGCAGCTGCCGCCGGCGATCAAGCTCGACGGTCTTCTACGACCGCTCGGTGTCGATCCGCGCCTCGGTGCACGACGTGCAGGTCACGCTGCTGCTCGCGCTGGTGCTGGTCGTGCTGGTGATCTTCGTGTTCCTGCGCAGCGTGTCGGCGACGATGATCCCGAGCCTCGCGCTGCCGATGTCGATCGTCGGCACGTTCGCGCTGATGTACGCTGTTCGGCTACAGCCTCGACAACCTGTCGCTGATGGCGCTGACGCTGTGCGTCGGCTTCGTCGTCGACGACGCGATCGTGATGCTGGAGAACATCACGCGCCACATGGAGATGGGCAAGTCGCGGCTGCAGGCGACGCTCGACGGCTCGAAGGAGATCGGCTTCACCATCGTGTCGATGACGCTCTCGCTCGTCGCGGTGTTCATCCCGGTGCTGTTCATGGGCGGCATCCTCGGCCGCCTGCTGCACGAGTTCGCGGTGACGATCATCGTCGCGGTGCTGATCTCGGGCTTCGTGTCGCTGACGCTGACGCCGATGCTGTGCAGCCGGATGCTGGTCGACGAGCACGCAGCGCAGCACGGCCGCCTGTACATGCTGTCCGAGCGCGTGTTCGACGCGTGGCGCGACGCCTACCGAGCGACGCTCGCGTGGGTGCTGCGCGCACCGCGCGCTCACGCATGGTCGTGTTCGTCGCGATCATCGTCGGCCACCGGCGTCGCTGTTCTGCGTGATGCCCAAGGGCTTCCTGCCGAGCCGACGACGTCGGGCAGATCCTCGTCTTCACCGAAGGCCGCGCAGGACGTGTCGTTCGAGGCGATGGCGAGCATGCAGCGGCAGGTCGCCGAGATCGTCAAGCAGAATCCGAACGTCGACGGCGCGATGTCGTTCGTCGGCGCCGGCGGCCCGAGCGCGTCGCTCAACGTCGGCCGCATCTTCGTCGCGCTCAAGCCGCGCGCGCGAGCGGCCCAGCGCCGACGAGGTCATCCAGCAGCTCGCGGCCCGCTGCTCGCAGCGTTCCCGGCATCAAGGCGTACGTGCAGAACATCCCGGCGATCCGCATCGGCGGCCAGCTCACCAAGAGCCCGTACCAGTACACGCTGCAGGGCGCCGACACGACCGAGCTCTACGAGTGGGCGCCGAAGGTCGAGGCGAAGCTGCGGACGCTGCCCGGGCTTCGTCGACGTCACCAGCGACCTGCAGATCACGCAAGCCGCAGGTCGACCGTCGACATCGACCGCAACAAGGCGTCCGCGCTCGGCGTGTCGGCGCAGGCGATCGAGAACACGCTCTACGACGCCTACGGCCCGCGGCAGGTGTCGACGATCTACGCGCCGACCAACCAGTACTGGGTGGTGATGGAGCTCGAGCCGCGCTACCAGACCGATCCGTCGGTGCTGTCGCTGCTCTACGTGCGCTCGAGCACCGGCGCGCTGGTGCCGCTCAACAGCGTCGCGACGCTCACGCCGACGATCGGCCCGCTCGCGATCAACCACCTCGGCCAGCTGCCGGCGGTGACGATCTCGTTCGACCTGAAGCCGGGCGTGTCGCTCGGCGCAGGCGATCGACGCAGATCAACGGGCCACGGCCGAGCTGCGGATGCCGGCGACGATCAGCGGCCTGTTCCAGGGCACGGCGCAGGCGTTCCAGGCGTCGCTGCGCGGCATGGGCATCCTGCTGGTGCTGGCGATCTTCGTGATCTACCTCGTGCTGGGCATCCTCTACGAGAGCTTCATCCATCCGCTCACGATCCTGTCGGGCCTGCCGACCGCGGGCTTCGGCGCGCTGGTCGACGCTGTGGCTGTTCGGCATCGACCTCAACATGTACGCGTTCGTCGGCATCATCATGCTGGTCGGCATCGTGAAGAAGAACGCGATCATGATGATCGACTTCGCGATCGAGGCGCAGCGCAAGGACGGCAAGCCGCCCGACGAGGCGATCTTCGAGGCGTGCATCATGCGCTTCCGGCCGATCATGATGACGACGATGGCGGCGCTGATGGGCAGCCTGCCGATCGCGCTCGCGCTGGGCGCGGGCGGCGAGGCGCGGCGGCCGCTCGGCCTCGCCGTGGTCGGCGGGCTGCTCGTCTCGCAGGTGCTGACGCTCTACATCACGCCGGTGATCTACCTGTACTTCGAGCAGCTGCAGGAATGGCTCGCGACGCGCCGCGGCGGCGCGGTGCCGGCATCCTCGGCCGCAGACTGACCGGCCCCCAATGGAAAAGGGCGCCTCGCGGCGCCCTTCTGTTCGCGTGGACGTCCTACTTCGGATGCGGCACGTAGCGCAAGTAGGGCTTGGGCGCCTTCCATCCTCCCGGAAACCGCGTCTTCGCCTCCTCATCGGAGACGGACGGAACGATGATGACGTCCTGCCCCGCCTTCCAGTTCACCGGCGTCGCGACCTTGTGCTTCGCGGTCAGCTGCATCGAATCGAGCACGCGCAGCACCTCGTCGAAGTTGCGCCCGGTGCTCATCGGATAGGTGAGCACGAGCTTGATCTTCTTGTCCGGGCCCACGATGAACACCGAGCGCACCGTCGCGTTGTCCGCGGCCGTGCGCGGCGCCTCGCCGCTGGCGTTGGGATGGATCATGTCGTAGAGCTTCGCGACCACGAGATCGCGATCGCCGATCAACGGGTAGTTGACCTTGCTGCCCTGCGTCTCCTCGATGTCGCCGACCCAGCGCTTGTGGTCGCTCACCGGATCGACGCTCAAGCCGATGACTTTCGTGTTGCGCTTGTCGAACTCGGGCTTCAGCTTGGCCATGTAGCCGAGCTCGGTCGTGCAGACAGGCGTGAAATCCTTCGGATGCGAAAACAGGATCGCCCAGCCGTCGCCGATCCAATCGTGGAAATGGATCGTTCCTTCCGTCGTCTCCGCCGTGAAGTCGGGAGCCTCGTCGCCAATTCTCAATGCCATGATTTTCCTCGTGTCGGGAGTTGTCGTGAGCAATCAGGGCGGCGCCTGGCGTCGGTGCGCCGGTATCCGCGTCGTCGCCACCGGCCGCGCACGGGCTGCAGAGTATAGATCGCCTGCGCGCTGCGTAGACATCATGCAAGCTGCGAAAAAGCACCGAAAGCCGCTCGCATCCATCGCGGAATATCGTTATTCCCGCGCCGCCAATGCGGGGAAGTCCGACGCTCGAGCATTCGACGCGCCGCTCCCTCCGTCTCGATGGATCTGACCGGCCGCCGGAGCGGTCGTTCCGCAGTGTCGCGAACGCCCGCTATTCCGGCATCGCTCGCCGCGGCGGCGCCTTGCCTCGCGCAGGGGTTTGGCGTAACGTCGGGCGGACGCTAGGGGTCCTTCCCGCGATGCGGGAGGGTGAGAACACACCCTTGGTACCTGTACGGACAATGCCGGCGCAGGGAAGCGCGACCTACCGCCCGCTCCCGTGTCATTCCGGCCGAGGAGCCTCGATGAATGCCACCGACAAGTTCTACGCGCGCGACGCGCACGTGGACGCCGCCGCCGTCGCGCCGCTGCCCAATTCACGCAAGATCCACGTCGAAGGCTCGCGCCCCGACATCCGCGTGCCGATGCGCGAGATCGCGCAGGGCGACACCGATGCGAGCTTCGGCGCCGAGAAGAACCCGCCGATCGTCGTCTACGACACCTCGGGTCCTTACACGGATCCGGACGCCAGCATCGACATCCGCAAGGGCCTTCCCGCGCTGCGCGCGCCATGGATCGCCGCGCGCGGCGACACCGTCGAGCTCGAGGCGCTGTCGTCGGCGTACGGCAGGTCGCGGCTCGCCGACGCCGAGCTCGCGGGAATGCGCTTCGACCTCCACCGCAAGCCGCGCCGGGCCGCAGTCGTCAACGGACATGGCGCCAATGTCTCGCAAATGCACTACGCGCGCCGCGGGATCGTCACGCCCGAGATGGAATTCGTCGCGATCCGCGAGAATCTGAAGCGCGAGGAGATGCTGGCAGCGCTGCCCGCTCTCGTCACGCGGCAGCATCCGGGCCAGAGCTTCGGCGCGGCGATCCCCGAGTGTGATGACCCCCGAATTCGTGCGCAGCGAAGTGGCCCGCGGGCGCGCGATCATTCCGAACAACATCAATCACCCCGAAAGCGAGCCGATGATCATCGGCCGCAATTTCCTCGTGAAGATCAACGCCAACATCGGCAACTCGGCGGTGTCCTCGTCGATCCACGAGGAGGTCGAGAAGATGACGTGGGCGACGCGCTGGGGCGCCGACACGGTGATGGACCTCTCGACCGGCAAGAACATCCACGAGACCCGCGAGTGGATCATCCGCAATTCGCCGGTGCCGATCGGCACGGTGCCGATCTACCAGGCGCTGGAGAAGGTCGACGGCCGCGCCGAGGAGCTCACCTGGGAGATGTTCCGCGACACGCTGATCGAGCAGGCCGAGCAGGGCGTCGATTACTTCACCATCCACGCCGGCGTGCTGCTGCGCTACATCCCGATGACGGCGAAGCGGATGACCGGCATCGTCTCGCGCGGCGGCTCGATCATGGCGAAGTGGTGCCTCGCGCACCACAAGGAGAGCTTCCTCTACACGCACTTCGAGGACATCTGCGCGATCATGAAGGCCTACGACGTCTCGTTCTCGCTGGGCGACGGGCTGCGCCCCGGCTCCGGCTACGACGCCAACGACGAGGCGCAGATGGCGGAGCTCGCGACACTGGGCGAGCTCACGCAGGTCGCGTGGAAGCACGACGTGCAGGTGATGATCGAGGGGCCGGGTCACGTGCCGATGCACCTCATCAAGCACAACATGGACGAGCAGCTGCGCCTGTGCGGCGAGGCGCCGTTCTACACGCTGGGGCCGCTCACCACCGACATCGCGCCGGGCTACGACCACATCACCAGCGCGATCGGCGCCGCGATGATCGGCTGGTACGGCACCGCGATGCTCTGCTATGTCACGCCGAAGGAGCACCTGGGACTCCCGAACAAGGTCGACGTCAAGGACGGCATCATGGCGTACAAGATCGCCGCGCACGCCGCCGACCTCGCTAAGGGACATCCGGGCGCGCAGATCCGCGACAACGCGCTGTCCAAGGCGCGCTTCGAGTTCCGCTGGGAAGACCAGTTCAATCTCGGGCTCGATCCCGACAAGGCGCGCGAGTTCCACGACGAGACGCTGCCTCAGCATGGCGCCAAGCTCGCGCACTTCTGCTCGATGTGCGGCCCGCATTTCTGCTCGATGAAGATCACGCAGGACGTGCGCGAGTATGCCGCGAAGCAGGGGATCGCCGAAGCCGACGCGCTCGCGAAGGGCATGGAGGCAAAGGCGGTCGAGTTCGTGCAGAAGGGCGCCGAGATCTACACCAAGGCCTGAGCGCCGCCGATGCCGCTGCCGGAACTCTCGCTGCTCGAGACGCGTGTGCTCGGCGTGCTCGTCGAGAAGCAGCACACCGTCCCCGACGCGTATCCGCTGACGCTCAACGCGCTCACCGCCGGCTGCAACCAGAAGACGAGCCGCGATCCGATCGTGGCCGCCAGCGACGCCGAGGTCCAGGCGACGATCGACCGGCTGATCGGGCTCTCGCTCGTCGTCGAGTCGAGCGGCGGTCGCGTGATGCGCTACGCCCACAACGTGCAGCGCGTGCTGGCCGTGCCGGCGGAATCCGTGGCGATCCTCGCCACGCTGATGCTGCGCGGCCCGCAGACCGCCGGCGAGCTGCGCATCCACAGCGAGCGGCTGCATCGCTTCGCCGACACGTCGGCGGTCGAAGGCTACCTGCATGAGCTCGCGGCAAGGCCCGCCGGCCCGCTCGCTGTCGAGCTGGCGCGCTCACCCGGCGCGCGCGAGACGCGCTGGGCGCACCTGCTGTCGGGCGCGCCCGCGGCAGCGGCCCGGGACTCCGGCGTCGCGGCGGATGCCGATGTCATCGGCGCGTCCGAGGTCGCGGCGCTTCGCGCAAACGTCGGCCGCCTGCAGGATGATGTCGCCGCGCTGCAGTCGGTGGTCGCCAGGCTCTGCGCCGAGCTCGGCATCGCGCCACCCTGATCGATCTTCCTGACGCGCCGCCGCGTGGCCATTGACAAGGGCACGCCGCCGGATTATCTAGAGACCGTCACCAAAACAATGCGCAGAATTCCGCGCGGACGCGGCGCGTGATCCGGCGGCAACTCCACGGAGGAGACATGGACCGGCGATCCTTTCTGCTCGCTGCCGCCGGCAGCGGGATACTCACGATCGACTGGCAGCGCGCGCTCGCCGCCGGTCTTCCATCCGGCGCGACCGAGACGGGAACCCTGGAGACGCTTCCCGGTAAGGCACCCCTCATCAAGCGCTCGTTCCGGCCGCCGAATTACGAAACGCCGGTCGACGCCTTCGACAGCGCGATCACTCCGAACAAGGCGTTTTTCGTCCGCTGGCATCTCGCCGACATTCCCCAGGTCGACGTCGCGAAGTGGCGGCTGAAGGTCGGCGGGCCCGCGGTGACGACCGCCGCCGAGTACTCGCTCGACGAGCTGAAGCGCGGCTTCCCCGAAGCGGAGATCGTCGCCGTGTGCCAGTGCAGCGGCAATCGCCGCGGCCTCTCCGAGCCCAATGTTCCCGGGGTCGAATGGGGCTATGGGGCGATGGGCAATGCGCGCTGGAAAGGGGTTCGGCTGCGCGACGTGCTGAACAAGGCCGGCCTGAAGAAGGAAGCGGTCGAAATCGCGTTCGACGGCGCGGATCGCGCCGTCAGTCCCGGGACGCCCGATTTCCAGAAGAGCCTCCCGGTGTGGCGGGCGCTGGACGAGAACACGCTGCTCGCATGGGAGATGAACGGCGAGCCGCTGCCGCATATGAACGGCGCTCCGCTCCGCCTGATCATCCCCGGCTGGACCGGGACGTACTGGATGAAGATGCTGACGTCGATCGACGCGCTCGACAAGCCGCTGGTGACGTTCTGGATGAACACCGCCTACCGCGTTCCGAAAGGCAAGTTCGCCTTCGCCGACCGCTTCCTCACGCAGGAAAGCGACGCGTCGACGCCGATCACCGAGATGGTCGTCAACTCGCTGATCACGAACGTCAAGGACGGGCAGCGCATCGCGGTCGGGCAGGATACCGTCGTGCGCGGCATCGCCTGGGACGCGGGCTACGGGATCCGCGCGGTCGACGTCTCGCCCGACGGCGGGCGCACCTGGTATGGCGCCGAGCTGGGACAGGATCTCGGCCGCTTTTCGTTTCGCACGTGGAGCTACGCGCTGCGCCCGGCCAAGGCGGGCGAATACCCGGTCATGGCGCGCGCGACCAACCGCCAGGGTGGCACGCAGACGGCCGAGCTCATCTTCAATCCGCCGGGCTATCACAACAACGTGATGCAGCGGATCGTGCTCTACGCCGCGTGAACAACCCTCGGGGAGTGCCTGCGATGAAAGCGAAAATCCTCGTCTGCGCCGCGGCTGCCGCGGTGGTCACGTTCGGCGCGCATGCCGACGAGGCGCAGATCCAGCTGAAGCCGGGGCCCGGGCGCGATCAGGTGATGGGCTATTGCGTGATGTGCCACAGCCTCGATTACATCCAATCCAATTCGCCGTTCATGACGCGCCAGGTCTGGGAGGCCGAGGTCACGAAGATGATCAAGGCGTACGGCGCGCAGGTGCCGCCGGAGGATGTGCCGAAGATCGTCGACTACCTGACCGCGAACTACGGCGTCGGCACCGCCCCCAAATAGCGGCGCTGCGCAGCACGGAGCACGTGATGCCGCCGTCGCGCGCTCAGGCGGCGACGTCGAGGCGCACCGGGATCCGCCGCCGCCCGTGCGGGCGCGCGTAGCGCTCGAAGCGCCCCGGGAGCGCCGCGTCGCAATGGCGGCATCGGCCGGATTCGGTGACGTCGTAGCTCAGGATCTCGTGCCAGTCGCGCACGATCACGGGCTTGCCGCAGCCGGGACAGAACGTCGTGCCGCCGGTGCGGTCGTGCACGTTGCCGGTGTAGACGTAATGGAGGCCCTCGGCGATCGCGATGTCGCGCGAGCGCGTGAGGGTCGAAGGCGGCGTCGCGGCGATGTCCGTCAGCTTGTAATCGGGATGGAACGCCGTGAAGTGGAGCGGAACGTCCGGGCCCAGCTCGCGCATGATCCACTTGCTCATCGACTCGATCTCGGCCGGCGAATCGTTCTTGCCGGGAATCAGCAGCGTCGTGATCTCGAACCAGCAGTCCGTCTCGTGCCTGAGATACACGAGCGTGTCGAGCACCGGGTTGAGGTGCGCGCCGCAGAGCTTCACGTAGAACTCGTCGGTGAAGCCCTTGAGGTCGACGTTGGCGGCGTCCATCTTGGCGTAGAACTCGCGCCGCGCCTCGGCGCCGATGTAGCCCGCGGTCACGGCGACCGTCGCAATGCCCCGCTCGCGGCACGCGTCCGCGGTGTCCATCGCATACTCGGCGAAGATGACCGGATCGTTGTACGTGAAGGCGACGCTGCGGCACTGCGTGCGCTCCGCCGCCTCGGCGATCGCGCGCGGCGACGCCGCATCCATCAGCGTATCCATCTCGCGCGATTTCGAGATGTCCCAGTTCTGGCAGAATTTGCACGCGAGGTTGCAGCCGGCGGTGCCGAACGAGAACACTGCCGAGCCCGGATAGAAATGATTGAGCGGCTTCTTCTCGATCGGATCGATGCAGAAGCCCGACGAGCGGCCGTAGGTCGTCAGCACCATCGCGTCCCCGGTGCGCTGACGGACGAAGCAGGCGCCGCGCTGTCCTTCGTGCAGACGACAGTCGCGCGGACACAGGTCGCACTGGATGCGCCCGTCATCGAGCCGGTGCCACCAGCGTCCCGGAAAATTGCTCATGATGGTCCCCCCACGCTTGCGGCTGCCGCCGCTGCGCTGCCTGAGGAAGGAATGCAATTCCGTGCGGCCTCCTTGAACTCATGCTTGCAATGGAACGGCAGCGTGTCGGCCGCCACCCGCGCTCGCGGACGCGCCCTTCGGGCCTGGGCTTCGCCCCGCTCGCGCGGGCGTCCTTGGAACGGCCCGGCGGCGCTCATGAGACCACCGAGGCGGGCTGGAACTCGTCCTCGGTCCATTTGGTGACGGCGTAGCGCGAGAAGCGGATCGCCGGATTCCAGAAATCGACCGGCAATCCGGCCTTGCGCTTCAGCGCGTCGAGGAATCGGCGCGGCTCGTCGAGCGATTCCCAGACCTGCGGCAGGAACGTCGCGCGATGCCGGCCGAACTCCAGCGTCACGCCATCGGTGCCGGGGATGAGCGCGCGCAGCAGGTCGGCCTCGTCGCCTGCGACGATCGGTCGGCTCGCGGACAGCAGCGAGACTTCGACGCGGGTGATGTCGAATTCGGCGGCCTGAAGCGGCGGAAAGCGCGGATCGCGAAAGGCCGCGGCGATCGCGTTGGCATGCACGTCCGCGCGAAGCGGGCGTGTCGCCTCGAGCGAGCCGATGCACCCGCGCAGCAGGCCCCCCTGCGTCAGCGTGACGAACGTGGCGCCCGGCGCGTCGAGCGCCGCGTGCGCCGATGCGGCGCCGTTCGCCCGCCCGAGTGCCTCACCGACGGCGCTGCGCGCGATCGAGACGAGCGCCCGCCCCAGCTCGCGGTCAGTTGGCATGGTCATGCTCGACGAAGGCGAACGAAGCGTAGCCGACGACGCGCGAACGGTCACCCGCCGTGTCTCCGGAGTTGCGCAGGTCGAGAAGCTGCGCGTCGAGGCGGTGCCGCCGAGCGCACGCGAGAAGCGCGTTGATCGGCGTTGCGCCGCAGGCCTCGTCGTGATCGAGCGTCGGCGCGAAGGCGAGGATCGTGTCCGCCGAATGGCGGTCGATGCCCTTCGCCTCGGCGTAACGGTGGTAATGCGACAGATCCGAGCTCACGACGATGAGCGTCTCCGGCCCGCCCCAAAGGCGCTCCATCACGTCGGCCACCTCGTCGGCATCCGCGGCGCCGACGGCGAACGGCACGATGCGGAATTCGTCGATCACGGCCTGCAGGAACGGCAGCTGCACTTCGAGCGAGTGCTCGAGCGCGTGCACCGCGTCGTTCTCTGCAACCTGCGGCAGCGAAAGCGCGAGGTCGGCGGCCCTGCGGTCGATCTCGACCGGTCCGAACGGCGTCGCGAAGGCGCGGGTCGACGGCAGCGCGAGGCCGCGCACAGCGACGCGATGCGCGGGTCCGAACATCACGACCCGCCGGATCGTCCGTCGGGCCGGCGCGACCCGGACGTACGCGGTGGCGGCGATCGATCCGGAATACACGTACCCGGCGTGCGGAACGATGATCGCCTTGGGGACGGGCGCGCCGGCGCGTGAGCGCGCCGACGCCTGCGTCAGGTGCACGCGGAGCTCGTCGAGCAGCGCGGCGCGCGCGCCGGGATAGAACATGCCGGCCACGGCGGCCGGCCGCACGTCGGACATCAGCTTCCCCATCGGTCGGATCCGGATTCCACTTCCGCAAGGTTGCGGCGCCGCCGGATCCGGCGCTACCGCGACCCGTCGCCGCCCGGCTCTCTCACGGGCAGCGTCATCCTACATGGGGCGGCCCGCGCAGCGTTTCAACCGCGCGCGGCCTTCTGCCGCAGCGGAAGTGAAAGCCTAGTCTTCCCCCGCCGGCAGGCGGACGATGTAGCCGCCCGATTTCTCGTCGCGCTCGAGCCCCAGGGTGCCGTCCCGCTGAGCGTCCTCCAGCATCCCGTTGAACGAGCGATATCCGTAGTAGGACTCGTTGAAGCCCGGCTTGCGGCGCTTCAGCGCCTGCTTGACCATCGAGCCCCAGATCTTCTCGTCGTCGCCGCGCTCGGTCACGAGCGCCTCGACGGTTTCAATGATGAGATCCTGCGCCTCCTGGCGGCGGTCGTCATCCCCCTTGCGCGCCGGCGCGGATGGGGCGCTCTCCACGGCCGCCGAAGGCTTCGCCGCCGCTCTCGCGCCCTGCGCCCGCGCGGGCGCCTTGCGCGCCGCGGGCTTGGCCCGCTCGCGCACGAGGTCGTCGTAGTAGATGAATTCGTCGCAGTTCGCGATCAAGAGGTCTGACGTCGAGTTCTTGACCCCGACGCCGATGACGCCCTTGGCGTTCTCGCGCAGCTTCGACACGAGCGGCGAGAAGTCCGAGTCGCCGCTGATGATGACGAACGTGTCGACGTGCGACTTGGTGTAGCAGAGGTCGAGCGCGTCGACGACCATGCGGATGTCCGCAGAGTTCTTGCCGGACTGCCGAACGTGCGGGATCTCGATCAGCTCGAAGCTCGCCTCGTGCATCGGCGCCTTGAATCCCTTGTATCGCTCCCAGTCGCAGTACGCCTTCTTGACGACGATGCTGCCCTTCAGCAGCAGGCGCTCCAGCACCTTGCCGATGTCGAATTTCTCGTACTTGGCGTCGCGCACGCCGAGCGCGATGTTCTCGAAGTCGCAGAACAACGCCATGTTGGTGACTTCCTGCCGCTGTGCCATGGAACCTTTCCCAGGAGCCTGCCGGGCCCCCGCAAGGGCGGGCTCCCGGCCTGGCCGAACTTGTCACAATAGCAGCCCCGGGAAGCGCTGAATACCCGCGGCGCTGCGACCGCCCGGCCGCCGAGGCGCACCTGCACGTCCGGCACAAGGCGGCGTAGACTCTCCCGGACATTCTCTCGCGCAACGAAAGGACGAGACATGGGACTGCTGGACAGCTTACTGGGCGGCGTACTGGGCGGCAACCGAGGCGCGGGCACCAACGCAGACGGCAGCGCGCCGCTGAACCCGATGATGCTGATGGCGCTGCAGCTGCTGCAGCAGAACGGCGGCATCCAGGGGCTGCTCGCGAAGTTCCAGCAGGCGGGCTGCGCCGACCAGGTGAAGTCGTGGATTTCCACGGGGCAGAACATGCCGATCTCGGGAGACGTCCTCGCCAAGGTGCTGGGCCACGGGCAGCTCGGCGAGATCGCGCGGAATCTCGGCATCGACAGTGGCGCCGCCGCGGGTGGGCTCGCGGCAACGCTGCCGCAGGTGGTCGATCAGCTGACGCCGCAGGGATCGATTCCGCACGACGAAGGCGACCTCGTTTCGAAGGCGCTCGCGATCCTCAATCAGCAGAAGCCGGCCTGACGCGCGCGCGGCGTCGCGACGTCGCGATACAATTCGAGGCCGGGAGCGTCCGCTTCCGGCCTTCTTCCTGCGCGATTCCTTGGATCAGCCCACTCTTCTCACCGCGCTCTTCCTCGGCATCGTCGAGGGCCTGACCGAATTTCTCCCGGTATCGTCGACCGGCCACCTGATCGTCGCCGGATCGCTCGCCGGCTACACCGGCGAGCAGGCGAAGGTGTTCGAGATCGTGATCCAGGCAGGCGCGATTCTCGCCGTATGCTGGGAGTACCGCGCGAGGCTCGCCGCGGTGCTGCGCGGGCTCGCGTCGGAGCCGCGTGCGCAGCGCTTCGCGGTCAACCTCGTCGTGGCGTTCCTGCCCGCGGCGGTCGTGGGCCTCGCGCTCGGCAAGGCGATCAAGGCGCATCTCTTTGCGCCGGTGCCGGTCGCCTGCGCGTTCGTCATCGGCGCCTTCGTCATTCTCTGGGTCGAGCGGCGGCAGAAGTTGCGGCCCGCGACGGTGCGCATCGACTCCGTCGACGACGATGACGTGGCCGGACGCGCTCAAGGTTGGATGCGCGCAGTGCGTAGCACTGATCCCCGGCACGTCGCGCTCGGGCGCGACGATCATCGGCGGCATGCTGTTCGGGCTCTCGCGCGTCGCCGCCACCGAGTTCTCGTTCTTCCTCGCGATCCCGACGCTGTTCGCGGCGACCGCGTACTCGCTGTGGAAGGATGCGGCGCTGCTCGGCACCGGCGCGCTGCCCGCGTTCGGCGTCGGCTTCGTTGCGGCGTTCGTCGCCGCGTTCGCCTGCGTGCGCTGGCTGATCCGCTACGTGAGCCATCACGACTTCGTCCCGTTCGCGTGGTACCGGATCGCCTTCGGCGCGGTGATCCTCTACACCGCCTGGGCCGGCATCGTCACGTGGGACTAGAAGGCACCCCCGCGCAGGGCGGGCGCTGGATCGGCCCCGCGTGCGCGGCGATCGGCGTGCTCGGGTTCTCGTTCAAGGCGATCCTGATCAAGCTCGCCTACGCGAAATATCCGGCGATCGACGCGGTGACGCTGCTGGCGCTGCGGATGATCTTCTCGGCGCCGCTCTTCGTCGCGATGGCGTGGTGGGCGAGCCGACCCGCCGGCGCGCGTCCGTTCTCCCGCCGCGACTGGACGAGCCTCGCGTGGCTCGGGTTCATCGGCTATTACCTCGCGAGCCTCGTCGATTTCATGGGCCTCAAGTACATCAGCGCCGGGCTCGAGCGGCTGGTCCTCTTTCTCTACCCGACGATGGTCGTGCTGCTGTCGGCGCTCTGGGAGGGCAAGCCGATCACGCGCCGCACGCTGCTCGCGCTCCTGATTTCCTATGCGGGCATCGCGCTCGTGTTCCTGCACGATCTCAATTTCGCCGGCGATCCATCGGCGCTGCTGACCGGCGGCGCGCTGGTCCTCGCGAGCGCCTTCCTGTACGCGGTCTATCTCGTCCGCGCCGCCGACGTGATCGCAAGGATCGGCAGCCTGCGCTTCATTTCCTGGGCGATGCTGGCGTCGACCGTTTTCGTGCTGCTGCAGTTCGGCCTGACGCGGCCCATTGCGCTGCTCGACGTGCCGGCGTCGATCTACTGGATTTCGCTCGCGATGGCGGTGTTCTCGACGGTGCTGCCGACCTGGCTCATCGCCGAATCGATCCGTCGCATCGGATCCAACGCCGCGTCGCTCGTCGGCTCGATCGGTCCCGTGTTCACGATCGGCCTCGGCGCACTGATTCTCGGCGAGCCGGTATACGCGGTCCAGCTCGCCGGCGCGGCGCTCGTGCTGGTCGGCGTGACGCTCGTCACGCTGCGCCGCGGCCGAGTCCGGTGGCCGAGGCGGCGGATACCCCCTAGCGTTCGATGCAATCGGGCGCGGCGGAACGCCGTCGCCGCAGCGAGCGCTCCGGTGGCCAGCCGGCATCCTTGCGCCCTATAATCATCGGTTCCTCGCCAGCATTGCCAACTCTTGCATCAGGGAGACTGAAGATGGCCCCCGACACGATCGACCGCGCGGCTCCCGCGCTCAAGGACCCTTCGCTGTTGCGACAGCTCTGCTACGTCGGCGGCCAGTGGATCGGCGCCGATGACGGCGCGATGCATCCGGTCGTCAACCCGGCGAACGGCAAGCTGGTCGGCACTTCGCCGGTGTTGGGCGCTGCCGAGACGCGGCGCGCGATCGAGGCGGCGAGCGCGGCGTGGCCCGCGTGGCGCGCGAAGACCGCGAAGGAGCGCGGCGCCGTGCTGCGCAAGTGGTTCGAGCTGATGCTGGCCAACGTCGACGACCTCGCGCTGATCCTCACGACCGAGCAGGGGAAGCCGCTCTCCGAATCGAAGGGCGAGGTCACGATCGGCGCATGGTACGTCGAGTGGTTCGCCGAGGAGGCGCGGCGCGTCTACGGCGACGTGATCCCCACCATCGGCAACGACCGGCGGCTCGTCGTCATCAAGGAGCCGGTCGGCGTCTGCGCGGCGATCACGCCGTGGAATTTCCCGTCCTCGATGATCACGCGCAAGGTCGCGCCCGCGCTCGCGGCCGGGTGCACCGTCGTCATCAAGCCGGCCGAGGCCACGCCGTTTTCGGCGCTGGTGCTGGCCGAGCTCGCGCACCGCGCGGGCTTTCCGCCCGGCGTGCTCAACGTGGTCACCGGCAACGCGGCGGCGATCGGCGGCGAGATGTGCGCGAATCCGACTGGTGCGCAAGCTCTCGTTCACCGGGTCGACCGAGGTCGGACGTCTGCTCATGAAGCAGGTCGCGCCGACGATCAAGAAGATTTCGCTCGAGCTCGGCGGCAACGCGCCGTTCATCGTGTTCGACGACGCCGACCTCGACGCTGCCGCCGATGGCGCCATCATCTCCAAGTTCCGCAACGCCGGGCAGACCTGCGTGTGCGCCAACCGCCTGTTCGTTCACGCGAAGGTCTACGATGCGTTCGCCGCGAAGCTCGCGGAGCGCGTGAAGGCGCTGAAGGTCGGCGTGGGCACCGACGCGGGCGTCACGCAGGGGCCGCTGATCGACGCGGCCGCGCTCGCCAAGGTCGAGGAGCACGTCGCCGACGCCACGAAACAGGGTGCTACGGTCGCCCTCGGCGGGCGCCGGCATGCGTTGGGCGGAACGTTCTACGAGCCGACGGTGCTGACCGGCGTCACCGCCGAGATGAAGATCTTCCGCGAGGAGACCTTCGGGCCGGTCGCGCCGCTCATCCGGTTCTCGTCGGACGCCGAAGTCATCGAGCTCGCCAACCGCACCGAGTTCGGCCTCGCGTCGTACTTCTATTCGCGCGACATCGGCCGCATCTGGCGCGTCGCCGAAGCGCTCGAGTACGGGATGGTCGGCGTCAACACCGGGCTCATCACGACCGAGGTCGCGCCGTTCGGCGGCATGAAGCAGTCGGGCCTCGGCCGCGAAGGTTCGAAATACGGGATCGACGAGTTCGTCGAGGTCAAGTACGTCTGCTTCGGCGGCATCGACCGCTGACGACTGGCGCGATGCGGCCGTCCCCGCCCGCATGCGGGGCGGACGCGCGCCCCCCTCGCCTTCGCGCGTCCGGCTGCCCGCAGGGTTCCGCCCCCGGCCTCTCGCGTTCTCTCGGGAACGCTGCGTTTCAGAACGTCGGAGCCGGCGCCTCGTTCCTGGCGGCGGCAAAATTGACGTCTGCGTCCGAGGGAACCGACGGATCACGGGCCGTCGACGTGCTCGGCGCAACCAGCCCATGGCGCGCCATCAGCGCGTCGCTCGGCGCGCTCGCCGGCGCGGGCGCTTCCGCCACGGCGGCCGGCTGCTCCGCAGCGAGCTCGTCCGGTACCACCTTCCCGCGACCTGCGTCGAGGGCGATCAATCCGACCACGGCCGCGAAGGCCACGACCGTCAGGCCGACGTGAAGCGAGGTCAATCCGTCCTTGCCACGAAAGTATTTGCGCATTGCCATCTCCTTGCCATCCTCTGGTTTCCGCCGCGCAGGTAGGAGGCGGCGGAGCTGGTCGGCGGCGTCGTTCGAAACGGCGAGGCCGACGATTGCCAATCTACCGGCGCGCGGACGCGGCGGAGAGGGAGCATTCGGCACGGGAAATGTCGAGTATTCGCGCAACGCGGGCGCGAAGGCCGCGACGGGGCTACCAGGCGGGCGGCAATTTCTTCCGGATGGTGATCGTGCGCTCGTCGACGCTGAGATAGCCGCCGCCGACGAGGTCCTTCATCAATCGGCTGATCATGTCGCGCGACGCGCCGACGCGCTCCGCGATGTCCTGCTGCGTGAGCTTCTCCGGGACGACCTGCACTCCGTCGACGTCCTTCGCGAGCCCGGTCAAAAGGCGCACGAGGCGGCCGTAGACGTCGGACAGCGCGAGGCTCTTCACGCTCTCGGTCGTATGGCGCACGCGTCGAATGAGCCGCTCGACCAGGTTCAGCGCGAATTCGGGATGCGCGAGGACGAACTCGCGGAAATTGGCGCGGCTCACGACGGCGCAGCTCGTGGGCTCCATCGTCATGACCGAAGCCGATCGCGGCTCGCCGTCGAGCGACATCTCGCCCACGTATTCGCCCGGGCCGTGGAAATCGATCACGACTTCCTTGCCCGCCTCGTTGCTCGCGAACACCTTCACCTTGCCGGTGAGGACGATGTAGAGCGAGTCGCCGACGTCGCCCTCGTTGATGAGGATCGTGTTCTTCGGAAACTGCCGGACGATGCCCGAGGTCGCGATCGCACGCAGCGTCTCCTGCGTCAGCGGCGCGAGCGGGTCGGCGGGATCCTGGGCGCGGGCGGCGGGCAAGTGCGACCTCCTGGCGGCGGCGACGCGATCATGCTAGCACGGCCGCCAGGGTCATTCGATCTTCCGCTGGTCCTCGATGACCTTGCCGTCATTCGGCAGCGTGCCGATGCGGTGGACCGCGACTTCGCCGCGAAGTTTCGTGACCTCGCGGAGCGACGCGACGATGGCGCCGGCGTCGGCCGCGCCCTCGTCCGCCTCGACGTGCAGCGTCATCCGGTCGGTGCCGTCCGGATTGTCGACGACGAGCCGCGCGCGCACGATTCCCGGATGGCGGCCGACCACCGACGCGACCTGCGCCGGGTGGACGAACATGCCCTTCACCTTCGTCGTCTGGTCGGCCCGGCCCATCCAGCCCTTGATCCGCGCGTTGGTGCGGCCGCAGGCGCTCGTGCCGTCGAGGAACGCGGACAGGTCGCCGGTACCGAAACGGATCAGCGGATATTCCGCGTTGAAAAGCGTCGTGACGACGACCTCGCCGACTTCGCCGGGCGCGACCGGGTCACCGGTCCCCGGACGCACGATCTCGACCAGCACGCCCTCGTCCACCACCAGGCCCTCGCGCGCCGTCGTCTCGTAGGCGATCGATCCGAGGTCGGCGCTGGCATAGGCCTGGTAGGCCGCGATGCCGCGCGCAGCGAGCGCGTCGCGCACCGCCGCCGGAAACGCCTCGCCGGAGACGAGCGCCCGGCGCAGCGACGGGAGCTTGACGCCGAGCTCGTCGGCCTTCTCGACGATCGTCTTCAGGTACGACGGCGTGCCGACATAGCCGTCGGCGCCAAGCTCGGCGATCGCGTGGACCTGATGCTCGGTCTGCCCCGTGCCGCCGGCGAACACCGTGCAGCCGAGCGCGAGCGCGCCCGTTTCCAGCATCGATCCCGCCGGCGTGAAGTGATAGGAGAAGCAGTTGTGGATGAGCTCGCCGGGACGAAAGCCGGCCGCGAAGAGCGCGCGCGCGAGCCGCCAGTAGTCGGGGGCGCGTCCCTCGGGCTCGTAGAGCGGGCCCGGCGACGCGAACAGGCGCGCCGCCTGGCCGCGCGCGAGCGCCGCGAATCCGCCGAAGGGCCGGCTCGCCTTCTGCAATTCGAGCAGCTCGGACTTGCGTGTGACCGGCAACCGCGCCAGCGCGGCGCGCGACGTGACCGCCGCGGGGTCGACGCTGCGCGAGAATGCGCGCGAATGCCGGCGCCTTCGCCTTCGCGTGCGCGATCTGCCGCGGCAACGCCGCCAGCATCGTCCGCTCTCGCGCATCTCCGGATCGCGCGTCTCCAGCGTGTCGAAATGCTCACTCATCCGTTGGCTCCGTAGTTTCGCCGCATTCCGGATCAAGATCGCGCCATCGCACGAAACCCCGGTTTGGCAGTGTGTTGAATTTGCGGCGTGGACAACGCTCGGGATCGGCCGTTCAGCGGCGAGCAGACGGGTGCAGGGCAAGGCGCGAGCGGCTTTCGAGCGGAGCGTATATGAACATACGTGAGCATCGAAAGACGCGCAGCAACGACGCCATGCGCCCGTATGCGAAGTCGATCAACGGCCGATCAGGCTAGCCATCTCTTGCGGCGGCGATAGTGCTTGGAGTCGCGGAAGCTCTTTCGCCCCGCCGTCGACAGCCCGAGGTAGAACTCCTTCACGTCCTCGTTCTGCGCGAGCTCCGTCGCCGCGCCGTCCATCACGACGCGCCCGTTCTCGAGGATGTAGCCGTAGTCGGCGAAGCGCAGCGCCACCGTGGTGTTCTGCTCGGCCAGCAGGAACGACACGCGCTCCTTCGAATTGAGGTCGCGGACGATCTCGAAGATCTCCTCGACGATCTGCGGCGCGAGGCCCATCGACGGCTCGTCCAGCAGGATCATCGACGGCCGCGCCATCAGCGCGCGGCCGACCGCGGTCATCTGCTGCTCCCCGCCGGAGGTGTAGCCGGCGAGGCTCGAGCGCCGCTGCCGCAATCGCGGGAAATAGTGATAGACGCGCTCGAGGTCGGCCTTGACGTCGGCGCGCGATGCGCGGCTCGTGTAGGCGCCGGTCAGCAGGTTCTCCTCGACCGTGAGGTGCGCGAAGCAGTGCCGGCCCTCCATCACCTGGCACACGCCCATCCGCACGAGCTCGTTGGTCGTGAGGCGGTCGACCCGCGTGCCGCGAAACTCGATCGTGCCCTTGGTGACGTCGCCGCGCTCCGCCCGCAGGAGGTTCGAGATCGACTTCAGCGTCGTCGACTTGCCGGCGCCGTTGGCGCCGAGCAGCGCCACGATGCGGCCCTCCGGCACCTCGAGCGACACGCCCTTCAGCACGAGGATCACGTGATCGTAGATCACCTCGATGTTGTTCACCGAGAGATACGGCGCGCCGGTCGCGGCGGCGGGTGCTTCGGCGATGGCTTGGGCAGTGGTCATTGCGAGTCGCGATCCGGATTTTGCGCCAGTCCTCCGGTGTTGCGGAAGGCACGCGGCACGCGCGGCGAGGCAACCGCCGCCGCGGCTGCGAGACTCGCGCGGCGCGTCGAGGCGCGCCGCGCGAACCGGGGCTATCCTTCCTTCGAGCAGTCGCGCGGCGTGATCTTCTTCTCCACCGCGTATTTGCCGGCGGTCTCCTCGACCATCTTGCGCACCATGTCGCGGTCACCCGCCATGAATGGCGCGACCTGCTTGAAGCCGGTGCCGGTCCACTCCTGGAACTTCACCATGCCGGACCCTTCGTGGTCGGCGCAGCTCGTCTTGATCGGCGGGAAGAGGCCGGGGGCGCCGAGCTCCTTGAGGCGCGCCTCGGTGATGTTCAGGTGCTCGAGGCCCCAGCGCACCTGCTCGGGCGTCATCACCTTGCCCTTGCCGTACTTCGCCTGCGCGACGCGGATCGCCTCGACGAGGATGATCCCGTAGGACAGGCCGCGCATGTACATGACGTTGCCGAGTCGCGTGGGATCCTCGAGATTGCCCTTCTTCGCGCCATAGACCTTGGTCTTGATGTCCTGCACCACCGGGAAACCCGTTCCCGACGCGGAGAACGCGGCGCTGACGTAGCCCTTGGAGGCGTCGCCAGCCGGGACCACGTCCTCCTCGGAGGCTGCCCACCAGACGCCGAGCAGCTTGTCGCGCGGATAGCCGGTCTTGGCAGCCGTCTTGAGCGCGACGGTGCTCATCACGCCATAGGTCCACACGATCACGAAGTCGGGCTTGGCCTGACGGATCTGCAGCCATTGCGATTCCTGCGTCTGCCCGGGCGGCGCGACCGGAATCTTCATCGCCTCGAAGCCGAGCTTGGCGGCGAGCGCGTCCAGCACGGGAATCGGCTCCTTGCCGTACGCCGACTCGTGGTAGAGGAACGCGATCTTCTTGCCCTTGAGCTTGTCGAGGCCGCCGACCTTCTGGCCGAGGTAGGCGATCATCGCCGCCATCTGGTCCCAGTACGTCGTGCCGATGGGGAACACCCAGTCGTAGATGCGCCCGTCCGCGGAGCTCGCGAGACCGTATCCGAACGTCGTCATGGGGATCTTGTCCTGCGCGACGCGATCGAAGAGGCCGTAGGCGATGCCGGTGGACAGCGGTTCAACGGTCGTCGCGCCGCCTTGCTTCTTCTTGAGCCGCTCGTAGCACTCGACGCCCTTCGACGCGTTGTACTCGGTCTCGCATTCCTCCCACGTGAGCTTCACGCCGTTGACGCCGCCGGTCATGTTGATCAGCGTGAAATAGTCGATCGCGCCCCCGTAGTAGCCGGACCCGCCGGCGGCGTAGGGCCCCACGCGGTAGGACAGGATCGGCAGAAACTGCTCGTTCTGCGCGCTCGCGGCGAACGCCGCAGTGAATAGCGCGATGCCCAATAGAATCGACTTCATTGACTTCATGTTGCGCCTCCTGACGAATTCAAATTTGAACAGGCATATATCCCGGCCTTCGCCTCTGACGGGCGTCCGGGCAGGACTGACGACCACCCTGGATGGTACCGCTCCGCGGGGCTTGAAGCACCTCCGCGAAACGGAAATCAGTGCGGAAACGGCCATAGCCTGAGCTTTTCCTTGGCAATCTGCCACAGTCGCGCGAGCCCGTGCGGCTCGACGATGAGAAAGAAGATGATGAGCGCCCCGAACACCATGAGCTCGAGGTTCGAGATCGCGCTTTCGGCGATGTGCAGGCCGAGGTTGCTGTCCACGAAGCGCACCGTGATGCTCAGCAGCACCGGCATCAGCGTGACGAAGGCGCTTCCGAGGAACGCCCCCAGCACCGTTCCCATGCCGCCGATGATGATCATGAACAGGATGCGGAACGACAGGTCGAGGCTGAACGCCTCGGGCTCGACCGTGCCGAGGTAGGCGTAGGCGAACAGCGCCCCCGCCACGCCGCAGTAGAACGAGCTCACCGCGAACGCCAGCAGCTTCGCGCGCATCAGCCGGATGCCGATGACCTCCGCCGCGACGTCCATGTCGCGCACCGCCATCCACGAGCGGCCGGCATTTCCGCGCGCCATGTTCTTCGCGGCGAGCGCCATCACCGCCACGATCGAGAGCACCAGCAGGTACTTCGCCGTCGGCGTCGTGAACGCATAGCCGAGGATGACGACCTGCTGCGCGGTGATCACGCCCGACGAGCTGTAGTTGGTGATCCAGCCGACCTTGGTCAGGAACCACAGGATGAAGAACTGCGCGGCGAGCGTGGCCACGGCGAGATAGAAGCCGCGGATGCGAAGACTCGGCAGGCCGAACAGGATGCCCACCAGCGCGGCGACGACGCCGCCGCCGGCGAACGCCAGCAGCATCGGGATGCCCGGTATGCGCAGGACGAAGTTGTACGACGCGAACGCGCCGACCGCCATGAACGCCGCGGTGCCGAGCGAGAGCTGGCCCGCGTAGCCGGTCAGGATGTTGAGGCCGATCGCCGCGAGCGAGAAGATGAGGAACGGAATCAGGATCCCGGTGACGAGGTAGGGTGTGGCGAGCAGCGGGATCGCGACGAACGCGACCGCGACGATCAGCGCGGCCGCGATGCGATCCTGCCGGATCGGAAAGATCGCCGAGTCCGCCTGATAGGACGTCTTGAACTGCCCTGCTTCTCGGTAAAACATCAGGAACCTTCGTCTTCGGCCGCCATACTTCGTTGCTCCTCGCTCGCGATCCTCACGTACGTTCGTGTACGTTCCGGTCGCTCGCTCCGGTGCGCCTCGTCTGACGGCCGAATACTCGGTTCCTCTTGCTCCGGTCTTCGGTCGCCATGCATCGTTGTTTCATGACTCAAATTCGACGGATGATCTTTTCGCCGAACAGCCCCTCCGGGCGGAACAGCAGGAACGCGAGCGCCAGCACGTAGGGGAACCAGCCTTCGATCCCGCCGCCGACGTACGGCCCGAGATAGACCTCGGCGAGCTTTTCCGACGCGCCGATGATGAGGCCGCCGACGATCGCGCCGGGCACCGAGTCGAAGCCGCCCAGGATCAGCACCGGGAGCGCCTTCAGCGCGACGAAGGTCAGCGCGTACTGAACGCCGTTGCGCGCGCCCCACAGGAGCCCCGCGACCAGCGCGACGGCGCCGGCGACGCCCCACACGATCGCCCAGATGTGCTGCAGCGGGATGCCGACGGCGAGCGCCGCCTGGTGATCGTCGGCCACGGCGCGAAGCGCGCGACCGATCCGCGTGCGGCCGAAGAACAGCGCGAGCAGCGTCACCAGCAGCGCTGCCACTCCCGCGGCCACCAGATCGAACTTCGAGACGCTGATGCCCGCGTGGTCGGTGAGCCACTCGAGCGGCTCGTCCTGGAGGCCGAGCTCGAGCCCGCGCACGTTCGCGCCCCATGCCATCTGCGCGAGGCCCTCGATGAAGAAGGTGAGCCCGATCGTCGCCATGAACAGCGTGATCTGCGGCTGGTTGACGAGCGGGCGCAGCACCACGCGCTCGACGACGAGCGCCAGCACCACCATCACCGCCAGCGTCGCCAGCACGGCGAGCATCGGGGCCATCCCGTGCTCCAGCAGCCCGACGTAGGTCAGCGCCGCGAAGAACACCATCGCGCTCTGCGCGAAGTTGAACACGCCGGACGCCTTGTAGATCAGCACGAAGCCGAGCGCCACCAGCGAATACATCACGCCCGACAGGAGCCCGCCGATCAGGACCTCGAAGAAGAATGGCCAGTTGATGTCGAACACGCGAGGCTTCCTGCGGCGCGGTCAGTGGGCGACGCCGAGATAGGCATCGATCACCGCCTGGTTGCTGCGGATCTCGTCGGGCGCGCCGTCGCCGATCTTCTTGCCGTAGTCCAGCACGACGACGCGATCGGAGATGTCCATCACCACGCCCATGTCGTGCTCGATCAGCACGATGGTCGTGCCGAACTGCTCGTTGACGTCGAGGACGAAGCGGCACATGTCCTGCTTCTCCTCGACGTTCATGCCGGCCATCGGCTCGTCGAGCAGCAGCATCGTCGGCTCCGCGGCAAGCGCGCGGGCGAGCTCGACGCGCTTCTGCAGCCCGTACGGCAGCCTGCCCACCGGCGTCCTGCGGATGTGCTGGATCTCGAGGAAGTCGATCACCTCCTCGACGCGGCGCCGGTGCAGGAGCTCCTCGCGGCGCGCACGGCCGATCCAGATCGCCTGCTCGATGAACGTCGCTTTCATCATCAGGTTGCGGCCGGTCATGATGTTGTCCAGCACCGACATCCCGCGGAACAGCGCGATGTTCTGGAACGTGCGCGCGATGCCCGGCCGCGGCGGCGTCGTGCGAATCCATGCCGTGCCGCTCGTTGCCACGATACGTGATCGTCCCCTGCTGCGGGCGGTAGACGCCGTTGATGACGTTGAGCATCGAGCTCTTGCCGGCGCCGTTCGGCCCGATGATCGCGCGCACCTCGTGCTCGCGGACGTCGAAGCTGACGTCGGACAGGGCGCGCACGCCGCCGAACGCGAGCGAGATGTGCCCGAGCTGCAGGATCACGTCGCCGATCGGGCGCGCGCCGGAGGCCATCGCGTCAGGCAGCCTTCCGCGCCGGCCCGGCCGGGACGGTCTTCGCGTCGATGATCCGGAGGTCGGCGGCGACGATCCCGCTGCGGCCGTCCTCGAACTTGACCTGCGTCTCGATGTGCTGGACTTCTTTTCCGCCGTACAGCGCGTCGATCAGCACCGCGTATTTCTCGTCGACGAAGCCGCGGCGGACCTTGCGCGTGCGCGTCAGCTCGTCGTCGTCCGGGTCGAGCTCCTTGTGCAGGATGAGGAAGCGGTGCACCTGCGAGTCGGCGAGCACGGGATCCTGCGCGAGCTCGGCGTTGACCTGCTCGACGCATTCGCGGATCAGCGCGCGGACTTCGGGCTTGGCGGCGAGGTCGGTGTAGCCGGAATAGGCGATGTTGCGCCGCTCGGCCCAGTTGCCGACCGAGCCCATGTCGATGTTGATGAACGCGCAGACCATGTCGCGCCGGTCGCCGAACGCGACCGCCTCCTTCACGTGCGCGAAGAACTTGAGCTTGTTCTCGATGTAGTTGGGCGCGTACATCGCGCCGCCCGCGAGCCGGCCGACGTCCTTCGCGCGGTCGATGATCTTGAGGTGCCCGCTGGCGTCGATGATTCCGGCGTCGCCCGTGTGGAAGTATCCGCTCGCGTCGATCGACTCGGCGGTCGCGTCGGGACGCTTGTAGTACTCCTTGAGCAGCATCGGGCCGCGCACCAGGACTTCGCCCGAGTCGGCGATCCTGACCTCGACGCCGGGCGCGGGCAGGCCGACCGTGTCGAGCTTCACGTCGCCGTCGGGCTGCAGGCACACGTAGGCGCAGGTCTCCGTCGATCCGTAGAGCTGCTTCAGGTTGACGCCGATCGAGCGGTAGAAGCGGAAGAGGTCGGGCCCGATCGCAGCACCCGCGGTGTACGCGATGCGGATCCGGCTCATGCCGAGCACGTTGCGCAGCGGCGCGTACACCAGCGCATTGCCGATCGCGTAGAGCAGCCGGTCGCTCGCGGGCACGCGGCCGGCCGGCCGAGGATCTCCGCGCCGCAGCGGCGGGCGACGGTGGTGAACGTGCGGTAGAGCCAGCGCTTCACCGCGCCGGCGTCCTCCATCCGTATCGTCACCTGGGTGAGCAGGTTCTCGAACACGCGGGGCGGCGCGAAGTAGTAGGTGGGGCCGATCTCGCGCAGGTCGGTCAGCACCGTGTCGCCGGATTCGGGGCAGCTGATCGAGAAGCCCGCGACATACATCTGCGCGAACGAGAAGAGGTGATCGCCGACCCACGCCATCGGCAGGTACGAAAGGATGCTGTCGTCGGCGGTCAGCCGGTCGAATTCGCAGCCGCCCCGCGCGGCGGCGATGAACGCGCCGTGCGTCTGGCACACGCCCTTCGGCTTGCCCGTCGTCCCCGACGTGTAGAGCATCACGGAAATGTCGGCAGGATCGCCGCGCGCGACCTCCTCATCGTAGAAGCCCGGATGCGCGCGGTCGAATTCGCGGCCCTGCGCCTGCAGGCTCTCGAAGCTCGTGACGCCCTCGTAGTTGCGCAGCCCGCGCGGATCGTCGTAGTAGATGTGCTTCAACGTCGGCACCTGCGGCGCCGCTTCCAGCATCTTGTCGACCTGCTCCTGATCCTCGACGATCGCGTACGCGATCTCGGCGTCGTTCAGCACGTAGATGAATTCGCCGGCGGGCGCGTCCTGGTACATGGGGACGGGGATGCCGCCCAGCGCCTGCGCCGCGGCCATGGCCCAGTACAGGCGCGGCCGGTTGTCGCCGATGATCGCGAGGTGCATCCCGCGGCGGAATCCCTGCGCCGCGAGCCCGCAGGCGAGGGATCGCACCTCCGCCGCCATCTCGGCCCAGGTCCACGTCTGCCAGATGCCGAGGTCCTTCTCGCGGATGGCCGGGTGCGCGCCGCGGACCTGCGCATGGTGCGCGAGCAGCCGCGGAAAAGTATCGAGTCCGGTCGGGGCGGAATCCGTTGGCACTGCTTCGTCCTCCTCGCGGCCCGGCGCAGGCGCATTCGGGCTCTTGTCGTGTTCCGCAGCGGCAGCCGCGGCGATTCTAGCAGGGTCCGCGCGCCGAATGCGGGCGTGCCTTCGCGCGCAATCCGCGAGCATAATGGAGGGTTCGGGGAATGGTTGTCATCCGACGGCCGATTCTCGGGGCCCGGTGCCGCGGATTCAGTGGCGGACCGTGAACCGCGCCACGCGGCCTTCGCACGCGAATCCGCGCCCGCGGTTGCCATGGTCGAACGAAGACGCCGCGTTATTGCAGCCGCGGTCGCTTGAGGAAGTCGGCGCGATCGGCGGATTGCACGCGAACGCGCGCCGGCGCCCCGCCGCGCGCGAGCGTCAGCGGCACGGGAACGCCGGCCGCTCCCATTCCCCAGATCCTGCGAAAGAGGTCGGCGAGCTCGCCGACGCGCGTGCCGTCGACGTCGACGATGATGTCGCCCGGCTGAATGCCGGCGCGCTCCGCCGGCCCGCCCGGCGCGATCCCGGTGACGACGAGCCCGTCGGGCGATTGCGCCGTGTACATCCCGAGCCAGGGACGGGCGGGTCCCGCGCGCCGGCCGAGCTTCAGAAGGTCGTCGCGCACCGGCGGCAACAGATCGATCGGCACGAACATGTTGCCCTTGACGACGTCGTCGCCGGACGGCTCCTGCACGTAGAGCGAGCCGATGCCGGCGAGCGCGCCGTCCTCGCCGACCAGCGCGGCGCCGCTCCATTCGGGATGCGGCGGCGTGACGAACATCGCCGCCTCGATGAGGTATTCCCACGGCCCGGCGAACTCGCGCTTCGCGAACACCTCGGCCTTGAGCGCGTGCGCGCGGCCGCCCTGACCGACGACGATCACGCGGTCGCCGGCCTCGATGCCCGCGGCCGACCCGCATTCGAGCGGCGGCAGGCCAAGCTTGCCGAGCGGCTGGACCAGGCCGAAGCCGGTGACGAAATCGTAGGCGAGCGGATGGCCGGGAATGACCGCGCCGTTGTTGCCGGTGAGCCAGATCGGTCTCGGCCTCGGTGATGAGATAGCCGATCGTGAGCACGAGGCCGTCGTCGCCGATGACGACGCCATTGCCCGCCCGCTCGGTGCCGAGGATCGGCGCGGTGAAGGCGTCCTCCGGTATCTCCGCGCGCAGCGCCACCACCGAATCGAGCACCGCGTCGAGGTCGAACGCGACGTCGGCGGCCTTCGGCTGCAGATCTCTCGGAAAACCCCAATTCGATTCGGACATGGATCGGTACGCGCGCGCGAGCCGTGTACTCTAATCCTTTCGCTGCACGGGGTCGATGCCGCGCACGAAAGCGCCTAGAATTCCGGTTCGCGGGCTTGCCGAAAATGCGTGCCGCGCCGGGCCGGCGCGAAGCACGACGCCGCGCTTACCTCGGAGGATCCCATGAAGCGCTTCAACCTGTTGAGCATCATCGTCGCGATCTCGCTGGCGTCGCTGGCCACGCTTGCCGGCGCGGAGGTCACTCCCCATTACGGAACGGCCGTCACGCTCGAGACCGCGAAGAAGATCGCGGCAGGCGCCGCGGCGGAGGCGGTGAAGAACAAATGGGCAATGGCGATCGCGGTCGTCGACACGCACGGCATGCTGATCTATTACGAAATGATGGACGACACGCAAACCGGAAGCGCGGTCACTTCCATCGAGAAGGCGCGCACCGCGGTCCTGTACCGGCGTCCGTCGAAGGATTTCGAGCAGAACGTCGTGGACGGACGGATGGTCGTGCTGACCGTGCCCGGCGCGACGCCGATCGAGGGCGGCATCCCGATCGTCGTCGGCGGAAAAGTCATCGGCGCGGTGGGCGTCAGCGGTGGAGCGTCGCCCCAGGATTCGCAGGTCGCCCAGGCGGGGCTCAACGCGCTGAAGTAAGAACGCCCGAGCCGGAATCGCGGGCCGGCGCCTTGCCGGCCCGCTTCGTTTGCGGCGCGGCCGGCGACCGCAATTCCGCGCTTGCGCGCGATCACTCGACGCCGACGTTCGGCGTCTCGCGCCGGCGCGACAGGTACCAGGCGACAGCGGCGGGCACCAAGAAGATCAGCGCATGGATCGCGACTTCCGCGAAGACCGGATGCCCGGTGACAACCCCCACGCCAAAATCGGCGACGGCGATCAGCAGCCACGCCCAGATGAAAAGCCACCCGCCGTCGAGCCCGCGCGTGACGCGCCGGCTGTTGACCGCGGCGGCGATCGCATCGAACGCAAAGGCGAGCGCGACGCCGATCACGATCACGATGAAAGTGCGCATGGGGATAGCCTTCCGACGAACGGCAATCGCGACAGCCCGGGATTTCGAGCGGCGGACCCTCGGCAGGCAATCCTGCCGCCGGCGCCGATGCTACTCCTGCGCGTCGGTGCCGCGCAATTCCGCCTGACGCCTGCTCATTTCCGGGAAGATGCGCGGCGCGATTCGCCCGGGCGCGCGATCGGAATTCGCGGGAAATCGCGACGCGCGTCAGCCCGGCGTCACGGCGCCTTGCACTCGCACGCGTCGTCGCCCTTGTCGAAGATGATCCGCCACGTGCCGGGGGCCTCCTGCCGCCACACTGACGTGAACGTTCCCGCGAGCTTGCCGGCGGGATCCTTCACCGGCCCGGTGGAAAGCGCGAGCTTTCCCGAATCCTGCACGTCGACGTGCTCCGGAGCCCAGCTGAACGGCGGCTCCTTCTTCTCGAACAGCTTCTTCCACACGGCGGCGATCTCGGCCTTGCCGCGAAGCGTCTTGGGGCCGTTGAAGAACACCGCGTCGTCGGCGACGAACGACATGAACGCCGTGAAATCGCGGTCGGCCATCGTGCGGGCGAACGCGCGCTCGGTGGCGGCGACCTCGGCGCGAAGCGCCGCGAGATCGGGCACCGCGTCCGGGCGCGGCGCGGACGTCGAACATGCCGTCGTCAGCAATATCGCGGCGATGAGCACGAGGGAACGGAAGGAGTTCATGCGGAGATGGTAGCGCAATGTGGCCGGTCGCGGTACGGCCCGGGCGCTGGCCGCCGGAAGCTTCCTGTCAGTCCGCGCGCGGCACGGAGACCGCCCTGTTGCATTTTTGCAAACGCACGTCGGCGTCGGCGCGAAAATTTCTTGTCTCGCCGGGCGTGTCAACGGTAACATTCACTCACTCGTTAAACGAGTGCTCGCCCGCAGGAATGACGAGCCAATCGCCGCTTACGGGAACCGCAACCAAGACCATGACGCGCACGACGCACATCGATTCGATCGCAATCTCGGGCTTCGCCGCCCGCAGGATCGGCTCGCGCGTACGCCTTGGAATGGGCGGTTGCCCGAATTCCTCGCCGGTGCAAACCGGCGCGGCCGCGACGACGTAGCAGCACCCGACCGGAAGACATTCCGCCGGGTGAGTCGGCGGAACTGTCGGAAGGTCCGATTCCCCTTCCCTTTCGACAGCCCGCCACCGGTAACGTGGTGACGGCCTTCGTGCGCGACCGCGCGCGGAGGCACGACGAAAGGAGGACCGCATGACGCAAAACATCTCGTTCGCAACGGCCCGTTCGCCGCGCCGAACTGCACGCGTTCGCACTGACGCGCCGGATCGGGGCGGCCACGCCGGATATCCGTCGTCGCGCGCGCTCGCGCGCGGCGCCGGCATGCCGGGCTGCGGCCAGGAAAACATGCGATGCCGGGTTTTCACTGCGGGAGGCGATTCGTAACCGGATCGACAACCTTCCCGAGCGAAAGCCCGGTCGCCGACGAAATGCGGCACCGGGCTTTTGCTTTTCCCGGTGCGCGCGAAACACAACGACAGCGAGGCACCTGAAATGAGTCGAGCAGACATGGATTTCGCAAGGCCGTACGGGATCGGCGACTTCGAGCTCGTGCGGGAACCAAGGAACGGAGCGTACTGGCGGGCGGCGGACGGCATGGTGGTCCGCCTCGCGATGCCGGAGCGCGGGCGCGCGCCGGAACGGGAATCCGAAGCGCAGGAAAAGCCGGACGCGCCCGGCAATGCTGGTGGAAGCTGAAGCAGTGGTTGCAATGCGACCGCGTGCAACGGACGCTCAGGATCTGTCACTGGATCCGGCGTGCGTGGCTCGCGTGGCAGGTGGCAAGGATCGCCTTGCGTCTCGTCAGCGGCGTCTAGAAAGGGTTGCGCCAGGGAACGTTGACCTCGGCGACGCCGCGCAAGCGGCGGTTGGACGGCGATTTCTCATGCTGTGCGCGGCATGACTAACCGAATTTGCGGAATCGCCGCCGTGCGCATTGCGCGCACGGTCTGCAGTCGCAGGGGCCCGGCGGGGAGACCCGCCGGGCCATGCGGCGACTCAAGTCGTCTCCAAAACTACTGCGCGCCCCGATCGCTTTGTAGTTCCGGCCGCCGCTTCGCGGCTTAAGGCTCGCGTTGCTCGCGTTAGCCTTCACTGAAGCAGTCTTCGCTTCGTCGTGTCCTCGCTTGGCAACTGAGGCGCTCGGGGCTGCTCGCTACGTTATTGAGACGACTTAGGGCTTCTCCTCTGCCGCGAACTACTGCACGCCTCACGAACCGCTCGGGTCACGCGTCGAAACGCGCGAGACGGAAGCTCGACAGATCGAGGCGCGATTCGCCATCGACGACGATCTGCGCCAGCGCCTCGCCGATCGCGGCGGAGTGCTTGAATCCGTGTCCGGAGCACGGCGACACGATCAGCACCCGCTCGGACGCGGGGTGGCGGTCGATGACGAACCCGAAATCGGGCGTCACCGTATAAAGGCATACTGCCGAGCGCACGCATCGGCTGCCAAGGCCCGGCAGGAACGGCGCGACGAATCGCTCGCGCATCAGGTCGATTTCGGCCTGCGTCACGGTGCGGTCGATCGCTTCTGCGCTCGTCGCTGCGTCATAGTGCTCGGCGCCGATCTTGACGCCGCCGCTCGCGCCGTCGATCGCCGGAAAGCCGTAGATGCCCTGCTTCCGGTCCTGCAATTCCCAGATGAAGATCGGAAAATTTTCCGGCATGAACGGCGTCAGCCGTCCGGCAACGTCGAACCAGAAGAGCGTCTGCCGATATACCGTGAAATGCCGCGAGACTTCGGGACCGACAAGGCCCGGCAGCCACGCGCCGGCCGTCACGATCAGCCGGTCGGCGCGATAGGCGCCCTTCTCCGTCGTCACCGTCGACCGCCCCGTCCGAGAGGTCGAACCCGCGGACGATCTCGTCGCACCGGAGGGTCGCGCCGAGGCCTTGCGCAACGGCGAGATGCGCGGCGACGCAGGCCTCCGGCCGCACGAAGCCTGCGCTCGGCTCGAAATAGCCGTATTCGTCGTCGGCGATGTTGAACGCCGGAAAGCGCCGGCGGATCGCGGAAGCGTCGAGAAGCTCATGCGCGATCCCGAACCGGCGCGCCGCCGCGACCGTGTTCGCGAAGAAGTTCTCGACGTGATTGATCGAGGTCTTGGCGGCGCTCGAGATCACGAGGCCGCCGTTGCAGGTCATGAGCGACGCACCGGTCTCGCGCTCGAGCTCGCGCCAGAGCTCGTGCGAGCGCAGCGCCAGCGGCGTGTACTGCTCGCCCTCGCCGATGGCGAGCCGCGTGATGCGCGTGTCGCCGTGCGTCGACCCGAAGGCGTGCGGCGGCGAGAACCGGTCGATCCCGAGCACGCGGTTGCCGCGCCGCGCGAGATGGCACGCTGTTGCGCTGCCCATCGCGCCCAGGCCGAGCACGATGGTTTCGAATCGGCTCATCGTCGAGTCCGCCCGGGGCTTCGCGCCGCCGCCGCGTCAGCGCAGCGCCTGCTCGATGTCGGCGACGAGGTCGTCGACATGCTCGATCCCGATCGACAGCCGCACGAGATCCGCGGGACAGAGCGTGCCGGGACCCTCGACGCTGGCGCGGTGCTCGGCGAGGCTCTCGACCGATCCCAGGGAGGTCGCCCGCTTGAAGACGCGCAGCTTCGCCGTGAAGGCCTTCGCGGCGTCCTCTCCGGCGCGAAGGCGCAGCGACATCATTCCGCCGAACCCGCCGCGCATCTGCGCCGCCGCGACCGCGTGTCCCGGATGCGTCGGCAAGCCCGGGTAGAGCACGTGCGAGAGCTTCGGATGCGCGTGAAAGTGTCGCGCGATCTCGAGCGCGCTCGCGCTGGCCGCGGCGACGCGAAGGTGCAGCGTGCGCATCCCGCGCAGCAGGAGCGCCGCCTCGAACGGGCCGAGCACCGCGCCGCCGCTTGCCCGGACGTAACGGATCCGCTGCCAGAATGCATCGTCCGCGCGCGTCGCCAGCGCACCGGCGATGACGTCGGAATGGCCGTTGAGGTACTTGGTCGCCGAATGCATCACGAGGTCGGCGCCGAGTTCGAGCGGGCGCGTCAGCAGCGGCGTCGCCACGGTGGAATCGACCGCGACGATGGCGCCGATTTCGCGCGCGAGCGCGCACGCCGCGGCGATGTCGGTGATGTCCCACGTCGGGTTCGCCGGCGTCTCGATCCAGATCAGACGCGGCCGGTGCGCGCGGGCGCCGGCAGCGAGTCCGTCGATCGACGCGTTGTCGTAGAACTCGACCGCGAGTCCCCACGGCGCCGCGAACTCGACCAGCCACTTGCGCAGCGCCCAGTACATGTTGCGGGGCGCCAGCACGCGATCGCCGGGCGAGAGCGCCTGGAAGACGGCGGCGCTCGCGGCCTGGCCCGAGGCGAACAGCAGCGCGGCCGCCGCGCCCTCGAGCGACGCGAGCAGCGCTTCGGCCGGGTCGTAGCTCGGGTTGTCGGCGCGCGAGTACACGCGCCCGCCGGGATAGGTGCAATCGGCGCCGCGCTCGTAGGTGGTCGACACGTGTATCGGCGGCACGACGTCGCGATAGGGCGCCGCGACCCGTCCCATTCCCTGTGCGGCGAGCGTTTCCGGATGCAGCGGCGGCAAGTCCCTGGTCATGTCGATCGCACCGTGATGGCAGGACTGCAATATGCCTTCATCGGCGCCCTCCCGCAAACAGGATGCGCTAGAGTCCGCCTGTCGCCGTCCGAAGCCCAATCGTCCCCGATGAGCTCGCTCCTCTCCGACAACCCGCTGTGGCTGAACCTCTTCTTCGCCGCCGAGTGGATGGTTCGCCTCGCGATGCTGATCATCGTGCCGATGCGCCGCTCGCCCGAAGCGGCCAAGGGATGGCTGCTGCTGATCTTCTTCGAGCCGTCCGTCGGGCTCGCGCTCTACCTGTTGATCGGGCGGCCCACGCTGCCGAACTGGCGTCTCGCGCGGCAGACGGAATTCGACGAGCTTTCGCGTCCGCATTACGCGCGGCTCGCCAGCGAGCCCAACATCTTCCATCCGGACGTCGGTCCCACGATCAACCGCGCCGTCACGCTCGCCGAGAATCTCGGCGAGCTGCCGATCCTCGGCGGCAACGGCGCGGAAATCCTCGCGGTCTACGAGACGACGGTCGACCGGATCATCGCCGACATCGACGCGGCGCACGATCACGTGCATCTCCTCTTCTACATCATCGCCGACGACGCGACTTCGGCAGCGGGTGATCGCCGCGCTGCAGCGCGCGGTCGAGCGCGGCGTCAACTGCCGCGTCCTCGCCGATTCGCTGGGATCCCGACCCGAATTCCGCCGCATGCTGCCCCGGCTGCACCGCATGGGCATCCTCGCCGAGGAGTCGATGCGCCTGGGCTTTTTCGGCCGCACCGGCCGGCTCGACCTGCGCAATCACCGCAAGCTCGTCGTCGTCGACGGCCGCATCGGCTACACGGGATCGCAGAACCTCGTCGACTCGACGTTCAAGAAGGGGCTCGACTACGAGGAGCTCAACGTCCGCCTGACCGGGCCGGTCGTGCTGGAGCTGCAGGCGGTGTTCGCCGAGGACTGGTACACCGAGACCGGCGAATTCCTGGGCGATCCGCGCTACTTTCCCGAGCCGCAGGTCGGCGGTGACGTCGCGGCGCAGGTGCTGCCGAGCGGCCCGGGCTATCCGCGCGAGAACAACCAGCGGCTCATCGTGTCGCTGATCCACGCGGCCAGCCGCCGCATCGTGATCACGATGCCCTACCTCATCCCGGACGACGCACTCATGCAGGCGCTGCAGACCGCGGTGCTGCGCGGCGTCGAGGTGACGCTGGTGGTTCCGCTGCAGATGGACCAGTACCTCGTGTGCCTCGCGCAGCGCTCGTATTACGACGAGCTGCTCGGCTCCGGCGTTCATATCTGCCGCTACGGCAAGCGCTTCCTGCACGCGAAGCACCTGTCGATCGACGGCAGGATCGCGTGGATCGGCTCGTCGAATCTCGACATCCGCTCCTTCGCGCTCAACGCGGAAATCATCGTGCTCTGCTATGACACGCACGTCTGCTCGCGCCTCGCCGTCGAGCAGCGGCGCTATCTCAAGGAGGGCGAGATGCTGGACCTCGCGACGTGGCGGCGGCGCCGCGCCCCGGTCAAGTTCGCCGAGAACCTCGCACGCCTGCTGAGCCCTCTGCTCTAGGGGGCGACCGGCGGACGCTCACTGCCATTCCGCGATCGACGGGACGCGCAACGACTCGATCTCGGGCAGATCGAATCCGAAATGTTCCGCGACGAGCGTGCGGAGCGCCGCGCGATCGGCCAAATGCGCGGTTTCGATCCGCGCGCCGCGCACGATCGTCACCTCCCGGTTCAGCACGGAGACACGCCCGTCCTGCGTCAGCGCGCGCAGCAAGATCCGGTTCACGAACCCTGATGCCGGATGCGTCGCCGTGTAGTGGTTCGCCATCGCGAAATCGGCCGCGTTGTCGTGCTCCAGCGTCGTCGTCCACGCCGCGACGGACGTCTCCGGGGTCTGCGCGCGCAGTGTCCAGCCGGCCTCGATGCGCTCCATCCAGTGGGTATCGCCTCCGTAGCTCGCCTTGACGCCGTCCTGCAACGGCACGGGAACGTTCGGCGCGAGGCGCCCGAATCCGGGGTCGACGACGAACGTGCCCTCGGCGAGCGGCACCGTGAGGAACATGTGTCCGCGCGGCGCCTCGGTGGCCGGCACCATCAGGATGACGCGCGCCGAATGCCGGACCGGCGCGAAGCCGAGCGCCTCGAGCACCGCGGCGAAGAGCGTCGCGTGCTCGAAGCAGTAGCCGCCGCGGCGCGCGGTCACGAGCTTCGCCTGGAGGCCTTCGAGGTCGAGCCGTGGCGGCCGGCCGAGAAGCACGTCGAAATTCTCGAACGGAATGGCCGCCATGTGCGCGCGCAGCAGTCCCGCCAGCGTGTCGTAGCCGGGTGCGCTCGGCCCGCTCCAGCCGATGCGATCGAAGTAGGCGTCGAGCCCGATCGGCGACGTCATGTGGATATCCTCAGTCGCCCCGCTGATGCGGAGCGCACGATTGTCATTCTCGTCCGCCTGCGCCGGGCCGGCAAGGCGCGGCGCCGCCGGATTGCGCTAGACTCACGCGCTGGATATTGGAGGCGCGGAACGCGCTTCCGCCTGCGGCTCTCGAACGAGGAACGACGTCGATGAAAATCCTGTATTCGCCTGCATCGCCCTTCGTGCGCAAGTGCCTCGTCGCCGCCCACGAGCTCGGCCTCAACGACCGCATCGAGCGCATCCCCGCCGCCGCGCATCCGGTCAACCGCGATCCGTCGATCGTCGCGCACAACCCGCTCGGCAAGGTGCCGACGCTGATCACCGACGACGGCGCAGCGCTCTACGACAGCCGCGTCATCTGCGAATATCTCAATGCGCAGGGCGACGGCCATCTGATCCCGGGCCGCGGCGCCCGAGCGCTGGCAGGTGCTCACCGCGCAATCGCTCGCCGACGGCATCATGGACGCCGCGGTGCTGACGCGCTACGAGACCGTCGCGCGGCCGGAAGCGCTGCGCTGGAGCGACTGGAGCGCGGGACAGCTGGAGAAGGTGACCTCCGCGCTCGCCCTCTTCGAGCAGCGCGCGCCGGAATTCGGAGACCGCGTCGACATCGGGATCATCGCGTTCGGCTGCGCGCTGGGCTACCTCGATTTCCGCTTCGCGCATCTCGCGTGGCGCGACCGGCATCCCAACGCCGCCGCCTGGTTCGAGTGGTTCGGCGGACGCGATTCGATGGTGGCGACCCGGCCGCCGGCGGCCTGATCGGATCGGCGGACTTTTCGCGCCGGCCGCTTCCTCCGTGATACGCTTTTCCGTGCCGTCTTCCGTGGAGTCGAATCCCGCTCCTGCGCCATGAACCGCAGCGAATTCCTCAGGCTCATCGCCGGCGCCGCGATCGGCGTGCGCCGTCCCGCGAGTCCTCGGCGCGAATCCGCCCGCGACTGAACGAATGCACACCCGCCCGATTCCGTCGACGCGCGAGCCGCTTCCGGTCGTCGGCTGCGGCACGTGGCGCACGTTCGATGTCGGGGGAAGCGCCGCCGACCGCGCCCCGCTGATCGACGTGCTGCAGATCCTGTTCGGGAGCGGCGGATCCGTCATCGACTCGTCGCCGATGTACGGCGCCGCCGAAGATGTGGTCGGCGACGTGCTGGCGACGATGCATGCGCGCGACAAAGCGTTCATCGCGACCAAGGTCTGGACGACCGGACGCGAATCCGGCATCACGCAGATGAAGCGGTCGATGGAACTGCTGCGCACCGACCGCATCGACCTCCTGCAGGTGCACAACCTGGTCGACTGGCGGACGCAGTTGGCGACGCTCCGCGCCTGGAAGAAGGAAGGCCGAATCCGCTACGTCGGCATCACGCACTACACCCCGAGTGCGTATGGCGAGCTCGAGTCGGTGATGCGCGCCGAGACGCCGGACTTCGTCCAGCTCGACTACGCGCTCAACGACCGCGCCGCGGAGGAGCGGCTGCTGCCGCTCGCGCAGGATCGCGGCATCGCGGTGATCGTCAACCGGCCCTTCGGCGGCGGCGGCCTCCTGGGATCGATGCTGGGCAAGCCGCTGCCCGCGTGGGCCGCCGACATCGGCTGCGAGACCTGGGCGCAGGTGCTCCTCAAGTTCGTGCTCGCGAATCCCGCGGTGACGTGCGTCATTCCCGGCACCGGGAAACCCGAGCACATGAAGGACAACGTGCGCGCGGGGTTCGGACGCTATCCCGACGCCGCGCTCCGCGCAAAGATGCTGGCCGTGCTGCCGGGTTGAGCGCGCTTAGCCACCTCCGCCGCGCGAATCGCATCGCCGTGCCGGCGCGCCACAGCGAGAGTCCGCGCGCGTCGGCCAACATTCCACGGGAAATCCGATGAAGCCACGCGACGCCGCAGCTCCGACCGCTTCCACGGACGAGAGGCTGGCCACGATCGCGCCCGAACACTACACCGACCTGCAGCGCAAGTCCGCCGACGAGTTCGTCGCGGCGCGCGGCGTGCCGGTGTTCGGCCCGTTCGAGCCGCTGATGCACAGCCCGAAACTGATGGGCCTCACACGCGCGATGGGCGATTACCTGCGCTACGACTCGGCGATCGGCAACACGCTCTCCGAGCTCGCCATCCTCGTCACCGCGCGCGAATGGACGCAGGATTACGAATGGCACGTGCATCATCCGGTCGCGCTCGCGGCCGGGATCAGGTCGGAGATCGCCGACGCGATCGCCGAAGGGCGGCGTCCGGCCGGCATGAGCGATGACGAGGAGATCGTCTACGACTTCTCGGTCGAGCTGCAGCGGACGAAGCGCGTCTCCGACCGCACGTTCGAGCGCGCCGAAAAGCGCTTCGGCCCGAAGGGCGTCGTCGACCTCACCGGCATCAACGCGTACTACGCGCTTCTGGCGATGCAGCTCAACGTCGCGTGCTACCAGCCGCCGAAGGACGCGAAACGCCTGCCGCGCCTGTCGCCGTAGGCGTGCCGCACGATCAGCTGCGCTCGCGCACCGGCATTTCGGTCGCGCCGCTCGCGCCTCGATCGGACACGCGCGCCCGCGTCTCCTGAGCGCGGCCGAGCGTGAGCGCCAGCACGAGCCAGCCTGCGGCAAGCGGCACCGTCGCCAGCGCAATCGTCGACAGCTCGAGCCCTGCGCCGCGCAGGAGCGAGAACGCCCAGCCGCCCACGGCGTCGGCGCCGCGGAACACGACGATGTCGATCACGTTCTTCGCCTTGTATTTCTCGTCGCGGCGGAGCACGGTGAACAGCACCTCGCGCGCCGGATTCGACAGCGCGAAGTTCGCGGTGCGCTGCAGCGCCTGGAACGCGATGACGACCGCGAGGGCGGGGATCCACGCGAGCACGAGGAAACCCACGCCGAACACCAGCGGCAGGAACGCCGCCGCGCGGCCCACGCCGAGGCGCGCGATGAGCCGTCCCGTCGCGAAGAACTGGACGGCGATCGTCAGTATCCCGACCACGAGATCGATCGTCGCGAAGATGCGTGTGCGCACCGCCGGGTCGTCGGAAGCCGCCGCGACGATGTTCGCCTGCTCGAAGTAGAGAAAGGTCCCGGCGATCGACAGCAGCGCGACCCACAGCGCGATGCCGGCGAGATAGGGCGAGCGCAGGATCATCGCGAGGCCGGCGAGCCAGCCGCCGCCGAGTCCCCTGGATTCCTCCGCTTTCGCGACCGCGTGTTCGCCCGAATCCGGTGCGCTCGCGCGCTCGCGCGCCGGCGCGGCGGATTCGAGCCGCTTCGCGCAAAGGACCGCGAGCTCCAGCAGCAGCGCGGCGACGATCAGCAGATTGACCGGCCCCAGGGGAACGGCGAGCGCGACCGTCACCGCCGGGCCCGAGCAGCGCGCCGGCCGATCCGCCCGCGGCGATGAACCCGAACAGGCGCTTCGCCTGCTCGCTCGAATACAGGTCGGCCATGAACGACCAGAACACCGACACGGCGAACAGGTTGAAGACGCTGATCCAGACGAAGAACACGCGCGCGACGTCCGCCAGGGCGACGCCGAACGTGAGCAGCAGCCAGAAGATCGCGATGTTGACGACGAAGAAATGGTAGACCAGCGGAATGAAGCGGCGGCGCGGCAGCGCTGCGACGACCCAGCCGAACAGCGGCACCGCGGCCAGCATGACGACGAAGGTGGCGGTGAACATCCACTGCAGGTTCTTCACGCCGCCGGCGATGCCCATTTCGTCGCGCAGCGGCCGCAGCACGTAATAGCCCGCGAGCAGGCAGAAGAAATAGGCGAACGACCAGCACAGCGCCGCCACTTCCTCGGGGCGCACCGCGACGACCCGGGCGAGCCTGCGCCGGAGCGTCTCGCCCTTCATGGCGCGCCGGTCTCCCCGCGCATGTCCTCCGGGCAGCCCGGTGGCGGCCGCGGCGGCGCGGCGAAATCGCCGGTGTGCCGCGCGCTCACCGCGAACGCCGCGCCGGTCTCGACCGTCACGAGCCCATGCCGAGCGTCTTGCGCAATTCCGCCGCGGTCATCGCCTTGCCGAAGGCCGGCGTGCCGGGATCGAAGTCCTTCGCCTTCGCGAGCCCACCCACGACGACCGGCTCGAAGCCCGCGGACACGACGAGGCGCTTCGCGACCTCGAGCGCCGCCGCGTCGTCGCCCGCCAGCGGAATCGCGACCTTGTCCCCGGCGCGATTCGTCTCGCTGCGCAGCGAGTTGAACCCGACCGAGTTGAACGCGCGCACGAGACGCGCGCCGGAAAAATACTCCGCCGACGCGAGACCGGCTGCCTTTGGCCTTCACCGCGTTCGCCATGTCGCCGTCGCGCGACGGGATCGGATTCGACGTGTCGAGGATCACCTTGCCCTTGACGGAGTCGGCGATGTCGCGGGCGAGCTGCGGAATCGCGCTGTACGGGACCGACACGAGCACGACGTCGCCGAACGCCGCCGCCTGCACCGGGGTTCCCGCGCTCGCGAGGGATCCGAGGCGCGCCGCCAGTTCCTTGTCGTGCGCGAGGTCGAGCGAGGAGAACATCACCGGGTAGCCGGCCTTCACCCACAGCTCGCCCAGCGTGCCGCCGATCCGGCCGGAGCCGATGACGCCGATCTTGAGGCTCGCATTGGCCGCGTCCGCCGATCGGGCCGGTCGCGGCCAGCCGACGATGACGCCGGCGCTCGCGGCGAGCGCCAGTCCAAGAAACGCGCGACGGCGGAGCTTGGGGAAATCGTTGGTGTCCATGGCATTCTCCAGGTTCGCTGATCGGGTGCTGCTGGTGCGCTGCTTTGGCAGCGCGGGCGGGAAAATGTTCGGCGCGGCCAGGCCATCGCCCCGCAACAGCCGGATTCTACGATCAACGCTTTCCGGCTGTGCGGGGTCGCGACCGCGTGCGAACCGGGGCCGCGCCGACCCCGGAACGGCGTTCCGGAAGTAGTATTCGGGCTCGCGGACGCGCGCCCATCGATCCTTCCATGCCAGACATCATCTCGGTAGCAAAGCTGTCCAAGACCTACGCGTCCGGATTCGAGGCGCTGAAGAACATCAACCTCGACATTCGCCGCGGCGAGATCTTCGCGCTGCTGGGCCCGAACGGCGCCGGCAAGACGACGCTGATCAGCACGATCTGCGGCATCGTCCGCGCGACCGGGGGCTCGGTCACCGTCGACGGCCACGACATCGTCCGCGACTACCGCGCCGCCCGCGCGCTGATCGGCCTCGTGCCGCAGGAGCTCACCACCGACGCCTTCGAGACCGTCTGGGGCACGGTGTCGTTCAGCCGCGGCCTGTTCGGCAAGGCGGCCCGATCCCGCCCACCTCGAGAAGGTGCTGAAGGACCTGTCGCTGTGGGACAGGAAGGACAGCAAGATCATGACGCTCTCCGGCGGCATGAAGCGGCGCGTGCTGATCGCCAAGGCGCTGTCGCACGAGCCGCAGATCCTGTTCCTCGACGAGCCGACCGCCGGCGTCGACGTCGAGCTGCGCCAGGACATGTGGGAGCTGGTGCGCGCGCTGCGCGACGGCGGCGTGACCATCATCCTGACCACGCACTACATCGACGAGGCCGAGGAGATGGCCGACCGCATCGGCGTGATCAACAAGGGCGAGATCATCCTGGTCGAGGACAAGGCCGAGCTGATGCGCAAGCTGGGCCGCAAGCAGCTGACGCTGCAGCTGCAGCAGCCGCTGGCGCAGATCCCGCCCGCGCTCGCCGGCTATCACCTCGAGCTGTCCGCCGGCGGCAGCGAGCTGACCTACACCTACGACGCGCAGCGGCGAGCGGCCCGGCATCACGGCGCTGCTGGACGAGCTCGACCGCGCGGGCATCCGCTTCAAGGACCTGCAACACGACGCAGAGCTCGCTGGAGGACATCTTCGTGAGCCTGGTCCGGGAGGAGCGCATGAACGTCCACGCGATCCGCGCGATCTACCGCTTCGAGATGGCGCGCACCTGGCGCACGCTGATGCAGAGCATCATCTCGCCGGTGATCTCGACGTCGCTCTACTTCGTCGTCTTCGGCGCGGCGATCGGCTCGCGCATCCAGGAGGTCGGCGGCGTCAGCTACGGCGCCTTCATCGTGCCCGGCCTGATCATGCTGTCGCTGCTGACGCAGAGCATCTCCAACGCGTCGTTCGGCATCTACTTTCCGCGAGTTCACCGGCACCATCTACGAGCTGCTGTCGGCGCCGGTGTCCTACCTCGAGATCGTGGTCAGCTACGTCGGCGCGGCGGCGACCAAGTCGATCATCCTCGGCCTCATCATCCTCGCCACCGCGGGCTTCTTCGTGCCGCTGCAGATCGTGCACCCGGTGTGGATGCTGGTGTTCCTGGTGCTGACGGCGGTGACGTTCAGCCTGTTCGGCTTCATCATCGGCATCTGGGCCGACGGCTTCGAGAAGCTGCAGCTCGTGCCGCTGCTGATCGTCACGCCGCTGACGTTCCTCGGCGGCAGCTTCTACTCGATCGACATGCTGCCGCCGTTCTGGCAGAAGGTCACGCTGTTCAACCCGGTGGTCTACCTGATCAGCGGCTTCCGCTGGAGCTTCTACGGCATCGCCGACGTCGGCGTCGGCGTCAGCCTGGCGATGACCGCCGCGTTCATGGCGATCTCGCTCGCGATCGTCGCCTGGATGTTCAAGACCGGTTATCGGCTGAAATCCTAGAACTGGGACACCCAGTCACGGTTATGGCACAGCAAAAATTTGACTTGGGCACAACGGCTGCTTTCGACACTGAACAGTCCTTCGAGCTTCCGAGTACCGGACGTTCATTTGCACGGAAGCTGACGTTGGATCAATTGCCACCGGGACGCCAACCGAGCCGATGACGCGCCGGCGGGAACGACCGGAATGTCAAACCGCGGCGAACTAATCGGTCGAACCCAAGCAAACGCTTGATAAGGGATTAACATTTAATCCAGCAGCGGGGTACTACTTTGTCGGTCAAACTCTCCGTTGCCCTCTCGAAAGCTCGCGATGAATCCGTGCGGAGGGGCTGCGATGCAACAGATTGCTGACTGGCTCCAAATGCTTGGCTTGTCCGAGTACGCTGAGTGCTTTGCGCAGAACGATATCGATTTTGCGATCCTCGGTGACCTGACCGATCAAGACTTCGAAAAGATCGGCGTTGCGTCACTCGGCCATCGTCGCAAGCTGTTGCGTGCAATCGCCAACCTCGAAGGCGCGGAGAAAGGCGCACCTGCAGCCCCCGCGCCTGCTCCGTCTGCGACGCCGCGAGCAGCCGAATCTGCCGAACGCCGCCAAGTGACAGTGATGTTCTCGGACCTCGTCGGTTCGACGGCACTCTCGGGGTGCATGGACCCTGAAGACCTCCGCGAGGTCATTTCGGCCTACCAGAAGTGCGTCGCCGAGACCGTGCAGCGTTTTGGCGGGTTCGTAGCGAAGTACATGGGCGATGGCGTCCTCATTTATTTCGGCTACCCGCAGGCACACGAGGACGACCCGGAGCGGGCTACACGGGCGGGGCTGCGACTGGTCACCGCCGTTGGTGACCTGAAGGATACGCACGCGCCTTTGCAGACCCGCGTGGGCATCGCGACAGGATTGGTGGTGGTCGGCGACATGATCGGCTCGGGAGACGCGCAAGAGCGGGGCATTATAGGGGAGACACCGAACCTTGCTGCGCGCTTGCTGGGCCTTGCAGAGCCCAACACGGTCGTAATTGCTGAGAGCACCCGTAAACTCCTGGGCAACCTGTTTGAGCTTGCGGACCTTGGCGCCCGGGACCTCAAGGGCATCGCGAGGCCAGTGCGGGCCTGGACGGCGATACGCCCGAGCCGCGTCCAAAGCCGCTTCGAGGCACTGCACGCGAGCGGATTGACTGAGCTTGTCGGTCGGGAAGAAGAACTTGATTTACTGCGGCGGCGCTGGTCGAAAGCAAAGGCTGGTGAAGGGCAAGTTGTCCTCTTGTCGGGCGAAGCAGGCATTGGCAAGTCCCGGCTAGCGACGGCCTTGCTCGAAACCGTTGCCGTCGAGCCATACACACGGCTCCGCTATTTCTGCTCGACGCATCACCAAAACAGCGCGCTATATCCCGCAATAGTTCAGCTCGAAAGCGCCGCTGGTTTCGCGCGCGATGATGACGGCGAAACTAAGCGCGCCAAGTTGCGCGAGCTGCTCCATGGCACTTATGCTGATAAATTTGAGTTGATTGCCGAGCTACTGTCGTTGCCCAATGCGGCAACCGATTTTAACCTTAGCCCCCAACGTAAGCGCGAAAGACTGTTCGAATCCTTGATCAACGAAATGGAGGCGCTCTCGCGGCAACGGCCGGTATTGGCAATGTTCGAGGATGCCCACTGGATCGATCCGACGTCGCGCGAGTTGCTCGACCTGATGGTTGACCGGGTGCGGCGCATGCCGGTTCTACTCATTGTTACGTTCCGACCCGAGTTCCAGCAAAGCTGGGTCGGTCAGCCGCATGTGACGATGCTGGCCCTCAATCGCCTGGATGGCCGGCATATTGCCGCGCTAGTGCTCAGCTTGGCCGGAAACACTGCCCTTGGCAGCGAGGTCGTACAAGAAATCGCCGAGCGCACGGACGGCGTGCCGTTGTTCGTCGAGGAGCTGACCAAGGCGGTCCTCGAACGGGCCGACCAGGATCGTGGGGTAGCGGCTGTGTTGTCGACTACTAGCCCGCTGCCTGCGCTGGCCGTTCCCGCAACGCTGCACGCCTCTCTGATCGCGCGGCTCGATCGCATCGGGCCGGCGGCCAAGGACCTGGCGCAGATCAGCTCGGTGCTTGGGCGCGATTTCACCTATGAGCTGATCGAGCGGTTGGCGGCGCGTCCAAAGCCTGACCTCGACAGCGCGCTCGCGCAACTGACCGAGGCCGGCCTATTGTTCTGCCGCGGTCTGCCGCCAGAAGCGGTGTACTTGTTCAAGCACGCACTGGTGCAGGATGCCGCCTACGACACCTTGCTGCGCGCAAGGCGACAGGACCTGCATGCGCGGGTCGCGGCGGTGCTGGAGCATCATTTTGCCGATCTCGTCGAGCGCCAGCCCGAACTTCTGGCTCACCATCTGACCGCCGCAGGCGATGTCGAGCGCGCGGTGGACCAATGGCTCCAGGCCGGCAATCATGCCGCAGCGCGCTCGACGCCTTTAGAGGCGATACGCCATTTCGAGCGTGGTCTTGCAGTACTCTCGGCACTCCCCGAGGGTCCGGCTCGGGAGGGGCGGGAGATTGAACTGCAACTCGCCCGCGGTCTGTCGTTGTTCACGGCCAAAGGGTTCAGTGCGGTCGAGGCGCCTGAAGCCTATGCCCGTGCCCGCGAACTGGCCGAGCGGCGGGGAGATCCGCGTCAACAGTTCATGGCGGTGTACGGCCTCTGGCAATCGGCCAACGGTGCCGGCAGGATCTACGATTGCCGCACATTGTCGAACCGACTGCTGCAACTGACCGCGGGTAAGGCGGACGACGCGTTGCACCTGCAGGCCCATCACAGCGCTTGGGCGACCTCCATTTTCGCTGGGGACCCGGCGGCGGCCCGCGAGCACAGCGAGGCGGGGCGGCGGCTCTATGATCCCGAGCGGCACCGGTCTCACCGCACGCTTTATGGCGGGCACGATCCCGGCGTTTGCGCCGATAGCCTCGGTGCGGTTGGTCACTGGCTACTAGGGTATCCCGACAAGGCTTTGGCGATCGGTAGCCAAGCATTGGCGTTGGCCGAGGACATCGCTCACCCGTTCAGCCTCGGACTAGCCTTGCTGTTCAACGGGATGCTACGCCTCGACTGCGGCGAGCCCGAATTGGCAGTGCAACGGCTCGAAGCGGCCGAGGCGCTAGCTTCTGAGCAACGGCTCGGATTCGCGTGGCCACCGCAGTTCCTACGTGGCGCCGCGCTGAGCGCGCAGGGAGCGTTCAAGGAATCGATCGCCTGCCTGCGCGCGGGGCTCGCCAGCCAGCTCGGCGTGTCCTTTCGTCCCTACGGGCTTGTCGGCTTGGCCGCGGCGATGGCACTGGAGGGTGAGCACGGAGCTTGTCTTGCCGCGGCGAGAGAGGGGCTGAAGGTGCAGGATGAAACAGGCTACGGTTGGTGGGACGCAGAGCTTCATCGCCTCGAAGGCATCGCGCTCCTCGGGCTCAAGCGACTTGACGAGGGCCAACATGCCCTCGAAGCGGCGCTGCGTGCTGCGCAACGGCAGCACGCAAAGGCCTATGAATTGCGCGCCGCGATGAGCATGGCGCGGCACTGGCGCGATCAGGGCAAGCGGGATGTGGCTCGCGAGCTTCTCGCTCCGGTCTACGGCTGGTTCACGGAGGGCTTCGATACGCGCGATCTAATGGAGGCTAAGGCTTTGCTCGATGAGTTCGGAGCTTGAGGGCGGGAGGGAGTCATGAGATTGCACAATGGCACCGCAACACTTGGAATGCTGGTTGTTCTCTTCGCCGCCGCGGGTACGGCCCGCGCGCAACCGGGTGGCGATTGCGGCGCGCTTGCCAACTTGAAGATCGAAGACACCAACCTTCTCTCGGCCGCGATCGTGCCGGCAGGGGGTGGGCTGCCGGAGTATTGCCGCGTGCTCGGTTACGTGCGTCCCGCGATCAACTTCGAAGTGAGGATGCCGACCCGCGAGTGGAACGGCAAGTTCTACATGGCGGGCTGCGGCGGCTTCTGCGGCACGCTCGATAGCGATGACGACGGTTTTGCCAACGCGATGAACTACGGCCTCAAGCGCAATTACGCCGCAGCAACGATGGATTCGGGCCACTGGGGCACCTCGGGGGTCGACGGACGCTGGGCCTATAACAATCGCGTGGCGGAGAACGATTGGGGCTGGCGTGCGGTGACCGAGACGGCGCGTGTGGCGAAAGCGCTCGTCAAGACCTACTACGGCGCGGAGCAGAAGAAGGCGTATTTCGCCGGCTGCTCCACCGGCGGGCGCATGGCCAACATGGAGGCGCGCAAGTTCCCGAACGACTTTGACGGCATCATCAGCGGCGCGGCGGCGCTCGACCAGACGGGGCTGGCAACGTTCCAAGCGTGGCTCGTGCAGGCGAACACCGGGCCCGATGGCAGGGACATCCTTCAAAAGCAGAAGGTCGCTCTCGTCCGGGACAAGGTCTACGAGGCGTGCGATGCCAAGGACGGGTTGAAGGACGGGCTGATCGACGACCCGCATGCCTGCGATTTCAAACCCGCCTCCCTTCGTTGCCGCGCAAGCGACGGCGCCGACTGCCTCACTGCGGCGGAAGTCGGCGTGCTGGAGAAGTGGTACGCAGGCGCGCACGACAGCAAGGGCAGGCAACTCTACCCCGGCGGTGTTCCGCTTGGCTCGGAGCCATTCTGGCCGCTCTGGCTGACAGGTCTCGAAAAAGGCGGCGGCCGCTTCACGCCGCGCTTCATTGCCGACTTCCTTCGTTACGCGGCCTTCGCCGACGACCCGGGTGAATCCTATAGCGCCGCGAAATTCGATTTCGACAGCGATCCGCAGCGCCTGGCGACGATGGCGGCGATCTACAACTCCACCGACCCCGACTTGAGCGCGTTCAAGGCGCGCGGCGGCAAGCTCCTCATGTACCACGGCTGGGCCGATCCGATCGTCACCCCGCAGTTCACGGTCGACTACTACGAAGCGGTGGAGAAGAAGATGGGCGGACGCGATGCGACGCAAGGCTTCCTGCGCCTGTTCATGATCCCCGGGTTCGACCACTGCGGGTGGCAGCCGGGGCCCGGTATCTCGGAGCTTGGATTCGATCCGCTCACCGCGCTCGAAAACTGGGTGGAGAAGGGCGAAGCGCCAGCGAGCCTGCTCGCTACCAAGCAGGACAACAACGGCAAGACCGTCTGGACAAGGCCGCTCTGCCCTTACCCGCAGAAGGCGAAGTACAAAGGCGGCGATGCAAACGTTGCAACGAACTTCGCCTGCTCGGACTGAACTGTCAGCTCCGCGCAGCGTCCGCTTCCTGGCCGGAAGTCGACGATTGACCCGCCAGACTGGACTCTCAATACTGCAATATACGGGTTGGAAAAATCTATCGGTTGGAGACGGCGAATGAAAAGCGGGACTCTCGGCACCACCGGCATCACGGTTCCGCGGGCATTCCTCGGCTGCGGCACTTTCGGCGGGATCGGCGGCGCCCGGCATCTGGTCGGCCGCGGCCTCGAGCGGAAGGCGGCGTTCGCCGCGCTTGACGAGGCGCTCGCTCTTGGCATCGATGTGCTCGATACGGCGGAACGCTACGCCGACGGCGAGAGTGAACGCGCGATTGGCGAGTGGTTTCGCCAGCGCCCTCGCGAACTGACCAAGGCAGGTTCGCATCGCGACGAAGGTCGCTCCGCCGACGGCCGACGGTGTCGATGGGACGCGGTTCAATCGCGCGTACATCGAGAGGAAATTGCAGACAAGCCTCGACCGGCTGGGCCTGGAGCGCGTGACCTTCTACCTCTCCCACAAGCCGGACAAGACGACTCCCATCGAAGAAACAGTGGAAGGGTTCGCCGCGGTGATCGACGCCGGGCGCGTGGGGCACGTCGGATGCTGCAACGTCGGAGCGGAAGAGCTGATCGAGGCGCTGGATGCGGCCGAGCGGCTCGGCGTCCCCGGATTCGAGTGGGTGCAGAACGGTTTCAGTCTTTTATCGCCCAACGACGACCGCGAAGTCCGCGCCGTGTGTCGGGAACGGGGCCTCGGCTATACGCCCTTCTCTCCGCTAGCCGGCGGCGTCTTGACCGGAAAATACGCTGCGCGGCGAGCCGTTTCCTGAGGGGACTCGTATGGCGCTTCGGCCCGAAGCCCATGCGGAGATGATGACCGACGCGGTGCACGATGCCCTCGATCGGCTCCGGGGCGCGGCCGCGGCACATTCCGTGAGCTGTGGGGGCCTGGCTCTGCCTGGCTGATTGCGCATCCGGATTGCACCGCCCCCGTTGTCGGGCCGTCGCGTGCGGCACCGCATCTGGACCATCTGGCCGAAGCACTCGATTTGGTGCTGGCCCCGGAGGAACGCGCGCAGATCGCTTCATGGTTCGAGGCGGCAGGCGCGTAGGCGATGTTCCTGCGACCGCTTCCGGGCAAATTGGGCCGGGACACCGACCGACCGATGCTGGCCGATAGCGGTCATTCGTTCCCTCGCGTTATGAGCCTGTCGCACTCCCGGCCGGTCCGCGCCTGACCCTGCGCGTCTCCCGCCGCGAGATCGCGCGTCGTTCGGGCGCGCCTAGGGTCTGTCCGGGTCGCAGCGCCCGAGCACGACAGCAAGCTCGGCAAATCCGCGCGGATGCGCGACGCGCGCATAGGGCGGCTTCGGCCATTCCCAGCGGGAATCCGGAAAAAGCGCGCGCATCGCGTTGATGTCGCAGTGATAGGGCGGCCCTTCGATGGCGCCCTCCGCGGCGCCGGGTCGAAGCAGCTGGACGAAGAGCGCGAAGAGCCGGCCGCCGGACGCGAGCCAGCGGTGAAGCTGATCCGCATAGACGCGCCAATGATCGGGATAGAGCGCGCACAGGCAGGTCTGCTCGTAGACGGCGTCGAAGGCGCGCTCCGGCTGCCAGGTGAGCGCGTCGTGTTCGACCAGCGTCGCGCGGAGATTCGCCGATTCGAGCCGCAGGCGCGTGCGGTGGATCGCCTCGGGCGCGTAGTCGAGCGCCGTCACCTCGAAGCCGGCGGCGCAGAGCGCCTCGACTTCATGTCCCGAGCCGCATCCGGGCACGAGAATGCGGCACGGTCGCAGCGTGCCGTCGGTGAGCCACGCACCGAGCTGCGGGTTGGGGGCGCCGCGGTCCCACGGCGTCTCGCCCGTCTGGAAGCGCTCGTTCCAGAATTCGCGGGTCGGCCCGGTCACGCCTACATGCTCCTGCGGTACTGCCCTCCGACCTCGAACAGCGCGTTGGTGATCTGGCCGAGCGAGCACACGCGCACGGTGTTCATCAGCTCCGCGAACACGTTGCCGTCCTCGATCACCGTCTGCTTGAGCTTCGCCAGCGCGGCCGGGGCCGCCTTCGCGTGTCGCTTGTGGAATTCGGCGAGGCGTGCGAGCTGCGACTGCTTCTCGTCGTCGGTCGAGCGCGCGAGCAGCAGCGTCTGGGGCGTCTGGTCCCCGTGCGGGTTGCGGAACGTGTTGACGCCGACGATCGGATACGAGCCGTCGTGCTTCTTGTGCTCGTAGTAGAGCGACTCTTCCTGGATCTTGCCGCGCTGGTAGCCGGTCTCCATCGCCCCCAGCACGCCGCCGCGCTCGGAGATCGCCTCGAACTCCTTCAGCACCGCTTCCTCGACGAGGTCGGTCAGCTGCTCGATGACGAACGCGCCCTGGTTCGGGTTCTCGTTCTTGCCGAGGCCCCACTCGCGGTTGATGATGAGCTGGATCGCCATCGCCCGGCGCACGCTCTCCTCGGTGGGCGTGGTGATCGCCTCGTCGTAGGCGTTGGTGTGGAGGCTGTTGGTGTTGTCGTAGGTCGAGATCAGCGCCTGCAGCGTCGTGCGGATGTCGTTGAACGCGATCTCCTGCGCGTGCAGGCTGCGCCCCGAGGTCTGCGAGTGGAACTTGAGCTTCTGGCTGCGCTCGTTCGCGCCGTAGCGCTCGCGCATCGCCACTGCCCAGATCCGCCGCGCGACCCGGCCGATCACCGCGTACTCGGGGTCCATGCCATAGGAGAAGAAGAACGACAGGTTCGGCGCGAAATCGTCGATGCGCATGCCGCGCGCGAGATAGGCCTCGACGAAGGTGAAGCCGTTCGACAGCGTGAAGGCGAGCTGGCTGATCGGGTTCGCCCCCGCCTCGGCGATGTGGTAGCCCGAGATCGACACCGAGTAGAAATTCCTGACGTCGTTCGTGACGAAATATTCCTGGATGTCGCCCATCACCTTGAGGCTGAACTCCGTCGAGAAGATGCAGGTGTTCTGCCCCTGGTCCTCCTTGAGGATGTCGGCCTGGACCGTGCCGCGCACGTTGGCCTGCGCCCATTCGCGGATCTTCTGCGTCTCGTCGTCGGTCGGATCGCGGCCGTTGTCGGCGCGGAACTTGTCGAGCTGCTGGTCGATCGCGGTGTTCATGAACATCGCGAGAATCGTCGGCGCGGGGCCGTTGATCGTCATCGACACCGAGTTGTTGGGCGCGCAGAGGTCGAAGCCCGAGTAGAGCACCTTGAGATCATCGAGCGTGGCGATCGACACGCCGGAATTGCCGACCTTGCCGTAGATGTCGGGGCGGACCGCGGGGTCGTTGCCGTAGAGCGTCACCGAGTCGAACGCGGTGGACAGCCGCTTCGCCGGCATGTTGTCGGCGAGCAGGTGGAAGCGCTTGTTGGTGCGGAAGGCGTCGCCCTCGCCGGCGAACATCCGCGTCGGGTCCTCGTTCTCGCGCTTGAACGCGAACACGCCGGCGGTATACGGAAACGAGCCGGGAACGTTCTCGGTGAGCTGCCAGCGCAGGATCTCGCCGTCGTCCTCGAAGCGCGGCAGCGCCACCTTCGGAACGTGCGTGCCCGACAGCGATTCGGTGGTGAGCGCGGTGCGGATCTCCTTGCCGCGGATCTTGACCACGTATTCGTCACCGGCGTACGCGGCCTGGGTCTTCGGCCACATGTCGAGCAGCTTCCGCGCACGCGGGTCGAGCTGCTTCTCGCGCTCGTCGACCAGCGCGTCGAGCACGTGCCGGGCGCCCACGACGGTTTCCTTGAGCTGCTGCGCAAATTCGGTGTCGGCGACGCCGCCCTTCTCCTTCAGCTGCTTGCTGTAGTCGCCGGCCTCGGCCAGCATCGCCTTCGACGCGCGGAGCTGCTGCCGCTCGCGGGCAATCTGCGACTGTGCCTTGGCCCAGCCATGGTAGCCGCGGATCGCCTCCGCGATCTCGGCGAGATAGCGTACGCGCGCCGCGGGCACGATCGCATGCTGACCCGTCGAGAACCTGGTTGCGACCGCGGGAAGCGTGCCCGGCGCGAGCTTGAGCCCATGCGCCGCGAGCGCAGGGAGCAGCGCCTGGTAGAGCGCGGTGACGCCATCGTCGTTGAACCGCGCCGCCATGGTCCCGTAGACGGGCATCTCGTCGGGCGCCGACTTGAACGCCTCGCGGTTGCGCTGATACTGCTTGCGCACGTCGCGCAGCGCGTCGGCCGCGCCCTTGCGGTCGAACTTGTTGATCGCGACGAAATCGGCGAAGTCGAGCATGTCGATCTTCTCGAGCTGCGACGCCGCGCCGAACTCCGGCGTCATCACGTACAGCGACGTGTCGACCAGCGGCACGATCGCCGCATCGCCCTGGCCAATGCCCGAGGTCTCGACGATGACGAGGTCGAATCCCGCCACCTTGCAGGCGGCGATGACGTCGGGGAGCGCCTTCGACACCTCGCTCCCGGCGTCGCGCGTCGCCAGCGAGCGCATGTAGATGTTCGGGTGCTCGATCGCGTTCATCCGGATGCGGTCGCCGAGGAGCGCGCCGCCCGACTTGCGCCGCGACGGGTCGATCGAGATGATCGCGATCCTGAGCTTGTCGTGCTGATCGAGCCGGAAGCGCCGGACGATCTCGTCGGTGAGCGAGCTCTTCCCGGCGCCCCCCGTGCCGGTGATTCCGAGCGTGGGCACCTTCGCCTTCGCGGCGGCGGCGAGCATCGCCTCGCGCACCTTCGCAGGCACCGTGCCGGCCTCGAGTCCGGTGATCATCCGCGCCAGCGCGCGCGTGCGGGCGAAGCGGTCGCCGGCGACGAGCGCCGTGGCGTCGGCGGGCAGGTCCCGCGTGAGGTCGGCGTCGCATGCGGCGACGATCTCGTTGATCATCCCCTGCAGCCCGAGCTTCTGCCCGTCCTCCGGCGAAAAGATCCGCGTGACGCCGTAGGCGTGCAACTCCGCGATCTCGGCGGCGACGATCACGCCGCCGCCGCCGCCGAACACCTTGACGTTGGCCGCGCCGCGCTCGCGCAGGAGGTCGAGCATGTATTTGAAGAATTCGACGTGCCCGCCCTGATAGGACGAGATCGCGATGCCGTGCGCGTCCTCCTGCAGCGCGCAGTTGACGATCTCCTCGACCGAGCGGTTGTGGCCCAGGTGAATCACCTCGCAGCCGGAAGCCTGCAGGATCCGCCGCATGATGTTGATCGACGCGTCGTGGCCGTCGAACAGGCTCGCCGCGGTGACGAAGCGAACCTTGTGCAACGGCTTGTAGACGAGCGATCGGGAACTGGTGTCGTTCATGGCGGGCTCCTCCTTCACGCGGCGCGCCGCCGGCGCCGCCTTCGGGGAACGCGAAGATTACTCCACCCCTCCCGTCGGGACGAGCGAGCCTATCTACGCTATATGACGTTTACGTAAACGTCAACTCCGGCTCCATTCGAGGGGCACCTCGCCACGCGGAGCGTGCCGTCCGGGCGCGCGCGGATCTGTCGCCGGACCCCGACAACGCAGCCGTTATCGCCACCATATGTCGCCGGTACCCGACATTGCCGTGCAGCATTTTGCCAACAACCCCGCGCCACAATGCGACACGGCGCAAACGCGAGGGGCTTTTCCTTGCGCGAAAACTCGCCCGCCGACGATAATTCGATAACAGTCGGCGCCGCACGCGCGGTCCCGGCACGCATATCGAAGGATAGGATTGATAGCAGTGCGCAATACCTCCAAATCGAGGCTGGCCTCGCTCGCCGTGGCGACCTTCGCGCTCCTGTCGATCGCGGCGGGCGCGCACGCGCAGATCCGTTCGTTCCGCCGAACGATCCGAGCGGCGCCGTGGCTCACGACGAACAGCAACGACTTCTGGAGCGTCAGCCGCGGTGTCGTGTTCCAGGCGACGTCGACGCAGACGATCAGCTCGATCAGCCTTTACCAGGACCTGACGGGCGTCACCGTCAACTACGAAATCGACCAGACGACCAGCGCCACCGGCAATATCGGCACCGGGAAGACGGTCCTGCGCTCCGGCAGCGGCGTGTTCACCACGTCGGGACTGCAATTCATCACGTTCTCCGATCGCCCCGCTGCAGCTGACCGCGGGCAATTTCTACCAGGTCCGGTTCGATTTCGCCGGCAACTCGAACCAGAATTTCTACTACAACAACAATAACGTCGTCTTCAGCCAGCCCGGCTTCAGCCAGATCGACGGCACGCAAGGCGACGACACGGCCAACTCGCTGATGCCGCGCATCCAGCTGGGCCCCGCCAGCCCGCCGGTCGCCTTCAACGCGACGATCCCGACGCTCTCGCCGCTGCTGCTCGCAGCACTGCCGCTGCTGCTGGCCGGCGCCAGCGCGCTCGCGCTGCGCCGCCGCCTCCGATTCCATCCGCTGATCCTTCCGCGACCGCCGCGTGCCCGCGGCGTTCCCCCGCCGGCGGCCCGCGGCACCGTTCACCACGTGAGTGAACTCCGAAGCACGACCGGCGGTCCATCCGCTGTCCCGCGTCGATATACTTGGCGCCCCTATCTTCCGCGCCGGTCTTGCCCATGAGAGCCCTCCGCCATTCGCGCCATCTCGCCGCCCTCCTGCTCGGCCTGTTCGCGCTCGCCGCAGCCGCCGCGCTGCCCCCCGGCGTAACGCAGGGGCCCTCGGTCGAAGGCGTCACCGAATACCGGCTCGCGAACGGCCTCAAGATCCTGCTCTTCCCGGACGCGTCGAAGCCGACGACGACCGTCAACGTCACCTACGAGGTCGGCTCCGCCTACGAGAACTACGGCGAGACCGGCATGGCGCATCTGCTGGAGCACCTCGTGTTCAAGGGCACGCCAAGCCGCGGCAACATCCAGACCGAGCTCGGCAAGCGCGGCATGCAGTACAACGGCTCGACCAGCTTCGATCGCACCAACTATTTCGAGTCGTTCACCGCCAGCGACGACAATCTCGCCTGGGCGCTCGGGATGGAAGCCGACCGGATGGTCAACTCGTACATCCGCAAGAGCGACCTCGATTCGGAGATGACGGTGGTGCGCAACGAGTTCGAGAGCGGCGAGAACAACCCGCAGCTCGTGCTGTACGGACGGATGCTCGCCTCGGCGTTCATGTGGCACAACTACGGGCACCTGCAGATCGGCGCGCGCTCGGACATCGAGAACGTCGACATCGGCCGGCTGCAGGCGTTCTACCGGCTCTACTACCAGCCCGACAACGCGGTGCTGATCGTCGCCGGCAAGTTCGATCCCGACGCGACGCTTCGTCTCATCGTCAAGGATTTCGGGCCGATCCCGAAGCCCGCGCGCACGCTGCCGGCGATCTACACCGAGGAGCCCGTGCAGGACGGCGAGCGGGCGGTGACGCTGCGCCGCGCCGGCGGGTCGAAATTTCTCGGCATGATGTACCACACGGTGCGCGGCGCGCATCCTGACTTTGTCGCGCTCGACGTGCTGGGCGACGTGCTGACCGTCCCGCCCGCCGGACGCCTCTACAAGGCGCTGGTGACGACGAAGAAGGCGTCCTCCGTCGAGGCGTGGATGAGCGAGCTGCGCGAGCCGGGGACGCTCGCGTTCTTCGCGCAGATCCCCGACGCCGATCCGCTCGCGCCGGCACGCGACGCGATGTTCGCGACGATCGAGGGCCTCGCGAAGGAGCCCGTGACCGAAGCGGAGGTCGCGCGCATCCGCGGCAAGGCGGCAGTCAATTTCGACGAGACGATGGCGAACCCGCAGCGATTCGCGGTCGCGATCTCGGAATCGGTCGCGCTGGGCGACTGGCGTCTGTTCTTCATCACGCGCGACCGCTATCGCACCGTCACCGCCACCAGCGTCAACCGCGTCGCGCAGCAATACCTGCAGCGGTCGAACGTCACCGTCGGCGAGTTCATTCCCGACGCGAAGCCCGCGCGCGCGCCGGTTCCGCCTCCCGTCGACCTCGCCGCGATGGTCAGGGATTACAAGGGCGACGCCGCCGCCGTCACCGGCGAGGCGTTCGACGCGAGCCCCGCGAATCTCGATGCGCGCACCGAGCGCTTCGTGCTGCCCAATGGGGCGAAGGTCGCGCTCTTGCCCAAGAAGACGCGCGGCGAGGCCGTCCGCTTCACGGTGTCGCTCCATTACGCCGACCTGAAGCAGGCCTTCGGCAAGCAGGCCGACGGCCAGCTCGCGGGCGAGATGCTGCTGCGCGGCACGACCCGGCACACGCGCCAGGAGATCGAGGACGCGCTCGACGCGCTGCGCGCCAAGCTCGCCATCAACGGCAGCAGCGTCGGCACATCGGTGTCCGGCCAGACGTTCCGGAAGGAGCTTCCCGACACGCTGCGTCATTCTCGCCGAGGTGCTGCGCGAGCCCTCGTTCCCGGCCGACGAGCTCGAGACGCTTCAGCGCGAGGAGACGACCGGGCTCGAGGAATCGCGCACCGATCCGCAGGAGGCGGCGCTCCGCGCGTCGCGGCGCCAGAACAATCCCTATCCCGCCGGCGATCCGCGGTATGGTCCGACGCTCGAGGAAAGCCTCGCGTGGACGCGCGCGGTCACCGTCGATTCGCTGAAGCGCTTCCACGCGCAGTTCTTCGGCGCGAGCAACGCCGAGATCGCGATCGTCGGCGACTTCGACGCCGCCGCGGTCAAGGCGCTCGTCACCGAGCTCTTCGGCGGCTGGAAGAGCCCTTCGCCGTACGCGCGCGTGCCGGACCCGTTCGTGCCGAACAAGGCAGCTTCGGAGAAGCTCGATCTCCCCGACAAGGCCAATGCGTTCCTGATCGCGCGCGAGGCAATTCCGCTCAACGACCAGAGCCCCGACTTTGCCGCGATGCTGCTCGCGAACTACCTCTTCGGCGATTCGCCGTCGTCGCGCCTATTCGAGCGGCTGCGGCAGAAGGACGGCCTGTCCTACGGTGTGGGGTCGATCCTCACGCCGAACTCGTTCGAGCAGAACAGCCTGTTCCGCGTGTACGCGATCTTCGCGCCCGAGAATCTCGCGCGGGTGCGGACGGATTTCGCCGAGGAGTTCGCCGCGGCGATGACCGGCGGGTTCACCGACGCCGAGGTGCAGACGGGGAGGCAAGGCCTGTTGCAGGAGCGGCGCCTCGCGCGCACGCAGGACGGCACCGTCGCGTCGGCGCTCGCGAACCAGGAGTTCCTCGGGCGCACGTGGGCGTTCTCCGCGGCGGTCGACGCGGCGATCGAAAAGCTCACGACCGCCGAAGTGAACGCGGCGTTCCGCAAGTACGTGAAGCCCGGCGAGCTCGGCTACGCGTACGCGGGCGACTTCGGCAAGGCGCCGAAGTAGGCCTCCGGCGCGCGATCAGGGCGCCGCGTCACTTCACCCGCGCGATGCGATCGCGCCGTCCGGGCGCCACCGGCGAGTGCGCGGCGAAGTAGTCGACGAGCGCGTCGATGTCCTGCGCTCCGCCGATCCGGTCGGTTCCGCGCTTCAGCACGGCATAGCTCATGCCGTCGGCGAGAAAATCGTTCACCGTCACGCGATACGCGGCCGCCGGGTCGATCGGAATGCCGTGGAGGCGCATCGAGCCCTTGACTACGCGGTGTCCGACCGGCTGCGAGCGGTCCCAGGCGTAGCCGAATCCGCGCGACGGCTGGAGGATGCGCCCGTGCTCGTCCTGCGGCGGCAGCCATTGCTGCTCGAGGAGCTGCCGGATCTCGTCGCCCGAGAGCGTCATCGTGACGAGGCTGTTGCCGAACGGCTGCACGCTGAAGAGCTCGCCGTAGGTGACGAGGCCGTCCGGCGCATGGAATGCGAGGGAGGCGCGCATCCCGCCGGGATTGGTGAACGCGACCTGCGCGCCGCCCGAGTCGGCGCCTGACGTCGCGTCGAGCTGCGCGTCGGCGATCACGTCGCCCATCGTGGTCTCGCCCGCGGCATTTGGCATGTTGTAGAAGATGTCGGCGCTGATGCGGCCGACGGCGCGGGCCGAGCGCGGCGCGGCCATCGCCTGGTAGCGCGCGACGAGCTCCGCAAGCGCCGGCGCGGGCGCCAGCGTTCGCGGGTCGACGATGCGGTTGTTCGCCGCGATCGCCACCGGCCTGTGCGCGCGCGTGTCGATCGTGACGTCGATGTCGGTGAGCAGTCGGCCGTAGAATCCGGCGCTGGTGACGGTGCGTCCGTCGACGTCGCAGACATAGGCCTGATGCGTGTGGCCGCTGACGACGAGCCGGACCGACGGATCGATTCGCGGCACGATGGAAAGGATCGCGCCGACCACACCCGGGCAGCGATGATCGTCGTAGAGACCCGTCGTGAACGCTCCCTGATGGATCAGCACGACGACGGCGTCGACGCCGGCCGCGCGAAGCTCCGGCAGCAACGCGTTGACCGCGTCCGCCTCGTCCGTGAATTCGAGGCCCTCGACGCCGCTCGGCCGCACCAGCGACGGCGTGCCCTTGAGCACGACGCCGATGAACGCGATCGCGAGCCCGCCGGGAAGACGCCGTATCGCGTAGGGCGGGAACAGCGTCCGGCCGGTGGACCGGTCGATCACGTTGGCGGCGAGATAGCGAAACGTCGCGCCGGCGAACCCCGCCGCCGTGAAGCAGCCGTCGACGGGCGAGCAGCCGCCGTTCTGCATCCGAAGGAGCTCGGATCTGCCGCGGTCGAACTCGTGGTTGCCGACCGACGTGTAGTCGAGCCCGACCAGATTCATCGCCTCGATCGTCGGCTCGTCGCGGAACAGCGAGGAGACGAGCGGCGACGCGCCGATGATGTCGCCGGCGCCGACGACGAGGGTGTCCCGGTTCTTCGCCTTGAGCTCGCGCACCAGCGTCGCGAGATACGCGACGCCGCCCGCGGGGACGACGGTCCGCTTCGAGGGGTCGGCCGGGTCGCGCTCGGCGACGCCGCCCAGCGGCGTCTCGAGGTTGCCGTGGAAATCGTTGAACGCGACGAGCTTCACGGTGCGCATCGCCGGCGGCGCGGGGGCGTCGGTCGCAGGCCCGGCGCACGCGGCCAGCATGACCGCGACGAGCGGCCAGGCGTGACGGCGCTTCATCCACACGAACCCCATCGAGGCCTCCCTGATCGCTCGTCGCAGCGCGCCCCCATACATTCGGACGGTGCGCGCAAAGACCCGATACTTGCGGAGGCACGCGTTCGCGTCAACCGCGACGCAGGCGCGACGATGGGGCGTCGGCTAGAATGGCGCACCGCAAACCCTCGCGCCCCTCCCACGCTCGCGCACGACTGCGTGGGTGACACACGGGCGACGGACCGCCACCCGTCCCTCGCATGACCAGGATCGGATGAAAACGCACCTCGCGCCGCGCGACCTCGCGCTCACGTTCGCCGTCGTCGCGGTCTGGGGCTTCACTTTCGTCCCGATCAAGGTGGCGCTGACCGAAGTGCCGCCGTTCGCGCTCGCCGCACTGCGGTTCTTCCTCGCCGCGATTCCCGTCGTGTTCTTCGTCCGGCGTCCGGCGATGCCGTGGCGGCACGTCGTCGCCTACGGCGTCGCGATCGGCGTGTTCCAGTTCGGCCTGCTGTTCGTCGGAATGAAGCTCGGAATGCCGGCGGGCCTGTCGTCGCTGGTGATCCAGCTGCAGGTGTTCTTCACCATCGGCCTCGCGATGCTGACCGAAGGCGACCGGCTGCGCCGGTACAACGTGCTCGGCGCAATCATCGCCGTCGCCGGCGTCGTGCTCCTCGCCGTGCACAAGGTGTCGGCGGGCGAGAGCGCGACCTTCGCCGGATTCCTGCTGGTGATCGCCGCGGCGTTCTCGTGGGCGGTCGGCAACATCATCGCGAAGCGGGGTGCGGGAGAGCACGGCGCCGACATGTTCGCGCTGGTCGTCTGGTCGAGCCTCGTCCCGCCGCTGCCGCTCGCGGCGCTGTCGTTCCTGTTCGAGGGCGGCCCCGCCGCCGTCAGCGCGGTGCTCTCGATGAGCATGCTCGCGTGGGCGTGCGTGCTGGCGATGGCGTACGGCGCGACGCTGTTCGGATTCGGCTCGTGGAACGCGCTGCTGCACCGCTATCCGACCGCGATCATCTCCCCGTTCGCGCTGCTGATTCCCGTCTCGGGGATCGCCTGCGGCGCGCTCCTGCTCGGCGAATCGCTTTCGCCGCTGCAGGCGGCGGGGGCGGTGCTGGTGTTCGCGGGTCTCGCGGTCAACGTGTACGGGCTTCGCGCGCGCGCATGGCTGGCGCGCGCTCTGGCGGCCCGCGGCGGAGCGCCGCGATGAAGCGAATGCAACCGCTCCGCGATCCCACTCGCGGCATCTGGCAGATCCTGCGCCACCCGGCCGAATTCGTGCTGCGCGTGCTGCGGGGCTTTCGCGACAATCGCGGCCTGCTGCTCGGCGGCGCCGTCGCCTACTACGCGCTGCTCTCGCTCGTTCCGTTGCTCATCCTCGTCGTCATCGCGCTGTCGCATTTCATCGACGAGACGCAGGTCCTCGCCATGCTCGGCCAGTATCTGGAATTCGTGGTGCCCGGACAGGCCGAGGCGATCGTCGACGAGCTCCGCCACTTTCTCGTGCACCGCGAAGCCGCCAGCGGATTCCTGCTCCTGACGATGCTCTTCTTCAGCGCGCTCGCCTTCTCGGTGCTGGAGACCGCGATGTCGGTGATCTTCTTCCACCGCTTTCGCGCCAAGCGCCGGCACTATCTGGTCTCGGCGGTGCTTCCGTACATCTTCATCGTCCTGCTGGCGAGCGGCCTGCTGGTCGTGACGATCGTCGCCGGCGGACTGGAGACGATGGCCTCGCGCCGGGTGGTCATCTTCGGAATACCGCATTCGCTGGGCGCGCTGTCGAGCGGCCTCCTCTACCTGCTCGGCGTCGCCGGCGAAATTCTCCTGCTGACGTCGATCTATCTCGTGATGCCGGCGGGGCGCCTGTCGTTCCGCCGCGCGCTGATCGGCGGGGCAGCTGCGGGATTGCTGTGGGAGATCATGCGGCACGGCCTCGTCTGGTACTACGCCACGATGACGCAGATCCGCGTGGTCTACGGCTCCCTCACCACCGCGATCGCCGTGCTCCTCTCCGTCGAGATCGCGGGGCTCGTGCTGCTGCTGGGCGCGCAGGTGATCGCCGAATACGAGCGGCTTGCGCGCGTGCCGCTCGGCAGCGAGGCGGAGCCGCCGGCGCCCGAGGGCGCCGCCGTTTCCCTAGGCCTGGTGGGCTCTAAAGCCGCCGTGCACTCATAGGCGGCAGCGCCCCCTGAGGCGGCGCCCTACACGGGAATGGAATGAGCCCCGGCAGCGACGACCGGAGCGATCCCTCACTCTCCCATCACGCCAAGGATCCCATCCTTGCGCGAAGTCGCGAGAGGAACGTCATGAACCGCTGGAATCTGGCCGGCCACTGGAAGCAATGCCGCGGCACCATCAAGGAAGCGCTGGGGCGCGTGATGGGCAATCGCCTGCTTGAATTCGACGGCCAGCAGGATCGCCTCAACGGGCGCCTCCAGGTGCACGGCTCGAGCGGGCGGCGGCGCCCGATCACCGGCGTCGGACGAACGTTGATGCGCCGGCCCGGCAAGCGGGATCTGGTCGTTTGAAGCCGTGACGCTGGTCGCTGCGAGGCGGCAGCGAAGGCTTTCCAAGCGGATTGCAACGATTACACCGCGCGCATGCCGCGGCGTGAAGGATCCTGCGGAAATTCAAATGTGTGCGAACGGTATGTTTGTTGCGACCGTCACCGGGCTGGCGACAGCGCCAGGCATCCTCACCTCACCTTGGAGCTTTCAAATGTCTCATTCGTCGAACAAGCGGCATCAGCAGGATCAATCGGGGCGCGACGAGAAGCGTCACGACATATCCCCGGATCACGGGAAGGAACAGGACAAGGAACGCGGGCCGTCGCCGGGCCGCGGCGGCGGTCAGCCGCAGGAACAGGATCGCAATCGCGACAAATCGTCGGGCCAGCAGAGCGACAAGCGCAAGTCGGATCCCTCGGTGAACCAGCCGCCGCCGGAGCGCGACGCACCGGGACGCCAGAAGGGCCGCGATGACGACGAGGACGAGGAACGGAATTATCGCCCCGGCGCGTCGGAGGACTACGAGCCGGACGATGGAAAGCGTCCCGGACGTTGAACGGTGACGACGACACCGGTCGGATCGGAATGAATGCTCGGCGGGCCGCGCGGTCAAAACCGCGACGGCCCGCATAAACGGGCAAAATCACCAACATGCGCAACCGCATCTCGGAATTCCTTGACGACCGGCCGGGAATCGAGCTCTATCCGGTAGCGCCTCCGGGCGATCCGCGCCCGGGCCCCGGCGAGCACGATCGGCCGACGCCCCAGCCGATCGAGGTTCCACCGCCGCCAACCTCGCCGCACCCCAACGCGGAGCCGGCCGAGGTGCCGACGGAGCCGCGCGCCCCTGCACCGATGCGGCGTGGCCCTCGTTGGCGTGGGCGCGCCAGGGCCGCCGCAAGGCCGTCCCGTGCGCCGCGCGATATCGAACGCGCGCTGCGCTGACACCTCAACCGCCAGCACTCCCCGCAATCCGTAATTGGCGCCCCCGCCGCCCGCGCGGGCGCGAACCGCTGCGACGGTGACGCGCCGCGGGAGTCGATCACAGGCCTTCCCAATCGCCTCCATTGAGGCGATGATGGGCCTTCCACTGGCCTCGCGCCCCGCGCGCCATTCACCGCGCTCCCGCCAAATGATGGCCCCGGCTTCGCGCTCATCGCTTCCCCCGACGGTTCTCGTCGTCGACGATCATCCCGACACCGCGGAAGTGGTCGCGCGGCTGCTGGAGAGCGCGGGCTATGCGATCGTGGAGGCGTCGTCGGCCTACCAGGCCGTCGAGCTGCTCGACGCCAATCGCGACATTTCGCTGATCCTGTCGGACGTGCGCATGCCCAACGTCGACGGCTTCGACTTCCTGCGCCTCGTCCGCCACCGGTATCCGTCGCTGCCGATGGTCCTGATGACCGGGCTTCCGATCACGCGCGAGGATTTCGTCCCGCGCGGCGCGAGGATCCTGCAGAAGCCGTTCGGAATCGACGAGCTGCAGCGCATCGTCGCGGAGCTCCTCGCGTCGGGCCCTTCCGCGCACGCGGGACCCGCGCTGTGAGCGGGTCGCGCCCGCTCACCCGCGGGCCGACGATTCCCGCGACCGGTTGAAAGCCTGCTCGCGCTCGATGTCGGCGAGCGTGTAGGGCTGTGACGCCGGATCGAAGTCGCGCCACCCGTCGCGGCGCCACGCCTCGGCGCGCTGCGCGACGTCCACGACGCCGTTGCGGGAGAGGATGTCGCAGATGGCGGCGGATTCGCTCTCGTTGCATTCGACGGTGACGACCGCGCCGCCGCGGCGAATGCCCTCCGCGTAGATCCTCGCCTCTTCACCGTCGACTCCAACGGTCGCGAGCGCGCCCATGAGGCCGCCGACGACGGCGCCCATGCCCGCGCCGGCAAGCGCGGCGACGATGGGACCGGCGGCGATGACGGGTCCGAGGAGCGGGATGGTGAGGCCGGTGAGCCCGACCGCGACGCCGGCGGCGCCCCCCATCAGTCCGCCCGTCACCGCGCCGGCGGCGGTTCCCGACGGCGGCTCGCCATCGCCGCGCGTCGCCGTGTATTCGCCGCGCAGGTCGCTCGCGACGATGCTGATCCGATTCGCCGGCATGCCGTAGATCATGAGTTCATCGACAGCGCGCTTGGCTTCCGCATAGCTGTCGAAGAGTCCTGAAACGCTCTTCATGATGACCTCCGCTGAACGTGTGCCCGGCACGGATCGGGCGAAGGGACTTGCGACTAGGGGGTGACGATCCACGCGCCGGGCGCGATGCCGGCTTGCGTCTCGCCCGCTGCGGCGGCATCCCACTCGAGCATCGCCCGCGTGTCGAAAGGGCGGCGCGGCAAGTTGATGCGGCGCGATCGCGCTCTGGGTGAGAAGGCGCGCACGAATCGCCTCACCGCGGCGGCCTTCACGCGCCATTGCCAGCGGTCGAAGTGATAGAGGTAGGTGAGCGACACCGCCAAACCGGCGATCCCTGCGATCACGACGATCGCCGCCAGGAGCGGGAACGGCGGTGGCGCATTCGTCAGCCACAAGCCGACCCCGGCGAGTGCGCCCAAGAGGTAGAAGCTCGGATATCGAGGCATGGCGTGATCGTCGCGCGCCCTCCCCGCGCGCGCCATCGGACGGCCGCCCGCAGCGGCGTAGGGTCCCGCCTACGCCGCGCGGTCCTGCGCGGCGCCATCGGGGAACCACGCGTCGACGGTGGTGCCCTGCCCCGGCCCGCCGCTGAAGCGCACCTCGCCGTCGAGCGCGCGTACCCGCTCGCGAATCGAGGTGAGGCCGTGCGAGGTCGGGTGATGCTGCTTCGCGAGGTCGATGCCCACGCCGTCGTCGAATATGCGCAGATGCCAGCGATCGCCTTCGCGCTCGAGCGATACCTCGACATTCTTGGCCTCCGCGTACTTCGACGCGTTCGTCAGCGCTTCCTGGACGATTCGATAGATCGCCGTGGACAGATCGGGGGCGAGCCGCAGCTCGGCCTCTTCGAGCCGAACGGTGCACGGACAGCTCGTGCGCTTCGCGTATTGCTCGCACTGCCAGCGCAGCGCGGCACTGATACCGAGGTTGTCGAGCAGCGTCGGACGCAGGTCCTCGATGATCCGCCGCTTCGCCACCACGGCCTCGTCGAGCGCGGCGCTGATCCGCTCCAGCCGGGCGGGCGCATCGGGGGCGGCGGCACCCCGGTCCCGCAGGAGCTGCACGTCGATCTTCGCCGCGGCCAGCGCGCCGCCGAGCTCGTCGTGGAGCTCCCGCGCGACGCGCGCCTTCTCCTGTTCGCGATCGCTCTGCAGAAAGCGCGACAGCTCCCGCAGCTGAGCCGTTCGCGCGTCGACCTCGGCGGCGAGGTTCTCGGTCTGCGCGGCGAGCGCGGAGGACTCGCGCGAGCGATGCTGCAGGTCGCGCCACAGGAACACCGCGCCAATCGAGACGAGCAGGAAATTCACGAGCGCGATCGAGAAGATGCCGAGCCGCATCGCCCGCTCGTCGAATTGCAGCTCGTCGATGCGCGTCGAGCGCACGCGACGCTCCTCCAGCGCCATCCCGTCGAGCGCCAGCCGGAGGGTGTCCATCGACAATTTCTCCGTGCGGGCAAGCATGGCCGCGCGCGCCGCGTCGAATCCCTCGGCCCGGCGCAGCTCGACGATCTGCTCCCCTTCGCGGAGCTTCGCGTCGGCATAGGTCTTCACCGTCTCCATCATCGAAGCCTGGACGGGATTGCCGACGGTCCTCTCCGACAGCGCGGCGATCTCGCTGCCGATCTCCTTCTCCGCGTCGCGCGCGGGGGCCAGGTAGTCCGCATCCCCGGTGATCACGTAGCCGCGCACGCCCGTCTCGGCGTCGACCAGGAGCCCGCGGACGCGCTCGATCATCGCGAGCGTCTGCTGGGTGCGGAAGGCGACATCGGTGTTCCCCCGCAGGCGGTCGTAGCTCTTCTCCGTCACCCACACCGCGCCCAGGTTGATGACCGCCGCCAGCATCAGGGCCGCGTACCCGATCTGGGCGGCGGCCCGGCCTGCCCGCCCCACGCGGGATATCCGGGTAGATGGCATGGATCGTCACGGAACTCGAAGTGTAAGCAATGTAAAGAAGGGCGGATGTAGGGCAATTCTTACGCGGCGCTGCGGAAAAAACTACAACGCAATGCTCCCGGGACCCTACGGCGTGGGGCGGGGGCACACCGCAGAATTCGTCCACGGCCCGCCGCTGGAGGCGGACCCGATAGGCAGGAGATGATTCGATGGAATATGTCTACGACGATGATGCGCCAGTGGACGCCGCTGCCGACACCCATGCCGGCTTCGAGCGCAACGCAGTCCTGGCGAGCTTTTCCCGGCTGCGCGCCGAGCCCGCGGAAAAAGAGGACATGGCCCGCATAAATGGCACGGCGCACGAGCCTTCGTTCTACGGGATGGTGGGCCGGTCCGAGGCGATGCGCCAGGTGTTCGCGCAGATTCGCCGCGTGGGCCCCGCCGATACGACGGTGACCCTCGTCGGCGCGTCCGGCACCGGCAAGGAGCTCGCGGCGCGCGCGCTGCACGATCTCAGCCCGCGGCGGATCGAGGCATTCATCGCGGTCAATTGCGGTGCGATCCCGGCCAATCTCGCCGAGGCCGAATTCTTCGGCTACGAGAAGGGCGCCTTCACCGGCGCGCAGCGGCAGCACATCGGGCACTTCGAGCGCGCGCACTGCGGCACGCTCTTCCTGGACGAAATCACCGAGATGCCGCACGAGCTGCAGGTGAAGCTGCTGCGCGTGCTCGAGACCGGCCGCATCGTCCGTGTCGGGCGGCACCCAGGAGATCCCCGTCGACGTGCGGGTGCTGGCGGCGACCAACCGCGACCCGCTCCAGGCCGTGCAGGAGGGGCACCTGCGCGAGGACGTCTATTACCGGCTGGCGGTGTTCGTGCTGCGCCTGCCCGTGCTCCGCGTGCGCGATGACGACGTCGAGCTCATCGCGCAGGACCTGCTCGATTCGCTGAACCGGAAATACGGCACGTCGAAGGCGTTCGGCGCCGGCTCGATCGCCGCGATGCGCGCCGCCGCCTGGCCCGGCAATGTCCGCGAGCTGCGCAATTGCGTCGAGCGCGCGTTCATCATGTCCGAGGACGTCGTCAACATCGACTGCCAGCGTTCCGACACCAGCGGCGGAATCCGCGTGGGTCCGGACGGGTGCATCCGCGTGCCGGTGGGCTCGACCGTCGCCGACGCGGAGCGGGAAATGATCCTGGCCACGATCAGCCACTGTGGGGGCAACAAGCGCAAGGCGGCCGAGCTGCTCGGGGTCAGCCTCAAAACGATCTACAACAAGCTCACGGTGTACGGTGCGGCCGGATCCCAGCTTCGCCTGGCCTAGGCCGCGCCGCGAGCCCGGCATGGCGGGCTTCCTGCGCTGGATCGGCAACCCGTTCGCCGGCGACAGCGCCGTCGCGGTGCTGGTCACGGTGGTCATCCTTGTCATCGCCTTGCTGCGCCTGACGTGACGATCGTTCGTCGCGGGAAAAGGGAGGGGTTATGATGGATACCATGGCGTTCGCCAAGCGACGCATCCTGATCGCGGACGATCATGCGCTGTTCCGCGCAGGGGTGCGCGCGCTCCTGGAGGAGCACACCGACTGGGAGGTCGCCGGCGAAGCCGAGACCGGCGACAAGGCGCTCAACCTGATGCGCGACGAGGAATGGGATGCCGTGCTCCTCGACATCTCGATGCCCGACCGAAGCGGCATCGACATCCTCCGGCAGATCCGGCCGCACAAGCCGGCGCTGCCGATCCTCATCCTCAGCATGTATCCCGAGGACCAGTACGCGGTGAATCTGCTGCGCGCCGGCGCGACCGGATACCTGACCAAGGACGCCGTGCCGGAAGAGGTGATCACCGCGCTTCGCACGCTGCTGGCGGGCCGGAAATACATCAGCAACCAGGTCGCGCAGCTGCTCGCGAACGACGTCGACGGTGACGGGCGTCCGCTGCACGCGACGCTCTCCGAGCGCGAGTTCCAGATCTTCTGCAAGATCGCCGCCGGCAAGTCGGTCGGCGACATCGCGGAAGAGCTGCATCTCAGCAGCAAGACCATCAGCACTTACCGCGCCCGCGTCCTGGAAAAGATGAACCTGTCGAGCAACGCGGATCTCACGTACTACGCGATCAAGAACGGGCTCATCCAGTAGCATTCCCCGCCACGCCGATCCGGCCGGCGCCGCATCGCCGAGCCGCGCGGCATACCCACCATCGTGATCCCGCACCAAGACGATCCGCCACGGCCGGCAAGCCCTCCACTCAGGATATTCCTGGTCGAGGATTCGCAGCCGCTGCGCCACCGGCTGATGGAATTGCTCGCGGTGCCGGGCGAAGTCGAGATCGTGGGCTTCGCCGACACCGAGGAAGCATCGCTCAAGACGCTCTCCACCGAACGCATCGACGTCGCCATCGTCGATCTCAACCTGCGCAGCGGCAGCGGCTTCGGGGTAATCAAGGCGCTGCGTGCCCAGTATCCGGGTCCGCCGCCGACGATCGTCGTGCTGACCAACTACGCGTTTCCCGACTACGAGTTCGCCTGCCGCCGCTACGGCGCCGATTTCTTCTTCGACAAGTCACGGCAGTTCGGCGCCGTCAAGACGCTGCTGTCGGATTTGCGCGCCAGCGCGCACTAAGAACGATCCTCGCGAACCTCGTCGGCCCGGGTGCCGCTCTGCGGCCATCGACGCGCGCTCAGGTGCAGGTTTTGCATCAGCGCACGGTAGATAGTTCATCGAGGCGCTGACCTCCTCCCTGCGCGCCGTCTTGTTTCGACGCATTATCAATCGTTTATTCGCACCGTCGCGCTGGCACGGCCGATGCACGTGCCCGACATGGATGGCGGCGCCTGCGCCGGCATCGACCGTCAATCAACCATCGTGAGGTGTCGCATGTTGCGCTATGCAGCGATTTTTTTCATCATCGCGCTCGTGGCCGCATTGTTCGGCTTCGGCGGCATTGCCGCCGGTGCGGCGGAGATCGCCAAGGTCCTGTTCATCGTGTTCGTGGTCCTGTTCCTGGTCAGCCTCGTCTGGGGTCTTCTCGCGGGACGGGGGCCGTAGGGATGGAACCGCCGGTGGACTTCAGCACGCAGACCCGCGACGCGCAAAATGCGGGAGCGGCCGGCACGCTTGACGGTTCGAGCGAACTGATACGCACCCGCGACGAGCTCGCGGGTGCGTTCCGGACGCTCGTCGCCGCGGGCGAGGAGCTGATGCGGCAGACGTCGAACCTGCCGGGGGATGCGGTCGTGCAGGCGCGCGAGCGCTTTCGCGAAGCGCTGACCGCCGCGCAGTCGCGCATCGGCGAGTTCGGCGCGCAGGCCCGCGAAAAGGGGCGCACTGCCGCCGTCGCCGCGGACCGGTACGTTCACGACGAGCCGTGGACCGCGATCGGCGTGGCGGCCGGGGTCGGTATCGCCGCAGGCGCACTGCTCTTCCGGCGCCCGTGAACCATACCGTGGCCGCGAACGACGCCGGCGGGCCGGTCACGGGCATCGTGACGGCGCTGCGACGGCTATTTGCCGCGGCGATCGCGCATCTCGCGACGCGCGGCGAATTGCTCGTGATCGAATACGCCGAAGAGCGGGAGCGCCTGTTCCTCGCGGCAATCGCTGCCGCCGTGACCGTCGTCGCGGGTCTCTTCGCGCTCGGCTTCGCGGCGACGCTGGCGCTTCTGCTCGCATGGAACACGCCCTATCAATGGGCGGTGGCGATCGCGCTTCCCGTCGTGTTCACCGTGCTCGCCGCGGGCGGCTGGTGGGCCTTCAGGACGACGATCCAGCGACCGTCGGCGCTGTTCCGGACGAGCCTCATGGAACTGCGGCGCGACGTCGAGGCCGTCGATGGATGACGGCGCCGCGAGCGCTGCGCGCAAGGAGCCGTTGCCGGCGCGCCGCGTGCGCGTGATGCGCCGGATGGAGGTCGAGCGCGCCGAGATCGCGGGGCAGTGGCATGCGATCGAAGCTGCGATCGAGGGAGGCGAGCGGCGCTCGGCCGTGGCCTTCAAGGCCGTCCTCATCGGCGCCCGCTGGTCGCTGCTGCTCGCCGGCGCATTGTTGCTGAGCCGCCGCCGCGGCCGGATTTCGTGGCGGCGCGCGGCGTTCGTCGCGGCTATCGCGCGAGCCGCGGGAAAGCGCCTCCTGCGCCGCTATTTTCGAGGAGAACGATATGTCGTCCGTTGATCGCGCCAATGGCGCAGGCATGCTGTCCGACATCCAGACGCTGCGCGAGCGCGCGCGCAAGCACATCGACGCCGGCGCCGTCACCCCGGGCTATCGCGCGGACGTGCAGAAGATCGTCGGGCTCCTCAACGAGGCGCTCGCGACCGAAATCGTCTGCGTGCTGCGCTACAAGCGGCACTACTTCATGGCGAACGGCCCGCAGGCCGAGGTCGCGGCGAAGGAGTTCGCCGAGCACGCGGCCCAGGAGGCCGCGCATGCCGACCGCATCGCCGACCGCATCGTCCAGCTTGGCGGCGAGCCCGATTTCTCGCCCGACGGCCTCGCGGCGCGCGCCCACGCCGAATATGTCGAGGGCCGGCAGCTCGCCGACATGATCAAGGAGGATCTCGTCGCCGAGCGGATCGCGATCGACAGCTATCGCGAGCTGATCGACTTCCTGGGCAACGACGATCCGACGACGCGAAGGATGCTCGAGGAGATCCTGGCCGCCGAGGAGGAGCACGCGGACGACCTCGCGCGTCTGCTCGCGCGCGACCTGTCGCTCGAGCGGGCCGCGCCTCCGTGACCTCGCCCAGAGCCAGGCGCCGCGTCGTGATCGACGCGACGCCCGACGCCGGCGCGACGGCCTCGCCACGCGCCGCGCTGCGCGCGGCAACGCCGCTCGACCGGCGCCTTCGTCCGGCGCAGATCGCGATCGTCGGGCTGTTCCTGATCGCCCTGCTCGGCGCCGTCTGGTGGGCGAAGCCGGTGCTGATGCCCGTGGTCGGCGCGATGGTGCTGGCGACGCTCCTGAAGCCGATCGTCACGCGGCTCGAGTCCCTGCACGTGCCGCGCGCCGGCGGCTCGCTCCTCGTCATCGCGCTCGTGACGGCGGCGATCTTCGTCGCGGTCGAGCTCCTGATCGATCCGATCGCGCGCCTGCTCGACACGATGCCGGCGATGGAATCGCTGCTCTATCGCCTGCTGCGCGCTGCCCGCGAGTCGTTCGGCCGGCCCTTCAGCGCCTGGCTCGAGACCAGCGTCACCGAAATCGCGGCGCAGCAAAGCGGGCCCGCGTCGGCGGGCGTCTTCGCCGCCGTCGTCGGCAGCTGGGTGACGATCGGCACGATCCTGCTGCTTGCCTACTTCCTGCTCGCGGCAGGCGATCACTTCCTGCAGAAGCTCGTGCAGCTGTTGCCGCGCATCCGCGACAAGGTGAACGCCGTGCGGATCGTGCGGACCGTGCAGGACGAGGTCAGCCATTACTTTCTCGCCGTGACCGCCATCAACACGGTGCTCGGCATCGCGATGGGCCTGCTGTGCCAGTTCTTCGAAGTCCCCAACGCGCTGCTGTGGGGCACGCTGGTCGCGCTGCTCAATTTCCTTCCTTACGTCGGCCCGTTTCTCGTGTTCGTGATGCTGTCGATCGTGTGCGCCGCGCATTTCAGCGCGCTGGGTGAGGTCATCGCGATCCCGCTCGCGTATGCCGTCATCACGATTCTCGAAGGCCATCTCATCACGCCGACGCTTGTCGGCAAGCGGGTCTCGCTGAACCCGGTCGTCGTGTTCACCGGGCTGCTGTTCTGGGGCTGGCTCTGGGGCGTGGCCGGGATGGTGCTCGCGATTCCGCTGCTGCTGGTCGCGAAGATCTGGGCTCAGCACACGCCGGCACTCGCGCCCTGGGCCGAATTCCTCGGGCCGGAGGCGCGCGCCAACGACTCCGGAAATGCGCATTCGGGCTCGGCGAATTCCCCGGCGAGCACGCCGCGGTCCTGAGGCCGGGGCGCACCGGCGAGCTGCATTTCGCATCTTCATCGAGTCCGTTTGACGCGTCTTGGCCTTCGCGCGCCAGCCGGAGGGGTTGCCGCGGCTACCAGTAACCCCAATCCTCGTCCGCGCTCCGGCCCCGCAGAATCCGCGGCGCCGTCACTGCGAGCATCAGCACGACACCGATCGCGAGGACGTCGAGCGCGACGACAGTGCCGATGATCGCCCCGATCGCCGACGGGCCGGCACCGGCCACGACCAGCGATCCCGCGACGGCAAAAAGCGACAGGAACGCAATGCCGCCCCAGAAAAGCGGGGTCGCGAACAGATTGCGTTCCAGCGGGGCAGTCAGAGGGTCATTCACGCTTACACGGTAGCGCGCCGGTTCCCGCCCTCGCATCGGACGCCGCCCGCACCGGCTGTAGTACTCGCCCGACGCAACTCCCTCCCGCGGAGTCGATCCGCTCGTGCAAGACCGACGCGGGCACCTTGGGCCGGGACCTGCGGACCGCCGCCTTACTTGTCGGCTTGCGTCTTCACGATCGCGACGCACGGGTCCGCGGCGGGCGCCGCCGGCGAATCGCACTTCTCGGGCCCGGCCTTGTAGATCGCGGCGGCGCGATCCTTCGCCCCGCCATAGTCATAGGATCCCAGCGACGCGGCGATTGCGATCGTCGGCAATGCGACACCGACCACCAGCGCGTCCAGCATGCGCTCCGGGCGGTCCCAGAATCGTTTCACGAGCGCCTCCTCTTCCGTCCGCGCGGCGCTCCAATTCGCGCCGATGAGTCTCTGCGAGCATCGCACGTGCCAGGGCCGCTCTCTCGGCAAAACAGTGATTTGCGCGCGATCGCCGACACCACGCCCCGCAAGAAATGTCGTGCCGAGATGGAAGAATTGCAATGACCCCCGCGGATGCTGCCCGCCCGGGCTTCACGGCACGAAAGCTGCATCGCCTTCTCGTCCGCACGCAGTTCGCGGGCGGATGACGTCAACGACTCGAGGAGGTCCGACATGATGAAGGCAATGCTTACGCTGACGGCCGCGACCGCGGCGCTCCTGCTCGCGCGCTTCGCGCTGTCCGCCGGCGCGGCAAAGCGCACGCGCCGCGAGAAGAGTGATTTGAAGGGCGAAATCCGCCGCTGGGAAGACGAAGGGGGTGCGGTCGCTCCCGCGCCCGGCAGCGCGCCGCGGGCGCCCGCTTCCTAGCGGAATACGCGCGCGACGGCGCCGACCCTTCCGGGGCGAAATGCGCTCGCGCGCATCCTCGCCGCGGCTCGGAAAGTTCTTCCGCGCGGCTTGCAAATACTGCCGGCGGTCGGGCCGGGCATATCGCGACGTCAAAGCGACGCGCGGGCAGTCGATGCGAAATCAATGTGTTGCCGAGCGCGCCGAGATTTGGCATGGCCGTTGCGTCGTATCGCGAGCGCGTTTGCTTCATTTTCGTTACAGGAGATCGAAATGAGCCAACACACCCGGTTGACCGCGCTCGCGGCAGCAGTATTCGCCGCGCTGGCGCTTGCGGCGTGCGATCAATCGCCGTCGTCGCGCACGACGGCGTCGGTGACGCCGCCGCGCAGTGCGGAGTCGTCGCCGACGGCACCGCAGACGACCACACGACCCCGGCGCCATCGACTGCGATGGATTCGCAATCGCAGCCCGCGACCGACAAGATTGCCTCGGCGACGGACGACGCCGCCGTGACCACCAAGGTCAAGGCCGCGCTGCTCGCCGAACCCGGCCTGCGTTCGATGGAAATTCACGTCGACACGAAGGACGGCGTTGTCACGCTGACCGGCACGCCTGATTCGAGCGCGGTGCGCGACAAGGTGGTCGTCGTCGCGCGCAATGTCGCCGGCGTCAAGGATGTCGTCGACCAGATGGCGTCGAAGTCCTAGCAGGCGCGCGGCATGTTTGGCGAACGGTCCGGCGGCGGGTTGGCGCGCCGCCGGACCGGCGTGATCGTTCGGAACTGCGCTCGCCGCACGGGCATCGCGAAGGCGTGCACCGTCCACGGCGAGCAGGAAAAGGGGCGGAAAATGGATCGGGACGCGAGGACTTCGTGGAGGCGCGCGGCGTCGTATCGGCACTTGCGGAGGGCGTGGTGGTGAATTCACACGCCCGTCGAGTGGCCCTGCGAGCCGGCCTCGGGCTCGCCGCGCTCGTCTGGATGACCAATCCGTGGCTTCCCGCCGCGGCGGAGCCCCCGTCCGAGCGGGAGAAGATTGACGCCTTGATCGATCGCATCGCGGCACGAACCGACGCGAGGTTCGAGCGCAACGGCATGGCGTATACGTCTACGGAGGCGGCGCGCCACCTGCAGATGAAGCGGGAGGTCGCCGGCGCGCAGATCAGGACGGCGCGCGAATTCATCGACCGGCTCGGCAGCGCATCATCGCTGACGGGGATCAGCTACCGTGTGCGGTTTCCCAACGGCGAATCGATCACCAGCGCGGAATTTCTTCGCACGGAACTGGCGTCGATCGAAACGAACAGGCCGTGATGCGATCGGACGCGCCGGCGCGCTGAGTCGCCGTCGTTCCGGTCACTCGATTCAGTCCCCTGCCGGAGCTACGTCTCCGGGAGTGCCGGTTCGCCACCGCTCCCGGTTTCTTCCGGCCGGCCCGGCGCGAGCGGCGCGAGTCGCCGCAGCCGCGCCAGGACCCATGCGGCCAGCACGATGACGGCAAGGGTCAGCGCGCACATCGCGATTTCGATCGTTCGCGCGTCCCGGAGCTCGGCCTTCCACGACGAGCGGGTGTTCGCCAGCCGCTCGGTCTCGGCCGTGTCGAGCTCGTCGACGAGGAGTCGAATCGACTTCGTGGTGGCCATGGCGCGATCGCCGAATTGCGTCATTTCCGTGGTCTGTCCGGTGCCGGCGCGCTTGCGCTCGATGATGAGCTCGGACAGCGAGATGCTCTGCGCGAGCTGTTGCGTGATCCGATCGAGCCGCGAGAGCTGATTGGGATCGTCGCGGAGGTGGTCGCGCAGCTGGTCGAGCAGCTGCGGCGCCTGGGCGCGGGCGTTCTCGAACGGGGTCAGCAGCGCGGGATCGGCGTACAGCACGAAGCCGCGCGTTGCCGTCTCGATGTTGACCACCGCGGTAAGGAACCCCTGGGCGATCGTCCGCGATTCCTCGGCCCGGAGCATCGCCGCGCTCGCGCCGTCGAGGCGGTCGAGCCGCGAGAGCGCCATCCACATCGACGCGAACGCGTAGAGCGCCGCCGAGACGAGCAGCAGGGTCGCAAACACGAAAACGCTACGTCGCATCGATGCGTTCCACTTCAGTGAAGGGGTCGGGCGGCGCCGGTCGAATCCGGAACCTGGCCAGGAAGGAGATCACGGCACGTATATCGACATTTTGCGCGTTCCTGGAAATGTCGATACGGGCAGGAGTTCGAACCGTGCCGTGTCTCCATTCACGGCGGAGCAAATCGGGTGCCACCGGCCCCGGCGCCGTTTCCCGAGGGAGGCGGCGGCCGCAGCCTGCATGACCCCCGCCGCTGCTGGAATTTTTTTCATGTCCGCTTGGAAAATCGGTGCGTGCAGGCGATCTTGCGGGAGCCGCCCACAGCGGGGGACGGCGTAGGTCCCCGCCCACAGGCCGACCCTCCACGTGCCGACAGACTTCGCGCGACAGACGGCGAATCATGCTTCATCGAGGCGGCGCGGGAGCGCCGCGCGATGCATTGGCTGGTCAATGTAACGCAAAGGACGCTGAAATGCCGAAGAAACTGCTCGCATTGCTGGCATTGGCGGGCGCGCTCGCCGTCGCGGCGGGTTGCTCCACCGTCCAAAGCTTCACCCCCGATCAATTCACGGACCGGCCCGCGGTGGCGCCCGATCGGCCGCACGACGGTCTGCTTCGCCTGCGCGGATTCTCCTGACGCCGTCGACGACGCGAGATACTCATGAAGAAACAACCCAAGGATACCGTGCACGGCGAAGGCAACTACAAGGCCGCGCGCGATTTCGACAGGGCCGAGAGCGATTTCGTCGCGGCGGGCAAGGTCGAGGCGGCGGCACGCAATGCGGCGCCGAAATCCGAGTCCGAAGCACGCGAGCTCGAAGCCGCGGAGCGCGAAGGGCGGCGCCGGGCCCGGGAAGAGGATTCCGCGATCACCGGTGCGATGACGCCGCGCCGCCAGATCGCGGCGCGCCACTCTCCGCGCCGCGCGCGACAGCGCTCCTGATCGCCGGCGGCCGGGCGGCTCGCGTCCGACGATGCGCTTCGCGCCCGTCACGATCGGCCGTCCTTCGGTTGACCCGTATGACGCACGGTGGCGTTCGCTGCACCAGCCGGACGCCGAGCTCGCGCACCTGCTGACCTTTCCGCTGGCGTTCGTCGCGGGGACCGCGGTCCTGGTGCTCTGGCTGGTGTTGGCCCCGTTCGCGCCCGTCCGCCCCGAGTTCGTTCAGCTCATCACCGTATTCGCGGTGCTCGTGCCGCTGCACGAATTGACCCACGCGGCGACGTTTCCGCGCGGGACAGGCGCGGGACGCACGACGATCGCGTTCTCGCTTCGCGGGCCGCGACTTTCGGCCGAATACGACGGTACGTTGTCGCAAGCACGGCTGGTCACGACCCTTCTGATGCCCATGATCGTCATCTCGCTGCTGCCGGTGCTCGCCACTGCCCTGCTCGGGCGCGCCTCCACGAGCCTCGCGCTGCTGTCGCTGATCAACGCCGTCGTCTCGAGTGGCGATCTCCTCGTGGCGATCCTCGTGTTGGCACAAGTCCCACCGGCCGCCCTCGTCCGGATCAAGGGCGGCGAAATCCTGTGGCAAGTGCCGGCAGCGGGCCTTTCGTTTGGCCCGCCACGAACGGCGCACCCGTCGGGCTGAAATCCGTTCGGCGGATGTAGGGGCGCGCCTACGGCGTTATCGGAAGGCGGCGAATGGCGCCGACGTCGACGCACCCGTAGCGTTCAGCCGTTGGGCTCGTGACGTGCCGACCAATTTCGGCGCGGGTGGTGCGCTTGCACTTCCTTCCGCAAAAACGACGCCATGGAAACGGAATCGACCCGAACGCTTCGCCGGCCGATCGGCCGTGCGCCGAGATACGCCATCCGAGCCCGCATTTGCCGTGGACGATCTCGACGGTCGCCTGGCGCTCCGCGGAACGCTCGACATCCATGGCGTCGCCGAAGCCGAGCGAATCCTCAAGCGATCATGGGGAAAGGGGAAAGCGCGGACGCTCGACCTCGCCGGCCTCGACCACCTCGACACGCCGGGGGCGCTGCTGCTTTGCGCGCTGCGCAACAAGGGCGTCGAGCTGACCGGCGTCGGGCCCGAGCACCAGTCCCTGCTCGACCTCATCTGCGGGCTCGATCTGAAGCCGCTGCCGAAGCCGCCCGCGGTGTCGCGGGCGCGCGAATTCGTCACCCAGCTCGGCAAGGCCGCGGACGAGGCGTGGCGCGACACGCTCGACGTGATCGCGTTCGTCGGACGCGCCGCGAGCGCGGTCGGTTACGCGCTCGTGCATCCCAGCGCGTGGCGGGTGCCGTCGATTTCCCGCCAGGTCGCCGAAACGGGCGTCGAGGCGCTGCCGATCGTCGGGCTCCTTGCAGTGATGATCAGCCATCGTCATCGCCTACCAGGGCGTCGCCCAGCTGCGGCCGTACGGCGGCGAGGACCTCACCATCGACCTCGTCGCGGTGTCGGTGCTGCGCGAGATGGGCGTGCTGATCACCTCGATTCTCGTCGCCGGGCGCTCGGGCTCCGCGTTCACCGCCGAGATCGGCGTCATGCGCACGCGCGAGGAAGTCGACGCGCTCGAAGTCATGGGGCTCGACCGCATCCAGCTGCTCGTGGTGCCCCGCGTCGTCGGTCTCGTGATCACGCTGCCGCTGCTGACGTTCTACGCCGACATGATGGGCCTCGCCGGCGGCGCCGTCGTCAGCAAGTTCCTGCTCGGTGTGCAGCCGGCGCAATACCTGATCCATGTGCGGCAGGCGGTCGACCAGAGCGATTTCTTCGTCGGCCTGTTCAAGGCGCCGGTGTTCGCGTTCGTGATCGCCGTCGTCGGCTGCATGCACGGTCTGCGCGTCGGCGGCTCGGCGGAAAGCGTCGGGCGCGAGACGACGCGCGCCGTGGTCAAGGCGATCTTCCTCGTGATCGTGCTCGACGCGCTGTTCTCGATCCTGTTCGAGAAGCTCGGCGTATGAGCGCGCGACGCAAACCGCATCCCGACGCCGTGATCTCGGCGCGCGGCATCGTGAACCGGTTCGGGCGGCAGGCGGTGCACGACGGCGTCAGCCTCGACATCATGCGCGGCGAGATCCTGGGCATCGCCGGAGGGTCCGGGTCCGGCAAGTCCGTGCTGCTGAAAACGCTCGTCGGGCTGCGCCGGCCGGACGCGGGCAAGGTGCTCCTGAACGGAGAGCCGATCGCGGCCGGCGTCTCCGGCCGAGCGGGCATCGCAGATCGGCGTGCTGTTCCAGCAGGGCGCGCTCTTCTCGTCGCTCTCGGTCGCGCAGAACATCATGCTGCCGATCCGCGAGCACACCGACCTTCCCGTACCGGAACAGGAGCGGATCGCGGCGATGAAGCTCGAGCTGGCCGGCATGCCCGCCGACTCCGGCCTCAAGTTTCCGGCGCAGCTCTCCGGCGGCATGGTCAAGCGCGCCGCGTTCGCGCGTGCGCTGGCGCTCGACCCGAAGGTGCTCTTTCTCGACGAGCCGACGTCCGACCTCGACCCGCTCACCGCGAGCGGCATCGACGCGATGATCGGAATGCTGAACCGGGGACTGGGCGTGACGGTGGTCATCGTCACGCACGATCTCACGACGCTGTTCACGCTGTGCGACCGCGTCGCGGTCCTGGTCGACGGAAAGGTCGACGGTCGACCCGCTGAACGTGCTGCTGCGATCCGAAGCAGCCGTGGATCCACGCGTTTCTCCACGGGCCGCGAGCGCAAGGCGCGATGACGGCGAGGAGGCAAGCCCATGGAAACGGATAAGCGCTATTTCATCGAAGGCCTGTTCATCATCGGCTTCGCGGTCGCGGCCGCGCTCTTCGCGGTCTGGCTCGCGAATTCCGGTGAAAGCGACGACGTCACCTACCGGATCCATTTCGCGGAATCGGTGAGCGGGCTCTCGCTCGGCGACCCCGTCAAGTTCCGCGGCGTCGACGTCGGCAAGGTGAAGACCATGGCGCTCGACCCGGCCAATCCGCGAGCTCGTGCAGGTCGACGTCCGCGCTGCGCAAGGACACACCGGTCAAGACCGACACCAAGGCGAGCCTGAGGCTCAAGGGCATCACCGGCGCCGTCTACGTCGAGCTCGACGGCGGAAGCCCCGCTGCGCCGAGCCTCGCGGCGGCGACGCCGGAGGGCCAGGTCCCGGAAATCCCGTACGAGAAGAGCAGCATCGCGACCCTCGAGGAGCAGCTGCCCAGCGTGCTCAAGAAATTCTCGGCGCTCGAGGACAAGGCGGGCAAGGTCATCTCCGACGTCGGCGGCGTCACCAGCCAGATCAAGGAAAATCCGTCGGTCCTGCTGCGCGGACCGAAGGAGAAGAAGGCATCGACAGACGAGCGGAACAAGTCGGGAGCGGCCGCCGCGGCCGCTGCCGCGACCGGCTCCCACTGACGCTGCAGCGCGGACGCGGTCGACCGGGATGCCGCCTTACAAGCGAATGACCGGTCTGCTGATAAATGGGCCCCGCATGCGGCCGCTACATTGCATTTACCCCATGCGCCAATGGAGATTGACATGCGCAACCGTGCATCGAAGATTGGCCGACGCCTCGTCGGCATCGGCGTCCCGCTCGGGATGTCGCTGGCCGCGCCGGCGTTCGCCGCGACATTCGTGATTTCCCCCGACTGGCCGAATTATCTGCTTGTCGCTTCGCTGGCCGCGCTCGCGCTCGGCCTCACCGTAAGGGCGCTGGAAGGTCGCTCGGGCCCGCGCCACGGGGACCACGACGCAACCCCGCCGGATTCGATCGACATGTATCGCAACAGCGCGCTGAAACCGTAACGAGAGCGGCATCGGTCCGTGGAGGAGCCGATGGCGACGCACGCCAACAACAATGGCTGGAAGACATGCAGCCGCGGCCACAAATACCGCGGGGCGGGGCCGTGCCCGATCTGCCGGCCCAATGAGCGCAAACGCACCGTCCGCACTTCGTGGTCGCGCTAGAGTGGCCTCACGCCGGCGCGATTTGCTGACAACGGAAAGATCCGCCTGAACGTTACTCCTCAATTCAAGATCGCGTGACCACGAGGCGGGTCGATCCGTGGCTGCGCTGACGTCACTGAAGGAGAGCACCATGCCGGAAAAATCCGCGATCCGACGGGCGCGCAAGGACGCGTCCGAAGGCAAGGCGCCGACGACGCAGGCCGGCGAATTCATTCGCGAGGAGATCCATCACATCCGCGAAGGCGTTCATGGCGCGCGCTCGGCGAAGCAGGCGATCGCGATCGGGCTGTCGAAGGCGCGACGCGCAGGCGTCGCGCTGCCGCCGAAGCCGGGCACGAAGGCCTCGGCATCGACCGCCCGGACGCGCGCGCCCAGCAGCGAATCCTCCGCGACAGCGTGCGCGCGTCGCATTGGCGACGCTCAGGAAAGAGCCGAAAGCCGCAGCGTCTCATCTCGCGCTGGCGCGACACGCCCATGAGAGCGCAGTCGAGCGCGGACCGAAGCAATTGCATGCGGCGGCGATGAAGGCCGTCGCCACCAAGGGCCGGACGGGATTGCGCAAGGCGGCGAAGAAAGCGGCCGCGACACGCCGGCACGGACGATGACAAACGATGTGCAGCTGCACCCCCCGGGCCGACCACGGCGCCGGGTTCACATGAGGGGAGCATTCAAAATGACGCAACGGATTCCAGAGTCCATTCGGATGGTCGTGGTCGCGGTGGCGCTGGCCGCCGCTACGACGCTCTTTGGCGCCGGCAACGCGTGGGCCGACCCGCCCACACGGGTCGCGCGCCTGTCGTACGTCAGCGGCGCGGTCAGTTTCTCGCCCGCAGGCGATGACCAGTGGGCGCAGGCCGTGCTCAATCGTCCGCTCGTGACCGGCGATCGCCTCTGGTCCGATGCCGGCGCCCGCGGCGAGCTCGCGTTCGGCAACGGCGTGCTCTGGCTCGGCGCGGCGACAAGCCTCGTCGTGTCGAACATGGACGACAGCACGGCGCAATTCGAGCTGCAGCAGGGCGTGCTGGACCTTCGCGTCCGCCAGTTGCCGCAAGGCGCGGTCGTCGAGGTCGACACGCCTAACCTCGCGTTCCAGGTCACGCGTCCGGGCCGCTACCGGCTCATCGTCGATCCGCAGGGCGGCACGACGAGCGTGATCGTGAAGAACGGCGCCGCCGCGGTGTACGGCGAGCAAGCGTCGTACGCCATCGCAGGGGGCGAGTCCTACCGCTTCGCGGGCACCGACCTGCAGGACGGCGGACCGGTGGCCATCGAATCCGGCGCCGAATTCGAGCGCTTCGCCGACGAGCGCGACGGGCGTTTCGCCAACGTGGTGTCGGCGCGTTACGTTTCGCCGGAGGTCGTGGGCTACGAGGACCTCGACCAGTACGGCACGTGGCAACCCAACCCGGAGTACGGCAACGTCTGGTACCCGCGGGAGGTTCCAAGCGGATGGGCGCCGTATCACAACGGCCACTGGTCGTGGATCGACCCGTGGGGTTGGACCTGGGTTGACGAGGCCCCGTGGGGGTTCGCCCCGTTCCACTACGGGCGCTGGGCCTACGTGAGCAACCGCTGGGGTTGGGTGCCCGGCCCCGTGAACGTGCGGCCGGTGTACGCGCCCGCGCTCGTCGCCTTCATCGGCGGCGCCGGGTTCAGCGTCGCCGTCTCGTCGGGACCCGCGATCGGCTGGTTCGCGCTCGGGCCGCGCGAAGTCTACCGGCCGGCGTACAACGTGAGCCGCGAATATTATCGCCAGGTGAACGTCAGCAACACCGTGATCAACAACACGGTGATCAACAACACGTACGTGTCGAACGTCACGAACACCACGGCGCCGGCGCAACCGCGCGCGAGCTACCGGAACCTGCAGGCGCCGAACGCGGTGACCGCGGTCGCGCCGACCGCATTCGCACAGGGCCAGCGCGTGGACCGCGTCGCGGTGAAAATGCCGGCCACTACGCTCAACAATGCGCAGATCCAGCCGCTCGCCAAAGTCGCGCCAGCGCGGACGGCATTCGTCGGCGATGCGCCCGCCGCGCGCACCACCCCACCCGCCACGACGCAGCAGCGCGCGGTGATCGCGAAGGTCGCACCACCGCCCGCCGCGGCGCCGATCGCGCAGAGGATGACTACGCTCGAACGCGATCCGGGCAAGCCGCTCGATCGCGCACAGATGCAGGCCGCGAGGCCCGCGGGCTCACCCGCAGACGACCGAGCGCAACGTCAAGGTCGTGAACGCGGCCAAGGCGCCCGTCGCGCCGCCGCCGATCGCGCAGCGCGACAACGCGCGCGCCGGCAAGGGCGCCCCTGCGGCGACACCCGGCTCGCCGCCGGGCGAGACGCCAGCCGATAAGGGACGCAAGCCCGAAGAGGCCGGCAAGGCCCCGGTCGCGCCGACGCCACCCACGGAAACCGCGCGTCCGGCGCCCGTCGCCCCCGCGCCGACGCCGCCACGCGTCGTCACGACACCGCCGACCCGCGGCCACGCCGGCGCCGCCGCGCGGAGACAACGCGAAAACGACGACACCGCGCGAACCGAATGCGCCCGCCGCCGAATCCGCCACGAAGGGTGCGCCACCGCGTGCCGTCGCGCCGGCCGAGCAGCCGATGAACACGCCGCCGCCGCAACGCGCGGCCGAGCCGCGTGCCGTGCCGCCCGAGCGGCCGCGCCCGGCGCCGCCTTCGCAAGCGCAACCGCCACGCCCGGCTGCACCGGTCGAGGCAGCGCCGGCACGTCCTGCCGAAGCGCCACCGGCGCCGCCGAAGGCGCAACCGCAAGTTCCCGCCGAGTCGCGCGCGAATCGTCCGGAACCCGCGCGTCCGGTACCGACGCCGCCGCCGCCAGGCAGAGCGTCCGCAGCCTCAGCGCGTGGCGCCGCCGGTCGCACCGCCGCCTCAGGCGCAACCTCAGCCGCAGCCGCAACGCGTGGCGCCGCCGGTCGCACCGCCGCCTCAGGCGCAACCTCAGCCGCAGCCGCAACGCGTGGCGCCGCCGGTCGCACCGCCGCCTCAGGCGCAACCTCAGCCGCAGGCGCAGCCCGCGCCCAAGGCGGCGCCACCTCAACCGCAGGCGCAACCCGCGCCGAAGGGTGGTGAGCCCAAGGGCGAGCCCAAGCGCGAGAAATCGAAGGAGGAGAAGGACAAGGAGAAGGACAAGCAGGGTTGACGCGCGTCGACGATGCGGGTTGACGCGCTGATGCGCGTCACCCGCACGAGCGGTGGTGGCGCGCATCCGAGGGCGTTGGTAGGCCGTGCAGGGATCGAACCTGCGACCAACGGATTAAGAGTCCGCTGCTCTACCAGCTGAGCTAACGGCCCGACCTCGGTGGAATTCTGCCTCAAGTCGCAACGGCGAGAAAAGGTCTTCGCGCAACGCACGCATCAGCGTCCCGGCAACGTCCGGCCGGCGCGAAGACCGCAAAAGAGAAGCCCCGCGAGATCATCGCGGGGCTTCGCACACGCTGTATTGGTAGGCCGTGTAGGGATCGAACCTACGACCAACGGATTAAGAGTCCGCTGCTCTACCAGCTGAGCTAACGACCCAATGCAGTGGCATCGGCGGGCGGCGTTTCGGACCTTTGAACCTGGTAGGCCGTGGCAGATTCGAACTGCCGACCAACGGATTAAAAGTCCGCTGCTCTACCGACTGAGCTAACGGCCCGCCGAAAACGCGTAATTATAGCCGAACCGGGGCGCACCTTCCAAGGCGTTGAAGCGCCCCGCGACATGCATGCCGCGGCGGTCTCGGGTTATCCGGCGAGTGTCCGCGCGGCAGCCGCGCAGCGGCGTGCGCCGACTCCGCGAGCGCTGCACGCGAGGGCAGAGCTAATGCGTGTCGCGCGTGAGGAAATCCGGAAGCGACGAGATTTCGATGCCCTCTTCCTCGAGCGCTTCGGTTTCCTCGCGCGAGGCCTGGCCGCGAATCGTGCGCGCCGGCACTTCCTCGTAATGGATCTTGCGCGCTTCCTCGGGGAAGCGGCGCCCGACATTCTCGGTGTTGCGGATCAGCTCGCGCAGCTTGGCGAGGTTCTCGGGCGTCACACCGGCGATCGCGTCGGTCACCGCCTCGGGATCCGCCGCGGTGTCGGGCTTGGCTTTTCGGGTCCGCTTGACGGTCGCGCCCTTGCCGACCCGCACGCGCGCCGAAGGAATGCGCACGACCTCCGCCGTGTCGCACACAGGGCAGCGCACCAGGGCGTCGCCGGCCTGGCGCGCGAACTCGTCCGCCGAGGCGAACCATCCCTCGAAGCGGTGCCCCACGGCGCATGCGAGCTCGAAGACGATCATGGTCAGGAAACGCCCGACGTGCCGGCGGCGTTGACCGGCGGGCGTGGCGGCGCCCGCTCGACGCGCCACGTCTGGTAGCGCAGCGCGGCGACGCAGCCGGCGACAATCGACAGCGAACGCGGCGAACGAGCCGATCGCGAGCGTCGACACGCCGGTGATCCCCTGCCCGATCGTGCAGCCGAGCGCGGTGATGCCGCCGAAGCCCATCAGGATGCCGCCGGCGATGTGATGGACGAGATCGTCGGCCGACGTGAAGCCTTCCCAGCGGAACGTCCTCGTCGCGATCGCCATGCCCGCCGCACCCGCGATCGTTCCGAGCGCCATCGCGATGCCGAACGTGACCACGCGCGACGCGTCGGTCCAGTACACGAGGAGCTCGAACAGATACGCGACCGGCGCGATGAACGACAGCGATTCCGCGCGACCGGAGTTGGTGCCGACGAAGCGTTCCTCGAGCGTGGCCGGATCCTCGGCGAGATGGCCGAGATGGCCGGTGACGTACCAGCCGGCGACGACGACGGCGCCGACGACGATGCCGCCGACGATCATCTCGCGCGACATGCGGAATTCGCGGCTCCTGAACACCCACACGGCGATCGCCAGCGCGAGCGCGAACGGCAGCAGCATCGCCACCGCGGCCGGAACGCCGAGCGCGCTGACGAGCGCCGGCAGATCGGACGTCGTCGCGCCGAGGCCGCCGACGTCGATGCGCACCGGGTCGAGCGCGGCGGTGCGCCACAGCGCGAACAATCCCTTCAGCGTCATGAACGCCGAGATCCCGATGAACACCATGACGATCAGCGACTTCAGGCTGCCGCCGCCGATCCTGATCAGCGTCTTGCTGCCGCACCCCGAGCCCAGCGTCATGCCGAAGCCGAACAGGAATCCGCCGACGACGAGCGAGAGCACGGCGATCCGGCTGCCGGTGTAGATCGACTTCGCCGGGTCGATCGCGCCGATCGTGCGCAGCGCCGCGACGCCGAGAATCGCGACGGCGATCGCGAGGAGCCACATCCGCATCCGCCGCCAGTCGCCGAAGGTCACCGCGTCCGTGATCGCCCCCATCGTGCAGAAATTCGACCACTGCGACGCCGCGCCGAACACCGCGCCGCACAGGAATCCCAGCCAGGCGACGAGCGCCGGCAGGTGCTCGGGACTTGTCATCGGCAAATTATGGCATGGGCCTCGCGGGCGGCGCCCCGGGGCGTACGGCCCCTGTCGAAGGCACGTTTAACCCGTTTCGGCGACGGGGCCCGTTTACACCTTCGAAGCCGCCGCAGTTCGCGTCGGCGTCGCCACGCTCATGGAGGAAACGATGTCCGATTGCATGAATTCCTTGCCCGCCGGCCGCCGGCCGTACGCCCGCAAGCTCCTCGCCGCCAGTCTCGCCGCGGCGCTCGCGTTCGCCGCCGGATCGAGCGCCGCCTGCGCTTCGGTCGGCACGCTCGACGTCGTGACCCGCGACAACGGCCAGGTGCTCCCCGTCTATCCGAAGGACGGGCGCCGCTGGATCGTCGGCGCGCCCGGCCGTGAGTACTCGGTGCGCGTGTGCAACCGCACCGGCGCGCGCGTGCTCGCCGTGATGAGCGTGGACGGCGTCAACATCGTCAGCGGCGACACGGCGTCGCCCGCGCAATCGGGCTACGTGCTCTCCGCGTGGGAATGCGCCGACATCACCGGCTGGCGCAAGAGCATGGAGCGCACCGCGGCGTTCTACTTCACCGAGCTCCCCGACGCCTACGCGACGCGCACCGGCCGTCCGGAGAACGTCGGCGTGATCGGCGTCGCGTTCTTCCGCGAGAAGGCGCCGGTGATCTCGTGGAAGGACAAGGTGAGCCGGATGCAGAGCGCCGAGGAAGCGGCGAGCGGCGGATCGTACGACCAGAAGCGCGAAGCCGCGCAAGGCGCCGTGCGCAGCGAGGCGCAGAGTCAACGAGCGCTCCCGCGCCGACCGCGGCATGCCGACGCCGCCGGCCGCCCAGCCGCTCGCGAAGCTCGGCACCGGCCACGGCCGCAGCGAGGAGTCGCCGACCCAGATGGTCGCGTTCGAGCGGGAAAGCGCGACGCCGAACGAGACGATCGCGATCCACTACGACCGCCGCGAGAATCTGGTTGCGATGGGCGTGCTGCCGCGCCCCTACGTCGCGCGCACGCCGAATCCGTTTCCGGCGTGGCCGAACTTCGTGCCGGATCCGCCGCGCTGACCGGCGCACTGCGCGTGTTGCAGGGGTCGCGGGCAGCCCGCATACTCGCGGGCGATGCCCGCGCCCGCACGTGCCCCCGACGCCCGCGACGCCTCCGGCGACGAAGACCTGATGCAAGGGTATGCGTCCGGCGACGCGGCGGCCTTCGACCGGCTCTATGCGCGGCACAAGGGCGGCGTGTACCGGTACCTGCTGCGCCACTGCGGCAACGCGGGCACCGCCGACGAACTGTTCCAGGATGTCTGGATGAACGTGATCCGCGCCCGCGCGAGCTACGCGCCGAGCGCGAAATTCGCGACGTGGCTCTACCGGATCGCGCACAACCGCGTCGTCGATCACTGGCGCGCGACGGGGCGCGTCGAGCTCGTGCATGCGATCGACGACGATGACGATCCGATCGACGCGATTCCGGGCGCGCGCAACGACGAGCCCGAGGTCCGTGCGGGCGCGCGCGAAATCGGCGCGCGGCTCGCCGCCGCGCTGGCCACGATCCCGCCGGCGCAGCGCGAGGCGTTCCTGCTGCACCAGGAAGGCGGCCTCGATCTCGCCGAGATCGCGACGATCACCGGCGCCGGCGTCGAGACCGTGAAGAGCCGGATCCGCTACGCGCTCACCAAGCTGCGCGCCGAACTCGAAGACCTTCGATGACCACACCCACGCACCGCCCGACGACGACCTTCCGCGCGATCCCGCGTTCGACGACGCGTGGCGCGCGCTGTCGCGCGAGGAGCCGTCCGCCGCGCTCGATGCCGCCGTGCGCGCGGCGGCGCGACGCGAGGTCGGCGCCGGCCCGCAGGTGGGCGCGGCGCGGGCGATGCGCGCCCACGCAGGTCGAAGCCGATGAATTGGTGGCGGCCGCTCGCGGTCGCCGCGACGCTGGGCGCGCTCGCCGTCGGACTGTTGCAGCTCGTCACGCCGGAGCGCATCGGCGCGCCCGGCCGCGACGGCGGCGTCGTGTCGGACATGCCGGCTACGAGTGCCGCGCGGCAAGCGGAAGCCACGAAGAAACAGGCCGCCGCCGCGTCGAACGAAATCGCCCCGCCCGAGGAAAAAGCGCGGGCGATGTCCGCTCCCGCCGCGTCGGGCGGCGGCAGCGCCGATCGCAAGGAAGCGCAAACGCAATCGGCCGCGCCATCCGCCCAGCCTGCGCCGGTTGACGACTTCAGAGCAGCAAGGCACGCGCAAGGACGCGGCCCCCGAGCGCAAGCGAGATGCCGGACCCGCTCGACCCGCACCCGCCCCGCCCGTGACGCCGGCGTCAAAGCGCTTCGAGGAACCCGCCGGCGCGCCCGCTGCGAACGTCGCGCCCATGCGCGCCGCCGAGGAGGCCGCTTCCCCCACGGCAAGTGGCGCGCCGACGCACCCCTCCGAGCCGCTCCAGTCGCCCCTCGAAGGTCGCGCCCCCGCGCGTCGCGGAGCCCTTCCCCGCGGAGAGCGCGATGCGACAGGCGGCACCCACCAAGCGCGAAGCGGCGAGCGACGCGGTGTCGGGCCGCGCGCCGGCCGCGGCAGGTGCCATTGCGCCCTCCGTACCCGAACCGCCGAGCGACAAGGCGCAGGCACCCAAGCCTGACGCCGACAATCGTGCTGCGCCCCTCGCAAAATTGAAGACCGCGCCGGCGCAAAGCACGGGTGACCGTGGCGCCGCGGTGACCGACTCGACACAACTGCGTCGCGAGCAGGACGCGCAGGCGTCGACGCAAGGCAAATCCGCGATGCAGGCGGCCGCCCCGGCGGGCACGGTCGACGCGCGCGTGGCCGAGCATCCGGAGCTGGCCGTGCCCGACTGGATCACGCTGATTCGCCGGCTGATCGCCGAGAAGAATTACGTCGCGGCGGACAAGGAGCTCGCGGCGTTCCGCACGGCGCATCCGGACGCGCAACGGCTTCTGCCGCCGGATCTGCGCGACTGGAAAGCGCCGCGCTGAACCGCCGGCATCATCCACCGGCGCGAATGTTCGAATGCGCCGAGGAAGCTTGCGTTCAGGGCGATCAGAGCGAGCGCACGAGCTTGCGAATGGGCGCCGGCAGCGCCGCATGAAGCGCGTCGTCGCGCGTCAACCACAGGCGGCCGGGCGCTTCGGCACGTGGCGGCCAGGTGCGCACCGCGATGCGTTGCGGATGGAGGGTCAGGCGGTAATGCGTGAAGCCGTGCTCGATCGGCGGCAGCACTTCCCCCGCCGCAACGGCCACTGAGAATTGCGCGCGGCAATGCGCGGCGACATCCGCGTCGAGATCCAATTCAGGAAAGCTCCACAGCCCGCCCCAGATGCCGGCGGCAGGACGCTTCTCGAGCAGGATCATGCCGGCGCGCTCCAGCACCAGCACGCGCACGGCCCGTTGCGGCAGCGTCTTTTTCGGTCGCGGCGACGGCAGTTCCTGCACGCGATCGTCGCGGCGCGCGACGCAGTCGTGCGCGACGGGGCATGCGTCGCACCGCGGCGCCGCTCGCGTGCACACCGTCGCGCCGAGATCCATCAGTCCCTGCGTGTACGCGCGCACGTCGCGCGACGGCAAGAGCGCGTCGGCTTCATTCCACAACGCGCGCTCGACCACCGGCGTGCCGGGATAGCCTTCGATGCCGCGGTGCCGCGCGAGCACGCGCTTCACGTTGCCTTCGAGAATCGCCGCGCGCGCGCCGAACGCGAACGCGGCGATCGCCGCCGCGGTGGAACGGCCGATGCCGGGCAGCGCGGCAATGGTGTCGACGTCGTGCGGGAATTCGCCGCCGTGCCTCGCGACGACCGCCTTCGCCGCCGCGTGCAGATGATGCGCGCGCCGGTAGTAGCCGAGCCCGCTCCAGTGTTCCAGCACGCGATCCTCGGTCGCGGCAGCGAGCGCGCCCACGTCCGGAAACGCCGCGAGGAAGCGCGTGTAGTACGGGATCACCGTCGCCACCTGCGTCTGCTGCAGCATGATCTCGGAGAGCCAGATGCGGTAGGCGTCGCGCGTGTTCTGCCACGGCAGATCGTGGCGGCCGTGCGCCTTCTGCCAGCGACAGACGCGCTGCGCGAATGACGAGGGGGATGCCGAATTCACCGGCGCGTGCTTCGCGCGCGCGACCGGCGCGGACTTCTCAGCGCGCGGCGAGCCGCGCTCGCGCCTTGGCGGCCGCATCCGACTGCGGAAAGCGCGCGACCAGGCTTTCGAGCGTGCGGCGGTAGCCGGCCGTGTCGGACAATTCGAACTGGCACGTCGCGATGTTGAGGAGCGCGTCGGGCACCTTCGAGCTGTCCGGCCACGTGGCGACGAGCTTCTGCTGCGTGGCCATCGCGCCCTTGAAATCCTTCTGCGCGAACTGCGCGTTGCCGCTCCAGTACTGCGCCGACGGCGCGAGCGGGCTCTTCGGATACGCCTTCACGAACGCGGAGAAACTGGCGATCGCGCCCGCGTAGTTGCCGGCCTTGAACTGGTCGAGCGCCGTGTCGTAGGCGCGCTGCTCGTTCGCGGGAGCCGCCACCGCAGGCGGCGCGCTGGCCGCCGCTGCCGCGCCCGGCGACGCATCGCCCGCGGCCGGGCTGCCGGGGCCGCCCTCGAGCTTGCGCAGCCGCGTGTCGAGATCGACGTAGAGATCGCGCGCGCGCTTCTGCGACTGCTCGACTTCGAAGGTCATCACCTCGACCTGGCCGCGCAGCTTCGCGACGTCGGACTTGAGCTGCTCGACCTGGTTGAGGAGATCGACGAGGCCCTGGCTCTTGACCTGCGACTCGAGCGCCGTGACGCGCTCATCGAGCTGCTTCTGGATCTGCGCGAGCTTCGCGTTCGTCTCGGCGATGCGCTTGCGCGCCTCCTCGTCGTCGAAGAGCGCCGCGCGCGCCGGCAGCGCGAGCAACGCGACCGCGAGGAGCGCGGCGGCGACGGCCTGCCGAAACGGGATGCGGGGAGTCACTCGCGACAGCCTTCGTCAACGGTCGCGGACGATCGCGACGGCCTCGGCGCGGCCTCCGCTCGCTTGCGAGAGCGATCCGTTCGCGCACGGCGACGTTCGGCCGCTTCGCCGTCGCGCGCGTCGCTGGCTTCGCCCTGCTCGCTCATGCGTCTCAATTATTCGCCCACATACACGATGTCGGCGCGGCGGTTCTCGGCCCACGACGTCTCGTCGTGGCCTTCGCGGCGCGGCTTTTCCTTGCCGAAGCTCACCGTCTCGATCTGGATCTCGGTGACGCCCATGATGAGCATCGTCTTCTTGACCGCGTCGGCGCGTTTCTGTGCCAGCGCGATGTTGTACTCGCGCGTGCCGCGCTCGTCGGTGTTGCCCTGGATCGTGATCTTGAGGCCCTTGTTCGACTGCAGGTACTTGGCGTGCGCCTCGAGCATCGGGCGGTACTGGTCCTTGATCACGAACTGGTCGTAGTCGAAGTACACGCTGCGCTGCTTCGCGAGGATATTGTTCGGATCCTTGTGCAGCGTCGGCAATGCGGTGCCGGTGACGCCGGACGTGGTGGCGCCGCTCGTCGTGGCGCCCGGGGTCGTCGCCGGCGTGACCGCGCGCTCCTCGACCGGCGCTTCGGTTTTCTCAGGCGTGGACGAGCATGCGGCGACGAGCACGAGCAGGGCCGCTCCGATGATGATTTTGCGCATTTTTGATATCTCCTCGAGTTGGCGGCGGGCGGTCAGCGCGGAAGCGGACCCCAGGCCGGTTCACGCACGTCGGCGGCAGGTGACACGAGCCGCGTCTTCACTCGGCCGTCGGAGGATACCGCGGCCAATATACCACGCCCCCCCTGCTGCGCCGCGTAGATGATGAGCTTGGAATTCGGCGCGACGCTGGGGCTTTCGTCGAACGGTCCCTGCGTCAGGACCTGCTCCTGCCGCGTCGCGTAATCGTGTGTGGCAATCATGAACCGGCCGCCATCGCGGCGCACGAACACAATGCCCTTGCCATCGGGTGTGGCGCGCGGCGAGACGTTGTAGCTGCCATCGAAGGTCACGCGCTCCACGGCCCTGCTGGACAGATTGAGGCGGTAGATCTGCGGCGTGCCGCCGCGGTCGGACGAGAAAAGGATCGACTGCCCGTCGGGAGAAAAGTTCGCCTCGGTGTCGATGCCCGGCGACGTGAGGAGACGGGTGAGATTGCTGCCGTCGGCGTTGATGAGGAAGAGCTGCGAGCCGCCCTCCTTGGACAGCGTCACCACCAGACGGCGGCCGTCGGGCGACCACGCCGGCGCGCTGTTGCTGCCGCGGAAGTTCGCGATCGCCTGGCGCTGCCCCGTCGCGAGCGACTGGACGTAGACCACCGGCTTCTTGCTCTCGAAGGAGACGTAGGCGAGACGCGTGCCGTCGGGCGACCATGACGGCGAGAGGAGCGGCTCGTTCGACCCCGCCACCGATTGCGGATTGGCGCCGTCGGCGTCGGCGACGATGAGCTCGAAGCGCGTCCCCTGCTTGGTGATGTAGGCGATTCGCGTCGAGAACACGCCGGCGTCGCCCGTCATCTTCTCGTAGATGACGTCGGCGATCTTGTGCGCGGTCGCGCGGAGCTGCGCCGGCGTGACGACGTAGCTCACCCCGGCGAGCTGGACCTGCTTCACCGCGTCGACCAGCGCGAAGCGCACGTCGACGCGGCCGTCGGCTCAGCGCGCGCGCCGACCCGACGACGACCGCATCGGCGCCGCGGGCGCGGAAGTCGGCGCTGCGGACGTCCTCGCCGCGATACGGGCGCGGCGCGATCCCGGCATCGTCGACCAGGCGGAAGAGCCCGCTTCGCGCGAGATCGGCGCCGATGACCGAGCTCAGCCCCGACGGGGCGGCGGGCTCGCTCTCGAAGGGCACAATCGCGATCGGGATCGCGGTGCCCGCGCCGCCGACGATTTCGATGGTGAGCTGCGCTTGCGCCGGGCTCGTGATCACGAGCATCGCCACGATGCCGGCGCCGAGCCAGCGAATCAGCCGGCGGAGAAGGAAAGCGCGTTGCAAGGGAAGCCTCGAATCGCGGAGTGGGGAAGTCATGCGGCCGGCGTGTTTTGCATCGCGCTGTCTCCGAATGGCGACGTGCGCGCAGGACGTTCGCGCAATTATAACGAATGCCAACGCGGTTCCGGGTCAGCGCACGGCGAATTGCGGCTTGCGGGACATCGGCTGACGGATAGCGGGTACGGCATCAATGCGATCTGTTCTTCGTCTGTTCGCTGTTCTTGTTCGGCAACGATTCGGCGGCATCGCGCCGCGACCCCTTCGTCATTGCACGGCGATCACCGACGGCAGGCCGAGCGCCTCGCGCAGCCGGTCCGCCGTCCGCTTCGCCTCGTCGCGCGTCGGATAGGGCCCGACGAACACCCGGAACAGCCCTCCCGACTGGCGCACCTTCGCTTCGACGCCCACCGGCGCCAATTGGTTCGCCAGGCGCGCGACGAATTCCTGCGCGTTCGCGTTGCTCGCGAAGGCGCCGAGCTGGACCGAGAACCCCCCGTCGGCACTCGTCACCGGCACCGTCGCGCGCGCTTCCGAGGCGGGCGTGCCGGCCGCCTGCGGCGCGGCGGGCGCCGAGGCGACGGAGGGCAACGGCGCTGCGGCCACCAGCACCGTTTCGCCGGGGATGATCGCCTCGACCTCGACCTCGCCGCTGCCCTTCTGGCCGATGCCGAGCTTCATCGCGGCGGCGTAGGAGAGATCGATGATCCGGTCGTGCAGGAACGGCCCGCGGTCGTTGACGCGCACGACGACGCTCTTGCCGGTCGCGACATTGGTGACGCGGGCGTAGGACGGCAGCGGCAGCGTCGGATGCGCGGCCGTCATCGCGTACATGTCGTAGGTCTCGCCGATCGCGGTCTTCTGGCCGTGGAACATCTTTCCGTACCACGACGCGACGCCGCGCTCTCGGTACGGGCGCAACGACGTCGCGGGCACGTATTCGCGGCCGAACACGGAATACGGGCGATTGGCGAAGCGGTGCAGCGCCTCGCGCCGCGGCTCGGCGTCGGGAATCGCGTCGACGTTGGCGGGCGCGTTCTCGCCGGGGCCGTCCCCTTTGTAGAATCGGGTCGATCCGGCCGGTGGCGCGGCCGACGAGGCAGGGGTTCCCGGCGACTTCGGCGCCGTCGTGCAGGCCGCCAGGGCGGCGACCGCGGCGGCGAGGAGAAGGGTTCGCGGCAGGGACATGTCCGGGGCGTGGCGGTCCGGGCGACAGCGTATCATCCTAGCCACGCGGGGACGCCCGCCGGCGTCACGCCGGCCCGGCCCGTCGCGCCGTCCATTCACTCGACCGGGGAGCGCACCGTTGGCCAAACCGAACTTCGAATATCAAAAGCGGCAGAAGGAGCTCGAGAAGAAGCGCAAGAAGGAAGAGAAGCTCAAGAAGCGGCAGGAGCGCCACGCGCCGCCCGCCGACGAGACTCCGGCGCCCGCACCCGACTCGACCACCGAGACCCCCTGACCCGATCCGCTTGCCGGCGGAACGGCAGGGCGCGGGCATCGGTGCGATCACACGATCCTCGCAGCATGCAGGAGAAATTCATGTCGTTTTCGAGCCCGCCCCTCCGGCGGCACGCGTTCGTGCGCGTCGCGCCCGCATTCGCTTTTGTTGCGGTCGCGCTGTTCGCCACGGCGGCAATCGCCGAGGAGCTGCCGACTCTGAAGCGCGGAATGTGGCAGTTCGACCGAACCGTCAACGGCCGCGAGATGGGCGTCATCAACCAGTGCGCCAATCCCACCGCGGACATGAAGGACCAGAACGCCATGCTGACCGCCGCGGGCTGCAATTTCTCGCCGGTGCGGCAGGACGGCGACAAATACATCTTCGACGTGACGTGCGCGATCAAGTCCGGATCCGCCCTGATCAATTCCAAGACGACATCGGTGATGACCGTGGCGGGTGATTCCGCCTACAGCGTACGCGTGACCGGCACGACCAACGGCCAGCCCACCGACGAGGCCGTCGTCGCGAAGCGCACGGGCGACTGCCCGAAATAGGCGTTTCCGGCGCGCGCGGAGGCAACGCCGCCGCGCGAATCAGCGGGTCCATTGCGTGCGGCACGCCCGCGTCGGCGCGCCAACGCATCGCGTCATTTCTTATCGAGCGGGCTGCGGACGCCGTGCCCGCCTCGATTCAGCACGTGCGTGTAGATCATCGTGGTGCTGACGTTCGCGTGCCCGAGGAGCTCCTGCACCGTGCGGATGTCGTACCCCGACTCGAGCAGATGCGTGGCGAACGAATGCCGTAGCGTGTGCGGTGTCGCCAGCTTGGCGATGCCCGCGTCCCGCACCGCCTGCTGCATCGCGCGCTGGAACATCTGATCGCTGACGTGATGCCGGCGCTCGGCCCCGCCGCGCGGATCGGCGCGTGCGGCGCGCCGCCGGGAAACACGTATTGCCACGGCCACTCGCGGCCCGCATTCGGGTACTTGCGCGAGAGCGCGAACGGCAGCCACACCTCACCGAAGCCATCCGCGAGGTCGAGCTCGTGCTGCTCGCGCACGTCGGCGAGATGGCTGTGCAGACGCCGCGCGATGCTGCGCGGCAACATCGTCACGCGATCCTTGAAGCCCTTGCCGTCCCGGACCAGGATTTCGCGACGCGCGAAATCGACGTCCTTCACCCGCAGGCGGACGCCCTCCATGATCCGCATGCCGGTGCCGTAGAGGAGCCGCCCCAGGAGCGCGTGAACGCCGTGCAGGCGACGCAGGATCAGCATCACCTCCTCGCGCGTCAGCACGACCGGAAGGTGCGTGGGCGTCTTCGCCCATTCGACGTGGTCAAGCCAGGGCAGGTCACGTTCGAGGATCTCCCGGTAGAGAAACAGGACCGCGCTCTTGGCGAGGTTCTGCGTCGCGGCCGACACATGGCCGTCGACCGCCAGGTGCGTCAGAAACGCCTCGACCTCGGGCGCACCCAGCGTGTCCGGGTGGCGCTTGCCGTGAAAGACGATGAAGCGTTTAATGAAGTCGACGTAGGACTGCTCGGTGCGAATGCTGTAGTGCTTGACCCGGATCTTGTTCCGAACGCGGTCGAGCAAGGGGGGAGCATGCTCGGGAACGGCGGATACGACGGCATTGCCCGCGGCCATTAGGCGCCCTCTTTTCAACCTGCCGCGTTGATTATTCGGCCCTTCTCCATGCACCCTCAATCGGCCAAACGGATGATGTCGCATTGTTTCCCGTCGTCTTCGCGCCATTTAATCCCGGATTTTCGGGTCCCTACTTCTAGTTAGGCCCCACGTCTACAAACATGCGCCGCTCGAAGCTCACGTTCCTCGTTGCTCTTGTGGTGGCGTTTCCGTTCATGTTCTTGTTTGCCCGCCACTTGGAGTCTACGAACCAGTCCGACAGCTTGGGGCTCTGGTATACGTTATACGTTGCAGCCTTCTTCGCGCTTGTGGTTGCGGCGATGGTTGTGGCGTTCGCGTGGGTGCTCGCGAAGGTTCGAGCCAGGAGGCTCCGTGTTACCCACAAATAGCGCAGGTCGCGCGGGGCCTAACCCGGCGTTCAAGCGGATCCAGATCCGCGTGGCTTCGCCAGCGCCGTCTGGGCCACTTAACTTGTTTCGTTAGGGGGCAGAACGTGGACGCCAAGCAATTGCGTCAACTGATGCCAAAGAGCGCTCACGACGCGCAATCGGCGGAGGAACTCGTATCGCTCGGAGCCTCGGAGCTCGCTCCGGTCGTGCCGGAGATGCTCCGGCAGCTGAAGACTCTTGGTTCTCCGGTGAGCGAAATTTTCGCCGACTTCTTCGCTCGATTCGGCGAACCATACGCCGAGGAAGTGGGCCGCTTCCTTTCCCGATCAACGATGCCAGAGGTGAAATGGATAATCGTGTCAAGGATTCTGCCTTCTTGGTCTGCTGAAGCTATCCGTTCGCTTCATGGCAATCTCGGAATGCTCATGAGCGCCGCAGATTTTTTCGGCATTGATTTGTGGTGCATCCGCCTACTCGCGAAGCACTCAATTGGTGAACGCCATTCGCTCGAAGAGTGGCTTGAGTTCAAACGCAATAGGCTACGCACGTTAAGCCAGACGGCATCCGAAGTCGCAACTGAGATGGGGCTTGAAAAATAGTGATGCCTCTGCCCCCTAACCCGGCGTTCAAGCAGACCCAGATCGGCATGGCTTCGCCATGGCCGTCTGGCCCGCTTAACTTAGTCCGTTAGGGGAAACAGGTGCAGCGTCCCGAGAACCTGGTCGAAGGTCGGTTCTACTTCATGGTGACCTATTCAGACGTAACGCTGACCAAACCAAAGATTGCCTCGTACGCATACGCAGGAACCGAGCAGGTGTCCGATGACGCCGGAATCCAAACGACCCAATATCTATTCAAATACATACCGGTGTATCGCTCCACCGAAACCGAAGAACTTGCGGAGGGCTACATAGCGTACCCAGCGGAGAAGTTGCGAGACCTGAACGATATTGATGGCCTATTGGCCGAGCTGACCGAAGTCAAACACAAGATCGAAGGCGGGTGCGGCTAAATGATCGATGTTTCCCCTAACCCGGCGTTCAAGCGGACCCATATCGGCGTGGCTTCGCCACCGCCGTCTGGGCCACTTAACTGAGTCCGTTAGGCATCGGTGCGGAGTTCGCGAACGCCTCTGGGAATTCACGCGATAGCTGCATTCTTTGTGTTCGAGGGCTTTGCATGAGCGGCCTAGCTACTTCGAGCTTGGCCTCTTGCAGGCGGTCCGCTCGAGGTTCTTTGGCGAATGAATCCCGAAGCTCGTGTCGCATTTTCGAGGATGGGTCTGTGGGCAGTTTGCCTTTTGGCAACGGTCTGCCTAGCGTGCGCAATTTCTGCGGTGGGATTGTGGAGGCGCTGGCTCTCCGGCTACCTGCTCGCGATCGGTGTTCTGACGGTGAACCTTATCGGTGACACCGTAACCGCTGTTCTGAGAAGCGATCCGACTACGCTCATTGGCTTACCGGTTGGCACGATCCTCATTTACTATCTCGTCCGGCCGCGTGTCAGAGCGCTCTTTGTCCTGAGGGCCGATGCCTAACCTGTCGCTCAACGCGGACGTCCCGCATGCGGGTCTGCGCCCCGGCAGCGGGCCGCCGGTTAGCTTGGTACGTTAGGGCGCGGTCGTGAATCCGAGGCAATTTCTCACCAACGCCATCGGTGCAATTCTGGCCTTTGCCGCAGGGGTTCCCTATTTCTCCTGGCTTCTCGGCAAAGCTTGGTGGATACGGCCCGAGGTTAGCTACATTGCGCCGTGGCTCATTCTGGCTATCTTGGTCACAGTCGGGGTTATCGTTCTTCTGTCCGTCGTGCTCGCGCCGACCAATCGTTGGCTCTACCCGCTGATGTTTTCGTTGGCGACTTTGGCGTTCGGCGTCGGTGCCCTCGCCGAGCCCCGTCCGGCAATTTTTTGGCTTACTCTTGGCGGCGCAACCTTCGCACTGGGTCTTGGGTGCAGCCATGTATTCGCGTTCTTCGGCTACGAAAATCTGTGCCCTAACCCGGCGTTCAAGCGGATCCAGATCGGCATGGCTTCGCCAACGCCGCCTGGGCCGCTTAACTTGATCCGTTAGGCCGCAATGATCTGGACACATCGCGGACGGGCCATCCCGCTTGAGGTGTATCACGGCGTGCCGAAAGGATGGCGTGCGGACGAAATCATAGATCAGCACGCGCTTCTTGGCGGGACGTTCGATCTCCGAGGCCCGGACGCAACGGAGCCAGGCGCCCCCGCTTGGCTACCCGAGCGCAACGCATGGCTTCAGTATCGTCAGGCGCTTTACCGTATTGCCGATGGCGTGCTGCTCGGAGATCCCGCCTGCGTCGCAGACTGGCCATACGCTACATTGAACTCCGTTACATCGGGTCCTATTCCGGTTTTGTCCGTACACTTCTGAGCAGGCGACTGAAGCACGTTGCCGTTACGCCGGAACAACGATCCCGACTGCACAAACACTTTTCTGATCTCGTCTTGCGCGAAGAACGAACTCAAGAATTCCGAGACTACGCAAAACTTTGGTCCCGTTTGATCACGGACAACGAGCTACAAGGTCTTGCCGGTGCGCTTCGGACCCAGCCAAATGGTGAAGCCAAGGCCGCGTATATCGTCGGGTTGCTGCGGCCTAACCCGGCGGTCAACCGCGGACGCCCGTCGGCAGCGCTTCGCGCAGGCCCAGGGCCGCCGGTTAACTGGTACGTTAGCCGTCTCGCACTAATCCCATGCAACGTCTGCGGATTACCATCCTTCTGCTCTCACTATTTTTCGTCGGCGGATGCAGCCTTCTCCAAAGGGCAAGCTCTTCGTCCCGGAGGGCTTCGGCTTGATCTCGGTTTCCTCGAACATCTACGTGAACGTAGCGCAGATGAAGCGACACGCACCAAGCTCCGCGATGCAATGGAACGGGCAGAAGAAGCCATTCGTGTCGCCTATGGAAGCGTGCACTCGCATCCCATGGTTTACGCATGCGTCAGCGAGCGCTGCTATGAAGCGTTCGGAGGAAGAGGTTCTGTGGCTAAGGTCTACGGTGACCGCATCCTCCTTTCGCCGCGTGGGTTGAACTGGCATTTTCTAGCTCATGAATGGTCGCACGCGGAAATGCGCTCCCGTCTTACTCTTCTCGCATGGTGGCATATGCCCCAATGGTTTGATGAGGGGGTCGCTGTTACGGTGAGCGAGGCCCCGGAACACTCCGAAGAACATTGGCAGTTCTTGGTCACCTCAGAAACCCCTCGCCCCACCCCCGAGGAATTGCACGCGCTAAATTCATTGTGGCAATGGCTTGACGCCGTTCACCGCTATGGCGAAGACAAGAATGTTGAGCGCAAGGCGAAGGGCGAGCCGGAACTCAACCCCGTCTATGCTGCAGCAGGTCATGAATTGCGGGCTTGGCTCACACACGTGGGAAGCCAAGGACTCTTGCTTTGATGGAGTCGTTGAATCGCGGAGAAGACTTTAATCTTGCCTACCAGACGGCTAACCCTGCGTTCAAGCGGACCCAGATCGGCGTGGCTTCGCCAGCGCCGTCTGGGTCACTTAACTTGTTTCGTTAGGCCGCATCGAGCACATACGGAGGCGCCAGTGAGACAAATTGTCTACGCGATAATGGTCCTTGGGCTCTGTCCGGCAGGTGTTGGCCGACGCTTTGGCGGGTGAACGAAAGCTCAAATCTGCATGGCGTGCCATAAGCCTCAGCATCGGTTGGCCGAAATGCCATGTTGGAGGGACAACCCGCAGAATACCGTTACGTTCAGCTCAAAGCGTACAAGGACGACCGCGGTCGGACCGGCAGAGAATGCCCCCTTTCGCTGCCAATCTGTCGGATCGCGACATGCGCGAGATTTCTGCTCTTTCCGGTGCAGAAGGTCCCGAGCGTCGCGTATCAGGTTGATTCGAATAAGGTAGCATCAGGGCGGACCAAAGCCGCGGAGCTTGGCTGCGGAAATGTCACCTCGCCGACAGAACGCAACAAGTATCGTACCTCGCTTGGCGGGCCAGGCAGTTGGCTATTCGATGGCTCAGCTCCAAGCGTTTCGGCCGGCAAACGAAAACATGGCGAGGCTCGAATGCGGCGCCCGCGGTTTCTCTGAATACCACGGACATCGAAGCCCTCGCCAACTATTTTGCGCAGTTGAAATGATGTGGCCTAACCTGTTGTTCTACACGGACGTCCCGCATGCGTGGGCTGCGCCCACGGGCGGGCTGCCGGTTAGCCAATTTCGTTGGGCCCCAACGATATGCAACGCGTGTTCGTCACCGGGAATGCTGGATGAAGACAATCACTATCGCGTTGATAGCACTGGGGTGTAGTCACGTTGCTTGTGCTCAATACAACCGGGTTGACGTCATTGACAAGGTGGCTGTCCGAATCGAAACCGATCTCTATGAGAAGGAGAACCATCCGAACTACTTCATCCATGTCGAACTTCGAAATCAGACCCCCCGTGAAATCGGGGTCGACTTGAGTGACAAGTGGATGGTTTTTTATCCGAATCAGTGGGGCGGTTCGGATCTGGACCATCGGACGATTATTGATGAACTGGCCATTGTTCCCAAGAAGTTAGATACAAGATCGCGCGCGCGTCTCATCGAAGCGTTCAAGTCGAGGCAGTTAACCGTCCTTCCGCCAAGCAAGAGCGTCGACTATTTCACGAACTTCAATGCCAGCAACCGAAAAGACATTCAGGCGACCAAGGGCAAGTTCATTCTCATCAGCATAAAGGGACAGTTGTGGTTTACTGATGGAAGCGAGGTGTGGGACGAACAGCCAAGCCGCGACCTCGCGATCGAAAGACCAGTCACATGGAAAACCGTGCCCGAAAACGCTATAGTCATCGAGCGGTAGCGGGTGGGCAAGCTAACAATGCGATACGGCGGACGCACCCCTGCAGTTGATGTGCGCGAGGCAGTGTTAGCCGCCGCATTGCGCGCGTCAGCGCACGTCGCGGGGTTGGTTGCGTGCGTCTTGCTTGGCTGGCGGTGATGCGCGTGGATCCTGAGTTGTGGCCTAACCCGGCGTTCAACCGGACGCCCCGCCTGCGGCACTTCGTCTCCGCAGTCGGGTCCCGGTTAGCTTGATCCGTTAGGCGGCATCTCCATGGCCAACTCCGTCAGCGAGATCTACAACTATCGCGAAGCAGCGCCCGATCTCGCGACGTCAGGACAGCCTCGCGAGGATCAGCTGGCTGCGATCGCGGAGGCGGGTTACGACGTCATAATCAACCTGGCATTACACGACGACCCACGCTACTCGTTGAAAGACGAGGCATCTTCCGTTCAGAAGCTCGGGCTTAAATACATTCACATTCCGGTGCAGTTCGCCGCCCCAACAGAAAATGACTTGGTCAAGTTCTTCGATGCCATGGACCGCCACAAACATCATCGGGTGTGGGTGCATTGCGCCGCGAACATGCGGGTCACGGCGTTTCTCGGGCTTTATCGCCGCTTGCGCGAGGGCTGGCCCGAAGAACGCGCATTTGCTCTCCTTCGCGAGATTTGGCAACCTGATGAGGTGTGGTCTGAATTCATTGCTTCCCAACTGGCCAAGTCAAATGCCGCCTAACCTGTCGCTCAACGCGGACGTCCCGCGTGCGGGGCTATGCGCCCAGCGGGCCGCCGGTTAGCTTGTTTCGTTAGGCGGCACCAACACCCCACTGCAATCCGCGGAGGTCCCACATGGACCCGATCCAGAATCGCTCCGACTCACGGCACAGACTGCTGAAGGCAAGTCCCTCGGAAGTATTCGCTGCGATGAGCGATTCTGTCCGAGTCTCTCGATGGTGGGGTCCTGATGGATTCACCAGCACGATTCATGAATTTGAGTTTAGGCCTGGCGGAAGATGGCTCTTGACAATGCACGGACCGGAAGGGCAGGACTATCCGAATGAGAGCCGTTTCACGCGAGTCGTTCCCGATAGAATGTTTGAGATCGAACATCTCAGCGGGCACCACTTCTTTCTCACCATAGAACTTCGGCCGACGGATACTGGCACTGACGTGAAATGGCGGCAGACTTTTGACTCTGTTGAGCAATACGAGAAAATTGCCAAGTTTGTAGCGTCAGCGAATGAACAAAATCTTGAGCGCCTTGCCGCTGAGGTTCAGGGGAGGGAAGAGTGCCGCCTGAAGCCCATGTTCGAGCAGATTCCGCCAAACGCCAGATGGAGTACGCTGCCTTGCGTGATTTTTGCCATGCTGGTTGGCGGGATTCTTGGAGGAATAGGCTATTGGCTCGGAGACCTGTTGGGAATGTTAGCGGGGTTGATCCCAGGTGATCTTGCCGGACATTGGCTTTGGCGGAGCTACCCGCAAGTAGATGAATTCACAGATGGACCGTCCACGTCGAGTGGGGCCTAGCTCACACTAGCCGTACCAGGCCGCTATGGTCCATACCCAATCTAACGCCAAGACTCCAACTCAGAGCATTTTGATATGACGAAATCGGCCTTGCTGCTCAGTTTGGGACTATCGCTGCTCGCTCTAGTTGCTGCTCCAGCTCAAGGAGAAATCCCGCTACCAAGTGACATCAAGATTGTCGCCCCTGCCCCTGGCCTGCCAGCAAATCTGGCCGCATTTCTCGGAAAATGGTCCGGCAACTGGAGCGGACGATTGGAAGCGGTTGTGGTAGTCGAAGAAGTAACTATTGATAAAGCCATAGTCATTTACGCATGGGACGACGGTCCGCTGTTCCAGATGTCAAAAGGGGGCGGAGAGCGTCGCGCAGCGAAGGTCGTGACCGGAGAGAAGCCTGAAATCCAGTTCGGGATCTTCACGCTGCAAATGGGAAACAGTCCAGACACCATAAGCGTGACGCGCGTTGTCCCGCAAGGCGTGAGCGTTGAAACCTTCAAGAAGGTTATTCCTTAGCGGGGAGGCCATCGTGTGTTGGGGGGCCCTGAGTTTATGAATTGTCTAACGAGCCCTAACCCGGCGGTCAACACGGACGCCTCCCCGGCACGGGTTCGAGCCGGCCATGGGTCGCCGGTTACCTTAGTTCATTAGGCAGCATGCCAATCGTTACGGTCGAACTCGTTGTCGACCCAGATCACGCGTTGGAGCACAATCTCACGCAGTCGCTCGCTGACGCCATCGGTCGCGTCGTCAATTCACCGCCTGGGCAAATTTGGGTTCGTTTGCGGTCGCTCGGTCGTGACGAGTACGCGGAAAACGAGGCGTCTGTTGATGCCGCTGAAATGCCCGTTTTCGTTACCATCCTCGAACGCCAGCCATCTGCTGCGGCAGAGCTTCAGACCGAAGTCACAGCACTTACCGATGCCATCGCACAAGCTATCGGTCGTCCTGCCGCCTGTGTGCACATTGAGTACTCGCCAGCTGCGGTCGGCCGAGTTTCTTTCGGCGGCAAGCTCGTTCAATGAGCACATGCTGCCTAACCCAGCGTTCAAGCGGACCCGGCTCGGTGCGGCTTCGCCGTCGCCGGCTGGCCCGCTTAACTTATTCCGTTAGGCGTCGATCTCCCAACTGACCAACAACCCAGAAAACTACTCGTCTATGCCTCTGCTCGGCAAAGCGGCGATGCTCCTGACCTTCGACATCGAGGAGGCGGCCATCCGCGAACACGACGATTGGCATACGCATGAACATCTTCCCGAGCGTCTCTCGATCCCGGGCTTCCTGAGGGGCACTCGCTGGGTCTCGGTTCAGGGCTCGCCGAGGTACGCCGTGATCTACGAGCTTGAGCGCCTTGAGACACTGGGGTCAGAGACGTATTTAAAGCGCCTGAACAATCCCACGCCCTGGACTTCGAAAATGATGACCCACTACCGAGGCATGATCCGCGGCCTGTGCTCGGTCGAGAGATCGTATGGGTTTGGGACCGGACACCACTCCTTGCTAATCCGATTCAAGCCTACTTCCGATTCCGGCGCACTGATCGAATGGCTGGACGGTCAGGTCCTGCCTCATCTCCCGTTGAGACCGGGGCTGGGCAGCGTCCACCTTCTGCGAGGCGCGCTTCCGGCAGCAATGACATCGGAGCAACAAATTCGTGGTGCCGACGCGGGTGTCGACTGGGCGCTGGTGGCAACGGGATACGAGTATGACGCCGTCGCTGAATTGGAAAGTGCCGAACTCAGCCTCAGAGAGTTAAAGGCGCACGGTGCGCGAGCGCTTCTTTGGCGCTCTATCGAGCTGCTTACTCGCTTTCTGCGGATGAAATCGACGCCTAACCCGGCGTTCAAGCGGACCCAGATTGGCATGGCCTCGCGATGGCCAGGGCCCGCTTAACTCAGTTCGTTAGGCGCCAACGCACCACTGCACCGCGAGGAATCTTGGGTAGCAATGCGTTTTAAGCCGCACCCTCTTCCACGGAACCATTCCGCGTGATGCTCCTCTGGCCGAGCCATTCGGCGCACACAACATCCGGGAGCACGCCATGAAACTTTCTAGACAGTTTGCCGCCGCCCTACTCTCTTTCGCCGTGTTTACCTTCCCGGCAACCGCACAAGAACTGAGCTACACGCCTGGCACCGTTTGGAATATCTCGAACATCCAAGTAGAACCTGG